>NZ_JFBL01000001.1 GCF_000597725.1 Sulfurospirillum arcachonense DSM 9755
AAGAAGGTTTGTTTGATCTGCAATATCTCCTATTACTTGAAGAACATCTTTTACTTGTTCTGTATCTTGGCTAAGTTGTTGTATTTTTACTGCTAATTCTATTTCTGTTGCTGCACTTACTTTTATTTCTTCTGTCAAATCAAGGATTGCTTGGTTTGCTTCTTTTAGAAATACATTTGCTTGAATCAAATCTTCTTTAGATGTTTTTGCTTCATCTATACTTGATCCCATCTCATTTTTTATAGTATCTGCTTGTTTTGTTGTAGTATTTACTACATCAGTTGACTCTTCTAAGAGTTTTCCTACTTGAAGTGATGTTGTTGAGAGTTCATGTGCTATAGAAGAGTTCTCATTTGATAGGTTTTTTGCATCTGCTATAAGTATTCTTACTTTTTCTATGAAGGCGTTTGTTCCTTCACTCGCTTGTGCTATTTCATCACGTCCTATAATTTCTAATTTTTTTGTTAAATCTCCATCTCCACTTGAAAGATCATTTGTTCTATCTATAAGATTGTTTAGTGGGGTTGAGACTACTTTTTTAATAAGAAACATATTTACTAAAATATTCATAACTATAAGCCCTAACGCTACAAGTATAAAAAAAGCTATCTCTTCAACAATAGTTTTATTAACTCTATCTCTTATAACAGTAATTTCTCTGTGAACATTATCAACATATACTCCTGTTCCAATCATCCAATTATACGGTTCAAAATTAGTTGCATAACTAAATTTTTGTTCTGGAACAGCATCTTTTTTCTTTGGCCATAAATAAGCAACTATACCACCACCATTTTTGGCTGCTTTTATTAAATCTTGGATAACAAAAACACCATTTTTATCTTTAATTTGGTTTAAATTTTTCCCTTCTAACTGAGGTTTTATAGGGAAAAGTACATTTGTACCATCATGTTCATAAATAAAAACATAACCGCTTTTATCTTTAAAAAATTTCAAACCTCTTAATGTCTCTTTAATAGTATATTTTATTTCTTTATCATCTTTACCCTCTTTTTTAAGAGCACTATACTGAGCTTGAACAATACCTTTTACTATTTCTATTTCATTCTTTAACTCTGTTTTTCTGGACATATACATATTATCTTCAAATTCACTTAATATAATATTTTGTTCTTTATTCATACTATGATTAGCTAAACCAATCAGTACCCCGCCTACAATTAACAATGAAATAATTAATGATATGCTAATACGTGTAGATATTTTCATTATTCACCCTCCATATGGTATTTAGCACAATTGCTATGTAAATATTATATCTTAAAATTGACAAAAATGACGCGAATATTATTGAATAGTTTTAATCTTCATAGTAAAAAACTAAATTTTTCCCTTTTTTCTTTGCTTTATATAATTCGCCATCTACTTTAGTAAAAACTTTTTCTATACTATCACCTTTTTTAAATTCTGCAACACCAAAACTTGCACTCAATAATTTTGCCTCTGTAAATGTATATGCAAAAATTGCTTTTCTAAATTTTTCAGCTAATTCAACTGCACCCTTGATATCTGTTTCATGACATATGAGCAAAAATTCTTCTCCACCCCATCTACCAAAAACATCTGTTTTTCTTTTGTTATCAAGTATAATTTGTGATATTTCTTGTAAAATTTTATCACCTATTTGATGTCCAAATTTATCATTTACTTTTTTAAAATCATCAATATCAAATAAAATAATACTAAGAGGCCTTTGAAATCTATCAAAAAGCTTTTTTTCATAAAGCATCATGTCATCTAATTTTGAGCGATTATATATACCGGTTAATTTATCAATAAATGAAAGTTTTTTTAGTTGTTTATTATATAAAAGAAGCTGATAATGTCTGTAAATAATAAATATAATAATTGCACAAATAAAATAAAATAATTCTCTCAAATATTTAAACTCTGCTTTAACAGTATAGTTAAGAGGAATCCATTTGTTTAATATTTGTTGGTGCTTTTCTTCATCAATAGAACTAATAGCTTTTTCAAAAACACTCAATAATAATGGAGCATCATTTCTTATAGCTATTCCTAATTCCCATTTTTCATCAAATTTACCTATTATTTTTAAAGAACCAAAATAATCACTTTGTATTTGATATGCAACAGTAGGTAATGTATCAATAAATCCAAAAAGCTCTTCTTTCTCTACTCTATCCAATCCATCTTTTATACTCTCTACTTCTACTAAATTTATATTTGGGTATTTTACTCTAAAAAAATTTCTATACCCATACCCTGATACGATACCAATTGATTCTCCTTTAATTGTATTTAACTCTGGATAAAAAATTTTATCCACTTTAGAGACTAAAACAAGTGGTATATTAAGATATGGTTTTGTAAAATTCATATACGATTTTCTTTGAGGTGTTTGCATTGCTAATGATAAAATATCACATTTTCTTTTTTGCGCAAAAGAAAGAGACTCTGACCAACTCTTTGTATTAATAAGCTTTATTGGTATATTGATTTTTTCTTCTATAAGATTGATATACTCACTAGACATCCCAATATGTTGCCCATTTTTATTTTTTTCTAAAGGCATCCAATTAGGATCAATACACATATTTATAATTTTTTTATTTTGTAAATATTTTTTTTCTTCTGAACTAATGATTATGCTCTTTATATTAGCAGATGAACCTAACCATTTATTTTTTATTTTCAACAACTCTTCTTCTGTTACACTACTTATTGCTTTATTAAAAAGTGTTTGTAAAATTTGATTGTTTTTTTGAAACATTAGATGTAAACTATAACTCTCACCACCATCAATAGTTATTTTTGAAGCAATATGAAGATTAGAAAGCATCTGCTTTTTTATAATATAATTTGCAGTAAAAAAATCTTCAATTGTAGCATCTGCTAAACCAAAAGCTACTGCTTCTAATGCTTCTTTTGAAGTACTAAACTCTAAAAATATAATACGTTTATATTTCTTTTTTATCAATTCTGCACTTGACCAACCTTTAATCACTGCTAAAATCTTACCATCCATATCATTTAAAGATTTAATCTTTTTTTCTTTGCTTTGTGTAATCAGTGAGAGACGCATTTTTAAAAACTCATCACTGAAAAGTGCTATTTTTTCTCTTTCTTGAGTTTTTCTCGCAGGATATAAAACATCTAATGTACCTGTTATAAACTTTTTATTTAAACTTTTCCAGTTATCAGTAACAAATACAACATCTAAACCAATTTTAGTTGCTAAAAGTTTAAAATAATCAACAGCATACCCTTTTGCTTTTTCTTGTTGATTAAAATCATAAGGATACCAATCTAATTCATTTGAAACTTTAAGAATATGCTTTTGACCAATATAATTTTTTTCTTCATCAGTTAAGTTTAATATAGTAGCATTTAAAGATATACTGAGTAATAATAAAAGAAATAAAAAAATTCTCATTATATCTCCATAAATTTTTATAGAGATAATATTATCATAATCCACTACTTCTTATTCTTAAATACCCTTATTTTATTTATAATAATTATGATTTAAAATATTTTCATACCAAGTTGTGCAAAAAGTATCATCAACACTAAAGACATAGGGTAAACAGCTGCATAAGCTATAGATGAATACTCAGTCTTTGTTGTATTGTTTATCATGCTTAATGTTGGAGTCGATACCATAGCACCAGAAAGTAATCCTAATATATTTATAAAATTCATCTTTAAAAACACTCTACATATAACTGTCACTATTAAAATTGGTAATATTAGCCCACCTAGTGCTATATAAACTGGGATAAATCCATTTAAGGAGATTGCTTCAACAAGATACTTACCTGCATTTGTTCCAATTGTAGCCATAAATATTAACTGCCCCAGTGTTTTCATCATACTTGTTGAATGAGGTGATAACTGCCAAACAATAGGTCCAATTCGTCCTAATCTACCTAGAATAATAGCTGTAAGTAAAATCCCTCCAACAAAACTCAGTTTAATACTACCAATACCTGGAAAAGTAAAAGGAATACTCCCTAATAATATACCTAAAACAATACCTAGTGAGATGGGTAAAAAATCTGCTGCTGGGTATTTAAGTAAATCATTTCCTATGATTTTTGTCACTCTTTGACCATATTCTTGTGGAGCAACCACATAAAGTTTATCTCCTAATCTTAATGTCAATCCAGGATATGGCGTGATATCTATGCCTGAGCGTCTTACTTTTGTAATCACAGTACGAAGTGATTGTAATTGAGTTAATTGAGCTATTTTTTTACCAACTATTTTTGGTGATGCAACCAATAATCTATACACTTTCATATCATCATGAAACTCAACTGATTCTTTTATCTCTTCACCTAAAATTATCTCTAGTTTTTTTAACTCAGTAGCAGTTCCTGAAGCTCTTAAAATATCATGAATATTAAGAATAGGATTTTCATCTATATTTTCATTGTTTTCATGTAGCTCAATTCTTTCAATAATAGCACCTGTCATATCTTCAATTTGAGATTTTTTAATATCTGAATTTTTAAAGTTATCATTTGTAATTTTATAATTTTTAGTAAAAACATCTGGATATTTTGCTCTTTGATTTACTTCATATAGTTCTATCTCTTTATTTAAATCCACTCTAAAAAGAATAGGTAAAATACGAATAAATAAAACAGTAACAACAATACAAAAAGGATAGACTAACCCAAATATAACAGAAATTGAAGGATCATTTTCTACTTCCAATGCAGAAGCTAAAGCAGGTACGCTTGTTAATGAGCCTGCAAAAATACCTTCTATTGTTCCAGTAGGTAATTTCATATACATACCAACAACTAAAATCACTATAAAGATAAGCGAAACTAAAAGTATTGCCAATAAATTTAATCTTACACCATTTTTTTTAATAGTTTCAAAAAAACCAGGACCTGATTGTAAACCAACGGCATAAATAAAAATAGCTAAACCAAAAAATTTAAACTCATCGGATATCACCATACCAAAATGTCCAGCTACAAGTGCAACTATGAGCATAGCAGTAATATCAAGAGAAAAACCTTTTATTTTTATATTACCAAGAATATAACCTATAGAGATTATGGAAAAAAGATAGAAAATTTCATTGTGAATCATAAGATATGCCATTAATATTTTAATTTAGGCGAATTATACTACAATTTTGGGGATTTATGTGAGAAAGGGGTAACGAGCGAAAATATTTCGCTCGTTGCGTTATTATAAAGCAGTAACGTTTTCTGCTTGAGGACCTTTTTGGCCTTCACCAACAGTATAAGTAACTTTTTGGCCTTCTTCTAAAGATACACGTCCGTATCCTGAGTTATTTACTTGACGAAAATGAACGAATACATCTTTTCCACCATCATCTGGTTGGATAAATCCAAAACCTTTTTCACTGTTAAACCATTTTACTGATCCATTTACTAAATCTGCCATTGCAATTCCTTTTTGTTTATTCTCTAAATGAGCTTTTTTTAAAATATAAAATGAAGTTTTTTGTCACGGTTTTACTGCTCACTAAAGTCAACAAATAAAAACTGATTAAATAGAAAACTTTAAATCACTTTTCAAGGTAACAATTATACCTGAAAAAAATTAATTTTGCACCAAATATTGCTTTTTTTTTCAATTTATGTGCACTTTTCCCTAATATACGCACTTTTCTACTCTTTTTTATGTCCAGACACCTTCTATTTTATATCCACAATAGCAACAAATTCCTTTTTCATTAAGTTTATTTGTTACATATTGTCCAATGTGTCCTTCTCTTTTTATAACTTTTTCTTTACAACGAGGACAATACGTAGATTCATAATCCTCATCATCAATATTTCCTACATAAACATATTTTAATCCCTCTTCTTGTGCTATTTTATATGCTCTTCTTAATGTTGCTTTTGGTGTATTTGGAGTATCAAGCATTTTATATGTGGGATGAAATGCTGAAAGATGCCAGGGTATAGAAGTATCTACACTAGCTATAAATTTTGCAATACTACGAATCTCTTCATCAGAATCATTTTTATCTGGAATCAAAAGTGTTGTTATCTCTATCCAAATTCTTTTTTGATATGCATACTTTACAGCTTCTAAAACAGGTTTCAATCTTGCTCCACAAATTTTTCTATAAAACTCATCAGAAAAACTTTTTATATCTATATTCATTCCATCTAAAAATGGAGCGAGTAAATCTATGGCTTTACGAGTTTCAAAACCACTTGTTACATAAATATTTTTTAATCCACTCTCATGTGCTAGTTTTGCAGTCTCATAGGTATACTCAAAAAATACAATAGGTTCATTGTACGTATAGGCAATAGATTGGCATTGATGCTCAATTGCAAGGGCAACAATTTCTTTACATGTAAGCTTTTGTCCAACTATCTTATGACTATTTTCTTTTGGATATTGAGAGATACTGTGATTTTGACAAAATAGGCACGAAAAATTACAACCAATAGTTCCAACTGAAAATGCTTTACTCGTTGGAAGAAAATGAAACATTGGTTTTTTTTCTATGGGATCAATATGAGCAGCACTAACCAGTTCATACACTAAAAGTTGTAATTCTCCCTTTTGAACTTGACGCACACCACAAATCCCATACTCCCCTTCTTGAAGTTTACAAGCATGCGCACACGCTTGACATAAAACTTGTCCATCACTCAATCTTTTGCTCAACCATGCTTCTTGAGTCATATTTATTCCTATATTATGCTCATTTTGCATCCAATGTCAGTCATGCCATTAAAATAAATAGCACTAGTGACTATTCCATCTACGCCACTTTTGGCATATTTATCTGCATTTTTTATATTTACTCCACCAGCTACTAATATCTTTACATGTACAAAATGTTTATTTTTGTACTTTATAACTTTTTCTAAAAGCTCTACACTCACTTTATCAAGCTGAATAACATCAACACCCACTTGCATTAAAGAGATAGAGTCTTCTAAACTTTCTGATTCTACTACAACCTTTTTTTCTGGTGTTTTTGCTTTTATCTTTTTTACTTCATCATAAAAAACTTCATCACTTTTATATACCAATCTATGATTAGGAAAAAACAGTATAGTTTCACTTAATCCTAAACGATGCGGCATTGCTCCACCATTCATAATAGATTTTATACAAAACCTTTTTGCAAAAGGAAAAGTTTTACGTGTTGCTAAAAGTTCAATATTTGGATTTGATTTGAGCATTATTTTTTTCATTTCATAGGCATAATTTGCCATCTTACAACTATACTCTAAAATAACTTGTGATGACCTCCATGCTTGATGAACTTTTTCATAGTCTCCACTAAATGAAAGTAAAACATCTCCTTTTTTTGCCAAAGTTTTTGAAGATACACATGTTTCAACTTTACAACCAAGAAGTTTAGCAATCCTTGCAGATTCTTCAGAACAAGAGACTAAAGTATCTTCTCTAGTATATATTTCCAATCGAGCTTTTTTATCACTACAATTTTGAGTATATGTAGTCAAATCAAAATATGGAATATCCTCTTTTATATATTCCATTAATTCTATATCAGTTAAATTAAACAATATTTTTCCTTATATAATTTCTTTTTACATAAAATAATAAACTATTTACTTATAATAGGAGAAAAAGCTTTTGTACCAACATTGACTGTGTCTCCAATTTTTAAATGGTGTGATTCCTCTTCTGATATAACTATTTCAACAATTTGTTGTCCAATAGAGATGATAGCTATATATATCACATCAACTTTAATAATATTTAAAATTTCCCCTTCAAAAGAAAACTTTTGAGAGCCATTTGTTTTTAAAAGAATTTCCCGAGGATTTCCGTCATTTAATATCAAACCTTCTTTTAAAACAATTACCCGATTTGCAAGTCTATATATTTCACTTGGATCATGACTTACCATAATAGTTGTAGTATTAAACTCTTTATGCAAAAGTAAAATTTCATTTTGAAGTTTTATTCTCATAGCTGGATCAAGAGCAGATAAAGGCTCATCCATAAGAAGAAGTTTTGGTCTGTTCATCATCGCTCTACACAAACTCACTCTTTGCTTTTGTCCACCACTTAAACTATTAGGATATCTTTTTCCAAGTTCTGTAAGTTCTGTAAGTTCTAAAAGGTATTTGGCTAACTCTTTATCTTTATTCACAAAAAGCAAATTATCTTCTATACTCATATTAGGGAAAAGTGCATAATCTTGAAATACAAAACCTATTTTTCTTTTTTGTGGCACTAAACAATGATTCTCATCAAGCCAAGCTTCACCATCAATATGTATTTCACCATCTGCAGTTTCAAGTCCTGCTAAAATTCTAAGTAAAGTTGTCTTACCACTTCCACTTACTCCAGCTAAAGCAACAAAATCATTTTTTTCTATCTGTAAATCAACCATCAAATCCATAGTACCATTGCTACCATGAAGTCTTTTCTTTATATCAATATTTATCATTTGTCAATTCCAGTGAGTTTTTTATTAAATCTGTGGTTAAAAACATATACACTTAAAAGTACTATAAAACTTATAATAACCATGATTGCACTATAAACATGTGCACTCGTATAATCTAATATTTCAACAAACTCATAAATAGCAACTGAAGCAACCTTTGTCTCTTTTGGAATACTACCACCTACCATTAAAACTACTCCAAACTCCCCAACAGTATGTGCAAAAGTAACAATAATTGCTGTTAAAAGAGATGGTTTTATATTTGGTAATGCAACTCTTAATAAAGTTTGTATTTTATTTTTTCCACTTACATAAGAAGCTTCAATCATGTTTTTATTTATACTCTCAAACCCACTTTGAAGTGGTTGTACCATAAATGGCAAAGAGTAAAAACAACTAGCAATAACCAAGCCTGTAAAATTAAAAACTAATTTTATACCAAAATACTCATCAAAAAAAGCACCTATAGGCGAATTATGCGATAAAGCCCACAAAATATAAAAACCAAGAACTGAGGGAGGAAGAACTATAGGAAGGGCACTTATGGCTTCTAAATATGGTTTCATTTTTGATTTAGTTTGTGATAAAAACCAAGCCAATGGTAAAGAAACAAAAAATAAAATCACAGTAGTAATCCCCGCTAATTTAAAAGATAATAAAAATGGTCCAAACTCCAAGTTTTGTAAAATTTCAATCACACTAAAACCTCTTTTATAGAAAGTTCACTTGCTCTTATAAATACTGTTACTTCATCACCTACATGTAAATCCATCGCATCTACATTTTGCGTTGTAAGAATACTTTCTAAACTTATGTCATTTGATAAAGTTTTTATATTAGATAAAAGCTTCCCTTTTGATATGTCAGTTATTTTTGCTTTTAATTGATTTGAAAAGCTTATCTGGCCTGAAAAGTTTTTTGCTATAGCAACACTTGTAGATTTTACAGCTAGTTTAACTTTTGAATCAATTTTAACTTTTCCCAATTCTAAACTCATCATAAAAAGTGATTGATTTGAAATTTCAAACTCTACTATATTTAAACTTTCATTATTTTGTATATCTACAACTGTTGCTATATGCTCATTCATGGCACTAAATATCCATAAGATTCAAAGATTTTTCTAGCTTTTTGTCCCAATATAAAGTCATAAAAATCTTTTACTCCTTTAGTATTTTCACCATTTTTCAAAATAACTATGCCTTGATTAATCGGTGTATAGAGTTTTGGATTAACATCTACCCAATTTATATTTTTTTTAAACTTGGCCATTTTTGGGCTATATAAAGATGACTTTGCTATAAAACCAAGATCAGTTGCGGTTATAGTATAAGCTACTGTTTGAGAAATAGACTCTGCGTAAACAAGTTTATCTTTTGTACTATCATATATTTTTGCATTTTTAAATGCCTCAACAGCTGCCTTTCCATATGGTGCTGTTTTAGGATTTGCAATTGCTATTTTATTTATACTTGCTTCTTTTGCAAGTTCTATACCTTTAGTAAAGTCTTGTTTTTTATTACTTAACATTGCTAGGGAACCTTGTGCGTAAATTACTGGTTTTGTAATAGCAATTTTATCTACATGTAAAGCTTTTGGATACTTCATGTTTGCTGCCATAAAAAGTCCATAAGGGGCACCATTTTTTATTTGAGCCGTAAGTTTTCCACTACTACCTAAAGTAACTCTTACTTCCGTTTCTGGATATGCCTTGTTAAACTCTTTTTTTAACTGAGGTATCGCATAGCTTACATTTGCTGCAACTGCTATATTAATAACTTCAGCTAAAGCAAAACTACTCAATACTAAAAGTCCTAATACTATCTTTTTAAACATATCTTCTCCTATTTTCCTATGATTATACTACTTGATTTTATCATTGTACAAACTTTTGTGCCAACTTCTAAATTTAAAGATTCAACTGATCCTGTTGTAATAGTTGCCACAACAACATCTGTATCTCCAACATCTACACTCACTTGTGAATTGACCTCTCCTTTTTTTACATTTGTAACTACACCAACAAGCTTATTGCGAGCACTTGTTTGTAAATCTAAAACTGTTGTTAAAATAACAGAAGATGCTTTGATAATAGCAACCACACCGTTACCAACTTCCAAACCAAGCTCTTCCACAGCACTATTAGTAATATTTGAAACCAATACTACTCCACTCTTAAGTACCACACTCACTTCTGCATTTACTTTTGCTCTTTTTATATCACCTATTTTTCCAAATAGTTGATTTCTTGCACTTATATGCATTGAGAGTCTCCTTATTGTTTTCATAGTTCCATTATCCATGTCAGTTAACAAGGTTAATTTTTCTAAAAATCTTTTTTGTTCTATTTCAATAATTTCATATGTCTTTAAGAGATTTTTTCCATAAGAAGTAAGTTTTGTACCACCTCCTCCCGCACCGCCTGTCTCTTTCTCTACAATTGGAGTAGGAGAAAGGTTGTTCATAGCATCTACTGCTTCCCATGCACTTTTATAACTCATAGGAACTACTTTAGCCGCTTTAGAGATTGAGCCAACTTTATCTATTGCATGAAGGAGGTTAATTCTTTTTTCAAGTAAAAATGGTGTATTTGCTAATTCTAAGGTCAGATTAGATGATATTTCCAAGTATTTTCCTTCGTTGTATTTTTAAAAACATAACGAAATATAGCGTTATATATCTTAAGATATAATGAAATTAGAAAATAGATTTTATAAGTAAAGGAATATTTTAAAGTCTACAAGCCCAACAATTATCTTGATTTTCGCAGCTTGAACAACAAGGAACACTTTCACCTATAGATTCAAATATAAATTTTTTCCATAGCATATTTTTAGGTTTTCTTTTATGTAAGATTGGAAAATGTTTTTGCATATATCCTCTCATCTGTTCGCGACTTTTTAAACCTAAGTCTTCATAAAGATGATTCATTTCTAAAGAAACTTCTGCAAGACGGGGAGCTACTTCATGTAAAGCTTTTTCATCTTTCGCATACCGTTGCAAAAATAGAGTTACTTTATCTTGTAATATATTTAATTCTGTTGTATCAATCACTTTTTCCATGATATCTCCATAAAATTACAAATATTAGAGCACTTCAAATATAGATATTATAGAATATTCCTTTAAAAAGAGCTAATACTAATAATTTTACATATTTTTTTTTGTTTTATTAGTTGCTATTGCTTCATATGGATTTTCTGGCCAATAGTGTTTTTTATATTTACCTCTTAACTCTTTTCTTACCTCATCATAAGAATTTTTCCAAAAACTTTCTAAATCATATGTTATTTGTATAGGCAAACGCGCAGGACTTAGAAGATGAACTTGTAAAGCTATTGTGTTGTTAAGAATTTTTGGAGCGAGCCTTAATCCAAAAACTTCTTGTATTTTCACTGCGAATATTGGAGTTTTAATGTTTGAATAATCAATACTTATAAATGACCCACTTGGTACTTTTATACTCTTAGGTACTAATTTGTCTAAAAGTTTTTGATTTTCCCATGATATTTGTGATAATAAGATATTGTACATATTGAGGGTTTCTAACTCTTTTATTGTTTTTATGTTTGTCAAATAAGGGGCTATCCAAACGTCTAAAGTCTCCATCAAACTCTCATCACTAAAATCTATTAAATCTGTTTTTGTATGAGCATTTAAAAAATTTACCCTATTTCTTAAACTCTTTGCTTCTTTACTCCAAGTAAGAAGCTCTAATCCTTCTTCTTTTAATAATTTAATAAGCAAGTCTTTAAAATCTCTTTTATCAGTTTTAGTACTTGATATTGAGGAAAGTTGCAATTGTAAAAAACATTTATTTTCACGTATGTCTAACTTTTTAGTTTGTTTGTTATACTTTATGCTCTCTTGAGTTTTAATATATGAATCAAAATACTTCTCAACCATATATAAAGTTATACTACATGCTTGGTTTATATAAGAGTCTTGCTCATGAGCGTTAAGATTTGGCACCACTAAATACTCTTCACTAAACAGGCTATCTTCTACATGTAAAGTAGCTCCTTTACCATTACTCAGTTTATATTTCGCATCACCTTGGCTTCTTTTTTTCGCTAATCTATCAGGATAAGCAAACAATAATAAAATACCAATCATTTCAACTTCAAAACTTTTTGATGATATGACTACTTTTTTTATACTCTTTAACTTTTTATAAAAAGAGTCCGCTTCTTTTAATACCTCTTTTGATACAAATTTATTGATATATTCACTTTGAAAATCTTTTTCATAAAGATGTATAAATCTAGTTCTTATGTCACTATCTCTAAAAGTATTTTTAAAAATATCTTTTGCATTTAAAAGTGCACCCAAAAGACAGGCTTCATAAGCATAACCTAACTCATTTGCTTTGAGTATCATATATGAGTATCTAGGATGCATTCCTAAAGATAGAGCATCTTTCCCAAATAGAGTAATTTGATACAATTTATCTAGCATCATAAGTTCTTGTAGTACTTCTTTACTCTTAGCTATAACTTTCTTGTCAGGTATATCTAACCAACACAGTTCATCGAACTCATCTACTCCCCATAAAGCTAAATCCAACACTACTGAACTTAAATCAGTTCTTAGTATCTCTGGTTTTGTACTCTCTTGTAAAATTTTATTTTTATGCCATAACCTATAACATTTACCAGAAGATAATCTTCCTGCTCGCCCTGCTCTTTGAGTTGCTGAATCTTGTGAAATAAAACTAAGTTCTAAATGGTTCATACCAGTTGCATAATTATAGCGAGAGAGTTTTTCTAGCCCTGAATCAATCACAATTTTTATCCCTTCTATTGTTAAAGAAGTTTGAGCAATATTTGTTGAGAGAATAATTTTTCTTTTATCTGATTTTTCTATAGCTCTATCTTGATCTTGTTTAGACAAAGTAGAATATAAAGGAAGAATTTGCATTTTTTTATCTTCTATCTTTTGACTTAAAACTTTTTGTAAAGCTTTTATCTCTCTAATCCCTGCTAAAAATACCAAGATATCACCACTCTCTTCTTTTAAAGCTTTTAAGATTGTCTGTAAAAGTACTGTATTGAGAGTTTTTACTGTTGGCTGAGAAATATGTGATTCTAAATAATTCATTTGTACATCATAAATCTTTCCTTGTGACGTAACTACTGGAACATTGCCTAAAAGATTTATAAGTGCTTCAGAGTTTAAAGTAGCAGACATAATCAAAATCTTTAAATCATCTCTTAGTAACTCTTGTACTTGTAAAGATAAAGCTAATGACAAATCTGTATGTATACTTCTCTCATGAAACTCATCAAAAATTACTAAGGCTGCATTCTCTAAAGATTGATTATTTTGAAGTTTTTTAACAAGTATTGCTTCTGTGAGAACTAAAATCTTTGTGTGTACTGAAGTGCACTTATCCATTTTGATTTGATAACCAACTCTTTGCCCTACTTTTTCCCCTAAACTTTTTGCCATCTGTATAGCTACTTGGCGTGCAGCAACACGTCTTGGCTCTAAGACAATAATAATTTTATTATCAAGCCAAGGCTCATCTAATAAAGAGATAGGCACTACCGTACTTTTTCCTGCTCCTGGAGGTGCTTGTAAAATAAGCTTAGTGTTTACTCTTAGTTTTTCTTTTATCTCAGGTATAACTTCATTTATAGGTAATTTTTGCATAAACAATTGTATCCTTTACATGTAAAAGATATTATAAAGTATCCCCTAAAAAAAACTCAAACAAGTCAATATAATAGCTGGACCAGCAATACCCGCTATCAAACCAATCAATAAAAAATCTTTTGTAAAGAGTTTCCCAGAAGAAAAAGCTATAGCATTAGGTGGTGTGGAGACTGGAAGTATCATAGCACATGATGCACATAAAGCAACAGAAATCACCATAAAAGATATAACACTATCTCCTAAAGTACTTACAAGTGCTATAACTAAAGGTAACATGATATTTGTTGCTGCAGTATTACTCATAAAGTTTGAAACCAATACTATAATAGCAGCAAATATTGATACAATAATATAGATGCTTAAACCTTCTAAATTTATTTGTGTGCCCAACCAACCATCAAGTCCTGTTTTACTTACTCCAGCACCAATTGAAAGACCCCCAATAATAAGTATAATAACATCCCATCTAATAGAACTTATATCTTCTTTATCAATCAAACCAAAAAGAGTAAAAACAACTATAGGCAACAAAGAGACAACAGTAAGTGGAATATGATGAAAAGGTCCTGTTAACCAAAGTAAAATGGTTGTAGAAGCTGTAACAATAACTAAGACTTTTTTCCAACTTGGAATTTTCGGAACTGTGGTGAATTCTGTCGTTGAATCATCATAATGTTTTACATGTTTAACTTTACTAATATCTATAATATCTTCATTAGATGGATAAACTTTTAATATAACAAACCTTAAAACCAAAACTATTAGTATTGCAGGAGGTAAAGCTATCATCATCCATGATACAAAAGAAGGAGCATCATCTCCTAATATACCTACAGCAATTGCATTTGGAGGAGTACCTATAATAGTTCCCATACCTCCAATATTTGCTGATACTACAACTGCAAGTAAAATTCCCTTTTGAAAAGGATTATCTTTTTTCATGTTTTTTAGTATAGGAATTAACAGTGTCATCATCATAGCCGTTGTTGCAGTGTTAGAAACAAACATAGATAAAACAAAAGTAACAAGCATAAGCCCTGAAAGAATATTTTTTGGTTTATTACCAAAATAAAACAGAGCCTTTTTTGCAAGCCATAAATCTAGTTTTGTTTTTGATGCAGCAATAGCTAAAATAAAACCTGAAAGAAATAAAAATATTAAAGGAGATGACCAAGATTTTAAAAAATACGTCCACTCTTTTGAACCACTACTAAAATCAAAATCATGAAATCCTAAAAAAAGAATTTCTAATGCAATAATTAAAAAAGAGACAGCAAAAGCTGGAACAGCTTCACTCATCCATAACAAGGCAGAAAAAACCATAATAAAAAGCATATAAGAAGCTTGTACACTCAAGCCTACATAATCTGGCATAAAAGCAATAAAATATGCAATAAATAAAGAAATCAGAAATTTACTCAGTGAACTCTTTACTGTCATTTTTAGTCTATTGTTTATAATCTTTCGATTTTTATTTATCATAATGACCTTTTTCTATTGTCTGCTAGTTTTTTTGCGCGTGAGATTATAGCTAATTAAATACTTAATCTATATTAAATAATTACTATTTTTATAATAACATAAGATTACAAACTCTTTTTTTCATAAGAAAAAGAAGATACAGATGCGAATACTAAACAATAAATACACCTGAAATTAATAGTTTAATGTGATAACGTAAACTCATATATAATATTTATCCATACATAATCCTTTATTAAATTTATTATAACAATATTTATTATTTTATATATACATTATGATTCATGAGTGAGATTTAAGATAATACTATTTTTTATGATGTATAATAATCAAGAAGAAGGGGATTTGTGAGATTTTTTAAAATACTTATATTAATATTTTATACAACTGTTCTTTATGCTCAACCTTTATATATGAGTAATCATGTAAAACTTACGAATATACTACCATACTCTAAAATTTACATAGATAAAAGTCAAACTTTAACAATAAATAATATTTTAAAAAACGATATTCCTTTTAAAAAAAATAAACAAAATATTTTAAGCTTTGGTTTTTCCCCAAATTTTGACGTTTGGATACAATTTTCCCTTACAAACAACTCAAAAAAAACAATTCACAAAATAGTAGAATACAAAAACCCCCTTACAACACATATAGAATTTTATGATCCTGATAAAAACTTTGTAGTCCAAAAAGATGGTCTTTTTACTATAAATACAAAAAGAAGAACACTCAATCCTATCTTTCACATATTGATAAAACCACATGAAACTAAAACTTATTATTTAAAAGCCTCTTCATACATAACTACGCTTATTATTAACATTAATATGTGGGATAGTACAAGTTTTTATCAAACAGAAGTAAAACATCAATTTATTTTGGCACTTTTTTTTGGTGCTATGATGATACTTGGTTTTTATAATCTATTTATATTTTTCTTTACTAAAGATATAAGTTATCTTTTTTATTTTTTATATGTTGTTGGTGTTGTTATTCACCATGGTCTTTATGTAGGTGTTGTACATATCTATATACTCAACCAAACTTGGATTATACATATAGTTAATAATGCTGCATTTGCCGCTGCTTTACCAATTTTTTGGTTAGTTCTTTTTACAAAAACTTTTTTAAGAACTAAACAGTATCCTATTCTCGATAAATTATTAACTCTCTTGATTATTTTACTTCCTTTTACTACATTAGTATTTACGTTGACAAATGAATTTAACAAATATAGAAATATTATGCCTGTTTTAGTGCTTTCATATTTAATATTTATAACTATTTATGCTGTTTTTAAAAAAAATAGACAAGCTTATTTTATTTTAATTGGTTGGTCTGCTATATTTATAGCTATTTTATTTATGCTGTTATCTAGCGTAGGAATGTTTAGTATATATCAATATATCCCATACTATATAGAAGTTTCACTTGTTTTTGAAGCCGTTATATTTTCCATTGCTTTAGCAGATAGAATAAAACAACTCCAAGCCGATAAAGAAAAAGCAAATCAAAAGCTTTTTGATCAACAAGTCAATGAAAGAAGAAGACTCTTTATGCAAGTAGAAGAAAAAACTAGAGACTTAAAAATAGCATTAGATGAAAAACAACTTCTTTTAAAAGAGTTAAATCATAGAGTCAAAAATAATATGCAAACTATAGTTTCGCTCATAAGACTACAAAAAGATAAAATTAAAGATGAAAAATTAAAAGATGTACTCACTACAATACAAAACAGAATAAAATCAATCAGTCATTTACATGAACTTTTATATGAAAATGAAACCATAGCTTATGTAAATGCTTATGAGTATTTTGAACTTATTATTGAAGGGATTGAAGAGAGTTATGAAAATGAAGTCAATATACATATAGATATACAAACCAAACTGAAAAATGAACAAGCCATTTACTGTGGTCTTATCCTTAATGAACTCATAACAAATTCTTTAAAATACGCTTTTCCTAATCAAAAAGGAAATATATATATTAGTTTGAAAAAAAATAAAAACACATATGACTTATCTATCAGTGATGATGGTATAGGCTATAATCAATCTATGCCTACAAATTCTTTAGGAAACATTCTAGTAGATACTTTAGTCAAAAGACAGATAAAAGGAAATATAACCGTCGATTCAAAAGATGGCGTAAAAGTAAGGATAACATGGGAAGACAATGAGTAAAGCCAAAATACTTGTAGTAGAAGATGAAAGTATAGTAGCACTTGATATAAAAAATGCCCTCATAAATTTAAATTTTCAAGTAACAGATATGGTAACTAACTATGATGATGCTATGCAAAGTATAAAAAAAAATAGACCAGATATCTTACTCACTGATATTCATCTAGAAAATAGCAAAGATGGAATAGAGCTCGCTAAAGATATGCAAAAGATAGAAACTATCCCTGTTATATACCTTACAGCATTTGCAGATGACGATACTATACAAAGAGCTATTGAAACAAATCCAGTAAATTATCTTCATAAACCTTTTAAAAGAAAAGAGTTAAAATCTGCCCTTCTTTTAAGTATATATAAAATCAACCAATCAAGTCAGGAAGTCATATCAACCAATTGTAAAAATTTAGGGTTTAACTACTATTTTGATTTAGAAAACAATGCACTTTATTATAATACTATGCTAATAAAACTTACTCAAAAAGAGACTGAACTACTCAATATACTGATTCAAGCAAAAGGAACTTTAGTCTCTATTGAAACGTTAGAAAATATGCTATGGCCTGAAAATATAGTCTCAAATAGCACACTAAGAACACTTATTTATAGATTAAGAACAAAATTAGAATACAAACTCATTGAAACTGTACACTCTACAGGATTAAGATTAGTTCCTCTTTACTAATTAATTACCTACTTTAGCGCTAAGAGTGTTTTATACTCATCTAAAGCATAATCATCTGTCATACCACTAATATAATCTATAACAAGCCTCACTCTATAATACCACTCTAGCATTTCATAGGCTTCTATATCTTCTTTATTTAATTTTTCTACATCCTTTTTGTAAGCCACAATCTGCTTTGATGAAATCCTTTTTATAAGTCTCATAGCAATAAAACACTCTATTTTTTTATCTTCTATAAGTTTTTTAAAGTCTTTACATGTAAGAGATAAAAGTGGTTTATATATATCTAGTAAACCATTGATGATAGAATAACCTTGAAGCTCTAAAGTTTGAACATGTCTATTTTGATAAATGTACTTTACAGATATGTTTTGTAAAATCTTGATAGCTTTATAATATTTACTTGTTTTATCATACTCTAATAAAGCAGAATTGAACTCTCCATTGAAAATAGACTCATGATTATCTATATAAATATCAACTACGTGCTTCACTAAAGAATTCACAAGATTTGCACGAATCAAAGTAAAAAACATATTAAATTGATACGGCTCTTCATCTTTTTTTGCTTGTTCATATCTTTTTTGTATCACTTCTAACAGATAATTTTCATCCTCTTTTTCACACTCTTTTTTTATTAAGTTATACACCTCATCAAGGCTCAGTATACCCTTCTCTACTGAGTCTTCTAAATCGGCTGTTAAGTACGATATATCATCAGCTGCTTCCATAATATATGTGATAGGAAACCTACATCCACTCTTTACATATAGAGCTTTTTGAATCTTTTGTATAAACTTTTTTTCACTATAATAAAACCCTGGTTTTTTCTTTAAATAATCTAATGCATCATCTTCAAAAGGTTTATCTTCATACGCACCTCTAGTATACTTTAAAACTGAGAGTATCTGCGTATAAGAAAGATTGAGTCTTTGAAGCTTGGTTATAACTCTTAAGGCCTGTGCATTTCCATCGTAGTTACATATATCTTTGCTTAGTTCTTCTTTAAGTTCTTTGGTCTTTTTGGTAGTACATGTATAGTTATTTAAAATACTTACAGCATTATCTTTCATCCATTTATTTATAGTTTGCTCTGCAAAATGCCCAAAAGGAGGATTGCCTATATCGTGAAGTAAACTTGTCATTTCCGCTGTTGATACAAAAGCATTTTCTAACTCTTCAAGTTTATACTTTTCTAAACCTTCTTTTTTAAGTTTTGTAAAAATTGTTTTAGCAATAAAACGAGCATTTTGTGATACTTCCAAAGAATGAGTAAGTCTTGTACGAATAGAAGCATTAAGCTCAAGTGCAAAAACTTGTGTACGTTTTTGAAGACGTCTTAAAGCTGGAGCAGAAAGAATACGACCTCTATCACTCTCTATAGAAACTTCTATATTTGTTGCGGGGTAAAACTCTCTATCTAAGGTAAATTTTTTAGTATAATCAATCATCAATCTTCTCTTTGTATATTCTAATTTTTACTTGATATGTTAACATTTTAAAAATTTTATATTACTTTCATCAAATACAATGCTTAAACAACTGATTTAGCATGCTTTTTAAATAAAAATTCTCGTCCAACTTTAACCATTGGCTTATTATCATAAGCGATAATATCTGCTGTTGCATATGTTTCACTCCATCTCTCAGGTAAAAATGATCCTGTGCCAATAATATCGATTGGGGCTTTTGCACATGCCATAGAAAGACACTTTTGTGCACTAAATCCAGATGAAGCAATAATACGTACTTTAGGGAAACCTGCGTTATCTAGTGCCTCACGCATACTCCATAAAGCAGCAGCAGAAACTCCCATACCAATAAGGTCATGAAGTTGAGTTTTTGTACGGTATTCGAGCATTACATCAGGGGCATGTCTTTCTAAAACTTGATAACTTTTTTGTGTATCCAGTCCTTCTAAAAAACGTCCTCCATGAGTATCAAGACGTACACTAATTTTTCCTTGCTTAGCTAAGTCAGAAAAAGCATCACAAACCTCTAATGTATCAGTAATTTCACAACCAAAATAATCAGCTAAAATAGGAAGATTTTCCTCAGGAAAACATTCATGAAACATTTGAGCTGCTTTAAGCGTTGAGCCAGCATATCCAATAAAAGCATGAGGAACAGTACCCAATCCTTTCTCTTTACCAAAAAAATGGGCTGTTGCATCCGTAGCATTACCAATAAATCCTACCGCCCCAAGATTCTGTTGTGCAGCTACTGAGCCAACAGAAGCACCATAAGCCATTATTTCAGCCATTTCTGTTCCGGCACAGTGGCGTGCATCCATAGCTAAAAAAGAGACTTGAGGAAGTGTTTGGCACATCTCATAAGCATTATAAGCTGCAATACATGCCGAACCTAATTTTTGTAAAATAAGTGTTTCTAATTCGACAATAAAAGCAAAAGAACCACTTAAGTACATTAAAGGCTCTCCAGAGCCAACCCATTCACCTTCTTTATGCATCTTTTCAATAGTAATGTCTATACTGCGATACGCTGCTTGTGTTTGAATCCACTCTTCAGCTAAGCGTATTGCTGAAAGGACAGGGCGTCGTAAAAAAAAAGCATAGGTAACTTGCTTATCACCAAAGTGTTCAATGAGAATTTTTGTATTGGAAAAATATTTATCAGTCCACGCTGAGACATCTGTAACATTAGATAATGTACTCTTTTGCATAAAGCTCCTTGTTTTTTCATTCTATATTTATATACTCATTTTGCTATACTACGGCTTAAAAAGTAAAAAATGGGTCTTAAAATCTTCTTTGAAATATATGACTTTAGAAAGAAATAAGAATGATAAATAACACAAAACAATATACACTAATTAAATGGTGGCGAATGATTCGACCTCATACCCTAACTGCTTCATTTATACCTGTTATCTTAGGAAGTATCTTAGCATTAGAAAACACTAATACAATACAATGGAATCTTTTTTTAGCAATGCTCATAGCCTCAGTACTTATTCAAATTGCAACCAATCTTTTTAACGAATACTTCGATTTTAAACGAGGTCTGGATACTGCTGATTCAGTTGGTATTGGTGGTAGCATTGTACGTGATGGATTTCAACCTAGAACCATTTCTAACTTAGCTAAATTATTATGTTTCATCTCTCTTCTTATAGGACTTTACATTTGTGTTAACACTAATTGGTGGGTAGGACTTGCTGGCATTATTTGTATGGCTATAGGTTACCTTTATTCAGGTGGTCCAAGACCTATTGCATATACTCCTTTTGGTGAAATCGTTTCAGGCCTTTTTATGGGGCTTTTTATTCTTTGGATTTCTTTTTATATTCAAACTGATACCCTTAGTATACGTGCTGTACTTATTTCTTTACCAATTGGTTTTTTAGTAGGTGCTATTAATATGGCAAATAACATTCGTGACTTAGATAATGACCAAGAAAAAGGACGACGAACCTTACCAATCATATTAGGGCATAAACGAGCAGTACAAGTATTTAGTAGCGTTATTATTACAGCTTATCTTTGGCTTGTTTGCTTAGTTATGTTAAAAATTGTTTCTTTTTGGGTTTTAGTAGTCTTTTTTAGTCTTCCAAAAGCCCTGCAAGCAATTAATAAATTTAAAATCAAAGCAAGTGCAATAGTATTGATGCCAGCTATGCGTGCAACAGCTCAACTCTCCACTCTTTTTGGACTACTTTTATTTGTAGGACTTGTATTAGAACGTATAATTTAACGGTATATTTAGTACATAAAACTTAATTTTTAAAAGGATATATATGCAATACTTGATAATAATAACAATAATATGGGCATTTTCATTTAGTTTTATTGGTGAATTTTTAGCAGGGCATGTAGATAGCTATTTTGCAGTATTAGTACGTATAATACTTGCTTCACTAATCTTTTTACCATTTACCAAATTTCGCGCTATTCCAACAGAATTAAAGATTAAAATGTTACTCATCGGTAGTATACAAATAGGCTTGATGTACCTTTTCTTTTACCAATCTTTTTTATTTCTTAGTGTTCCGGAAGTTCTTCTTTTTACTATTTTTACACCCATCTACGTGACATTATTTTATGATGCATTAAAAAAACAATTCAAACCTTTATACTTAATAAGTACTAACATAGCAGTTTTAGGAACATACATTTTAAGATACCATAATATTAATTCAGAATTTATCACTGGCTTTTTAATGGTACAAGGAGCAAATATCTGTTTTGCTATTGGACAAAGTTCGTATAAAAAAGTGATGGAATCGCACTCAAATATTAAACAACGTGATATATTTGGATATTTTTATTTTGGAGCTTTATGTGTAAGCATTATAGCCTTTATCTTTTTTGCTAATCCTCAAAAGATTTCCCCTTCACTTATACAATGGTGTGTTTTAATCTGGCTAGGTGTTGTCGCTTCTGGCTTAGGGTATTTTTTATGGAACAAAGGTGCCTGTGAAGTTGATGCTGGAGTACTTGCTATCATGAATAATGCTTTAGTGCCAGCAGGGCTTATTGTTAACCTTCTTATTTGGGAAAAACCGACCAATTATCTTTTACTAGGCTTAGGGAGTATTATCATAGCCTTCTCATTGTGGTTACATCATTTTTTTATAAAGCAATATAGGCTTAGTAAATAAAAAAATTTATTCATAAAATACAGAACTTACACTTAACTAATACTACATAGATATAATCCTCCTTCGATACTACACTATATTGAAGTAGATCTTTGTAAACAGTGGTTTATGAAGATCTGTCTTCTTAATATAAAAGGAAATGTTAATGAATTTTTTACGCAATGATTATGTTAAAGTCAAGTCATTTTTGGGAACAAAAACTTCTATTAATGAAGTAGGTGTAAAACAAAATTATTGGAAATTGATAAATCACTGTGGTAAAGTACTTAGAAAAAGAGAGATTGCCCATCTTGCTTTTAGTGAAAGTGAATTGCAACTACTCGTTCAATTTGGTGATGAAGTTGATAAGTACAATCTATCGTACCATAATGAAGAAAAAAATTCGTTTTGGATACTCCATTCTGACTTAGAATTAGTAAGCACTGCAAATAGTGCTTAAAAAGATTGGATGGCTTATAGATTTATTACTATGGATTACATAGAATCACTAAACATTAACTACATATTTTTATTATACAATATCTTAATATTTTAATAAGGAGTATTACTATGAGTTTATTGAAAGTTTTCCTATTGAGTACTATTGTACTCGTTAGCAGTACATTTGCAGAGAGTTTTATGCTCGATAAAGCACATACAAATGTAGGTTTTAAAGCAAAACATCTTTTGGTTTCATCAGTCAATGGTAATTTCGACATGTTCGATGGAAGTATAGAGTTTGACTATATGAAAAAACAACTTAAAGCCCTAAAAGGAACAATTAATGTTGCCTCTATTGATACAGACAATGAAAAACGAGATAAGCATTTAAAAAGTCCTGATTTTTTTGATGCAAAAAAATTCCCTAAAATGACCTTTGTTTCTACAAAAGTAGATGGCAATCACCTTTGGGGAGATTTAACAATCAAAGGTATAACAAAAAATATCAAACTTGAAATAGATGATGTAGGGACTATAATTGGACCAAAAAGTAATAAACGTATTGGTTTTGTTTTAGAAGGCAAAATTAATAGATTAGATTATGGACTCAACTGGAATAAACTTCTTGAAACAGGTGGGGCTATTGTTTCTAACGAGATCAAACTGATTATTGAGCTAGAAGGTATTGAAAAGAAAAAGATGTAAAACTACGTTGTAAAATTATCGTTACATGTAAAGCCCTCATAATTTTGAGGGCTTATTTATCACAAATATTTTTCAAATTTCTATTTACTTTTGACAACATAGTTCTAAAGATTTTTAAATCTTCTTCTGTAAAATTCTCACTTATATTAGCAATCATATTTTCATCTAATGGGTCAAGCTGCTTTATTAACTCAAAAGCACTTCTAGTTAAAGTAAGTAAAAAAGCCCTTTGATCACTAGGATTTTTTTGGCGATTAACATAACCTTTTTTTTCTAGCTTATCAACAATAGCTTTTATAGTATTAGGGTCTTTGTCTACTCTTAGTGATAGTTCTTTTTGAGAAATCTTATCTTCTTCAAATAACTCTTTTAAAACAACCCATTGTTCAGGAGTCACATCATAATTTTTAAATTTAAAACTAAGATGCTGATGAATTTCTCTAGCTGTGCGACAAATATCGTATCCTATGGAGTTCATGGGCATATCCTTTTTACCCATATATCCAAGATATATGGGTATATATTGATAACAGTTTAGTTATTGATTGCTTTATTGATAGATTCACGCATTTGTGTATAATACTTTTGTATTCCATCTTTACCAAGAATAAAAGGATTTTTTTCACCTTTTTTTCTAATTCCAGCTGCTTTTAAATCATCAAATCCTGAACCTATAAATAGATGAGCTGTCAAAGAAACATCTGCATTTACTTTTTTAGCCTCAGTTATAAAATGCTCAACAGATTTTTTATATGCCAATTTGCTCTTCATATCTCTTGGAATTCCTGTACCACCCCATAAAATAGCATTATGTTTTTCACCATCATTCATAACTGGAAATATAAAAGACATACCTCCTGGTGTATGACCTGGAGTTACAAGAATTTTTACCGATCTATCACCTAATGTAACTACATCTCCATCTTTTAAAAACATACTTACAGGAGCTTTAGGTGAACGAGGTCCATTTGGTCCTTTATTTAATGTATTCATAAAATCAGTATCTACTTTAGTCATTGCCACTTTTGCATGATATTTATCGGCTAGATATTTTGCTCCACCATAATGATCACCATGGCCATGAGAGACTAAAATATATTTTAAATCTTTTGGATCTAAACCAAGTTCTATCATACCTTTTTCAATCATCTTAGCATCATTATCATCCCACATAGAATCTATAAGAATAATACCTTCTGATGTTTTAATTGCCCAAGTAGTAACACTTACACTACCAATACAATATACATTATCAAAAACCTTTGTTGGTTTCAATGGTGTATTATTCATAAGAAATGCCATAATATGTGCTGGTGGTTTTCCTGCCATAAGAGGTTGTGATAAAAATGGTAATGCACAAAAAGTTGCAACTATAATTACTTTTATAAATCTATTCATAAAAATATCCTTTAAAAAATTTAGTACGTACACGTACTATATTCTAAAGTCTACAATATTAGTGTAATAAAGTCAATAAAAAATAGAGTTTTTAACTTAAAATATCATCTGCCATATATTGCATATTTTTTGCACTATTGTGTAAAGACTTAAGCTCTTCTGGGAGTAATTTATACTTAAGAATTTTACTTGCTCCTTTGCGTGTAACAACAACAGGAACATTGACTACAACATTGTGTAAACCATATTCACCCTCTAGATAAATCCCCAATGGTAATACAGAATGTTCATCATTTGCAATAGCTCTAATTATACGAAATACACTTGCTGCTGTACTATGATTTGTATTACCTTTTTGAGAAAAAACTGAATAACCAGCATTGATAACATCATTAAAAATTTGCTCTCTATCAAGCTTTTCTAAGCCATTAAGTTCACAAAATGTATCTACATCTAAACCACAAATATTGCATATACTCCATGGCAGTATACTTCCTTTGCCATGTTCTCCTAAAACATATCCTATTATATTTTTAGGATCGATACCCACCTTTTTACTCACAATTTTCATAAATCGCGCTGTATCAACAAGTGTTCCTACACTAAGAAGTCTTGATCTTGGGTATAACCCTTCTTTGTAAGCAACATGGGTAAGTACATCAACAGGATTGGTCACCATAAGAATAATAGCTTGGGGTGCATAGCGATGCAGTTCACGAATGATTTTCTGAATCAAAACAGAATTTTCTCCTAAAAGTTCTTCTCTAGGTTGTCCTTCTTTTACTGTAATACCAGCAGTAATCACAATAACATCACATCTTGCACAATCAACATAATCTCCTACATGTAAATGTGTATTGCTTGCATATGTAAATGATTCAACAAATGAAAAATCAGCTACTTCGCCTAAAGCTTTTTCAACATTACGATTGACTAAAACAATTTCACTCATATTGCCAAGTGTAAGTAAATAGTTTACAAGCTCTACTCCAACACCACCTGCACCAACAATTCCAACACGCATATATAATCCTTAATCTTTTAGAAAATTATAACACTCTAAATTGTTCTTGTATGGTGAAAATATAACCATCTGTGCTGTATTTATTGTAATAAAAAAGTAATTGAGATAGTGTTTGTTTAATACTATGTTTTAGTATCAACTATTATAAGGAAATAATTTCCCTAAAGTGTATACTTTAGGGAAACCGATAATTATTTTAAATTTTTATCTAAAAACTTTACAATAATGTTAGAAACATCTGTTTGTTCCCATGGAAGATTACCATGACCTGCACCTTTAAGAATATAGAGTGTAGAATCTACTCCTTTTTCAAGTAAAGCATCATGTAATAACTCTGATTGATTTGCAGCAACACGTCTATCTGCATCACCTACCATTACTAAGAAAGGAGGACTCTCTTTTGTAATATAATTTATTGGATTAGTTTTTGCTGCTCTTTCAGGATTTGTTAATATCCCACCATTTGTTCTTTGAACAAGAGCCATACCATTAACTAATACAGACTCTGGAGAAGATGCATCAAAGTGTAAGTCTTGAATAAATTTAGGTGCACCATAACCAATCTTTGTTAAATCTGAAGCACCAAAAAGATCAACAACTGCTTTTACATCACTACGTTGATCTAAGTTATCACCTTTATCAAACTCTTTCAAATCACCAGTAAGCCCTGTCATTGCAGCAAATAATCCACCAGCTGAACTACCCATAACAGCAATGTTATCTGGATCTATATTAAAACGTTTTGCATTTGCACGTAAAAAACGTACAGCTGATTTAGCATCAACAAGTGGTGCTGGGAAAATAGCAGTTGGTACTACACGGTACGAAATACTTGCAACAGCATAACCAGCTTCGGCAATATCAACTTTAAGTTGAAAATTTTTATTTATATTAGCTGATACAAAAGCACCTCCTGGTATAAAAAGAAGCGTTGGTAATGGTTTTTTTGAACCCTTAGGTATCATAATATTCATCTCTAATGGTGTATTTTCATAACCATAGATTTTTGGTTGTGAATAAACCAAATTAGAAAGAACATCAAGTTGAGGTCTTTTTATCTCAACATCAATCACATGTGTATTTTTGTGATCTGTTGTTTTAAGAGATCCTGCCGTTAAATGAACAAGAGAGGTTACTAATATAGCACCTACAAACTTAGAAAAATTTGTCATGTAAATCCTTTAAACTTAATTATAGTTAATATATATTTATTAACTGAATAATTTATGATACAATAGAATTATACATAAGTCAAATAGTATAATATATATAATTATTATAATTATTTTGTTATACTATAGAATAAAATTTGAAAAGGTATTATGATGAATATTAAACAATTACAATTCATATTACAAGTAGTAAAAGAACAAAGTTTTACCAAAGCAGCACAAAAACTTGGTGTTTCTCAACCATATCTAAGTCAGTATATCTCTCACATAGAAAGTCAAATGGGAATACTCTTATTTGATAGAGCAATCACACCTGTAAAATTAACTAATGTAGGTGAGGCTTTTTGTGAAAAAGCTAAAAAAATATTAGATATATATGATGATATGACTTTAGAATTAGATGATTATAATGGTATTAGATCTGGAAAAATTGTCATTGGAATAACACAAGCAGGTGCTGATTTTATTCCAAAAGTATTGCCAATTTTTCATAAAAAATTTCCAAATATTGAAATAAAAGTTAAAGAATGCAAAGCTCCAAAAGAAATAGAATCTTTAATACTAAATGGAGATATTGACCTTGGTATACTCCCGTTATTAGGTTCTTTGGAAAACCTAGACTATCAAGTAGTAGAAGAGAAGCGTATGCTATTAGCACTCCCAATTAAACACCCTTTAGCTAAAAAAATAAAAAAAAATAGTAATAATTTATATCCTTACATATCTTTAAAATTACTCAAAGATGAACAATTTGTTCTTCCTGAAAAACCACAACAAATTCATCTTCAGCTTGACAAACCTTTTATAGATGCTGGGTTTGAGCCTAAAATATTTTGTACCACTCAATCTATGGACGTTGCAAATGCTATAGTAGCATCTGGTATGGGTATCTGTTTTACCTTACCTGAAATAATTCGTAATGATTTTGCAGATAAAATTACACTTTTCCAAATTGATGAAAAGCATACATTAAAACAGATGGTTATGGCATATAGAAAAGGAAAATATCTCCCTAAGATAGTAAAAGAATTCCTTACAGTTTCAAAAAGAATATTATCTAAAAAAGAAAAATAACATATCTATTTTATTATGACTTTCATATATATTATACTATTTGACATATGTGAGTATATTCAAGTACAATTCTCTAATTCTTAAGTTGATATTAAATATATTAACTAAATAAAAAAGGGGACTTATGAAAAAGATAAGATGTAGTCTTGCAGCATTAATTTGTTGTAGTATGGCAACTACAAGCGGTTTGGCAAGTGATTCTTTGCGTGATGCATTTACTAATGGTAAAGTGACTGGTGAGCTTAAGGCTTATTATTTTGATTTAGATGTTGATCAACCTAGCCGTGATGTTGATTTAGCTGCTTCAATTCTTGTTACAGGGGTTAAATTAGGATATAAAACAGATTCTTATCATGGTTTTAAACTTGGTACTACTTTTCAATCAAGCTATGCACCATTTGCTGATGATGATGCAAAAAATCAATTTGGTGGCGATATGTATGGTTCTGGTGCTGTACTATCAGAAGCATATCTTGAGTACAATTTAAATAAAACAAATATTAAAGTAGGTCGCCAAGGGATAGGAAGATATACACCCCTTGTTAGAGGTAGTAGATCTCGTATGATTGAAGAGTCATTTGAAGGTGCTATGGTAACGAGTATGGAAGTACCTCAAACGGTATTATTAGCTGGATATATTTCAAAATTTCAAGCAAGAACAACAGTTGCTGGGAATGAATTAAAGTCTATAGCAAATATAGATAGTAGTATTTCTAAGTTTGAGAAAAAAATTGTTTTTTCAAATCCTCTTACTATAGTTAAAGCTGTGCCGTTTGATGGTGCATATACTCTTGGTGCAATTAATAAATCAATCCCAAATACAGTATTAGTTGGTAACTATGTAAGAATTAATGATGTAGAAACTCTAACTAATTATACTCCTAGTGGTGTAATGGCAAAAGGTGATATTGACCTTTATTATGCAGAAGCATTATATACTATACCTATGGATGGTTATAGATTTGGTCTTGATACAATGTATGTTGGATCACATATGGGTGGTGAATTAAATGCTATTGATCTTAGTGGTTATTACTTTGGTATAAGAGCTAGTATAAAAGACTATAAAGGTTTTGGAGCTCAAATCGCATATGGTACAACTTCTGAAGATGATGGTGTAATCGATAGCTTTGGTAATGGCGGAATGGTTTATACTGGAACTGAAATTGGAGGTCCTATCAATGAAATTGCAAAAGACACGGATTCTTATATAATTGGTCTTACATATGATTTTAATACTATTGGTTGGAAAGGCTTTAAAAGTGGAATCATGTATGGTTATGCAGAGCAAGATTTTAGTGACATAGAATCTACTTCGTATGTATTTACTGCAAATTATAATGTTCCTTCAGTAAAAGGTCTAAGTTTTGAGCTACACTATGAATCTATGACACAAGAACAAAATTCAGAAGATATAAATCAAAGAGACGAACTAAGATTTAGAGCAAGATATAGATTTTAACTATTTGCATCCTTAAAATAAAAATTACACGCATTCCAATAAAATTTATTGGAATGCCCTTCCTCTATTTAGACTCAAAAATCTTGACTTTAATTAGACATCTACTATAATAAGAATAATAAATTTATATTAGGTATATAATACCTCAAAAGGAATTATTATGAAAACTATACTCCGTTCTCTTCTCGTTGCTACTTTAGTAGCTGGAACACTTCAAGCTGGCAATATTACAAAACAAGAAGCTCTCAAAATTGTTACACCCTTCTACCAATTTTTAAGTGGCAAAGTCAGTGCGAAGGAAGTTCAACCTTCATTTGATAAAGATTGGAAGTCTTATTATGGAAATGGAGAAAAGGATTATCGTACTTTTAAACAAACTACTGGATTCTTGGGAAATGTATTTCGTAAAATGGTACCAAACCTAAAATGGGATATTATAGATACTAAAATGTCTGGTAACACTATCATTGTAAGAGGTGAAGGAAGTGGTACTGTAGCTGGTCCAGTTTTTATCACATCACCTGTAAAAAAAGGTAAAAGTTTTAAAATCATGAGTATTGATATGCATACGATCAAAAATGGTAAAGTAGTTAAAACATACCATATTGAAGACTATCGTACAGCATTTAAACAATTAGGTATTGTTAAACCATTTAAAAAAGCTAAAAAATAACAACTCAAAAGGTGGGTTTTACACTCACCTACTTTTACATGTAATAATAACGGCATAATTTTGCATAGTTTTTAGATACAATACGATAAAAACAAGAAGTAGAATAAGGAAATATTTATGTCGTTTGAAACACTAGGCTTAACGCCTGAAATCTGTACTGCTGTGAATGAGTTAGGCTATACAAAAGCAACACCTGTGCAAAAAAAAGTTATCCCTTTAGTATTAGATGGAAAAGATATCATGGCAACAGCACAAACAGGAACAGGTAAAACAGCAGCATATGCACTTCCTATTTTGCAGTTATTGTCTAAAAAAGAGATTAAAGAAAAAACAATAAGAGTTATAAGATCCCTTGTTTTAGTACCTACAAGAGAGCTTGCAGCACAAGTTGGAAAAAGTATTGAAGCTTATGGGAAAAACTACAATTTAAAAAGTTGTGCAGTTTATGGTGGTGTTAAATTTACTCCACAAACTAAAAAACTTGAACGTGGTATTGATATTTTAGTAGCAACACCCGGGCGTTTATTAGAGCATATTAAACAAGATAATGTAGATCTTTCACATGTAGAAATAGTCGTATTTGATGAATCAGATAGGATTTTAGATATGGGATTTTGGGAAGAAATTGTAACTCTTTCAAATATGCTTCCAAAAAAACGTCAAACATTACTTTTTTCTGTTGAGCATAACAAATCTCTAAAAAGATTTTCTGAGTTAACTGTGATAAAACCAGTAAAAATCGATATCAACAATCAAGGTGATTTAGCAAAAAAAGTGAGACAAACTATCTATGTATGTGACGAAAATAAAAAATCAGCACTTTTATCATACATGATAGGCTCACGCAACTGGCATCAAGTATTGGTTTTTACAAAAACGAAAAAAAGTGCAGACGAAGTAGGTGCATATCTTGAAGATAGTGGTTTAAAAACATTAATCTTACATGGTGATAAAGCTCATTCTAAACGTACTAAAGCACTTAAAGATTTTAAAGCTGGAACTATTCGTGTACTCGTAGCAACAGATATTGCATCCCGTGGTCTTGACATTGAAGAACTCCCTCATGTTATTAACTATGAACTTCCGGGAGATGCTGAAGACTACATTCACCGTATAGGAAGAACCGGACGTGCAGGAAATGAAGGTGAAGCTATCTCTTTAGTTTGTAAAGAAGAAAAAAGTGTTTTAAAAGATATAGAAAGACTACTCAAATATGGGCTTAAAGTAGAATTTTTTGAAGGATTTGAGCCAAAAGACTGGGTAGAAAAAGAAGCGAGAAAACACACGCTTAGAGGAAAAATAGAGCGAAGCCAAGAAAAAAGAAGTAAAACTGCCAACAATGTAGCGGGCATGAGAAAGAAAAAAGCAAACGACAGAAATGCTCAAAAAAAGGCAACGCTTAGAAAAAGAAAGAAAAAGTAAAAAAAGGGGATTCTCCCCTTTAATTTTGAACAATATCCCAAAAAATTACTAGTATCCTTTATCATTTTAAAATTGTGATAGAATGCAAAATCATAACAGAAAGAAAGGTTGTCGATGACTCATAACACTTTTTCTATTCGTGCCATTTCGCCTTTATTCCTTGCCATATCTTTTTTGGCATTAGGGTATGGAATCATTTTTACTTTCATAGGTATCTATCTTAAAGAGTCAGGAACTACTAATGCTAGTATAGGTGTTATCAATGCTTGCTTTTATTTAGGTTCTATTCTAGCTTCTATTTTTAGCCAAAAAATTATTACTAACGTCGGGCATATACGAAGTTTTGCTACATTTGCCTCTGTTATGGTTGTTGCTTTTTTAATGCATGCAGTTTTTTTCAATGAAATGTTATGGGCACTTTTACGATTTTTTTCTGGTTTTGCCTTTTATGCCTTATTGATTATTCTTGAGAGTTGGCTCAATGAAAAAAGCTCTCCAGAATCTAGGGGAACTGTTTTAGCAATTTATAGTATTACTTTTTATCTTTCAACTGCTGTTGGACAACTTTTTTTAAACTTAGGAGACAACCTTAAACAACATCTTTTTACAATTGGTTCAGCGCTTATTCTTTGCTCTATTATCGTTATTTCATTAACCAAAATCAAAGAACCTTTTTTAGAACCCTTTGAAAGATATAGTTTTCCTAAAATCTATTCTGTTGTTCCTTTGGCTGTAACAGGAAGCTTTCTTGGTGGGATTTTTGTTAGTGGATTTTTCACCATGTTTCCTATTTATATCTTGAGTAAATTTGACTCCCTTGAAGTTGTATCATATTTTATGATTATAACATTGTGTGGAGGATTGATTTCTCAATGGCCCATAGGTAAACTCTCGGATAAATACGGTAGACGTAAAGTGATATCCTCTAGTGCTTTTTTTACAGCTTTTTCCTCTCTTCTTTTTATTTTTTCTAGCTCTTCTATTATGCTCACTTATGTATGTGGGTTTTCATTGGGTATGACTATTTTTTCTATTTATCCTTTAAGTCTTGCTAGAGCAAATGATGTTGTTGATGAAAACAAAGATATTGTAGAGATTACTCGAACACTCCTTTTTACTAATAGCATAGGTTCTTTTCTTTCCCCTTTACTCATAGGTATTTTATCGACTTACTTTGAGCACAGTATGTTTATCATGTTTTTTATACTCAATATTTTCTTGGCTTTTTACGCTCTTTCTAAAGAGAAAGTTCCTGATGATGATATGAGTGAATATGTCAATGTACCAGTCGTTTCAGGAGCAGAACTCCCTCAGCTAGACCCAAGGCAAGATGCAGAATAGCTTTACATGTAAAGTATCGCCAATTATAAGCTGATATTTTGTAAGCTATACTCATGCTACATACTTCTTATATACTCTGTCTTAGAGTCTATCCTTTTAAATTTTACTGCATGTAAACTAGTCACACAATAATTTAAAAGTTTAGAGGGTTATTGGAAAAAAGTTACCTCATAGTCAGCTTACGGAGGTGCTGAACAATGGTATATGCGTAATGAATCAATGTATCTACAAAATGGCATAAAAACATGATTCTAGTATTGGGGTATAAAGACGTTTTTACGTCTGAAAGAAGGGATTTCCAAAGTATGTGGGTGTGTGCCTACTAGCAAACGCTTGTAGATGAGCGTTATCGCCGTCTATCCCCTCAACTCGGCTTTCAAAATGAATAAAACTGAGGGAAATAACTGGAGAGTACAAATGGTTAATTTTAAAAAGAAGTTCTTAGTCACAGTATTGTTAAGCTTTGCCTTATTGAGTTCTAGTAGCCTAATGGCAAAGGGAAATGTTGGAATTACCTTAGACCAAGCAACGGTAATTGTTAAAGCTGCTAAAGCACAAGCTTTAAAACAAGGGACATTAATGAACATTGCAGTTGTTGATGCTGGTGCAAACCTTACAGCATTTGTCCGTATGGATGGTGCTTTTATGGGGAGTATAGATATCTCTATAAAAAAAGCAAAAACTGCAAGACTTTTTAATATGCCTACAGGAAAATTAGGTGAGCTAGCACAACCTGGTAAACCTTTGTATAACATTGAATTCTCAAATAATGGACTTATTACATTTCCTGGTGGTGTGCCATTAAAAGATAAAGAGGGTAACATCATCGGTGCTATTGGTGTTAGTGGAAGTAGTGTAGAAAACGATCACGAAGTTGCTATGGCTGGTGCTGCTGCACTAAAATAATAGCTATCATTTAGACAGGTTAGATTAACATAGCCTGTCTACTTTACACTTCCTTCAACTTTTTCAAAATCTTCACCATCGCCAAAGTATCTAACTCACAGTAAGCCAAGAGTTGTTTTCTTATCTCTTTTTGCTCCTGCTCACTCTTTACATGTAAAGATGCAAATGCCCTCATAGCTTGGCTTCCGTTTTGTATGCCTTCTAACTCTTTGTAGGCTTTTTCAAACTCAGGAACAAGTGCTGGTAAGACGTACTTTATAGAGTAACTTCCTTGCATACTTGGAGTTACGAAGTGCTTTTTTTGAAAAGGAGTCATCAAGTCTTTCATGTTTTCATGGATATGCATAAGATGTTCACTCAAGTCTTCAAACTGCTCGGCAAGTCTTTTTATGACACCTTTTTCAAAACTCATATTGTACGCTAAAGTGTTTACATGTAAAGGTATGTTTTTGACTAACTGTTCTGCTAAAGCACGTCTAGGGTCAACACCCACATCTGCTAAAAACTCATAATGCTCCAAAACCCCATCACTATGCTCTACATGTAAAGAGTATTGAAATGGTATCTGTTGGTATGGACTGATGCCTTTGAAAAGTGGCACAGCTTGTTGGTAAGTCTCAAAGTCTAAATGATAAAGCGGATAGGACAAACTCTCACAAAACTCTTTGATAGCCTTTACATGTATATGTGTTTCACCTGATTTGTAGTTTTGTACTGCACTGCTTTGTTTTGGAGTCATAGCAAAGTCTTCTGGCACATCTTTTATATCTACTATGCCTTGCTCGTACAACTCTATCTGCTTTTTGCTCCCAAGGTTAAAAATGTTAAAAACACTATACTCAGGGATATTTCTCTGTATCTTCCAGCAATACTCTTTTGCATCGCACTCATAAGGACTTTTACAATGCTTTCCAATCTCTATGTCAGGTTCGTTCTCTTTGTCATCAAGATAAGCTTTAAACTCGCTCAAATGACTAGGTATATCATGTTGTAAAGCTCTCACCTCTTCGCTCACATCTACCACACAAAACAACTCTTTTAAATCCAACTCATCGCCTCTTAAATAAGAGTTGTTTACATGTACCACATAAGCTTCTTTTACACAAAAACCAAGATGAGCGAGAACATAGTACTGGATAGAGACATCATGAAGATATATATCTTTGAGTCCCGTTGAGCTTTTTACTTCGTAGAGTGATACTTCACAACCTTTTACATGTAAGACATCTACCATAACCAAAATACCACCGTAGTTAAACGTAGCCTCGTAGATATACTCTACTCCTTCATCGATAAGTCTTTGTGTCGTAGCTATCATCTCATCGTAGTTTTTAGAGTAAGGCACTTCCTTGCCACCAGCAAAAAGCTCACAAGCCAAATCCCCGACTACATTTCCCGTCTCAAATACTGCCTTGGCTGACTCGTCAGGTGGAGTAAGGACTTCGGGCTTGTACTTTTTTAGCCATAGAGATTTTGGGCACTGGATGGCTCTGGTGTAAAGGGATTTTGATAAGTTCATGATTCTTTAGTATTCCAAAGATACTTGGCAAACAACAAAGCTATCACAATAGCAAACAAGCCTTCAAAAGCAATAGTTATAGGAGCACCAATATAGTGAGAAATCGAACCTACTGCTAATGATCCTAAAGGTTGCATACCAAAAAGTGCCATAGCAAAATAGCTTATTACTCTTCCTCTCATCTGTGCGGATGTTGTAGTTTGTAATAAAGTGTTGATGATGGCTATATGCATCATCATCCCAAAACCAGCTAATGCCGCAACTATATAAGCTAAGACAAGACTATGAGTGGTAGAAAAAAGAACTAGCCCTACTCCAAAAACAATCGTTGCTCCTATCAAAATCTTTCTCAAATTTATAGAAGATTTAAAAGATGCCAAAGTGATAGCAGCACAAAAAGCACCTATACCTATGAAACTATTGAGATACCCATATGTAGCAGCATCACCACCAAATGTTTCTTTAGCCATAATGGGAAGGAGTGTTACATAAGGAAAGACAAAAAAACTAGTCAAAGAGAGCATCAAAATAAGCATCCCAATCATAGGCGTTTGAAAAATATAACTCCAGCCCTCTTTTAGTCCATCTATAACTTTTGTCTTGTTAATTGGTGATAAATACTTAGGAAATCGCATCATAAGAAGAGTTGTTATAACTGCAACAAAGCTTACTGAGTTGAGTATAAAACAGACTCCTGCTCCATATTTTGCTAAAAGTATTCCTGAAACTGCAGGGCCAAAAAGCCTCGCTAAATTAACCATGGAAGAGTTGAGAGCTATGGCATTTGGGAGGTGCGATTTGTCATCTATCATATGATGGACTAAAGATTGTCTTGTCGGGATATCAAATGCATTTATGATGCCCAAAGTCACACTGAGTGCCAAAATCTCTACAACACTATAATCTGTGAAAACAACAACTAGAGTCATCAAAATCGCTTGAATCATAGACGCGATTTGCGTTAGTAAAAGAACTTTGTATTTGTTATACTGATCGGCTACTGCACCGCCTAAAAGTGAAAATAAGAAAGATGGAAACTGTGTAGCAAAGACGGCAAGTCCAAGCATAAACGCCGAGTTTGTCTTCTCATAAATGATCCAATAAACTGCTGTACGTTGTACCCATGTACCAGTCAGAGAGATAGACTGACCAAAAAAATATAATCTATAATTACGACTGCGAAAAGCATTGAAAGTGTTAATATTCATATTAGATAACTTCTTTATATTTTGACTTTTTATTTTGTTAACTGTTTTGTAAAATCAACTATTTGTAGTAGAAAATTCTATAGAGCTGTATGAGGATTTTACTACTTTCAAACTTAGATATTCTTATTTTAAATAAAATAATCTCATACTTAAGTATTCTCTCTTTTAACATTAACTCTTTACATGTATATCTTTTTATATCACTAGCTAACTTTTTTCTGATAGTTCACTTCCGCATTTCATACAGTATTTTGCATTTGATTCATGTGATTTATAGCCACATGACTCACAAACTCTACTGTCATAATTTCGACGTAAAGAAGTAGCGAGTTCAGCTGTATATATCCCTGTAGGAACAGCTATAATCCCATAACCAAGTAGTATCAACATAGAAGCAACTATCTGACCTAAAGGAGTTACAGGAGTAATATCTCCAAACCCAACAGTAGTGACACTTACAAGTGCCCAGTACATAGAGATAGGGATACTTGTAAAACCATGTTCTGGACCTTCTACTAAAAATATAATCGCCCCAAAAACTGTTATAATAGCCAACATAGCAAGTAAAAATACAAAAATCTTTCTCCAACTATTTAACAATGAATTGATCAAAACACTACTCTCTTTTGTATAACGCCTTAAGTGTAAAATCTCAAAAATCCGTAAGATACGAAGTACTCTAAGTACCGCAAGATACTGAGCTCCTATAAAAAGAAGAGACAAATACATAGGTAAAAGAGCAAATAAATCTATAACCCCATAAAAGCTACGAGCAAAACGAAAAGGTTGTTTGACTACTGCCAAACGGATTATATACTCGATAGTAAAAAGAGTTGTAAAAACCCACTCTATTTGAAGGAGTAACCTACCGTGGCTTAGGTGAATCGTACCAATAGAATCAAAAAGAGCAACAAGAACACTTAATAATATAACAAGAATAAGCACTATGTCAAACCACTTACCTGCATGTGTATCGTTTCCAAAAACTATATCAAAAATCTTTATTTTCCATTTGCTATTTTCATTTGGACTTGGTGAATAAAACCTTGCCATAAACTCTCCTAAAGATAACTTTTATAGTGATTATATTCTAATTTAAAATTAAAAAGAAGAATACACTTTTTTTTTATTTAAAAATATTATGTTAAAATATGATAATTTGAAAGGTAATACAATATGATAAAACCTGTAAAAGTCATCACCGATAATGTTTCAGAAGAACTACGCCATGTTGCTAGTGAAAACTCTATACTTGATTCTACACTTCGCATTGAGATTAATTCTATTACTACTTTGGTTCAAACTGCTGATACAGATTTTGTTGAAGTAGCCAAAGACGCCCTTAATACCTACAAAGAAGAAAAAAGCTTAAGAGATAATACTCTTGAGTTTAAACAACAATACGACATAAAAATAAAATCTAAACGTACAGATTATACTTTTAAAGATGTGTATTCTGAAATAGAGTTCGAAGAAAATGATACACTTGCATATCTTGTTATAAAACAAGGTTCAAGACTAAAGTATGAAGATGGACTTTATGATGGTTTTTTAGAGTATATTACTGAGCAAAAACTAAGAGCAAATATAATGCTTTATCTGTTTGATATAGATTATGAAAGTACTATTAAAGAGTTTGTAAACCTAGTACAAAAAATCACACTAATGACATTTAAAGAAGACAAAAAAATCCTAATCGCAAAAAGTGTTAATGCCACTGATGGAGTAGTATCTAAACTTATTAAGAATATTGAAGAGAAGAGTGATGTTCAGACTAAAGATAGTACAGGAAAAGTTGATCACTCAAATAGAGGAGTCTTCATAAACTGTACGCAAGATGAACAACTTTTTGAATTTATCAAGCCTCAGCAAGGAGAACATGGTAGAACTTGTAAAGGTGATATTATCGAAGCACAAACGATAAATCTAGACGATGCACCGACATTTACAGTTGACGATAGCATTGAGGTGCAAGATAGTCTTGAAAACATAAAATACCTCTCGACTAAAAACGGTTTTCTTATAAAAAATGCAAATCAATACTCTGTAATCAATAACTTAGAAATAGATGAGATATCCTTTAAAACCACTGGAACAATCAACGCCGATTTAGATGCAGACATAACTATCAATGTAACAAAAAATGACCCTTTAGAAGATGCCGTTGCAGAAGGTATGCACATAACAGTCAAACACCTCGTAGTAAGAGGAAATGTTGGACCTAACACTAAAATAAAAACAGATGATATATCTATAGGTGGTCAAACTCACAATAGATCTTCTATAAAATGTATCGATGCGGACATAAAACAACATAGAGGTAAAATAATAGGTCGCGAAATCAAAATAAACACTCTTGAAGGTGGTGAAGTTGTTGCAGATAAAGCGATCATCGAGCATGCTGTGCGAGGGAAGATTAAAGCAAAAACTATCCAGATAGGCACGCTTGGCTCAAACGTTACTATGGAATCCCCAGAATATATCCAAGTAGATATGATAACAGGTGGAGAAAATACGTTTGTTATTGATACTTCAATAGTAAGTGCTTTTGATGAAGAGAAAAAAGCTAAAATAGATTATGGGCAAAAGCTAAAAGATGAGTTGAAGCTTCTACTAGCATCACTTAAAGAATCTGCTGAAAAAGTCCAAAAGAATTTAGCTCCTTGTAAAAAAATACAAGCTATGATTCTTAAAAATAAAAACGAAGGTGTAAATATACCTGATGTTCTTATTAAAAATTTAAAATCATGCAAAGCCATGATGGCTCGTTATAAAAAGTTTAAAGAAGACGTTGCAGATAAAAAAAATCAACTTGAAAAAGCAAAAAGTGGACAACTTGAATCCAATTTAGCTATCTTTGATGCCAAAATAGTAGTGAAAAAGCCTATAAAAGGGTTTAATAGCATCGTATATAGATTGAGTAATCCTGATAGAGAAATAGTTCTAAAAACAGATAAAAGTATGAGTAAACCTACATTTAAAATCAGAGAAGATTATAATGGTGTCTTGAAAATAGTAAATGTAAACTAAAACTTTTTACTTTTTTTTACAAAAACTTTACATAAATAAAAACAAGTACCATCACACATAATGAATAAAGAGAAACCGATAAAATCATAGTTGTTCCTTTGTACAAAACTCTTTACATGTAAAGAAATTTTATATTATAATTTCTCTTCATTAGGTTTTCTATCTATAAAATCTTTTTTTGCATCTTTCACAGTATCCAATACAAAAGTATTTTCAGCAATTCTTCGTTGCAAGATGACATCAACCATGACAGTTTGATTTGGTAGCAACAAATGCTCTAGTTTTATATCTTCAGATCTAAACTCTGCTGGGAGATAATGGCTAAAACCTTCATCAGGTCTAGCTACAATTCTAATGCCTAGTTTCCCATCTTTTACTTCTTTTAATTTACTGTAGTTAAAATAGTAAATTAAATTTCCACTTAAATTGTTTTTTTGCCTATCTACAAAAAATCCTTTTGGTAGCTTATTTGGGTCATAGTCATCCCCTGCCAATAAAAGCATATCGTAGTCATGGATTTCATTACCCAAGTTATCTTGTACATTAAAAACAAACATTATATATTTATCACTTTTTGCTTGAGCGTTTTTTGTTCTTCCTATCATCTCATTTGATAGTTTATTATACTCTTCAAAAGTCTTTACATGTAATGATTTTAAGATAGAATTGACTACAGGTTTAACAACACGTTTTTTCTTGACACTGTTCATTATCCCATATTTATCACCTGAGTGACTTGCACCTTTTATGACTTCAAAGGCACAATTAGTAGATTTTCTAATCTCACCTTCTACTTTTAAAGGATAAGCGTTTATAATTGTCCCAGCGATTTTTGCATCAATCATTTCGCTATTACAATCTTGTTTTAATACAACTTTTTGATAGTTCATGTTAGCACCAGACAATCGAACAACGCCATCACTACCTTTTTCAACTAAATAATGGTTAATAAAATCATAAAAATGCTCATCTATCTTTTCACCACTTAAAACAAAAGGATAAAAAGTATCTTCGTAAGAATAATCTAGAAAAGAACTGTTCAAGTTCCATTGACCTTGACTTCCAAGTTGAAGCCAATTTAAAACACCAACACCCGGTTCAATATCGTTCCACCAAGCTTTTATACGTCCTACTTTTTCTTTACCCAAAACAGCCAAAGCAGAACCATGGTTTGCAGGAGCAAGCATAACAAGATGTGTTAAAGGAATCTTGGTTAAATCGTTTTTATAAAACAAATCAATCCACAACCTCATAACAGGTCCACCAGTAGAATGAGTAATACAAGCAAAACTCTCATCTCCAAGCTTTTCAACTCTCGCTTTTTCAAAAGCACGAGCAATATCTTCTAAATTGACTTCATCATGAAAGCTAATGTACTCTCCAAGATAAATATTTTCTATCTCTACATGTAAAGATGCATCTGCCTCACGCTCTAACACCTGCGGTAACTCTCCATAAGTCTCAGTTGAAGTAACACTCCAACCATGTACAAATACTAGTTTCATCTAATCTATCCTTTATACATAATTATCTTTAAAACCAACAAGACTAAAATTAAATTAGCCTGTCACCTTTAATTCTAAAACTATCCAATATATTTAACATATTTATTCCTTTTTATCTTTACATGTAGATAAAGCAACATCCTTAGATTCAAATTTTTCTAATGCTTTGTTGAGTTTATATGCATGATAATACTCTGCTAAAGAATATCCAAAAAATACAAACAATAAACCTAGGCCACCAGTATAAAAAAAGAAATTTATAAAAGATTCTAAGTCGTGTTTAATAACCAACATGATTAAGTTTAAAATATACATGATGATAACACAAGCTATTCCTATTAGAGAACTATACAAATTGATTTTTTCAAACCATCCTATTTTTACTTTTATCTCATCTGTTTCATGATCAAGATAGTTCATTGACATCCTCAGTCTTTTCCATGTAAAAGTATTTTTATCTTTGTTATGCAACTCTGTTAACTGTTTTCGCAAAGTTGTCTCTACTCTTATCCCGATAGCACTTTTAAATGCCGCATTATTTATCTCTTCTTTTATCATTTCTTTTGTATTTTCATGCAGATGTTTGTTTTCATATAGAGAACTTAAATAGTTCACTTTTCGCAATTTTACTTGGTCAAAAAGATTTAAAATCTTTTTTGCATATATAGCTACTACAATAACAAATAAAATAGGTATCAAAATATTTGCTTTATCCGCGTACATTAATATTGGCTGCATTGTATTCCTTTTTATTATTGTTTTATCCAGTTCTTTACATGTAAAGAATTTTTATATTATATTTTACCCTGAACTCTTAAATCCAACATTTGAAATGCAAGAAATTTATCAAATCTTTTCGAAAATGATGTTGAACTGTTTGAGTTGAAAAACTATACTACATGTATAGGTTTTTAACGAGTTTTCAACATCAGAAAATATTTTATCAATTTCTGATAAGCACTTCATCCGTTGGGAGCTTTTTTTCTTTCTTTTTTTACGGTTATAAAAAGGAAATTACTCCCTACAATACTGTACTTACTCTAAAAAGTTTTGAGTTTAGTTCCGACCTATTTTAATTGGTAAACTGTCCCCGGAATTTTATAATTTCCAATTTTCAATTTCATCAATACTTAGTTTATCTAAATAAGTATAAACAATACCAACGCTATGTCTTGCCCTTGTAATAGCTACATAAAATTTTGCACGACTTGTACCATCAAGGCTTTTATTTTTCAAAATAAAATCTAATATCTTTTGAGTTGGATAGATCAAAACCCTATCAAACCCTAAACCTTTTGATTCACCAAAGTTCATTACAGAGTAATTTGCATTAACCTTCTTTCCCCTGTTCCACACCAATTGCAAAGGCTGATACTGTGCTAAATATGTATCAATATCTTTTTCTCTAATAAAAAATATTCCTTTATGCTCTACTTCATCATTCTGTTTTGATGTAGGAACTGCATAATCAGGAAATAATTTAGAAGAAAACTTACAAATTAACTCATTATTTCTATAACTACAATTCAAACTTTCTTCATCAATTTCAACTGTAATTCTTTTACATTCATTTTGAATAAACTCTTTTATTTTTCCATCTTTATATTTTGGATATTTTTTTGCATGATGTGTTAAATAAGTAACTTGTCTAGAATCACCAACTAATACAATATTTGAATTAGTTTGAAATAATAGCTTTATTAATTCCAAGTCATACCCTGCTAAATCCTGAACTTCATCTATAAAAACATACTCATAAATTCGACTTATTCTATCAAAGACTACACCTTTACTTTTTTCATTGCATTTGAAAACAAATTTTGACAACTTATCAGAGTAAATTTTATATTCTTTGGAAAAATAATGTTTATCAACTTCTTCCTCTTTATAGTAAACAGGAAATTTTCCTCTAAATTTTAAACCGGATTGCTCATTTACTAAAAGCATCCCATTGATTTTTTTATCAGTTAAATAATCTTGATACGGTTTCACCCCATGTTGGAGTAACATTGAAAACCAAGTTTGAATGGTCACATTTTTTGGAATTGCACCGTTTATTTCTATAAATTTCTTTTTTATCTCGCTTTCATTTGCTTCTGTATATGTTGTGATTAATACTTCTTTATCTTGCTTCAAAGCTTCTTTTATTAGATATGTGGTTTTACCAGCTCCAGCAGCAGCGATAATAAGTTTATTTATCTTACTCATCTTTTATTTTATTGCGTCCATAATGTAAGTAGGAAAAACTATATCTTCTTGTGTATCAAATATTTTTAAAGCACATTCTGTTTTGTTGCTTTTCATATATTTTCTTAAATCATCTTCTGTAGCGTATGATGTACCAAAAATTTTGTTTAGTTTTGCCAAACTATTAAATTTTAAAATCTTAGGCTCTAATGTATTGTAATTATAGGGTTTATCTCCAATATTTAAATCACCACTGTCAATATCTCTATCAAAGCAAATTTTTATATTTTGTGATTTCGAGTATTTTTTATACTTTTTATCTAATGCTTCAACATTTCCATCACTGTCTGTAAGTACAACAACTTCTTTGTTTATCTTTTCTGCAATTTCTAAAAATCTCTTAAATGCAATACCAACAGAAATGACATCTATTTCATCCTCAATAGGCAGTTTTTCGCTATTTTGAAGCATATAGGCTTTTTGAATAACAAGCTCATCGGAATCACCCTCGACCAGTATCGCTTTTTTACATAAAATCAATCTCAAAGTATCATAACCAGCTATTTTTTCAAAAAATCTCTGTGTTTCTGGTGATAGTTTATTAAGCCGTGTTGTTTGTTTGTCATGTAAAAAAATCAGGTGCTCTAATCCTAACTTGTTCGCTACAAAGCTACTATGAGTTGATATTATGATTTGTTTGTCTTCATTTCCCGTTTTGATTTTATTGATTAGGGCATTTAACTTAGTGTGACTTAAGTGATTTTCTGGTTCTTCGATTAAAAGTAAATTTGATTCTTTACTTTTTTTATGACTTAAAGCTAAATCAGTTTTAATAATACATTGTTCACCTTTACCTATAAAGTGAAAAGGAATATCATCAAAATATGTCATAAGACTATTTTCCCAAGCATTTTTTGAAACTAGTTCTACAGATAATGCCAACTCTTTTGCTGTCAATGTGGAGTGAGTTTTAACTTTAGAATTGATTGTTTGGATGCTTTCATCTTCCATAAACGCATCTCTCATTTTTCTATGAGCTTGAGAAATTTGAACCAAATCATTTTCATCTAAATTTTCTCTAATTATTCTTGACAAGTAAACATCAGAGCCATTTTGAAAACGATTTGATGAAGAATCAATGAATGCAGACTTAATAGGAATACTTCTTGAAGTGATACTATAATCTCGTCCAAACGAAGACCAAACTATCTCATAATATTCTATTGGTAAAGTTTTTATATTGTCTTTATCTTTTAAAAGTTCATTGTATGCATTTTGGTATTTTTCATCAAAAGCTATTTTAAATGAAACACCGCTTTCTTTATCTTTTTTTTCATAATTTAACTTACCTTCAAATTGTGGATAGCTTCCATCTTCAAAAAATATTTCAATAAGTATGTATGGTAAAGTTTCTGGATTTTCTAGATACTCTTGAATACATTCATAATTAAATAGATACTCTGTCAAATCATTTTTTAGATACTTTCCATTTAATAAACCCGTAAGAGCTAAATGGATAGCTTCTAAAATTGTTGATTTTCCTGCTTCATTATTTCCAACAAGAATATTTAAACCACCATTTACATTTAACTCTAATTTTCTAAAACTCTTAAAGTTTTCAATATAGATTTTTTTTATTTTCATTTTCATCCTTTTCCTTACACTTCCACAACCCTCTCAAACATCTCCTTAATCTCCATCTCATGACTTATAATAAATATCTGTCGATATTGTTCTTTTATGGTATGAAACGCTTCCAAGATTTCCATACGTCTGCTTTCATCTTGGCTTCCGAAAACTTCGTCAAATGCCAAGAAACCTATGCTACTTGCTCCGCTTAGTTCAGTAAGAGTTTTACTTATGGCTATGCGTAGGACTAGGTTTGCTAGGTCTACTTCTCCACCGCTAAATCTCTCTATGGGGTACTTTTTGCCCTCATCGTAGATGTAAAAGTCAAAGTCGTTGCTTACTTCTATGTGTTGGTATTTGCCTTTGGTTATGGTCGCGTACATCTGTGAGGCAATTGCAGAGATGCGTGGGGCTACTTTTGAGTTTAGGCGGGTTTTGAACTCGCTTAGGCTTAGTTTGATTTTCTCGTAGTCTTGTAAGTCATCTTTTTTGGTCTGTACTTTTTTGAGTTGGGCTTCATTGTTTTGCAAGGAGTGTTGCAGAGTCTTTATCTCTCCCTCACTTTTGGCTATGAGAACTTTTATATCGTTTAGTTTGTTTGTGTTTTCATCTTTTGAGAGTTGGAGTTTTTCATGCTCTTGGAGTCTGTTTTTGTGTGCTACTTCATCGTAGTTTACACTTTTGTACTCTTCCTCTTTTGCTTTACATGTAAGGCTCAGTTTGGCTATCTGTTTTGTGCAGTTTTCCAACTCTACTTTGAGGCTTTTTTCTCTTTTTAACTCCGTCTCAAGACTCAGAGCGTGTCTGTGTTTTGGAGTAAGTTCTTCGTAGGCTTTTTGTATGTTTACATGTAAAGCCTCATCGTAGCTAAATTGCTCGAGAGTTTTAAGCTCTTCTTTGTTTTTTATACCCTTTTTTTCGACTCCTGAAAAGTACTCTTGTGCCTGGCTCAAATCTTTTTGTTTGCTTTTTATGATGTTTATTTTGTTGCTTAGTTCTTGGTACTCTTTATCTTTTACTTTCTTTTGCTCAACAAGTGTTGCTTTTTGTGTTTGGACGGTTTTGAGTTGTGTGCTGTACGCTTCTATCTTTTTTTGGTGTGTATTTTGTACTTGTCCTAGTAAAGAGTCTATGACATTGTCATACTCTTCTAAAAGTGGTCTTGTACAAGTCGGACACGCTGAGTCTTTGCCTAGACTTTTTATGTGTGTTATCTTTGCGTTTGTTTCGTTTATGACTCTCTGTTCGGCTGCGATTTCGAGTTCTATCTCTTTTTCTATCGTCTGTTTTGCTTCTATCTCATCTTGGCGTATGCTCAAGTCTTGCTCTAAGTTCTTTGCATCAAAGCTATATTTTTCCATCATCTCACAAGCTTTTTGCAGTGCTTTTATATCTGCTTTGGATTTTTTCCACTGCTCTGTGAGTTGGACTTGTTCTTTTTGAAGTCCCTCTTTTTTGAGGCTATACTCTTTGAGTTTGGCTTGTTCTTGCAGCTTTACATGTAAGGCTTCAAACTCTTGTTTTATGCCCTCGTATTTTTGAAGTTCTCTGGCTTTGAGTTCTAAGTCTTGAAGCTCTTGTGTGAGTCTTTTTTGGTTTTTGATTTGGTTTTGTATGGAGTTTTGGACTAACTCAATGTCTGTGAAAAGTTTTTGTTTTTTCTCTTTAGTCTTAGCAAATCCCTCTAACTCTTTTTTTATTTCAACCTCTTTAGTTTTAAACTCTTCTAAGACTCTATTTTGTTTAGTAATCTCTTCTTTTTGTGTGCTTATCAGAGTGTTTATCTCTTTTATCTGGGTCTGTTTTGCTTTGACATCATCTTCACTTAAAAGCACCTCAGCAAATGCACTTATCTCGCGTTTAAGCTCACGACTTTTTTCTACCAACTCTTTTTCTACAAAGTCGATTTTCTCCAAACCCAAAAGCTTTCTTATCATCTTTTTTCTATCTTCATTTTTCAAAGTACTCAGGCTTGTGAGTTCTTTTTGAGATGCAAAAAGAGTATGCATAAAAGCATCTTTGCTCATCTTGGTTAGTTTTATTATAGCTGTCGTTACCTCTTTGGCTCCGCTTGTTGTAAGCTCACCGTTTTTATAAAACTTTGCATTGGCACTCATAACTTTTCCACGAAACTCACGCACTACTTTATACTCTAGACTCTCAAACTCAAAGTCCAGTTCCACGACCACTGCATCTTTACTCGAAGCATTGGCGTTTCTTAGTATATCTTTGTTGCCTCTTTTTTTAGCTTCCCCATATAAGGCAAAAAGGATACCTTCAAAAAGTGTAGATTTTCCACTTCCATTTTTCCCGATGATACCTATAAGACCTTCGTTAAACTCTATGGTTTTGCTCACATACTTTTTAAAATTTTCAAGGTGAAGTTTAGTGAGTATCATCACTCACCTCCTCATAATTTGCAAAGAGTTCTTTTACTTTATTTTTGAGTCTGTCATACTCTTTTTCTTGGCTCTCTTCTTTGATATGTTCTAAAAAATACTCTTCAAGCGAGAGGGCTTCTACGTCCCCTAGATTTGCATCTTCATCTGTTTTTTTGAACTCTCTTTTTATGTTTACATGTAAGGCTTTTTCAAAAAGGTTTTTTATGTCATTGGCTTGTATATCTATGGACTGTAAGGGTGTTAGATTTGTTAGTTTTACTTCTACTAAAGCCTCTTTTATATCTTCTACATGTAAAGCTTCTATCGAGCTTTCAAAGTCCTCACAATCTATCTCATATGTTTTTATAGGTCGTATGTTTATCTCATGGTAGTTTACTGACAAAGATTCGTCTATGTCTACTACTACAAAACCTTTTGAGTTTCGTTTGTCGTTGAGGCTTGTTCGCTCGGTACTTCCTGCATAATAAACATTTTCATGTTTTCCTACTTTTTGGAATCCATGCCAGTGTCCTAGACCTACGTAGTCCATTTTAGCAAACACATCTTCTTTGTTTGGAGGGTAAACCCACTCACCAAACTCAGCCATAAGATACCACGCTCCAACGGAGCAGTGAAGCATCATGATGTTTTTTCTGTTTGAGTCTATGTTTTGCTCACAAAGTTCTATTTGAGAGAGTGCTTTGGTATCGTCATTCATATGAGGCAAGGTATGAAAAACTGCATCTTCAAACTCTATTTTTTTGTATTTTTGTTCGTATGAAAGGTGTATATTTTGAAAGTTTTCAAATATCTTGAGGATTGGGCTACTAAGGTTTGTACGAGGCGTGGAGTGATTTCCCGCTATCATGATAAAAGGGATATTCAGTTCATTTATGATTTTAAACTGTTCAAGCGCAAAAGTAATCGCCCTATTGCTTGGGCTTGAGCGGTGAAACAAGTCACCTGTGTGGATGATATAATCAGGTTTGATTATCTTTATGTTTTTAACAACTTGCGAGAAAGCATCGTAAAAGTCAGCTTCTCTTTGATTTATATTGTCCTCATCGAGTATTTCAAGGTCATTAAAACCTAAATGAGTATCTGAAAAATGGATTATTTTCAACTATTGTGTCTCCCAAATCATACTTACATAAATAATATCATAAAATTGTCATAAATGATGTAAAAAAATATAATTATATAATAAATATCCATATTAAATAAAACTTAATGTTTTGTGACGCCCACTGTGACGCTCTTACTATACAATAATTATACATCTTATAAGGAGTAAAAATGATTAATCTAAACAAAAATCATTCATTGGACGAGTTACGTGGGGTTATACGAAAAAGTATATACGAAAGAATCAATGTTGATGAGCAAAAAAAAGTTTTAGAACTTTTTAACCAAAGAGTGTTTTTAGAAGAGACTATAGATAAATCTATCTCTTTTAATAAAAAATTGAATTGGGATGAAAGTAATACAAACTATCAACTTACAACAACAGCTGAAGAGCTTATAGAAGTATTTAAACTAAGAAGTAATGTTTTTACTGAGATAAACTATCAAGAAGAGTTTCCTGATACTATTGAGGGTTTGAACTTTGACAAGTTCGATCACAACTCGGCTATCATCTATTGTGCAAAAGATGGAGAATTTACAGGAACTTCAAGAATCATTTTTGATTCTAAAGATAAATTGCCTACAGATAGTAAATTTTCTTTCAACTATCTAAGAGAGAAAAATCTTTCTTTATGTGAAACATCAAGATTTACTATAAAAAAAGATACTGGTGGACTTAGCCTAGATTTTAAAAATATCATGAGAGCCTACTATGAAATCACTACAAATAACAACTTAGATTTAGTTGTATCAGGGATAAAAGAAGAGCATTACAAAATGTACTCTAAATTTGGTGGGATGAACATAGAAAAAGAACTTGATGCTTATGGAGAAATAGAACTTCCTTGTTTAGTTATTTCATGGAATCCATATATTGCATCGAAATTTTTTAAGCGTTCTTTTTTAAGATAAAAGAACATAAAGGGTTGTTTGAAACAACCCTTTACATGTAAAAGATCATAATAAGTCCAGCACCTGTTCCTGAACTACTTGTTGTTGTAAATGCAACTGATTGAGCTGAAATAATACCTTTGTAAAATTTTAAAGGATTTAGTTTTGCTATGAAAGTAAGAGTTCCACCCATAGTTAAAAGTACATGGATGATACAACCTACATAAACACCTAAGATAACCTTACCAAGACTTAGTAAAACATCAATTCCATATGAAGCAGATACCCATGCCATCAAACCAAATACACCATATGGAGCAAATGCAATAATATATTTTAATAGATAATTAAATATAAAGGGTTTTAAGTAAAACTCCCTTATATGAGATTATGTCTTTGCTAAATCACAAAATTCTATAGTATGGATGTTTAATACATCTTCATACTTGATTTCATTTTTACCTAAATAAAGATTTTTTAATTTACGTAGATTGGAGAAAGACTCAGGAAGCGTTTTTAAACAGTTTTCTTCAACATCAAGTTCAAGCAAATTCTCCAAATCACCTATATGAGTGGGAAGCTTTTCCAAACTGTTTTCACTGACACTCAAATAATTTAGCTTTTTTAGTTCACATATCTTATCTGGTAGATTTTTTAAGTTATTATTATCTAAAGTCAATATTTGCAAATCTTCTAGTTTTGAAATATCAAAATCCAAATTTTCTAAATTGTTACCATTGAGATTGAGTTTAATCAGCATATCATGAGACTCTAAAGAAGGAAGGTTTTTTATCTGATTTCCTTCTAAAAGAAGAGTTTGAAGCTCTGCAATCTCACTAATTGAGTTTGGTAAAGATGTCAATTCATTGTACGATAAATCTAAGAAGTAGAGTGCACTCATATCTGCAAATACATCAGGTAACTCTTTGAGTAAATTTGTATCTAAAGAGAGATAGAGTAGTTTGTTTAAGTTTTTTAGCTTCTCACTTATGTGTTCTATAAAGTTCGTCGCTAAGGTAAGTCGAGTCATGTTTTTGAGATTATAAAATTCATTTGGTAACTCTTTGAGTCTATTACCATTTATGTTTAAAACCATCAAATTTTCTAGTGCACCAATCTCTGATGGTAACTCTTCTAAAAGATTGTTTTCACACTGCAAATTTCTCAATTTCTTCAAGTTTTTTATGCATGTTGGCAATTTTCTCAATCTGTTATTTGTCAAGTTTAAAATACTCAAATTTGAAAATGCTCCTAAACTCTCAGGCAATTCTCTGATTTGATTGTTACTTAAGTTTATAGAAACTACACTTTCCCACTCTTCTATATTAGTTGGTAAAGTAGTTTTTATATTATTGACCCTTAGCCATTTTGAAAAATCAACAAACTCTTTTTTCATACTCTAACGTCCCCTCTTTTGTTCAATCAAAAAATCAATCTGTTCGTAATCAATACTACCAAATTCTATCATATTAAACAGAGCCATTAAAGGTCTTCTACAACATGTTTGATTGCATTCTGTCACGAGTTTTTTTGCTTTTTTATATGGAAGATCTGTATTTTGAAAAATCTCTATAGCTTGTGAAACTGTTTTATTTCCACACTCACAGATGATTTTATCTTCTTGATTTTGCATATTTTTACTTTAAGAAGTCATGCTTTGCTTTAAAATCTAACATCTCTTTCATCGATATTTGTATCTTTTGGCTAAGTTCTGGCAACATAGCGTAGTCATACCAAAGTGTATCTTCTACTATGTCATGAATTTGTCCTGCTAGTTCAGAAATCTTTCTTTTTTGAGTTGCAAGCTCTTTTTTTATAACCTTTTGTTCTTCATTTAGTCCCATATCTTCTCCTTTATAGACCATATATCATTTGTATATTTATCTCTGGTTTTTCATTTTTATACATAAGATTATAACCCTCAGTTAACTCAAAATTGTAAGTAAGGTACAAATCTGTAATCTCTTTGACTTCACTTGGAATAAAAGCAATAATCTTTTTTAATCCTCTATGATAAATCACCCCTCTTAAAAGTTTTTCTGCATCATCACTCCAAGAAGGATCCATAATCCATGGTGAAAGTTTTATAATGTTTTTATTGAGTGCGTATGAGTGTTGGTAACCTCTTTGAGTTGATAATAAAAGTGAAGATGACTTAAACATGGATTTAGTCACATAATCAAACCTATCTTCCTTGTAAGTCTTTTCATCTACTCTTTTTAGAGTAGGTTTAAAATTTTCATTACTTATGCTTTTTGCTGTGGCATTTGTAAAGTTAAATGCACCTGATTTTCCACTGTAAGTCGCTTTTGAAAATTTTGCATAACTTTTAAATCCAAAACTTTCAAAAACTTCTTTTTCATCTTCTAAGGAGAGTATATAGATAGACTTATTTTCTTCACTAATATTTGTAAGTAGTATTTTTATAAGTCGTTTTTTTACTTCTTTGCTTAACTCTTTTTGATAATAAAAGTTGTTTATATACACACTCTCTTCAAACATATACGCACTGATAAATCCCAAAAGTTTTTTATCTTCATAAGCTCCAAAACATAAACTTTGATTGTAAAAAGCAGTATTAAGTATGAGTTTTTTGTCTATGACTTGCGTCTTTTCAAACTCTAATAAATCACTTTCAAAACTACTTTTTCTAATCCAACCTACGAACATAAGTATAACTCTTTGAGCTCATTTGTATTCATCACTTTTTTTCTGCCTGTAACGATTTGTCTTACAAGAGGAAGTATCTCTTGAAGTCTATCTTTATCCGCAGTTATACCACTTAATCTTAGGTGATAATCTAGTGTTGCACTTCCCGAGTGTTTGCCTATAGGATAGTGTCTAGCAAGTCCAACACTTTCAGGAGTAAACGCTTCATAAGCATTTTTAGACTTTATCATCCCATCTACATGTATACCTGATTCATGAGAAAAAATATGCTCTCCTATGATTGGTTGGTTAGTGTCTATTGGTTTGTTTGCAGCCAAACTAACAGTACTTACTAACTCTTTTAATATAGAAGGTTTTATCTCTCTTTTTTCTCCAAATTGTTGGCTTAAACTCATCAAAACTTGCTCAAAAGAAGCATTTCCAGCACGTTCTCCCAAACCTATTACAGTCGTATTTGCACTCTTTGCACCTGCTTCAATGCCTATGATTGAGTTTGCTGTAGCCATACCAAAGTCATTATGCATATGCATCTCAATGTCAAGCAAATCAAAAGATGTTAAGTAGCTGATATTTTCATATGTTTTGTGAGGTGTTAAAATCCCTACTGTATCACAGTAACGAAATCTATCGGCTCCTAAACTCTTACCAAACTCTAAAACTTCTTTTAAAAATCCAAGATCAGCTCTACTAGAGTCTTCCCCTCCAATACATACAAATAAGCCTTCATCTTTTGCTATTTTTACCACTTCTTCTAAGTTTCTAAAAAGCTTCTCTTTTTGCCCACCAAATTTCACATTAATCAATTCATCTGAAACAGGGATAGACAAATCTACAGCTTTCACACCACACTCTAAACTTGCTTCTAAATCTTTTTTTGTAGCCCTATTCCAACTCATGATTTGGATTGGAAGGTTAAGCGCTAAAATCTCTTTTAAATCATCTCTCTCTTTGTCTCCCATAATAGGAATACCAACTTCAAGCTCATCAACTCCTGCTTCATATAACAAACGAGCAATCAGAAGTTTCTCTTTTGTGTTAAATGCAACATAAGGAGCTTGTTCTCCATCACGCAGTGTTGTATCGTTGATAAGAGCCATTATCCTGCCTCTTGCTCTTCACATGTAAAGTGTTTTTTATACGCTTCGTAAACTGAACGCTCTATTGGTTGTAAAGCGTAACTTTCATCACATATAAGACCTATAGAGTTAAGCTCATCCATAGGACAATCCCCTATTTTTTCTGTTAACAATATATCACAGTCTTTTAGTGTCTCTTTTATCTCTTCGATTGGATTATTGTCACAATTTTCTGGTCCACTACAATATGCACTCTCTATCTTACGGTGCATTACAAACTTGATAGCTTTATCTCCAGCTTCATAAATCAAAAATTCACTCGCACTACCAAAATGCATATTAACCATGCCTTCACCACCTGTTGTAACGGCTATAAGTTTTGTCTGGCTAGTACTACTTAACTCTTCTTTAGTTGCTTGTTCTATTTTGATTCTATCGTTTGCTTTTTCAAGATGTTTTCTCCAGTTTTCTATCATCTCATGTTTTTTCACTCTTGCTTCTAGGTTATATACCTCTTCAAGTTCTTCAAAACTTTTTGATGTAAACGTCTCTTTTGCAAACTCTTCACTCTTATCTTCTCCAATAAGTCCAACTGCATCTGCTCTACACTGTCTACAATGGCTCATAAGTTTCATATCCATTCCACATGCTTCTTGTGCTGCCATAACTTCTTGGTCAGTTGCACTCTTAACTCCATCTAATCCAAACTTTGTTCCAAATTCTGGAGCTGAGAGTAGTGGCATGATGTTATGTAAAAACACATTTAATTCTTTGAGTTTTTTAGCTACATTTGGAAGGTCTTTATCGTTGACTCCTGAGATTAAAACTGAGTTTGCTTTGACTAAAATCCCTCTATCAGTAAGCATCTTTATGCCTTCTAATTGTTGTTTTAAAAGTCTTTTTGCACCCTCTTTTCCTCTAAGCTTTTTATGCTCCCAATGTACCCAAGGATATATCTTGCTTCCTATCTCACCAGTTTCATCCACGGTATTGATAGTAACTGTTACATGGTCTATATTGTACTTTACAATTTCATCTATATACTCAGTAAGTTTAAGTCCATTGGTAGATAAACAAAACTTTAAATCTGGACTTTTTTCTTGAAGTATTTTAAATGTTTCAAAAGTCTTTTTTGGATTGGCTAGAGCATCACCAGGTCCTGCAATCCCTACTACAGAGAGTTGCTGAATCTCACCACCAACATAAAGTACTTTTTTCGCAGCTTCTATAGGCTGAAGCTTGCCACTTGTTACTCCTGGTCGACTCTCATTAGAACAGTCATATTTTCTATTGCAATAATTACATTGAATATTACAAGCAGGAGCTACTGGAAGATGTATACGAGCATAGTGCTGATGAGCCCCTTCACTATAACATGGATGGTTTTTGATCTTCTCTTGAATTTCTTCGTTTACATTTGTAGTCGGTGAACTAGTGCAAGAACAACTCATAATATATCCTTTATTTATTTCTTAAAGGATAATATTCATAAAGTGTTCCTCTTAGTTTTCTTCTTTTTTAAACTGCACCATACTAGAGCGTTTGAAACCCTGTTTCTCATAGAAGGTATGTGCTTTTAAATTATCAAAGTCTGTAAAAAGAGTAAGTCGTTTGAGTTTTTTTCTCTTTGCGAAAGTCTTTACATGTAATAAAAGTTTTGAACCTATGTCTTGCCCTCTATACTTTGGTGAAACAACAACATCTTCTATAATACCAACCTTTGAACCAAGTGAAGTACTTACACTATATAAAAGATTTACCATACCTACAATTTTGTTCTTCTTTGTTGCTACAAAAATGTCCCCTACTTTTTTATTAGAGAGTATAAGGCTCAAACCTTTAGCTTGTTTTTTTGTGTCTGCTTTGAATTCTACTTCTTGTTCAAAGAGATATGAAAGTAGTTTTACTAACTCCTCTATATCAGTCAATTTTGCTTTTCTTATACGCATAACTTTTCCTTTATGAAACTATAACACAAAATTATCTAAAGGAATACAATATGCATATATACCTACTAAATAACAAAATACTTAAAGGAGTAATTATGGCTGTTATGATAACTGAGGAATGTATCTCTTGTGAAGCATGTGCACCAGAGTGTCCAGTAGCTGCAATTCTAGATGAATCAAATGAAAAAAATCCTAAAGATGGTGTTTTTTATGTAAAACCTGAATCTTGTGTAGAGTGTGTAGGTCATGCAGATCTTCCAAGATGTGCTGAAGCCTGTCCTACTGAAGGTGCTATTGTTTGGGATATGCCTTATACTATGGATTTTAATGACTACTACAAAAATGGTAATGAAAGTGGTGCATACAAAATAAGAGAACATAAGAAAAAAGGTCTTATGCTTCCAGAAATAAAATCACAATCTTTCAACGAAGCAATAACAATGGATACTAGAACTGCTCACGCAAATGTAGGTGAGTTTTAACCATGGCAGTTATGATAACAGACCTATGTATTAACTGTGATAGTTGTGTAGATGAATGTCCAGCAACAGCAATAGTAGGTGCAGATGATTCGCCACTTGAAAATGCTGAGTTTACGTATGTAAAACCTGAAAAGTGTATTGAGTGTGTTGACTCTTCTGTACCAAAATGTTTTGATGCTTGTCCTACAGAAGGTGCTATTGTTTGGGATATGCCTTATACTGCTGAGTTTAATACATACTATATGGATGGTAATGATAATGGGACTTACAAGATAAGAATTCATAAGAAAAAAGGTATCTTTTCTCCTGAAGCACAACCTCGTCCTTTTAGAGATACGATAGATATGAATGATAGAGCTTCTCATACTCCCCTAGATTTCTAATATATTTACATGTAAAGAGTATAAAGTGTTCAAGCTGCTTTATACTCTCTAGATGACGATATTTTATTTAAAAAATTCAACACTTTCCTTACTATTTACAGTTAAATAATCGATATATACTTTAACATTGATTGAAAATAACTTTTTATTTTGACGAAATAATATTTCAACTTTAATTTATATATAAGTCTAACTCAACTAAAATACCCTCTTAGATTTTCGTGGAAAATTAACCAAATAAAAGGAACCTATTGTGAAAAAAATTCTCATACTTTTAACTCTTGTTGCACTATTTTTCAGTGCTTGCCAAAAAAAAGACGATACTACTAAATCAAACGAAACAATCAACGGTGTTTCAATAACTAATCCAATGAAGATTGATAAAAACAATCAATCTATCACTATTTTAGCAAAAGTAAACGGAAAATACCTTACTGAAAACACACGTCACGCAGTTGTTTTTAAAGATGGAAAATTTGGAGATAAACCAGTTTTTATAGCTCTTGCTAATCAACTTGATTTTTACAAAGCAATGATAGAAATCGGTGGTGTTGCAGGTAACAATATGACAAAACAAAATGCTACAAAAACAAAAGTCGAAGGCCAAAAAGTAAACGTAAGCGTAACATGGAATGGCGCTCCAAAAAGCTATGATATTAATGAAGTAATTAGCGATAGCAATAAACTACCTATCGATATGAGATTTGGTGGCAATGAAGAAAATTCTAAAAAGTTTAATACAGGATGTATTGCTTGTTTAGATAGTTGTGCTGTTGGTATCATCTCAAATCATACATATACTTTTGGTGCTGTTGAAAAACGTAGCGAAGTTGTTTTTCATGGTAATGCAAGTGTTTTACCACAAGATGGTACACTTATAGCAGTTACGTTTAAACTATAAATGAATAAACTCTCTTTAGCATGTTTCTATGCTTTTTGTGGACTACTTTTAGCAATTTGCATATCTCTAATCATTTCTATGAATGTATGGTTAGAGATGCGAATTCATGAAAGGCTTGTTATTGGAGTTTGTGTTGGACTTGGTATTCTTTTTTCTCTTTTTAAAAGAAAAACTTCTCCCGCACTATTTTTTGTATTGCAAAGTCTAATGTTTTTACTCTGTTTTTGGTTTTCCAAAATGGACTTAATCTACTATATCATACGAAATTTTTATCTAAGTGGTATTTCTATTTTTACAATAAAAATAGTATTTTTAAGTATATTAACATTTTTTAACGGCATTGTTTTTTTTCAAATCTTTGTGAAAAAAGCAAAACTTTAAAGAAGGAGACAAATAGTCTCCTTTTTTCATTACTTTTTTAAATTAAAAATCTTTTTCTATCTTAAACGCATCAAAGATAATATCAATCGCACTCATACGTGCCCCATGATTTGTAGCGTCTAGTATATCTGCATCACTGTAATCCAAATCTCTTAAGATTTGAACATCACTTGCTTCTACATCATGAGGAGTTCTTACTGCTTTAAGTACAAAAAGAAGCATTGCTTTCTCTTTTTCATCTAATTTTGCATCACTCGGATTTGCTCTCATAACTTCAACATCTTTTGGAGACCAATTGAGCATATTGATAAGCATTGAAGAGTTAAAGTCTACACAATAACTACAATTGTTTTTATCAGAAACAAGAGTTCTTATACAAGCTAATAGTGCCATAGAAAGCGTATCATGGTTAAGATAATGTCCTATAAAACTCATTTGCTGTTTTAAAAGACTTGGGCTTGAGCTAAAAAGTAAAGCAGTGTTTGCAACTCTTCCTCTCATCGCTTTTATCTGAGTGTATATTTCTGCTAACTCACCTGTTGCATTCTCTGGTTGGATAGTATTGATAATTGGCATTATTTTTCCTTTTTAATTAAATTTTTCCATTCATTGAGTGTTAAAACACGACTAAATCCAAACTCTTGTGCTACTAAAAAAGAACGATGAAGTTCTTCTGCACTTACCGCTCCTGCTTCATTTTTAAAATCAAGTGTTCCATTGGCATCACTCAAAAATTCTACATTAAAACCAAGCTGTGAAGCATCACGAGCAGTTGCATCACAACAATTTTGTGTCATATAACCAACAATTGCGACAGTATCAATCCCAAGACTTCGTAATCTCCAGTTAAGATCCGTTCCTATAAAAGAACTTGCATGGTTTTTTTCTATATACAAATCTGGTTTGATTTGTTTAATGTCATCATGAAACTCCCAGTTATGACTCTCTCTTACAAATGCTTTTGCATCGGCTTTCAGTGCCGTATGTTGTACAAAAATTATAAATGTATTTGTTTGTTGTGCTTCTTTGATAGCAGTTTTAATATGCTCAAAACTATTAGGAGGATAACTAATAGGTAAAGCCCCTCCACTAAAATACTCATTTTGAACATCAACAACAATAAGTGCTCTTTTCATATAAACTCCTTTTAATGTTGACTGTTTGGTCAAATGAATTATAACGTATGTTGACTAAATAGTCAAGTAGTGAAAAATTATGCTATAATTACACTAGAAATAAGGATATTTATGGAAAACACAAGAGACAAACTAATCGATGCAACCTTTGATGAGATTTATTCTCATGGTTATCAAGGTGCTCCACTAACGGACATACTTAAAAAAGCAGGTGTTCACAAAGGTTCAATGTATCACTTTTTCAAAAATAAAAAAGAGATGGCCTTAGCAGCTATTGGTGAAAAAATGTTTGAAAAATTTAATGAGAGATATAGTTATGTTGAAAGTTATCAAATAGGAATTCTTGATGAGTTTTACAAAAGATTAAGAGATCTTACAGCCAGAGATTTTAAACGTGGTTGTCCTATTGCAAATATAGTTCAAGAGATGTCAAATATAGATGAAGATTTTAATGTTTTGATGAAATCCATCTATGAAGTATTTCGTGAAAATGTAAAATCTATTTTAGATAAAGCTATTGAGATAAAAGAGTTAAAACCTTGCGACACAACAAAACTGGCACTTTTTATCACATCTACTCTTGAAGGAGCTATCCTTTCAGCAAAAGCTACAGGCGATGAGCAAGACTATCTTGATGTTATAGATGAGATGATAGATTATATTCAAATGAAAAGAGGTTAATTAGCCTCTTTATCTTTTTTATAAAACTCTAATTGTATCTCTTCATTTCCTTCAATAAAATCTTTTGTAATAAAACATTTTTGTACTTCTTCTCTAGAAGGTAAGTCATATTGAAGTGGAAGCATGATTTTTTCTATAATTCCTCGAAGTCCTCTAGCACCCACACCTTTCTCTTCTGCACTTTTGGCGATTGAGTGTAAGGCATCGTCACTAAATTCAAGCTCAACTCCATCGAGTTCAAAAAGTGCTTGATACTGTTTTATAATAGCATTTTGTGGCTCTTTTAAAACTCTTACCAAATCTTCAATGCTAAGTTCATTAAGCATAGCAACAACTGGTATACGTCCTATAAACTCAGGAATCAAACCAAAACTAATCAAATCTTTTGATTCTACCTCATCACTTTTATCTGTGGTCTCTTCTTTTAAAAAACCCATCTTTTTAGACTCTTTATCACTCTTAGTTTTTTCATCTCCTACAAGACCTACAAAAGCCCCACCACAGATAAAAAGAACATGTGTTGTATCAAACAGAACTGTTTCGGCAGTTGAGTTTTTTCTGCTTCCTTTGAGAGGCACATACACTTCTCCACCCTCTAAGATTTTTAAAAGACCTTGTTGCACCCCTTCACCACTTACATCACGTCCACTTGTACTACTCTCAGATTTATTGGCTATTTTGTCTATCTCATCTATATAGATTATCCCTTTTTGCGCTTTGTCTATATCAAAATCAGCTGCAGCTAAAAGACGAGAGAGTATAGACTCTACATCTTCACCTACATATCCAGCTTCTGTAAGAGCTGTTGCATCTGCTACTGTAAAAGGTACGTCCATAATCCTCGCTAAAGATTTTGCAAGAAGTGTTTTTCCGCTTCCTGTTGGACCTATGAGCATAATGTTCGATTTTTCTATCTCTACGTCTTTAAAAACTGGTTTATCAATACGTTTGTAGTGAGAGTAAAGTGCTACACTAAGAACTTTTTTTGCCTCTTCTTGTCCTATGACATAATTATCAAGATGTTCTTTGAGTTTTTGAGGTACTTTTAACCCTTTTTGAAACTCATCACGAGCAAGTTTTAATTCATCTTTTCTTAAGACCATACTACAAGTTTCAATACACTCATTGCAGATATGAGCTTCTTCAGCACTAAAGATTTTTGTAACTTCCTTCATTGGCTTACCACAAAAACTACATATCATACTCATTATATCGACCTTAAAAAATCATTCGGATTTTGTTGTATAACCTCTAGATTATGTGAAGCTATAAACTTATCTTCTTTTTTACTAAACTCTTCTTTTTCACTCACTATAAAACCACCACTTAACTCTAAAGTGATCTCATTTGATACCATTCTGTAAGTATCACGGCTAAAATCCACGCCTAAAAAAAGATATGATTTATCTTTTCTGAACTCTTTTAAAAATGCTGGCATTGCGTATCCACCCATAGCTTCAGTCAACCAATCAACAAAGTCAGCATCACTCACTATAAAATTTTTCTCAGGTATGGTACTTCCCATAGGTTTAAACAAAATCGGTAACTCACCATTTAATTCTTCTTTAGATACAATATCATAACTCTTACTGTCTAAGTTATACATGTAAACAATAAATCTATCATAGCCACCCATGACTCTACTCACTCCAGTAACCATAAAATGAGGAACATCTTCGTAAACTTTACAACTGCTATCGTCCATATTTGTATCTATAAGATATTTTGGTTTAAGCTCTTTCAAAAACTCATATACAGGCGGTAAATCGTACTCTTTTGAACTATAGATGTGATTTGTCATCTGCGTTATGTATTCGCGTCCTTTTCTTTGCTCTAAACTCATAGCCGCTCTTGTATACTCATACATAAGTCTTGGACTCATAGCTCTACCATTATTAAGGGCTAAGACAAAAGAATCACTATCGTAGGGTAGCTCTTTCCCCTCTTTACATGTCACACCTTTAAATACACCCATTCCTAAAAATGGAACTAAACTTCCTTCGATTAACTTTTGTTTTATACTATCCATGACATCCTACTCCTGTGTAAGTAACATAAGCTTTATTGAGTTCTATATGTAACCTATCTATGTCAAACTTGTTTTCAATGACATTAGGCATATCTACATAAAACACTGCTCCATCTTTTGAAATCAAAAAGAGTGCTTTTGTAAGCTTGTCTTTAAGAGTACCTTGTTCAATTTTCGTTCCATACATATTTCCAAACTCATCTTCTTCATCAAAAAAGAGTTCAAACTTTTTAAGTTTTTGTATTAGATTTAGGCTTTTTTCATCGTACTTATTAAAAATTAAATAGCAATTTATATCTACTTGTATATCAAACATAAACTCATCAATATAAAGTATCTCATCTTCAAACTCACAAGAAGGAAAAGAGATAAACATCGTCATAGCTTTATTAGCGTGACTTCTTTTTAACTCTTTTTTTTGCTTACATGTAGAAAGAACTTCTACATTTTCAGCCATATAACCAATATCCATAAAGTCATCAACTAAAACTTGTTCTTCGTCCTTATATGTGTATTTAGAGTCCATATTTTTTCACTTTATATCTTAACTGTCTTGGTGTAATTGCTAAAAGCTCCGCTGCTTCAACTTGATTATCCTTGCACATCTTAAGAGCTGCAACTAATGCATCTTTTTCCAACTCTTCTAAAGTCTTATTCGCAAGTGTTATCTCTTTATACTCTTCTTCAATTTTTTCTGCTTTAAGAGCAGGTAACATCAAAAACATATCTTTAGCACTTATACCTTCTTCATGTCCCATAAGAACAATTCTTTCTAAGGTATTTTCCAGCTCTCTTACATTTCCAGGCCATGGATAGCCCATTAGTTTATCCATAGCTTCATCTAAAATCTTTACATTTTTTTTGTGATTTTTCATAGATTTTTCTAAGAAAAAATTCACCAACAATCGTATGTCTTCTCCACGTTCCCTTAGTGGTGGCAAATCTATAGGAATAACATTGAGTCTATAATATAAATCTTCTCTAAACTCTCCATCTTTTACCATCTGTTCTAAGTTTCTATTGGTTGCTGCGACTAGACGAACATTGACCTTTATGGTTTTACTTCCACCTACTCTTTCAAACTCCCTCTCTTGTAAAACACGAAGAAGTTTCACTTGTGCAGAAGCTGAGATATCGCCTATCTCATCTAAGAAAAGTGTTCCACCATCTGCTAACTCAAAACGACCTTTTCTTGTCTCTTTCGCATCCGTAAAAGCACCCTTTTCATGCCCAAAAAGTTCACTTTCAAGTAAAGTATCTGTAATAGCAGCACAGTTTAGTTTTATAAAAGCACCCTCTTTTCTTTTACTTCTTTTATGTATCGAGGAAGCTACTAACTCTTTTCCTGTTCCTGTTTCTCCACGAACTAAAATTGTAACATCACTAGGAGCAATTCTTTCTATGATGTTATAAACACCCTTCATTTTTTCACTCTCACCTATAATGTCACCAAAATTATGTGCTTTAGAGTCCCACTCCATTTTATAATACAGTTTTAAATCATTGAGTTTTTCTTTTTCACTCTCAACAATATTGTGTGAATGCATTGCTTGTGCAAAAAATGAGCTTACGATAGATAAAATCCTTACAGTTTCATCAAAACCTATCTCTGTTGATTTTGTAAGATTTGTTGCAAGTACTCCTATGACTTCATTTTCTACTATCATAGGAACAGCTACATAAGAGATCGTATCACTTGTTATATTGCCCGTTTTATTTAAAAACAAAACATCATTGTGAACATTTTCAATAACGATAGGTTGCATACTTTCGATAGCTTGTCCGGTTGCCCCTTCTCCTAAACGATAACTTGCAACATTTTTTTGATGTCGAGAGAGATTTATAGAAGCATATACTTTTAGTATATTGTCTTCTTCTAACTTGTAAATAGCACAATTTTCTAGATTTAAAGATTTTTTCAAAGCATGCAGAGACTTTTCTAATGACTTAACAATATCACCTCTAGAATCTGCAATAAAATTTGCTATATCAAATAAAACAGCAAGTTCTCTTTTTGTTAGACAGGCTTCACATAAATTATTCATCGTAACTTCTTTTTTAATTAGTTTGTATTTAGACTACCGTAGTACTCCACCCCTATGAAAACTACTAAGGTCTATAATATACTATATATATATTAAAAAATATACATTTTCGTGAATAATTTTTAATCAATCAGCAAGTTTTTTGCACACTTCTTCTTTAGGAAGTTTTTTTGCATCTGGTTTTATCCACCATGTTTCGCCATTGCTAAGCTCTACTTCGCCACCCCATTTCTCTTCACTATCAAACTCTATAGTCTCTATAGTCTCTTCCATATCTTTTTTTGCTATATAAAAATATATCTCGCCACCATTTTCTCTTAACATTACTTTTGCCATTTTTTCCCTTTATGTTACGTTTGTAAAAGTTTTTTTAAATTTACTCATAAAATTGCTATCTTCATACCAAATTTTATATTGCGACCTTCTTATCTCATTGGTCAGAATAGATTTTTTTAATTTTGGATTACTTACTGGGTAATCAACTCTCGAATGAGCTCCTCGACTCTCTTTTCTTTTTAAAGCACTCAGCACGACAGCCTCACTAACTTCTAAAGCATTTTTCAACTCTAAGATTGAGACAAGTTCAACATTATTTCTTCTATCTTTATCTATACAGTGAAGGGTACTTGCTTCTCCTCGTAAATAACGCACATAATCATAAGCTTTTTCCAATCGCTTTTGATCCCTATAAATCCCAGCGTACTCAAACATAGTATTCCCTAGGTTTACTCTCATGGCATTGAAATTTTTTGTAGTTTCTCCTTGAAAGATATAATCTACAAGTTTTACATTTTGAACTACGATATTATAATCTATAGGCAAAAACTCTTTATGTTGAGAAAACTTTACAGCTTCTTTTCCTGCAAGCTCACCAAAAACCACTCCTTCTAAAAGAGAGTTTCCTCCAAGTCTATTGGCCCCATGTACTCCAGTAGTAGAACACTCACCACAAACAAAAAGACCTTTAAGTCCCGTTTTACAAAGATTTGCATCAATCCCACCCATACTGTAGTGTGCAACTGGTTTTATAGGAAGTAACTCTTTACTTACATCAACTCCAGCTTGCATAAGAGCTGCTTTTTGCAAGGAAGGAAGTTTTGTCTCTATCTGTTTGAGTGGTAAGTGTCTAAGGTCTATAAAAACTTCTTGACCTGCAGCAATCTGTTTGGCAATAGCACAACTTACTATGTCTCTTCTTTCTAACTCATTGATAAATCTCTCACCATCACTATTGATAAGATAACCACCCTCTCCACGAGCCGCTTCACTTACAAGATAACTGGTCTTTTTAAATCCAGTTGGATGAAACTGTACAAACTCCATATCTTTGAGGTTAAGCCCTGCTCGAAGTGCTATTGCGTGCATATCTCCTGTATAATCCCCAGCATTTGTACTATATCCTCTATAGATTCCTGCATATCCTCCACCAGCTAGAACAATAGACTTTGCAGGATAAACAACCACAGAAGAATCAAACCGCCTTAAAGCTACAACTCCACTTACTCTGCCATTGAGTTTTGTAAGGTTCATAATGAAAGTATTTACTAAAAAAGTAACCCCTTCACTTTTTGCTTTTTTAATAAGTACTTGCATAATAGCTGAGCCTGTTTTGTCTTCTACATAACAAGTTCGTTTTATACTTCCTCCGCCAAAACTTCTTTGGGCTATCTTCTCATCTTCATCTTTATCAAACTCTACTCCATAAGATTCAAGCTTTTTTATAACCTTATTTGCACGATTACACATGTAAAATATAGCTTTTTTATCACCTAACCCATATGTTCCTTTTATAGTGTCCTTTACATGTTGGTCTATACCTACTTTATCTTTTGGGTCTAGTACAGCATTTATACCTCCACTAGCAAGTGCAGAGTTTGAACGAAAAAGATTTCCTTTGGTAATAACCGCTACTTTATTTGTTTTTGTTTTAGCTTCAATAGCTGCCATAAGACCTGAGATACCACCACCTACTACAATAACATCATATATCATGATTACAACCTATAGAGCAAATCATACTTTGCCCTTGAAACTGATTTTACTTTAGAAATCTCAACATTTTGCTTTACATGTAAAGGTTTAATCGAACCAAAAAGAGAACTAATAATACCAGGTGTTGAGCGCACAAACTGAAGTGCGAGTTGTATGTCACTCTCCAGCGTCATACTCTCATCTAAGATAACTCCACTCTCAGGTGAAAATGACTTTTTAAAAAGATTCATTTGTAAAAGTGAAGATGAGCTAATAACCCCAATGCCTAATCTATGAGCAGCTTGAAGAAGCGTACAAGAAGCACCATCTACACTTTGAGTTTCTTGCGTGTATATATTTGTTTTTCCCATGTTAAACGGCGTTTGAATGTACTTAAATCTGTGATTGTCTCCACCCACTTTTTGAGCAATCTTCACGAGTTTTTCTAAGCTTATCAGCTCTGAGCTTTGTGAAGTAAAACCGTTCCAAACAGCAACCCCATAAAAAGAAAAAAGTCCTTCGTCTGCTAGTTTTTCAAATCTTTTAAATATATTTTCAATCTGTTTGTAAAACTTTTTTTCACCAAGCTTTAAAAACTGCATCTCTGGATTGTGTAAAAAGTAAATATCAAGAGCTTTAACACCAAGGTTATCCAAACTTCTTCTACAAGACCACTCCAAAAAATCAGGAGTCATGCAGTGCTGGTCTAACTCAATGTCCTCTTTTGAAGCTAAATTTTTATCAAGGATATTTTGTTCTATCCACTCATATGGATTAGAAGGAAACGGAAAATCTAACTGGATAAACCCGCCTTTTGAGCAGACGACAAGCTCTTCTCTTTTGATCTCTTCATCACTCATCATTTCATACAGTGCTATACCTATCTCTCTTTCACTTTGCCCATAACGATAGTTACTCGCAGTATCTATAAAGTTAATCCCACTTCTAATGGCTTCTTTTACACTCTCTATATAGTGAAAAACATAGTTTTCTTCTTTGTAAGGCTCAGGATTAAAAGTACCAAGTCCAAGTTTTGAGAAAATCAAATCATTGTGTTTGATGTAAAAGTCTTTATAGTGTGAAAACTTTTTGGCATAAGAGAGAGTCCCTTGCAACGATGCAATACTCATCTTTTATCTTTTACTTCATATTTTTTAACTTGAATATAAATAACTGATACATAAAGTACCAAGAAACTTGCAATTGCAAAATATGTCTCCATAATATAACCTTTTATTATCTTTACTAATGTTTTATATACATGAAGTGTTCCGTTGTTTTATTTATATAAATATACTTAATTCCTAATAATAAATGTATTTGTGTTATAATTCGCGCAATAAATAAAGTAAAGGTAGGTAAGTATCGTGAATTTAATAAAAATAGGCATATTTATTTGTGTAATGTTTTTTGTAGGTTGTGGTTCGAAGATGCACGTCCAGCAAAAATTTCATCAGGAAAATAATCAAATATTTTCATATGAAATAAAAACTAATAATATAGTTCCTATAAAGGCTAAGTCAATCTTTGAAAATAGATTAAATGAAGAGCTTAAAAAGCTAAATAAACTCGCTAATGAAAATGTTCAGCCAAGCCATATTATTGATATTTCATTCTTAGATTACAATATGCGTAATGCAGGAGTGAGATTTGCTGTCGGTATCTTTGCTGGTACAGATAGAATAGATACTCAAATTATTGTTAAAGATAAAGCTAGTGGTAAAATAGTTTCAAAGTTTATTGTTCAATCAAAAAACAATTCAGCTTGGGGTACTTCAGCAGGTTTAATTGAAGGACATGCAGATAAAATTGTTAAATATTTAACAGATAAGAATAATAACTAGAAAAAGGATTTATAATCCATATTTTATAAACAAACATTACCCAAGAAGCTTCAAAGCCTTCTTAGTCATAGAGGAGATTGGAGCTTCGTCCATCTCTTCTGCTTCTAGCCAGATACTATTTTCATCGTAAGTTTTAGTTTTGTAGAGATTTACAGTTATGCGGTATTTTGTGTAGCTGTGTTTAAAACTTGCTATGAAGTTTTCTTCTAAAGGCTCCGTCTCAGGTAAAACTAGCAAACCTTTGTAAAGTTTTGTTTGGGATTTACTAAGCGCTATTTTGTTGTTTTGTATGCATACTCCAAGAAAAAGCTCTAGGTTTTCATACTGTGTTTTTTTCTTTTTTGTGTAGAGTTCTGGCTCATTTTTACCTTTACATGTAAAGCTTAAAGGACACTCTTTGCATTGTGGATTTGTGGGAGTACAGATAAGTGAGCCTAAGTCCATGAGTGCTAGATTGTGTTTGGTTGGCTCGTTTGGATTTAAAAACTTTTCAGCCATTTGCCATATCAACTTTTCATCTAACAAAGCAAAGTAGCGTTTTAAAACTCTGGATATATTGGTATCGACTACGGGGACTTTTTGATGGTATCCAAAACTACATATGGCACTTGCAGTGTATCTTCCTACTCCAAAGAGTGTTTGCAACTCTTTCATGCTTTTTGGTAACCCATCTTCTTTGCATAAGATGGCACTTTTGTGTAGGTTTCTTGCTCTACTGTAGTATCCTAGCCCACTCCAAGAAGCCAGTACATCATCAATCTTTGCACCTGCTAAAGCTTTAAGCGTGGGGTACTTTTTTAAAAACAGAGGATAAAAGTGCTCTTGAACTCGACTCACTTGAGTTTGTTGCAACATCACTTCACTTAGATAGATATGATATACATCTTTTGTATTACGCCATGGAAGCTCATGTCTACCATAGTTTTCGTACCAATCTAAAAGTGCGATGTGAGATTTTGTTGTGATGTTAGGTCCTTACATGTAAATTATAAGGAGTATTTTAGCAAGTAAAAGGAGTTTTTCAAAGTTTAAATACAAAAAAAAACCAGAGGACCACGCCTCTGGCAAATTTTCAAAAGGATAGTTAATTTATCTTACACAATCGAAGAAATAATCAGTTTCAGCAATACCTTTAGTTTCTTCATCGAGTTGATCAAGAACAGCATTTGTAATCCAAGTTAAAAGATTTAATGCGCCTTTATAACCACTGATAGAATATCTATGTAAGTGGTGTCTATCAAAGATAGGGAAACCTATACGGATAAGTGGAGTTCCTGTATCTCTGTAAAGCTCTTTACCATAAACATTACCAATCATAAAATCAACTGGCTCAGTAAATAGTAAACTTCTTAGGTGCCATAAATCTTTATTTGCCCAGATTTGACACTCTTCGCTCCAAGCTGATTTTGAAAGGATTGCTTGCATATCATCTTTCCAGCCTTTTCTTGGTGCATTGTGGCAAAGTACGTGAGTTGGGATTCCACCCATCTCTACAATAAAACTCACAAGTCCAAGTAAGAAGTCAGGATCTCCAAAAAGTGCAAACTTTTTACCATGCATATAAGGATAACTATCTTGCATAGCATCAACAAGTTGTGCTCTTTGGTTTTGAAGCTCAAGAGGAACATCTTTACCAGTCAATTCACTTAGTTTCATAACAAATTCGTCAGTACCACCAAGACCTATTGGATTAGAAGTTGCATAACCTTGTTTCCATTTATTCTTAATAGTTTTAGCAGTTTGGATAGTAGAATACTTTTGTAAAGATATTGTTGTACCAGCGTTGATTGCAGTTTTAGCATCTGCAAGCGTTGTACCACCACTATATAGTTTGTACTCTCCAGCTCCAGTGTTCCATTGCTCTTCATGGTCACCTATCATTACAATTTTGTCACTAAACATTGCGCCGATTTCTTTTATCTCTTTTAGACTTCCAAGGTATGGTTCAAATCCTGGAATAATATTGATACGCTCAGCATCTTCTACTTTTTCTGCTCTTGGAGGATTAAGTTGCTCTAAAATCGACTTAATCATATTATCATAACCAGTTATATGACTACCAACAAAAGATGGAGTATGTGCATAAGTGATAGCTGTATTATCAAGCTCACCTTCTGCATTTTCAATAGCTCCTAAAACAAAAGCATTTAAATCATCACCGATAACTTCTGCCATACATGTAGTACTAACAGCAATCATCTCAGGCTTATAAAGAGCGTTACAGTTTCTAATACCATCTTTCATATTTGCAAGACCACCAAAAACCGCAGCTGATTCACTCATAGAATCACTTACACAAGGAGTTGGTTCTTTAAAGTGTCTTGTAAAATAACTTCTAAAGTATGCAACACAACCATGAGAGCCATGTACATAAGGCATAGTGTTTTCAAAACCAAGCCCAGCCATGATAGCTCCAAGAGGTTGACATGCTTTAGCAGGATTTACCGTGATAGCTTCTCTTTCTAAGTTCTTTTCACGATATTCCCATGACTTTGTCCACTCAGCTACTTCCTTCACTTTTTCAGGATTAGTAGAGCCGTAGTTTCCTTCAAATTCTTTTTTATTTTTAAATACTTCTTGATATTCATCTTTTAAAAATAGTTTTTGTCCGTTTACAATGTTTTCTACGTCTTGCATATTACGCTCCTACTTCTTCAGTTTTTTCCCATGGTGCTTTTGTATGACTCCATACAGGAGAATTTAAAGCTAAATCCATATCTTTTGCAAAAATTGCAAATGCGTCATATCCATGATAAGGACCACTATAATCCCATGAGTGCATTTGTCTAAAAGGAAGTCCCATCTTTTGGAATACATACTTCTCTTTTACACCTGATGCAACTAAATCTGGCTTTAGTTTTTGAACAAACTTTTCAAGTTCATATTCATTAACATCATCATAAATAAGAGTTGAACGCTCAATTTCGTCTTTAGTTCTTTTATAATCATCACCATGACCAAATTCATATCCTGTACCGATTATTTCCATACCAAGATCTTCATAAGCACCAATAACGTGACGGGGTCTAAGTCCACCAACATAAAGCATTACTTTTTTGCCTTCTAGTTTTGACTTATACTTAGCGATTACTTCATCTGTCATTTTTGTATATTTTGCGATAACAGCTTCTGTTTTTTCTTGAATCTCTGGTCCAAAAAACTCAGCGATTTTTCTTAAACTTTCTGTTGTTTTTGAAGGTCCAAAAAAGTTATATTCCATCCAAGGCACACCAAATTCTTGTTCCATGTGTCTACTAATATAGTTCATTGAACGGTAACAGTGAAGAAGGTTAAGCTTTGCTTTAGGTGCAATTGCTAACTCTTTATAAGTAGCATCACCACTCCATTGAGCAATAACTCTAAGACCCATCTCTTCAAGTAATATTCTTGAACTCCAAGCATCACCACCGATGTTATAATCACCAATAATAGCTACATCATACTCAGTACTATCAAAATCTTTTCTGGCACTAGCATCTGGCATAACTTCATCACGAATCATATCATTTGCAATATGGTGACCCAAAGACTGAGACACACCACGGAAACCTTCACAAGAAACAGCAATAGTTGGTTTAGAACTATCTGCTTTATGTTTTTTAGCAACAGCTTGAATATCATCACCAATTAGACCAATCGGACATTCTGATTGAACAGATATACCATTGTTTAAAGGAAATAGCTCATCAATCTCTTCTAAAGCTTTTTTTAGTTTTTTATCTCCACCAAATACAATATCTTTTTCTCCAAAATCTGTAGAAAAGTTCATTGTTACAAAAGTGTCAATTCCTGTAGTTCCTATATAATAGTTTCTACGACCAGCACGGCTATATTGTCCACATCCTATTGGTCCATGAGAAATATGAATCATATCTTTAATAGGACCCCAAACAACACCTTTACTTCCAGCATAGGCACAACCACGTTGGCTCATTACCCCTGGAACTGTTTGCTTGTTACTTCTTGTAGAATCACAAGCACCTTTTACACCATCAGGAGTATCAACGCCTAAGTGTTTCGCTCTATTTTTAGCAGCTTTTGCAGGGTATGCTTTTAATACCTCTTCAATAGCTTCATTCTGTAAATTTTCTAATGTTTCTGGTCCCATAATTTCTCCTTTAAGAAAAAAGTAGCAATTAAGCTACTTTTACTCTATATAGATTCATGTCATCTAGTTTTCTACATAAATCTTTTGTTACATCACCATCAGCTACTTTTGAGATTTCACTAATTTGATATTTATTTGTAAAATAAACCATTTTAGTATCTCCTTCAATATCTGCTGTATTAAAATAATCTACAAATGCTTTATGAGCAAAAGTTCCCGCAGGTACTTCAAGTTCAACTACAACTTCACCTTTAGCAGTTTCACCTGTTAAACTTACAGTTTTACCTGCTGTATCTCCAACACTTGTTTCTACTTTTTCAATAACTTTATCAAAACTAACATCATTTCCTTCACTTGCTGGGAAGTGGTATCCACATATAAACATATTATTCTCCTACAATATTTTTCATTTAATTATTTTCTTAAATTTGAACAAGTCCAAATTCAATTCATTGCACTAAAGCTTTGCCTTTGGCAAGAACTAAAGCATCATCTAATTTTTATGCCTCTTCAGCTCTTTTACCGATTGCATCTTCTTCAACTTCTTCTTCAAGTCCGAATTCCATAAGTAGGTTTTCAAGATCATCCATTTCTAAAGGAGTTGGGATAACTTTTAAGTCATTTGCAATGATTTTTCTAGCTAACTCTTTATACTCTAAAGCTTGTTCAGATTTTGGTGAAAATTCAACAACAGTCATACGTCTAAGCTCAGCACGTTGAACGTGATTTGAACGTGGTACGAAGTGAATCATTTGAGTACCGATTTGTGTTGCTAAGTTTTTCGCTAGATCATACTCTCTATCAGTCATACGAGCATTACAGATAAGACCAGCTAGTCTAACACCACCAGTATTTGCATACTTTAAAATACCTTTTGAAATATTATTTGCAGCATACATTGCCATCATTTCACCAGACATAACGATATAAATTTCTTGTGCTTTACCTTCACGAATTGGCATCGCAAATCCACCACAAACAACATCACCAAGAACGTCATAAGAAACGAAATCTAATTCATCATCATATGCACCCTCTTCTTCAAGAAAGTTAATAGCAGTAATAACACCACGACCAGCACAACCAACTCCTGGCTCAGGACCACCAGATTCTGTACACATAATATAACCATCACTAAACTCAGTATCGTCTGGATTAAATTCACCAGCACCTGCTTTACATACATCTTCAAGTTCTAGATCTTCAACACTTCCTGCTTCGCTTGCTAGTTGCATAATTGTATTTTGTGCTTTTTCGTGTAATATAAGTCTAGTTGAATCCGCTTTTGGATCACATCCAACAATTAAAATCTTTTGTCCATAGTAGTGACACATAGCTGCTAAAGTATTTTGTGAAGTTGTTGACTTACCAATACCACCCTTGCCGTAAAATGCAATTTGTCTTAATTCTGACATATTAACTCCTTGTGTTTGTTTATTTGTAAACTTACATTACATATAGTGTTCCACAGAGAATTATTAACAATAAAAAAAACTTTGTTGCCCTATTTTAGGGGTTTTTATGAGTATTGATATTTTTTTGATGTTTACATGTAAAGGTTTTTAAAGAGCAACAATTTTGCAAATATAACTTGCAAAATTGTTAATTTATATATTTATAGTGATTTGTTTGACAAAAAAGTACTACAATCAAAGTAAATTCAATCTTTTTTTATTTTCATTACAGTTTTTTTACTATTCAACTCTAGCTTAGATCTGTATTCAGATGGAGTAACCTGTAAATATTTTTTAAAATCTCGCGAAACTAAACTTTGATGTTCTAATCCACAATCAATTAGTGCATTAGAGATATTTTTTTTAGGATTCTTTATTAAATACACTTTTAATATATTCATTTTTAAAGCTTTTTGATATTGTTTTGGTGAAATACCAATCTGTCTAATAAAAATATTTCTTAATGTTCTTTCATGTATATTGAACTTTTTTGATAAAGAGATTATTTTAGGAGAATATACTATATTTTCTTTCATATATCGTGATATCTTATAAAAAGTATATAGCTCTTTATTGTCATAAAGTCTTTTATCAAAAATATCATCTTTTACATTTAAAATCATTTGCATAATTTTTTTTAATATTGCATTAACATAATTGTTATTGATTTCTATAGTTTCATCGTTTGAACTCAATATAGAATATATTAGTTCTTTTAATTCAAACAAAATACTTTTCTTAGAAACTTTATGTACTCCTCCTTCTAAACAAAATACTTCGTGATTTAAAAACTCTTTTTTAATTATTATTAAAATTCCTTTATATATAGATTTGATTTTTCCAAAAAATCTACAATTAGGTTTACTCAATATAAACATATCATCATAGATATTTGTATATAATAAAGAGTGTGAATAATATTTATCTGGAATACTAAAACAGTAATAGTCTACATCGTTTTCCATTCTATATTCTATAGTTTTATCAATTTCTATCTGATAAATTTGTATTGGACCTAAATCTTTTTTATTTAAACAGCATTTACATTTTCCTTCACCTATTTGCAAATACTCTATCTTAAATCCATCTATATTACTAACTAACTCTTCGATACTATTATATTCCATAATCATTTATATATCCACGCTTTTAATAAAATAAGTGATTTGTTTCTAGTAACTTGGAGGATAATAAATCCTCCTATATAAAATTATGTTCTGAACTCACTTAGTTTATTGTTTAAAGATTCCGTCATTTTATTCATATGTTCAGCTGCACTTGCAATCTCTTCTACACTCCGTGCATTTTGAGTAGATATACCATTCATTTCACTTACACTTGTGATCATTACTCCAATATCATCTCCTGTTTGTATATAAGAATTTACAGTTGTATCCGCCACACTTGTTGCATTATTCATTATATTAGATAATTCATTGATTTTACTTTCGACTCCAGTAGCAGTATCACTTAATTCTTCCACTTTTTTAGAGTTGTTACCCATCTGTTCACTTGCATCCATAATAGCTTGGACAATAATACTGATAGTTGAATTTATCTCAACAAGCGACTTTTGTGTACGTTCTGCAAGTTTTCTTACCTCATCAGCGACAACAGCAAAACCACGACCATGATCACCTGCACGTGCAGCTTCAATGGCAGCATTAAGTGCTAAAAGATTAGTTTGGTCAGCAATATCTCCTATAACTAAAAGTATGTCTTTAACTTGTTCTGTATCTAAACTTAATTCCTGAATTCTTGTAGCCAGTGCAATTTCAGTAGCAGCACTTAATTTTATATTTTCTGTAAGATTGAGTATCTCGTTATTTGCCTCTTTTAAAAAGATATTTGCATTTTCTAAATCTTGCTTAGAAGTTTTTGCATCATTTACGCTAACACCAATATCTTCTTTCATTTCACTTGCTTGTTTTGTAGTCTCGTTAACTATTCCCATTGAATCTTCAACGAGTCTTCCTACTTCAAGAGCAGTAGTTGAGAGTTCATGAGAAATCGAAGAGTTTTCATTTGATAAGTTTTTTGCATCAGCGATCAAGATACGTACTTTTTCTATAAAAGTATTGATTCCTTCACTTGCTTGTGCTATCTCATCTCTACCTTTTACTTCTAATTTTCTTGTTAAGTCTCCGTCTCCATGGGAAAGGTCTTTAGTTCTATTTATTAACTCATTAAGAGGTTTAGTAACTGATTGTTTAATACTTAAATAAATCAATAAAAGGCTTAATGCAATAACAATTACCGATACTAATATAAAAAAGCTTACACTTTTAGCAATCATTTCATCACTCTTTGCTTTTTTTATTGCTAGTTCTTTTTTAACATTATCTACATAAATACCTGTACCTAGCATCCATCCATATTTATCAAAACCAATACCATAAGAAAATTTTGGCTCAGGCTTTTCACCCTTTCTTTTTGGGTAAATATACTCAACTATACCACCACCATTTTTTGCTAATTGTATAAGTTCTTTTATAAAATAAACACCATTATCATCTTTTATATGATTATAATTTTCGCCTTCAGTAGACCTATTTTTGGGATTAAGTATATTCGTTCCATCATAATCATAGATAAAAACATATCCACTATTATCGTGAAAATAGGATAGATTTAAAAATGCCTTTTTGATACTAGCTTTTATAGTATCGTCATTTTTTCCTTCTAGTATCCCTTCATCATAAATAGCTTGAGCTACACCTTGTACTACTAATATTACATTTTTTAACTCATCTTTTTTAGCTTTATACTCACTATGTTCTGCTTCTTTGAAAGATGCATTCGCTTCATCTTTCATAACATTGTAGGCTAATCCTATTAATATTATACCTATAAGAAACAATGCAGTTACTGTTGATATAAGCATCCTAGTTGATATTTTCAATCCAAATCCTTAATATAATTTGGATTATATTACTAAAAGGAATAATATATAGATATAAAAAAACGGAAAAATTATTAATTATTAATTATTACAATTTATTTTATAATAAAAAGTTTGTAGAATATTTTTATTAACTAAATCTTTAAAAAATGATAATAAAAATAATATAACTGGCTTAAGTTCAAGCTATAAAAGAGCTATTATCCAATCTTTGAGTTTGACAATAGTCTCTTCTTCTTGATTTGAGATAAACAAAAAAGGTTTATTTTTTCTATTGTCTTTTACATCTGATTTCATCTGTTCTAAATTAACTCCTACATAAGGTGCCAAATCGGTTTTATTTACAACTAATAAATCAGAAAAGAGTAAACCTGCTCCTTTTTTACGAGGGATATCTCCACCTTGAGCAACATCTATAATATAAGCATAATAATCAACCAATTCATAAGAAAATGTAGCAGACAAATTATCTCCTCCACTTTCAACAAATATAATATCAGGTTGAAATTCTTTTTCTAAATACTCACATGCTTTTAAATTCATAGATATATCATCTCTTATAGCAGTGTGTGGGCAACCACCAGTCTCTACACCTATAATCATGTCACTATCTATATCAAGTTTTGTTTTTAGATAATTAGCATCTTCTGTTGTATATATATCATTTGTTACAATACCAATTTTGTATTCACTTTGTAACAAATTTGTTAAATACTCAATAATAGAAGTTTTTCCACTTCCCACTGGTCCTGCTATTCCTACTTTAATACTCATTTTGTTCCTTATGTCATAAAAAGTTTTGGCTCTAGATTAGTATGTTGAAATATAACCTCTTCAAAAAGAGGATTAAAATTACTTATCCTTTTTGAGCTATCATTTATGTAGTTTTCTAAAACTTCATCAAATTCAAAGAGTAGTTGTTGAATTTCTGTTGGTTTGATTCTTGAAATTTTTAAAGAAGCAGAGGCAATATTTATCAAGCTTTTTTTGCACCATAACAGTAAAAACATAGTACAATCCAAATCTAACTCATATGTATAAACACTCAAAATAGTTAATTCATTGCCTACTGCTTTATTACTTTTAACAAACTCAAAATAGCTTTTTACTATCTCTTTTGAAATATCAAAATTTATATGTTTTAAATAGTTTTCACCCATATCTTTTGATGCTTTTGCATAATCAAAATTCAGCATAGCAGCATACTTTTCATCTTCTTTTATAATTAAATTTAACCTATTTTCTTGTAAAAGTTTGTACACTTTCTTTACATGTACAAACTCTAGTCTTTGATACTGATCAATAATCAAATTATTAAAATAATCTCTAAGAGTATTTTTATCTTGCACTTGTTCAAGAACAATATGAGGCTCTAGTCCAAAAGAGTGAACAAATGCGCCCGAAGGAAAACTCCCATCAAGAATCTGTAAAAACCTACTTAAGGCATTAATGTGAGTGATGTGCTTTTCCATTTGGCTGAAAATATCCTCTTGTTTTTTTTACATGTACACCATTTTCTGTCTTTAATGCCACAATAATATCGGATAAAGAGATATCATCCAAGATAGTTATTTTTTGAGTTTCTATACAAATAGGCTGATGTCTATTTCCTATCTCATAGGCATATTTTGCAAACATCAAACTCTCTTCAAAAGTTATTTCATATATCTCATCTTTATCTTTTAAAACTTCTATTTTATATCCATCTTCACATACCAACACATCTTTTTCATGAAGATGCGTAAATTTGATTTTTATTATAAACTCTTTATCATTTTGTGTTACTGCGGATAGATTTGGTTTTTGCATATCATACCAGCTAAGCTCAACTCTATCATCTGATATAACATTGTGTTGAACTTCTATAACTTTTTTAATCATCAAACTTCCTAAAACATAAAATATTTTTTTGCCATTGGCACAGTTTCAACATAGTTTGATTCTATTAGTTCACCATTGACTGTTACATCATAAGTTTCTGCATCTACTTGAATATCACCTATAAAATCATTTAACTTCATATCTTTTTTACCAATATTTCTTGTATTTTTAACAGCTAACATTGATTTATCAATATCTAGTTTATCTTTTATGCCACTATCTAATGCTACTTTAGAAGTAAAAATCACTGATGTTTTAGCACTTGCTTTTCCTAAACTTCCAAACATAGGTCTATACATACTAGGTTCTGGTGTTGGGATTGAAGCATTTGAATCTCCCATTAAAGAAAGAGCTATAAAACCACCTTTAATGATAATTTCAGGTTTTACTCCAAAAAATGCTCTATTCCAAAGTACTAAATCAGCCATTTTACCAACTTCAACACTTCCAACATGCTCATCAATCCCACAAGCAATAGCTGGGTTTATAGTATATTTTGCAATATATCTTTTGATTCTATTGTTATCACTCTCTTTATCATCTTCTTTTAGCGCTCCACGTTGTTGTTTCATAGAGTCTGCAACTTGCCAAGTTCTTATAAGAACTTCCCCTACTCTTCCCATTGCTTGTGAATCAGAACTCGTTATACTAATAGCTCCTATATCGTGAAGTACATCTTCAGCTGCAATTGTTTTTCCTCTAATCCTACTCTCTGCAAAACTTACATCTTCAGGAATCTTTGGACTAAGGTGATGACACACCATAAGCATATCAAGATGTTCTTCAATTGTATTTTTAGTATATGGTAAAGTTGGATTTGTACTAGACGGTAAAATATTTGCCATCCCTGCAACTTTCATAATATCAGGAGCATGACCACCACCAGCACCTTCACTATGGAAAGTATGGATTGTTCTATTGTTAAAAGAATCCACTGTATTATCTACAAATCCTGACTCATTTAAAGTATCTGTATGAATTGCTACTTGTACATCCAACTCATCTGCAACACTCAAACATGTATCTATAGCTTTTGGTGTACTTCCCCAATCTTCATGTAGTTTAAGTCCCATAGCTCCAGCTTTTACTTGAGACTCTAATGCCTCTTTACAAGAACTATTTCCTTTACCCATGAAACCAAAATTTAGTGGAAAGTTATCTACACTTTGTATCATCTTAGCTATATTCCACTCTCCAGGAGTACAAGTTGTAGCATTAGTTCCAGTATTTGGTCCTGTTCCTCCACCTATCATTGTAGTGACTCCACTTGAAAGTGCTTCATCAATTTGACCAGGAGATATAAAATGGATATGTGAATCAATCCCACCTGCTGTGATTATTTTACCTTCAGCTGAAAGTATCTCTGTATTGGCTCCTATCTCTAAGCCCTCTGTAATTCCATCACATAAATTAGGATTTCCTGATTTTCCAATGGCTATAATAATCCCATCTTTAATTCCTATATCAGCCTTATATATACCTGTATAATCAATAATAGTAGCATTGGTAATAATCAAATCAGCAACATCAACAGCTGTCGGACTTTGAGCCATACCATCACGGATGGTCTTACCACCACCAAACTTACTCTCTTCACCATAAATTGTATAATCTTTTTCTATTTTTGCTATTAAAGATGTATCTGAGAGTCTAAATCTATCTCCTGTTGTTGGTCCATACATTGAAGCATATTTTTCTTTTGATATTTTCATACTATACTCCTAAAAACTTTTCTAAATTTTTCATAGCATTTTCTTTTGTTGATGCATCATCTAAGAATCCTTCAACCAAACCATTAAATCCACTCATATATCTTTTACCCGTAAAACTTATAAGATTGATTTCTTTAGATGACCCTGGCTCAAACCTAACTGAAGTACCAGCTGGAATATCTAGTCTTTTACCATAAGCTTGTGCTCTATCAAAACAAAGCTCTTTATTTACTTCAAAAAAGTGATAGTGTGACCCAATTTGAACTGGTCTATCACCTCTGTTTTCAACTTCTATAGTTGTAAGTTCAATGTTTTCATTTAAAGATATTTCACCACTTGAGATAAAATATTCTCCTGGTTCAATATCTGCTTTTTTACTTAAAGTAATTGGATTGTGTACTGTTACTAACTTTGTACCATCGTTAAAAGTTGCTTCTACTTGAACCATATGCATCATTGAAGCGATTCCATCCATCACATCATTTTCACATAAAACTTTTGTAGCATCTACCATAAGTTCAGCTACACTTTTACCATCTCTAGCACCCTCAATTATATATGAGCTTATAATTGCTGTTGCTTCTGGAAAGTTTAACTTTAACCCTCTATCTTTTCGCTCTTGGGCAAGTTTTGCAGCCGTGTAAAGCATTAACTTTTCTTGTTCACGATTAGTTAGAAACATTTAATCTCCTTAAATAATATCTGTAATTGAGTATATCAAATTCATCAAAATATTTTTTTGTTTATTTGTATAAAAACTATTCATTTATATTTTTATATTTTCTTCTATATTCATGAAGTATAGGTTCTGTATAACCTGCTGGTTGCTCTTTACCTTTAAAGATTAAATCGCACGCTGCTTTAAAAGCAATACCATCAAAAGTTGGAGCAATAGGATTGTATGTTGCATCCTTTTTATTTTGTTTATCAACCACAACTGCCATAGCTTTTAAAGAATCCATTACTTGCTCTTTTGTACAAATACCATGTTCCAACCAATTTGCAATATGCTGCGAAGAAATTCTCAATGTTGCTCTATCTTCCATCAGTCCAATATTGTTAATATCAGGTACTTTTGAACAGCCAATCCCTGCATCAATCCACCTGACTACATATCCTAAAAGCCCTTGACAATTATTGTCTAATTCTAATTTGATTTGTTCTTTATTTAAAGTATCTTTTAAAAGTGGAAGAGTTAACAAGTCATCTAAACTTGCTCTTGATTTATTTTTAAGCTCTTCTTGTATTGCTAGTACATTTACTTTATGATAATGAATAGAGTGTAAAACAGCACCCGTTGGTGAAGGTACCCAAGCTGTATTTGCTCCTGATTTTGGATGGGCTATTTTTTGATCTAACATAGCAGCCATTTCATCAGGCATTGCCCACATCCCTTTTCCTATTTGTGCTTTTTGTTGTAATCCACACTTTAAGCCAATATCAACATTCCAATCTTCATAAGCTTTAATCCAAGTTTGCTGTTTCATATCTGTTTTTGGTACAAATGCACCTGCTAGCATAGAAGTATGAATCTCATCACCTGTTCTATCTAAAAATCCAGTATTTATAAATACTACTCTCTCTTTAGCTTCCCTTATACACTCTTTTAGATTTATGGTTGTTCTTCTCTCTTCATCCATAATTCCTATTTTTATTGTATTTTTTGGTAGAGATAAAGCTTCTTCAACTCTCTCAAAAACATTTACAGCATAAGAAACCTCATCAGGTCCATGCATTTTTGGTTTTACTATATATACACTTTTTGTTTTACTATTTGACTTTATATTGGTACTATTTATATCAGTAAGAGCAGCTAAAACGGTGATCATACTATCCATAATACCTTCATAAACTTCATTTCCATCTTTATCTAAGATAGCAGGACTTGTCATAAGATGACCTACATTTCTTATAAAAAGTAAACTTCTTCCATGTAAAACTAGTTTCTTGTCATCTAAAGTTGTATATACTCTATCTTCATTTAATTTTCTTGTTATAGTTTTATCATCTTTTAAAAAGGTCTCTTTCAAATCACCTTTCATAAGACCAAACCAGTTTCTATAAACTTCAACTTTATCTTGAGCATCAACAGCAGCAACAGAATCTTCACAATCCATAATAGTAGTAACTGCCGCTTCAACAATTATATCTGCTACTCCTGCTTTATCTTCTGCTCCAATAAAATTATTTTTATCCAATAAAACTTCTACATGTAAGTTATTGTTTTTCAATACAATAGATTTAGGATTTAGTTTATCTCCAGTAAATCCTATACATTTACTCTCATCTTCTAAGCTAGTAGCCAACCCCTTATCAAGAGTAACTTGTAACTTACCTTCAACTATTGTATACGAACTAACATTTTTATGTGAAGCATTTTTAAGTGGAAAAATCTCATCTAAATACTCTTTTGCGTAAGTAATTACCGCTTCACCTCTTTTTTTATTATATTCTTTTGTAATTTGTAAACCATCTTCTTCTGCAATTGCATTTGTACCATAAAGAGCATCATATAAACTTCCCCATCTTGCATTTGCAGCATTAAGAGCAAATCTGGCATTTTTAACAGGAACTACTAGTTGAGGGCCTGCTTGTAAAGATACCTCTTCATCTACATTTTCAGTTGCAATTTTAAAATCTTTTTTCTCCTCAACTAAATAACCAATCTCTTTTAAAAAACTTTTATATTCTCGCAAATCATTTTCATTATAAATATTATCTTTATACCAAGCATCCATTTTTAGTTGTAACTCATCTCTTTTTTCTAAAAGTGCCTTATTTATTGGTGATAAGTCAGTAATAATATCTTCAAATTTTTTCCAAAATTGAACTACTTCAACATTTGTATTTGGAATAATCTCTTGATTAATTAGATTTAATAGTTCATTGTCAACTTGTAATGTTCCAACCTTTGTATATTTACCCATTTAATTATCCTTATGTAATATTATTTCTTCATTTTCAAAGTGATACTCAATACACTCTTCAAGTTTATTTTCTTCGATTTTACAATCTGTTCTGTCTACTACAATAAACTGTTCATTATCTTCTAAACTTATCAAAGGAAAATGCCAAACTCCTCTATCGTAATGAACCCCTTGATTACCATTGGTAATAAATGCTTGTAAAGTAGATAAGTCAGGTTTTTTATCTCCTAATGCAACAACAGCCAAAAAAGGTTTTGTACTTCTTGGCATAAAAGTTTGTGAAAAAAATGGATGTTTTTCTAACATAGAGATTTTCAAAGGAAATTCTCTTTTTTTTGCTTCATAGATATGAAGAGTCGATTTTCCACCTTTTTCATTTGCATCCATGATACATAGTTCATAATGTTTTTTGGCAAAACCTTCATTGATAATCTTTGAATCACTATCTTCACAAGAGATTACTTTCCCATACTTTTTAAAACTTATCTTTGTAAGAATCTCTGGTTTTATAACTTTTCTCATACTAAATCTTTTAACTCTTCATCTTTTATAAATTTACCAAAAAGTTTGAGTCTTGATACTCCACCATCAGGAAAAATATTTATTCTTATGTGTGTAATTGGTTTATTGTGTAGTAAAACACTTTGATCATAGTAGTGTTTATTGTCCATTTCAAGTTTTTGACTTGGTATTAGCTCTTCCCAAAATATACTTTGTGTTACGATTGACTTATCGGTTGACTCTTCTACAAAGGCACTACAAATAGAGAAAGAATCAGGAAAATTACCTTTAAAAAAGTTTGTATCTAACATAATATTATCAATAATAGCTGGTTTTGCCAACTCTATTATGCCCCAATCAAATCCAGGTTTTCTTCTTCTTCTAGTTTCCCAACCATCACCCATATTTAAGGCATCTTTCTCTTTTAATATATTTTTGAGTTCCCCAAAAAATTCATTATTTGTGCTAACTGCTCTTGCTCCATGTAACATAGATAAGACATTGATATTTTCTTTATCATAAAGTTTTTCATCAAAACAAATTGTTCCAAAAGCTTTAAATCTTGCAATTCCACCATCAGGAAAAATATCCATTCTTAAGTGTGTAACTTCATCTTGACATGAAGATTTAAAATCATGTTTTGTATCTCCCTCTAAATCACTTTGCACAAGTAGTTCTTTCCACTCAAAATTTTCAGGATGCTTAGTAAGCTCTTCATCCTTTATATTTTTTGCACAACAAGCCATAATAGAAACAGCTAAAGGATAGTTTCCTTTAAAGTGAGCAGTATCAACTTCAAAAGAGTTTATTTTAGAACTTGCTCCTAGTTTAATAATACAAAAATCATTTTTACTATCTCTTCTTCTTCTAGTTTCCCAGCCATCCATCCAGTGTCCATTCTCATCGTACTCATCTTTAAATACTGGTTGGCTTTCCTCTAACATACGCTCTGCATTTGCAAAAAAATCATCGCTTACATGTAAAACTTTTGTTCCTAAATCTAAACTTGTTACATTAATCATTTATTACCTTTTATATTTCCAAAATTATTTATCCAGTGCTGTGCAATATCTAATCTTGTACAAAACCAAACATCATCAAAATTTCTCACATACTCTAAAAATCTTCTCATAGCCATTATTCTTCCAGGCTTTCCTAAAATCCTACAATGCATACCAACTGACATCATCTTAGGTGCATACGAACCTTCTAAATAGAGTGCATCGAAACTATCTTTTAGATAATTAAAAAATTGGTCACTATTATTAAAGCCACTTGGCACAAATCTCATATCATTGTTATCCATGGTATAGGGAATTACTAAATGCTCTTTTGTTGTAATTTCCGGTGCAAAATATGGCAAGTCATCGTTATATGCATCACTGTCATATAAAAATCCCCCCTCTTCAACTACTAAGTCTCTTGTATTTTCACTATCTCGTCCTGTATACCAACCAAGAGGACGTTTGCCTATCATCTTTTCTAAAACTTCGATACTTTTATATAAGTGGTCACGTTCAAGTTCTTTACTAATATTTAGATAATTAATCCATCTATAGCCATGAGAACAAATGTCATAGTCATACTTTGCTAAATATTCTGCAAGTTTTGGATTTCTAGCCACTGCCATAGCCACTGCAAAAATAGTAATAGGTATATCAAATTCTTTAAAAAGTTCCAATATCCTCCAGACTCCAACTCTAGAGCCATACTCATACAGTGATTCTATTGACTTATGTCTTTGTCCCATAAAAGCTTCTGGATTGTTCATCTCTGATAAAAATACTTCGGAAGCTTCATCTCCATGTAAGATTGAACTCTCAGCTCCCTCTTCATAATTAAGTACAAATTGTAAAGCTATTTTTGCTTTATTTGGCCACTTTGGATGAACAGGCTCATTTGCATAACCTATCATATCCCTTGGGTATTGTTCTTCAAAATTCATGATTGTACTTTTAAATTGATTATAGATGATATTTGTTTATTGGTTTTTTCAAAGTTTAAAGCCTCTACACAATGATGTAAATGGTGATTCATAATACTTTTTGCATATTCTATGTCATTTGATTCAATTGCTTTAATTAAATTGTTATGTTCATCATATGAGCAAAAATGAGAAGTACTATCTTCATAAACTAGTCCCGCTAAGATACTTAGTGGTATTAGAGGAGTTAAAGCATTGATTAAAAACTCATTTCCACTTAAAAAAGCTAAGTTAAGGTGAAAATCACATGATGTTTTTACATATTCTCCATTTTGAAAGGTAGTTTTTAGGTACTTTTCTGTTTCTACTTCATTTTTTAGTGAGGATAAGTCAATTTGTCCTAAAGAGTATTTTTGGGTTATTATAGTGATTATTCCTACTTCTATTATATTTCTTGCAGCATATACATTTTTAGTATCTTCTTGGGTCAACCATTTTAAATAAAAACCTTGATTCTTTTTATATGTAACTATACCCATACTTTGTAATTGACTAAAAGCTTTTCTAACAGAATCTCTACTTACATTAAATGTTTGAGCAAATGCACTTTCAGGAAGTTTCATACCTGGTTGAAAATTCTTATCAAATATTTCGTCAAATATGTAATTAATAATAGTTTCTTCTATTGAAAGCTCTATAATTTCGTTTTCCATCTATACTCCTTTCAAATATATTCCGTAATTATACAATATTGTCTAAAATAATTGTAGACAATATTTGTATAGAAAATATACAATTTTAAGAAATAAAACAGTTAATTAGATGAATATGGTTATTTTTTATACAATTATTGTGTTGACAATCTAGTCATTATTGTCTAAAATTGTTCACACGATTGATATTTTGTAGTTTAAATCTCTAGATTATAGACTATAAGTGTCAACAATATTTTTCAAAAGGAAAAAAGATGTTCAAAAATGTTTTATTCAAAGCAGTAGCTATAGGGGCACTACTAAGTGCAAGTTTATTAAATGCAAATCAATTAGCTGATATTAAAAAATCAGGCGTAATTAAAGTTGCTGTTCCTCAAGATTTTTCACCATTTGGTTCAGTAGCAAAAGATATGAGCATTCAGGGTTATGATGTTGATATGGCACAATATATTGCTACAGATTTAGGCGTAAAACTAAAATTAGTACCAGTTACTAGTGCAAATAGAATACCTTATTTGCAAACAGGAAAAGCTGATTTAATTATTTCAAGCTTAGGTAAAAATCCAGCAAGACAAAAAGCGATTGACTTTACAGATGCATATGCACCTTTTTTCTTAGGAGTATTTGGAACTAAAGATGTAAAAGTATCATCAGCAGCTGATTTAAAAGGTAAAACAGTAGGTGTAACTCGTGGTTCTGTAGAAGATATAGAATTAAGTAAACTAGTTGATTCATCTGTTACTATTAAAAGATTTGAAGACAATAGTATAACAATCTCAGCTTTTGTTTCTGGACAAGTTAAGTTGATTGCAACTGGAAATATTATTGTAAGTGATATTGCTAAAAAATATCCAAATACAGCACCAGAAACAAAATTTGCAATAAAAAATTCTCCTTGTTATATTGGTCTTAAAAAGAAACAACCAGAACTAACTGCTTATTTAAATGGTTTAATTAAAGATTTAAAAGCAAATGGAAAATTAAATACAACATCTCAAAAATGGTTAAAAATAGATCTTCCAAAAGATTTATAAAATATAAGGAAAAGAGATGGATTACCAATTAGATTTTGTGGGTTTATTCCCTTATTATAAGGATTTAGTGTCGGGTATAATATTAACTATACAAATCACTATTTTAACAACTATTTTAGGTGTTAGCTTTGGAATTATTGGAGCAGCAACTAGAGTAGGAAAAAATAAGTTCTTACAAAATTTAGTTGGTGGTTTTGTAGAAGTGGTGCGAAATACACCATTCATTGTGCAACTATTTTTTATATTCTTTGGATTACCAACTATTGGTTTTAAATTAACAGCTTTAGAAGCTGGTATGATTGCTATGGTTATAAATCTTGGAGCATACTCCACAGAAATTATTAGAGCAGGTATTGAAGCAACCGATAAAGGTCAATGGGAAGCTGGTAAAACTTTAGGATTAAAATGGTATCAAATTTTTATTCATATAATTTTACCACAAGCTTTTAATAAAATATCCCCAGCCCTGATTAGTCAATGTGTTATTGTGATGCTTGGATCATCAGTGTTATCTCAAATATCTGTTGAAGAGTTAACCTTTACAGCTAACTTTATACAGTCTCGTACATTTTTGAGTTTTGAATCATACTTTTTAATTACAGGAATATATTTAATTTTTGCAATTGTCTTAAGATTTGTGCTTACAGTAGTAAGTGAAAAACTCTTTAAAACAAAAGCAATGAAAGAGGGAAATTAAATGAGTGATTTTACAACCTTAGATATATTTCAAAATCTATTATTAGCTGCTAGATGGACAATCTTATTATCTCTTATCGCCTTTGTAGGTGGAGGGATAGTCGCAGGGATACTTATCTTACTGCGTATGACAAAGAACTCCATTTTATCAGCATTTATAAGAATATATGTTGAAATTTTTCAAGGTACACCTTTACTAATGCAACTGTTCTTAGCATTTTTTGGATTGCCTTTACTTGGGATTGAAGTTGGACCATGGACAGCTGCTAGTTTAGCTCTGACTTTATTTACAAGTGCTTATCTGTGTGAAATTTGGAGTGGTTGTTTAAACTCTGTTCCAAAAGGACAATGGGAAGCTGCTAAAACTTTGGGATTAAACTATTATCAATCAATGGTACATGTAATCATTCCTCAGTCAATAAGAGTAGCAACAGCTCCAACTATTGGTTTTTCAGTTCAAGTTGTAAAAGGTACTGCACTTGCCTCAATTATTGGATTTGTTGAGCTTACTAAAGCTGGAACGATGTTAAATAATGTAACCTTTGAGCCATTTAAAGTTTTTGCAATGGTTGCAATTTTATATTTTGTAATTTGTTATCCTCTAACACGATATAGCAAATATTTAGAAAGGAAATTAAATGTCTCTAGTTAGTATCGAGAATGTACATAAGTATTATGGAGAAAAACATGTGCTTAAAGGAATTGATCTTAAGATAAAAAAAGGCGAAGTTGTCTCTATAATAGGAAGATCAGGTTCAGGAAAAAGTACACTTCTTCGATGTATAAATGGGTTGGAAAATCATCAAAAGGGAAATATCGTTGTATCTAATTTAGAAGTTACTACAAATGATATACAACTAAGAAGACTCAGTAAAGAATGTGGCATGATTTTTCAAGGATTTAACCTATATCCTCATAAAACTACTGGACAAAATGTAATGCTATCTCCTAAACTAGTTTTAGGAAAAAAAGATAAAGAGTGTAGAGAACTTGCCTTAGAGTGTCTTAAAAAAGTTGGTATGGATAAAATGTTTGATCAATATCCAAATAGTCTTTCAGGTGGTCAAAAGCAACGTGTAGCAATAGCTCGTTCACTTGCAATGTCTCCTAAAATATTATTATGTGATGAGATAACATCTGCACTTGACCCTGAACTAGTTGGTGAAGTTTTAAAAGTACTAGAAGATTTAGCCAAAGAGGGTATGACCTTAGTTCTTGTAACGCATGAGATGAATTTTGCTAAGGATATTGGTGATAGAGTTGTTTTTATGCACGATGGAAAAGTTTGGGAAACTGGTCCAAGTGATGAAGTTTTTGCCAATCCTCAAACACCTGAATTACAAAACTTTTTATCTTCTGTTTTATAATACTTATTAAGCCACTATTTTAGTAGTGGCATAATATTTATTGCTTGCCTAAAGAAAACTCATTTTTTCCTAAAAAGTGTCTGTATAAACCCCAAATAACTTTTTGAACTTTTTTGATATCATTCATATTGTTTGAGCTAATAGAGCCTATGAGTAGGTCTTTTGATTTTGTATATGTAAATGAATTAAAACTATTTTGTTCTAATATATCTAAAAACTTTTTATTATCTTTTGTTGTAATATAAATTTTTAAAAATAAAAAATTATCACTATTTTTTCTAATAATATAATCTTTTAAATCATCACCTACTACATCAAACTTTTCTAGGTATTCAAGTTTTTTGTTGAAAGAAAAAGTGTTTTTCATTAAAACATTGGAAAAATCAAAATCCTCAAAACTTCTTCCTCTACTTAAAATATCAGAGTAAAAAAAAGTAGAATTATCATCATAATTTAAATTAAAAAATTGAATATATTTTGAGTCTTTATATAAAATAAGTTCATCATTTAAAAACTCTAAATTTGAATTATTTTCTATATTTATATCTATTTTATTTATTCCATACTCTTTTTTAGATGGATAAATCTTTGTAGCTGATTCTGTTGTCAAAATGAGATTTGAATTATTGAGACTAATAGAAGTTCTAATTTTGTCTTGAGGGAAAATTCCTTCCCCAATATTAAGTAATTTTATATAATTTTCTTGCTTGTTAAAATAATAGTAACGTGAGGGTAGTTTTAATTTATCTAAAAAAAAACTGTCATCTTTCAAACTAAACTTTATACTCATTTGTATCCTAATTAAACTGATAAATATTGTTTAATTATATCATCACTAAGCTGTGAAATTTCTCCATTTGCAACTACACTTCCTCTATCTATAATATAAAAGTCATCCCCATGTTTTCTTGCAAATGGTAATTTTTGTTCAATCAACATAACAGTTATTTTTTCCTCTTTTGTAAGATAATCAATAACACTTCCTATTTGTTGTACAATATTTGGCTGTATGCCTTCTGATGGCTCATCTAGTATTAAAAGTTTTGGCTCTATACACAAAGCTCTAGCAATTGCAAGTTGTTGCTGTTGCCCACCACTTAAATCTCCACCTTTTCTTTTTAACATCTCTTTTAAAACAGGAAAAAGTTCATAAATTTTTTGTGGGACACTTTTCAAGCCATTTCTATTGCCTAATAGACCTATATCTAAATTTTCTTTTACACTAAGTTGAGAAAAAATTTCTCTACCTTGAGGAACATATCCAATTCCTATGCCAGCTCTTTTGTCAGAACTTAATTTACTTATATCCTTACCATCATATATAATTGAACCACTTTTAACAGGAAGTAACCCCATAATAGCTTTTGCTAATGTAGTTTTACCAACACCGTTTCTTCCCATCAAGCAAGTACAATTACCTGTATTTAATTCTAATGTTAAATCCCACAAAGTATGACTTTGTCCATAAAACTGGTTTAGTTTATCTATCTTAATCATAATTATTCACCTAAATATACTTTACGCACTTTTTCATTTTCTTGAATATTTTTTATAGAACCTTCAGCCAAAACAGAGCCCTCATGTAAGACAGTAACTTTTTTAGCAATACTTCTTATAAATTCCATATCATGTTCAACTACAACCACACTATGATTCTTTGACAAATCTGTCAAAATTTGCCCAGTTTTTTCAACTTCTCCTGGGGTCATGCCTGCAACTGGTTCATCAACCAATAACACTTTTGGATCTTGCATTAAAAGCATACCAATTTCAAGCCACTGTTTTTGTCCATGAGAAAGTATACTAGCCTCTTTTTTATAAAAATCTTTTAGCCCAATTAAAACCATAGCTTCTTCAATTTTATCTCTTTGTTCTCCACTCATACATGCAAACAGTGTTTTAAAAAATCTCTTATCACCCTTCATTGCTAACTCTAAATTTTCAAATACACTATGTCCTTCAAATACTGTAGGTTTTTGAAACTTTCTTCCTATACCAATTTGAGCAATCGCTGGTTCATCCATCTTAAGTAAATCAACTGCTTGACCAAAAACAACGTTACCAGTATCAGGTCTTGTTTTTCCAGTGATTACATCCATCATTGTTGATTTTCCTGCACCATTAGCACCAATAATACATCTAAGTTCCTCATATTCAATTGTTAAAGAAAGAGAATTCAATGCTTTAAAACCGTCAAAACTAACTGTTACATCATCTAGATATAGAATCCTATTCCCTTTTTTAAGCTCACCAATATTATCTGTATTATCATGTTCAAGAAGAAGCATTGCTCACCTCAGTATATTTTTTTAAATTCAATTTTTTTATAAAACCAACAGCGCCTTTTGGCAAAAATAGTGTCACAATAACAAACAGTCCACCAAGAGCATAAAGCCAAACTTCTGGAAGAGCAGAGGTAAAGTAAGTACTTGCGTAATTTACAATAAAGGCACCAATAATAGCTCCATATAAAGTCCCTCTTCCACCAATTGCAACCCAAATAACAAGCTCAATTGAAAACATTGGTGAGAAAACACTAGGATTTATAATCCCTACTTGAGGAACATATAATGCTCCTGCGATTCCTGCTAAGATAGCTGAGACAACAAAAATAAAAAGTTTATACTGTTCTACTTTATATCCTAAGAACCTCACTCTACTTTCAGTATCTCTAATGGCAATACAAACTCTTCCTAACCTAGAATTGATTATATATTTACTGACAATATATCCACCCAAAAGTGCCAAAAATGACAAAACAAGTAAGCTTATTCTTGTTCCATCACTTTGTAAATCAAATCCTAAAATATCTTTAAAATCTGTTAAGCCATTGTTACCGCCAAAACCCATGTCATTTCTAAAAAAGGCCAACATCAAAGCATAAGTTAAAGCTTGAGTGATTATAGACAAATAAACCCCTGTTACACGTGATCTAAATGCTAACCAACCAAATATAAAAGCAAGTAAAGCAGGTACAAATGCTATCATAAAAGCAGCAAAGAAAAAATTATCAAATCCACACCAAAACCATGGTAACTCTTTTAAATTCATAAAAACCATAAAATCTGGAAGTTCCGCATTTCCATAGACACCACGATCACCAATTTGACGCATAAGGTACATTCCCATAGAATATCCACCAAGAGCAAAAAATGCTCCATGTCCTAAGCTGAGAATACCTATAAATCCCCATACTAAATCTAACGCCAATGCTAAAAGAGCAAAAGCTAAATACTTTCCTAAAAGAGTAACAGTATATGTGGAAATATAAAAAAATGAATCTTTTGGTATTAATAAATTTGATATAGCAACAAATACTACAACAAAAAACAACATTAATAAAACTATTTTTCCACCCTTATCTTTTTGTAATATCTGTTGTACCAATGAAATATTTGTTTTCATTTTAATCCTCCGCATCTCGACCTTTTTGAGCAAATAGCCCTCTAGGTCTTTTTTGTATAAATAAAATGATAAATACAAGTATGATTACTTTTGCTAAAACTGCCCCAGCGACTGGCTCTATAAATTTATTTATCTCTCCAAGTGTTATTGCTCCTATCAATGTGCCCCATAAATTACCAACACCACCAAAAACAACCACCATAAATGAATCAACAATATATGCTTGGCCCAAATTTGGTCCAACATTAGTAAGTTGAGACAATGCAACACCTGCAATTCCCGCAATTCCTGAACCAATTCCAAAAGTTAACGCATCAATCAAACCTGTTTTTATGCCCATTGCTTGTGCCATTTTTCTATTTTGTGTAACTGCTCTAACTTTTAATCCTAAAGATGTTTTATTTAAAACTAATAAAATTCCAGCAAAAACCAATAAAGCGAATATTATGATATATAATCTATTATAAGTTAAGGATAATGCACTATTAATCTCTAATGCACCACTCATCCATTGTGGAGTTTTTACTTCTTGATTTAATGGTGAAAATATACTTCTTACCATTTGTTGTAAAATCAAACTAATTCCAAAAGTAGCTAAAAGAGTTTCTAAAGGTCTTCCATAAAGATGTCTTATAACAAGTCTTTCTATAATAATCCCTATAATACCACTAACTAAAAATGCAACAGGTATCGCTATGATTACAGAATATTCTATAAGATTTGGCATACTTTTTTGAAGTGCATATACAGTGTAAGCTCCAAGCATCATCATCTCACCATGAGCCATATTTATCACTTTCATAACACCAAAAGTGATAGCAAGACCAATAGCTGCTAGTAAAAGAATAGATCCTAAACTCAATCCAAAAAATGCTTTTTCCACAAAAGCATAAAAATCCTTACTTCTATTTATGGAAGCTATAGATAACCTTGCCAATTCTTTTAGCTCTTTATCTTCACTAGAAGCATATATTTCTTTTAAAGCTTGAAGAGATTGTGGAGATAAATAATCACCTAATTTAACAATAGCTTCTTGTTTATCTGTTCCAAATTTCACATTTATAATTGTATTAATTTCATTTAAAACAGATAAAACTTTGCTATCTTTTTCAATTTTTAAAGCTTTTTGAACCAACACAGATGAATTTTGGCTAACATGTTTTAACATATTTTTTGCCGAATTATATCTAATATCTCTATCTTTAGAAAAAAGATTTAGTTCCGCTAGTTTCTCTCTTATAGTACTTCTTAATCTATTATTTGTTTTTACCTTTTTAAACATCTTTTTATTCATAGGCTCTAACTGTTTTTGTGTTTCTAGACTTTTTGTATAGTATATTTTTCCCTCTTTTTTATATAAAACAACAAAAGTTTTATCTTGTTTTGTATAAAAAAGGTCACCTTTCATTAAAGCTTGCAAAAGAGTTTGTAACTTATCATTTTCTGAATATTTTTGAGATACTTGATTTATGACTACCTCTTTTGTTTTAAAACTATTTTTTAATAGAGGTTTGATATCATTTTCAAATTTGCCTGAGAATACAGAAGTAATCAATAATAAATTAAGAAGAATTATTTTTATAAATATTGTTTTCATTAAATAGCCCTGTTAAAAAAGGAGGAAGAAATTCTTCCTCCTTTTTGTTTTAGTAGTTTTGTCCTGAACATTTTCCAGTTTTAACGTTATAGTTACCGCATTCTAATGGCTTTCTCCAATCAGAAATTAAATCTTTACTTCCTGGTAAAAAGTCACTCCATGCATCACCTACAACAGTATCAGGTGTTTCCCATACAGTTTCAAACTGACCATTTTCTTGAATTTCACCAATTAATACTGGTTTAGTCAAATGGTGATTAGGCATCATTGTTGCAAGTCCACCTGTTAAGTTAGGAACAGAAACACCTACCATAGCATCAATTACAGCATCACTATCAGTCGTTCCAGCTTTTTCAACTGCTTTTACCCACATATTAAAACCAATATATGTTGCTTCCATTGGATCATTTGTAACTCTCTTATCATTTTTGATAAATTTTTTCCAACTAGCAATAAATTCACTATTGATATCATCTTCTACACTTTGAAAATAATTCCAAGCTGCAAGGTGACCAACTAGAGGCTTAGTATCAAGTCCTGAAAGCTCTTCTTCTCCAACTGAAAATGCTACGACAGGAATATTCTCAGCACTTATACCTTGATTTCCTAATTCTTTGTAAAAAGGAACATTTGCATCCCCATTGATTGTTGAAACAACAGCAGTTTTCTTTCCTGTGCTTCCAAATTTTTTGATATTGCTAACTATACTTTGCCAATCTGAATGACCAAATGGTGTATAGTTAATCATAATGTCACTCTCTTTAACGCCTTTAGCTATTAAATACGCTTTTAAAATTTTATTTGTAGTTCTTGGGTAAACATAATCAGTTCCAGCTAAAACCCATCTTTTTACACCAATTTCATTCATCAAATAATTAACTGCAGGAATTGCTTGTTGATTTGGTGCTGCACCTGTATAAAATACATTTTTAGAAGACTCTTCCCCTTCATATTGTACTGGGTAAAACAAAATACCATTTAACTCTTCTAATACAGGAAGTACTGATTTTCTTGATACTGATGTCCAACAACCAAATGTTACATCAACTTTATCTTTTGTTAAAAGACCTCTCATCTTCTCAGCAAACAATGGCCAATTTGACGCAGGATCAACAACAACAGGCTCAAGTTTTTTGCCTAAAACTCCGCCTTTTTTATTTTGCTCTTCTATTAACATTAATACTGTGTCTTTTAATGTTGTTTCTGAAATAGCCATTGTTCCAGATAATGAGTGCAAAACACCAACTTTAATTGTATCTGCAGCTTGTGCTGTAATTCCCATTGTAACTATCGCAGCGATAGTCAATGTTTTAGCTAACATCTTTTTCATTGAGACTCCTTGAGTTTATTTTTCAATCTATACAAGAAGTATAAAAAATAAGTGTTGCTTTAGTGTTGCTTTTTCTGGAAACAATCAAAATACTATGTATAAAAAATAGGCAATTTAACTTTTTTGTATAATTTTTTCACAAAGAACATCTATTTTTTCAAAATTATATGTTTTTATGTACTTATTTATTTTTTGAGCTAAATTTATATCAAAATCATTTGAAGTTATTAATAACTCTATTGTTTTGTTATCTAATCGCCGAGAAGCTTGTTGGATTTTTATTAATACCTCAGTTGATACTTCTACAATCACTTGCTCTTTTTTATCAATTTTACTCTTATCATAAATAAACTCAATATTTAAGTACTTTTGTAAAGTATCCATAATAGCTTTATACTCAATTGGTTTAGCAATGAAACAGTTTGCTCCAACACTAAGAGCCTTTTGTTTATCTTCTTTAAAAGCGTGTGCAGAAACAACTACTATGGGTATTTCTAGTTGCATCCGTCTAATTTTTTTAGTAGTTTCAAAGCCATCTAAATTAGGCATTAATATATCCATATATATCAAATCGATATTTTTATCTTTTAATATTTTTATTACTTCTAATCCATCATTTGCTTCTATTACATCAAAATTAAATTGTTTTAATATCTGAACCAAAAGCATTCTATTCTCTTTTATATCATCTGCAACTAAAATTCTTTTATCATTCACTTCGTTAGTAATTCCTAAAATATCTTTTTCATTGTCTTGCTCTAAAACATTATCTTTCGTAGAAACCACAAAATCGATAAAAAAACTAAAAACTGTTCCTTTTGATAATTTACTTTCTACTTTTATTTCTCCTCCCATTCTATTTACTAACTCTTTTGTTATAGATAAGCCTAAGCCTGTACCTTTATTTGTATATTTACTTGATTCTAGTTGTTCAAATGGTTTAAAAATTAGCTTTTTATCACTATCATTTATCCCTATACCAGTATCCTTAACTTCACAAAATAGTTGATTAAATTTTGTATATATTTTTAATTCAATACTTCCATTATCAGTAAAATTCAACGCATTTGCTAAAAGATTTATCAAAATTTGTCTGAGTCTTTGTTCATCACATTTTATAAAAACAGGTACACTCTTATCTACATATATATTAAAACTTATCCCTTTTTCCTTACATCTTGAACTAAACATATCTTTTATATCTTCTATGCTAGATAATAAATTAAAATCTATAGGCTTAATATCTATCTTTCCTGCTTCTATTTTTGAGAGTTCTAAAATTTCATTAATCAGTGTTAAAAGGTGTTCACCACTACTTTTGATAGTTCTTAGATTTTCTTTTTCATCAAATGCAACTTTTTGAGATTTTATCAATAAAGAAGTAAAACCTAATATTGCATTTAAAGGTGTTCTTAGTTCATGACTCATATTTGCTAGAAAAATTGATTTTGAATGATTTGCTGATTTTGCATCTTCAATAGCTTTTTTTAATCTATTTTCATTCTCTTTTCTACTTGTAATATCACTAAAAACAACAACCGAACCATCTATATCATAATCTTTACTATATATTGGTGTTGAAACATAATCTATAGGAAAAAAATCTTCATCTTTTGTCTTAAAACTCATATCCTTTTTTTTCACTAAAAGTAGTTTTTCTTTTAGTGAAGATTTATTCTTTATTCTTTGTGAAGTAATCGTATTAAATATGTATTTTCCTATTAAATCTTCTTGTCTTTTATAACCCAATAATTTACATGCTGTTGGATTTAAAAAAGTAAATTTTCCATAAGAATCTAGTCCAAATATACCATCTCCAGCCAAATCTAAAAGTAATTTATTTTTCTGTTCACTATCAATAAGTTTTATAGCGTTGTCTTTAAAAATTTCAACTGAACGAACCATACTTCCAACTTCATCCTTATTTTCATATACAGGTATTGGAACTTCCATATCATTCTTGGCTAATCTCAACATTGTATTATTTAAAATTTCTAATGGATATATCATGCGTGATAAGATGATAAAAAATGAAAAAAGCACTAAGATGATTAAAAAAACAATTGCAATACTTACATATGACTCCAACTCTTTTACTTTAGCATGAGATTCTAAAACTTTAATCTTTGTTCTTTTTTCAAATGCAACATAAAATTTATCTAATGGTTTCATTATAGAAATTTTTGCTTCATGATACTCTTGTGAGTGCATTATCTCTCTAGCTAATTTAAAATTTGGTTTTCCTTTTTTTGTATATTTACCTATACTGTCTTGAAAAACTCCTATAATTGCATTCATTGCCTTTGTTTCAAGATATGTTAAATCATCTGATTCTTGCTGAGATTTATATAAAAGTGACAGCTCATCATTAGTAAATCCTGCCTTTTTCATTAACTCTCTTAAAGGAATTTTTTCTCCATCTAATACCTCTTTACTACCATCTATTGCTAAAAAATCCCAAAATATTCTATTATAATTTTTTGGTCTAGGTTTAATCCCATTTCTGATATCTAATATAGTTTGAAACTGCTTTTTATACATTATATTTCCAGTGATTACATAAGTTCTAGCAACTCTTGTAAGATCATCAGAACTCTGTCTTAATTCGTCTGCGAGGACTAAAGACTTATGCTGAACAATATATGCATTTTCCAATTCTTTGATAACATAATTATATTTACTAATGATAAATACAACTGCAATTAAAGAAATAGTATTTATAAGCAATAAAGATATAAATAGTTTTTTTAACTTCAAAATTAACCTTTTTTTTCAATACCATAATATATAATGAATACTATCAGAAAAATGACCTAAAAAAGTGCAAATTAATGACTAAAAAATATACTGTATTACTAATTGATGATAAAGTTGAAAATTTAAAATATCTAAGTAACATACTTGAAAAACAGTATGACATCAGGGCATCAACAAATAGCCAATCAGCAATAAATGCGGCAAAGCTTCTCATCCCTGATATCATCTTGTTGGATATCAACATGCCCATTATTGATGGATTTGAAGTATGTAAGCTATTAAAAAATGAAAAAAAATTAAAAGAAATTCCTATTATATTTATTAGTGCTTTTGATGATATAACTCATAAAATAGAAGCTTTTGAAAATGGTGGGGTTGATTATATAACAAAACCTTTTGAACCAAAAGAAGTTTTAGCAAGAATAAAAACACAACTAGATATTTTTAATAGTCAAAGGATAATAACAAATCTTTTAAAACAACAAGATCTTTTCATAAAAAAAATTATGCATGAAATGAATACTCCTATGAGTATAATCTCTTTAAATGCAGATTCACTAGAGAGAAAAATCGGTCCAGCAATTGAATTTGAATCTATAAAAGCATCTGTAAAAACTCTCTCTTCCATATATGGAGACTTATCTTATATGATAAAAAAAGAGTCTAGAGTTTATGAGAAAAAAAATATAAATCTTTTTAACTTTATCTCTACTAGAATAATCTTTTTTGATGAAATAGCTACAATAAAAAATATCAATATTGATTATGAATTTACTCATGAATTTGATATACATGTAAACGAATATGAACTAGAACGAATCATAGATAATGCCCTTTCAAATGCAATAAAATACTCAAAAGAAAATAGCAATATAAATATTTTTATCGGACTTGAAGAGAATAAATATGTCTTGCAAATAAAAGATACTGGTGTTGGTATAGAAAATCCTGATGAGATATTTTTGCCATACTATCAACAATCAAGTAACAATTCTGGTTTAGGTTTAGGTTTGACTATTGTAAAAGAGATATGTGATAAATACGATATTAAGATTAGTATAAATACTAAAAAAGATGTGGGAACAACGTTTATCTATGATTTTACATCCTTAGTAGAGGAAAATGAAAAATGAAAATTTTTTTACTTGAAGATGATTTTGAATTAAATAAAATCATAAAAACTTCTTTAGAAAAACAAGGTTTTTTTGTAGACAGCTATACAGAAGGCTATACTGGAGTAACAAAGGCTCTAAACAATAAATACGATATATATATTTTAGATATCAATGTTCCTGGTTTTGACGGTCATCAAATTTTAGAAATAATTAGAAAAAATCACTCAACTCTACCTGTTATAATTATAAGTGCTGCATTAGATATAGACAATATTCAAAAAGCATATGAACTTGGTTGTAATGACTATCTTAAAAAACCTTTTGTGCTTCAAGAATTATTGGTACGAATACAATATTTGATTAAAACTACTTATAAAAACGATATAGACAACAATACTATAGACTTAGATTATGGTTTTACTTTTTGTCTAAAAGACCAAGTACTTTATAAATATAATCATGAAATACCTCTTACTTTAAAAGAAAAATTATTATTAACTCTTTTACTCCAAAATATAGGAAAAACTGTAGAAATGAGTGCAATACATGAATATGTATGGGATGGAAAAGAAGTTGAAGCTGTAAGTATGCGCTCAGTTATTCATAAGTTACAAAAAAAATTAAAAAATGGAATGATAATAAATATTAGAGGACAAGGGTATAAACTACAAAATAAAATTAATTCTTAAAAATATTTTATAAAATGCTGAATTCTATACTAAAACTATTGATTCCATTTATATATTGGTAACCTAATCTCACACCCATTAACAGAGTATTTTATGCCATTATCCAATAAATTTTTAATAGCTAATGAAAAAAGTTCAAAATCTACATTTAATTTTTTATTGCTTAAATTTTACACTACGATTTTTTCATCTGCATTTTCAATCATCATATCAACCGCACTATTTAAAATAGCTCTTATACTAAATTGACTTTTATTTATTTCACAATTACTTGATATAACTTGCTCAGTTTTTGCAAAATCATCGATACAAAATTAAGTTTATCAAATATAGTAAAAATTCTTTCTTTTTGGACTTCATCTTCTATAAGTGCAGAAACAATTTTTCCTTTTGCTATAGGAGTTTTAAGCTCATGCATAACAGTTCTTAAAAAAAGTTGTCTTGATTCTAGGAGTAAGGATATTTTTTTGCAGCATTATCAAATTCATTTGCAACTTCTGCTATCTCATCTTTTTTATCACTTTTACACTCGATATCTAAGTTACCATGTCACTATTTGTATTTAATAATGAATCAAGAAGATCAGATATATAAACTTCATCAGTTTCATCTGTAAATAAAGCACCCCATACAACTTGCTGTGTATTCGTAATACTTCCTAGCATGAAAACTCCTTTTTAAGTATTTAAATATCATATCATTACAACTTAACTCCAAATATAATCTAAAGTAAATGAAGGTAAATGAAAAGTATTTTTATTTTTGGTATAATTTTTTACAAATAAAATAATAAAAGAGTTGGAATGTTCAAACTTATCATATCACTTATCTGTAGTTTTGTTTTTATTGGATGTTCAAAAGACACTCTTCCTCTGAACACTGTAGGAAAAGTAAACATCAATAAATACCTTGGAACTTGGTATGAAATAGCTAGATATGATCACTCTTTTGAGAAAGGTTGTACTAACGTATCTGCTTTTTATTCTTTACGAAAAGATGGAAGCATCAATGTAATCAATAGTTGCACAAAAGAAGATGGAACAAAAAAAGAAGCCACGGGTGTAGCATATGCCACCAATAAAAATAATACAAAATTAAAAGTTAGTTTTTTTAGACCATTTTATGGGGACTATTGGATACTTATGTTGGATAAAGATTATACATATGCTCTTATAGGAGAACCTAATCGTGAGTACCTTTGGATACTCTCTCGCACTAAAACTTTAAATGCAAACATAAAAAATAAAATTTTACAAAAAATAGAAGAAAATAAATTTGATGAAACAAAACTAATCTGGACTAAACAAAGTATGTAAGGATGTGCAATGAAGTCATTTGAAAAATCTGTAGCCATTAATTGTTCTGTTGAAGAGCTTTTCAACTTTCACCTCGATACAAATAACCTAAAGCATATCACACCTCCTGATACAAAAGTAGAACTTCTGACTCCAAATCTGGATATAAAAGAAGGAGCGGTTTTAAAGCTAAAAACTACCAAACATTTTATTAGTACAATCTGGGAGATACAGATTCAAAAACTTATATCACCTTCTTTACTCATAGATGTTTCCCTTAAATCTCCTTTTACGTATTGGGAACACTCTCATATATTTGAAAAACGTGAAGAAGGTTGCTTGATGAGAGATGTTGTAAACTATACTTTGCCTTTTGGATTTATCGGTAATAGTTTTGATTTTTTAATACAAAAAGAGTTAAAAAATATGTTTGAGTTTAGACATAATGTAACCAAAACTATGCTAGAAGAAAAATCATAAAGCTAGGTATCTTAGCTTGCCTTTTAGGGGCAAACTGTAGATATAATAAGGCTCATCTAAAAGACAGATAAGTAGACTACAAACCATATAAGCTTTTTAATTTTAATAGGTGTAGCAAAAAAGTATCTGCTACACCTTAAAATTTAGAAATGTTTATTTATCGTCTGCTCAACAATATCGAGCATCTCTTTACGTTTTGCATCATCAACAGTTGGGACTTCACCAAAGAAAACATGTTCTTTAACCTCTGCTCCTACAAAACCAAAAATACCAACATCAGTTGTATTTTTAAAAGCTTCAGTCATTCCAGTTGCATCATAGTAAGTATTTGGTGCACCTTGAGTACTGAACAATAAAGCTTTTTTATCACTCAACAATCCTTCTATATTGCCATCTTGTGTATACTTAAATGCAAAACCGTAAGAGAAGATACGGTCAAAGTATCCCTTTAAGATAGCAGGCATACTTGTCCACCAAATAGGATATAAAACTGTAATTGCATCTGCATCAGTTATGTAACCCTGCTCTGTTGCAATATCTTGAGGTACCTCTCCAGCACCTATCTCTTTCATATCATTTGCACTAAGTACTGGGTTAAATCCAAGAGCATATAAATCTCTTACTACAACACTATCTCCTTTGTCTTCAAGTATTTTGATAGTTCTTTCTAAAATCGCATGGTTAAAGCTATCCTCTTTTGGATGTGCATAAACTATAAGATGTTTCATTGTATTTCCTTTTTTAGTTAGATATCTAACTATATTTCGTTTAAAAAAATTAGAGCAAGTTATGTAGAAATTTTTCCAATAACGGCTCAACTACATTTATCTCTTCTTCTGATATACCTTGAAAAATCTGAGCATTTAGACTCTGAGAAATCTCTTCAAAATCCTTTTTAAAAGACTTTCCTTTTTCACTCAAAGTGATATAAGTCACACGACAATCGACATCACATTTGCCTTTATAGACATACCCCAAAGTAACAAGCTTATCCACAAGCACCGTTACTGTTGGTTTTGTTTTATGTATCTTTGTAGCAAGTTCTTTCATTGTCATCTTCTCTTGTAGTGAAAGAAAATACAAAATACCACCATGTGATGGAACGATACCGTGTATCCCTCTTTTTTCAAGCTCTTGAACAATAAAACGATTTGCTTTGACTGATATCTGGCTAATAATAGCTACTGTTTTTCTAGGTTTCATAAAAGTATTATAGTTAGATATCTAACTAATGTCAAGAGGGTTTACATGTAAAGGAAAATTTCTTTACATGTAAGAATTAATATACTGCTTTTAATCGACTAAGTAAGTTATCTAAAATATTTTCATCTAATGACAACTTCATTTCCTTTGCTACTAACTCTTGTAATTCTATACACTTCTTAATGTAAATTATTTGTTCATCAATAGTAAATCTTTGCCAATTACTGTTTGATTTTTTCCCATTGTGATATTTAAGAATAAATTGGAAATTATCAGGATGATGTTTTCCTGCATCTTCTTTATTTAAAAGTGCCTTTGCATGGTCTAATTCAAAGTCTAGGTTAAAAAACATTTTAAAAGATTTTTGGATATTTCTAAACTCATCCAAACGATAGAGTTCTTTGAGTGCGAATTTATCCTCTGCTTTTTTTTCTATCTCTCTTCGATTAATAGGTTCTAAATCTTCTTCTATATCTTGATTTTCTTTTTCTTTAAATTCATCTTCCGAGATGTATTTAACTTTTCGTGGTTTTTCAGAATCATCTATTTTAACAAATCCATCAAAACGCCCTTTAGAAAGTCTAGCACTAAGCCTAGCTCCAATTGCACGTAATCCTGTAGTTTCATTTTGATGATTTTCAACTTGAGACTCCGCATTTCTCAACAACTCAGGATACTTTTCACTAACTCCAATTGCCCATTCTGAAACAGTGACATAATCATCAAAACTTTTTAATGTTTCTAAATACTTTTCATGGATTTTCATGTTAAGAACCTTTTATAATATTCAAGTAATTGAGCTTCTAACTGATCCCTTAAGTCCCCTGTGTCACCATAGTCATATCTATTTTGTTGATAACTTTGCAAATCAAAGCCAACATCAGCACTTCCACTATCACTTTTTTCTACAAAAAACATAATTTGATTTTCCATCCCTTTTGCCTTTGCTAATCCCATAGCAAAACCAACTTCTAAATATACATTTGCATTTTTATTTGTAATATCTGCTAATAATAATCCATTTCGTTGAATTTGATGTAAAATTTCATCCATTATCTGATAAGTATGTCCCTTTTGTAAGTTATCAATTCTAATACACTCTAATGGAAGTTTTGTTTCTTTTTTAACCTTCTCTATTGTTTTTTCTATCGCTTTGAAATATTTATCTCTTTTGTAAAACTCCATAGCAACAAATATTTTAAAATCTCTAGGTACATAAGTTTCTTTGTATGTTTTATATAGATTTTCAAAATCCTCAAAATCCTCTAGTTTTGCTTCATTTTTTAACCAATCATAAAAATAGATAAATTCATTTTGCATTTTATCTATATCATCAATAACCCTATCAAGGTAAAAAAGAATATTAATAAAGTTATATAACTTATCTTGATCTATGAACCTTTGTAATAAAGGGATTATTTCCTCCTCTCTTGATAGTGTTCTCATCCTATCAAAAAAGTTATCTAAAATACCCTCATTATCGTTTATAGGTATCTTCTTAGCTAAATAATCACATGATATACTAATATTATTTTTTAGTTTATTTATATCGATATAATAGTCTTTGAACATATCTGTAAACTTTACATTTGAGATTTTAAATACATACATCCACCAATCAATACTTTTAGCTTTTTCATCACTTAAATTTTCTGTTGCTTCATTTAAATAATCATGTGGTAAAAGTGGTTTTGCTTTTGAGTTGAGATAATAAAAAAGTGCCAACTCATCTTCGTAGTCACCTTCTCTATCTTGTGTTAAAACAAAAGTTACACCAATTTTAAGATTTGATAAATCACTATTTGGAGTTTCAGTAAGAAATTGTTTAATAGCTGATATTCTATGATTACCATCAATTATTTTTAAATTTTCAAATGCTTCTGTTTTTTTAATTTGTATTCTTAATATCTCATATCCAGTAATAGTTGATAAGTAAAAGTTTTCATTACTTAATAAAATTTTATTTCCAAAATCAATATCTTGATGCCTTAAAGAAACAATAATATCAGGTAAGTATCTATTGGAACTATTTTTTAGATATTCAATTATTTTAGCTTCATGTTCTAAATCTCGCTCTCTTTGATATCCTTCATCGTATGTTTTAAATTGGGCAATTTCTTGTAGAGTCAAAAATGTTTTAGCAACAGTGTGATTAAAAACTCTATCTTTTACACCTATTGTATAAATTTGAAATTCAAGATTCATATTTATCTCCTAATATAATTTTTTCAACCTCTTCTTTTGCATCATCAAGTAAACTATTAGCTTCCTCTTGTAAGCTTTTAGCCTTTTCTCTACTTTGTTGTATCTCTTTTACTATTTCATCTTGAATATTTAGATCAGGTAAAGGTATTTTATAATTTTTAATCATATTAAAATTAAGATTATTTATATTTGTACCTCCTAATATTCTCATTAATAGTTGTCTAAACAAATTACTTTGTAAATAACAAAATAAAAAATATGGGTTTACATCTTTATTATAAACCCTTAAAACCATCATAAACGCACCAAAATAATAATCTAAATCTTTTTCAATAAATGCCACTTTCCCGACATGTGATTTACTTCCACTGGCTGCACTCATTAAAATGTCATTTGTAACTAATTTTTGTTTTTCATCCATTTCAATAAAATTCTTTAAATATCTTATCTCTGTTAAATCTAATTCATTAGTTTTTAAATCAATATTATTTCCTCTTAAGATTCCTATTCCATCTTTAGATTCATCTTCTGATGAGTATGTTACTCCACGAATGCCTATACACAATTCTTTTAAACTAACTAAATCAAATTTTGTCTTATATAATTGCTCTTCAACCTCAATATAGTAAGGTTTATTATAAAACCCATCATACCTACTATTGAAGATATCATCAAATCCAACTTTAAAAGTTCTATTTTCTATATTATTCTCTGGTTCTTCTGGAAGTTCTATACCTAGTTTATCAAGTAAATAGTTATCTATGCTTGCAAGTATACTTTTAGCTTCTTTCTCTTTCTCTTTTTTAAGTTTATACGCATTATCTATAATATCAATAATATTTTGTTGTATAATCTTATTTGGTATAGGTATAATAATATTTTCAATATCAAAAGTTTGTAACCTTGGTAATGTATTACCTGTCATCATATATTTTGTTTGATTTACTACACAATCTAAAAGTAGAAAAATAGATAAAAACTTATTAGATATTACACTTTCATATATAGTGTCCATAACAATAAATTCAGTTGTACATCCACCATCAAACTCTGCTAAATATACTTTATTTAAATATGGTCTTAATTTGCCAAAAAGAACATTACCTTTTGAAAATATAGAACAATCTCCTTTTCCTTTTTCATTTTCACTTAGCAAATATAATCCCGTATTTGATTCAATATTAGCCATACCTATATATTTATTAACTTGTGATGCTGTTGACTTTTTATTACTAATATTGAATAAATATTTTAGTTTATTAATTTCAAATGAATATTTTTCATCTAAAAATATATCCAAATACTTTAATCTTTCAGGATGATAAAATATTGGTGACCATTGAGTACTTAGTTCGCCCCGATCTATTAAGAATATTTTATTCTTATCTAAATCGGGGCTCAAGTAAAATTTACATTTCCCTTTTTATATACTTCTTCATAAAAAGTTTTAAACTCATTGCCTACTGTAGATAATTCTGATTCTTCATATTTACAAGTATCATTACCTTTTGAGTCATATCCAATTTCATCAATAATAGACATAAATATAGGATATTTATCAAACTTTGACATCTCAGTGTTTACAGCTTCATAAATTTTATCTCTTACAATTTCCTCTTTTAGTTTATATTCTTCTTTTAATTCGGCTACTTTTTCTTGATCTCCTTCAATTTCTTCTTCACTTTTTTCAATTTGATGTTTTAATACCTCAATTTGTTCATTGATCTCTTGAAGTAAGTTACTCTCTGGCTCTTCTCCTAAGTCATATTTTTTAACTCTTAAGTCCTGTAATTCATCATCATGTTTTTTTGACTCTTTTTTCAGTTCTTTTATTTTTTCATTATAAGGAGCTAGTTTTTCTTTTAGCTCTTTTCTTATAGATAGTATTTCAGGTTTGTGTTTATTTGTATGTCTTTCTCTTATGCTATCCTGCTTATCTAAAAACTCTTTCTCTTCAATTTTACTCTTTTTCTTTAAAACTAATATAGATGACTTTACTCCTGCACCATAGTTACTAAAAGTATGTTGAGGAAGAGAAAAAGAAGCCAATAGTTTAAATCTTTCTATTAGATAATTTCTTACATGCTGCATGGTTGAATTTGTAAGTATCCCATCAGGTAGTACCATGGCTACTATTCCACTACTTGGTTTAAGAAGTTCATAATATCTTTCTAAAAAAAGTATTTCACTTTTTTGCTGTTTTAAATCTTTTCTATATTTATTATCTATAATTTTATCTATAAAATCAACATAAGAATTTGCAAAATTATCAAAGGTACTAAAATATGTTTTATCATCTTTTATAATTGAGCCAAAAGGTGGATTTGTAAATATATAATCAAAACTCTCTTTTTTAAACTCATTATTTTGTTTCTGAAAACTATCGAAAGTAGCAAGTCCATCACTTGTGATAACATTTGTATGACCATCATCATGGATAATCATATTCATTTTAGCTGTACGACTTATACCTCCACTTATCTCTATACCATATAGTTTCTTTTCGGCAAAGTTATGCCAAAAGGCTTTTGCTCTTTCTTTATCTTTATCTGTCGGATTTTCTTTTTTCTTTAGAAATTCTTTTGATTTATTTTGCATTTGAGCTAATGACTGAAGTAAAAAGCCACCACTCCCACAACTAGGATCAATAACTCTATCATTTTCTTTTAAATCAAATAGATCAACTATAAATTTAACTACATTTGGTGGTGTAAAATATTGTCCAGCATCACCTTTAAAGAACTTTGCAAAAAAATCTTGAAATATTTTACCTTTAATATCAAGCTCTGTCTCATTTAAACTATAGGATTCAAGTTTCTCAACTAAAAAAGTAATCTCATCTGCTTCTAATATCAAAGTATCATCAAAGACATTTGAATCTTTCTTTTTATGTTTATCATAAAGATTTTTTATTCTAATTTCTCTTTGTTTTTTTGTCTCATCTCTGTCTTTTTGAAACTCATAATACTCTGTATATTCCTCTGATAATTCATCAACCTTTTCATCCATAATTTTTGTAAATACTATTTTACTAAATTCATTAAAAGCTTCAGCAGGATTTCTTTTACCACCATTCCAAAGATAGTCATGTATTTCTTTTAATATACTGTTTAATTTCTCTGTATCAAGTGGCTTTATATCATTATCTTTTGAACCTCTTTTATATTTCCATTTTGGAACACTTCCACCAAAATCAGGGAAATCATCTATTTTTCTACTTTCATTATCCCCAATATGCACTTTCCAAAATTCACTACCATTTGTAGCTATTGCATACTCAGCACCTGCTGCATGAGCATAACTTATAGCTTGGTCTTTTGCAGTTTTTAAATCTTTTTGTTTTTTATCTTTTACCTCTACAATCATATAGGCTTTATTTGTTTTTTTGGTATTTTTAACTTTATAGGCAATTATATCTGCATACTTGGTTTCTCTACCCATTGGCACTTTTACTTCTATTGCTAAACTATAAATAGGATATTGGTGTTCAATAACAAGCTTAGCAACCATGTAAGCTCGTACTTTTTCCTCTGTCTCATTCCAAGATTTCGTTGAGCCTTGTTTTTGTCCTGTATGATAGGTTATCTTTGTTCTTTCATCGTTTAAACTAAATAGCTTTTTATCAAAACCTTGTTGTATTAAATCATCCATTATTTTTAATCCTATTGGTTGTTTTGTAAAGTAAAATATTTTTTATAACAAATGATTATAGCAATATAACCTTTTAAGTTTTCTCAACTAACCCCAACAACCCTCTTTGTTGGGTAGAAAGTTTGTCATAGATAATCACATATTAGTCTTCAAAAGGAAATAACAATAAAAACTTGCTCTTTATTTACATATTTCATTATAATATCCTCAAAGAGGATTCTAGTATGTCAAAAATATATCTATTATTGTTTGTACTGTTTATTCACCAAGAGTTATTTGCACAAACTCTTTTTACGTATAATAATAATTATTCAAAAAAAGAACTTCTCAATAAAAAAGAAAATTATACATATAAAATACTACAATTAGCTTTAGAAAAAACCAAACAAAAGTATGGGGAGTATGAACTTAAACCCTCTGAAAAGATGAACAATAAAAGAGCTCTCTACATAGCTAAAAACAACAAAATTAAAAACTTTATACTCAATGCTTCCATAACAAAAGAACTTCTCTCTGAATTTTCATACGCTAAGTTTCCAACTCATAGAGGTATTATAGGATATAGAGTTGCCTTTATATCACCTAAGCTACAACAAGACAAAGCGCTCTATAACACTTTAAAAAAAATTAACAAATTAAAAACAGTCCAAGGAACGGGGTGGCTAGATATAAAAATACTAAAAGAAAATCATTTCAATATACACTCTCATCCAGATATGAAAGGTCTTGCACGGATGACTGCTACAGGAAGAGCAGATTTATACTTTAGAGGGATAACTGAAATAAGAGAAGAACTTCATAAATATAACGATATTAAAGATTTAGTTTTTGACAAAACATTTTTACTCTATTATGATTTACCAAAACTATTTTTTACAAATAATGCAAATAAAAAAGCTATCCAAAGGATAGAAGAAGGTCTACTTATAGCTTATAAAGATGGTTCTTTAGATAAAATTTTTAATGAATTTTATTTTGAAGATATACAAGCAATGCACATTAAAAAAAGAAAGATATATAAGCTTAAAAAACATTTTTGTCAAGAAATTGGCTTTAATTTTGAGCAGTATTATATTGATATTTCAAAGTTGTATCAATGAAATTATTATTGAAGATTTTTATAACACTCTTTATTTCAATAACATCTTCATTTTTTATTTACTCAGTAATTATACTCAATACTACAAAAACTGATTTGGAAGAGAAACTAATTCAAAAGATTAAAAACAATAATAAACTCTATACTATACCTATTTCTGCTTTACTATATGAGTTTAACGAAGATGTTCTAATCTCATTATTGCATTCTATTTATAACGATAAAGAAATCGTAAAAATAGAACTCATAGATTTTAGTAATAATCTAAATTTAACATTAAATAAAGGTGAATTTAATGCGGATGACATAATAAAAGATAAACTTGAATTAAAATATGCTAATGAGAAAATAGGTATTTTGAAAGTCTCTTACACAAAAAAATATATAAATATTTTCTTTAACCAATTTAAAAACTATGCTATTTTATTTAGTGTATTGTTAGTATTTATTCTCCTTATCTCCCTTTATTTTATAATCAAACAAATCATAAAATCTCTCGATATTTTGTCAAAGGCAACAGAAAAAATTACTTCTGGAAACTTACATCACAAAATCAACATCAAATCAAATGATGAAATTGGTTTATTGGCAAATAAATTTGAAACTATGAGAGAAAACTTACACAATAGAGAAGTATTAAATAAACAGCAGTCAGAAAAAATACAAGAACTCAATAAAGAGATGATTGAAACACAAGAAGTATTAATTGAGACACTAGGCGAAGTAATAGAAAAAAGATACATTGATGATCCTTATCATGTTAAAAGAGTAGCTGATATGTCTTATCTTTTAGCAAAATTATTAGGGATGAAAGAGAGTGAAGCAATAAGCTTAAAAATTGTTTCTCCTATGCATGATATTGGTAAAATTGGTATTTCAGACTCCATACTCCTTAAACCTGGAAAGTTAACCCCTGAAGAATTTGAGATTATGAAAACTCATTCTACAATAGGTTATGATATTCTAAAAGATACACATAAAGAAACACTTGACATTGCTTCTTTAGTCGCATATGAACACCATGAAAGATGGAATGGTACAGGATATCCTATGGGTAAAAAAGGTGAAGAAATCTCTATCTTTGGAAGAATCACTGCTATTATAGATGTCTTTGATGCTCTTGCAAATAAAAGGTGTTATAAAGAAGCTTGGCAATATGATGAAATCATTACGTACTTGAAAAAAGAGCGTGGAGAACAATTTGACCCAATAATTGCTCAAAAATTAATTGACAATATAGATATTTTTATAGATGTACAAAAAAAGTATTCTACTTAGCCAAGTAATTCTCTTTGTTTTTTAGGAAGCTTATTATAGATAAGCTCATACGAATGGTCAATGAGTTCTTTTAAAAGTGAGTCAGTTACATCGGTATTTGCACTGACTGTATTCCAGTGTTTTTTGTTCATATGATATCCTGCTTTTATACCCTCATAGATTGAGCGAAGTTCTAAGGCGTAGATAGGATCACATTTAAGATTTATATGAAGTAGCTCTTCATCTACAAAAAGAGCAAACATCTTGTTAGAAACTCTGTAAACACGTACTACCTCATCAAAAGGATAATCAAACGTAGCTCCTTTTTTTGACAACAAGTAAACATCTACCTCTTTAAAAGTCATAACTCAATGTCCTTTACATGTAAAGTATTTTCTCTATAATATCATAAAAGAAGATATGTTTTTGAGTTAAACTCTACATGCCCAACAGTTATCTTGGTCATTACATGTAGCACAAGCTGGGGCAACTTCTCCTACTGAGTCATAGATAAATTTTTTCCAAAGTTTATCAGCAGGTTTTATTTCACACAATGCTGGGAAATGCTCTTTCATAAACTTCCCCATTTGAGTTCTATTTTCAAAACCTAAATCTTCATAAAGATGATTCATCTCTAAAGAAACTTTTGAAAGATATGGTGCAACTTCATTAAAAGCTTTTTCATCTTTTGCATACTTTTGTAAAAATGAAGTTACTTTCTCTTCTAAAATATTAAGTGGCGTTTCATTTTTTACTATCATAAAGTCATCTCCATCATTTTACCATTTACAATTTCGCCAAACTCTACACCAAAATTGTAACTCTCATTGAGTTCCATTTTTGTAGGTACAAGCTTTATCTTTTGTGGTTCAAGTGGTACTCTAAACTTCAAAGCTTTCAATCTTGCTTGAATCATATCAACAGCTTCTCCACTCCAACCAAAACTACCAAAACATGCACCTATTTTACCTTTTTTTTCTAAAAGCATCATACAACTTAACAAATCCCAGACAGGTTTAGGAGCATCTGAATTGATAGTTGGCGTTCCTATAATTATACCTGTACTTTCTTCTAAAATACTGAGCATATTTTGCTCATCTAATGCCATAAGGTCATATATATTTGCTATGAGAGTTTCACTTGATTCTAATCCATCATAAATTCTCTCAGCCATATCTTTTGTATTTTTATAACTTGTTACATAAAAAATAGATACTATTTTTTTACCATGCAGTCTATCTGTTTTAGTACTCCATTTTTTATACAACTCTATATATTCATGTGGATTTTTTCTTAAAACTGGTCCATGAAGTGTTGCTACGATATCAATATCTAACTTTTCATACAGTTTTATTGCATTGATAACATCACTTTTAAAAGGTCTCATTATATGCTCATAATAGTATTTAAAAGCATATTCAAAGTCACCAACTAAATCATTAAATACCCTACTATCAAAATAGTGTGATCCAAAAACATCACCACTAAAAAGTACTTTCTCTTCTACAAGGTAGCTACTCATCGTCTCAGGCCAATGAAGATTTGGCGTACTTAAAAATTTTAGTGTTTTATCCCCAAGTTTTAACTCTTTATTGGTCCAAACATTTTCAAACTCTATATCTTCTTTTCCTGTTATTGCTTTTATCATAGGTCCAGCCATAGGCGATATAAAAACTTTTGCCTGAGGTGCTTTTTTAGTCAATTCTAAAAGTGCTCCACTATGATCAGGTTCAAGATGATGCATCACGATATATTTTATCTCTTCATACCTACAAACTGACTCTATATTTTCAAAAAACTCTTGTGAAAACTCTTCTTTCACAGTATCTAAGATAATAACTCCTTGCGTAGTCTTAACAAGATATGCATTATACGTAGTTCCATTGGCTGTTTTCATAATAATATCAAAAGTTCTGATATCAGGATCACTGACCCCTATATAATAAACATCTCTTTTGATTTTTACGGCACTCATCAATGTTTCCTTAAAAGAATTCTCTGCAGCCATAAAGGTGGGTTATCTTTTATCATATTTTGTAGAGATTTTAAGACACCTTCTATCGTATCATCACTTGACTTCATAGGATATATACCACATTTTTGAACTAGATTTGCTGCTTTTGGTCCTATCTGAGAGACACATACCATATCACTATTTTCAAGACAATTTATCTTATACTCTAGCTTATCTATCTCATCATCATGTTTTATAGAAGAGTCAATCTCTTTGATTAAAGAAAAATCATTTTCATTGACCTCATACATGTAAAACCTTTCACACCATCCAAAGTGTTCATTTACATTTATGCCATCAAGTGAAGCAAATGAAATTATCATATGATATAAACCTTGATATTTTCATCTATAACTTTAGTAAGCGTATTTTCGATAAGCTCATATGTAGAAGTAGAAGCCATAGAACATCCCGCACAATTTCCTTGATATGCAAGTCTTATCTCAGTATCTACTCCACTTAAAAAATCAATCAACATAATATTCCCACCATCTTGAACTAAAATAGGTCTTATATATCTATCTAAGGCATCAGTCACTACTTCTTTTTTCTTTTCTAAACTCATTTTTTTAAACTCCAGATTTATATTTGGACTCTCTTTTTTTGGTCTATCCACACCACCCATCTGAATTCTAGCCATAGCATGACCACTCTTTGCAGCATTAAGCATACAGTTAAATCCTTCTTTTACTAAAACCTCATTTGTTCTATCTTTAAGTAAAAGTAATCCCAATCTAAAATTAGCCCCTTGATGGTTTTTTTTAACAGCACGTCTAAAATATTCTATTGCTTTATTTATATCTTCATCAACACCAATTTTACTCTGGTACATTAAAGCAAGATTATAATTAGCAGAATCATTTTCAAACTCACTCGCTTTTTCAAACCACTCTTTTGCTTTTGCATAATCTTTATCAACACCCTCACCTTTTAAGTACATAAGACCTAAATTTGCCATAGCTTGATCGCTTTTTAACTCTGCTTCTTTACTCCACAAACTAAAAGCACTTTCATAGTCTTTTGCCTTATACGCTTTTAATGCTTCTGCATGATTCATATTGTGCTCCTCTAACAACACTCTAATTCTGCTTTATCTAAAAGAGATATTCCTTTTTCAAAATCAAACTCTTCAAATAAATCAGAAATATAAAATACATTTGAGCAAACAAGATACAATATATCTTTACACCCATCCTTAATATACTCTTTACTATAATTTTCAGGAATCTTACTTTGAAAACTTATCCAAAATTCATTCTTGCTTTCAGGCTCTAAAAGAAAAAGCTCATCCATAGCATCTAAAACTTCAACTGCATTTTTATAACAATCTATATTATCAAATGATACATATCTATCTCTTACTTCTTGCACCTACTCACCTTTACAAGAACAACTACACTCATCTGTTAATTCTGTATAATTACTTTCATCAACAAGTAAAAGTGACTCACTCAAAAAATCTTTATATATAGCGTCAATAGTAGGTTTTTCATCTTTACATGTAAAGACTTTTATACCCTCTTTTGTATAATATTTATAAAGCTTATCTCCCATATGTGAAAACACTGTTGCACTTGTACCAGATTGCTTTAAAAATGGAACTAACTGAGGACCATTACCACACTCTTCATTTTTAATAACTTTAAAAGCACCAGATTCAATATCTAAAAGTGCAAAATACGGAGCATTACCATATAAATCAGATAAAGTTGTGGAACTTTTTGTATCTAGGGGAATTGAAATCATTTATAATCCTTTTACTTTATTTATATTTATATATACATAATCCATTCCTTTTACATTTTTAAAGGAACACTTTATGTAAATAAATCATATATATGTAAGGAAGTACTATGATGGTAAATAAAAAACAGATTAAAGAACTTTTAAACGAATCAGCTTGCTCTCATAACAGTGAGAAAAAAAGTAGTTGTGACAAACCAAAACCTGGAGCGACAAGTGGTGGTTGTGCTTTTGAAGGAGCACAAATATCTCTTTTCCCTTATGCAGATGTTATCCACTTAGTTCACGCACCTGCAACCTGTCAGGGTGCTTCTTGGGAAACTCGTGCTACTAAAACTAGTTTTAGTGGTATTGATAACACCCCTCTTGGATACTGTACAGATGTAAGCACAAATGACATCATTTTTGGTGGAAGTCAAAAACTAGAAGATAGTATAAGCTATATTGTCAAAAATAAAAGACCAAAAGCCATTTTTGTATATGAAACCTGTGTCACTGCAATGATAGGTGATGATATGGATAGCCTTGCAAAAAGACTTCAAGAAAAGTATAAAACTATCATAATAGTAATCCACTCTCCTGGTTTTGTAGGTAGCAAAAACTTAGGCTCACGTTTAGGGGGAGAAGCTGTACTAGACCAACTCATAGGAACAAAAGAGCCCAAAGAGATACATCCATATGGTATAAACCTTATAGGAGAATATAACGTTACAGGAGACATGTGGCAATACTCTCCAATTTTAGAAAAAATAGGTATCAAAATTATCTCTACACTTGCTGGAGATGGAAGATTAGAGCGTATCCAACAAGCACACCGAGCAAAGCTTAATGTCATAGTTTGTGCAAAATCACTCATAACACTTTGCAGAAAAATGGAGGAAAAATATGGAATTCCTCATGTATCTGTCTCTTTTTATGGGAAACGAGATACTAGTAATGCTATTAGAACCATAGTCAATGCTTTTAACGATAAAGAGCTAAGTGCAAAAGCTGAAATTATTATCAAAGAAGAAGAAGAAAAACTTGAATCAAAACTTGTACCATTTAGAAAAATTTTAGAAAATAAAAAAGCTATTCTTAATACTGGTGGAAACAAATCATGGTCAATAGCCTCAGCCCTTCAAGATATCGGGATAGAAGTAGTTGCAACAAGCGTAAGAAAAGCTACTTTAGAAGATATAGAAATAGCTAAAAAATATGTACCTATTTTGATGAAAGTTCCAGCAAATGAACAAGCAAAACTCATAGATGAACATGGAGTTGATATACTCTTAGCAGGAGGAAGAAGTCTCTATACTGCTATTAAAAAAAGGGTTGCCTTTGTAGATGTAAACCAAGAGAAAAAAATAAGCTATGGGGCTTACAACGGACTTGTTAACTTGGCATCCGATGTTTGTAACTCTGTAAACAATCCTGTATTTAAAGTTGTAGGAACAAAAGCACCTTGGGAGAAAGATAATGACTAAACCACTTCAAATAAATCCACTCAAACTTTCCCAACCTATGGGCGCATTACTTGCTTTTTTAGGCATTAAAAATACTATGCCTTTAATGCATGGGGCACAAGGTTGTGCTAGTTTTTCTAAAGTCTTTTTTACTCGACATTTTAACGACCCAATAGCAGTACAAACAACAGCAGTCAATGATATAACAGCTATTGTTGATGGGGGTGATTACTCTATTAGTGAAGCGGTAAAAAACATAACAAAAAAAGTAAAACCTGATTTAGTTGGTCTGTTTACAACTGGACTTACTGAAACAAAAGGCGATGATATAAAAGGTGCAGCGTATCTTTTAAAAGATACTCAAAAAATGGTTTACGTTCATACTCCTGATTTTGAAGGTGGTTTGGAAAGTGGTTTTGCAAAAGCAATCGAAGCTATCATAGAACAACTTGTTGAACCTCAAAACAATATAGATGAAAGAAAAGCTCTTCTCATACCAAATGTAAATATGACTCCTATTGAGATTGAAAAGCTTAAAGAACAAATATCTCTTTTTGGCTTTGAGCCTTTTGCTCTTCCAGATTTAAGTGACTCACTAGATGGTCATCTAGGCTTAAAACAAGGTGCCCTATCATCTGGTGGTATAAGTATTGAAGAGATTAAAAAGTTAGCTGAGTGTGCATTAGTCATAAGTGTAGGCAACTCTGTTGAAAAATGTGCCCAAATGATGAAAGAAAAAAATCCATCTCTAACACATCTTCATTTCGATTCTCTTGGAGGACTAAGTAATAGTGATAAATTTTACAAAGCACTATTGGAGTTCAAACATATAGATACTCCTTCTCCATCAATTGTAAGATGGAGAAAAAGGCTACAAGATGCCTTACTTGATACTCACTTTGCTATTGGCGGTGCTAATGTGATTGTTGCATTAGAACCTGATCAAATCCTTTCAGTAGTTTCTACAATAACTGAAGCTGGGGCCAATGTCAAAACTGTTATTTCTCCAACAAAAAGTAGTGCCTTAGATACTCTTACATGTAAAGTTATTATAGGTGATTTTGAGGATGTAGAAAATGAACTTGAACAAAATGACTTACTCATAAGTAATTTTCATGGTGAAAGACTTACAAAAAAACACAATAAAGCATTGATGCTAAGAGGATTTCCTAATTATGAAGGACTAGGCTACCAACTTAAAAATGACTTTTTATATGAAGGAAGCACTTATTTGCTTTTTGAAATTGCAAATATATTAGAACATTACAAACATTAAATCTCTATGGAACACTTTATGAATATTAATACTCATATCAAATAAAAGGATAACAATGAGCTCTACAATTAAAATCAACACTAACTCTTCAAATGAAGGGAGTATCAAAGTTGCTTTTGCTACAAATGACAATGAAAACATAGACGCTCATTTTGGAAGCGCTAAACAATTTAATATCTATGAAATATCAGCTCAATCATATGAGCTTTGTGAAATCATAAAAATAGAAGAAAAAGATACAGACAAAACTGTAGGACTACTAAAAGGTATGGATATAGTTTATTTTGTAAATATCGGTGCTGCTGCAGCTGCAAAAATCATAAACTCGGGTATATTTCCTATTAAGTATAAAGAAGTTGTAAGTATTGATGAAGAATTAAACAAACTAGTCAAGATGTTAGGACAAAACCCTCCACCTTTTATTAAAAAAATTCTAGAAAAAAGAGCTGCATAATGAAAAATTTATTTATAGAGACTCTTATCTCACAAGTAAGAGCACTTGACCAATTTGGTACATGGGCAAACAAAAGTGATGAAGAAATACTAACAGAAAAATATGTAAAATCAAAAGAAGACTTGAAAAACATTCCTGTAATCGCTGATATTGATGAGATGCAAACTCAAGACATAAGACTTATATATCAAGCAATTGCTTTGGCATTTGAAAAACAAACGGGAATTATGTGTTCTGTAATTATGGAGATGAGTCATGAAGGATTTGGTCGAGCTGTTGTAATAGCTGACAAAATTGTCATAACAAATAAATTTTTTAAAGATGCTCACCGTTTTTCTTTTAGAACATATGAAAAACTTATTGAAGAAGGCGATAAACTTTTATCTAACGCTATAAAAATTTATGATGAGTATAAAAAATAAAGGGGTAACAAAATGAATATTGGAATATTTTGTGGAACTGCTGGTGGAACTTCGTTAAAAGTAGCTGATGCACTTGCAGAAGCATTTGATGTAGAAGAAGTCATAAATATGGAAGAAGATTTTGATGATATAGACCAACTATTAGAATATGATGTTCTATTTTTAGGTAGTTCTACTTGGGGACAAGGTGATGTTCATCATGAATGGGTAGATCCTCTTTTTGAGATAGACTCAGATGAAATTGATTTTTCAGGTAAAAAAGTAGCATTTTTTGGAGCAGGAGACAGTGTCAAACATGGTGAACACTTCTGTAGTGCTATTGGAAAAATGTATCAAACTTTTTCAAAAGCAGGAGCAACACCAATAGGCTTTATCCCAAAAGATGATTACTCATATGAATTTTCATTGGCTGAAATTGATGATAAATTGTGTGGTCTTGCCATAGATGAACATAATGAATCAGATAAAACTCAAACAAGAATTGAAAACTGGATTGAGACTCTAAAGTCTGAACTATAAGGATATAAAATGAATTCTAAAGAACAATTAAATGACTTTTACAAACTTAGTGATGCTGAAGATTATTTTGATTTTTTCAAACTTGAGTACGATGAAAAACTTGTAAATGTAAAACGTTTTCATATCTTAAGAGAATACGGAAATCTTATAAAAACTGGATTAGAAAACTTAAAAGATCAAGAAGATAAATTACTTGATTTTTTAAAATTTTCTCTATTGCAGGTCTATGGTAACTTTAAAAATGGTTATGCACCAAGTGCTGCAGAAGTTTGGAATATGTTTAAAGATGGAAAAGCAACAGGATGTTTAGGTTGTATCCCATCACCAGGAAATAGTTGTGGTTGTTGATCCAAATACAAAATTGTATGACTCAGTAACAGCAACTAGGTCAGGTCGGGATGAAGATGAGCCTAAATTTAAATTAGGTCAAAAAGTAGAACTATTAGAAAATGTTGTCAATGATGGCACCTATCCTCACTCAAAAATTGGTGAGTTAATGATGGAAAAAGGCTCCACTGGTTACATCAAAGATATGGGCGATTTTTTGCAAGTTATTAGAGTATATGAAGTACATTTTTTTGGTTGTGGAAAAGAAGTTGAAATCATAGGATGTAGAGAGCATGAACTTAAAGCATTAGAAGATGGTGATTTAGCTGATGCAACTGAGGGTGAACTTTTTAAAAAAATTATAGAACAAAAAAGAAAAAATAAATAAAACGGTTACCAAAAACAAATTAAAAGGAGAAAATATGGCAAAAGTTATTTTTATGCATTTTGATGAAAATACAGATGGTATTTACGATGCAAAGATAGGAGAGCCTCTTGTAAGATTGGCTAAGGAAAAAGGAGTACCTGTAAATACTTCAAGTGCTGATAAGTATAAAAGTTGTCTTGTTAGTGTTGAGCATATCGCAGATGAAGAGCCTACAAGCTACATGGAAGATGAAGAATTAGATTTATTGGTTGAGCTTGGTGCTATTAGTGAGGAAGATGCTGAACAGTGCCAACAATACACAATTAGTCCAAAAATTAGAATTGCTCCAATGATGCTTATCAAAGGCGATGTTCTAATAAAACCATATAAAATATAATAAAAGGAATAAAATGACAACTAGAGTAGAAATAGTAAATGATTTTTTAGCTATCAATGTTAAAGAAGGTGCAACAATCCAAGATATCGTTGAAGCAAGTGGTAGTGCTCTTCCTTTTGGATGTAGAGATGGTGAATGTGGTACATGTGTTGTTGAAGTAGTTCAAGGCATGGAATTTTTATCTGACAAAACAGATAAAGAAGTAAAAGTTTTAAAAGAAATCGCTGCAGGAACTTGTACTCCAAACTCACGTCTTTCATGTCAAATGAAAATAGCTAAACCAAATGGAATAGTTAGATTAAAATACTAAAATGAGTATTTTATATACAATCAAGTTCACCCAAACACATTTAAGTTTGGGTAAACTTGAGATATGTTTACAAATATGAATTTACAATATAGGCAAAAACAATCATTACAACTGTCTTTAAAACTTTGGTTACCCTTACTTCAAGCACCATTACATGACCTTGAGCAAATTTTTAAAGAACACAGTTATGATAATCCTTTTTTAGATTGTAAATCCTCTTTTGAATCACACAAAAGCAGTGGTTCATCATATGCTAAAGGAACTGGAGATAAGCAAGGTTTCATAGAAAACACAAATATCAATCAAGAATCTCTCTATGATAAAGTTTCAAATCAACTCGGTGCTCCTCTATTTCCAACCCCAAAATCTCAAAATATTGCAGACGAAATACTTTTTTATATAAATAATGAAGGATATTTTGAAGGTGATATAGAAAAAATAGCGATAAAACACAAGACAACTAATGAATTTGTTGAGAGTATTAGAAAACGATTTGCACATATAGAACCTTGTGGGATAGGTGCTGTAGATTTGCAGGAGTCTTTTTTATTTCAACTTTCAAACTTAGAAGTAGATGAAGATTTATGTAGGTTTACAAAACAATTGATATTAAATATGAAAAAGATTGATAAGTTTCATGAACATCACCTCTTTGAACGAGCAAAAGAGACAATCAAAAAATTTAATTCACCTCCTGCAATTGAATATATGAATGGATCAGAAGCAATAATACCTGATTTTTTTGTCGAAATCGATGATGATATAAAAATAAAGATAAATAGTAATTATTATCCTGATATTGTAGTAACTGACCCTTTTAAAAGTAAAAATATAGAACTAAAAGATAAACTCAAAGAAGCAAGAGATTTGGTTAATCTTCTTGAACTAAGAAAATCAACTCTGTATAAACTTATCTTGATTATTGTGGAAAAACAGATGAGTTTTTTTATAGGGAGTGAGCTTAAACCACTCACAATGGCACAAGTTGCAGATGAACTTGGTTTTGATGAGTCTACAATAAGTAGAGCCGTATCAAACAAATATATCAAATGTAAACGTGGAGTTTTATCTTTAAAATCTCTTTTTACAAATGCTGTCTCTTCAGGAATTTCTTCTGCTGAAATTAAAAGCTACATCTCCAATGTAATCAAAAATGAATCCAATGATAAACCACTTACTGACCAAGATTTAGTAGATATGGTAATGAAAAGATACAACATGAAAATGGTAAGACGTACTATTACGAAGTATAGAAAAATACTAGATATCCCCTCTTCTAAAGAGAGAAAAAAAATATATAGAGTTTCTTAATTTTTAAATCCAAAATAGATACTTATTGATAATGCTAAAACAATAAAAGCCAATTTAAATGAATATGGATATGTCTTAATATTTTTATTTTCTGGCGTATCAATTTCTAAAAGTATTGGTCTTATTTGCATCATTCTCCCTTTAAATTAAATATAACTTTATAGTAATTTTTATTATCTATTTAAAAATATTTCAAAATGTAATGATTTCTTTAAATTCTACGATAATTACATTTTAATAATGAGAATACTTATATAAGAATAAAGATGAAACACTAAGTGTCTCATCTTTATTTGTAATATATACTAATGAAAATCAGTATAAATTATTTTTTGAGAATAAAATTTTTCTCTTTTTTCTTCACGAATAGATATAAACTCTTTTTCAGTAATTTTCTTCATTTTTACTGCCGCTTTATATGTAGGTGTTTTAGAAATTGGATCCATACCACCACTAGTAAGCTCATTTGAATGTCCTTCCCAATAATGAAAATACATTTGTATTACATTTTTTGGAACAACTTCTGTCACAACAATACTAATAGCAACAGAACCATATCTACTATCTACTTGAACAAAATCACCTTCTTCAAGTCCATATTCTTGTGCAGTAATAGGACTTATTTCAATGGAAGATCCATTATGATCAGCTCCATTTTCTAAAGCAAATGATCTTCTTGTCATTGTACCAACAGTATATTGAGAAGCTTTTCTTGTTGTTAAAAGCTCTATTGGATATTCCTCATCAGTATGTTCATCAACTGAACCAGCCATTAAAGGATAATCCGTAGGAAGATTTAATCTATCTGCTAATTTCTTTTCAGCCATAGGAATATCTTCTTTGTTTTTAACAAAAACAACGGGAACAAAGTGTGCCTTCCCATCTGGTGTATAGAATTTTTTATCCATATACATAGAAGGAGTCCCTAGATGTTTTTCATCTGGACAAGGCCAATTAAGCCCACTATGTTCTATAATTCTCTTATAACTCATACCGCCATATCTATCTGGATCTGCTAATCTAACTTCTTCCCAGATATCTTCAGTACATGTATAATCAAATCCTTTAGCACCTAACCTTTTTGCGATTTCACAAGTAATTTGCCAATCTTCTTTTACATCACCTACAGGTTCAACTGCTTTATAGTTCATTTGAACTCTTCTCTCAGCATTTGCATAAAGTCCTTGTTTTTCAGGACCACAAACAGCAGGTAATACAATATCTGCTTTTACTGCTGTTTCAGTTAAATATATGTCTTGAACAATATATAAACCGACATGCGCTATACCTTTTAAAAAGTGATTTGTATTTGGTTCAGAAATAACAGGGTTTTCACCAACTGTATAAAATACCTTTATTTTACCACTTAATATCTCATCTGGAACTTCTGTTTTATGGATACCAACTTTACTATCAAGCTTGCAGTCCCATAATCTTTCTAAATGTTCTCTTGCTTTTTCGTCAGTAACTTGTTTATTATTAGGAAATACGTTAGGTAAAACTCCCATATCACAAGCACCTTGTACATTTTGTTGTCCACGAAGAGGATAATTACCTGCTCCAACAACACCAATATTTCCTGTTATTAAAAACAGATTAGATACTGAAAAAACATTACCAACTCCATGATTAAAATGAGTTACACCCATACCATGAGTAAGTGCTGCTGGTTTAACAGTCGCATATAAATGCGCTGCTTTTTCTAACAATTCTTGAGGAACTCCTGTTAATTCAGAAACATATTTTGGAGTATACTCCTTAACTGCTTCTTTAACATACTCAATTCCCGTTGTATAGTTTGCTATAAACTCATCATCACATAAATTACTCGCTATAATATGATTCAATAATGCATTAATAATAGGGATGTTATGCTCTGGTGGCAGTTGAATATGAACATCTGCTTTTTGAGCCATCTCTGTTTTAATCGGGTCAATTACAATTAATTTTGCACCACGATCTAACGCTCTTTGAATGTGCATCGCTGCAATTGGATGTCCATTTTCAGGATTTGATCCAATCATTAAAATACAATTACTATATTTACCAATTTCTGTAAAACTATTTGTTGCTGCGCCATTACCAATTGTTTTAGCCAGACCGGCTACTGTTGGTGCATGTCAAACGCGAGCACAATGATCTACGTTGTTGGTTCCTATAACTGCTCTCATTAATTTTTGTGCTACATAATTTTCTTCCAAGGTACTTCTTGCTGAAAAATTCCCAACAATTGAATCTGGTCCAAAATTTTCTTTTGCTTCTTTCATTTTTAAAACTACTAAATCAAGAGCTTCATCCCATGATGCTTGAACAAGTTCCCCATCTTTTGAAAACTTGCCATCTTTTTTTCTTATTAAAGGATTAATTAGTCTATCAGTTCCACTAACATAATCAAAACCATACAAACCTTTAAGACACAATTGAGAATCATTTACAGGATGATCTTGTGTACCTTCGGCTTTTACTATCTTATTATTTTCTATGGATAAGTCTATATTACAGCCTGTACCACAATATGGACATATCACTCTTTTTTTCTTCATACCTTTTCCTTTCAAAATTTTAATCTTTTTATTAATATGCATTTTAAGCATATTAATGAGCAAAAAAAACCTCCAGCTAAGGAGGTCTTTTTACTTGTTACTTCATATCTGGTTTGTGCGACATAAATCCAATAATGCCTACAAAAAATACCCCTCCTATAATATTTCCTAATGTAACTGGCAATAAATTTTTCAAAAAGAAGTTTTGAATATTTAGTGCCTCAAGTTTTTCTACTGGTATATGATGAACTAGTTCAGAAAGAGCATGCATATCACCACCAGCTTGTGCTAAATAATGTGCTTTTGCAAATAAACCTTCACTTATAATAAACATATTTGCCACGCAATGTTCATACCCTGAAGCTACGAATGCTCCAACAATAAAAGCAATTGCTAAAATTTTACCTGCTGTATCTTTTGCTGCTATTGCAGCCCAAACTGCCATACAAACAAAAACATTACAAAAAATTCCTCTAATAAATGCTTCTTCAAAACCCAAAGAAGTTTTACCTACACCTAATGCAACAAAATGCTTTAATATCTCACCATCATATTTTAAACCTAAATTTGATTTATAATACATGTATGCAATAATGATTGCCCCAACAAAGTTAAAAATCCATACAATTGCCCAATAAGAAGCCATTTTTCCAAATGGTAATTTTTTGTCATAAGTACTTACCCCTGACATTACAGAACTTGTAAATAAATGGCCACCAAAAAATACAACCATCATTAAACCTACGGAGAAAGCTATCCCTCCTAAAAAGTTTGCAACTCCAGGTGATGAAGCTTTAGCAACGCCTACAGTAGAATGGGCCCAAAAAATATCACCTAATGCGATTGACCCACCTGCCATAATTGATAAAAAAAGAACACTAAGTAAAGGCATTGTTGCCTTATGGTTTAAACCTCCGGATACTGACTGCGCAGTTTCAGCTGGTGATAACATATGTTTACCTTTTAACTAATTTTTTGATTATTATCGAAAATTGAATCTATTTCAAGAAGTTTTACTAAAGCTTTTTGAGCTGTTTCTTCAGCCTCTTTAGAAATTTCTGGATTTATTTCTAGTACTTTTTCGATATCCACATTCAGTCCTAAAAAAAGGACAACTTGACAAAAACTTTTTAAATAACTAAGAAGTATTGGCGTAGGAAGATTATGAGTTGAATACATATAATCTCTATCATCACTAATATCAATCACCTCTACTGTTCCTACTTTAATACCCGTCATTGCATCAGCAACAACCATAACATCTGGTGAATACTCTCTTATCTTGTGAAATTCACTCTCAGGAGTATCTTCTCCATAAAAAACTTTCCATCCACAGTTTTCTTTCTCGATTAGTTTTCCTAAATAAGAAGTAATTCCATCATCACCTCTTAGCGTATTACCGATTACTAATATCGCTTTTTTCATATACTTTTCCTTATCACAATAAAACCTTCTTGTAATTCTAAAAAGTACTCTTTCAATTTGCAATCTGGCATTTGATGAACTAATTTTTCTGCATGTTCAGGAAATACTTCTATCTCAAAATATCTACTTAAATTTCCTAATTTAAACTTAGCATATTCACCACAAGACTCTACAAGTTCAAGATATTCATCTTCTTCAATTTTATCTATACACTCAACAAAATCTACAGTTCCAATACCATGTCCTACTGCCATAGAAAACACTTTAATTTGCTCCAAATGATCTGGTAATTTATTTTCATTTGGATCAACTAATCTTTTTGTTAATCTACATATCTCTATCATTTCATTTCCTAGTTATTACGAATTAATTTATAATTCAATTTGATCCGCAATATTTATCTCTTTAAATTGCTTCATATGAGCCAAATATACGCTATTGTGTATGGTTCTCATACACTCTTTATATCTAGGATCTTTTTCTTCTGAACTTAATCTTTCTATGGTCTTCTTTGTCTTAGCTATATCTTGTATATCTGATGACTCTTTTATAGCCTTGATGTATTTATCAAAAAGTTTTCTACCATAAAGATATCCCATTAACTGTTTTGATTTAGCAAGAACATCTCTTTCAAATAAAAGATTCCCAAAAACTGATTTATCTATTTTTGGAGATTCACTTGAGCCATTATCATGTTCTTTGAATTCTAACTTTTGATCTAAAATACCAAGAGCAGTTGCTAGTCCATGAATAATAGTTGCTGGATGAGGAGGACAACCAGGAATATAGACATCTACTGGAATCACTTTGTCAATTCCTCCCCAAACACTATAGGCATCATGAAAAATACCCCCACTTGATCCACAAGCCCCAATAGCAACAACAACTTTAGGATTAGGGCTTGCTTCGTAAGCTCTTAACAAAGGATAATACATTTGACGAGTTACAGGACCTGAACATACTAAGATATCGGCATGTCTTGGATTTGCTACTAATTTAAATCCAAACCTTTCAGGATCCCACATAGGAGTAATAGCTGCAAATATTTCAATTTCACAACCATTACAAGAACCACAATCCACTCTAAATACGTTAAAACTACCTTTAATATTTTTAAGGTGTCTTAATTTAGCTTCGAGTGTATTCGCTGCAGCTATCTCTTCTGGAACAACATACGTTTTACTCATTTTCTTTTCCTTACAAAATATTGTGTTGAATTTTCAACAGTAATATCTTTCTTGCATTCGGGACATGTATGAATATACTTTGTTTTGTCAGCCAATGTTGCTTCATCCCAACCTACTCTTTTTAAGCGTTCAAGATCATATGCTATTAGCTTTTTAGTTGTAAAAGGTTTATTACATTTTTCACAGTATTCAACCTCAAGACAACCTCTCTCAAGCAAATTTTTTCTATCAAACCTAACAGCAGTTTCAAATTCATCTGAAAGCATAACTGCATTTGTAGGACATACTTCATCACAACGACCGCAATATATACATCTAGCACAATCAAATTCCCAAACTAACTTTGTTTTTTCTTCATTTAATTTAACATTGATTGCATTTGATGGGCAAGCGACCGCACAAGCAGCACACCCTATACATTTTTCATAATCATAAGCTGGTTTACCACGAAAACCCTCAGGAACCACATAAGGTTCAAAAGGATAATTATAAGTAGCATTTCCATATTTACGAGTCATATCTAATAATTTCATTCTCTTATCCTACATATTTTTTAAAGGATGATTCTTTAAAGTCTGTGAATATCTTTTAAGATCCTTATGAGTTAATACTTTAGACTTTTTACTATTGATATCCACAATTGTTACTCTTTCTGTACAAGAATAACAAGGATCAAGTGAACAGACAATCAATGCCGCATCCGCTATAGTGTTACCACGGAATTGGTATCTTAAAGAAGGCCAGTTGTTGTAAGTAGCCGCGCGACAACGCCATCTATATACTTTTTGTGCATTACCATGCATAATCCAATGAATATTTTCTCCACGAGGCGCTTCATCATTTCCTATTGCATATGCTCCTGGTTTAATCATTGTCTGAGGTTTTATAATAGTTTGACCACCAGGCATCATTTCAAAACATTGACGTATAATTGATATTGATTCGAGAAGTTCTTGGTATCTAACACTTTCTCTCGAATACACATCACAACCATGTTCAACTGCAATATTAAATTCCAATTGATTAAAGAAATCATATGGATGATCATGACGTGAATCACGTCCAAAACCTGAGCCTCTCATATTTGGTCCAACTGGTGAAAAATCTCTTGCAACTTGACGATCCAAGATACCAACACCTTTCCAACGATTGATTTGTGCTTTATCATCCATAACAGCATCCCAAACTTCTATGAGTTGCTTTTCAATGGTGACTAAAAGTTCTAAACTTTTTTTAATTTCTGTTCCACTCATATCTCTACGTAATCCACCCATAACAACATTACCATATGTCTTACGACCACCAGTAACTAACTGAGCTAATTCCATAGTAAATTCACGAATTCTAAATATATGCATAAATGCATTTACATTACCTGTTACTTCACAAGCTAAACCTATATTTAATAGATGAGAATGTAATCTTTCTATTTCCAAACAAATTACTCTCATTGCTTGTGCTCTTAAAGGTACTTCAATACCTACTGCCTTTTCAGCAGCTTCAATACAACCAATAGCATGTGCATATCCACAAATACCACAAACTCTCTCAGCCAAATAGCCCATCTGATCATAGTTCATTCTATTTTCTGCAAGTTTTTCCATACCACGATGTTGATAAAATAGTCTAAAATCGGCATCAATGATAGTATCACCATCACAATATAATCTAAAATGTCCAGGCTCATCACTTGTTATATGAAGAGGTCCTAAAGGAACATCTACAACTCCTGATCCATTTGGTTCTAAAAATTTATAATCAGGCTCATCCCTATGATCCACGGGATCAGGACGATGTCTATAATCCATAGCATCTTTTTTTAATGGAAATAAATCTTTTGGCCAATCATCTGAAACTACAAGTCTTCTTGGATCTGGCAGACCAACTGCTGTTAAACCAAACATATCATACGCTTCACGTTCGTACCAAACGGCTGCTGGAACTTTACATGTAACAGATGGAAAAGTTGGATCATTCGCTGGAATATATGTTTTAACTGTTATCCAACATTTTTGCTCTTGAGGAAGTTCATCCTCTATAGTCATCTTTCCGCCTTCCATAGATAAGACATAATAAAGAGCATAATTACCATTTAATTGTCTTTCATCATTGGGAATCATACTTGATAACCAACCACCCATGTCATAGTAAAGCATTCTAACTGCTTCAGGAAGATCATTTCTATCTACCGTGATAGTCACTTGATCTTCTGTTTGTCTTTCTATGTTATGTACAGTTATTTTTTCTTTAACTTTACTTATAAAATTATCGCCTTTTTTCATCATTAATCCTTATACACCGGTTATTATTTTTACTGCATTATTTAGTAGAGTTACCCAACCATCAACAGAAAATATACCAAAAATAATTATTAGAGCAGCAAGACCTATTAAAGGTAAATTTGCACTCCATTCAATTTTACTAGTTAATATTTTTGTTTTACTTTCACCAAAAGTTGCTAAATTAAAGTGAGAAAAGTCAGCAATAAAAATAACTATCAATCCTATAATAAATAAAACTACAGGAAGAAAAATCCCTGTATTAATTGACTCTTGAACAATTAAAAATTCACTTACAAAAATAGCAAATCCAGGAACACCTACTAAAGAACAAATAGCAATACCAAAAAGAATTGCTGTAATAGGTGCTATTTTAATAAGTCCACCCATTTTTGTCATATCTCTTGTTCCATAAATTTTGACCATATTTCCTGTTACACAAAATGCTAATGCTTTTGTTACTGAGTGAGCTAAAGCATGAAAAAGTGCTGCAAATAATCCTAAGAAACCACCAACACCAAGACCAAAAGCAATAACACCCATGTGTGCTATTGAGTGATAAGCAAACATTCTTTTTACATCATGTTGTCTTATTAGAAATAGTGCTGCAATAAATATAGTCACCAATCCACTAATTATCATTATTGATTGAACATACTCAAAACCAACCATAGAATTACCAACAACTGCGTAATATCTGATAAGTCCTAAGATTGCACATTTAAGTAAAATACCTGAAAGCATTGCTGAAGCAGGAGCTGGTCCTTCTGAATGCACATCTGGTAACCAAGTATGAGTTGGAGCAAGTCCTGCTTTTGTACCAAACCCAATTAATGCAAATACAAAAATGAGTTTTAATACATCTGGATTAATTTCTTTTGCATGAGCCATTAAAGTAGTCCAAAGCATTATGCTATGGCTATCATTAATTACAGAAAATCCTGCACTATAAAGTAAAACCGTTGCATAAAGAGCAAAAGCTAAACCAATACTACAAATTACGATATATTTCCAACCACTCTCAGTTGATTTTTTACCTTTATGAACTGCTACCATAAATACTGATGAGAGTGTAGTTGCTTCAATAGCTACCCACATAAGCGCAATATTATTAGCAATTACTGAAAAGGTCATCGTAAAAACAAATAGATGTGAAAGAGCAAAAAATAATTTCGCATCTTTTAAAGTGATTTCATTTTTTTCTATTTCCCATTGCATATACTTCACAGAATATAAGTTTACTAATAATCCTGTAATGCCAATAAGAGATAAAAATACTCCACCTAAAGAATCCAAAAACAACATTTGGTCATAAGCAAATAAAACCTTTCCATCAATAACACTTAAAACTGCTTTCATAGCAATCAAAGTTGATACAATAGAACCTATTACATGTACAGTACTGAGTACTTTAAAGTTTGTTGGCATTAGCCATATCACTATTGATGCAACAATAGGCACAATCAATAATAATGTTAATAATTGTTGAATATCCATCTATTACCCTTTCAACTCTGTTGCTTTAGAAACATCTAAAGAAGCAAAATATTTATAAAATCTTTGAGCTAAAACAGACATAATTAGTACCGCAAATATAGCATCTGTTAATATACCTAACTCTGCAATTTCTGGTGAATTATATGCCATAAGTGCTAGAGAAAGATGTATGCCATTTTCAAACATACAATAAGCTAAAATTTGCTTAATTGCAGAATTTCTTAATATAAAACCAAATATACCCATCATAAAAATAGTAATTGAAGCAATCAACGGTATACTCTCTTTAATTAAAGAAAACTCTAAATAAGTAGGATAAATAGACATAGCAATTGCTAAAGAAAATGCCATAGCAATTATAGGACTTACAAAAAATCCAGCTACTGGTTCATCTTCATAAACAACACCTAACTTCTTTATCAAACGAAGTAAAATATATGGTATAAAAATCACTTTTGTTACAAATGCAATTCCTGCCCAAACTGTAAGTTGTTCAGCTAAATGACTTGATGATAACAATAAAAATATTCCAACTAATAAAAAAGTTTGAAGGGAGTATACATAAATAGATATTTTGTAATTTCTCAATCCAAATACTAACAAAGAAGTAATTATCATAGCTATCGATAATACACTTAATAAATCAATCATCCTAAACTCCTACAACGTATAAAACAAGAGATATAAACGAAATACCTAATGCTGCTAATGCATTAGATTTAAAACTAGTCAATAGTTTATATCTTGGTCCAAAATTATCTATAAATACTGCAGCAACATAAAAGATTCCTGCTTTTAGTATAAATACAATCAAGGCTAAAAATGGATTTTCAAAACTCCATGGCTCAAAAATACTTAAGAACATGCCTATCATGGCAAATTGTTTAAGTATAAGACCTGCATGTGCAAGACCAAAATCTGCTCCACAATATTCACCTAAAACACCCTCTTGTAACTCTTGTTCTGCTTCTGCTAAATCATATGGATTTCTACCGCTTTCTACATACATAGCCCATAGAAAAGATATTGAAGCAACAGCAAATGCAGGCATTTGATAACCAATTTCACCATGTCTTACCATTTCTTGAATTTCTGCTATATTACTCGTTTGTGCTAAAAGCATTACAACTAATAAACTTGTCATCATTACTGGTTCAACAAAAACACCAATCATTTGTTCACGACTACCACCAACACCAGCATAAGGATTACCTGAATCAATAGATGCTGCACCAAATATAAAACGTAACATTGCTCCAATATAAATAACTACAAATACATCAGAAGCATAGGCAGCTAAAGTTCCTGATCCATAACTTATAGGTATAACAGCTAAAAGTGCTGCACCTGCTCCAAAAAGAGTATATGGTCCATAACGAAATACCCAATGTGAACACTTAGGAACAGTTTTTTCTCTTTTTGAGAGTTTAATAATATCTCTATACGTTTGCAAAAAGTCAGGAGGACCTTTACGTGATTGTAATCTTGCTCTTAAAACTCTTGCAACACCATCAAAGAAAGGTGCTACAAGTACAATAGCAATGACTTGAAAAATCATAAAAAACATACTACTCATCATTCAACCTTTCTATAAAATATGACTTATGCCAAGAAAAAGACATAAAGTTGCTAAGATATATGCACAATACATATTTGTACTACCATTTTGTAGATATCCAATTTTATCTGCAGAGTATTCAACTAGATTAATTACTGGTTGATAAAAAATATCCCACCAAATATCTTTTGGATGATTTGTATACTTCACTGGTTTAAAATAACCATCTGTTTCAACGGTAGATTTACTTCTAAATAACCACTCCATTACTTTTCTAAGATCTCCAGTAAATGGCCCTGCTGTCATTTGCATACGTTGGTTATATTTAAAACCACAAGCCCATGGATCAGTTTCGATTGGTTTAGTTTTATCTGCTTTCATAGCAACTATAATTACAAATGGTAATGCCAATGCACCTATTAAAACCACACTAATTAATGGCATAGATATGCTTGAGCCAAGAGGTGAAGTAATTACTGTATTAGCTTGTATTGCATAAGGATCACTAAAAGATGTTACAACTGTCATGATGTTTTCAACAACAACATTTGCTCCAAGTCCAAAAGCAACACAACCAAAAACAAGAATCAACATCCCTAAAACCATAGATAGTGGTGCTTCTTTTGCTTTTTCATAAATTTTCATATCTCTTGGTGTACCACCAAAAATAACACTATAAACTTTTACAAAACACATAACCGCTAAAGCTCCAGTAAGAGCAAGAGCAATAATAGAAAGTGTGAAAACAGCTCTAGAGCTTATTCCATGACCAATTGCGCCTTGAATCATTGCTTGATACGTTACCCATTCACTTACAAAACCATTTAGTGGAGGAAGTGCTGTAATAGCCATTGAGCCGACTAAAAATGAGAAAGCTGTAATAGGCATTTTTTTCGCTAATCCACCTAAAGCTTCTATATCTTTTGTATGAGTTCTAAAAAGTATGCTCCCAGCACCTAAAAAAAGTAGTCCTTTAAAAGTAGCATGATTTAGTATGTGATACAATCCTGCTAAAAATCCTATAGAAGCCAATGTTGGTGAATGTGTTGCAATACCATATACACCTGTTCCAAGACCTAATAAAATAATACCTATATTTTCAACTGAGTGATATGCTAATAATGCTTTATAATCATGCTGAGTAAGTGCGTACAATACGCCAAGTAATGCTGATAATGCACCTATTATTATCATAAGTAATCCCCACCATTCCATAACTGGTAACCACAAGCAAAACCTAATAATTCCAAATAGTGCTACTTTAATCATAACACCACTCATTAAAGCAGATACATTTGTTGGAGCTGCTGGATGCGCTTTTGGTAACCATACATGAAATGGAAACATTCCTGCTTTTGAACCAAATCCAATAAATGCCAATAAAAATATAATACTCCCCATGACAGGAGTCATACTTATAGAAGCAAATGAGCTAAACTCTAATGAACCTGATTGGTTAGCTAGAAGTAAAAATGCTCCTAAAATACACATACCACCAAAATGAGCAATACCTAAATAAATCATAATTGCTTTTAAAGAAGCTTTTGAATCATTAAAACAAATTAAAAATGCAGAAATAATAGTCATTATCTCCCAACATATCATAAACCAAAATACATCAGAAGCTGACAATACAAATAACATTGCCAAGATAAAGGAATTAAATAAAGCAGCCATAACTGCTAAACTCCCTTTCTTCTCATATTCTTCTGTATATTGGATAGCATAAATAGAAGAGGCAAAAGCTATCAAAGTCACAACAAATGAAAAGAAATTTCCTAAAGGATCTAAAGAAAATGTTGGGTTATATAATAAATTCTTCCCTAGAGTAAAACTTTCAGTTCCACCTAAATTCATTAAAAAATAGAAAATACCATAACCTGATGCAATAGCTGATATACTAAAACCAACCTTTGCAGCAATTTTATTTTGTTTATATAATAATAATGAAACAACACAACCTAGTAAGTATAATAAATATACGTGTGTCATTAATAATCCTTTCTTATTTTAAATATTTTTGAGTGCAACATGAACAAATGATTCAACAGCAGCTTCTGCTTTTTGACTCATCAATGTATAATTGATATTTTGTGAGTCAACAAATAATAATGCCCCTGTAGGACACACTTCAACACAAGATGGTCCTTCTTCTCTACCAGAACATAAATCACACTTAACAGCAATACTTTTTGCACCTATTTGTGATTCTATTCCTAAGTTATATTTTGGTTCCATTGTATAATTCACAGAAGGCATTATTTCTGCTTCTGATCTAATAGCACCAAATGGACAGGCAAGTGTACACATCTTACAGCCTATACAAATTTCTTCATGTAATTCAATATTGTCATTTGAAAACTCTAAAGCTCCAACTGGACAAACATTTGCACAAGGAGCATCATCACACTGACGACATTGATTTGGCATAGTGCCACTTTTACTCCTAGTTACAATTAGACGAGGAACCGCCAACTTACCTCTTGCATGTGACGACTCATAACAAGCCGCCATACATGTTGCACAACCAATACAAACATTTGGATCTGCAATAACAAATTTATTTACTCTTTTAGGTAAATTCATAATTATCTCCTTACTGTACGGTACTGTTCTGATGGATGCATATGCATATCAGTGCTTTCACGTACTTGTATAAATTCTTCTTCTGAAATTTTTCGGATAGCTGCAATTGTCATTTTTAGAGGATTCATACCTGATAAAGGGTCTGTATCTTCCGCATTTGAAAGTTCATTTCCATCTGCTTCTGCATAGTGAAATGTTGTAAAAATAGTTCCATGACGAAGATCTGGATTGATTTTTACTTTTGCTGCTATTTTTCCACGTTTATTTTCTACAATTGCATAACAATCATTTTCTAACTTTCTTGCTAGAGCAATATCTTCACTCACTTCAATAGCAGGTCCCATAATATCTGCACCCATTTCCAATGGTTTACACTCTCTTGTCATAGTCCCAGTATGATAATGATAAACTTTACGTCCAGTAGTAAAAAGACAAGGATATTCTTCATTTACTTTTTCACTAAGAGCACCAGAGCCAACTGGATAATCATTAGGAATATTCAGATGATTAATCAACTCTTTTTCTAACTTAGTTCTATCATTTTTATCGTCAGCATATATAACAGGAACTAATTTAAATTTACCATCTGGTAACATTGATTTTTTGTCTTCGTATAAGACAGGAGTTCCTATATGAGTTTCATCAGGACAAGGCCAACTTATACCATTTTCTTTTATGATACGCGCATAAGATAACCCACCAAAAAATCTTGGATTAACTTTTCTTACTTCATCCCAAATCTCTTCAGCCTTATAATAATCAAATCCTTGAAGACCAATTCTTTGAGCAATGTTACAAATAACTTTCCAATCAGGAACTATACCTGTTGCAGGTTCAACTGCTTTTGAAACATAAGCTACACGTCTTGATGTATTGATGAATGTTCCATCTTTTTCACCCCACGAAGCTGCTGGAAGGACTACATCTGCCTTTTGAGCGGTTTCTGTAAGAAAAATATCTTGAACAACCATAGTATCTAGATGCTCTACTGCTTCTATAAAATGCTCTGTCCAAGGATCACTCATAACAGGGTTTTCACCAAAAACATATAAGAACTTTATCTTTCCTTCTTCTATCTCGTGTGGCACTTTTGTTAAAGCAAAACCTGGTTTTGAGCTAATTTCTTTACCCCAAATACTTTTTATATGTTCTCTAACACCTTCATCAGTAACCAATCCAGCTGCAGTCACATTAGGTAAAGCACCCATATCACAAGCACCTTGAACATTGTTTTGTCCACGTAACGGATTAACACCTGCACCTTTTTTACCAAGATTACCTGTTAAAATAGCTAAGTTTGAAAGTGAGAATATATTTGAAGTTCCATCAATAAACTGTGTCATACCCATCGTATAACAAATAGCAGCTGTTCCAGCTTTTGCATACATTTCTGCAACTTCTATAACTTTACTTGCTGGTATACCAGTTTCTTTCTCAACTCTTTGAGGTGTAAAATCAGCAACTGCATATTTGACATACTCTAAGCCATGAGAATATTTTTCTACAAATTCTTTATCAAAAAGATCTTCTTTAATTATATGATTTATCAATGCATTTAAAAAAGGGATGTTATATCCTACTGGAGTTTGAATATAGATATCAGCTTTTTTAGCCATATCAGTTTCTTTTGGATCAATAACAATCATTTTTGCACCACGCTCAATACCACGAAGCATCTGCATTGCAATTATTGGGTGACATTCACTTGTATTAGTACCAATTAAAAAAAGTACTTCAGTGTCTGTTGCAAATTCTGTCAAATCGTTTGTCATTGTTCCATTTCCTAATGTTTTAGTCAGACCGACTACTGTAGGACCATGTCAAAGACGAGCACAGTGATCTATATTGTTAGTTCCCTGCATTCTAAATAATTTTTGAAAAGCATAGTTATCTTCATTTGTACATCTTGCAGATGAAAAACCCATTATGCTATCGCTACCATATTCGTCAACTGTCTTTTTCATTTTTGAAGCGACAAAATCATATGCTTCATCAAAAGAAACCTCGACGAGTTCACCTTTTTTAGAAAACACACCATCTTTTTTTCTAATAAGAGGTTTTGTCAATCTTCTTGGAGAATGTACATATTCCCAACCATAAAGCCCTTTCAGACACAACTCACCATCATTTACATGATGTCCTTTTGTAGGTTCAGCTTTTACAATTTTATTGTTTTTCACAAGTAAATCGATATTACAGCCAGTTCCACAATAAGGACAGGTTGTTTGAAACTTATCCATGTTAAACTCCTTTAGTATTATTAATAATAATTTAAATTTATATACTAATTTAACTACATAAGCTAATTTATAAATTGTTAGCCATTAAATTAATTTAAGCTTAATAAAATTAATTATTTTAAACACGTCAGAATAGTATCATATAAAAAAAATAAATACTGTCAGGGATATGACAATTTTCTAATTATTTTAAATCCCTTTATTTAGGTATTTAATTGGCACATAATAGTTCTAGATAAAAATATATTCAAATAATAGTTATTAAGAAAAAAACTACTATAATAATTTTTTTTCTAAAATATTACAAATAAAGAACTTTAAGTTAAATTGAGAAAATTTACTTGCATTAAGTAAATATTATTAATTATTGGCTATACTTTGCAAAACAATAAAAGGGTTTTTATGGAATCTAGTAGAATCAAAATCGACTCTATAAATCTTTCAAATGTGCTATCCCAACAAGAGTTTGCATCAATACCTGTAAAAAAATTTACTAAAGGTAATATTGCATATGACAATAAATCTCTTACTTTGTATGTCTTTAAAAGTGGCAAAGCAAAAGCTATTATTTATGAGAATGATGAAGAGTTTATTTTATATTATCTTGAAAAAGACAATATAATTATTCCTGAAGAATCTTGTGTGATTGAGTTTATAGAAGAGAGTGAAGTGTATCTTATTGATGCCCAAAGTTTTTACAGTTTCTTCAAAAATGAAAAATTTTCTATTGCAATTATATCGTCATTAAAACAAAGAGCTGTAATGGAAAGAAGAATTATTAAAAACTTAGTTTTTAAAACTTGCAAAAATAGAATTGCTTCTTTTCTTTTAGAAATTGCTACTGCGCAAAATGAACAATTACTTGATGATATTTATATCCATTTAGATCTTTCTGTAAAAGAATTAGCAACTTTTATTGGTTCAAAAAGACAAACCGTATCTACTGTTTTTCATGAACTTATGAAAGATAATACTATTGAGAAAATAAAAAAGAATAAGTATATTATTCATAACATAAAAAAACTAGAAGAATATACTCATTCTAGCTAAACAAGTACTTTACTAGCTAATTTTTCCTTGATAGCATAAGCCGCTGTTCTTCCATCTAATGCAGCGGTTACAACTAAGTCTGCACCTCTAACAACATCTCCTCCAGCATATATATGTTTATGACTAGTTTCTTGTTTTTCATTAACAACTATATCGTTGTATCTTCCTAGCTTCAAATTTAGATCATTATAAAAATCAAATATTTTATTACTAAATCCTAAAGCTAATATAATAATATCTGTTTTTATGTCAAGAAGTTTTTCTTCATGTACTATTAATTTGCGTTTACCTGTCTCTTTCTCAATCATTGATTCTGTTTGCGCTACTTTTATACCTGTAACATTCATATCTTCATTAACTAAAACTTTTTTAGGAGCTTGATTAAAAATAAACTCAACCCCTTCTTCCAAAGCATTTGATACTTCTCTTTCACTACAAGGCATACTTTGTTTGTCTCTACGATAAATACACTTTACACTTTTTGCTTTTACTCTAATTGCTGTTCTAAGAGCATCCATAGCAGAATCACCGCCACCAATAACTACAACATTTTTATTTTTTAATATACTATTTTCGAAATCATGATTAAAAATTCGTTTTTGTGCTTTTGTAAGAATTTCCATGACATGATATACCCCATTTGCGTATTCGTTATCCATCATTGCACTTCTTCCCTCAGGGGCACCTATACCTAAGAATATGCAATCAAAATCTTTTTCTAACTCATTTATAAAAATATCTTTTCCAACTTCAGTATTTGTATGGATTATTAAACCAGCTTCTTTCATCCAATCAAGCCGTCTTTTAACTGCATCTTTTGGCAGTTTAAAATTAGGAATACCATAAGTAAGTAAACCACCACATCGATCTTCTTTTTCAAAAATCTCTACACCTATACCTTCTTGCAAAAGAAATGTTGCACAACTAAGACTAGCAGGACCACTACCAACAATGGCTACTTTATGTTTTTTTATTTTATCTTGACCATAATTAGGAATGATACCTTCTTCAAATGCTTTTTCATTAAAATACGTTTCTATTTCACCGATAGAGACTCCACTATACTCACTCTTTTCAATTACACAATTACTTTCGCAAAGACCTTTTTTAGGACATACCCTCCCTAAAATTTCAGGAAATGGAGACATTTCATGAGAAAGAGTAAATGCACCTTCTATATCTCCTTCATAAGTTTTTTTTAGCCACTGAGGAATTTTATTGTTCAACGGACATCCCATACGACAGTAAGAAGGATTAATCATAATATGCTTAAATGTGTCTATAGGACACTGTACGCATCTACTAGCTTGTTCTTTTGCTTCTTTGTCATTAAAGTTATGATAAATAGGATGAAAATCAACTATGCGTTCTTTAGAATCTCTCTTTTTTTGTCTCTGTTTTGATACTATGTTGTATTGTTTCATATTGTATTTCCAAAGTTTTCTTGATATAGTATAAGAAATAAATTTAACAACATTACCTAATACTAACTTAATAAATACTTCTATACCAGTACAAAACAAATAAAAAAATGATTAAGAAAAAATTCTGCTATTATGTCTTTAAAGAAAGGAATAACAAATGAAATTTGAATTAAATGATGATTATATAGAACTATATAAACTTATAAAAGTTATGGGATTAGCAGATAGTGGCGCTCATGCAAAAATGATAATAAAAGATGAAAATGTAAAAAGAAATGGTGAGATAGAACTAAGAAAGCGAGCAAAAATTATTTCAGGCGATACAATCACAATTGGCGATGATATTATTGAAGTAATAGCCACTACATAAAAACATGTTCGAAGTAGAGAACAAATCTCTACTTCAATATATTTAACCTTCTTCTTTTCCCCAATAAGATGCCAAAATAGAACCCGAAATATTGTGCCAAATACTAAAAATTGCTCCAGGAAGTGCACTAAGAGTTGAAAAGTATTTCATGGCTAAAGCTACAGCTAATCCTGAATTTTGCATGCCAACTTCAATTGCAACTGTTTTACATGTTTTCTTATCATAACCAAAAAATTTAGATATATAATAACCACTAAATAAACCTAATATATTGTGTAAAGCAATTCCTATAAAAAGTGATGCTGCAATAGTACTAATTCTTGGTTCATTTAGACCTACAACAATAGCTATAATAAAAACTATAGAAATGATAGATAAAAGTGCTAGTAAATCTTGTCTCTTCTCAATAAACTTATGAAAAAAGTAGTTTAAAATAACTCCACTTACAACAGGTAAAAATACAATTTTTAAAATACTTATAAGCATACTAGAAGCTGGAACAGGAACTGTCATACCTACATATAATAGAGTCAATAAAGGCGTAAGAACAATAGAAAACAAAGTTGAAACAACTGTCATAGTAATAGATAAAGCCACATCAGCTTTAGCCAAGTATGAGATAACATTTGATGCAGTTCCACCAGAAACAGCACCTACTAAAACCATCCCAACCATAACATCTGTTGAAAAATGAAAAAGCTTAGAAATAATAAATGCAATAAAAGGCATCAGTAAAAACTGTAATATAACAGTTAAAGCTATAATCTTAGGTTTTTTTGCAACTCTTTTAAAATCATCAATTCGAAGAGTCACTCCCATACAAAACATAATCAAAATTAAAAGAGGAATAATCCAACTTTTATACTCTACAACTATGCTTGGTTGCATATAAGCAAAAATTGAAGCTACAATAGCCCAAATAGGGAATAATGCACTTATCTTTTTTATCATATTTTCTCCATAAAAATTTTCTTGTATTGTACATCATGAAAACTTTACTTATATTTACTTGCTACTTAGCCTACTATAAATATACTCATATTAAATTAAATAAATTATTTATTTTTAAGTTTCTAAACAGTACAATTTTAAGAATATTTATTAAATGCAAATTATTTGTATCTAAAAACTATTATCAATAAATAAAGGAATTATCATGGGGAAATGTCCAATAACTGGTTTAGGTGGAGGAAATCCAACTACAAACAATAAAGGTACTAATAATAAAGACTGGTGGCCAAATCAGCTAAATCTAAAAATTCTCTCTCAACACTCGAACAAAGTAAATCCAATGTCAAAAGAGTTTAATTATGCAGAAGAATTTAAAAAATTAGACTATGAATCTCTAAAAAAAGATTTAACGGCACTCATGACTGATTCACAAGATTGGTGGCCTGCTGATTATGGGCATTATGGTCCTCTTTTTATTAGAATGGCATGGCATAGTGCAGGAACATATAGAACAAGTGATGGTAGAGGTGGTGCAGCAACTGGTAACCAACGACTTGCACCATTAAATAGTTGGCCTGATAATGCAAACTTAGATAAGGCGAGACGTCTACTATGGCCTATTAAACAAAAATATGGTAACAAAATATCTTGGGCTGATTTGATGATACTAGCAGGAAATGTTGCACTAGAATCTATGGAATTTAAAACATTTGGCTTTGCTGGTGGTAGAGAAGATGTTTGGGAGCCAGAAGAAGATATTTATTGGGGTAGTGAAGATGAATGGCTTGGAGATAAAAGATATAGTGAAGATAGAGATTTAGAAAATCCTCTAGCTGCTGTACAAATGGGGCTAATCTATGTCAATCCAGAAGGACCAAATGGTGAACCAAATGTACTTGCTTCTGGAAACGACATAAGAGAAACTTTTGCAAGAATGGCTATGGGAGATGAAGAGACTGTGGCACTAGTTGCAGGAGGTCATACATTTGGTAAATGCCATGGTGCTGGTGATGCATCAAATGTAGGGGCTGAACCTGAAGGCGAAAGCTTAATAGCACAAGGTTTAGGATGGTTAAGTAAATTTTTAAGTGGTAAAGGTGATGATACTATCACGAGTGGAATCGAAGGTGCTTGGACTGCAAACCCTACAAAATGGGATAATGGTTATTTTGATATATTATTTGGATATGAATGGAATCTTGAAAAAAGTCCTGCTGGTGCATGGCAATGGGCTCCAATTGAGCCAAAAGAAGAACATTTAGCTCCTTTGGCCCATAACCCCAATAAAAAAGTGAAAACCATAATGACTACAGCAGATATGGCTCTTAGAATGGATCCCATCTATGGGCCAATTTCTAAAAGATTTCATGAAAACCCTAAAGAATTTGCAGATGCTTTTGCAAGAGCATGGTTTAAATTAACTCATCGTGATTTAGGGCCAAAGTCAAGATATCTTGGTCCAGAAATTCCTAAAGAAGATTTAATTTGGCAAGATCCTGTACCAAGTATTCAATACAAACTTATTGAAGATGAAGAAATTCAAAATCTAAAAGATACAATATTAGCCTCTGGAATTTCTATTTCTGATCTAGTTATGACAGCATGGGCATCTGCATCATCATATAGAGATTCAGATAAAAGAGGTGGTGCCAATGGTGCTAGAATAAGACTTGCACCGCAAAAAGATTGGGAAGTTAATCAAGGAACAAAAACCACAATATCTAAATTAGAAAATATTCAAAAAGAGTTTAATACTTCTTGCGATGATAAAAAAGTTTCACTTGCTGACTTGATAGTGTTAGGTGGATGTGTGGCTATTGAGCAATCAAGTAAAGATGCTGGTTACAAAATTGTTGTTCCTTTTACTCCTGGCAGAACAGATGCAACTCAAGAACAAACAGATATTGATTCATTTGCACATCTAGAACCAATTGCTGATGGATTTAAAAATTATCAAAAAAAGAAATATAGTGTTAGTTCAGAAGAGTTACTCTTAGATAAAGCTCAATTACTAAACCTAAGTGCTCCAGAAATGACAGTTCTTGTTGGTGGTATGAGATCACTAGGAGCAAACTTTCAAAACTCTTCAAAAGGAGTTTTTACAGATAAGCCTGGTATTTTGACTAATGATTTTTTTGTCAATCTTTTAGATATGAATATCGTTTGGAAAAATACAAATGATGATGAAATGGAATTTGAAGGAAAAGATAGAACTACTGGCAAGCTTAAATTCACTGCTAGTAGAGTAGATCTTGTCTTTGGCTCAAACTCTCAACTAAGAGCAATTTCAGAAGTTTATGCTCAAGAAGATTCAAAAGAAAAATTTGTAAATGATTTTGTAAAAGCTTGGAATAAAGTAATGAACGCCGATCTTTTTATAAAATAAATACATTATAACAAGTAAAAGACTAAGTCTTTTACTTGTTTATTTTATGCTTTCTATTTTACATCTTCACTTAATTTTTCTTGAGTAACTTTTTTAATCGCACTAAAATCATTTTTACCAGTACCTAACTTTGGAATTTCTTCTACATGTAAAAAATTTGAAGGAATCATAAGTGGATTTATATCAGCATCTAAAAATAATTTTTTAAGATCTTGTATTTCTTTGGTAGTTGTAAAAATCATAACAATTTTTTCACCCTTTTTTTCATCAGCAAATGCACTGACAGCACATTCAAAGCTTTCATCATTTACTAATTCTGTCATTTTTTCTTCAACTTCACTCAAAGAAATCATTTCACCACCAATCTTAGCAAAACGTGAGTATCGTCCTAAAATACTTAAAAAACCATCAGCATCTAATTTACCTTTATCTCCACTTTTATACCAACGTACACCATTTTCTTCCAAAATAGCATCTGCTGTTTTTGCTTCATCTTTGAGGTATCCTTTCATGATCTGTGTTCCTCCAATAAGGATCAACCCCTCTTCCCCATTTGGAACATCTTGATAATTTTCAGGATTTACAATACGTATACGTGTCCCTGGCAATGCCATTCCAACAGTACCTTGTTTTTTCCCTTCTTGAACAGTCCAATAACGTGGATTTAACACATCAGGAATATTTACACAAGCTACTGGTGTAGTCTCAGTCGCTCCATACCCTTCTAAAACATCTTTACCAAACTTCACCTTAAATCCATCACGTACATCAGGATTTAATTTCTCTGCCCCAGCAATAATCAAACGTAAACTTTCAAACATTAATGGATGAAGTTTTCTATTACGATTATAAAGACGTAAAAATGTGGAAGTCGCACAAAGGATAGTTGCTTGGTGTGTTGCAACTACTTTTCCCATTCCAACAGCATCAGTTGGATCAGGATGACATACTAAAGGAATACCTTCTACTAATGGCATTAAAGTCGTAATGGTAAATCCAAATGAATGAAATGGAGGTAATGAACCAACAATAACATCATTTGCATCTGGATTTAAAATAGACACACTTTGTTTGATATTTCCTACTAAATTTTTATGTGAGAGTTCAATACCTTTTGGCAAACCTTCACTACCACTACTAAACAAAATAGCTGCTGTTTCTTCCATGCAAACACTTTTAAAATACAAAGCTTTAATCAAAGCTGATGGCATGAATTTGGCTAGAAGTAAATTAAAAATAAAGCCTGATTTAGAAATTTTTTCTTTCATATCTTCCATAATAAGAACATTAACATTTTGCAAAAGTGCTTCTATATCAAAGCCTTTAGCTTTAAGCTTAGTCAAAAACTTTGAAGATGTTACTACTGTTTTAACTTCGGCGATATTTAGTGCATGTAAAAATGCTTCTTTTGATGCTGTATAGTTTAAATTAACAACGGTTTTTCCTTGAACAAGAAGCGCCATATTGGCGATGACATTACCAGCAGAAGCAGGAAGTATCACTCCTACATTTTGTTCATTTTTCACCTTTACATGTAACAAAGAATGAAAACTAAGAACTGATGCAATTAACTTAGTATGAGAAAGAGTTCCGCCAGAACTATCTGCTACACTCATCTCACTTCCTAACATTTTAGCTCTATCAATCCACAAATGTTGCACTGGTTCTAATACGTTGATATACTCATTCCATGAATCAACAGAAATCCCATTTATCGCTTCTTTTAGTTTTACACGATCTGTATCCATTGGCATAGGTGAACCAAAAGCAAAAGTTACATCACGATTTAAGGCTGCTGTGCCTTGTTTCATCTTATTTGAAGCAAAAGAAAAACGACTTCCCCATAAACCTTTTAAAAAGAATGGCACAATAGTATACTCATTTGTCGTTACTATCTTCTCAAAACCACCTTTAAATTCACCAAGATGACCATTACGACTGATAGCACCTTCTGGAAAAAGTGCAACTACTTCACCTTTATCTAGATATTCACCAATTGTTTTAAATGCACTACGACTTGCACGAGAAGAGATAGGAATAACTCCAAAAAAATCTAAAAAGATTTTAAGATACCATTTTTCATATATATTTCTCTCCATCACAAAACGAACTCTTCTTGGACTTGCTATTTGAACAATAGCCCAATCCAACCAACTAATATGATTTCCTAGAAGAAGAACCCCTCCATTTGATGGAAGATTATCAAGTCCTGAAACTTTTATATTGTAACGAAGATTAGCCAAACGATATATAATAAAACGCACTAACAACTGCGGTAATTTAATGATAGTATAAAGAGAACCCACTACTACAATAATACCTAAAAAACTAAATAACAATTCAATAGGAAAAGTATAAAGTGACCAAATAATAGTAAAACCAAGAAAGACTAGCATCATTAAAGTTTGTACAAAGTTATTTGCAGCAAGAACACGTCCTAAATCATTCTCTTTTGCATAAAATTGAATAAGTGCATTAAGTGGAATAATAAAAATTCCTCCACAAAAACCAAACAAAAAGAACAGTAAACCAAAGATGATTGGACTTGATGTTCCAGATAACCAAAATAGAGATAAAGCCATCCCTGCAGCACCCAACGGAATCACTCCTGTTTCAATATAATGCTTTGATATTTTTGAGTGATACAAAGAACCAACTACAATACCAAGTCCACCTAATGCCATTAATCCTTGCGCAACAACAGTATTTTCTACTCCAGCCTTTTGTTCTAATAATGTTCCAAATAAAGCAAATACAACTTGAGAAACACTCCAAAATAATCCTAAACCAATTACACTAAGCCAAATAGCTTCTGTACGTAATAAAGTTTTTAAATTTTCTTTTAAATATAAAGCTTTAAAATATTTTTTACGATCAAAACTCAATGAAGGAGAAGAAGAAGCTTTTGGTGCTAATTTAAAAGAAAACCATGCTTCTAATAATGTTGCGCCAATCAAAATATATCCCATTGGAGCCATCATCGTGATTATGTCATTAGGATTTTTCATACCTTCAACAAAAAAATATTCAAAAATTACGGAGTATAAAACAGCACCTATTAAAATAGCTACAATTGTCACTGCTTGCACCATTCCATTAGCAGATGCCAAATTTTCTTTTCCTACTAATTCTTTGATGTATCCATATTTCGCTGGTGAGTACAGTGCACTTTGTGCTGCTAGTAAAAATGTAAGTGCAAATGAGAGCCAAAATGCTCCTAAATGATAACTTACAGTAATAGCACAAGCAATAACAATAGCTACAAGAGCACTGATTTGAATAACACGAGGCTTGGAAAACTTATCTGAAAGAAAACCAGAAGGAGTAAATAACATGATAAATGGTAATAATACCAATCCATTGACAATAGCCGTATAAATTACTTGCTCATGACCATCAAAGCTTTTAAAAACTGTATTTTGAATGATGATTTTATGTCCAAGATCAGTCATAGCATTTAAAAAAACAATAAGTATATAAGAAGCAAAACCTCTATAAGAAAATAACGCTTTCATGAATTATCCTTTGGTGTATTTTGAACCCGTTTGCTATGCTCATTTATAGTTGCATTATTAAATATATAGGGTTTTAATTTGAGTAAAATATCAAAAACTAAACGATGCGATGATCCATTGCTTATACCTTTTTCAATTATCGTAGCCCCTAATTCATACTCCAAGACGGCTAACTCATTTGCCATTTTTACATAACGCGTAAATAGATTGTATGAGATATCATTTTCTTTACATATTTTAAGTAACACTGCCATTTCTAAATCTAATTTTGAAAACATAGAATCTTTAGGAAACAACAATTCCTGACTTATCCATTCATTTAGTTCAGGCTCAGTAATTTGAACTTCTTTGATAAAATCTTCTTTACTAAAGCATCGTATATTTTCTTTACCTCCTGAAATCATCTCAAAAGAACCTTGTAAAAAAGCAAGATCATTAGAAAAATCAAATGTATTGTTTTGAAAAATTTGTTTTATTTCTGCAATAGAATAAGAAAAATTGGATTGCAAATATTTAATCATAGATATGCGTTCTACACACTCTTCTTCATAACGATGAACATTGGCTTTTAACTTCAAAGGTGGAGGAAGTATCCCTTCTTTGATGTAATATAAAATTGTTGACTTTGATTCACCACTTAGGGCAATTAATTCTGACATCTTTAACATAATATCTCCTTTATCTGTGAAATAATACATTAAAGAATGTAAAATGTCAAGTGTTACTTTACATTTTACATTTTTGCTCTAATTTACTAAAAAAACCTTATTCTTACAGTTCCTAAAATAAATTGATGGTATAATTTCGCTTATAAACTATAATGGAGTTTTTATGACTAAATATCTTATCTTATTTTTTCTCTTTCCTTTACTTTTGTGGGCAAAAGTAGCAGTTGAAGAACCTCTTCCTCTTATTAAATCTGAAGAAAAACAAATACAAGTACCTGCACAAAATATTTCTGATGAATTAAAAGCAGAAAAAGAAGAAGAAAAAGAAAAAACTTTAAGTGATGAAGCAAAACAAATTCTTATTCAAAATCAACTTATAGAAGAAACAATCAAAAATATTAACAATAAATCCTTTCTAGTCAATCTACCAAAAAATGAGACTTATACAAAAGAATTAACCCTTCTTGCTAATAAAATAAATATAAACACAAAAGCACATAATACACTTGCTGTTGCACGAGATAAAATTGAAGTTCTACTTATAAAAGATAAACGTGTATATGAAAATACACTCAAACAAATCATAATTGCAAAAGAAGAGTATCGGGAGAAAGATTACTTTGTCACTCTTTTGCAAAATAGTATCAAAAAAATTGATAATAATGCATTGGATAAATATAAACCACTTTATAAAATAGAGTCAGCAAACACACAACCAAGAGATAATACTAACTCTATATCTAAAGATTTTATAAAAAACTATATCGACCTTTACAATCAAAAATATACACAAATCTTTATTCTTCAATATCTTCTTGAAAATATTCCAAAGTTTAGACAGACAAACTTTCTTATAGATGAATTTAACTTACAATATTTTGTTAAAAAAATTGATTCTATGGAAAATATTTCATTTATTTCTAACGTTACTCGATATCATTTAAAATTTTCTATTGGTGAAATTGTTATGGTCATATTAATTATAGGATTTTTTAGACTACTCAATCTCAGGTTTATCTCTTTTCTTATCTCATTTATCTCCGAATATTTTATTAAAAATAAAAATGATGAAGACAAAGATGAAATACACAAATACCTAAAAAAATCTGTCACACTTCCACTGGTCTATGCCCTGTATGTTTTTAGTATACAGCTTTCCATGTATATTCTGATTCAAAACCCTATTCTTCTTGAACATATTATGCCATGGATTAATACATTTTACGTAGCACTTTTTAGTTGGGGCTTTTATAAAATATTGGTTAATAGTATCAACATGCATGCTCATGTACTTTTAGTCAAATACCATAATCTACGCAAAGAAATGATTGTATTTATTTTAAAAATCTTAAAAATTGTATTAGTTTTATTGGTTCTTTTATTTCTTTTAACACAACTTAATATCGATATTCAAGCGATTGTAGCTTCTTTAGGGATTGGAGGTATCGCAATCGCCTTGGCATCAAAAGATACTTTGACGAACTTTTTTGGATCTTTAAGTATCATGGCAGATAATTCATTTTCACAAGGTGATTGGATTCAAGTAAATGATATCGAAGGACATGTAGTAGATATCAGAATGAGAACTACAAGAATTCGTACATTTGAAAACGCGATGATTACTGTTCCAAATACTATTCTGGCAAATTCTTACATCCAAAATTGGTCAAAAAGAAAAGTTGGCCGACGTATCAAAATGGCTTTAGGCATCACATATGAAAGCCGGATGGAAGATATTATCAATCTTAGAAAAGATATTTATGAGATGTTAGAAAATCACCCAGGAATTGCTATAGTAGACCACAATGATGTCTCAGAAAACAAACGTTTTGAGGCAACAAAACGAGAAGATGTACAAGGTGTAAAGCGAACACTCTTAGTATATATCGATGAGTTTGGAGCTTCCTCGGTCAATATTCTTATCTACTGTTTTGCAAAAAGCCCTGTTTGGGAAAAATGGCTAGAAACAAAAGAAGATGTTTTGATTAAGATTGCTGATTTGGTTAAAAAGAACAATTGTGATTTTGCTTATCCAACACAAGCACTATGGTTGAAATCTGAAATGAAAAAAGACTTATTAGCTTAAAATATTTTGCTTTTAAGTCTTACATGTAAAGGGTTTTAAATCTCGATTTTAAACCCTTTATCAGCAGTTTATTTTAAAATCTTATTTAATTCAGCAGATAAATCTTGTTCTATTTCATCTTCAGAGTTTTTATTATTTAAGTAATCTTTGCAATCTTCGCAATTTTCACAAAATTCACAATTTTCACAGTTTTTACAATCTTCACAATTAAAACAATCAATACAGTTTTCACAATAATCAGTCAATTGACAATTTTTACAATTTTTAGATGAGTCACAGTTGTCACAATTTTCACAGTCTTCGCAATCTACACAGTTTAAACAATTTACACAATTTTTTAAACTATTTAACATTCTCACTGCAATCTCTTTATCAAACTTATTCAATGATATACGGTTGTTGTTGCTATCTGTTAAAAATTTTTCATCATTGTCATTAGTTATAACTTTATATTCTTCCATTTTTATTTCCCTTTTTCATTGTCTCTATTCAAACACTAAATATTTTGTTTGAATACTACAATAAACAAAATTAGAAATCCTTAAAAATTGACTACGATGAAGTATAAACTAACTATAAAAAATCAATATAGTAAAAGTTATTTATGCTCTATGTTTCACAAAAGTTTCATAAATTTCTTCAAAAGCTTTTTCACTAGAGTTTTCAACACTTTTCATTCTTTCTATTGACTCACTAAAACTTAATTCATTAAGCCATAAATCAATAGCATCTTTTACTCCATCATGTACATTTGTATGATGCTCACTTAATGAAGCTAAAACTTCTTTTTCGTCTTTTATTTGCTGATTATTAGCTGCAAACCATTTTCCAAATCTACATTCATTCTCATTTTGTAATGTTTCTGGTTTTGTTTGATACATAAACGCTTTATAAGCAATAAGTTTAAAAAGGATATGATCAGCTTTTCCATTTCCTATTCCAATCTCATTGGTTATATTTTTCGTGATTTTAGAAATACGATCTGAATTTGAAATCACAAATTCTAACTCTTCAAAAAATTGATTTAATGTAGTATCTATAGTACTACTACTTTCTTGGAATCTTTTAGTCATCTCTAAAATTTCTAAAGAATTTTGCTGTAGATGTGAGATATTTACTTCTACTTCTTGTGTTGCTTTTTGTGTACGCTCAGCTAGTTTTCTTACTTCATCAGCAACAACAGCAAAACCACGTCCATGCTCACCTGCTCGGGCTGCTTCTATAGCAGCATTCAATGCTAAAAGGTTTGTTTGGTCTGAAATATCTTTAATTAAATTAATAATATCAGTAATAGAAACAACACTTTCATTGAGTGTATGCGCTCCATTTTCCAAATTTGAAGTCTCTTGTGAAATCTGTTCTATATTTGAAACAACACTTGTTCGCTGATGCTGTACATTATCTATACGTTTACTGGTTCTTCCATTTAAGTCTGTTGCTTCATCCAGTGAATCAACATTTGCTTGCATGATTTTTTGTAAAAAGCCTACACCACTCTCATATGATTGTATAAGAAGATCTAACATTTTTAATTTTGATACAAGTTCAATATCTTGGTTTTTTTCTTCTTCTTTAAAAGTGTTTTTCTTTTTGATTTCTTCTTGAAGTAACGCTACTTCTTCTTTAAGTTTTTTATTTTCTAGTTCTAATCCAGAGACTTGTTCTTTTTCATTGTCATCATTATTAAATAATCCCATAATATCTCCTTGATTTTATTACTTATATCCTATTTTGATATTACTGAATTATAAATTAAATAGAATATTTATTTATAATTTTAAGAAAATATATACACTTATAGTTACTTTTTTACATAAAATCAACTTTATCTAGGTATCTATTACTACTATCTAACTATGCTATACAAGGTAACGCATTTTAAAATATTATATTATTTTAATAAAAAAAAGAGTATTCTTCTGCCAATACTGTACAAGGAAATAATCATGAAAAAAGTATATATTACAGACAAGATAACCGACCCTTATATAGAAAAAGAAGTTCTAGGAGATGTGATATCTGATACGCTTCATGAAGGAATAGAGGTACTTTTAGTCTGGCATAAAAAGATTCCAAATGAGTTTATCGACAAGTTGCCAAACTTAAAAGCGATGGTAAGATATGGCGTAGGGTATGATGTGTTTCAAGATCTTGAATACACCAAACAAAAAGGTATTTATGCTTCTAATACTCCTGATTATGGAACTGAAGAAGTAAGCGATACAGCTATTGCTATGATTATGAATATAGCTCGTGGCATCACAAGATATGATTATCAATGTAGAGATTATAAAGATGGCTCTTGGCAAACCAATACTCTAAAAAACATCAAAAGAACGAGTGATTATAAACTCGGAGTCATAGGTGCAGGAAGAATCGGAGGAAGCGTAGTTTTAAAAGCAAATGCTTTACGATTTCAGACATATTTTTATGACCCTTATTTATCAAGTGGCACCGAAAAGATGCTAGGAGCAAAAAGAGTTGAGTCTTTGGACGAGTTGCTTGAAACTTGTGATATTATCTCAGTAAATTGCCCTCTCAATGACGAAACAAATGCAATGATAGATGAAAAGTTTATAGCCAAAATGAAAAAAGGCGCTTCTATCGTAAACACAGCACGTGGAGCTATTGTAAAAGATTTGGATGTGTTTTATGAGCCTTTAAAAAGCGGTCAACTAAACTGTGTAAGTCTTGACGTACTCCCAAGTGAACCACCAAAAGATGGACTGATGATAGATGCATGGAGAGCAAAAGAGACTTGGCTTGATGGAAGATTTCTTATAAATCCACATGCTGCCTTTTATAGTGACAAAGCCTATTTTGAGATGAGACAAAAAGCAGCTTTAAATGTAAAACGAGTACTAGATGGCAAAAAACCAATCAATATTGTTAATGGATTAGATTAGAAAAAAATGAGTGTAGAAATATACTTTAAGATTTTAGCTAATGAGATTCATTCCGTAGTTGTAGCTACTCTTAATAAAGGCTTGCCTACTACAAGAGTAATAGATATTATGCTTTATGATAAAAATGGTATTTATTTTCTTACGGCTAAAGGAAAAGCTTTTTACGAACACTTAAAAACTAATCCCTATATCTCGCTAAGTGGTCTTACAAGTGGAAGTGATTCTATGCAAAGAAAGTCTATTACTATCTCTGGATATACTAAAGATATTGGTTCACAGAAACTAGAAGAGATATTTAAAAAAAATCCTTATATGGCAGATATTTATCCAAGTAAAGAGAGCCGTATGGCCTTAAATGTTTTTCATCTTTATAAAGGTCAAGGTGAATATTTTGACCTCTCAACAAAACCAATCACAAGAACAAACTTTGTCTTTGGAGGAGAAGAACTTAAAAAGTCTGGATATTTCATAACTGAAAACTGTAAAGCTTGTGGAAAATGTAAAGAAAAATGCCCTCAAAGCTGTATTGAGATAGGAAAAATATATAAGATAAATCAAGAGCAATGCCTACACTGTGGAAATTGTTACGAAATCTGCCCAAATGAGGCAATTGTCAAACTAATATAAAATCCCAAAGACAGGATATAGAATTCATTATGTACACTACCAGCTAAAGACTCTATTTCTTCCCAACTCTTTAGCTTGATAAAGCGCTTTATCTGCATTTTCAAATACTTCATTAAATGTCTGATTTTTAGATCTTGGACTACTAATACCAAAAGATGCTGTTATGCTACCAACTACTGAAAAAGTATTCGATGCTATTTCAAGACGTATTTTTTCTGCAATTTTTTCTACATGTGACAGATCATTTGCATTAATAAGAAGTATAAACTCTTCACCACCCCAGCGTGCAAACATATCGTTTTCTCTTACTAATCTTTTGGCTATCAAAGATAACTCTTTTAAAACACTATCTCCTGTACTATGTCCATAGGTGTCATTAACCTTTTTAAAATGATCAATGTCTATGATAACTATAGAGTAATTATAAATATTTTTTCCCTTTAACTTCTCCATAAGTCCTCGCCTATTGAGTATCTGTGTGAGAGGATCTATATTGGCTTTTGAACGGAGTGTTTTATTTGAATTTTGAAGGTCTACTTGCTTTTGTTTAAGTACATCTAAAAGATAGTTAAAAAACTTTGCAACAAGCCCTATTTCTGTACCTCTTTCTTCATGTATCTTGTCTTTTAAATCACCTGATTTCATAATCTTAATAATACTTTCAATAGTATCTACCCATGGCAACTTTGCATTATGCTCACTTACATTAAGTCCTAATACTTCATGTTTTTTTCTTACTCTAAGCAAATTAAATTTATGTAAAGTCAAAAACAGAATAAGTCCAAGTGAAAAAGCAAAAATAAACGCTACTATAACACCTGTGCCCTGAATATATATAAGTTCAAGTCTACTTATGCCTTGAGGAAGCTCTGCAAAAAAACCAACAGCTAAAGTTCCCCATGCACCAGCAAATCCATGTACTCCAACAACACTTACAGGATCATCAATTTTAAACTTATGTAAGAGAATATAATCAAAATAGTACATCACTAAAGTAGAAACAAATCCTACAAATGCAGATGTATGAGCATCAAACTGATTACATCCAGCTGTTATTCCTACTAGTCCAGCAATTACACCAAAAGCAAATACTTCAACGCTCACTTTTTCTTTATTGATAAGACTTAAAAGCCATCCACAAAATCCACCAAAAGCTCCAGAAATAGTTGTATTTAAAAGTATAGATGTTACAAAAGGATCAAATTTTAAAAGGCTTCCCGCATTAAATCCAAACCATGCAAAAAACAGAACAAAAACACCAAAAACTATAAAATTATGGTTACTAGGTGCAAAATAATTAATGCTATATTTACGAAACTTACCAAGACGTGGACCTAAAACAATAGCACCCGCTAAACCTATCCAACCACCCATAGAATGAACAACTGTAGAACCTGCAAAATCCATAAAGCCTAGTTGATGTAACCATCCATTCTCAGCCCAGGCCCAATGCCCAAAAATAGGGTATATAATAGCAGTTACAACAATGGTAACGATTATGTAGGCATTAAATTTTATTCTTTCAGCTACTGCTCCTGAAATTATTGTAGCTGCTGTTGCAGCAAACATAGCTTGGAAAAAAAACAGTCCATTTTGAGTTAAATTTTTGCCGTCTATCGCAAAACTATCAATACCTATGAGATTATGGAAGTCATTTCCAAACATCAAGCCATAACCAATAAGCCAAAAGAAAATAAGTCCAAAAATTGTGTCAATTAAGTTTTTCATAGCAACATTAATTGTATTTTTGACTCTCACCATACCAGTCTCAATAAGTGCAAAACCAAACTGCATCATAAATACTAGAAAAGCACTGATTATAATCCAAAGGAAATCTATATTATTTAATTCATTCATATAGAAGTGTATCAATATTTAAGCAATAAATAATAATAAAGTTGTATATATTTTCATCATTAAACAAAATAAAGGTCAAGGTGAATATTTTGACCTCTTAACAAAACCAATGCCTTCACTGTGGAAACTGTTATGAAATCTGTCCAAATGAGACAATTGTAAAACTAGTATAAATATCTTTACATGTAAGGATATTTTGTAAAAAATTTAAAGGTGCAGCGATAAATTGAGTTAGGAAAATCACTAATCTACGGTAATTACGCTATTAACGTGAAAATTTCATTATGTATAAATGTGTTTATTGGCATGTTTCTGTCAAAATTTTCTATTCCTATCCCCTTTAATTTATTATAATGATATTACATGTATTTCAATATAATCCTACTATAATGAACTTATAGTTGAAATTTTATAAAAAATCTATAAAATACTACTATAATGACTTTTAAAGGTAAGTCTTTACAAGTATGCATGAGCTAAAAAATAAATATATTCGCTATACCATGATTTAAAATAAGCGTTTCTTAAAAAAAACAGACTCTTTTATATATAAATAGTTATACCATAACAACATAATATATTGTTTTTAAATGCCACTTATGGCATAATTAAAAAAAGGAATTATAATGAAACGTATTGAACTTATCAACCAAATCATCGCTAGAAAAGAACAACTCGGCATTACTGTTGAGAATCTTGCTAAATTAAGTGGAGTTGGTATTAGAACTATTAATAGGCTTTTAAAAAATGAAGATGTTAAGTTAAGTACGATAGAGCATGTAACAAACTTTTTAGGATTAGACTTTGCAGGTAATGAGACTATACCTTTAAAAAAGTTAGAAAAACAAAGAGCTAGAGAAAAAGCTATCTTTATGGCTTCTTTGGTGCAAAGTACTTCTGCATTAGAAATGCAAGGTTTAGAAGAAGAGAGCTTAAATGCTATTATTGATACTTATGAAAAAGAGTTTTTAAATGGTGATTATAAAGATACTTTGTGGGTAGCATAATGATAGATTCAACTAAACCAATAGATGATGCAACACCAGTTGATGATATTTCAGGATTAAAGTTACCAAAGGGTAAAGTTTATTCGCTAAAAGAAATCTATATAGCAGAAGCACATAATATAGCTAATTCAACACTAAAGTACCTCTCTGCTCCACCATCTAAAAAAATAGCACCTTTTTCTTATGAGTGGCTATCAATACTTCATAACGAAATGTTTGGGGATATTTGGGATTGGGCTGGAAAATTTAGAACGATTGAGCTTTCTATTGGTATAAAAGCTTATCAAGTACCAACAGCACTAAAAGAATTAGCAGATGATATAGAGTTTTGGAATCAAAACAAAACATTTGATATCTATGAAATAGCTACTCGTATCCACCATCGTGCAGTTCAAATTCATCCATTTACAAATGGAAATGGTAGATGGTCAAGAATGCTGGCTAATATTTACCTTAGACAAAATGGTTCTATGCCAGTTAAGTGGCAAGAAGATTTACTTTCAAAAGAAAATCCTAAAAGAGATGAATATATAAAAGCTCTTAAAAAAGCTGATAGTGGTGATTTTAGTAGCTTAATACAAATGCATAAAATAACGTATTAATTTTTACTGAATTAAAATCTGTCTAACTTATTGGTGACATTCCACTTTGCATGGCTATTTATGTTTTAAAATAGAAAGTGGCTTTTTGCTAGATAATGTAGTTTTATAACAGTACTTCATGTTATTAATAATTATGTCATTAATTAACTATCAAGTGTGGTAAAAAGTATGTGAACTATGATTCTTAATTTATTTATGAAATTTTAAAAAGTTATTTAAAGTTCGTATTAATGGGGTTTAAAAATGGTGTCAAGAGAGGGACTCGAACCCTCGACCTCCGGCTTATGAGACCAGCGCTCTAACCAGCTGAGCTACCTTGACACTTTTAAGAGGTCGAAATTATACATCTTCTAAGCTTAGACTTTTGTTAATTAAATAATTTCAAAAGTCCTTTAGCTGTGTCTTGCCACTCTTCTGGTACATTTTTATCTATAGCCTTGTCTATTTTTTGTTTTAAATACTCTGAGCCATTTAACTCAACACTTGGTTTATCAAGCTTTCCTTCTATGCTTCCTTGGAAATCTCTATGTTGTATCTTTACTTCAAAATCACTTTTTATATTATGCTCTTCTAAATCTATACTTCCACTTGGTACTTTAAAGTAACTTTCCAAACCATTCATTAAGAGTGTAAAATCCACTTGATTATTGTCTATTACACCTCTTAAAAGAGTATCTTTATAGACTTCTTGGGTCAAGTCAAAACCGCTCACTGCTAACAATATATCTGAAAGCTCTGTTTTTAGTATCTTTCCATTTAGTGCATTTACTTCAAAGATACCTTGTTTGTTTATTACATTATAATCAGCTTGAAGAGAAGCAAACGAATCAAAAACTTTAGGATAACTCATCATATCTGTAAGCTTTAGTGTAGACAAGTCTTCACTCTTTACATGTAAAAGATTATCTTTAAGATTAAAGGTTGTTTTAGCATCCAAAAAGTCACTTTTTCCATCGAGTGTTACTACACCTTTTTCTATGCCATACTTACCATCAACATCTACTTTACCTTGCATCTCTCTTTTTGTAGCAAAAGCAAGCTTCGTTAAGTCTTCTACATGTAAAGCATATTTTCCATTTAGTTTACTAGTATCTATGTCAAACTGACTTTGTGTTATATCTAGATTAGATATATCTGACGGCATGTTTGCCTTAAAAAAGACTAAATTGTTTTTTATGTCACCTTGAGCTTTTATCTCATAATCTATTATAGAAGGAAACTCCATATCTACAAGTTTTTTTAACTCTACACCATAAAGTTTTGCATGGTCTACATGTAAAGTAAATTTTCCCTTTTTTTGAGATAATGCATCCATATCTAAAGTAAGATTCAAATCCCCATCTGAATATCTTGGTTGTTTAAACATTGTCATTATTTTTGAAAGGTTAACGCTTTTTGCATTTACTTTCATAGTATCATTGAAAACTATCGCTTTAAATGATCCTCCTAAAGAGTTCGTATTTACGTCGAAACTAAAATCTTGTTTATCTTTTTGTATATTTCCATCTACTATTAAACTTCCTTGTAATACTGTATTAATAGTCTTTTGAAAAACAGACATATCTGCGATTTTTACACTATAATCACTATAAAAAATCTCTTTTTTCAAATCATACTGAGTTTTTTTAGTCTCTATTTTTGCTATGTTTGAAAAAATATCACTTTTAGCATAAAGTTTATCACCATCTATATTAGATTTAATCGTCCCTCTATATGTCACTATATCTTTGAGTTTTATACCAAAATCTTTTTCTAAAAGTTGATTTGACAACGTTCCATAATGGATGATGATATTACCATCTCCTTTATACTTCTCTTCACCTATAGATTTTATATCTGCATTTATATCTATCATACCTTTTGAGTAAATTGGTTTTTTCAAAAAAGCCAATATCTCTTCAATCTTTATATTTTTAGCATTTAATTTTATATCTTTAAGTTTTTTGTTTTGTACATTTGTTAAAAAACTCAATGGCGAATGAAAAGCTCTTCCTGCTCCATTTGCTTGAAATTCATCTATATTGCCTTTGAGTTTACCCTTTACATGTAAATCCCCAGCTATATTGACATAAGCAGTTTTTATATTATTTGCATCTACCATATACTCCACATCAAAGTCTTCTCTTAAGATATTAAAATCACCATTAACAATGACTTTTGAGTTCTCTCCTACTGTTATTTCGGCATCTATAAAGTTTGTTCTTAAAGTAAGCGTTTCTATATGAACATCTTTTTGAAAACTTTTTTGTATATATTTTTCTAAATAAGGTTTAAGTAGATTATTACCAGATTGCGTAAAAAGAGCTAAAAAAACACAACCTAATAACAAAAACAATACTGACACAAAAATTAAAAAATACTTCATTATATACCTCTAATACTAATAATACTTTAGTGTACTTGACTAAAGTATTTTAAATTTATTGACATTTATGCACATTTCTTGTAAAATATCAGCACTCAAATATACAGAGTGCTAAAATTTTATTACAAGGAAATATTATGGCTTTTCAACCATTAGGACAAAGAGTTCTTATCGAACGTGTAGAAGAATCTACAACAACAGCTTCAGGCATTATTATACCTGACAATGCAAAAGAAAAACCTTTAAACGGTAAAGTTGTAGCAATAAGTAAAGAGATAGCAGATGCAGGACTCATCACAGTAGGTGATAAAGTTGTATTTGGTAAATATGCAGGAACTGATTTATCACTAGAAGGTAAAGAGTATTTAGTGATGGAAGATAAAGATATACTTGGTATTTTAAAATAAACTTCAAAAAATAAAAATGTTTTAGGCGAAGCCTTAGCTTCAAATGATATATTTATCTTGAACTAATCAAGATAAAAAGAAGTAAAAATAAAAGGATTAATAACATGGCAAAAGAAATTCAATTTTCAGACAGTGCTAGAAATGCACTTTATGAAGGCGTTAGAAAATTAAGTGATGCAGTAAAAGTTACTATGGGACCTCGTGGACGTAATGTTCTTATACAAAAAAGTTTTGGTGCCCCAGCTATCACAAAAGATGGTGTTTCAGTAGCAAAAGAAATTGAACTTACTGATACTCTAGAAAACATGGGCGCTCAACTTGTAAAAGAAGTTGCTTCAAAAACTGCTGATGAAGCAGGTGATGGTACGACAACTGCGACTGTTTTAGCTCACTCAATCTTCAAAGAAGGTCTTAGAAATATCACAGCTGGTGCAAATCCTATCGAAGTAAAAAGAGGAATGGACAAAGCTGCTGAAGCAATTACTGCTGAGCTTAAAAAAATAGCTAAAGAAGTAAAAGACAAAAAAGAGATCGCACAAGTTGCAACAATTTCTGCAAACTCAGATGCAAAAATCGGTGAGATTATCGCTGAAGCTATGGAAAAAGTTGGGAAAGATGGTGTTATCACTGTTGAAGAAGCAAAAGGTATCCAAGACGAATTAGATGTTGTTGAAGGTATGCAGTTTGACCGTGGTTACTTATCTCCTTACTTTGTTACAAATGCAGAAAAGATGGAAGCTCTTTTAGAAAACCCTTATATTTTATTGTTTGATAAAAAAATCTCAAACTTAAAAGACTTACTTCCTGTTCTTGAACAAGTTCAAAAAACAAGTCGCCCTCTTCTAATCATCGCTGAAGATATTGATGGTGAAGCTCTTTCAACTTTAGTTGTAAACAAACTAAGAGGTGTTTTAAATATCTCAGCTGTTAAAGCTCCAGGTTTTGGTGATAGAAGAAAAGCAATGCTTGAAGATATCGCTATCTTAAGTGGTGGTCAAGTAATAAGCGAAGAACTAGGTCGTACTTTAGAAAGTACTACTCTAGATGACTTAGGACAAGCAACTTCAATCCTAATAGATAAAGACAACACAACGGTAGTAAATGGTGCAGGAAGTAAAGATAAAATCGATGCTCGTGTAGGTCAAATCAAAGCACAAATTGCTGAAACTAGTAGTGATTATGATAAAGAAAAACTACAAGAAAGACTTGCAAAACTAAGTGGTGGTGTTGCGGTTATCAAAGTTGGTGCTGCTACTGAAACTGAAATGAAAGAGAAAAAAGATAGAGTTGATGATGCCTTGAGTGCAACAAAGGCTGCTGTTGAAGAAGGTATTGTTATTGGTGGTGGTGCTGCACTACTTTTAGCTAACTCTAAAATTGATTTACAATTATGTGGCGATGAAGCAATTGGTGCTGAAATTGTTAGCCGTGCACTCAAAGCTCCAATGAAACAAATTGCAGAAAATGCGGGATTTGATGCAGGTGTTGTTGTAAACAACGTTATGCAAGAAAACAATGACAACTATGGCTTCAATGCTTCAAATGGTGAATATGTAGATATGTTTAAAGAAGGAATTATTGACCCAGTTAAAGTTTCTCGTATTGCACTTCAAAATGCTGTTTCTGTAGCTAGTTTACTTTTAACTACTGAAGCAACTATAAATGATATCAAAGAAGACAAACCAGCTATGCCAGACATGGGTGGCATGGGCGGAGGAATGGGCGGAATGCCTGGAATGATGTAACTACCAACCACATCTTCAGAAACCCCTTAACTATGGGGTTTCTACCCACTACAATATTAAATTAGTTTTATAAATTTAAAGCTCTTTAGGTATAGATATTAGGAATTCAGCACTGTTTTCTTGATTTATTACTCGTATTTTTCCTTTATGATGTTCCTCTACTATCATTTTTGACATATAGAGCCCCAGTCCTGTTCCGTTCTTTTTATCTTTAGTTGAAAAATAAGGCTCAAAAATTTTATCTATAGTATCCTTTGGAATACCCCCTCCATTATCTTTAATTGAGAGGAATACACTATTGTTATCCTCATAAGTTTTTATCTGTATCTTTTGATTATCTATTGATTGATCTTCAAAATTATCTTTTGCATTTTTTAATATATTTAATATTACCTGCATAAGTTCATTTTTTAATCCAGATATTTCTATAGAGTCATTAAGATTAAGTTCTAAAGCAATATTATTATTCTTAAGTGATGCATCTATAATAGATATTGCACTTTGAATAGGTTCATTTAAACTAAAGTTATCTTTATTAAATCCCTCTTTATAAAAATTTCTAAAGTCATCTATTGTTTTTGATAAAAAGTCTGTATAACCAGCAATATTTACAAGTTTCGTATTTAGAAATTTAAAAAATTTAGTTTTATCTTCCTCTTTTGAGAAATCATACTTATCTAAAGCTAGCTTATTTTGTATATTTACAATTGCACTTGCAATAGAACCTAAAGGTTGCCTCCACTGATGGGCGATCATACTGATAATTTCAGACATTTGAGCTATTTTTGCCTGATGAACCATAGTAGTATACTCTTGTTCTTTTTTATAAGTTTTATGATTCTCTTGACTCATACCATAAAAAACCATCTCTTTAAAATCCTTCAGCTTTTCACTTTGAATATCAATATGAGAAGAGAGAGGGTATTGTAGTAGTAATATTCCATTTGTATCATCATAAGAAAACTCTACCTCATGGAATAAAGGGATCACTTTTTGTGCTAAGCTTTTTGTTATTACAAGATGAATTTGGAGAGATGTTTCAGACAAATAAAAATCTATATTTAAACTCTTGTTTTTTAAGAATTCCATAACTATAGTTTGAATTTTTACAGATTGTTTGATATCAAACTTTAAAAATCTTAAAATTTGAGATAATAGATTTCTTGTTTGTGTCATACTATCAAATGAAACAAATAAAAACTTTTTCTCTAAAGGTTCAATATAACTTTGAAGATCAAATAGGTTTTCTATCTTGTATACAATCTGTTGAGTTGATTGAATATCTTTTTTTTCTGCTCTTTTAATATATGTTTTTTTATTTAACTCTTGCTTTACTGGTTTTGTTTGTTCAAGATGTGATTTTTGCAAGTTTTTAGTAAAATGATAGCTTTCACTCCCCTCACCAGTATACTGAACAATACAACATAAAGCATCATCATTTTTTAAAGCATACCTGTCAATAATACTTTGGCTTAGAAGTTCAATGTTTTCAGTATTTTCTATATTGCTAAATAGAGTATTTTCATAACTATTTACTCCATCAGTAGAGCAAATCAAGATATCATTATCATGTAGCTTTAAAACATTTTGTTCAATATTAATAGGAAGCTCCAAACCAATTACACCATTTTGATGTTTAAGAGGCTTTATTTTTCCATTTTTGATTAGCTCTAGTTTTAAATTTCCGATACAGATATATTGTAATAGAGGAAGTGCTTTATTTACGCGACCTATAAAAAAAGTTAGCCCATACTGTTTCACTTTTTCCAATTTTTTTACAAGATTAAAAATCTCTAAAACACTATTGTCTTTGTTCTTTTCTATAATTTTTTCAATTTCTAAATGAAGATTTCCAATTTTTATATTACCGTGTCCCCCTATATCCCCGACACAAATTAAGTATGAATCACTACATTCAAAATAGTTTGCAAAATCCCCACAATTATCTAAAGAGATAAAAGGGCTTATTGCTTTTGAAAATTTTATCATCTAAAACTCCTTTATACAAAGGAGATCTGTACCACTAGGAGATGTGGAAAGCTCAAAGTCATCACACATCCTTACTATAGATGGCAGACCAAGTCCTAAGCTTCCAACACTACTGTACCCTTCTGTAAAACTATTTTCTACATTAGATGCAAAACCTTTTCCGTCATCCTTACCTTGTAATACAAATCTAGAGTGTTCAATGCTAATTCTAAACTCACCAGATGAAGAGAATTTGATTATATTATAAATTATCTCCGAAGCTAAAGTAACAACTTGTGCAAGAATGTTTTTATTTCTAGTATGTTTTGAAACAAACTTTTCAACCTGTGAGATTTTTGATTGAATATCACTTTGTTTATTTAGTTGAAAACGCATCTATAGCACCTTTTATATTTAAGGATGTTTCAAAACTAACATTATCTATAAAAGAAAATATCATTGCTGCGCAATAAGGGCTAAACCCACAAACTATAGAAGAGATTCCACTTAAATGTAATCCTTTAGTGATCTTTTCAATTCTTTGAATATCATCACTGGTTACTATCTCTAGATCTTCTAAATTAAAAATAATTTTGCTTTTGTTTAACTTAATAATATCTTCTATAAATAAAGAGAGATAGTTCTCTTTTTCAAGGTCTATATGCTTTACATCTACAATAATACAACCATCTATTGTAGATACATTACTTTGTAGCATCAGTTCTTCTTTACAAGCTCATACCCAATATAATTATATGCTTTTACCATAGAGTCTTTTAAGGTATTTGTTGTTTCTATATCTGAAACATCTACCCCTAAATTAACTATATTAGTTGCAATAATAGGGGATATACCAGAAACTATAGACTTACATCCCATAAGGTTTGTAGCCTTTGCAATTTTAATTAAATGAGCAGCAACAGAACTGTCAATTACAGTAATGCCGGCGATATCTATAACCACAACTTTTGTTTCATTAAGTTTAATATTAATTAAGATATCCTCCATCACCTTTTGGGATTTTACAGAATCCATTGTACCCATTAAAGGTACCATTAAAACACCCTCTGCAATTTTTAAAAGTGGAATCTCAAACCTTGAACCCTCGAGCTCATTCTCTAAATCAGTAATTCTATTTTCCTGTGATGTAATTTTTTGTTCGTCTGTTGTTAAACTCATTTTATCTCCTTTATGAGGTTTCCATACATAATTGTAGCACGATTTGTAATAAATAAGTATTATTTTTTTTAATTATTTTCCTCTACTACTAATTCAAACTCAGGTTTTCCTATATAAAATCCTTGTGAATAATCTATTTCAAGTTGATCTACTGCATCTAAAATATCTTCTGAAGATACATATTCTGCAATAGTTTTTAGATTCATTTTTTTAGAAAATACAATTATAGTCTCTACTATCTCTTTTGTATTATTATTTGTTGCAATATCTTTTATTAAACTTCCATCTATTTTTACATAATCTGCTTTTATCTTAATAAGATATTCAAAATTACTGTATCCTGTTCCAAAGTCATCTATAGCTATTTTACATCCTAAAAGTTTTAAATGGTTAATATGTTTTTCTAATAAAGAAAAGTCCTCAATCTCTTCAGATTCAACTAACTCTAAAACTACTCTTTTACCTATATCATAACTTTGTAGTTTCGCAATAAGATAGTTCATTAAATCTTCACTTTGAATATCTTCAAGGGTTAAGTTTATGGAAAACTCAAGCTGATTGTTTTTGAACTTCTCAAAAGATTGATCAATAACAATTTTTGTAATAGTAATATACTGTTTTGATTTTTTAGCATTTTCTAAAAAGAAAGAAGGTGCGATAAGATTTCCATCTTCATCTTGAATCCTAACTAAAGCTTCATACTTTTCTATCTTTTTTGTTTTGTTATTATATAGTGGCTGGTACTGTACAACTATTCTTTCTTCAGTTATGGCAGATTTTATTTTTTGAATCCAAGTAAAATTATCTTTAAACTGTTTTTCTATATCGTACTCTTTAGAGTAAATCAAAAAACTTTTGTTGATTTTTTTCGCGTGTTTATTTGCTATTTCAGCAGTAAGTATAAGTTCCATATTATTCTCAAATGACACCCCTGCAGTTGTTATCATATCGTAGTTAAAGATATTCAGATCTATTGTAGAATTAATCATTTTTTGATTCAAAACTTGTATAAAACTGCTAAACTTTTCTTGAGATAAAGTTGTATTTAAAACAGCAAACTTATCTGCATGAAGTCTGTAAAGTGTAAACTCATCAGTAATAGAACTATTTATAAGTTCTCCAAATTGCTCAATAATTACATCTCCTATATTATGTCCATAAAAATCATTAATCGAAGAGAAATGATCAATATCGATAACTGCTAAGTTATTTTTGCTGTTTTGATTAATATCAAGTTGTAATTTTGTTCTATTAAAAAAAGGTGTAAGAGTATCTTTCGTAGCTAGTCTTTCTAACTTTTTTTGTTGTTTTATAATCTCTGTAATCTCATGCCTAATGGCAATATATTCAACTATTTTACCATTAAGATCCAAGATAGGGGTTATTGCAATATCTACATAATAAAATTTACCATTTTTTTTACGGTTTTTTAAAATCCCTGTCCAAATGTTTTTTGATTGGATAGTTGACCAAAGTTCTTTAAAGGTCTCTTTAGAACTATCAGGTGATCGTAAAAGGGAATGGGGTTTACCTATAACCTCCTCTTTTGTATAGCCACTAACTATACAAAAGTTATCATTTACATATGTAATTCTCCCTTTTAGATCACTTTTAGAGATTATATTATTCACTTCCGCAGCTTTATTAAACTCATTAAAAATAAACTGCTCCTCATTAAGTTCTTTCTCTTTTTTAAACAATGCCTCAACTAACCTTGATGGCAAAAAAGAGAGAAATAAACCAAATAAAGTACCACTTACAAGTATAATAATACTTATAATTAACAAATACCCTGTTATATTAGATTTTAACTCTTCTTGTTTTGTCTGATTAATTTGTAATAATAAAAAAAGTTCTTGTCTTAAATCTAAGTTCTTAGTGATATTTTTTGAAAATATATCCTCTTTATTAAACTCTATACTTGATAAAATATCATCTGCTTTTTCACTAACAATATTTTGAAGTGTAATATTTTTATTTAATTGTTTTGACCAAGAAACATCTACTACTTTTCCTTTATCCCTAAAACTTCCAATTAAAGGAAAACCATCTTTATCCACTAAATAGATATTAAAAAGAGTTGAGCTTTTAAGAGTTTCTAAAATATCTTTCATAAATATATTTACAATAATAATTCCCTGTAAACTCTTATTTGTATATAAAGGAGTTGCTAGTCTAATAGTAGGATTGTAAGGGATCTCAATCTCATTGTTTTCTATGTTTAGATCTATATCAGATACCCAGATTTTTTTATTAGCTCTTTTTATTGTTTCTTTAAAATAGTAACGTTTAGATTTATTTTGTAAGTTTAGCACTTTTACTTTATAAAAGTTCTCTTTTTTATTATCTCTTTGTAATCTTAGTTTTTCATCACCCTTACTATCAATATATCTTAACTGCATAATATTTGAATCTGCAGTAATAGCACTAGAGAAAAGATTAAAAAGTTGTGTTGTATTATCTTGATTGTCTTTTTGTAAATAGTTATGTGTAATATTACTGCTACTTAAACTAAGAAGTAGCTGTTTATATTTTTCTATATTATATTTTAAATTAGAAATTTTATTTTGAGTTTCAACTTGAGCCTCTTTGTATATCTCCTCTTTTATATATTTATTACTATTTGCATACCCTAAGATAAATATTATAATACTAATAAAAAGGCTAAAAAAGAAAAAAGATATAGTAAAAAAAAGTTTTAGGTTTTTTTTACTATTTATTATAAGATCAATATACTTGTTCATTCTAATTTCCTTTATTTCAAGCTTTTGGTATGGTAATAAGTACCTCTAGACCATTATTACTATTGGTTGCTTCTAGTTTTCCACCATGATGTTCCTCTACAATCATTTTTGACATATAGAGTCCAAGTCCAGTTCCATTCTTATTCTTTTTTGTTGAAAAATATGGCTCAAATATCTCATTTAAACTCATTTTAGGAACTCCTCCTCCATTATCTTTAATAGAAACTATTACACTATTGTTCTTTTCATAGGTTTTTATATCTATCACTTTTGAAGTAATATTATTTTCAATCAAAGCATCTTCAGAGTTTTTAAGAAGATTTAAAATAACCTGCATAACTTCATTTGGGTAAATATCTATTTTCTGAGAACTATTATAATTTGTGTTTAATTCAATATTATGGTTTTTCAAAGAGGGAAGAATTATCTCTATTGTACTTTCAATACATTCAGATATTAACATATTTTGCTTCTCTTTATTCTCTTTATAGAAATTTCTAAAATCATCTATTGTTTTTGACAAGAAACCATTATACTGCGTAATATTTTCAAGTTTAGATGTTAAAAACTCTAAAAACTTTAATCTATCAGCTTTTTTAGATAGATCATACTTATCTAATGCCAATTTATTTTGTATATTAGCAACTGCACCCCCGATTGAACCTAATGGTTGTCTCCATTGGTGAGCTATCATACTTAAAAGTTCTCCCATCTGAGCTAGTTTTGCTTGTTGTATCAATTGTTCATTTTTTTTCTGTAACTCTAATTCAACAACTTTCTGCTCTGTAATGTCTTGAACTGTACCTTTTGAGAATATAGGGTTATTATTTTCATCATATTTTGTTTCACACCTCTCTTCAACATATTTAAGGTTACCGTTTTTTGTTACTATTTTATGCACTAAGATATATGTATTGTGTTCCATAAGATGCTTTTTATTATAAGAATTAAAAAAGTCTAAGCCATCTTCAATATGGATACAATCTAAAAAGTCAGTTAATGTTAAGGTTGGTTTTTCCCTTTTGTCAACTTCAAAAATATTATATGCTTCATCACACCACTTAAGAGTATGACTATTTATATCAAGTTTCCAAGTACCTAGTTTTGCTAATTTTTGTGCATTTTGAAGATCTGCAGTTCTTTTTTTTACTTGATTTTCTAGTGTTTCATTTAAATATTTTAGTTCATTGGAGTATTCTAATAGCCTCTTTTTATATTGCAGTTTCTCTGTCATATCAAAGACAGCACCTATAAGTCCTGCTACCTTACCATCTTCATCTAAATATGCTCTTTTATGAAAAACCACATCATGAGTTTTTCCAGTTTTGTTATGTTTAACTACAAAATCATACACTTGATGTAATAGAGGATCGTTAAACACTGCTAAATCCTCTTTATGATATTTATCTGCAATCTCGTGTGGAGCAATATCATAAACACTTTTCCCCACTATCTCTTCTTTAGTAAATCCAAAAATATTTTCAAACTCTTTATTAACTCCTAAATAAACTCCATTTGTATCTTTATAAAAAAGAGGTACTGGTGTATTATCCATAAGGGTTTTTGTAAATAATTGCTGAGAAAACAACTCTTTGTTCATCTTTTCAAGGTTAATGATATTTGTATTTAACTCTTTTGTTTTTTCCTCTACTGCAGCATTTAGTTTATTCTTTTCATTTAATGTTTTATATACAAAATAGAATATTACGCAAAGAAGAATAAATATAAAGATTCTAAAAATAAGTGTGAAATTTAAAATATCTTCTATAAACTGATCTTTTTCATATGAGACCAACCAAGCAGATACACCTCCTTTAGTATTTAAAATAGGTACAAATGATACTACATCATTATGAGCTACATCATTTTTTATATATATAGAAAAAGGTCTGTTTTTATTCATCATTTTTTTCATATCTATATCAGTTGATAAAATTCTTTCCCTTGAAGGTACGATATATATCTCTTTTAAATGTTGTTTTCCTAGCAATAATAGATATTCTTCATTCTCTGCGGAAATCTCATATTGTAAATTTAAGTTCTCTTTATTCCATATCTCATTTTTAAATAAACTTTTATGAAGTAACACATGTGTATGTATATTTTTTGCTTGTGAAAAAAAATCCTGTATAAAAACGGTAGTAAAAGAGACCTCCACAAGACCCAAATATTTATCATCTTTAAATATAGGATATAGATTTCTTATTCCATGTGTTGTTTTACCACCTTCTAAACCACGTAATATGGTTTTATGTTCATTTACATATTTAATACTATGTCTTATCTCTTCTAAATTATCTCCAAATTTTTCAGGTTTGTGCATCCTTAAAAAATTTTTACCATCAGGAAGAGTAAATTGTAATTGATAAATTCCCCATCTTGTATTTAACTGCTGATATCTATCTTTTAATTTATCGTATAATTCTTTTCTTAAAACAGCTTTTTCATTTTCATCTGCATTATCAAGTTTTGATAAAATATCAATACCGCTTTTTATTAAATATACCGATACTACATCTGCAGTTTTTCTCTCATTGTATTGTAATGTCTTATAATTATCAACAATCCTGTTTTCGTGAGTTTCTAGTGTTTTATCGATCATATTATTTTTACTAGATTCAGTAAATGAATGAAAGATTATATTTACAACAATAAATGCAAGCGTAATATATATTTTTAACATAATTATCCTAACAGATTATAATAATGGTATCTTAATAAAGAACTTTGCACCGTTTAAAGTATTGCTAACTTCTAAATCACCATTTAAACTCTCACAAACTATTTTTTTACTCATATAAAGTCCAAGTCCTGTTCCCTTATCATCACTTTTTGTAGTAAAATACTCATCAAAGATATTTGGAACTATATCCTCTGGTATACCCCCTGCGTTATCTTCAATAGAGATAATCATTAAACCGTTATCCTTAACAAGTTCAAGTTTTACAAAAGGTTTTGTAATCTCTTTCTCTTCAAGTATATCTATCGCATTATTTACAATATTAATAATAACCTCTATTAGCTCATTTGGATTGGTATACAAAGTGATACTCTCACACTTTTCAATTTCGTTTATAAGTTCAATATGTTTATCTTGTAAGATAGTTCCAGAGATAACCAGTGCTTCTTTTATAGTATCTTGCAATACCACCTCTTTAAACTCTTTTTTGGCTTTTAAAAAGCTTCTAAAAGTTTCAGTAGTTGTGGTAAGTCTTTGTATAGATTTATCTATATCTTGCATATCTTTTGTTAGACGTTTAATCTCAACCTTCCCCTCTAGCTCTGCATCCATCTGTAATGTAGCAGAGATTAGAGAGATATAGTTTAAAGGCTGTTTCCACTGATGAATTATATTTCCCACCATAGAACCTAAAGCTGCATTTTTGGACTGTTGAAAAAGAAAATTTTCTTGTGCTTTTTTATTATCAATTATAATACAAACCTTATAAATAACCTCAATAAGTTTTTTGTATGAGATTGGTTTTAATAAGAAATCACTAATTCCATGCTCAATTAAACTCATTAATTTATCAGCATCACTGTATGCTGAGATTACAATTATCTCTTGATCTTTATTTAGCTCTTGTATCTTTTTAATAAGTTCAATCCCATTTAGTTTTGGCATCTGAATATCTGTAATGACAATATCGTAATATTTTCCAGTTTCGTTATGAAACTTATTATATTCCTCTAGCCCCTCTTGACCATTTAAAGTACTTTGAGATACTTTAAAAAGGTCTGAAAATATATCAAAGGTTTCTTCATTAAGCTCTATATCATCCTCCACATATAATACACTTAGCTCTTTTGAATATTCATATGCGTTTTTATTATCTACCATCTTAACTCCTTTGGTAGTTTTATTATAAATTTAGCACCATCTTTTGTATTTGATACTAAAAGTCTTCCCTTATGATAAAGCTCTATAATAATTTTTGATATATAAAGCCCAAGCCCTGTCCCATTTTTTTACTCTTTGTTGTAAAATAAGGCTCAAATATTTTATCAATAAGAGTTTCCAGAATCCCTTCAGTATTATCCTCTATTGATATTATACTACTATTTTGCTTTTTATATATCTTTGATTAATATGGTAGGGTTGTTTATACTCTTTTCTATAAAAGTTTATCTGTCAACAGTATTTAAGACATAAGCATGTCTTTTCCATCATGATGTTAGATATTGACCATTTTAAAGATGTAAATGACACCTATGGACACCAAATCGGGGATAGTGTACTAATAGAGTTTGCAAATATACTAAAAAAGCATAGTAGAAAAACAGATATTGTTGGAAGATGGGGTGGTGAAGAGTTTATAATAATTTGTCTTGATACCAATATACAAGGTGCTACAAATTTAGCAGAAAATTTACGAGCTAGTATTGAAGAGTTTGAATTTTCTATTATAAATCATAAAACTGTTAGCATTGGTGTTTCTGAAGTAAAAGATACAGACAATATAAAAACTTTAATCAAAAGGGTTGATGATTATCTCTATAAAGCTAAAGAAAGTGGTAGAAATAAAGTGATTTCCGATATTTAATATTTTAAAGGAAAAGATAGAAATCTTTTGTTAGATTTCTATCTAAATCATATTAATGTAGTAACATACCTCTTAGCATAAAATAGACTAATGCTGATAAAACAGCAGCAGCTGGAACTGTAATTACCCAAGCAGCTACAATTTTCTTTAAGGCATCTCTTTTTACATATTTTACTTTTTCTGCACTTTTTAAATGCTTTTTAGCCTCTTTTATTTTTTCTTCTTCTTCATCTATCATTTTGTAAAGTTCAACGATTCTTTCATAATCATATTTACCTTTTTTCTCTTTTGCTTCGAGTGTTTTTAACTCTCCAGCATAAGCTTTAAGAAGTTTCTTTTCATCTACAATTATTTCTCTATCAAGTGCAATTTCATCTTTAACATTAGTACTTTCAAGATACTCTCTTAAAAAACCAACACCAAAAATACCACCAACTGCAATATGAGTTGAACTAACAGGTAGTCCTAATTGTGAAGCAAAAATAACAGTAATTGCAGCAGCCATTGCTACTGAAAAAGCTCTCATTTGATCTAGTTCTGTTATCTCACTACCAACTGTTTTAATAAGCTTTGGTCCATACAGAGCAAGTCCAATAGCAATACCAATAGCACCAACACCCATAACCCATAAAGGGATACCCGCTTTTGATGAAATACCACCATTGATAACAGCATCATTAATCGCGGCTAACGGTCCAATTGCATTTGCAACATCATTTGCCCCATGAGCAAAACTCAAAAGTGCAGCTGCAAATATAAGAGGTACTGTAAAGAGTTGATTGATACCATCTCTTGTATTTTCTATATTATGTGCTTTATTAGAAATTATTTTTCGTAACATTACATAAACAACAAAAGCAACAACTAAACCCAAAAGTGCAGCTACTATAAAAGTTGGTTTTTTAGTATCAGGTAAAAAAGTAAAAATCTCAACTACTGTTGGCCATATTTTTTTAAGCCCTTTAAGCGTAAGATACGTCACAAAAGCCCAAGACATGATGGATACAAAGATAGGTACCCATTTAACCGCAGCTTCTATTTTATCCTTTTTAAATACCATTGTTTTTTTAATTGCAAACAAAAAAGATGCTGCAACAATACCACCAAGAACAGGCGAAATAACCCATGAAAGTGCTATTTTTCCCATAGTTCCCCACGCTACAATACCAAATCCTGCAGCTGCAATACCAGCCCCCATAACACCACCAACAATCGAGTGTGTTGTTGAAACTGGTGCTTTAAAATATGTTGCAAAATTTAGCCAAAGTGCAGCAGATAAAAGAGCTGCCATCATAGCCCATATAAAAGTATCTGTATTGCCACCAAAAGCAGAGATATCAATAATCCCTTTTTTAATAGTTTTAACAACTTCACCACCGGCAATTAGTGCTCCACTTGCTTCAAATACAGCTGCTATAACTATGGCACCGCCCATTGTAAGTGCTTTTGAACCAACTGCTGGTCCTACGTTATTAGCAACATCATTTGCCCCTATGTTTACAGCCATATAAGCACCAAAAAGTGCAGCTATTGCTAAGAAAACATTATTAGGGACACCGCCCGATGTTGCAAAGCTATAAACTAAAACTATTGCCATAAAAAAGAGTGCAAACCCAAGTCGCATAAAATCGATCCCACTACTTTTAATCGCTACTTTTTCCATTTTCTTTACAGTTTGTATTTCCATAAAAAATATTCCTTATAATCCACATAAATAATTATTTCAAAACCGTAATTATATTCTCTTATACCTTTAAGTATAATTTTTTCTAACTCTATCAATTCTAAAAGTTTTTATTTGAATTAATTGCAAGTTTACAATTAGTTAAAAATAGATATAATTCTAAAAATATTAATATGATGAAAAGGTAATTTGTAATGGGAAGAGCGTTTGAATACAGAAAAGCTTCAAAACTAAAAAGATGGGGAGCGATGTCAAGAATATTTCCTAGACTTGGTCGTTCTATTACTATGGCAGCAAAAGAAGGGGGAACTGACCCTGAAAGTAATGCTAAACTTCGTACAGCTATTTTAAATGCAAAAGCTGAAAATATGCCAAAAGATAATATTGATGCTGCTATAAAAAGAGCTAATGCAAAAGATTTAGCAGATATGAAAGAAGTGAACTATGAAGGAAAGGGCCCACATGGTGCTTTAATATTTGTAGAAACTGCAACTGACAATGCAACAAGAACTGTAGCAAACGTAAAAAGCCACTTTAAAAAAGGTGGTGGCGAAATGTTAAACAATGGCTCACTAGAGTTTATGTTTTCAAGAAAAGCTGTATTTGAATTTGAAAAAACAGAAGATATGGATTTAGAAGAACTTGAACTTGAACTTATAGATGCTGGTCTTGAAGAGATTGAAGAAGAAGATGGTACTGTTTTAGTCACTGCTGAATTTACAGACTTTGGAACACTTTCACAAGCATTTGAAGAACTAAAAATAGATTTAAAAACCGCAACATTAAAAAGATTTGCAAATACTCCAATAGAACTAAGTGAAGAACAAATCAACGATATTGCTAACCTAATTGAACGTATTGAAGAAGATGAAGACGTTCAAGCAGTATATACAAACTTTAGCTAACTTTCTTTACATGTAAAGAGATTTTACTCTTTACATGTAACTTTTTGAAATATTCCTACTTCTCTATTTTTAAATACAGTATCGTGTTTTTCAACTAAACCGTGCATTGCTATATACACTCCGTTTTTAGGTTCATTTAAAAGGTAACCTAAAGCCATAGAAAAATTTGCATTTGCTTCTACAGTATCTATACTCAATGGAACCATTGCTCCTGTTAAGACTATACTTTTATCTGATATAATATTTTCTAAATACTTCGCTGTTTTATCTTTTGTATCTGTCCCATGAATAATAAGTATCTTTTTTTGTGGTGATTTTTGTATAAGCTCTGCCATTTCTTGTCTATCAGAATCTAACATTTCTAAACTATCTTTGTGAATCACATTTTGGAGCTCATAACTAAGGTTATAAAAATATTTCAATATACTATCAACTGCAAGAGAATCTACTGGCACTTCTAACTCTCCTTTTAAAGGGTTATATCTTTTGTTAAAAGTACCGCCTGTATTTATTATTAATATATCTTTCAAAAAATTTCCTTACATGTAAAGGTTGTATAAACCTTGATTTTTGAAAGTTTAACTATTTTATGTTTAAATACTTCTTTTTATTTTTTGATGGTAAAAAAAGAGTATAATAATTTTTTAAAAACAAAATTATTGCATTAGGATAACATGAAAATTTTATTTTTTTTAATTATTACATGTACTTTATTACTCTCTTGTAGTGGAGATTGTATGAAATGCCATCCCAATCTTGTAAAAGATGGTTCATTAGATAAAGATCATATGATTTTAACAAGTTGCAAAGAGTGTCATACAATAGAAAATGGAGACTTGGAGAAAATGGGATCTTTATGTGGGCAAGATTGCTGGGATTGTCATTCTGTAGAAAAAACAAAACAAGTACAAAATGAAGCACACTATGCACTAGATAGATGTATAAAATGCCATAGTAAACTCAACAAAGATGATTTTTTAAATAACTCTACTAACTGGTTAAAATGATAGATATATATCAAATCATTGGTTTTATTGGTATGCTTTTTATAGTGTATGCTTATTTTTTACTCCAATCCCACAAAGTTGTCCATAGCTCACTAAAATTTCAAATATTAAATTTAACTGGAGCTATTTTACTTTTAATCTCTCTTTTAGTTCACTTTAATCTAGGCTCGTTTCTTATAGAGTTATTTTGGATAGTCATTACGATTTATGGCATGATAAAAAACAAAAAATAGCTACTCTTTTATACTTTCAGCAATCTTTTTAAATTTTTCTTTTAAAACAACAAAAGCTTCTACTAATATAGGATCAAAATGTGTCCCACTTCCATTAATAATGATATTTTCAGAATCATCGTAAGAAAACGATAACTTATAGCATCTTCTGCTAATAAGGGCATCGTAAACGTCAGCTATTGCCATTATTCTAGCTTCTAATGGTATCTCACTACCCTTTAAAGAACAAGGATATCCACTACCGTCCCATTTTTCATGATGATAATAAGCAATATTATATGCTATCTTTAAAAATCTATTTTTTTCATTATTTTTCATTGCATTTTGAATAATATTTTTACCAATTTCTGAATGTTTTTTCATGATAATAAACTCTTCATCAGTGAACTTTCCAGGTTTTTGAAGAATACTATCTGGAATGCCTACTTTTCCTATATCATGTAAGGGTGCAGCTCTATATAATAGATCTATAAAATCTTGATTTACTGTATCTTTATAAATACTTTTTTTACATAGATACTTTGCTAAAAGAACCATATATTTTTTCGTTCTTTGAATATGGGCTCCAGTATCAGTATCTCTTGTTTCTGCTACTAAAGCCATACTATCTATAGCTGATGAGTGTGCTTTTGTTAAATCTTTATAGAATTTCTGTCTATCTCTATAATGTAAAAAAATAAATATAACATTAATTATAAAAAAGTGTAAAGAAAATGGAATCAGAAAATACCCAATAGAAATATAAATGTTACTATGTAAAAAATAGATTCCAAAAAGAGCTGCTACAATACTAAAAAATAAAAATAAAACCAATAAATTGAGATATTTCTTTTTATATAAAAGATAAACTAAAAGTACTGACAAAAGTACTGACAAAAGAAAATTTATACTTTTTATCATCTCTGGTTGATATCTTAATGTATCATTTAATATGTTATCTATTAATGTTGCATGAACAAAAACACCTGGAATGACATCAGCTGAAGATATCATATATCTATCATGTAATCCAACTGCAGAAGTTCCAATAAGAACAAATTTTCCTTGTAACTTTTTCGCATTTACTTTATGAGTTAATACATCAAGAGCCGAGATTGTTTCATACTTATCTTTTTCATAAAAATCAAGCAATACTTCAGAATTAGAACCCATAACAAAAGTATGTCCTAATATAGAAACTAAATTATCTTTTACATTTAATTTATCAACACTCAATAAATTTGCAAGGCCAAACGAAGGTATAATATGAGTATTATATTTTATAAACAATGGTACTCTCCTAAAAAGACCATCTATATCTCGTTGAGAATTAATGAAGCCTACACTATGAGCTGACTTTTGAAGCTCTTTAATATTGCACAATATATATTTTGATTTTAAATATTCACTTGTAGCAAATGCAATATTTTGATTACTTTTTGGAAAAAAACAACTGTTTTTATTTTTCATACTGTTATTCATATAAACAGGCAAAACACTTTTGATATCTTGAAGTGCACTTGCAAAAATCTTGTCATTATCTTGCAATGCATCGCTCAAACCACCTACAGAAATTTTAGTTGAAAAATATTTTTCATAAAAAGATTTCAGTTGATTTGGAGAAGTTTTGTCATGCTCTGCAAAAACTATATCCATACCAACGCTAGTAGGTCTTTGCGAGTTGATTGACTTTATAAGATTAGTTAGAACAAGTCTAGACCAAGGCCATTGACCTAAATAATGTAAACTCTTTTCATCTATATCAACAACGACAACAGAGGTTTTAATATCTTCATTATTTACTGTTTTATGTATGGCATCATATATTTTTAAATCAAAATACTCAATTACACCACTATAAAATATAGTTACATGTAAAAGAATTGTAAAAAGAAATCCAATAAATATTTTTGATATTTGCATAAAAATTATCTAATTAAAAGTTCAACTCTACGATTTTTTTTCTCTGAAACATTATCAGCTGTTTTCACTAGTAAATCAGTTTCTCCATATGTCTCTACTTTTAAATCAATTAAATCAATATTTTGTAAATTTATCCATTTTTTTACACTATTAGCTCTCTGAAGTGAAAGTTTTTCATTATATTTTTTTGAACCAGCAGTATCAGTATGTCCAATAACATTTACATCACATGGCATTCTTTCTTTTATACTTTTTAAAATCTGAGGTAACTTGTCTTTAGAACTTTGTGTTAACTCATTTGAGCCACTTTTAAAATAAAGAAGTACATGTATAGGTTTTAAAGGAGTACTTTCAATTGCACTTTTAAATTTTGAGTTAATTTTCTCTTCACTCATAATGTTTATTTCACTTGGTTTTTCATTTTTTGAATTAATATTAACATATCCACCAGGCTTATCAACAACTATAGAACCTGCTTTTGTTTCAACAACTATTGCATTTTGAGCTTTTCCATTTTCTACAAGAACTACTGTTGTGGTTGGTGTAGGATTCATCAATGCAGCTATTAGCATTCCTATCCATGTGACTATTACTACAGTTTCCATTACTTCACCTCCACGTAAAATTTTGTACCACGAATACCAACTGTGCCTTCAGGTACCTTAAACTTTACAGACTCTGGAGATAATGTCCCAATTTTTCCAGATTCAAAACTTGCCAAACCTTTACTCATATCTATATCAAATTTAAACTCATTTTCAATAGGTTTAAATAAAAACTCATCAATAGTAAGAATACTATTTTCTCCCAATGATAAAATAGTACCATCATGAAAAATAATCCCTATATTACTGCCAGCTTTCGTAATAAGAGTATCACCTACTTGGAGCTGATTTCCAACTTTGAGTTTCAACATGGTACTATCTCTTTTTGCAAAAGTATCACCATTTACAACTTTAACAATAGCAATGTCTGCTGAAAAAAGATAAGAAAGAAGACAAAATAATATAAAAAATATTCGCAACATAGTAGCCTCCATAAAAGTTTATTATTATATGCTACATCTTCTTTGCTTATTTTAATATGAAAAAGAGATAATTTTATATTATCCCTTTTGCTTAATTCGTTATCTGTTTACTAAAGTCTCAATTGCCCCAACAATAGTAGGATCTTCTAGTGTTGAAGTATCTTGAGTAATCTCTTCTCCTTTAGCGATTGAGCGAAGAATTCTTCTCATAATTTTACCACTTCTTGTTTTTGGAAGACCTGGTACAAAAAGAATATCATCAAGTTTAGCAATATTACCAATCTCTTTAGTAATTTGCTTATTAAGTTCTTGAATCATCTCTATTTCTTCACCAATTGAGTCTTCTTCACCTTTTAAAACAATATAGGCAAAAATACCCTCTCCTTTTATAGGATCAGGTCGTCCAACAACTGCAACTTCTGCAACATTTTGATGATGTGCCAATACAGCTTCAATTTCTGCTGTTCCTAACCTATGTCCAGAAACATTGATAACATCATCTGTACGACCAGTAATGATGATATAACCATCATCATCATACATTGCACCATCACCTGAAAAATAAACTGGTTTTCCATCTTTTTTACAATCACCAAAATATGATTTCGCAAATCTATCAGGATCACCCCAAATAGTTCTTATCATAGAAGGCCAAGGTTTGGTTATACATAAAAATCCTTTCTCCCCTTTTGGAGTTGGATTTCCATTTTCATCTATAATTTCTGCCATAATTCCAGGAAGTGGAAAAGTAGCAGAGCCAGGTTTAATAGGAGTTGCCCCAGGAAGTGGAGTAATCATATGACCTCCAGTTTCAGTTTGCCACCAAGTATCAACGATAGAACATTTCCCTCCACCAATCTCATTGTAATACCACATCCAAGCATCAGGATTAATTGGCTCACCAACTGTTCCAAGAACTTTTAAACTACTCAAATCATACTTTTTAGGCTCATCAGCTCCAAGTTTATGTAACAATCTAATTGCAGTAGGTGCAGTATAGAACTGATTGATACGATGTTCTTCTATCATTTTCCACCAACGACCAACATCAGGGAAAGTAGGAACACCTTCATACATAACTGTTGTAGCCCCCATAGCAAGTGGACCATAAACAATATAAGTATGCCCCGTAATCCAACCAACATCAGCAGTACACCAAAAAGTATCATTCTCTTTTACATCAAAAACTTTTTCCATCGTATACTGTGCCCAAAGGATATATCCTGCACTTGAGTGCTGAACACCTTTTGGTTTTCCTGTACTTCCACTCGTATACAATAAAAATAGAGGATCCTCAGAATCCATAGGCTCTGGATCACAATGCTGAGATTCATTCATAATCATTTCATTATAAACATAATCACGCCCAGGAACATAATCTATCTCTTCAAAATTTCTTTGTACAATAAGTACTTTACTACAACACTCACAGCCCTCTTTTAAAGCTTCGTCAACAACTGGTTTTAACATATATGGTTTCCCACGTCTGTAAGCTCCATCCGCTGTGATAACAAGTTTAGCATTAGCATCTTGTACTCTATCTCTTAAAGCATCTGCAGAAAATCCTCCAAATACAATCGAATGAACTGCACCAATCTTTGCACAAGCAAGCATAGCAAAAGCAGCTTCAGGAATCATAGGAAGATAAAGAACTACTCTATCACCTTTTTTAATACCAAACTGATTCTTTAAAAGATTTGCTAATCTATTTACTCTATAATAAAGTTGAAGATACGTAATAATTCTTTTTTTACCATCTTCACCTTCCCAAATAATAGCTGCTTTATTTTTTCTAGTAGTAAGATGACGTCCTAAGCATTGGTGAGTTACGTTTAATTTACCACCATCAAACCATTTATAAAATGGTGCATTGCTTTCATCTAGAACTGTATCATATGGTTTGAACCAGTCTATTTTTTCTTTTGCAAGCCTATCCCAGTAGCCTTCAAAATCTTCTTCTGCTTGCATACGTAATTCTTTGTACTCACACATATTTTTAATTCTAGCATTTTTACTAAATTCTCTATTTGGCTCAAAAATTTCTAACATTTATCATCCTTCCTTTTAATTTATTTTTTAATGATTGAGTGTACTTTGTGCACCAATCCCTGTTTGACTACGTACATATTGATTATCAAAAGCTGCTATTTCATTTTTTGCATTTTCACTTTTATCTGTTATTGAAAAAAACCATATCCCAACAAAAGCAACGATTACTGAAAACAATGCTGGATATTTATATGGAAAAATCGCTTTACTCTGATCACCATTAATTATTTCTCCCCAAACTATTGGTCCTAATATAACAAGTATTATTGCTGTAGCTAGACCCAAAGTCCCTCCTATTACTGCTCCTCTTGTAGTAAGCTTTTTCCAATACATTGATAAAAATAAAATTGGAAAATTGGCACTGGCTGCAATAGCAAAAGCAAGTCCAACCATAAATGCTATATTTTGGTTTTCAAATGCTATACCAAGGATTATAGCCAATATGCCTAAACATACTGTAGAGTATTTTGAAACTTTCATTTCTACTATTTCATTTAAATTACCTTTTGCAAATACATTTGCATATAAATCATGACTAATAGCACTAGCTCCTGCTAAAGTAAGCCCCGAAACAACAGCAAGAATAGTAGCAAATGCAACTGCTGAGATAAACCCTAAGAAAAGATTACCACCAACGGCATGACTTAAATGAATAGCTGCCATATTATTCCCACCAAAAAGTGTTCCTGTAGCTATATCTAAGTATTGTGGATTTTTAGAAACTAATACGATAGCTCCAAAACCAATAATAAAAGTTAATATATAAAAATAGCCAATAAAACCTGTTGCATAAAAAACAGATTTTCTTGCTTCTTTCGCATCACTTACTGTAAAAAACCTCATTAAAATATGAGGCAATCCAGCTGTTCCAAACATAAGAGCAATCCCTAAGCTTATGGCACTAATAGGATCACTAACAAGTCCACCAGGCTCCATAATTGAACGTGTTCCTTTAATGTTGACAGCATTTTGAAAAAGTGTTTCAAAACTAAATCCCATTTTACTCATAATCATAATTGCTAAAAAAGAAGCCCCACAGAGTAATAGAATTGCTTTTATAATTTGAACCCATGTGGTTGCAAGCATTCCGCCAAAAGTAACTAAAACAATTATCATCACACCAACTAAGATAACAGCAAACTCATAGGGAAGCCCAAAAAGAACCTGTATAAGTTTACCAGAACCAACCATTTGTGCAATTAAATATAATAGTACTGTAGCAATTGAGCCCAAAGCGGCAAGTATTCTAATTGGAGTTTGTCTAAGTCTATAAGAAGCAACATCAGCAAAAGTATATTTTCCAAGATTTCTTAATTGTTCTGCAATTAAAAACAGTATTATTGGCCATCCAACTAAAAAACCTATAGAATAGATAAGCCCATCAAATCCTTTTAAATAAACAAGCCCTGAAATACCTAAAAATGAAGCTGCTGACATATAATCACCAGCAATTGCTAAGCCATTTTGAAAACCTGTTATCCCTCCACCAGCCGTATAAAAGTCTTTTGCAGTTTTTGTTCTTTTTGCAGCCCAATATGTAATACCAAGCGTTGCAAGAACAAAAAATAGAAACATAATGATAGCAGGAATATTTAAATCTCTTTGGTCACTCACCTCAGCATCTCCACTTGTTGCTAACACAGTAGTGATACAAAGAAAAGTAGTTAATAAAATTTTCATACATCAAACCTAACATCATCTTTTATCTCATCTGTTAATTTATCAAATTCATTATTAGCTCTATCTGTATAAATACCTGTGAGGATAAAACATAATATTATAATGCTAAGCCCTATTGGAATACCAATACTTGTAACACCCGTACCTATTTGCTTACCTAAAGTTTCAGGACTAAAAGCAATAATCATAATAAAGATATAATAAACGCTCAGCATTATTAGTGATAATTTAAAAGCAAAACTACTTCTTTTTTTCACTAATTCAGAAAATTTTGGGTTATTTTTTACCCTTTCGTAAATTTCTTGATTCACTGAACTCTCCTTTATTTATTACCAACAGCAAACATATTTTATTATATTCACATAGCATTAACGTAGCAAAAAATAAATATGTCCGAAAATTACACATATTTTTTAAAATATGAGAATTTTTGTAGCAAAATTCTATTTTTTCAATGGCTGTAATATTTATCTATTCTGTAACCTACCCCTTTTATGTTCGAAATAAAGTCTTCTTTAAGGGACTTTCTAAATCTACTTATTTCTGCTCTTATTGTTGCATTATCAACAGGTTCATCATTCCAGACAAAACTTCTAAACTTTTCAAAATCTACAATCACACCAATATTTTCACATAAAAGTGTTAATATTTGTAACTGTTTTTTAGTCAATACTTGAGAAACATTATTATAAAAAAGTATTTTTTCTTCTTTTGAAAAATAATATTTTGAACTTAATACCATATGTTGAGAACTTTTTATTTTTTGCTCTTTTTTAATTCTCTCTATTCTTATACCTAATTCTTTCAGATGAAAAGGTTTTTTCAAATAATCACAAGCTCCTAAATCAAAAGCTTCACTAATATCTTCAATATCTAAATTTGCACTAATAAAAATCGTAGGAGTAACAATATCTTGCTCCTTTAACTCTTTTAAAAGTTCTAATCCATTGAGTTTAGGTACATTTATATCTAGAACCAATAAATCATATATATTATTTTCAAGGTTTTTTAAAGCATCTTCTCCATTAGTAAATCCAACAATTTTATGATTAAATGCTATTAAGTACTCTTCTATAGAAGTTCTTAGCATATGTTCATCTTCTAACAGTAAAATTTTCATTACTCTACTCTCCTACTACATTCAAAACTATATTTAAATACTGTTTTTTTACCATTTGAAAGCACATCAATGCTTACATTATTTTTTTCACATATTTCATGCACTATATTAAGACCTAAACCAAAACCACCTCTAGCTACATCTTCTCTATAATACCTATCAAATAATTTATCTACTGATACAATTTTCTCACCTTTATTTTCTACTTCGAAAATTGTACTCTCATCTTCAGAATGAAGTCTTACATGTATAGTTTCATTGATATGACTGTATTTTATGGCATTAGAAAAGTTATTGTCACATAAGCGTTGTAATTCAAATTCATTAAAAAGGATAAAAATATCATCTTCTATTTCACTTTTAATCTGCAATTTATTCCCTATAGCTACATCTTTAAAATACTCTATTCGTGATTTTACAAAATCTGTAAAATTTATCATATCAACTTTATTATCCACTTTATCTTTTCTTATTATAAAAATCAAATCACCATAAATATTTTCTAAAACTTTAACAGCAGCCTCTATTTTTAATAGATAAGGATTTTTATCATTTTTTAAATTATATAATTCTATATTCATCAAAATTATTGTTAAAGGTGTATTTATCTCATGAATGGCATTTTTTAAAAACTTATCTTGTTCTTCTAAGAGATGTTTTGTATACTCTACAGAATTTTGCAATTCATCAGTTTTTTTCTCAACTAAACTCTCAAGATTTGTATTAAGATCTTCTAGTTCACTCTTTTTTTCTTTTAGTTTCGTTAACATATAATTTGCTTGGGCTGTTATCTCTTTAAACTCTTCAAATTTAATCTTACTCGTATCTATAAAAGTATATTTTTTTGATGCTTTTTTTAAAGATTCTACTATAAATCTTATCTCTTTTGTAATTTTATCTGTTACATAACGATATTTTAAAATACTTGCTAGATATAAAAAAAGTGTAAGTGTTAGAATTTTAAGTATAAACCCTGTGATTTTATTACGATGATCATCTCTTTTTTTAGCTAGAACATTATCTATTTTATCTATATACATTCCACTTCCAACAATCCAATTTTTTTCTTTAAAAAACTTAACAAAAGCAAGATTTTCTATTGATTTTGATTGTTCAATTGTTTCAAAAGTTACAAAACCACTTCCTTTTTTTCCAATTTTTATAAATTCAGTAATGACACTATCATCATATTTTATCTGTTTAGATTTATAAATAACATTTTTATTTTTATCATATATAAATATATACCCTTTACTATTTGAATTATCTAGAACAGCACCTACTTCTTTTGCAATAAGATTTTTAATAGTACTTTCATCTTTTTCTTTTAATTCATTAAATTGATACTGTACAAGCCTATATACACGTGAAGCTTCTTCTAAAGCTCTTCTCTTTTGATTTTGTATATAACTTTTTTCTATTGTTGCTATTTCGTTATTAAACTCTCTAAATTCATTAAAAATAATTACAAAAGCTGAAGTAAATGCAAAAATACCTGCAAAAAGAATAGCAATGATATTCATTTGATTTATACTATGTTTTTTCCAAATTTTGAACACGAATTTTACCTTTTTTCTTAACAATTTATTCTATCAAAAAAAGTGTATAATTTTACTTTACATGTAAAGGTTTTAACATTGAATATTAGATTACCAGCAGAGTGGGAACAACAAAAATCAATTATGCTTGTATTTCCAACAAATCAAAAAGATTGGCAACACTCTATAAAAGAGGTTCAAGAAACATATGTTGCGTTTATAAATGCAATTCGTGAGTTTCAAAAATGTGTAGTTATTTGTAGTGATAAAAAAATTTTAGATGCATTTTTTGACTCATTTGAGAACATAGAAGTATTTGAGTACCAAACAAATGATACTTGGATGAGAGATTTTGGAGCCATTGATTTTTTACAGAACAATCAAATAAAATCATACAATTTTAAATTTAATGCTTGGGGGGATAAGTTTGATGCTTCTTTAGATGACAAATTTAATTCTGTATTTTTTAAAGAAAATATTGTTGATATAGATTTTATATTAGAAGGTGGAAGTATTGATAGCAATGGTGAAGGTGTACTTTTAACTACTTCTACATGTATACATAATGAAAATAGAAACCATACTTATACAAAAAAACAAATACTAAAAAAATTAAAAAAACTTTTTGGATTAAAAGAAGTGATACTGCTAGAACATGGTGGACTCATAGGAGACGATACAGATTCACATGTAGATACTCTTGCAAGATTTATAAACAAAGATACTATTGTATATGCTAAGTGTTATGATGTAAATGATATCCATTTTGAAGAATTAAATAAAATGGAACAAGAACTTCAAAAAACAAATTTTCATCTTGTTCCCTTACCTCTTCCAAACGCAAAATATTTTGAAAAACAAAGACTTCCAGCAACATATCTAAACTTTGTTTTTCTTAATGGTGCTTTAATTGTGCCAACATACAATGATGTAAATGATGAAATTACAATAAAAATTTTAAAAAACCATATAAAAAATAGAAAAGTTATCACTATTGATGCAACAATTTTAATAAGAGAACATGGAAGTCTTCATTGTTCTTGCATTAATAAAATGTTACCATTATAAACATATACTGTAAAAAATGTTTTAATTTGTAACAATAAACTACACTTCAGTAAAATAGGACTAGAATATTACTGTAACCAACATTATTTTGAGGGTAAAACGTAACAACAGCAAGCAATCTCCTCACGTTTTATCCTCTTCTTTCTTTTATTTTAGTATAATTCTGACAAATTACTTTCATAGGCAAATCATGACATTACAAAAAAAAGCTACTGTAGTATCTAGTGCTACTGCTTGTCTTTTAATAATTATTAAATTAACAATAGGAATCATAAGTGGTTCTGTTGCAGTTTTAGCTTCGGCTATAGATTCAGTTTTAGATCTTATTATCTCAGGTTTTAACTATTTTGCAATCAATAAAGCAGAACAACCAGCTAATCAACAATTTAACTATGGAAAAGGAAAAATAGAAGCCCTTGCTGCTGTTATAGAAGGTACGATTATAACAATGAGTGGTCTTTTTATACTCTACCATGCAATCAAAAAAGCTTATCTAGCAGAAACTACTACGCATCTTAGCTCATCAATTTTAATTATGTTTATCTCTTTAATTATAACTCTCGCTTTAGTTGCATTTTTAAATTACGTTGCTAAAAAAACAAACAATATGGTAATTAAATCTGATGCTTTACACTATAAAACAGATGTTCTTAGTAATGGGGCTATTTTAATTTCATTGATTCTTATCTTTACTACTGGTTTTGATGTAATCGACTCTATTATGGGTATAATTATTTCAATCTATATTATTTACTCAGCTTATGAAATTATTAAAGAGGGCGTCTATATTCTTTTAGATGCTGCTTTAGATGAAGAGATTGTAACTCAAATAAAAACCATAATAGAAAGTGAAAAAGAAGTTAGCGACTATCATTATCTAAAAACTCGTAAATCAGCAAATACAAATTTTGTTGATGTTCATCTTGTTTTTAACGATGGAATGTCATTGTTAAAAGCACACACTTTAGGTGACAGAATAGAAGATAATATTATGAAAATCAATGATAATGAAGAATGGGTCATCAATGTTCATCTAGACCCATATGATGATTCTATCATCAATGATAGTGAAAATAAAAACTAAAGGGAAAATCCCTTTAGTTTTAAATTAACATTGCAGTTATATTGTATCCAATAAACGCAATTATCCAAGCTATAGCTGTTGTAAAAATAAATAAATAACCCAGATATTTATAGCTTCCTGACTCTTTTGCAAAAACGATCGAAGCTGCAAAACAAGGAAGATAAATCATAACAAAAAGAACAAATGAAACTGCCGATGCAAAAGGTATATTTGTCTTAATCGCATCAAGGAGGCCTCCTGTCGCTTCATCCACATCTTCACCCAAGGCATAAAGAACCCCTAAAGTAGAAACAACAACTTCTTTAGCTGCAATTCCTGTTTCAAGTGCAACAGTCATCTTCCAATCAAACCCAAGTGGGCTAAAAAATGGTTCTGTTGTTTTACCAATAATACCTAAGTAACTTTTCTCTAATTTTAATTGTGTTAACTCATTTGATAATTCAGATTTTTTATCTTCACTCGCTGCTAATTCTATTTTTTTCTCATATTGAATATCTAAGTCTAATTGTTTAGGATAATTACTTGCAAACCAAATAAATATACTTGCCACAAGAATAAAAGTACCAGCCTTTTTTAAATACATAATAGATTTAGTTATAACTGTGTGCCAAACAAGTTTAAAAGAAGGCATACGATACTTTGGCATCTCCATAACAAAAGGTTCGTCTTTGCCTTTAAAAACAAATATTTTTAAAGCTTTTGCAGCAAATAAACCAAATAGTGCGCCTGCAATATAAATAATAAAAAGAACATTACCAGCATTTTCTTCTCCAAAAAATGCTCCTGCAAAAAGAACATATACAGGTAGTTTAGCGCCACAACTCATAAAACCTATAATAAAAAGTGTAATTAATCTATCTTTATCATTTTTAAGTGTTCTTGCACTCATATAGGCAGGAACAGAACATCCAAAACCTGTTACTAAGGGAATAAAACTTTTTCCATGCAATCCAAACTTATGGAAAAACCCATCGAGTAAAAAAGCTACTCTTGACATATAACCTGTCGTTTCTAACAATGCTATTCCCAGAAAAAGTATCATGATATTTGGTAAAAACAAAACAACAGCGCCAACCCCAGCAATAGCACCATCAGCTATAAGGGAGCCTAAATCACCTTCACCAAAGATAGTTTTTGCATAATCACCAAGTGATCCAAAAAAGGCATCAATCCAGTCCATAGGAACAGAACCAAGTTCAAATGTTAATTGAAATAATCCCCACATAAGAAAAAGAAAAATAGGAATTCCCAAAATATTGTTCATTAAAATGGAGTCTATCTTTTCAGTGAGATTTTTTGACTCTTCTTTTTTAAATTCTACTGTTTCCATAACAGCACCTTTTGCAAAAGCGGCTTTTTCTTCTGCAAAAATTTCATCTATATCTTTTGTATCATAATGAATATATAAATGGCTAAGAGCCTCACGAATAATAGGAAGTAACTCTATCCATATGGGCTCATCATGCATTTTTTTATATGTTTTTGGCTCTTCTTCTAAAAGCTTAATTGCTAAGTCTCTATATCCTTCTTCATTTGGATATTTTTTCTCACCTAAAAAAGTAACTATGTTTGAAACTTCTTCTTCAACAGTAGCACTATAAACTAACTTAGAACCTTCATACTCAAAACTTGATATATCCACGGCTCTATTAACTAATTTACCTATACCTTTTTTTGTTGCAGCTGAAACTTTTACACAAGGAACACCTAAAATACTACTAAGCTGTTCGTCATTTATACAGATTCCTTCTTTTTTAGCTTCATCCATCATATTTAAAGCTACAATCATCTTTTTATTCAAGCTTAAAAGCTGTGTTGTTAAAAAAAGATTTCTTTCTAAATTTGTTGCATCTATAACATTGATAATCATGTCATAATCTTCGTTTTCCAAAAACTCTTTGGTCACTTTTTCTTCTTGAGTATAATCATTAAGTGAATACGTACCAGGTAAATCTATAATATTGATTGAATAATCATGAAAATCAAAACTTACTTCTGCTTTTTCAACTGTAACTCCAGAAAAGTTACCAACTCTAAGTCTTGAATTTGAGATAGCATTGATAAGCATACTTTTTCCAACATTTGGTTGTCCAACTAATGCTATTTTTAAATCTTTCATCTGATTATCTCCTTTTCAAAAGATGGATCATAAAAAGACTTATTATGAGTACTAATTAAATTTAAAAATTGTGTATTTTTCACTATTGGCTTACCTCTATTTCTCTAGCTTCTTCAAGTCTTAAAGCTATCATGCCTGTGCCACCTACTTCAATTTCCATAGTGTTTTTATTCATACTCAATGCTTTGACTTGAATAGCTGCATTTTTTCTAACACCAAAAGAAAAAAGTCTATGTTTCAACTCCCCTTCTGCTTTGATTTTTGTAATCATTGCTTTTTCTTCTGCTTTTAGATCCGCTAATGTGCCCATAAATAATCTCCTATTTTTTTCTTTTTGATAATAATTATTGAAATTATAATTCATTAAAGATTAAATTCTTATTAATTTGGGTATTATATTACAAATAATACGGAGAATCTAATTTGAATAATATGTATTTTACAGATAAACCAAGTATACATATAAAAGTAAATTATTATAAAAACATTATGCAACTATCATACACTACAACAAACTTTAAAATTGGAGAAAAATCAATACTTACTACAACTCTTACATGTAAAAAAGGCTCAAGTTCTTCACATGTAAAACAAAATTATCAAATACTTGAGTGCTAAAATATAGCTTACATGGATAATGGAAAGCTACCAAATAAAGGATAAATTATGTTTTTTAAAAAAGCAATAAATGAAAATGAAATAACAATATCAAAAGAAGAATATAACAAAATTATTCAAAAAGCTTTACTTTTTGATGAAATACAATTAGATGAATCAAAAAACCTTGCAAACACTATCACAAATAATGCAATAGCTGTCAATAAAGCTTCACAAACTAAATTAAAGCAAATATGTGAAATAGAAGAACTTACTCATGATTTTATAGATAAATCTAATGAAATAAAAGAAATATCTACAAAAAGTTATGACTCATCCACAGATGCTGTAAAAACAAGCGAAGATGTTGTAAATACTATTCAAGCATTAACTAAACTTATTGATGAGTTATCGACTATTATGAATGAATACTCAACTATTCATAAAGATTTAGATGTTAAAAACAAAGTGGTCTTTTCTAAAATTGAATCAATATCAGAAATAGCAGACCAAACAAATTTATTGGCTCTAAATGCTGCAATAGAAGCAGCTCGTGCAGGAGAACATGGACGAGGTTTCGCAGTGGTTGCTGAAGAAGTTAGAAAACTAGCTGATGAGTCTGAAATTTCTGCTACAGAAATAGCAACTGAAACAAAAAATATGATAGAAATATCAGATAAAGCTCAAAGAAGAAGTCAAAGTGCTTTTAAGCTAGTAGAAGAGAGTCAAGAAGTAGCTCTTAAAGGAGTTGAGCTTTTAAACAACCTTATGAGAAAAGCACAAGAGAATAAAAGTGAAATAGATAGATCTTTAAGACATATAGATGCTCAACTTAAAGATTCTGATGAAATAAAAACAAAAATGACAACCATTGTTGATGATACAAAAAAAGCGATTGAAGGGAGTGCTACAAATATGGAATTAGGAAAAAACTTATTAGGAATACTGAAAAATGTTAAACGATAGAAAGCTTACTATAGGACTTATTCAACAAACTTTTTTGGACTCTAAAGAAAAAACTGTTCAAAAAACTATTCAGATGATAAAAGAAGCAAAAAATAAAGGTGCAAAATTAGTACTTTTACAAGAACTACACCAAGATAGATATTTTTGTATTAATGAAGATACAAATAGCTTTGATAAAGCAGAAAGTTTTAACGAAGATATAAAATTGTGGTCAAACGTAGCAAAAGAAGAAAATATTGTTTTAGTCACTTCTTTGTTTGAAAAAAGGACTGCTGGAATTTATCATAATACTGCTGTTATATTTGAAAGTGATGGAAGTATAGCAGGAAAATATAGAAAAATGCATATACCTGATGATCCTGGTTTTTATGAAAAATTTTACTTTACACCTGGAGATTTAGGATATGAGCCTATTCAAACAAGTGTAGGTAAACTAGGTGTTCTAATTTGTTGGGATCAATGGTATCCTGAAGCTGCTCGTCTTATGGCTCTTAAAGGGGCAGAGATTCTAATATATCCAACAGCAATAGGTTGGTTTGATGAAGATGATGCAAATGAAAAACAGAGGCAACTAGAGGCTTGGATAACAGTGCAACGTGGACATGCCATTGCAAATGGACTTCCACTAGTTGCAATAAACCGCGTAGGAAAAGAATTAGATAACTATAAACATCTTGATGGAATAAGATTTTGGGGAAACTCTTTTGTTGTAGGTCCTCAAGGAGAATTTATTACAAAAGCGAGTGAGAATAAAGAAGAAGTAATTATTTGTGAGATAGACTTAAAAAACAGTGAAAATGTCAGAAGAATTTGGCCATTTTTACGAGATAGAAGAATAGAAACTTATAGCGATTTAAATAAACGTTTTATTGATTAGTTTTAAAATACCACATTAGAGCAAACATTAAACCTGATGTGGTAGCAATACCTTCATCAAACATAAACTCTATAGCTTCATCTTTTTTTAGATAAATAACTTCTATAGCTTCATTATCTACCCCACCACCTTCACTTACTTTCATGCTATTATCAATAATTGCAAAATAAAGTGTTTGACGACCTCCTGCAAAACCAACAGCGGTATAAAAAGATGTGATTTTTTTGACTTCATCTAAAGGAACATCATATCCAGTCTCCTCAAGAATCTCTTCATAAGCTATCTCTTGTAAAGTCTTCTTTTTATCTACTAATCCTGCACAAAGCTCATATGTAAAACCATCATCATTTTTTAAATAAATAGAAGGACGAAACTGTTTTACAAAAACAAAAGAATCCAAATCTTTATGATATAAAAGGATTGCTACGCTATCATGAGTATCAACAATATCCCAACGTTTTTCTACACCATTTTGCATGTAAAACATACTTTGTGGTTTTATAAATGCTGAGTTTGTACATGTTTGCAAATTTAAAAATTTTATTTTGTTTTTCATGTGACTATCCCTTTTTACATCAACACTAAACTTGCAAGTCCTAAGAAACTAAAGAAGCCAACTATATCTGTAGAAGTTGTTAAAAAGACACTACTTCCAACTGCAGGATCTATTCCAAGTCTTTTTAGCATTAAAGGAACCATCGAACCAATCAAACCTGCACAAAGTAAATTTACCAACATTGAAGCAGCTATAACCAAACCAATTTTATTATCTTCAAACCATAAATAAGCAATTAAACCCATAAGGAGCGCAAAAATAAAACCATTTGCGATTGCTAAAATCATCTCTTTTTTGATAGCTTCTTTTGCATTTTCATTATCTATTTCACCAAGTGCTAATTGTCTTACCATAATAGTAAGTGATTGTGTACCGGCATTTCCTCCCATAGAAGCTACTATAGGCATTAATACAGCTAGTGCAACATACATACTTAAAACATTTTCAAAAAGACCTATTACTGCTGAAGCAAGTATTGCTGTTAAAAGATTTATAAAAAGCCAAATAACCCTAGCTTTTCCTGCTTCAAAAATACTCTCTTCATGCTCAGCTTCTTCATCAACACCAGCTAAATTATATATCTGGTCTGTTGCTCTTTCTTGAATAATATCATAAATATCATCTGAAGTAATTCTTCCTAAAAGCTTTCCATGATAATCTACAATAGGAAGTGCAATAAGATCATAGTCTTCAAATAGTTCTATTACTTTAGATATGTTTTCATCATCTCTTACATGTCTTGCTTTAAAATTATCTTCTTTCCCTTTTATCTCTTCACGGAAACTTTTTGTAAAATTAAACGTAATTAAATCTTCTAAAGATATACTAAAAAGTAATCTATCTAACTTTTCCACGATAGAGACTTGATGAATATTTTCTAATTCACCCTCTTTTTTTAACTCTCTTAGTCGATCTACAGCATCTTGTATTTTTTCATCATATGAAGCGGTAAAAACCTCTGTTTGCATATACGCACCAGCTTCTTCTTCATCATATCTAATAAGTTTTTTAATATCTTCTTGGTCTTCTTTATCAAGGCCTGATAATATCTCTTCTGCTTTTTGCTCATCAATCTCTTCAATATCTTGAATTAAATCTGTTGCATCATCACTTTCTAAATCTTCAATAGCTTCAGTTAATTGAACAGAAGGAATGTTTTCTATAATCTGTTTTAAATAATGTTCAGGAAGTTCTATTACAATATCACCCAAAATGTCATTAGGAAATTTTTGTAGGAGTTCAAAAAAGAGAGTTTCATCCTCTTTTTTAATAGTTTTTAGGTGTTTTGCTAAATCTGAGACTGATATTTCATAATCTATTTCATCAAGAAGGTATGACTCTATTATCTCTATGCTATCTTTAACATCTCTATTTTTAGACATATATTTTACCTATGATTATTTAATTTGGTTGTTCTGCTATTTTATCCAAACTTACAATATAATCAAAGTCTTTTTCTTTTGATGGATTAGAATAGTCATTTAATGCTACTTCAATATCTTTTTTATACTGTTTTATATAAGCAAAAAATTCTTTTCTTTTCTTCCCTGTGAGTTTACTTTTTGTAATTTTTACTACACTATTAGGATTGATTGCACGGTTGTTTTTATAAAGACCAAAATGAAGGTGAGGTCCAGTACTAATACCAGTACTTCCAACATAACCTATAACTTGACCTTTTTTCACCCATTTGCCTCTTCTCATTCCCTTTCTATAACCTTTCATATGAGCATAAAGGGTTTTATAACCATTTTGATGTCTTATCATAATAGTCTTACCATAACCACCTTTTCTGCCAACATAAGTAAGTTTACCATTTCCAGCAGCTCTTATAGGTGTTCCTCTATTTGCAGCATAATCAATACCCAAATGAGCTCTATATCTTTTTAAAACGGGATGCCATCTTTTATAGGTAAATCTTGAAGATATTCTACGATAATTTACTGGTTTAGATAAAAAGAAACCTTCTACTTCTTTTCCGTTTGCATCATAATATCTACCTTTGTTATAACTAAAAACATAATTTTTACGGCCTCTAACTTCAACCATAGCTGCTTCAATCTTAGGTGCTCCAAATTGGCGTCCTAATCTCGTTCTTTTTGTATAAAATATAACGACTTTATCACCTTTTCTTAATAACTTAAAATTGACGCTACTTTTAAAAGCTTGTATAAACTCATGTGCTAAAAGATAATTATTTGTTTCATCTATGATATCTTCATAAGGAGATCTTTTTATCTCTACAGTTACTGCAAGTTTTTCTTCTTGAAATGATATAGGTGTTGTAGTAAGCTCATATCCGTTTTTTTCTTTAATCAGATGAAGTTGTAACTCTTCACCAATTGGAATCATTACTTGTTCTATTTCATCATTGTCATTTTTTAAAATTTGATAATCAACGTTAGACATTATTTCTGTAGCTAACTCTTGCTCTTCACGTGCTAAATCATAATATATTTTCAGAGGTAATTTGTTTTTTTCAAGAAAAGTTAGGAATGTTTCACCTTTTGACCATTTTTTTACTTCCAAAGTAGCAGCTTCTAAAGCAAAAGTACACAGCAGTAATAAAAATAGTGTTCTTATCATATTCCAAACAATCCTTCTTAAATGTCATGAAGATTTTACCAAAAGAAATCTTATAAAAGACCAAATCTTCCTTTAAAAACAGTTATTGTATAATCTTTGAAATATTTAAAGCAAAAGGAGTTCCATTGCGTAAGTTATTGGCTATTGTTACTATTTTTTTAATCTCTTGGCAATTTGCATATGCTAAGCCTATTTTCAACCCATTTAATACAGAGATATTAAAAATATCAGGCAGAAATGCAACTATTAAAAACTCAAAAGATATTGTTATAGGCTCATCAGGTATAGTTACTCATACATTTAAAAATGGTATCTCAACTATTGTTGCACGTGTTAATGTTATCAAAAAAGAAGCTGACACTGCTACGGTGAGATTTGAGGTTTTTAAACTTTCCGCTCAAGATGCCTTCCCAAAACCTGGTATTTTACCAGCTGTTGGAGACAAAGTTACACTAAACTATTTATATGACAGAGCACTTATAGTTGCTCCTAACTATAAGGTATATAATGAAGTAACTAAACACTTCAAAGACATGGAGTGGATTCACCCTGACGTAGTTGCTGCATATCTTGCAAAAGAATTTAGACCAAATCCAAGTAGAGCAACATTTAGAGAAGTTTGTAAGATAAACTCTGCAGCTATTATCTTTTTTGCTCTAAATAACAATGGATACTTTGTAGATTGTAATAACTTTAGAACAATTAAAAAAGTCAAAACTGCAAGAATTAAAAAAGCACAAGCACCATTTTACACTCGTGTAAAAAACATTGAGACAAGTTGGTTAAACTGGGATAGTAGCCAAATAAATGACTATAACTCTTATTATAGAAGTTTAATAAGGTAAAAAGATGGATAAAAAACACATAAAATACTTTAAAAAACTCCTTGGAGAGGAAAATGTTTTTGATGATAAAGCTCATTGCATAGCATATGCATATGATGCTACAAGAAACAGATACGAACCAGACTTAGTAATTTTTCCAAGAGATGAACAAGATGTAAGCGATGTTTTAAAATATTGTAATGAACATAAGATAATTCTTACTCCTCGTGGTGCTGGTAGTGGGTTTACAGGTGGATCACTTCCTGCTAATGGTGGTATTGTTTTAGCATATGAAAAACATATGAATAAGATTTTAGAAATCGATATGGAAAATATGGTAGCAGTTGTGCAACCTGGTGTTATTAATATGGATTTACAAAAAGCTGTTGAAGAAGTGGGACTTTTTTATCCACCAGATCCAGCAAGTGAAAACTACTCAACTATTGGTGGAAACGTAAGTGAAAATGCAGGTGGCATGAGAGCTGCAAAATATGGTATAACAAAAGACTATGTAATGGCATTACGTTTAGTTATTCCAAATGGTGAAATTATAAGAGCTGGAAAGAGAACAATTAAAGATGTCGCTGGTTATAACATTAGTGGGATTATAATTGCTAGTGAAGGTACTCTTGGGTGCATCACAGAAATCACACTTAAACTTATATCAAAACCTACACTAAGCCAGAGTATGATGGGTGTATTTCCTACAGTAAATGATGCTATGAACGCTGTATATAAAACAATGGCTGCAGGTGTTACACCAGTAGCTATGGAGTTTTTAGATAACTTAACTATTCGTGCGGTAGAGCAAAAATACAATAAAGGTTTGCCTACAGATGCTGGTGCAATTTTGATTGCTACAATTGATGGTAATTTAGATGTAGAACTACAAAAACAATTAGAGATTTTACAAACAAAATTTAAAGAGAATGGTTGTAGTGATTTTAAAGTAGCAAAAGATGAAAAAGAAGAAGCTGACCTTTGGTTTGCAAGAAAAAATGCTAGCCAATGTATAACAACATATGGTAGTAAAAAACTCAATGAAGATATAACTGTTCCAAGAAATAAACTTCCTGATTTACTAAAAGCCATAGATGAAGTATCTCAAAAATATAACGTAAAAGTTCCTTGTTTTGGACATACTGGTGATGGTAACGTACATACAAACGTTATGGTTGATGGAAGTGATGAAAAGCAACTAGAAATTGGACATCAAGCTATCGAAGAGATTTTCAAAGCTACCGTTGCACTTGAAGGAACCTTAAGTGGTGAGCATGGTATAGGACTCAGTAAAGCACCTTACATGCATTTAGCTTTTAGTGATGGTGAAATGGAACTATTTCGTTCAATCAAAAAAGCATTTGATCCAAACAATATACTAAATCCAAATAAAATGGGACTATGACATGATTAAACTAAGAGAAGCAATTGACTTTTTGAAGAAGGTTAAAGACCCTTCAATAGTTCATTACGCTTCTTCTCTTAGTTTTCATACTATTCTTTCTCTTATCCCTATACTTCTTATCTCTTTTAGTATATTTACAAAGCTTCCTAGTTTTAAAGAGTATTACGCAAAAATTCAACATTTTATTTTTAACTCCTTAATGCCAGCCCAACAAGATGCAATAACTCCCTATATAAACAAATTTTTAGAAAATACAGGGAGTATGGGATCAACTGGACTTATATTTGTTTTGTATGTTTCAATTATGTTCTTTTTAGACTATGAAAAAATTATCAGTAAGATTTTTAAAGCACAAAAAAGAACTCTTTGGGAATCACTCTCTACTTACTGGACTATGCTTACGATGATGCCTTTAGGACTTGCGTTGTCTTTTTATCTTTCCTCTTTAGTGAGTGGTTTTTTATCTTCAAATGAAGTTACAAGTTCTATAAACTTTTTACCATTTTTACCCTATCTTATTATATGGTTTTTATTTTTTATCATGTTTACTATTTCTGCAAATATAGCATTAAATAGAAAAGTGACTATACTAGCTTCTTTTATCACGTCTCTTATCTGGTATATATCAAAATCACTCTTTGTCTATTATGTGGCTTACAACAAAACTTATCTTAGTATTTATGGCTCATTTAGTATCTTGATGTTCTTTTTTGTTTGGGTCTATTTTTCTTGGCTTATATATCTTTATGGTGCTAAATTATGTCAAGTTTTAAATGAAAAACAAAATCAAAGCCAGCAAGGGCAAGAAAATAGCAATCAACCTAACCCTGATAGCAACTAAAGAAGACACAATATAACATCCTAAAAACCAAAATGGAGTAGAAATAGAATTAACCTCTACATGTAAAGAGAAAAACCAACTTAAAAAATGATCAAAAATATCACCAAATTGTATTACATGTAAAGCTAAACTAAGTGGATAAAAAACTATAAAAAACATACTCAAAAGTGGTGAAAAAAGCTGATACAGACTAAATACATCAAAAACATAATGAACGATAGGAAGCATTAAAAGATAAACCCAAAAATGTAAAAGTATAAAAACCAATGCTTTGTTTAATCCTGAAAAATGGTATAAAAAAAGAAAAATATAAAATACACCAGCTACAGAAAATAAAAAAGCAATCGAAAACATTAACTTAGGAAACAAAATTAAAATAGCACACACTGTAATAAAAAGTGTCCCAAAGGATATAATTTTGATATTCCTTGAAAAAAGTAAAAATCCTATAATACTCATTACATAAGCTCTTAATACAGAAGGTGTCATATCTATAAAATACGTATAAGTTCCTAAAATAACAAAAACTATAAATGCTAAATCAGCATATGAATTTCTATAAGGAAAATATTTATCTTGAAAAAAAGTATACAAAGGTTTCAATAAAAAAAACAAAATTCCACTGAGTATTCCTAGATGAAACCCACTTATTGCTACAAGATGTGCAATGCCCCACTGAGATATATTTTCTCTTAACTTTTTGCTAATAGGAGTAGCAAAATACAAAGCAGAATATAACTCTTTTGCTAACTCATTTTTATGCTGATTTTCTACAAATGAAATTAAACTGTTTTGCTTATATTTGTTCTTTACATGTAAAAATTTTGTAGTGGCATAAAAACCTTTAAGATAATTAATAAAATCAATTTTATTAGTAAAAAATCCTATTTTGACTGTATCTCCTCTAGTAAGATTTCTATCTTTCCAACTTACTGTATAAAAAGTAAAATCTTGACTTTTAAGTTTTAATACATGATAAACTTTATCATTTTTATTTTTTTTAGGATAATACTTCAAAACTTTTGCATCTGTTACATGTAAAGAGTACGTAGTGACTTTTTTATATTTATAAAACTCATAAGAGAGTGAAGAGAAAAAAAGAAGTGCCACTACAAAAAGAGTATAAAAAAACTCTTTTTTCGTAATAAACAGTGGCACACTTGTCATTAGATTGGTTGCATACTTATTGTGGCTTCTCTGCCATCCATATTTGACTCATCATAAACAACTTCGATAGGAATTCCACCAGCATCTATAAATTTTGTACATGCTTTTTGAAAAAGAAGATTGGCAACCCCAATAGGTCCATTTCTATTTTTACCGATAATAATTTCAGCACTCTCTTCAGGTTTATCAAAAAAGTTACTTTTATACTCTTTCCCCTCAACTCTTGCTTTTTGCTCTTTATCTTTCTCTTCACGCATTCTATATATGTCATCACGATATACAAACATAATCATATCAGCATCTTGTTCAATTGAACCAGACTCTCTAATATCACTCATCATAGGTCTTTTATCATGTCTACTTTCAACTCCACGATTTAGCTGAGAAAGTGCAATAATTGGCATCTCTAGCTCACGAGCTAAAAGTTTTAACCCACGAGATATATCACTTACTTCTTGATGTCTATCTTTATTACCAGCTCCTGTCATGAGTTGTAAGTAGTCAATAACACAAAGAGAAATTTCAGGATGTTGCGTTTTTAGTTTTCTAAGTTTTGCTCTTACATTGTGTATATTCACATTACCATTGTCATCAACAAAAAGTTTCTTTTGACTCATAGTATCAGCAGCACTATTTAACCTACTCCACTCATCATCACTCATATCACCAACTTTAAGTTTTTGAAGAGGAATCGAAGTCTTAGCACTAAGCATTCTTAACATTAATTGTTCTGCTGGCATCTCCAAAGAGAAAATTGCAACACCCTTATTATCATCAATTGCTTTTTGTGCAAGATTTAGCGTAAAAGCTGTTTTACCCATCGCTGGACGAGCCGCAACAATAATCAAATCCCCAGCACCAAAACCAGTTGTAAGTCTGTTTATCTCAGCAAATCCAGTATCAAGTCCAACAACACCTGCATTTCCTCTTTTTTTCATCTCTAAGATATGCTGTATTGTTGCATTGGTCATCTCAGAAGATTCACGAAACTCTTTTGAACTGCTATCACTGGTGATTTGATAAAGTTTTTGCTGCACCAAATCAACTACTTCACTTGAAGGCAAATCTTTCTCAACTGCAACTTCTCTAATATCTCCAGTAAGTTTTACCAAATCTCTTTTTATAGATTTTTCACGTATCTCTTCAACATAAGCTTTTATGGAAGGAAGTGGATTTGTTGAAAGAATTTCCAGCATAACTTCTTCATCAAATCTCTCTTCTTGCTTGAGTTTTTTCTTTACAAACTCTTCATCTATAGGAAGATCTTCTCTTTCACACTCTTCCATCGCTTCAAATATATATTTATGAGCAGGAAGATAAAAATCTCTTGGTTTTATATTTGATGCAACCTCTTCATAAGTTGCTGGGTTAAAAAGGATTGAGCTTAGAACTGAGCGTTCAATGTTTATATTGTGTAAATTATCCATTTTCTTTAGCTGCTTTCTCTACTTCTTGCATAAATCTATCCACAAGTTCATCCTCTTTTAATTTTGCCACAATTTCACCACTTCTCATAATAAGACCTTGCCCTTTTCCAAAAGCTATAGCAACATCAGCATGTTTTGCTTCACCAATAGCATTTACGACACATCCCATAACTGAAATATTTAGTGGTGCTTTTATATCTTTTACTCTTTTTTCTACTTCAGCTACTGCTTTAACCAAATCAGCTTCAATGCGTCCACAAGTTGGACATGAGATGATATTGACCCCACTCTTAACGACTCCACTATCTTTGAGTATCGCACGAGCCACATTTATCTCTTCTTCAAGCTCTCCTGTCATTGAAACTCTCATCGTATCACCAATGCCTTCAAGTAAAAGTGTTCCCAAGGCAATAGAAGATTTTACAGTGGAGTGAAACTTTGTTCCAGCTTCAGTTACTCCAAGATGAAAAGGATGATTAGTCAAAGGTCTTAGCATACGATAAGCTTCTACAGTTCGCTCAACGTCACTCGCTTTGAGTGAAACTTTTATATCGCTAAAACCTAAATCTTCAAGATATTTTATATTATAAAGTGCAGATTCAACCATACCTTTTGAAGTTGGACCATATTTTGTATCGAACTCTTTTTCTAAACTTCCAGAATTCACACCAATACGAATTGGTATATTTCTTTGTTGGCACGCTTTTACAACTTCTTTTACTCTGTCTTTATTTCCAATATTACCAGGATTGATACGAATACAATCAACCACTTCAGCAGCTATCAAAGCCAAACGGTAGTTAAAATGGATATCTGCAACAAGAGGTAGTTTTATCTGTTTTTTTATCTCTTTAAGTGCATTTGCATCTTCATAATCAGGAACAGCGACACGAACAATATCACATCCTGCAAAATGGAGTTTTTTTATCTGCTCAACTGTAGCCTCAACATCATGAGTTTTTGAGTAAGTCATAGATTGAACCGATATAGGTGAATCTCCTCCTATAGGCACATCACCAACATAAATTTTATTTGTAGGATAGCGTTTTATCATTTTAATTTTTCCATTTCACTAAAGCTTCTGCTTTGCATAGAATATTGTATATTTTATTGAAGTTCTATTATACTAAAAAAGTGTTAAGAAAAAGATAATGGATCTATATCAATCTCTACTGGATACTGTTTACATGTATGAGCAAATTTGAGTAATTCTTTGGTGTTTGAGCTTCTTAAAAGCATATTGTAGCGATATTTTCCTGCTATTTTTTCTATATTTGCTTTACCATAACCCACTACTTCAACTAAAGGAAAATCATGCGTTATTTTTTCTATTTGATTTATAACATCATTTGCTTTTTCATCTTTGATATGCGAGACTAAAACTTTTAAAAGTTTTTTATAAGGAGGATATATCTCTTGTCTGTATTGTAATTCATCATTTAAAAATGCTTCATAATCTTCAATAAACTCTTCAAAAAATTCTCTATTTTGAGTTTGGATAAAAACTTCACCCTCACCTTTTCTCCCTGATCTTCCTGCAACTTGAAGTAAAAGAGACATTGCTTTCTCACGAGCTCTAAAATCAGGCATATTCAAAATCGAATCAATCCCTATAATAACACTGAGCCCCACACTATGATAATCATGGCCTTTTGAAAGCATTTGAGTACCAACCAGTATATCTATCTCTTTTTCATTAAAAGCATTGAGTGTAGCTTTGAGTTTATTAGCTGTGCTCACTTCATCTCTGTCAAACTTTTTTATGACCTTATCGCTAAACTCTTCTTGAAGTCTTTTTACAACTTCAGCTGTTCCTATTCTGTTTGAATGCATTGCTTCACTCTTACAACTTGGACACTCTTTTGGAATCCTCATAGCAAAATTACAATAGTGACATTTTAAAGCATTTTTATCTACATGTAAACTCATTCCAACACTACAATACGGACACGTGACATTCGCACCACAATCTCTACATGTAATATATTTAAAATTGGCTCTTGTAGGTAAAAAAACAATAATCTGATTTTGTTTTTCTAAATGCTCATGTATTTTATTTAGTATATTTTGACTTAATTCACTGCCACAACTCTCATAAAAGTACTTTTTATTTGAATCAAAGTATGTTCCCCTAAGTCTATGTTTAGGAAGATTTTTAAAACTACTTAAACTTGGAGTTGCACTCCCAAGTATAACTTTTGCTTCTTTTCTTGTTCCAAACAAAAGAGCTAAATCTCGAGCGTTATAACGAGGCCTTTGACTCGATTTATAACTATCATCATGTTCTTCATCTACTACTATTAATCCAAGATTATGAACAGGAAGAAACAAAGCTGAACGAGTTCCTGCTATGACCGAGATTTTTCCAATCGCCAAATCTTTTAAAATTTTTTCTTTTTTCTTTTTTGTTATTTTTGAGTGCCAAATAGCAACCATATCACCAAAAACATTTTTAAGACGCTTTTTTGTTTGCGGAGTAAGTCCAATCTCAGGCATAAGAAAGATAGCTTTTTGACCACTATTTATAGTATGTTCTATACACTTTATATACACTTCTGTTTTGCCACTTCCTGTATCTCCAAAAAGTAAAGACCTATCATGACGCTGTATAAACTCATACGCTTTTTGTTGTTCAGGTGAAAGTTTTATATCGGTGTTTATATGTTGATTGATATGCAAAGAATTTTTTGGAAAAAAAACAAAAAGATTGAGTGCATCACCTAAAGAGCAAACATAATATTCACTAATAAACTTTGCAATACTCAAAGTAACTTTATCAAAATATCCATCTTTTACAGAGAGTATATCTGTACATGTAAACTCAGGTTTTTCAGTTTTAGAGATAACAACACCTAACTTTGATTTTGAGTTCAGTGTAACTTCTACAATATTGCCAGATTTTAGCTCTTCATCATAAGTATAAGTTAGAGACTGTAAGGGAGAATTTAAAAGAGAAACTAAATAATGCAATTAATTTGTTAAATCACTACACAAGTTTGCATTTGGATTTGCAGCACCAACTGTTCTATTGCAATCAAAAGTGCCTGTATTTGAATTATATGTAAATAATACAGAAGTACCTTCTAAATAAAATCTATATCTAATATTTACAGGGGAAGCAGCTCCAACATCTACTTTTTGCCAATCTCCATCATTTGTAGCACCAACAAAACCATATTCAAGTATATCTCCAGATTCTCCACGATTAAAAAGATTAGAAGTTGTATTGTTTACATCTAAAGTTCTTGGTATAAAAGGTTCTGTTCCTTCAAGAAGTCTACGTGACCTTTGCATAGCAATACCACTTCGTATTGCAGACACTTGTGATTTTCCTTTTACAAGAACAGCATCATCACGGCTTGCTGCTAGTCTAGGTATAGCAACCGCAGCTAATACACCTAAAATAACAATGACAAAAATAAGTTCTATCATAGTAAAGGCTGGTTTAAAACCAGCCTTTTTATTTAATTTTTTAATCAATTGATTACCACTGAACTCTTCGTCCAGCCATTGAAATATTTGCTTCAGTTACGCCTAAACCATTATTAACATCCCATAAAGTAGCACATATACCATTCATACCTCCTGGTTGAATAACTCTAAATACTGGTGCTGAATTAGGATTGGCTCCACCCCAAGCACCATTATTACTTGTATTAATATCTAAACCAGCACCAATAGTAGCAACTGAATCCTGTGCGGCAGTACCATTCATATCCCAAACCGCAATAGTAACACAAGGTGCACCATCTATTGAAAGAGTATAAGATTCTACCCCCGGATTTGGTTTAGCCCATTGAGCAAGATCAATACTCACAGCTTGTTCAATTCTTGCATCTCTTTGTCCCTGATACCATGCTGGTATTGCATTCATAAATGTACCAATATCTGTTTTTATAGCAGCTAATCTAGCATCATCTCTAGTTGCTGCAAGTCTTGGAATAGCAACTGCTGCTAAAATACCTAAAATAACGATTACGAAAATTAATTCGATCATAGTAAAACCTTTTTTCATGGTTTACTCCTTTTTTAATTTTGATTGATACACTTATCAACCTTTACATAATTTTATTCTTTTACATGTAAAGATTTGCTTAAACTTCGTCTATTTTATCTGCTATTTTTTTGTACTCTTTTTTATTGAGGTATTCATCATAACTTTTTTGAACATACGCCCATAAAAGTTCTTTTGTCTCTATGTTGTTTTTATGTCCAAAAGTCTCTTTAAAATCTTCTTCAAAAAACTTAGAAAACTCTTCATCTAGTGTTATATCAAAGTCTTTTGAACCTATAGAGACAGTTATCTTACTCATCTTCTCAGAACTTCCTCGATTTTTCCAAGTATTTCATCTGATTCTATATCTTTGTTCATCAAATCTTCTTCAAGTTTTTCTATTTGAGAACTTTTTGCTTGATTTTGTGCTTTTAGTGTAATAACTTCTTGTCTAAGTGTTTCATTTTGTACTTTTATATCTTCAAATCTAACCAATAAGTCATTTACTTTTTCTGATAATTTATTGACGTTTACCTCTTCATTAAACATTATTTTTCCTCATTTTCATAACTTTGCTATAATTGTAACAAAAAAAAGTAAAGATATGGCAAAATTTGAACTAAATAGTAAATTTTCTCCCGCAGGAGACCAACCACAAGCCATAGATAAAATCTATGCATCCATAAAAAATGGCAATCAATACCAAACTTTAATAGGTGTCACAGGAAGTGGTAAAACCTTTACTATGGCTCAGATTATTCAAAAGCTTCAAATGCCAACGCTTATCATGACTCATAACAAAACATTGGCTGCACAACTCTATAGTGAGTTTAAAGGATTTTTTCCTAAAAATCATGTTGAGTACTTCATAAGTTATTATGATTATTACCAACCTGAAGCCTATATCCCTAGAAGTGATCTGTTTATAGAAAAAGATAGTTCTATAAATGATGAACTTGAAAGACTTAGACTTTCTGCAACTACTTCACTTTTAAGTTTTGATGATGTTATTTGTGTAGCATCGGTCTCTGCAAACTACGGTTTAGGAGATCCTAGCGAATATAAAAGTATGGTACAAGCCATAGAAGTAGGACAAGAGATAAACCAAAAAACCCTCCTTTTACAACTTGTTGACATGGGATACAAAAGAAACGACAACTTTTTTGATAGAGGTTGTTTTAGAGTAAGTGGAGATGTTATAGATATCCACCCAGCATATAACGAAGAAGAAGCTGTACGTGTAGAGTTTTTTGGTGATGAAGTAGAATCTATATACTATTTTGAAGTATTAAGTAACCAAAAAATAAAAGATTTGAAAAAAATAGTCATTTATGCAACAAATCAGTTTATAGTTGGACAAAACCGCCTTTCAAAAGCTACAAAATTTATAGAAGAAGAGCTTGCTACGAGATTAAACTTTTTTCAAAGTGAAGACAAACTCGTAGAATATCAACGCTTAAAAAGTAGAGTAGAGTTTGATTTAGAAATGCTTCAAGCAACGGGAGCTTGTAAAGGAGTTGAGAATTACTCAAGATATCTAACAGGAAAAAAAGAGGGAGAAACCCCTTATTCTATGTTTGATTATTTTGAAACTATTGGTAAAGAGTATCTTGTCATAGTAGATGAATCACATGTAAGCTTGCCTCAGTTTCGAGGTATGTTTGCAGGAGATAGAAGCAGAAAAGAAGTTTTAGTAGAGTATGGATTTAGGCTTCCTAGTGCCTTAGATAATCGTCCTTTGATGTTTGATGAATTTATAAACAAAGCTCCAAACTATCTTTTTGTCTCAGCAACCCCAAGTCCCATTGAGCTTGAACTCTCAGGAAGCAATACAGCCGAGCAAATCATAAGACCAACTGGCTTACTTGATCCAAAAGTAGAAATTCTTGATAGTGAATTTCAAGTAGAAACACTCTTTGATGAGATTAAAAAAACTATAGCAAAAAACGAGAGAGTTTTAGTCACAACGCTAACTAAAAAAATGAGTGAAGAGCTCAGTCGATACTACAGTGAACTTGGATTAAAAGTAAAGTACATGCACTCAGATACTGATGCGATTGAGAGAAATCAAATCATAAGAAGTTTAAGACTAGGTGAATTTGATGTGTTAATAGGAATCAACCTTTTAAGAGAAGGACTTGATCTGCCTGAAGTCTCACTCGTAGCTATTTTAGATGCAGACAAAGAAGGTTTTTTAAGAAGTAAAACTAGTCTAATTCAGACAATGGGAAGAGCTGCTAGAAATCTCAATGGTCGAGTTATTATGTTTGCAAAACGCATAACAGATTCTATGAAGTATGCAATTGAGACAACAGAAAAAAGAAGAAAAGTACAAGAAGAATTTAACAAAAAACACAACATCACTCCACAATCTACTCTGAGAGAATTGGACAAAAATCTTAAAGTAGAAGATATGGGTGAGCTTATAAACAAAATGGATAAAAAAGATAAAATCCCACCAAGTGAAAAGAAAAAAATATTAAAAGAGATGACAAAAGCAATGCACGAAGCTGCAAAGTCACTAGAGTTTGAAAAAGCAGCAAAATTACGAGATGATATAGCAAAGCTCAGGAAACTTTAATTTAAAGCCATCTTATGTTATAATAAGACCATAGGAGTTAGTTATGAAAGTAGGTGGCTTTTTAAATTCGTCTTTAACTAGGGTTTCAAATCCATATGAGCAAACTGTTGTCCAAAAAACAGCAGATGAAACAAAAGAGACTAACAAACAAGAAGAATTAACAACTTCCCAAAAATCTCTTATAGCCAGACTTCAAGCAACAGACCAAGCAGTAAGAAAACATGAAGCAGCACATATTGCTGCAGGTGGTGGTGTTATAAGAAGTGGCGCAAACTTTATTTATCAAGAAGGTCCTGATAAAAAACAGTATGCAGTTGGAGGAGAAGTTAGTATAGATACCTCGACTGAAGCCACTCCTGAAGAGACTATTCCAAAAATGCAATTAATAAAAACTGCTGCACTTGCCCCAAGTGATCCTAGTAGTACTGACTATCAAGTAGCTTCAACTGCAACCATGTTAGAAATGCAAGCAAGACTTGAGCTCTCACTCCAACTTAAAGAAGAATTAGCCAACAAAAATGTTTCACAATACGCCAATAATGAAAATAGTGAATCAAAGTTTTCTATTTATGCCTAAATTTTGATAGAATACAATAAAAAATTGCAAAGGGATGCGTAGTGCCTAGTATAAATGACCCAAAAAATTATATCAATAGAGAATTATCGTGGTTAAGATTTAACTCAAGAGTCCTTAGTGAATCTATGAAAAAAGAGTTACCTTTACTAGAACGTTTAAAATTTTTAGCTATTTATGCAACCAATTTAGATGAGTTTTATATGATAAGAGTAGCTGGCCTCAAACAACTTTTTACAGCTGGAGTTATAGTAACTGGTAGTGATGAAATAACACCATTGGAACAGCTTCGTGAAATACGCTCTTACCTTTCTAAAGAAAAAGATATTTTGCAAAGCAGTTACAAATCAATAATGCAAAAACTTGAAGAAGAAAACCTTCATGTAACCAACTATAGTGACTTAAGTCGTGAGCACACAAAACTTGCTGATGATTATTTTTTCTCAAACATATTACCAGTCTCCGTACCAATCGCTGTTAATGCAACCCATCCTTTTCCACACTTAAACAACTTAGGATTTTCCTTAGCAGTGAAGTTACAAGATGAACAAGGTTCTGGAAATTATAAATATGGGATGATTAGAATTCCAAGAGTATTACCTCGTTTTTATCAAGTATCTGATAATGTTTATGTTCCTATTGAAAGTATTGTTGAAAAACATGCTGAAGAAATTTTTCCAGGTTATAAACTTATAGCTGCAGCGGCATTTAGAATCACAAGAAATGCCGATATGGTTATTGAGGAAGAAGAAGCTGATGATTTTATGATGATCATGGAACAAGGCTTAAAACTTCGTCGTCGTGGTGCTTTTGTTCGATTAGAAATTGAAGAGAATCCTGATGAAGATTTGATGAAGTTTTTAAACTCTCATATGCAAATCTTTTCTAAAGATATATACCAATACAGTATCCCTTTAAATCTTGGAGCACTTTGGCAAATCATCAATAATAAAGATTTCTCTTACCTTACATTACAACCACATAATCCAAAAATATTGCCTCCGTTTAGTAAAAACGAGTCTATATTTAAAATTATATCAAAACAAGATGCCCTACTCCTTCACCCTTATGAGAGCTTTGATACCGTGACCAAACTACTAAAAGAAGCATCAAAAGACCCTAATGTAGTGTCTATTAGAACAACTCTTTATAGAGTAGAAAAAAACTCACAAATCATTCAAGCACTCATAGATGCTGCAAGTGATGGCAAACAAGTAACTGTTATGGTTGAACTTAAAGCGAGATTTGATGAAGAAAACAACTTACACTGGGCAAAAGCACTAGAACAAGCTGGCGCTCATGTAATATACGGGATTACCGGCTTTAAGATACATGCAAAGGTAACTCAAGTGATTCGCCAAGAATCAGGTAAACTCAAATTCTATATGCATCTTGGAACGGGTAATTATAATGCAACTACTGCAAAAATTTATACCGATGTGAGCCTTCTTACATGTAAAGAAGAATTTGCAAAAGACACAACAACATTTTTTCATATCCTCTCAGGCTTTTCTAAAAACAGAAAACTAGAATGCTTAAAAATGTCACCTACACAAATAAAACCAAAACTTATCTCTCTTATCAATGCAGAAGGAAAAGCGGGAAAAGATGGTTATATCATCTTAAAAATGAACTCTTTGGTTGATACAGATGTTATAAAAGCTCTCTACAATGCTTCAAAATTAGGTGCAAAAATCGAACTGATTATAAGAGGAATATGTTGTCTACGTCCTAATATTGAGGATCTAAGTGAAAATATAAAAGTAAAATCTATTATAGGAAAATACCTAGAACATTCTCGCGTATTTTATTTTAAAAATAATGAACCAAATATTTTTATTTCAAGTGCTGATTGTATGCCAAGAAACTTAGAGAGAAGACTTGAGCTTATGTCTCCAATATATGAAAAATCTCTTCAAGAAAAACTTTTTGAGATGCTACAACTTCAAATTACAGACAATACCTTAAGTTGGGAACTACAAAATGATGGAGAATATAAAAAATCTGAACGAGGAAAAGAGAAGGTAATAAATAACCATATTATCTTAGAAGAGTATATAAATAAAATATATAAAACAATGAAAAAAGATACAACCTCAAGTAAAGCTGAAAATTTAGCGAGAAAACTGTTTAAAGAAAGTTAGGATATTATTATGATAATGAAGTTTGAAGAAAATTATCCTGTAATAAATAAGAGTGTATTTACTGCACAAAGTGCTGATATCATAGGCGATGTAAGTATTGATGAAGATAGTTCTATCTGGTTTGGTTGTGTTGTTCGTGCAGACATACACCACATAAAGATTGGAAAACGCTCTAATATTCAAGATTTAAGTATGCTCCATGTTACACACTTTACAAAAGAAGATAAAAGTGATGGAAATCCAACCATTATAGGTGATGATGTTACTATTGGACATAGAGTAATGCTTCATGGTTGTGAAATAAAAAATGCTTGTCTGATTGGTATGAGTGCAACTATACTTGATGGTGCTGTTATAGGAGAAGAATCTATTGTAGGAGCTAATTCTCTTGTGACAAAAGATAAAGAGTTCCCTCCAAGATCACTTATCATGGGAAGCCCTGCAAAAGTAATAAGACAATTAAATCAAGATGAAATATCTTTTTTATACCAATCAGCAAAAAACTATGTCGAATATAAAAATCGATATTTAAAAAACATGTTATAATCAATTTTTTTACAATAATAGGAGTTTATTCTTGAGATATATAATTTTATTTTTGATTGTCCTTTCAACTTTACTTCAAGCAAATAATTTTACTAAAGGTATGCGAGCATATAAAAAAGGTGATTTTGATCAAGCAAAAAATCTCTTTGAATTGGCACAGACAAAAGACAGGGTACTACATGCTCATTATATGCTAGGAAGAATGTATCTTTATGGACAAGGTGTAAAAGCTGATACTACTAAAGCAATTAAACTATTAACAGAAGCTTTTGATGCTGGGAATATTCCAGCTGGTTGCTACATAAGTGAAGCTTATATGAAAGAAGGAATCCATTCTGCTTTGTTGGCTGAAGGGTTAGTAGCTGGGCTTAGAAAAAAAGTACCTTATTGTAAAACAGTTTTTGAAAAATACAAGACTTACTCTTTTCCTGCAGAATTTCATTATAACTAAGTATTCTTTTCTAAAGTTGTAGTTTTTAGCTAAATATATTGTTAAATTAATTTTTTGTGCTATAAAGTCAATCTATGAGAAAGTAACTCTAGTTTATAAATCAACTGATAATGATATATATTATAAAAATAAATATATGGTATAATCCTTTTTTAATTAAATAAATAGGGAGTTTTTTTGATAAAACTTACAATTTTAACTTTAGTAGTAAGTTCCGTATTACTTCAAGCGAATAATTTTACTGATGGAATGAGAGCCTATAGAAAAGCAGATTACGATAAAGCAAAAGTATTTTTTGAACTAGCTTTAGAAAAAGATAAGGTATATAATGCAAGTCACTTATTGGGTAAAATGTATCTAAATGGCAATGGTGTTGAACAAGATATTGATAAATCTATTAAGTATTTTGAGTTTGCTCACAAACAAGGGAATATAATCGCTGGTTGTTATGCAAGCAAAGCTTATATGGAAAAAGGAATATACAACTGGGGTATACTTGAAAATGGTTTAATACGTGGTCTTAAACATAAAACAAAATACTGCTTTAAAGTTGTAGATATTTGGATGAATAACAACTAATTTTCTTTTTTCTTTCTTTTTTTAGGATTAGGTTTCGCAAACTTTACTAAATCTTCTGTAGTTATAATTGAACTTGGAAGATTTTGAAGACTTTTTTTAAAAACGATACTTGCTGCATACGCATCTGAATATGCACGATGATGTTGTGTTATCTCAATATCTAACTCTTTTATTAAAAATCCTAATCCATATTTTTCTGAAGTTATAGTTTTTTTCGCTAAATCTATAGTACATATTTTTCTATTTAACAATGGTCCAAAACCAGCTTCTTCCATAGAATAAGATATAAAATTATAATCAAAATTTACATTATGCGCTACAAAAACTGCATCTTTTAAAAAAAGTCTAAACTTAGCCAAAGTATCTTTAAGAGATGGAGCATCTTTTACATCATCTAAAGTAATATTGGTAAGATGTACTATATTTTCTGGTATTTCATCTGCTTTTACAAAAGTTTCAAACTTATCTATAACTTTACCATTTTCTATCATAGCAGCACCAATTTCAATAATTTGAGCACTGCTTGGCTTACTTCCATTTGTTTCAATATCAACAATACAAAATTTTTGTTTTTCTATAGGTGTAAAAGTGGTTTCTAAAGCCATTAAATTATTGTTTAATTCTACAAATGGTACACCCAATAATCGAAGATTTTCTAAACTTTCACTAACTGTCTCAAAATCATAATTTTCTAACTCTTTAATTTTTTTAAATTTAGCTCTACATTCACAAAAAGGTTGTGGATTCTCTGTCATTTTTTGTATCAATTTATCAAAATTTCTCAATTTTTTGCTCTTTTTAAAAACTCTTCTATTTTTTTACAATCTTTTTTACCTTTTGTTAATTCAACCCCACTACTAACATCTAAACCATAGAAATTCAAACCTTTTACCTCTTCAATATTTTCTGCATTAAGTCCACCAGCTAAAATAATTTTAGAACAATCAACTCCATCAAACCAACTTATATCTACTCGTTTTCCTTCTCCACCATAACTCTGTACAAAAGCATCTACAATAACGTATTTATCATTTAACTTGAGAATATCTTCTTTACATGTAGCTCGTATTACTTGCAGGTACGGTAACTCAAGTTGTGTATATAAACTTTCATCTGCTTCAAAATGTATTTGAGCTAAACTCATATGAGAATCTTTACATATAGTGTTTATTTCTGTAGCCGTCTTATTAACAAAAAGCCCTACTCTTTCTATAAAAGGAGGTAATTGTTGGACTATTTCTAAAGCTTTTTTAGGTTCAATATATCTAGAAGATTTTTCATAAAAAACAAAACCTAGAGCATTTGCACCATATTCGATTGCACACAGTGCATCTTTTAAATTAGTAATACCACAAATTTTAACTCTTGTCATTCTATTTTAAACTACTTATTGCATTTTTATATGAAGAGTTTGAAAAAACATAATTACCAGCAACTACAATATCAACACCAGCATACTCAAGGTCTTTTACATTTTTATCATTGACTCCACCATCAACTTCAATAAGAGTATTTAGATTTTTTGCATTTATCATCGCTTTTAATTTTCTTGCTTTTTCTATTACTGAAGTAATAAACTTTTGGCCACCAAAACCAGGATTAACGCTCATTAAAAGTACCATATCTAAATCTTCTAAAAGATATTCTATTGCTTCAGGAGGCGTGTGAGGATTTAAAACAATAGCAGGTTTTATACCATAACTTCTAATTTTTTGAATAAGTCTATGAGGATGTTTTTCTTCTTCTATATGAAATGAAATATACTCTGGTTTAAAAGGAGCAAACAGATCAACAAAAAAAGAGTTATTTTCAACCATCAAATGAATATCAAGTGGTTTTGTAGCTGCAGCAGCTACTGACTTTACAACGACTGGTCCTATAGTATGATTTGGAACAAAATGACCGTCCATAACATCTACATGAACAAAATCACATCCACCTTCACATATACTTTTTATCTCTTCATTCAACTTTCCAAAATCAGCAGAAAGTATACTTGGTGCTATTAGCATTTATTACCTTTTCATTTTATTTCTTTTTGAACTTATGAAGCTCAATTTATATATTACATAACATTATTGTTACTCTATCTATCTTGTTAAAAATAGTGTCAAATTTTTTCCATCAACATTTAAATTAACTTGTGCACCACGAACATCATGCTGAGATGCAATAATATCTTTGACACTATCAAAAGTTCTTGGCATTGTTAAATCAATTTTAATGCTTTTTTTAAGTAATTGCTGAGAAATTTTTTCACCAATTATATATATAAATTCACTTAATGCATCTATGACATCAGCCTCTGTACTATCTTCTTCGAGAAGTATTTTACAAACTTCTTTAACAATATTTTTGTCAAAAAGTAAAAGTAAAATTCCTCCAATATCTCCATAAAAACCTATTGAAACAGTTAACATATCCTCTTTATTGGATATTTCTAAAGGCTGAACTTTAATGTATTCTTTTTTTGTATTATAACCTGAAAGTACTTCAATAATCTTTACAACTTCTTGTATTGTAACCGGTAAAATAGCAATAAGATTTTTTGTTATTCCTAAACTTTTTTTAGCAACACTTGAATTTTTATTAGCTTCATTTAGAAGTTCCTCATCATCAAAAAGGCTTTTTAAAGAAGGATATATAAGAACACCTGAATCTTCTAAATCATTTCTTAATTTTTGAGTAATTTTTCTATTATTCAGTCCTGTAATAACTATCGATGCTCCATATTCTGCCCCTGCTGTTGAGAGTTTTGATATAAAGTTAACACCATGTACATTAATTGATGAAACTTTTTCTGCATCAAATAAAAAAAGTTTAAATCCTATTTTTAAAGAGTTAATTTGATATTGCATATCAAAACTCTTTGCTATATCTGAATCAACAAAACCTTTTAAAGTATATATTATTACATTATCTTTTATATATACCGTTGGTGTTTTATCCAATTTTCCAAGATACGAATTTTCTATAACAAATTCTGCTTCTTGTTTTTTTACTAGCAAATCACTCATATCTTTTGCTATAACTGGAGTAAAACCTCTTTCATACAATTCTATTGTTAATTGATTTTTTTGCTCATTTTTTTCACTAAAAACAACTATTTTTTTCTCTTTTGGATTCTTTAAATTATCTCCTACAAAAAGCATAACAATTTCAGAAGTATCAAAAAGCGAAAAATTCACATTCTTAGGAAACATATCTAAAATCATCTTGTATTTTTTACTATCATAATCGCAAAAACCAACAATTGTTCCACATTTTTCTCTGACTCGTTGTAAAGATTCTATTAAAAGCGTAATTCCTTTTTTATTAAAAAAAACTACTTTTTTTAATGAGATAAATGCTCCTTCTTGTTTAGTTTGTATTAAAAAGTCAATATCTGCAGGATTAATAATATCAATAGCATTTTCACCATCTAAAAATCCCATTGGTGAAAAAAAGGCAACTTTTTGTTTAACAACTGGTTTCATATATTAATCTTCATGTTCTAAAATAGCATAAAAATTATTTGCAATTTCATCATCAAAAATAGGTTCAAAATCAAAAAGATCACTCAATCCACTCTTAATCATCATTGGGCGACTCATTTCATAACTAATCAGTAATCTAAGATAAGTAATTGCAAGAGCATTCTCTCCAAAATCTCCCTCCTGTGTATCTCCTATTTTTTTAATTAATTCAATAGTTTTATCCGAAAAACTCCATTTTTTAGCAATTAAAGATGCTATATCAAAAAAAGTTCTATTAGTCATTTTAATGAGTATTTTCTCATAACTCATCTGCTTTTTTTCTCTTAAAAGTTTCACTGTACTATTAATATCACGAAAAAGTATTTCACATACAATTAAAGATGCTGGAATAATACTAATAGCTTGAATTATTTCTGCATCTTCTTTTTGCAAAAACTTCATTATTTTTCCCCAATGATGAATCAATCTTGCTTGAAAATCTTGAAATTCTTTAGAACTAAAACCAAAGACTTCCCATTTCTTTGGTAAAATTAAAAGAAGATAATATCCATATATAAGTTGCTTTGCTCTTAATATTCCTAATATTCCAAAAATTTGTCTTGCATTTTTCACTTCATCTCTAAAGCCAAATATTGGTTTATTTATAATACTTTGAAGATAGTGTATAAGGGCTCTATCCTCATTTGCTATATCTGCTGCATGAACTAAATCACCATCATCTAAAGCTTTAACACAATGTTTGACAATTTTAGGTATTGGAGGAATCGATTCAATATATTCGCTAATAGTCGTATCTGAAAGCATATTTACCCCTTGCATAGATTTATTTACTCCATGATTGTATCTTTACTTTCATAAAACATTTATAAATGTTATGCTATTATACTCGATTACATATTCACAGTTTAAGCATATATTTTGCTTATTTTGTGTAAAATTCCAACAAAATTTCAAGGAACTAACCATGGCAAGAAGATGTGCAATTACTGGCAAAGGCCCAATGAGCGGAAATAACGTGAGCCACGCTAATAACAAAACAAAAAGAAGATTCCTTCCAAACCTAAGAACTGTAAGAGTTACTTTAGAAGATGGAACAACAAGAAAAATTAAAGTTGCGGCTTCAACACTTAGAACAATGAAGAAGAACGCTTAATCACAAATCCAATAAGGGGATTAAGTGACACTTACTCAAAAGTTAAAGAAACTTCTTAACTGGTCAAGTAGATCAGCCCCTCATATAGACTTAAATACTGAACTGTATCAACAGTTAAAACCATTTCGTCTCCCACTTATTCTCGTAGTTTTTATGATTATGGTGGGAACACTCGGTTATGTTCTCATTGATGGATTTACTTTATTAGATGCCGTTTACCAATCAGGTATTACATTTACTACAGTAGGTTTTGGAGAAATCTCACCTATATCCCCAGCAGGAAGACTTTTTACTATTACTCTTATTATCTTAGGTTTTGGAGCATTTTCATTTTCCATAGGTATATTAGTTGAAGTTTTAAACAAAGGTCAACTTGTAAAAATTATCAAGGAGCGAAGTATGTTATACAAAATCGCTAGGCTAAAAAATCATTTCGTAATTTGCCACCACAGTGAAATTACTATCGAACTTTCTAAACAATTTCGTGAAAATCATATTCCGTTTGTTGTTATTGACCCAAGAGATGATTTGGCAGAATTGGCAATTGAACACAAATATCCTTATTTTGTACAAGAAGATCCTCATACAGAAGCTGCTCTTTTAAAATCTTATCTTTCAAGTGCAAAAGGGCTCATAACCCTTAGTGAAAATACGGCTGATAATATCGCTCAAATAGCTTCTACTAGGTTATATGAAAATGAAATTGGACTTCAAAGACCTTACTATATTATTACAAGTGCATCAAATGAAAGTGATATGGTTAAACTAAAAAAACTAGGAGCGGATAGAGTAATAAGTGCAACTAAACTTATGGCAGAAAGATTAAGAGCTATGAGTCTTAGACCAGATATGGAAAATATGCTTGAAAAACTTCTTTACAGGCAAGATGCTCCAATTGATATGGAAGAGATAAAAGTACCTGATCACTCATGGATGAGATTTAAAAAGCTTAAAGAAGCTCATTTAAGAGACATAACCAATGTAAGTATTGTAGGTATTAGAGATGCTAAAGATACTTTTATACCTATGCCTAAAGGTGATGTGCTTATTGGTACAGGTTGTAAACTTTTAGTCATTGGAACAGGTGAGAGCATTCGTGCGACAAAAAGAATAATTAGAAAAAAACAAAAACCAGAAGAGTTAAAATATGTTTAATATATTCCCAATAAAAAATGGATTAGATAACGTTGAAGGATTTTTTTGCAACGGCGTTAATGTAGGTATGAAAACAAACCCAGCAAATTCAGGCTCAAGTAATATTGATGGAGATGTTGCTTTTATTAGAAGTGATGAACTGTGTGAAGTCTCTGCTATTTTTACTAAAAACAAATTTACAGCTGCTCCAATAAAACACTTTTTGGAACATCCAAAAAATTTCAAGACAAACTTTATCCTTATGAACTCCAAAAATGCAAATGCTATGACAGGAGAAAAAGGTGTTGAAGATATTAAATCAATCTTTGAAACTTTAAAAACAAAACTACCAACAGTACAAAACCCTATTATGAGTTCAACAGGAGTTATAGGATATAGACTAAGTAGAGAAAAAATAACATCAGCCTTTGATAAATTTGATTTTAATTCAAAAAATTCAGATGCAACTGCTCGTGCTATTATGACAACAGATCAATTTAAAAAAGAGTTATGTTTTAAAGTAGAATTAGAAGATGGAAAGTCATTTCATATAGCAGCTATTTGCAAGGGTGCGGGTATGATAAATCCTGCTATGGCAACTATGCTCTGTTTTATCTTAACTGATGCAAATATCCCTAAAAATGATATGGATGAGCTTTTAAAACAAGCAGCTGAGCAATCTTTTAATACAATTAGTGTTGATGGAGATACATCAACAAATGATACAGTCATGTTACTTTCTTCAAAAAAATCAAAAGCTTATGATAAAACAGCATTTAGTGAAGCACTCAACCAACTTACTAAACATTTAAGCCAAGAAATTCTTCGAGATGGTGAAGGTTCAAATAAAGTAGTCGCTTTTGAAGTAAAAGGTGCATTAAACAAAGAAGAAGCAAAAAAAGCATCTATGGCTCTTAGTAACTCCTTACTTGTAAAAACAGCACTATTTGGTGAAGATCCAAACTGGGGAAGAATTGCTTCAACAATAGGAGCTAGTAGAGTTACATGTAAAGAAGAAGATTTAGTCATCTCTTATGAAAATATTATTGTTTACTCTAAAGACAATCCTAGTTTAGACGCAGAAACTGAAAAAAAAGCATGTAAAATTATGCAACAAGACTCTTATAAAATTACTTGTGACCTTAATGCTGGAACATCTTCATTTACTTCTTATGGTTGTGATCTTAGTTACGAATATGTCAAAATAAACGCAGATTATCGATCATAATATTTACCTTTGGTTTACTACTTTTTTGTTATAATTTAACTGTATAAGTTCTCAATCTAATTGAGACTTCAGTTAAATAGTTTTCAAAGATTTTCTATCTTTGAAAAAACATTAATCATAAAGGGGAAATAATGTTACATGAGTATAGAGAGATAATTTCAGATATCAAAGTAAATAACTCACATTTTGCAAAGATTTTTGAAAGGCATAATGCTTTAGACGAACAAATAAATAATATTGAAAGTGGTCGTGAGCATATGGAACAACTAGAACTTGAATCCCTAAAAAAAGAAAAACTAAAACTCAAAGACGAAGCATATGCTATGATTATGGCATATAAACAAGAACAAGAATTATAAATTCTTATGGGTTTAGAATATTATTCTAGACCCAAAATATCAATATTTACATTTTTTCCACGCATATTTTCTTTACAAAACTCTACAATTTTCCCATGAAATCTTGCATAAATAGTATTTAAATCCATCTCTTTTTTATAGAGTTTATTGATTTTGTCATAATTACTTTCTATTCCTTGAATTAACCACTCTTGAAGCTCACTATAACTTTCAAATTCATAACCAAATTTCGTTAAAAGTCTATTAGTATAACTATCTACTACCATAGTTTCTTGTCCACATGCATAACAAAGTATACTATCACAACTCTCTTCACCTATACCTTTTTGAGACAGTAACCACTCTTTTGTTACATGTAAAGCAAATTCTTCAAAGCTTCCAAAATCTTCACTTATATTTTGACACAATTTTTTAAGATTTTTTGCTTTATTATTATAAAATCCGCTTGGTTTTATCAATAATGAGAGTGCTGAAACATCTATAGAAGCAATCGAATCTAAATCCAATAAATTACGTTCACGTAAATTTTCTAAACATATTTCTACTTTTTCCCATTTTGCCTGTTGTGTTAAAACTGTACCAACTATCACTTCAAAAGTTCTACTTTTTGGCCACCATAACTCTTCTCTCTCTTCTTTTATGTAACCAGCATCTTTTAATGCTTTAAATAAATCATAACTACTTTGCATACTATAAATCCTAAATAATTTGTGAGTAATAATTATAAAACTGCTTAGCAGTTCTTCCACTTCTTGAAGCTCTATATGATGCAAATATTTTTGCTTGTTTATGTAACTCATCTTTGTCACAATTAAAATCAATAAAATAAGAATCAACTATCTTTAAGTACTCAGTAAAACTTCCTTGATAAAAAGATATCCACAAACCAAATCTATCAGATAAAGATGTTTTTTCTTCTATGGTATCGGAGTAATGTATCTCTTGATTTTCAACAACAGTTCCAATTTTATCCTTATGATACTCTGTAACTAAATGTCTCCTATTTGAAGTAGCATAAATAAGAACATTTGAAGGAGGTAACTCAATGGAACCTTCAAGTATAGGTTTTAAACCTTTATAACTATTATCTCCCTCTTCAAAAGATAAATCATCACAGAATATAATAAACTTATAGGGTAATATTCTAATTTCATCTACAATTTCAGCTAAATCACCTAAATCCTCTTTAGCAAACTCTATTACTCTTAAATTTTCTTTTTTTAAATAATTAAAAATAGCTTTGACTAATGAAGATTTTCCAGTACCACGAGCGCCCCAAAGTAAAACATTGTTACAAGGTTTATTTTGAATAAATGCTTTTGTATTCTCTAGTATTTGTGTTTTTTGTGTATCTATACCTATCAATTTATCTAAACTAATAGGATCAATTTCCTCAATAGCTTTTAATTGCATTTTTTTAGGACGCCAAATAGCTGCATAAGTCTTTTGCCAATCAATCATAAGAGTATTACCTCCTTTTTCGCAAGTACTCTAAAACAGTATCTATAATATCATCATCATCTTTACTTCTTGATTTTAAATGCTCTTTTTTTTCATTTATATCTTTAAGTGTTATATTTTGTCCAAAATTTGAGATAGAAACTATATTTGCCAAAGATGAAAGTATTTTTATTGTTATAATATCTAAAAACTGTTTTGTATAAATATCAAGTTTTCCAAATCTATCTACCATCTCTTCTTCAATATCTAAAACTGCTCTTACATTCTCACATTTACTTAATCTTCTATATAACTCTAAGCGCACTCTATCTTCACTCACATAATCACTACTTACAAAAGCACTAACTGAGAGTTTTATCTCTACTTCTTTTTTAGCTACTGGCGTATTGTTTAAAAGTGTATTTATAGCATCTTCTAGCATCTTAAGATACAAAGCATATCCTATATTTTTTATATGACCACTTTGTGCTTCACCAATTAAATTACCACCACCTCTAATCTCTAAATCATGATAGGCTAAAACAGAACCACTCCCCAAATATGAGTTTGCTTCAAGTGCGATTAACCTTTTTTTAGATTGTTCTGTTAATTTTGCCTTGTCTTTGACTAAAAAGTAACAATACCCTTGTCTTTTACTCCGCCCTACGCGTCCTCTCATTTGATGAAGATCCGCTATACCAAAGTTTTCACTCCCATCAATAATAATAGTGTTTACATTTGGTATATGAATTCCTGATTCAATGATTGAAGTAGAAAGTAGCAAGTCATACTCTTTTTCTTCAAAATGCATCATCTCCTTTTCAGTTACTGCTGCACTTATTTTTGAGTGCAAAACAAGGATTTTTAAACCAGGCATTAACTCTTGGAGTTCTTTCTTTTTATTTTCTATACTCGCAATTCTATTATGAACAAAAAAGATTTGCCCACCACGTCGTAATTCTCTAGAAATTGCTTCTTTTAAAGATTTATCATCATATTCTTTTACAAAAGTTCTTATATCTTCTCTATCCATTGGTGCAGTTAATATTTGAGAGTATTGTTTAATAGAGCTTAGTGCCATATTTAAACTTCTTGGGATTGGCGTTGCACTCATTGAGAGAATATGCACATTTTCTCTCATTTGTTTGAGCTTTTCTTTTTGTTTTACACCAAACTTATGCTCTTCATCGAGTACAATAAGTGCTGGATTTTTCATCTCTACTCCAAGCAAAGAGTGAGTTCCTACACATACTTTTAATTCCCCACTTTTTAGCTCTGCTATGATTCTACTTTTTGCTTTAGTTGAAGTAAAACGGTCAAGTTTTTCTACTCGTATACCATACTTTTTAAATCGCTCATAAAGCGATTTAAAGTGTTGTGCACTCAAAAGTGTAGTTGGAGCTAATAAAATGCTTTGAAAGCCATTTATGGCCGCTAAAAACATAGCATTCATAGCTACTTCTGTTTTACCAAAGCCAACATCTCCACTTAAAAGCCTATCCATCATCTTCGAAGACTTTAAATCACTAAAAATTTCGTTGATTGACTTTTTTTGATCATCAGTATATTCAAAACCAGCATCTTTTTGAAACTCTTTAATTTTTGCTTGTTTATGAAGTGCTGTTGCCTCTATCATCTCTCTTTTTGCTGCAACTGCAATAATTTCACTTGCAATCTCTAAAAGTTTTTCTCTTGTTTTGGCTTTAAGCTTTTGGAAACTTCCTTTTCCAAGTTTATCAACTATCGCTAAATGTCCACCATCACTTATATATCTATCTATAACATCCAAATTTTCAACAGGGAGTAAAAGTTTATCTTCACCTTGATACTGCACTACAACAAAATCTCTCGTACTTCCTAAAACTGTTGTATTTTGTAAACCTTTAAAAAGCCCTACTCCATAATTTTCATGAACGACTAAATCACCAATTTTAAGTTCATCCAAAATCATTGAAGCTTTTTTTCTTCTTCTCTTTTTTGTGGTTTTATTTAAAGATACTATAACTTCTTTAGCACTTATAATATTTACTATTAAATCACTTTGTTTAAATCCAAAATTTAAATCAATCTCTTCTTGACGTAAAAGAATTTCACTTTTTGCTAGGATTGTTATTTTCTTATCTTTATGAAAGTCCAAAAAAGTTTTTAACGAAGCAATCTCTAAAGGTTTAAACTCTTTAGCTTGTGGTAATATTTTTAAAGATTTTAACCGTTCATTAGCTTCTGTATTAAAAAGAGACAGTTCTTCTATCTCTTCTTCTAAATCAGGTAGCAAAGATATATCAAACTCTTCAAAATAGTCTTTACAAATATCTTTAATAGCCCATAATCCTAAAGAGTGTATATCTTTGACAAAACTATCACTATCTATTTTTTCTATTTTTTCACTTATTTCATCGTATTCTTGATTATTTAATGAAAATAGTGCTGGAGATATACTAATCGATTCTAACTCTTCTTTTTGGCTCTTTTGTGTTTCACACTCAAAAAACCTTATGCTCTCTACAGTATCATCAAAAAATGAAATTCTTATAGCATATTTTGAATCAATTGGAAAGATATCTATAATATCTCCACGAAAAGAAACTTCACCTGGACTCTCTACAACATCAACTACACTATATCCCCAATTTAACATCTGTTCTTTAAAAAGAGTAAATTCTAAAGAATCTCCAAATTCTATTGTTTGAGAATCAAATAAATGTTCAGGAGGTAAAGGAGTAAAAAGTGTTCTTATAGGAATTATTAAAACTTTTTTTGTAGATTTATCTTCATAATACTTTTTAAGAGAAGTTAATAAAGAGTGTATTTCTTCATTGAAAGAGAGTAAATCATCACCAAAACTAGCTCTTAAATCAGGTAATATATAAACATTTTTTCCAGTAAGTTGGACTGCATGTGAGACACTAAAAGCATCTTTTTCATTGGCAACACCAATTATATCGGTATTGCCACCATTTTTAAAAAACTCATAAACACAGGATTGCAAACTTATTTATCCTTTGGAAGCTCTTTGTTTAATTGAGTAACATTGTCTCTTTTAATCTTACTTTCACCTTCAAACTCAGCTTTTGCTTCTATCATTAACTCTTTAGATTCTACTTTACCTAAAAATTTACCACCAGCGAGAACTTCAACACCATCACAATTAGCTTCACCTTCAAAAAGACCGTTTACAATAAGTCTATTTGCTGTTATTTCTCCATTGATTTTTCCACCCTTACCTATGGTTACTATACTTTTTGAATTTATTTGACCAGTTATCTCTCCATCTACATGTAAACGTGAATTACAATTAAAAACGCCATCTATCTTAGCTCCACTTGCTATGATTGTGGTTTCGGAAGACGCAGGTGATTCTGCATCAGTTTTATTAAAGATTGCCATGAAACTCTTTTCTCCTTTTTAAATATCTTTTCAAAATTTGAACTATTCCATTTTGTAAAGTTCTCTGGATTTAAAGGTCTTGTGATAAACCGTACTTCATAATGAAGATGTGGGCCTGTTGAGAGTCCACTATTTCCAGTGTATGCAATAATATCACCTTTTTTTACAAAAGTACCTGACTTAACAGGAAACTTTTTACTTAAATGAGCATACGTTGTTTTAAATCCATAATTATGGTCTATTATAACTAAATTTCCAAAACCACTGCTTTTATGATAGCCTGCATACTCAACAACCCCATCAGCAGGAGCATGAACTGGTGTCATCTTTTTTGCTCTTAAATCTAAGCCTCTATGAAACTCTTTTCTTTTTAAAATAGGATGTGTTCTCCAACCAAACTTTCCACTATAACCGTTAGAAGCAACAACAGGACCATTTGGTATATTATTAAAGAAAACTTTTTGTTGCGCTGAAGTAAATTTAATATTTTGAAGCCTGACATCTACTTCTGTTTCTAACGATGGTGTAATACCAACTAAAGCTTCCATATCAGTAATTGATTCTTTTATCGTATTATATTCTTCATTTTTTACTTTGATTTCAGCAAGTAATTTATCATTTTTATTTTTTAAAATTACTTGTTCATTGACTATCTTCTCTTTTTTATGTTCTAGGTCATCAACTTGATCAATTAAAAAATTAATAAGATATGAACCTGCAGCTATCAAAAATATTATAAATAACGTAAAATAAAGTACAAATCTTTTTATAATTTGATTTAAAAGATAATGTTTTGAACCATTCACATCTGTTATGGTTATAGTAAACTTATCGCGCATTTAAAAACTTCTCCACTACCGAAAAAGAACCAAAAACTAAGTACTCTAAATCTTTTTCTATTTTTTTGAATTGTGAGTATTTTATATTTTGAGAATTTAAAGCCTCTTCTAAAGAACTTTTTAACACTTCTCTCTCATTTGATATATCTATAATTTGAACCTCTTGAATAATAGGGTGTAAAATAGACAAAATTTTTGTATACTCTTTATCATTGTAGCTATTATAAACTAAAACTACTTTTTTTGTTCTAAAATGTTCTAATAAAACCGATGCAGCCATAGGATTATGCCCCACATCAATAGTTACGTTATTAGATATTTTTTGACATCTTCCAAAAAGTTTTAGACCATCTAATAGATTTACATCAACTTCAAAACCTAAAAGTCTATATGCACAAAATGCTGTAGAAAAATTATTATAAAAAAATGCTGGATAATTTTTACTTTGTATATAATTTTTTAAGTCATCATAAAATTCATCTTCTAAAAAACTATCAGCAAAAAACAGATCTCTTTTTATTTCATTCACTCTTTTTAAAGCTAAATCATATACCATATTATCATACTGCTTAGCTAAAAGTGCATCATTATTTATGCTTCTTAATTTTGTATTTGCAATTTCTTCAATACTATGTCCTAAAAAGGATTCGTGATCGTACCCAATAGGAGTAACTATACTAAGCTCCTTTTTAAAAACATTTGTAGCATCGTATTCACCACCAAGACCCGCTTCTAAAACAACATATTCACAGTTTTCACAAAAAATCAACATTGCTAATAAAGTTGTATATTCAAAATATGATAGAGCATTAGAATCATCAACATCCAAAATATTTTGTAATTTTTTATGTGTACTTTCAAGTAAATTATCTTCTACATCTAAGCCATTAACCCATATTCGCTCATTAAACTTTAAAATATGTGGTGAGCTATAATGTCCAACTTTATAACCTTTTACATGTAAAAGATGGGCTAAAGCTCTCCCTGTTGAGCCTTTAGCATTCGTTCCAACTATGTGCACTATTTTAGGCAATATAAAATATTTTTCTATTTTTTTATATATGTTAGGAAATCTTTCATAATCTATTTTCTCATAAAAAAGTGGCTTTGCTGCCAAAAAATTTTCTAATCTCATCTATTTTGGATTAGGCATAACTTGATTTCTTCCACCCTCTTTTGCTTTATAAAGCATCTTATCTGCATTTGATATAACTTCTTTCCCAGAAGCTGAATTAGCTCTTTGTGCAATACCACAACTAATTTTTATATCTATTCTCTCGTTTTTATATATAAATTTATAATTTTCTATGATTTTTCTTATTTTATCAGCAAACAAAGAACCTTGATTTAAATCAACTCCAGGTAAAATTGCTAGAAACTCTTCGCCACCATATCTCCCAACAAAATCTGCTTGCCTTACATATTTTCTTAAAATTTTTCCAAGAGTTGATAGAATAAGATCACCTGCTTCATGCCCATAAGTATCATTTACGACTTTAAAATGATCAATATCTAAAAAACAAATAGTATAATCAATCTTATATCTAATATAAGCTTCTTCTACTCTTTTTAACTCTTTTTCTAAAGCTCTTTTTGTTGCTACATTTGTTAAAAAATCTTCTTTACTCTCTTGCTTTGCAATTAATAAAGCGTTTTCTAATTTTTTAACTCTTGTATGAAGTTTAGCTATAGTCTTTTGGTTCTCACCCATTTTAAGACTTAAACCTTTACTTTCATTTTCTAAAGAATTTGCAATATTAATTAACCTATTATGAATTGATTCAAAACCATCTTTAGAAAAATTGATATCATTTAAATCTTTTTTAATATTTTGAACTTCTTCACTACTCATATTAGTACTGTCTATAAGATCAAATATTTTTTTATTAATCTCATCTAAAATTTTATCTAAAGTAGAAATTTTATTTTTTACTTCTTCTTTATCTAATTCTATTCTCTTTTTTATAAACTGTTTAATTTCATCTTGCATAGCAGGAGAAGATATTGCCTGAGGAGAATTTCTAAGTTCATAACTAATCGTTGCTAAATCATCATTCATACTTGAAGCAATTGATGGAGTAAGTGTGGCAACAATCAATGGTGCGACAACTTTATATATTTCACTATCTTCATCTTTAGACAAAATTTTATTGATGTCAAAAACCATTTTTTCAACATCTTCTTTATTTATTTTTCCAAATTTATCAAGTTTTTTTAAAAAAGTATCATCATAATCAGATATAAATTCAAACCATTTGTCTTTTATAATTTCCATTGATTTTACATTTTGTTTTGACTCTAATTTATCTAAAGAAGCATTTGCTAGATTAGTTGCTCGCTTATTATGTAACAATGTTACGGCTTGTAGCACTCTTTTTAATAAAAGTGAAGAAGCAGCTATAAGTTGCTCACTCTCAGCTGCATTACTCTTATTTAATCTTGCTACAAAAAAAGCCAATAATTGATCTATTGTAGAAACATTGATTTTTTTAGCTTCAGCAGACAACCTGGTATCAAGCTTATTTATATATTTTGCGACTTTTTGACAATCTTCAACTACAACACCTTTTCTTTTTGCCACTTCGCAAAAAACTTGACTATAATTATCTGGCGTAAGTGATAAATGATCAGCTCTTATTTTTTCAATACTCTCTTTGATTATTTCATTAATTGTGCTTGCCATCTTAAATCGCTCCTTATTTCATACCCTTAATAGCTATTTTAGATATGAATTCGTTTAATGCATCCAAAGATGCCAATTTAATAGCCTCAAATCTTTTTGAATCAGAGATTATACTATTAGCCTCAATAGGGAAATCATACTCTCCTGTAGTTGAAAAACTCTCACTTTTACCATCTTTTGTTGTGTATTTTGTTTTGAGTGAAACTAAAGCTTTATAAGATACTACATAACCATCTACATCATATAAAATAGCTGAAAATGTCGTAGATCCTATAGAAATATTTAAATGTGTATCAGCTAATTCTTTACTGCTAAGTTTTCCACCAAGCCTAGTAATCACTGCTTCATTTACAGCATCTTTAATAACAACACTATTTTTTGGATCTTTTCTACTAATTGAGACTTCTACATGTATACGTTCACCTAATGCTTCTCTAGCATATCGAACTGAAGGTTTGTACCCACATGCACTTATAAAAACTGCTATTAAAAAAAATCCAAAAATTTTATTCATTATTTTACCACCAAGTTTACTAATCTATTTGGAACATAAATCTCTTTTATTATACCTTTATCTTCTATCCATTTGCTAGCTGCTTCTTTAGCAAGAGTTAATATCTCATCTTTTGATAAATCTTTTGCTACTTCTATTTCTGTTCTTTTTTTACCATTTACTGTAATAGGTAAAACAATACTTGATTCTACAAAAACTTCTTCTATAAGTTCTAATTTTTTAAAGTTGTTAAGTCCAAAAAGATTTTGACTAAGTTCCCAACAAGTATGAGGTATGATTGGTTCAAGTAGATTTAAAAGTACAAAATATCCTTCAGTCCATACATCTTTATTTTCTTGTGCATGTAAAGCATTTAATGCTTCCATTGATGCTGCAATTAAAGTGTTAAACGCATAACCACTTTCAAAAACTTCATTAGATTTTTTCAAAGCTTCATACACTTTTTTTCTTGCTAATTTTGACTCTTTAGACAATGAAGAGTGATCGATACTTGGTATCTCTTTTACTACTTGAGCATTTTCACTTCTATCACTTAAACGTTTAATAAATTTATAAGCACCTTCAACAGCGCTATCATTCCACTCTAACTCTTTTTGCGGAGGAGCAGCAAATAGTATAAAAAGTCTCGCGGTATCTGCACCATATTGTTTAATAATTGCATCAGGATCAATTGTATTGCCTTTTGATTTACTCATTTTTGAGCCATCTTTAAGTACCATACCTTGAGTTAAAAGATTTTCAAATGGCTCATCTGCAGAACTGTATCCCATATCTCTTAATACTTTTGTAAAAAATCTTGCATAAAGTAGATGTAAAATAGCATGTTCAATCCCACCAACATACTGATCTACATTCATCCAATAATCACTGCTTTTTTTATCAAATACTTTATCTTCCCACATAGATTGATCAGTTGTATATCTCATAAAATACCAACTAGATTGAAAAAATGTATCCATAGTGTCCGTTTCTCTTAGAGCATCCTCCCCACAACAAGGACATTTTGTATGTTTCCAAGTAGGATGCGTATCAAGAGGATTTCCTTCTCCTGTAATATCGACATCAGAAGGTAAAGCCACTGGTAGATTTTCTATTGCTTCTGGAACTAACCCACATTTTTTACAATGAATCATAGGGATTGGAGCCCCCCAATATCTTTGACGACTAATTCCCCAATCTCTTAGTTTAAAGTTAATCACTTTTTTACCAAGCTCGTTTTGCTCAAAATCATAAATGATTGCTTTTTGTGCTTTTTTAGAAGTCATTCCTGTATATTTATCAGAATTTACAAGTTTTCCATACTCTGTTGTTGGCTCAGTTCCATCAAAACTATTTTTTTCATTTTCTATTGATTGGATTATTGGTAAATCATATTTTGTTGCAAATTCGAAATCTCTTTCATCATGAGCAGGAACAGCCATAACTGCACCTCCACCATACTCAATTAATACAAAATTTGCCACCCAAACTGGTACTTTTTCACCCGTTAGAGGATGAATTACATCTATCTCTAAACTAAGACCTTCTTTTTCATTTTGAGCACGTTCACGAGAACCCACAGCTTGCATCTCTTTAATTTTTTTGATTTTTTCTTCACTTATAAGTGAATTTTTCATCAAATATTTTACTATTTCATGCTCAGGGGCAAGAGCAGTATATGTTACACCATAAATAGTGTCAGGTCTTGTTGTAAAAACAGTGTATGCGTCAAAATTATTTCCAAGTTTTTGTTTTGACTCGTCACTTAATTGAAAATCAAACTCTAAACCTTCACTTCTTCCTATCCAATTTTCTTGCATAGTAAGAACTTGACTTGGCCAACCTTTTTCAAGTTTTTTACAATCATCTAAAAGTTCTTGTGCATAATCGGTGATTTTTAAGTAATATCCTGGCATTTGACGTTGTTCAACTGGGTTATCACATCTCCAACAACATCCCTCTTCTACTTGCTCATTTGCTAAAACTGTATGACAAGTTTCGCACCAATTTAGAGTTGAACTTTTTTGGTATACTAAACCTTTTTTAAACATTTCTATAAAAATATGTTGTTCATGTTTTGTATAAAGTTCATCACTTGTAGCAAACTCTCTTGTTTTAGAAAAAGAAAGCCCTAAAGAGTTTAACTCTTTTTTCATATAATCAATATTTTCATAAGTCCATTTTTTAGGATGAATACCATGTTTAATAGCCGCATTTTCTGCAGGCATACCAAAAGAATCCCAACCAATAGGATGAAGTACGTTAAAATCTTGCTTTCTAAAATTACGAGCAATAGCATCACCAATAGTATAGTTTCTAACATGTCCCATGTGAATACGTCCACTTGGATATGGGAACATACTTAAAATATATTTTTTTTCTTTACTAAAGTCATTACTTGGTTCATGAGAACTATTTTCATTCCAATAATTTTGCCATTTTTGCTCTATAATACTAGGATTGTAATCCATTCAAAATTCTCCATATCAATATCTATTTTATTTAATGTCTTCGTTAATGTGAACAAATCAAATTAAAGAAAACATTAAAGCACAAAACGAGAGTTATGTGCTTTAAAGTTTATTATCTAAAATTCTTCGCTTGTTTTTAATGCTTCAATAAGTACAAGTGCTAAAGAAAACATATTTGCAATAATTGCACCAATAGCTAGTGAAATCGCTATAGTCATGTTACCAGACACTTGTAACACAATAAAAGCAGGGATTAGATGTAAATCTGCTACTAATGAACTTGCAAAAAGCTCTGCTGAGAGTATATTTTTTACACCAATTTTTAAAAGTGTTGAGATCAAGTTAATACTTGCCGCAACAAATAGTGCAACTTCATTATGCTCATAAAGAAAACCAGCTGTTGTAGTTAAACTCATCAAAGCAAAAAAGATATATATTACTTTTCCCCAATCCATTTTTACGTCTCCTTTTTACAGTCTCCTTTTTACTGAACAAAGTCCAGTAAAAATTCCTCTCACTAAAGCTTATGCTTTGCATAGAATAAACTGTAGTATCTTTTGAATAGCTTTACATGTAGCATCTACATGTAAAGCTAAATTTTAGACAATACCTTGTTCGTATTGTGCTCTCATCTTTTCTTTGTCTATTCTTCTTTTCTCTTTCATTGCTTCTTTTTTCTTATAATCTTCCACATTAAATTTTAACCATTTAAGTAAAGGAGAAGCAACAAAAATTGAACTATACGTTCCTATAATAATACCTACGAGTAAAGTAAATCCAAATCCATGAATAATTTCTCCACCAAACATCCATAACGTTAAAACAACAAAAAATGTTGTAAGTGAAGTTAAAAGTGTACGTGTTAAAGTTTTTGAAATAGAAAAATTTATAATTTCAAATAGATCAAAACTTTTTGAATTTTTCACTTCTTCTCTAATTCTATCAAATACAATAATAGTATCATTCAAGGAGTAACCTAGCAAAGTTAAAAGAGCTGCTAAAATATCTAAGTTTACATCAATTTCAAAAAGAGCTAAGGCTCCCATAGCAATAGATATATCATGCACCAAAGCTATAATAGAAGCAACGGCAAATCTCCACTCAAATCGAATAGTGATATATATAAGAATGGCTATTATAGAAATAATCATTGCCATAATACCTTTTTCTCTAAGCTCACCACCTACTTTTGGCCCAACTATATCTACTCTTCTAATTTCAAAAGTACCAGTGCCTTTTAATAAACCACTAACAATATCGCCTAAATCTTCTTTCACAGAATCACTAGTATTCATAAAGCGTATAACAACTTCATCAGGAGCTCCAAATTCAGTAATTGAAGCATTAGCAAACATTGGATTAACAACAATTTGATCTCTCATCTTTTGAATTGGGGCATTACCTTCATATTTTACCTGAACTATAGTACCACCTGAAAAATCTATACCGTAGTTAAGACCTTTTGTTCCTAAAAAAACATAAGAAGCTATTATCAACATCAATGAAAAAATAATAAAAGGAAGACTTTTACCCATAAAATTATAAGTTTTATCTTTAGAAAAAATTTGCATTATTTACCTTCCCCTTTTATTCCAAACCATAGTGAAAGGTTTTTACTTTTTTCAATACGAGGCATAAAATATTCATATATACCATGAGTTCCTAAAATCGCAGTTAGCATCGATGCTAAGATACCTATACTCATAGTAACTGCAAACCCTTTAATAGGACCTGTTCCATATGCATAAAGTACAACTGAAGCTAAAAGTGTTGTAATGTTCGCATCTAAGATTGCACTCATTGCATTATCATAACCTTTTTCAATTGCTTTTTGAATGCTACTACCAGAGCGAAAAAGTTCACGAATTCTTTCGTTGATAATAACATTGGCATCAACGGCCATACCAACAGTAAGAACGATACCTGCCATACCAGGAAGCGTAAGAGTTGCTCCAAACAAGGCCATAACTGCTAAAACTATAAATAAATTTGCAATCAAAGCCACATTTGCAATCACTCCAGCTATGCCATAATATACAATCATAAAAACTACAACTAAAACAAATCCTGCAAGTAAAGCAAATGTACTAGCTTTAATACTATCAGCACCTAAACTAGGTCCCACACTTCTTTTTTCTAAAAGCTTCACAGGAGCTAAAAGTGCACCACTTCTAAGAGCAATAGCAACATCACTAGCTTCTTCTGGAGTAAAACCACCACTAATTTGTCCGCTTCCTCCACCAATTCTTTCACGAATAACAGGAGCAGAATAAACTATGTTATCTAAAACTATAGCTAAGTGAGTACCTACATTTTTACCTGTAAAATCACCAAATATTTTTGCACCTTCACTATTGAGTGAAAAGTTAATCACTGCTTGATTCATTTTATCAAATCCAACTTTAGCATCAGTAAGCATACTACCGTCTAAAAGAGGAACAGCTTTTAAAACATGCCTCATTTTTGGATTTCTAGAATCTGGCAATATAACATCACCATACTCACTAGCTTCTTCATCACTCATATCATATGCTCTATCACTTCTTAGCTCATCAACTGTCATCATTTGAAGATGTGCTGCTTTAGCAATAAGTTCACGTGCACGTTGTTCTTCTTCACCTGTTTTAATACCAGGAAGTTCCACTAAGATTTTATCTTCACCTTGTCTTGCAACATTAGGTTCAGCTAAACCAAACTGATCAAGTCTATTTCTTATAGTCTCTACTGCTTGATTGATTGCAAACTGTTTTGTCGCTTCTTTTTCTAATTCATTAAGTGAAATATCATAATTTAAAGTATTTTTTTGAAGTACTAATCCAGGAATTTTTTTTAGCATTTCATCCAGATTTTTTTCTTCATCCGGATCAACTAAAGTAAGAGTAACTTTTTCATTATTAATTTTCAAATCATCTATGATGATGTCATTATCATCTGTGAAAAACTTTATACTAGATGCTATAGATTTGATTTTTGATTTTATCGCTTCGTCTGTTTTTACACCTAAAAGCATATAAAGACCACCTTGGAGATCTAACCCCAAGGAAATCTTAGCGCCTTTTTCAGTCTGTAGGAATGTCGGAGCTGACAAGCCTAGTCCAAAAACAATCGCAAGGAAAAAAATCACCAATCGGTAATTTAATCCACCTTTACTCATTAAACATTCTTTTCGATTTTTTTAGCTATATAATCTCTTGAAACTTTTACAGCTACGTCTTCATTAAGTTTAACTTTGATAAAATCATCTTCAGGTTTAATAACCTCACAAATAATACCACCGTTAGTTATAACACTGTCGCCTTTTTTCAAATCGGCAATCATGTTCTTATGTTCTTTAGCCTGCTTTTGTTGCGGTCTAATAACTAAGAAGTAAAAAATCGCAAAAAGAACGATTAATGGAAGCAACGACTGAACAATATCTGCACCACCTTGCATACGAATCCTTTGATAATAAATTTTCAAGGAATTATTCTAGCACTTTTTTTATAATAAAAGGCTTTTTTCTAGCACTTTGTTTTAGTTTATTTATTTATCTTGCTCACTTTTCCTTACATGTAAAGATATTAGATACTATTTTTGCTTTTTTGGGTTTTTATTTTCTTCTTACATGCCAGAAAAAAACTCTTTTACCAACAGGATTTTTTATAGGAATTTTTTGGTTTTATTGGATTAGTTTTAGCTTTAGGTATTATGACTTATCTTATCTAATTCCTCTTGTAATTTTAGGAGTTGGGATTATCTATGGTCTTATATTTTGGTTTATAGGATTTTTAGGTAGAACTATTGAAATAAGAGCGATTTTACTTCTTTTATTGTCTTTTTTCTCTCCTTTTGGATTTAATTGGTTCAAACCTGAACTTATATTTATCAACTCTTACTTTTCTACTAATTTATATCTTTATGGGTTATTTTTATTATCTCTAATTCTGCTAATTAGACTAAAAAAACAATGGAAAATCTTAGGTTTAACTTTGCTTATTGCTTTGTGTTTTATAAATACAAAAAATACATTTATAAAACCATCTTTACATGTAGCAATACCCATTATGAATTTGTCACAAGATAAAAAATGGGAAAAAAGATATAAAAATGAGATTACAAAAAATAATTTTGCTTTTATAAACAAAGCAATAAACGATAAACAAGATTTAATAATACTCCCAGAAAGTGCCTTTCCAACATATTTAAATCTTGATGCTAAAACCCTTGAAAAACTCAAGTTACTCTCTTATAAAATAACTATTTTAACAGGAGCTTTATCAGTAAAGAACAACAAAGTATTTAACTCTTCTTACCTTTTAAAAAATGGTGAATTTGAAGTTGCAAATAAAGTTGTACTTGTCCCTTTTGGCGAAAAAATTCCTTTTCCTAAGTTTGCTGTTGATTTTATAAATAAAACTTTTTTTGACGGAGCAGATGACTATGAAAGTGCCACAAAAGTACATAATTTTACAATAGATAATTATACATTTAGAAATGCCATCTGTTTTGAAGCAACCGTAGATAAACTCTACGAAAATAGTCCTAAGTACATGATAGCTATAAGCAACAATGCGTGGTTTACTCCATCGATTGAGCCAACTTTACAAAACTTACTTTTAAAATACTATGCAAGAAAATACAACACTATAATTTATCATAGTGCAAATAGCGGTATTAGTACTATTATTTATCCTTAAGAGTAAGACTCATTTCATAGACCCACTGTTGCAGTTCACTCATGTCTTCATAAATTTTAAAAACCTTATCTACTATCTCATCTTTAAAAAAAACATCATCTATCATAAACTCTTGATAAGCAAACATTGCACCAAAACGAGAAAGATAAATATGTTCTGCATCTTTATCAAATCCTTGTGGTACCCTTTTATATTTTAATTCAGGAAGCAAATATCCTTTAGTTTTTAACTCTTCTAAGATTACATGTAAAGACTCTCTTTTATTTTTGTTTTTTATGTATTCTCTGTATGTTTTTAAAAGAGGTGGTTTAAAATTTCTTATGCCACTTGCAACAAAATAACTCTGTTTATCATAGTGCATATAAAAGCTGCTACTTTGCATACGATGAGCTTGTCCTTGCCAAAACAGAAGTCCTATTTTACTTTTCATAGGTGTTTTGTCTTTACTAAATCTTACATCTCTGTAAATTCTAAAAAGTGAGCCAGATACTTTTGGTTTAAAATGTATTGTAGGGACTAATATTTGTAGAGTTTCGCCCATCTCTTGGACAAAATTTGTATTTGGAAGAAGTATCTCCTTCTCCCAAATACTACGATGATTTTCAAACCAAGCTTTAGTATTGTTTACTTCAAGTTCTTTTAAAAACTCTATGCCTTTTTTACTAAAGCCTTTAAATTGCATATTTTCTTATTTTAGAGCTTCAAAAACTTCTAAAGCGTCTAATTTTTCCCAAGGATAATCACTTTGTCCAACTTGACCACGAGCAGCCACGTCAGCATAAAGGAAAGTATCTGCACTAGGCTTATCTAGGCTAAATTTTTCTGTAATCCATTTTGGTGTTAGACTAAATGTATTGAGTACAAATTCTGAAAGTTTATCATCATCTATACTGGTATGTGTACCAAAAGTATCAACACTCACTGAAACTGGTTTAGCAACCCCAATTGCATATGAAAGTTGTACGGAGCATTTTTTAGCAAGTCCTGCTGCTACGATATGTTTAGCTATCCAACGTCCTGCATAAAGACCACTTCTATCTACTTTTGTATAGTCTTTAGAACTTTGTGCTCCACCACCTATTGGAGAGTATCCACCAAAACTATCTACGATAAGTTTACGTCCTGTAAGACCTGAATCATGAAGTGGACTATGATTTACATAACGTCCTGTTGGATTTATATGAATGATTGTATCATTTGGATTATAAAGTTCTGTTGGAAGCCCCGCATCATCGATAAGAGATTTAATTAAAGTTCTTACTTCTTCAATTGGCATTGATTCAGTGGAAGGAGCAGAAACAACTATAGTATGAATTTTTTGAGGTTTACAATTTTCAAAATTTTCTTTTGAACCATAATCAATAGTAACTTGAGTTTTAATATCAACCCCAAGTTTCTGATTGTTTTTTAATGCATAATCATATACTTTATCACTTAATATTCTAGCGTACATTATCGCAGCTGGCATTAATTCTTTTGTTTCACTTGAAGCAAAACCAAACATGATTCCCTGATCACCTGCACCTATTTCTCCACTTGTTTGATCAACACCTTGATTAATATCTGGACTTTGTTGATTTAAAAGTACTTGCACATCTACATCCTCAGGATATAAACATTGCTCTCTTGTAAAAGCTGATTTTCCATCGTAGCCTATTTTCACTAAAGCTTGTTTTACTATTTCTACATAATCTGGATGATTTTTACTTGCTACTTCACCACCAACGATAACGTGCTTACCTGCAACAAAAACTTCACTTGCAACACGTGAATTTTTGTCATTGATTAAAAGAGCATCTACAATGCTATCTGAGATTATATCTGCACATTTGTCTGGGTGACCTGCACTTACTACTTCACTAGTAAAAAGATATTGTGTTTTGTTTTGCATTTTTGTTTTCCATTTCTTTGTTTTCCATAGAGAATATTCTCTAATTGTTTTCCATCCTTTTGTTTTCCATTTCTTTATCTTCCATTTGAGGAAAGTTAAAATAAAATTTAAAAGATTGAATTGAGGTCCTAATAACCCACCTTATTTATAAAAGACAATTCTACTCCCTTTTAGCTAAATCTATATTGAATTATTGACTATATAATTCCAAAAAGGAACTATAATGAACGAAGCCAATATACCTAAGCCTAAAGTATTTATCGCTAAATCCTTATTTAATCCTCCTCTAATAGCCAATACTGTAGCCATAGTCATTGGTGGCATTGCAATTTCTATAAAAGTTATCTTCATCCAAGTAGCATTAAAATCAAAAAATGGGTACAAAATTCCCAACATAATAAGTGGAACTAAAAACATTTTTACGCCAAGTGCCATTATACTTTCTTTGAAAAAATTCTTAAATGCTTTTATCTCAAGTTTCATACCAACTATGATAGTAACTAAAGGGATAAGTGTATATTCTAACTTTACTAATATCCCCTCGACATATTCAGGAAAAACTACTCCGTGAAAAATTACGGCAAAAATAATAGCTTGAAGAGGAGGAGTAAAGAACATTTTGATTTTTTGTTTGAGTGTGCTTCTTTCTTCTCTTTGAGCTCCCCAAGCAATAAGAACCATTCCTAAAGTCAAAATAGCTACAAAAGTTCCTATTTGATCATAAACTAAAGGGTAGACTAACTCTTTGCTTGAGTAAAATGACTCAACATAAGAAAAACCTACAAAAGAAGTATTCCCAAAAATAGATACGACCATAAAAGTAGCTAAGATATTGCGTTCGAGTTTTAACATTTTCCCAACAGCAAAAGAGACGATAGCAGAAACGAACATAGCCAAATAAGCAATAAAAATTATATTAAAAACTACTTCATCAAAATCTAGTGTTCGAATTTTAACAAGAGCGAGTGCTGGAAGAGAAAAACATATAACAAAATCTATAAGCCCTTCTGAAATATCTCTTTTAAAAACTTTAAAAAAATACCCAAGTGCTACAAATAAAAACACTGGCATAATATCTGAAATCATAAAAAATCTACCTTTTTATCTTTACATGTAGCTAACATTTGTAAGTACTCTTCTCGTGCTACTTTTTTAGAACCAAGTGAGAGTAGATGATCTGTTGGCATTTGACAATCTATAAAATCTCCACCATGTTTTTTCATCAACTCACACAATTCCCAAAGTGCTACCTTTGAAGCATCGCTTGCTAAACTAAACATAGACTCTCCACAAAAAACAGACCCAACAATAACCCCATATAATCCTCCAACTAACTTTTCATCTTTATAACACTCTATACTCTTAGCATAACCCTTTACATGTAAAGATATATAAGCTTCTTGCATCTCTTTACTTATCCATGTGTCTTTTCTTAATCTTTTACATGTAGAGATAACTTCTTCAAAATTTGTATTGTATTTTATTGTAAATTTTTTTCTACTTTTTTTTAATGATTTGGAAATTTTAAAATCTTTTGGGAAAAGTAAAAGTCTAGGATCTGGTGACCACCAAAGTATAGGGTCATTTTGACTATACCAAGGAAATATTCCTTGACTATAAGCACTCATAAGTCTATTTACACTTAAATCTCCACCCCAAGCCAAAAGCCCTTCTTTATGAGCTTTATTTGGATTGGGAAAGATAAACTCATCCTCTAAGAGTCTAGGAATCTCTAGGGACATACTCAAACGTTAACGCTTTTTTCTTCATATCTATTTTAACTGTTCCACCATTTTTTAACTGGCCAAATAGTATTTCATCACTTAGTGGTGTTTTGACTTCATCACTAACAACTCTTTGCATAACTCTTGCTCCAAGTTCTTGACTATAACCTTTTTGGGCAAGATATTTTTTAGCTCTTAAAGTCGCTTCTATTTTTATATTTTTTTCTTTAAGTTGCTCTTCTAATTGCTTCAATTGTTTTTCAACAACAAAAACCATAACTTCTACTTTAAGTGCTGAGAAGTTAACTATAGCATCTAGTCTATTTCTAAACTCTGGAGCAAAGAAACTTTTTATAGCTGCATCACTCTGATGTGATTCTGTTTTTGTAAAACCAACTTGCGCTGCTTCTTTTGTTCCTAGATTTGAAGTCATAATGATAATAACATTTCTAAAGTCTGTTTTATTGCCGTCATTATCTGTAAGCGTTGCACTATCAAAAACTTGTAATAAAATATTTAACAAATCAGGATGTGCTTTTTCTATCTCGTCAAGTAAAAGAACACTATAAGGATGTTTTTTTATAGTCTCTGTGAGTTGCCCACCCTCTTCATATCCTACATAACCTGGAGGCGCACCAATAAGTCTACTTACTGTATGTTTTTCCATATACTCACTCATATCAAATCGCTCAAAGTGAATACCTAACTGTTCTGAAAGTTGTTTAGCAACTTCTGTTTTACCAACACCTGTTGGTCCGGCAAATAAAAATGAGCCAACAGGACTCTCAGGATTTGACAATCCAGCTCTTCCTCTTTTTATTGCAGTTACAAGAGTTTCTATCGCTTCATCTTGTCCAAATACTTTTGATTTAAGTTTTGTATCTAAATCTTTCATAAGCTCAGTTTCATCACTACTTACACTTCTTGTTGGTATATTTGCCACACGAGAGAGTATAGTTTCTATGTCATGAATACTTACTGCTTTTCTTTTTCTTTTTAAAAGATGAAAAGAAGCTCCCACCTCATCAATCAAATCTATTGCAGAATCTGGTAAAAACTTGTCATTGATATATTTTTTTGCAAGCTCTACTGTACTTCTTAATACTTTCAATGGGTATTTAACCCCATGATGCTTTTCATAATGATCTTTTAAACCAAGTAAAATATGATAAGAATCATCTATGCTAGGCTCACTAATATCAAGTTTAGAAAAACGACGAGACAAAGCTCTGTCTTTATCAAAAAAGTTTCTAAACTCACTATATGTTGTTGCACCTATACACTTTAACTCTCCACTAGCTAGTGAAGGTTTTAACAAGTTTGATAAGTCCATAGAACCACCACTTGTAGCACCTGCTCCTACTATAGTATGGATTTCATCTATAAAAAGTATAGCATTTGCCTTAGCTTTTAACTCAACTAAAACATCTTTAAGCCTTTTTTCAAAATCACCTCTATATTTTGCACCTGAAAGAAGTGCTCCAATATCAAGGGCGTAAAGTTGTGCTGTTTTCAAAATATCAGGAGTTTCATTATGGGCTATCTTTAAAGCAAGTCCTTCTACAATAGCTGTTTTACCAACTCCTGGTTCACCCACTAAAATAGGATTGTTTTTCTTTCTTCTACATAAAACTTGCATAAGTCTTTGTACTTCTTCTACCCTTCCTATTAATGGATCTATTTTCTTTTTTCTTGCTAATTCAACTAAGTTAATAGTGTATTGCTCCAAAGCACTTTTTTTATCATCGCCAGGACTCTCTTGTTTAATTGAAGGGTCTATGTGATTTGTAATCGCTTCTAAAACATCTAGTTTTTCAACGCCTTGTTGTTTTAAAAGTAAAATACTATAAGAGTGTTCTTCATCAAAAAGAGCAACTAACATATCTGTTAGATTTGCTTCAGTTTTACCGGCTCCTCTCACATGTATCATCATACTTTCAATGACTCTTGTAAGAGAAACTGTTTCAAAAGGCTCAAAGTTCTTACTAACTGGCATTTTTTCTATATTTTTCATAAAATATATTTGCAAATTTTGGCGTAAAACTTCAATATTAACACCACATTCAACCAAGATATCTACAATAGTTTGATTATGTGCTAATGCAAAAAAAATGTGCTCTACTGTGATGTATTCATGCCTATTTTCTTTAGCATAATTAATAGCATCACTAAAAATTGAATTTAGTTCTTGACTTACCATCATTCTTCCTCCATTACAGCTCTTAAAGGGAATTTATTCTTTTTTGCTGAATTTAAAACCTGTGCGACTTTTGTTTCAGCAATCTCGTTCGTATAAACTCCACATAGTCCACTTCCACTATTATGAATCCGAAGCATAATAGTATATGCATCTTCTTCACTTTTGTGAAAGATATTCATAAGCGTACTTACAACAAACTCCATACTAGTATAATCGTCATTTAAAAGCAGAACCTTATACATCTTAGGTCTTTTAAGTTCTATCTCTTCTTTTACTTCACTTTCAAATTCGTTTTCTATCATTACATCTTCTTTATTTTATCAAGGTCTTTTTGTATTATATCTATATCTACTTTACCTATATAAAACTTATTTTCAGGATTTTCTTCATAAATATCTGTAATCTTTTGATATTTTCCATCTTTTAATACTACTTTAAAAGGTAATTGTACTGCTTTATCGTACTTAATATCTTGTGTTATTGTATTGACTATTTTTTCATTCTTCGGTGAATTTACTATAAAATAATAAGCATTATACTTTGAAGAAAAATTATCTACAACATACTGATTTGTAACCTCTTCTAGGTAATTAAAACCTATTAAAATAACATCTTTATCGTTTTTAAGTTGAAAATTCATGAGATTAGCGGCTTCTTCTTGACAAGGCTGACAAAAAGTACCAAAGATATCAAAAAGCAAGATCTTACTTTCATCACCAGCAACTACAAAGCCACCATTTTTTCTAAGAAGAGTTATCTTACTACCAACAACACTTACTAATTCTACTTTGTCGCCGTCTTTATAGGTAGGTTTTTGTGCTGTTCCTTCTTCTACTCCACATCCAACAAAAGCAAGTACTAAAAATAAACTAACTAAAACTTTCCAATAACGCATAAATTTCCTTTTCTCATTAATCCTGTGTCGCTTTACATGTAGCAACAGATTTATATATTTATTTTATCAATACTTTGTAAATATTATCTAAATATAAAAAACTAATATTATTTATAAAAGTGGTTTTTCATCGCAGTCTGCGCTTCACGATTGGCTGTTCTTCTTTTTAAATCTTCTCTTTTATCATGAAGTTGTTTACCACGAGCCAAAGCAATTTTAATCTTTATAAAATTTTTGTGATTAAAATACATACTTGTTGGAACTATAGATAAACCATCTTTACTTGATTTTTCTTCTAACTTCTCAATCTCTTTTAGATGTAAAAGAAGTTTTCTCTCTCTTCTCTCATCTGGTCTATAATGAGAATGTGTAGTGTCAAGATTTGATATATGAGCATTGAGTAAAAACGCTTCACCTTTTATAATCTTTACAAAAGAGTCTTTTAGATTGACCCTACCTAGACGTATAGCTTTAACTTCACTACCTTTTAAAACCATACCAGCTTCATAACTATCCAATATCTCATAGTCATGATACGCCTTTTTATTTCTTGCTATTGTTTCACCCATTGTTCTTAATTTTCCTAATTCTCTTTTTATGTTCTATTATATCAAATCAATCCTAATTCTTCGGATACATCATTTATGAAAATTTTTCAACTGCTTTTTAATATCTTGAGTTAGTTTTGAATGATTTCTTTTATTTATATCTTTTTCTTCTAAATAATTACTAAACACAAAATTTTCAACATCTTCTTTTGAATATCCTAATTCTTTATAAAAGCTATTGTATAACTCTTTTATTCTGTCTTCATTATATACTTGTGTTTTGTTCCAAATCTCTTTTGCTATATCTTCATGTTCTTCATATATTTTATCTAAATGAAATCTTTTTATAGTAGTTTCGCATTTTGTATCATCTTTTTCATTTGATTTTAATTTCACTTTTAACTCTATGTCTTTACTTACGGGTAATCCATCTACATGTAAAGAAAAAGTTGCTCTTTTATGAAAATCATCCTTATATGGATGAAGAATATTCCCTACATATGAAGCTTTTCCTCTAAATTTACTATTGCAAATATAACAAGAAGGAATTAAATTATAAAATGAAAGAGAAAGATGTGGATACTTTGCTTTTGGATAATAATGCTCTAATGTTGCTACAGTGTCATCATATTCTTCTGAATTTTTTTTATAAAAATAAACATAATTATTATTGCAAAAAGGACAACTTTTTATACCAAGCTTACTAAAGTTTTTAATAAACTTTTCTTTTGCCCTATGTCCAGTATAATTAAAAATATTTTCTATTTCTTTTAAATCTTCTTTACTTTTCCCAGCCAATAAGTTTCTGTAACGCATTTCTATTTTATCTATATCTGATTTAATGATAGATTCTAAATTATCAGCAATATAATCTAAAGAAAGCTCTTTTAGTTTTAATTTTATATTCTCTATATTTATAGAACTTATATAATTATTTAAAAAAGATTCATCAACTAAAGACAAATCAACTTTTTTCATTTTTCTCTCGAATATCTTGTATTTGTTTTTCTATCTCTTTTTGTTTTCTTTCTAACTTTTGAAGTTCATTTTCACTTCCATAAACTTTTTCATTAAGCATAGCTTGGAGTGTATTTTGAAGTACAGGTTCTCCAATCAAAGATATAACATTTGTACAATGTTTAAATTCTTCTTTAGATAATTCATCTTCTTTTTTTAAACAATCTATAACCTCATTTATCTTTTCTTTAGCAAACTCGCCCATAAGTCCATCTTTCATAAAAAAGCCATGACTTAAAAGTGTATGGATATTTGCTCCAAAAGTTTCGATGTTTGGATTTTCTTGTTTTCCATTTTTTAAAAAAATGACATTTTCTTTTGGTAAGTCTGAAAGAATAAATGGAGAATGAGAAGATAAAATAAATTGTATATTCTTATATTCATAATTATTTTTTGAAAATTCATATAAGTAATTAAGATATTTTTTTTGCCAATTTGGATGTAATGAAATTTCCCCTTCATCAATTAATATTAAAGCGTTGTTTTTATAATATTTATCAAATATCCTACTAAATAATAGTAAAAAACTATATTCTCCATCACTTAACTTTATATCAAATCTAAAATTAAGAAAATTAAGATCATTTTCCATAGAAGAACCTTTTTGATAAGTTATCTTTCTATAATTCTTAATAAAATCCTTATCTAAGTCCTCTATGGCAATTTTATATTCTGTAAAATACTTATTTGGCCTAAATTTATTTTCAATTTCTGAAACTATATAATTAATTGTTTTTAGTTTATTTTCATCGGTTTTATTTTGAAAGTTTGTTAAAATAGAATCAAAGTCTTCTAAATCTATATCAAAAAAATTACTTGAATAAAAATTATTTAAATTAAGGTCTAAATGTGAATTTGCAATCATCAAATTGAATTTAAGTAATTTTATTCTATCTTCTTTTAAATCGTAATCTATATTAGAGAAAATATCGCCATTAAAATTTCTTTTTTCTTTTAGCATTCTTTTCATTAAATCATGTAATTTTTCTATTTCACTTGAAATTGTATCAATTAGTAAATATTTTGGAGAATCAAAAGGAATGCTTATACTATTATTCTTTAATAAATTTACAATTAACTGCATATCTGTATTAGTCTTTCTATAATCAACAGTAATTACTTCACCCCAAAATGAATTATAATTTTTTTCCTTATTTACTAAAAATATTTTTTGATAATTATTGATATAAAAATCATAAATATTAGTATTGTGTTTAATATCTATTATTTTATTTTCACCAATTGTCAAATGACCAAATAATAATTTTTCATTAAGCGTATGTTTGATGTATAAATTATTATCATGAGAATAAATTAAAATTTTTCTTATTTTTTGATTCATATCAGTTATTACATTTAATAAAGAAGTTTTCCCACTCCCATTCTCACCAACAATTGCAGTAATATTTATGTTTTCAGGAAAGATACTTACATATTTTTTATCTTCATCGATAATAAGGTTATTAGAATCTTTATCGTAGTTACATGTAAACCGAGGAGAAAAGTTAAAACCTTGGTTTTTTATGTTTTTATAATCTTCAACCCAAAGATAAACAAGTTCCATGATTAGTCATTTTCTACTGTAAAAAAACTACTTCCACTTCCGCTAAAGTACCAGTCTTTTTTTCTGTACTCTTCTAGTTCTTTATACACACTTAAAGATGCTCCAAAGAGGTCATTCAGTGTAATATCATCATAAGTATTTAAAAGCTCTTGTGAGCTCATTTTAGACATCTTTGTGGCTAAATCTACGTCTACCTTATAGTCTTGTCTAAAAGCTCTATAAACAGCTCCTGTGTCGCACTTTATATTTGGTGTCATAGTCTTTACATGTAAAGGTTCTTCTTTGAACTCTTTTACTACTTCACCTATACCACTTACATTGGCACTATTGTAGCCATATACGAAAAAAGGAACATCGGCTCCAACACTTAGTCCAATGTTGGCTAACTCTTCATTGCTAAGGTTTAGATTTACTTCTTTGTTTATCATATGCAAGAAGATTGCAGCGTCGCTACTTCCTCCACCAAGTCCAGCAAATGAAGGGATATTTTTCTTTACTGACAAAGCTTTACATGTAAAGAACTCTTTGAGCTGTTTTTCAAATCCTGCCTTACATGTAGCATCATACGCTTTGTAAATAGTATTTGATTTTAACTCACATCCAAACTCGCCATGGAGTTCAAACGCATCATCTGTTTTTTTTTCAACAAACTCTAACTCATCAAAAAGATTTTTTACTAAAATAAAACGAGACAACAGTTCATGATAGTTATCTCTTTTGCCAACTATTTTTAAAAAAATATTTACTTTAGCGTAAGCTTTATACATTATTTTTTCTTAAGTTTTTTACTAAAATCTTTTAAAGCTGTTACATCTTCAACTTTACTTGTTGCTCCAATATTAGCTTGTTTTACTTCTTCTTCTAACTCTTCACGTAGTATGAGCATATCGTTTGGTGCATCAAAACCTATACGAACTACTCCCTTAGATATATCGATAACTCTAACCGTAATCTTTTCATCTAAGACAACTGCTTCACCTACTTTTCTCGAAAGTATTAGCATAATTTCACCTTGTTTAGTATGTATTCTACTCTTTCATTTCCATCAACTATTTCCAAAACAGACAACTCATCACCGTGGACTATTTTATATAACCCTTCTTGTTTTATCTTAAAATTGTCTATAAAAACTTTACGTCCTAGTTCTATATCTTCTATATCGCCCAAATACTCATTATCTTCTATATCTATATAATCAATTGGGTTTAAAGCTTTTTCATTATCATATACAAACTCACCTTCATTTAAACGCTCCAAGCTACTTAAAGCTCCATCAAACCCGAGTTTACTCGCTATGATACTTCCCATACTTCGTATATATCCACCTTCACTTATGGTGATTTCAAAAGTTAAAAAAGGATGCATATAATGGAGGATTTTAAAATCATGGATAGTACTTTTAATAGCATTGAGTTCAAACTCTTTATCTTCACGAGCCAAGGCATACGCACGTTTTCCATCTACTTTTTTAGCACAATACTTTGGAGGAAGATACTCAATCTCACCCTTCATGGAATCAGCTATGATTTTAATCGAATCTGGAGCAAAAGGCATAACTTCTTCTACTTTTTCTACTTTTTCAATATCTAGTGTAGGACTCGTTGCTCCTATCCATAGAGTTGCACGGTACGCTTTTTTCTTTTTTTTCAAAAATCGAAAAAGTTTTGTATACTGTCCAAAAGCTATGATGAGAGCACCTTTTGCAAAAGGGTCTAACGTCCCTGAAAATCCTGCTTTTTTTACATTATACTTACGTTTTATTTGACCTAAAAATCTATTAGAAGACATATTTGTCGGTTTATACGCAACAAAAAGTCTGTTAAAGTTTTCTCTCACTCTAATGTCTCCTTTTCACAGAGCAAAGCACTGTAAAAATTCCTAGCACTAAAGCTTTACTGAAGTAAGAATAAAAAAACATTTAGATTTTTTCTATAAATGAAGCAAGAATGTCTCTTTTTGTACCAGAAAAATTAATCTTGAGTTTAAATTCACGTTTAACTTTACTTATCTCAAAAACACGACCAATACCAAATATTTTATGTTTTACCAAGTCACCTTTTTTATAAGAGGTGGTTTTTTCTAAAACAAGGGATCCTTTACAAACCCCTGACTCTTTTAAAAACCTACTCTTTGTAAGCTCTGTTCTTCTACCTTTGTAAAATCTACTCTCTGAAAAACTCAAGGTCAATTCTTCTCTTGCACGTGTAATTGCTACGTATCCAAGACGTCTCTCTTCTTCTATATCGCTTCCATCTCCAACTAGTGGCAAAAAGCCCTCTTCCATCCCTATAACAAACAGATGGTCAAACTCCAAACCTTTACTTGCATGAATACTCATAATAGAGATATTTTCACTATCTACCCCATCTTGATCACTTTGAAGAGCTAAGTCATTTAAAAACTCATCTATACTCATCTCAGGATTTTGTTTTACCATATCTCTAAAAAGACCATAAAATTCATCTATATTTGAAACACGCTCAAGTGAATCAGGTAACTGGTCAAAATATTTTTTGATACCAAAAATATTTTCTAATTCATCGATGATATTATAAGTCGCTTCATGAGATACTTCTACCAGTCTTTGTATATTTTGAACAAACTCCATCAAAGAAGCGTAACATTTTTTACTTACCATTGCTTGTAAGTCTTCGCCTTTTTGATTTATATAATCATAAACAGAAAGTTGATTTTCATAAGCACCTTTTAAAATTTTATCTACTGTTACTTTTCCTAAACCTCTTTTAGGTCTATTAATAACTCTTTTTATAGAAAAATCATCATGTGGGTTTGCGATAATTCTAAGATACGAAATCAAATCTTTGATTTCTGTTCTCTCATAAAACTTTACTCCTCCAACCATGTTATAAGGAACGCCAAAACGATTGAGTCCCTCTTCTAAAGAACGACTCAATGCATTTATACGGTAAAGAACAGCGATGTCTTTTGCACTCACTCCCTTGTCTATAAGAGCTTTAATTCTTTTGGCTATAACTGTAGATTCATTTTTTTCATCAATTGATTCTATTGTTGCTATTTTAGCCCCATCACCTTTTGTGCTTTTTAAAATTTTTCCTATTCGAGAGCGATTATGTTCTATAAGTTCATTAGCTGCTGTTAATATGTTTGTGGTTGAGCGATAATTGTTTTCTAACTTTACTACTTTAGTACCTTCAAAAGAGTCTTTAAAATCTAAAATATTTTTTATATTAGCTCCACGCCAACCATAGATACTTTGGTCATCATCACCAACAACACAAATATTATCATGTGTTGAACAAATCTTTCTAAGAAGTTGATATTGCAAGTCATTTGTATCTTGGTACTCATCTACCATAATGTACTTATAACGCTCACTTGTCTCTTTACATAAATCTTCATTTTCATCTAGTATTTTATAAGGAAGTACTAATAAATCATCAAAATCTACCAAATTGTTATCTGCTATATATTTTTCATATTTTTCATATGCATTGGCTATTTTTTTATAGTTTTCTTGTTCTGCTTTATCCCAAGCTACTTGTGGGTCTATAAGTGAGCTTTTATATCTAGATATTTCACTTGCAACTAAGCCTATTGGTAAATCAATACCAAAACTTTTTATAATTCTCTTTTTATCATCAGTGTCAATTACTACAAAACTATTTTTTCTTCCTAGTTTTTCCATGTGAAATTTTAAAAATAGAAGTCCAAACTTATGAAAAGTACAAAGAAGTGGAGGATAAGAACTCCCTTCTATAAGACTTAATGCACGATCACGCATTTCATTGGCTGCTTTATTGGTAAAAGTAAGCGTAAGTGTATTGGCTGGGTCAATTCCCAAAGAAATAAGATACGCTAATCTAGCTGTAATAGTTTTTGTTTTACCACTACCTGCACCTGCTAATATCAGAACTGGTCCATCTATCGTTTTAACTGCTTCTTGTTGTGCTTCGTTTAATGTTTCTAATATATTTTGCATACTTGCTTCTTTTTAAAATTTTTATATTAGTATTTATTATAGCTAAAATCTAATAACAGAAAGTTTAATGAAAATTTCTCTTGTAATTATTATTATTTTTAGTTATACTAAAATTAAAAATAAGTAAGGATTATACGTGTTAAGAGATTTTACAAAAATAGAAACATTTTTAACTGTAGTAAAAGAAAAAAGCTTCTCAAAAGCTTCTAAAAAACTTGGTATTAGCCAACCTGCAGTTACCCAACAAATAAAAATTTTAGAAGATTACTTAGATGCAAGAATAGTTGATAGAAAGAAAAATGGTATCAAACTTACCAAAATAGGTGAAGAATTTTTCAAAATAGTTACTAAACTTGATAAAAGTATTGTGCAAGCTGAAAAAGATATTATTAAAATTATCAATAAAGAATTAGTCTTTATCATAGGTGCTTCTTATATCATAGGAAACTATATTCTTCCTGATTTTTTAACAGAAATACAACATGCAATTGACAATGAAGTACTTATTAAAGTAGCAAATTCAGATTCAATCACAGAAGAGCTTTTAGACAAAAAAGTTGATTTAGCACTTTTAGAATCTCCTATTTTTCAAGATGGTATTATCTATAGAGAATGGATGGAAGATGAGCTCGTCTTAGTAAGTAAAACTCCCCTACCAAAAATAGTTAAACCAGAAGATTTAAATTCTTTTAGATGGATTTGTAGAGAAGAAGAGTCTCACACAAGACAAATTATTAAAGCAGAACTTGAGAAAGTTGGTGTTGAATGTAATTCATTTGATTTAAGAAGTGTAGTTACAAGCTCAACTGCAGTAAAGCAAACTATTTTAAAATCACCTGAAATAGATGGTTTTAACACTGTTTCTATTATTTCTAAACATATGATAAATGACGAAATAGCAAGAGAAGAACTATTTTATGCAAGAATTAAAGGGGTAAAACTCTCACGTAAACTCTATCTTGCATATAGCAAAGAGAGAAAACAAGATGCATTTATGGATAGAGTCATAAACTACATTATAAGTAAACGTAGAGTATAAATTACTTTAATAATTTCTCGTTTTCAGGGTTTGAAAGAAGTGCTTCCATACTTCTTTTAACCCCTTTGGTTTTTTCTTGAGGTGCTTCTTCTGTATCTACACTTAAGTTTATAAGTATAGGTGTTTCATCAACAATAATTTGTAAAACTGATAAAAGAGGAACTGAAACCAAAGAGCCAAAGTTATTATGACCAAAACCAGCCTCAAAACTTATACCCCAATCATCAACAACGCAACTCTCAAAAGTATACCCAGCCAATACAAACATAGTAATTGGTTTAAAAGTAGAACTAATATCTTCTGGTAAAGCAGGTTCAAAACCTATTTCATTTACGTTTGTAAGTATTGAAAAATTTGTTCCCTTTTTTAAAAGGTACTCCAGCACATATTTTACATGGCGTTTCATTTCCTTACTAAAAGAAGGATCATTTAGTACGTCTTGAAGCATTATTCTTCCCCTTTGAATTCTTTTAAAAGCTTTCTTATCTCTTCAATTCCTATTTTCCAAAATTCTGTATCATCTATATCAAATCCAAATTTATCAATAAGGATTTTTGGGCTTTTACTTCCACCTGCACTTAAAAAATCTATATATAGTTCTACAAACTTCTCATTTTGGCCACTTTTATACAATCCATATAAAGCTAATACTAAAAGTTGCCCATATGAGTAAGAGTAGCAATAAAATGGAGAATGAATAAAATGCGGTATATAACTCCACCACATTTCATAATTTTTTCCTAGCTTAACACTTGAGCCAAACATCTTCTTACTCTCTTCTAACCAATACTTATTAAAAGTAGAAAGGTCTAATTCGCCTTCATGAGCATGAACACGTCTTTCAAAAGTTGTAAAATTTATCTGTCTGTAAAGTGTTGCAAAAATATCTTCAATTTTTCCAGAATACAGAGCGATTTTTTCATCTTCATTTAATGTATCTTTTATATAATCAAAAACTAGCATTTCTGCAAAAACTGATGCTGTCTCAGAAGTTGTAAGAGGTGTATCTGAAGCAATATAGCCAACATCACGAGAAAGATATTGATGGATTGCATGCCCTAATTCGTGAGCTAGTGTAAATAGGTCTCTTCTTCTATCTGTGTGATTTAAAAGTACATATGGATGCGTATCAGGAGTAGCTGGATGTGAAAATGCCCCGCCTCTTTTGTTATCTTTTGGATACACATCTATCCAACCCTCTTCAAATGCTTTTTTTGCAATCATCGCAAATTTTGGACTAAACTTTTCAAATGCTTTTAAAACAATCTCTTTAGATTTCTCAAAACTATACTCTTCTTCTGTAGTTTCAAGTGGAGCATATCTGTCATAATCACAAAGTTCATCTAGTCCTAAAAGTTGTGCTTTTTTCACATAATAATCTTGAACCAAATCAAAACTTTCTTCAGCAGCTTCAACAAGAGCATTCACACTTTTTTGGCTGATTTTATTGTCCATATGACGAAATTGTTCAGGTGTTTTATAGTTTCTAAGTTCACAATCACTTTTATGATCTGCTTTTATCATATTATAAATATAACCAAGAAGTGGTTGATATGGTTTTAAACCTCTAGAAAAAGAGTCTGTTGCTTTTTTTCTGATTTCACGACTAGGATTGTGAAGAAGTGACAAAATCTCTTCTTCTGAAACTTTTTTCCCATCGTAATTAAACTTCAATCTTGAAAAATGTTCATCAAAGAGTCTAGAAAAAGCATTGCCACCTGTTGTACTTTTCTTTAAAAGGATTCTCTCTTCTTTTGCAGTTAATTGATATGGTTTTTCTTCTTGAAGAGATTGAAGATAAAAATTATATCCATTAGAGTCCTCTATAAACTCTATCTGTTTTGTTTTACTTAAACGATTAAACTCTAATTCAAAAAAGAGTAAAAACTCGCTTACTTTAGTATATTCATCTTGATATTTTGCGTAAAAAGGTCCATTGGTGCTATCTGTTGCAAATTTTAAAAAAGCATAAGTCATAATCTTTCCTAGAGTTTGAGAAATCCCCTCATACTCTCTAAGAGCCTCCATAAAATCTACAGAAGTCAAATCTTTTAATCTATTCTTGAACATTTTTTCAAATGCCGTTGCCTTTACTTTTGCTTTTTCTAAATCAATGTTCAATTCTTTTTCATTTGTATATAACGCGTTCAAATCCCAATTCAAATATCAATCCTCAAATTTTTTATTATTTTAAAACCTACTAATGCATTCATTATAGCAAATTTTTCTGACTTTTCTAAATCTTTTATGCTTAAATTATCACACTTTAAAAAACCCTCTGCTAGTAGCCTTTCTCTTGTAGTGCCATGCAAAAGAGGAGTTTTAGGAGTAAGCCAAATTCCGTCTATTTTTAATGCAATATTTGCAATACTCGTATCGCTTAAAAATCCATTTTTTAGGATCACTATATCGTCATAATTTTCATCTAAAAGCTTATTTAATTCTTCTCTATTTGAGTATTTGTACTCATAATCTATATTGGCCTCTACAACTTTAAAAGAGCAAAGACTCCTTGGTCTATACTCTTTACATGTAAGGCTTTTTATCTCTTTATCATAATCAACTCTTAAGCGATAAACTCCCTCTTTTGGGTACTTTTTTATCTCTTTTTTTAAATCAAGTATCTCTTTACATGTAAAGAGTTTTTCTCTAGTATAATCGACTCTTTTTTGATGGTATTCTAAGTTTAAAAGTTTTCCATTTTCTACTTTTATAGTTTCAAAACAGGTTTTAGTTTTCATGATTTAATCTTATTTATTATTTTAAGACTCAGGCAAAAGTAAGGGAAGTCTAAAAGTTGCAGCAATTGCATGGAGTATTTGCATATCATTTACACAAATTTCACCATCTACACTTAAACAAGCAATAGCTAATTCTAAGATTCTTTTTCTCAGCATTGGTTTAGCCTGTTGGATTTGCCCCACCATCTTATCTAATAATTCATAATCTATAGGTCTACATTGAACAAACTGCAATGCAGTAGCACCTATACTTTTTTTTGCTTTATCAAATAAAATAACAGCTTCTTTTTCATCAGTTGTTTGTGTCGATACTAAAACAGAAACAAAAAATTCTAATTCAGTTTTAATAGCTCCTAAGTGAGTATGTACATCTTTACTTTGCTTACTAATCCCAAAATAAATATCTAATGGATACAAAACTAAATGCTTAAGATTCCATTCAAAAAATGAAAGATAAAAATTGGCATACATCCAATTTAAAACTATTTTTCTAAATGTCTTATATTGGTTTAAAGACATCATTTTTAAAGAAGTTAAGCTTAACTGGATAAGAGGTAAATACCCCTCTTTAGGTAAAGATGGTGTATACTGTAATGCTTTTTGTACCATAGAAAAAAGTGCTCTATTTTCTTGAGAAAGTATAGTATGTTGTTCTTTAAAAACCTCACCTTCTTTTGAGGCAAGTAAAGCTAAAATAAGCCCTTGTGCACTAAAAGGCTCCTTACTCATTTCAAGAAGTACAGGAGGTAACGAATCAATAAGCTGGGCTGATTTTTTAAGATGCTTTTCTTTTGGTTGTCCTATATCATCTATACTGGATAAAACAGAAATTGTAGACATCGTTTTAAAAATATCTTCTCTTTTTTTGTTTTTTTCGGTTACAAAATCATTTTTAACTTCTTTTACATCTGGTACTATATAGTGCCCATTCCATCCTGAATCAAGCCTATATATGCGCTTTTTTAAAGGAGGATGACTTGAAAATAGAAAACTTGAAGAGAGTGCATTTGAAAAATAAAAATGGCTATATGTAGTAGCATTTTTATTCTTAATAAAAGAGCTTTGAGTGTTTCCGCCTATTTTTTTTAAAGCATTAGCAATGCCTTGGTTGTTTCTTGTAAACTGTACAGCAGATGCATCAGCTAAGTATTCTCGCTGTTTAGATATAAGTGCTTTAATAATACTTCCAATAAAACTTCCTAAATACCCAATGATAAGAAAACCTAAACCAACTGCAAGAGCTATCGAAGTACCTGATGCTTTATCATCACGACTTTTAGAACTAGATGAATTCCCTAGAGCATCAAGCATTGTATAACCAATCTCTCCAATAAATAAAATACCGTGTAATACTCCGCTCGCTTGAATATTCAGGCGCATATCACCATTAAAAATATGACTAAACTCATGAGCTATTACCCCTTGTAGCTCATCCCTTGAAAGTTTTTGTACACATCCTCTTGTCACACCAATGATAGCATCATCATAACTTAAACCAGCAGCAAAAGCATTAATGCCCTCTTGCTCTAGTATATAAACTGGAGGCACCCCAATACCTGAAGCTATAGCCATCTCTTCTACAACATTTAAAATCACTCTTTCAGATGGATCATTTGAATTTCGAGAGATAAGGCGTCCACCTAAAGACTCAGCTACAATATGCCCTCCTTGTGAGAGCTCATTGAGTTTATATGCACTTGCAAGTACCACCAATGCAAGTACTACCAAAGAAACTTGTAAAAACCTACCCCACTCAAAAGATTTTATAAAATCATCTATACTTAAAATAAGCATATTAAATTCCATATAGTTCCAAACTATCATCAAAAAAAAGTTGAGTAAAACAATACTACTTAAAATAGCAAATGCAAATAGAAATATAAGGACAAAAGTATTCTTTTTTGCTCTTTCTTGAGCTTCAAAAAAATTCATATCTATAGATTAAAAACTAACTTTTGGTGCTTGTTGTATCTCTTTTGTATCTTCAAACTCCAATAAAGTTGCATCATTTGGGTGTCCAAATGTAGTTGATAGAATATTTTGGGGAAAAGATTGTCTATAAGTGTTATATGTCATAACAGAATCATTGTATGCTTGTCTGGCAAAAGCAACCTTATTTTCTGTTGTAGTAATCTCTTCATGAAGTTGTTGCATAGTTTCATTTGCTTTTAAATCAGGATAATCTTCCATGACAAAATTTAACTTTGACATTGCAGAAGATAACTCTTGGTTTGCTTGAGACAAAGCTCCCATGAGAGTTGGGTCTGCTGGATTTTGTTGTGTATTTTTTAAACTTTTTGAAGCAGTATTACGTGCAGAAATAACTTTTTCTAAAGTTTCACTTTCATGTTTGAGGTAACCTTTAGCAGTCTCTACTAATGATGGGATAAGATCATAACGACGTTTTAGTTGTACTTCTATTTGTGAGAAAGCATTTAAGAAACGATTTTTAAGTAATACAAGACGATTAAAAATCTGCATAAAAAATAAGCCTACAACACAAACAACAGCAAGAAAAACAAGTATACTAACCATGTGATAATCCTCAAATTAAATTATATTAAAAGTATTGTATAGATTTATTACTAAAAACAACTTAAGATTAAAATTAGATGGGTTATTTACTTTCTACATGTAAAGAACGCAAGCTTTACATGTAGAAAGAATTTTTATATCTCTATTAACTTAGTTTATTTACTATATCTTGATATTCAAAATATCCTCTACTTAAAACTTTTGTATTGGAATCATCTTTTATAAGTAAAGTAGGATAACTATTTGCTAAACTTTTTGCTTGATTAAATTCTGCTTGTAGCTCTTGTGTGTTTACCTCACTCAACCAAAGCTTTTTAAACTCTTCCACATTTATAGATAAGTCTTTTAGTATATCTTCATATGCTTCTATGGCATCTAGTTTAACACCATCTATAAAGAGTCTTTTTTGTACCATTTGCATAAACTTTATATACTTTGTTTTATCTAGTTTCTTTACTGCAATAATCGCAGATGCAGGGAAAAAAGAGTCAAATCTATACGAAGAATCCCCAGCTAAGTTAAAAAACTCTTGACTTGGAGATTGTTTTGTTATCTCTTTTAGTCTCACAGCATCATTGACAACAAAATCTTTTAAGCCTTGACTTCCAGATGGGGCATCATCATTGAGCCACATCGCACCTATATAAACTTCTATTTCAAATTTGTTTTTATAGTTTTCATATAACTCTTCAAAACTTTTACTATTTCCAAAACACCAACCGCACATAGGATTCATAATGTATATTAATTTTTTCATTTTATTTCCTTATATTTCATAACTCTTGAAATTGTATCAAAGTACAAAGCATTTATAGAAAAAATTTTCTAGTGATATGGATTTAAGTAAGGTTATTTCAATAGGTAATAAATGTTAATACTCATTCCTGCTATTATTTAAAACTACTAATAAATTCATCATAACTACCCAAAGAAGAAAAATTTATTTCAAAATTTTCATCATCAATTTTATCAATTCTAACAGAATCTATATCTATGACTTGAAGTTTGTCATATGTTAAAAGTTCACCCTCTTTTAATTTTAAAACATCTCTTAATATCCACTTACCAAGTTCTTTATTGGAATATGACATTAAAGCTTTCCCACCATCTTGACAAATTTTTGATTTCATAATTTTACTATTTGGTAATTTTAAATTAAAAGATGTATTTCTATCTGGAAAAAAATTTGAATTTATTGTATAGATTATTGAGGGTACAGGAATATAGACTTCATTATAATCTCTTTTTCTACCTTTTGCATTCCATTGATTTAAACCACTTCTTTCAAAAACAGTTTTATCTTTTCCATGTAAGGGTAAATAAATAGTCTCTTTTACTCTTGTTTCTGATGAAAATAGTAATTGCTTACTTTCAAAACATTGCTTTAAATTTTCAAGTGGATTTTCTAAAATTTTAATAGGAAACTCAAATAAAAAATCACTAGTACAAAATCTTTTTGTAAGTGTACTTTTAGATAAGAGAAAAGAATAATCATATTTCCCATCATTAAAAGTTATTGAGCTTTTATTTTGTTTGATATTCTTAATATTTTCAATATCAACTAGTGACATATTCTCTTCATAAACTTTAAATAATCCATTATCTCTAACAATACAGTGATAAATTGAATTATCTAAAGAAAATAAATTTTGAGAAAATTCAATTCTTGCATTTCTTAGTTCAGCTATTTTATAAATTAATTTTTTATATTCTAAATTTTCGTAGATATTTTTGTCACTATTAAACTCTGCAACTTTTTGAAATGACTTTTTATTTCCTATCAAAAAAGTTTTTAGACCAATTCCTAATTTTTTCTTTTTTGCATCGATAGCAACATCACTTCTTGATAAGTCATCAGCATTGAATGATTTACAAAAGATTTTTTCAGCAATCCTATAATATAAATATGGTGTTAATGAATCTGAAAAAAGATTTGATAAACTTCCAATCAATTGTAAATTATTTTTATACTCTTCTTGATCTTTTAACAACTGTGACTTAAAAAACATATCAATATCCTAATGATTTTTTTATTTCTACAGCAAGTGATTTTATAACATTTATAGAAACAGAATTTCCAAATTGTTTATATAAATGTGAGTCAGCCAAAGAAGTAGGAATTTTATAAGAAGCAGGAAATCCTTGAAAATTACCACACTCTCTTGGAGTTAATTTTCGTATTCCTACTTTATCTTTAATTATAGGAACATTATGTCCTCCTGTTCCCATATTTGCTGTTAATGTAGGACAGACTAAACTTTTATTTTCTCTAATATATCGTCTTCTCCATTGATATACGCTATCCTCACTAACGACATCATCTTTGATTTTTTCAAATAAAGGTTTTCCATTATAATAATATTTCTTTTCCACGTTAGTCTCTAAACAATTTTTAATACTTTTTTCTAATTTGGTTTCTAGAGGAAATTTAAAATCAAGTGAATTATCTAAAAAAGCAATTATATAAATACGTTCTCTATTTTGTGGTATACCAAAATCTTTTGAATTTAATACTTTTGAAAAAACTTTATATCCAATATCTTTTAGAGTTTGTTTTACAACCTTGAAAGTATTTCCATTGTCATGTCCTACAAAACCTTTTACATTTTCTAAAAAAATCACCTTTGGCTTATGATGTTTTGCTATTCTTGCAACATCAAAAAACAATGTTCCTCTAGTATCATCAAAACCTTTTCTATGTCCAGCAACACTAAATGCTTGACAAGGAAAACCTGCTAAAATAATATCATGCTCAGGTATTTCTTTTTCATCTATTTTAGTAATATCACCAAATGGCTTCTCGTAAAAATTTATATTATAAGTTTTTTGAGCATTGCTATCAATTTCTGAAGAAAAAACAAATTTTAATTTATTTTTAAATACTTCTTCAAAACCTAATCTTATTCCACCAATACCTGCGAATAAATCTATAACTTTTAATTCATTATGTTCAATCACATTATTAGCAATTCTTTTAGTCATTCTCACCCTTATAATATTTATGTGTTATTTTATCTAAAAAAATAGATTTTAAATAAAATATTTCATTTTGTAATATTTTATTTAACTTGGTATATAAACCTTATCTTTCATCTCTTCAAATTCACTTAGAGCGTCACTATCAAGTGTAATGCCTCCGCCACTTTTGTATATGTACCCATCTTCTGTTTTTTCTATAAAACGTATCATCACTGCAGAATCTAAACTTTTTCCATCGTAGTAACCAAAAACTCCTGTGAAAAAACCTCTCTCATAATCTTCTATTTTATTTATAATTTGTACTGTTTTTTTCTTTGGAGTTCCTGTTATTGAACCAGCAGGAAGCATCTTAGCTAGTATATATCCTAAACTCTCATGCCAAGTTTCATCTAAATCTCCAGTGATTTTTGAGCTTACTTGCAAGAGCTCTTTTTTCCCTGCATTTATCTTCTCTATATACCGAAACTTTTCTACTTGTATGTTTTTTGCCACTATGCCTAAATCGTTTCTGAGTAAATCTACTACCATGGTGTGTTCGCTCATCTCTTTTTGATTGGCTAGTATCTTCTCTTTAGCATTTTCTTCACTTGCATCAATCGTCCCTTTCATGGGATAAGTACTTATTTGGTTATCTTCTATTTTTACAAACCTCTCAGGAGAAAAACAGACAAATTTATCTTTTACATGTAACTTAAAAGGTGCATTTGCACTATGAAAGATAGACTCTAAGTCAATCTCACCTTCAAGCTTTGTTTTAAAAGTAAGATTTAAAAGATAGGTATTTCCTTTTTTTATCTCTTCTTTTACTTTATTTAGGGCTTTTTCGTACTCTTGGAAGCTTACATGTAACTTGTTGGAAATCTTACTTTTTTTAGGAAGGTTTATGTGTTCGTAGTTTCTAAATTTTTCTAGTTTAAACTGGACATTTTCATCTTCTAAAATCCAGTTTTTCATCTCAAAATCTATGGCAAAAAAGAGAGGTTTTCTCTTTTTGCCATATTCATTTAACTTTTCAATTATGTCCAATCAATTTCTCCAGCGCTGCCATACGAATAGCAACACCATTTTTAACTTGTTCTAGAACTTTACACCTAGGGTCTCTTAACATAGCATCATCTATATCTACATTTCTATGAACTGGTCCAGGATGTAATAAAAGTATATTTCTATCGCCTACCAACTCTTTAGTAATACAAAAGTCTTTTGCATAATCTTTGAGTGAAGCATAGATTTGATTTTTATGACGTTCTGTTTGTGTTCTAAGACTCATAATAATATCTACATGATCAATAACTTCTTTTATGTCATGACTTACTTTGAGTGATGTTTCAGGTAAAAAATGAGGAGGTGCGACAAGAGTTACATCTAAACCGTATCTTGTAAGAAGTTCAATATTGCTATTGGCAACACGAGAGTTTTTAATATCTCCTACGATTGCTATTCTTTTGCCTTTTAAATCTTTAAAGTATCTACTCATTGTAAACAAATCTAACAAGGCCTGAGTAGGATGTGCATGAGAACCATCTCCACCATTTAAGATAGGACAGCTAACGTAATTTGCCAAGATATGAGGAACACCTGCATTTTTATGTCTAACTACAATCGCATCAGGACCCATTGCATCAAGGTTTGCTGCTGTATCGAACAGTGTTTCACCTTTACTTGATGAACTTTTAGAGACATCAAGACTCACAACATTTGCACCAAGTCTTTTAGCCGCTACTTCAAAACTACTTCTTGTTCTCGTTGAATTTTCAAAAAAGATAGTAATAATCATACGATCTTTTAGTATATCTCTTTGTTTTTCATCTAAAAACTCTTCTGCTCTTTTTAAAAGCGCATCTATTTCTTCAAGAGAAAAATCTCTTGTATTTATTAAATGTTGCACAGTATTTCCTCAAATAAATTGATGAATTTTATCAATTTTTCACTTAATTAACACTCTGTTTAAATTAGAAGTGTAAAATATTGGAAAACAAAAAGGATATCACATGAAAAAACTTATTTTAATTCCATGTTTATTTTTAGGTTTGACTTTAAGTGCAGAATCTATTAGTTATAGCGACTCTGTAAATGTAATTTCGAGTGAACCTATCTTTAAAACAGTCACAACAAGAACTCCTTATCAAGAGTGTTGGGATGAAGAAGTGACGACAAGTAGCTCTGATAATAGTCCGATAGGTGCTCTTATTGGTGGTGTTGCAGGAGGAATTTTAGGAAATCAAGTTGGTGGAGGAAGTGGAAAAACTGCAGCGACTGTTGGTGGTGCTATTGTTGGTACTCTTGTTGGAGACAATCTTTCAAAAAGAGGAAATACACCATCCTCTTCAATGCAAAGAAGATGTGTAACAAAGTATCAAGAAAAAAGCGCTGAAAAATTAGTTGGCTATAAGAACATTGCAACTTACAAAGGTAAAACTATAACTAAATACAGTAACAGACAACTAGATACTATACATCTTTCAATCTCTGTTCATTACTAAAGAATCTAAGATTTCACAAATATTTTTTTGAACACTTAGTACCTTGCCAAATTTATATTCATAAAATGGCAAGGTAGTTTTTATAAAATCTTCTTCATTTTCTCTAAAATTTATACACCAAGTATATTTTACATCTAAGGACTCTAATAAGTTTATGTTTAACAAAGTATCATTAATACAACCAAGATTTGCATGAGTTACTAAAAGTGTAATGGCATTGAACTCTTTAATCAAATCATACATGTAAAGCTTTTCATCAACAGGAACCATTAACCCTCCAGCTCCTTCAATAACAACTATATCACTTACTTGTGCTATGTTTTCAAATGCAGCGTGTATAGATGCATAGTCTATTTTTTCACCAGCTTTTGAGACATAAGGCGAAGCTGGAAGTTTGTATTGGATGGGCACAATATCTTTACATGTAAACTCTTTTAATGCAGGATTTGTTTTTTGTACGGCTTGAAGTAAAAGTCTTCCATCGAGAGGATACTCTTCTACCCCTGTTTCTATGGGTTTTAAAACACCTACTTTTAAGCCTCTTTTTCCTAACTCTTCTATAAGTTTAATTGTTGTGTATGTTTTTCCTATATCTGTATTTGTTGCTGATATAAATATTGGTCTATATTTCACTTTTCTCTCTTTTTATCCAAATTTTTCTTTTATGAAGAATACTACTTTCATACTAAGTTTAGTATAAATCAATAAGGATATAATACTCGTTTAATATTAAATCACACGTGATTTCTACTACTTCAACTGTATAATTTCAAATCAATATTAAGACAGGACCCCACAATGAAAAAATTTTCACAAATTTATAATTATATTTACCTCGTTTTTGGCACATTTAGTTTAGCTTTTGGAACCGTACTATTTTTATCTCCAAACCATATAATAACTGGTGGAGGGATAGGTATGGCTCTTATGATAAATTATCTATCATCTACTCTTACATTAGGTATGCTTATCGCTCTTGTTAGTCTTCCTTTTGTTATATTAGGTTATGTATACTTTGGAAAATACTACACTTTTAAAACATTTATATCTATTTTTTTAGTTTCAAGTTTTACAGATTTACTCAAAGAAATTTTACAGATAAAACCACTTACCGATGACATACTGCTAGCTGCTATTTTTGGTGGTATATGCGTTGGACTAGGTGTTGGTTTAATCATCAAGGGCCGTTCATCCACAGGGAGTACTAGTGTTGTTGGAGAAATTGTTGCAGCAAGGACCAATTTAAAAGCAGCAGAAGTACTCTTAATCATTGATGCAACTCTTATGGTTACGTCTATTTTTGTATATGGTGATTTGGAAAAATCTCTTTATAGTATGCTTAGTGTTTATATTACTGCAAAAGTTATTGATATGATTTTAACAGGACGACCTTCTAAAAAAATAGTTAATATTATTTCAAACAATGTAGAAGAACTTACAAATCAAATAAGAGAAAACATTGAAGAACATGGTACTGTTTTTAAAGGACAAGGTCTACATCAAGGACAAAATAAAACAGTTATTTATGTAACCGTTGATGTAAGTAAAATCCAATTACTAAAAGATTTAGTTGTAGAATATGACCCTGATGCTTTTTTAATTATAACAGAAGCTGCCGAATTTATAGGTAGAGGACATTAAAAAGAAGTTAGAGCTAACTCTAAACTTCTTTAATCATTTCAATATATTTTTCAATTTGCACACTATTCAAAAAAGAAGCTTTAAAAGAGTTAATCACCAACTTTTTTACCTCTTCTTTACTTATATCTAAACTTTTTACTAAAGATTCAAAATTATCATTTAAATAACCACCAAAATATGAAGGATCATCTGAGTTGACAGTCACCATAAGTCCTGCTCGTAGAAGTTTAACTATATTATGGTTACTCATAGTATCTACTGCTTTTAATTTTACATTTGAAAGTGGACACACAGTCAAAGGTATCTGCTTTTGTTTTAAATATTCTAAAAGTTTTTCATCTTCATCACATCTAATCCCATGATCAATTCTATCTACATGTAAAAGATTAATCGCTCCCCAAATATAAGAAGTATCTCCCTCTTCTCCTGCATGTGCTACGAGTTTATAACCTAACTCTTTTGCTTTTTTAAAAACATCTTGAAATTTTTGTGGAGGATTTCCTATTTCACTCGAATCCAAACCTACTGCTAAAATTTTTTCTTTAAAAGGGATTGACTCTTCAAGTATAACAAATGCTTCTTCTTGGCTTAAGTGTCTTAAAAAACTCATAATTAAAAATGAAGTTATACCAAACTCTTTTTTTGCTTTTTCTAATGCTTTTGTGATTCCGTTGATAACTATTTCAAACTTTATACCCCTACTTGTATGAGTTTGAGGGTCAAACATTATCTCTGTATGAACTATATTTTGTTCTTTACACCTTAGAAGGTACTCCCAGGTCAAATCAAAAAAATCTTCTTCTTCAACGAGTACATTTGCTCCCGCGTAATATATATCTAAAAAAGATTGTAATGAAGTAAAGTTATAGGCTTTTCTTACTTCTTCGACATTTTTATAAGGAATTGATATATTGTTTTTTTTTGCCAATTTAAACATAAGTTCAGGTTCAAATGTACCTTCTATATGTAAATGTAATTCTGCTTTTGGTAATTTTTGTATATATTTTTTCATAAAGAAATTATAACATTTTTATAAAAATATTTTAGTACTACTTTTAACAATACATTTTTAATATTATAAATAAACTTATGCTAGAATGATTAGTTTAATTTTTAGGAGGACTTTTTGAATAGTAAATTAAAATTCATTTTAGCATTAACACTTCTTCCATTAGCACTTTTTGCTGATGCAAAAGAAAATGCACAAATATATGGGGTACTAACCCTTATTCCACCTTTAGTGGCAATAGCTTTAGCGTTCATAACAAAAAACGTTATTTTTTCACTTTTTATAGGTATTTTTAGTGGAACTTTTCTTATAAACATCACGGGTAACAATATATTTATTGCATTTTACAATGCATTTATAGATCTTGTAAGTAAAATGGTTGGTTCTATGGCAGATTCTTGGAATGCCGGAATCATTCTTCAAGTTTTAACAATCGGTGGGATGATTGCTGTCATTACAAAAATGGGCGGGCCTAGAGCTATCGCTGAGAGTTTATCTAAAAAAGCAAAGTCTCAACGTTCTGCTCAAATCTATACTTGGATTATGGGGTTTTTTATCTTCTTTGATGATTATGCAAACTCACTTATCATTGGACCTATTATGAGACCTGTTACAGATAAGTTACATGTAAGCCGTGAAAAACTTGCTTTTATCATAGATGCAACAGCAGCACCAATAGCAGGTATTGCTCTAATTTCAACTTGGATTGGATATGAAATATCTCTTATTAAAGATGCATATGCCATGATTGGACAAGTTGATGTAAATGCTTATGCAATTTTTGTAGAAACTATTCCTTATCGTTTTTATAACATCTTGATGTTAGCTTTTGTTTTCTTTACAGCATATTTTTTACGTGAATTTGGATCTATGCATAAGGCTGCAACTAGAGCTATTTCAACAGGCCAAGTGTATCACCCAAATGCAAATATTATGATGAACCAAGAAAGCTCAACACTTGAACCTAAAGATGGAGTAGAACACTCAATTTGGAATGCGATTATTCCAATACTAAGTCTTATAGTAGTAGCATTTTTTGGATTTTATTTCAATGGTTACCATTCACTTGACGAAGCAGCATTAAAAATAGTGAGTGCAGATCCTTACTCTTTTGCTTCAATACGAGATTGTTTTGGAGCGGCTGATGCTAGTATCGTTCTTTTTGAAGCTGCACTCTTTGCTTCTATTGTAGCAATTGGAATGGGTATACAACAAAAAATGTTCAACCTAAGTGAAGGACTAGAAACATGGGTATTAGGTGTAAAAGCTTTAGTTATTACAGCTGTTATTCTTATCCTTGCTTGGTCCATAAGTTCAGTTATCAAAGAGCTTGGAACTTCAGCATATCTTGTTTCTATGCTAACAGATTCTACACCACAAATACTTTTACCTTCTATTATCTTTATACTAGGTTCTATCGTTTCTTTTGCAACAGGAACATCTTATGGAACTATGGGAATTTTAATGCCTTTAGCAATTCCTATTGCAAATGCTGTGGGTATTCATACGGGATTAGAAAATGCAGAACTTCAAAACTATATTGTTTTAAATATTAGTGCAGTTCTAACTGGTGCTATCTTTGGTGATCACTGTTCACCAATCTCAGATACATCTATCCTTTCATCTATGGGATCATCTTGTGATCATATGGACCATATCCGTACCCAGCTATTTTATGCTATTTTTGTTGGTATTGTAGCTATTGTATTTGGATATATTCCAGCAGCTATGGGTGTTTCTATGTATATATTACTTCCTTTAGCACTCGTCGTAGTTGCTTTAACCGTAAGGTTTTATGGAAAAGAAGTAAAAGCTTAATCATTTTAAAGAGGTGACTCAGCTCACCTCTTCTTTCACAATCATTTCACTTTTTTATTTTACAATTACTTTAACAACTGATTCAAACCACAGGTTTAGCTTCAGTGAGAGAAATTTAACTTGGAACAAGTTCTAAGTTAAAGAAAACATAAAATAAAAAGGATTTAAAATGAAAAAGATAGCAATAATTTTAACAGTAGCTGCAATCTCACTTAGTGCAGGCTCATTCACTTCATCAGAGAAAGTAAAAGTAACACACTCTAAACCAATATATAAAACAGTGACTACAAGTGTTCCTTACCAAGAGTGTTGGGATGAACAAGTTCCAGTGCAACGCTATAGAAGTAGTCATAGAAACTCTTCAAATCCATTTGGTACTTTAATAGGAGGAGTTGCAGGAGGAATACTAGGAAATCAAGTAGGCAAAGGTAGAGGTAAAACAGTTGCAACTATAGGTGGTGCACTTATAGGAACTATGGTAGGCCATAATCTTTCAAATAACCAAAGAAGAGACTCTTATAGAAGTTATGAGACACAACAAAGATGTTCTACAAGATATACACAAACTAGTGAAGAGAGATTTGTAGGGTATAAAAATATAGGATACTATAACGGTCACAAAATAGTAAAAGTTGCACCAAGAAAATTAAGATATATTTCTATAAATAAAACAATTCATTATTAGTATTATAAGTTTGTTAACACTCATACGATAAAATACCCTAATTTAATAATTTAGGGTATTTTTATGGATAAAATCATACAGTTTTTTATAAATAATTCAAAAATGAATTATGTCTTATTTTTCTTAATATGTTTGATTGGAGTTATCTCTTATACAAAAACTCCAAAAGAAATATTTCCAACATTTGAATTAGATAAGATTGGTATCTCAGGGAGCTATAGTGGTGCTTCAATAGATATTTTAGATAAAATTGCCGTTCGTGAAATAGAAGATGAATTAAAAAGTATAGAAGGTATCAATGAGATGACTTCTACTATCATCCCTGGTAGCTTTAAGATAAATGTAGAACTCATTGAAGGTCTAAACAAATACGATGTAGCAGCTAAGATAAAAGACTCTATAGATATAGTAAAACAAAACTTTCCTGAAGATATGAACGATCCAAGGGTATCTGTTGTGGTTACTGGGAAAAGTTTAATGACTATTTCTATTACATCAAAAGAAAAAAACCTATCTGAACTCATTGATTTTGCAAAAGATTTAAAAACAAAAGTGTTATCAGTTAACGACATTTCAGAAGTTACAATATATGGTGATTCTGACATGTATTATAATATTCAAATAGATGAAAAAAAAATAGAGAGTTTTGGACTTAACAAAGACTCTGTTTTTAATGCCATTGCTGGCATCTCCTATATCTTTCCCGTAGGTAAGATTGAAGGCCATGGAAAACACTACTATTTATCAACCTATAATGGCAAAAAAAATTCTCAGGCCATGCAAGATACTCTTTTAAAGGTTGATGGTAAAAAAATCTATTTAAGTGATATTGCTACAGTAGAAAAAAGATATGAAGATGCATCCACTCTCTCATCAATCAATACTGGAGCTTCTTTATCTTTAGCAATTTCTCAAACAGAAACAGGAAATGCACTCAATGCTAAAAAGAATATTAGCACTTTAGTCAAAAAACTTCAAAATCAGTATAAAAATGTCGACTTTATACTGCACAATGATAATTCACAAAGAATTAAAGATAGACTCAATATAGTTGTATCAAACATCCTTTTTGGTCTTATATTAATCATTATTTTACTCATCATCCTTATTAATACTCGTATGGCTATAATTGTAGGTATTGGTATACCAACTTCTTTTGTAATGGCTGTGATTTATTTTCATCTTTTTGGTTATACCATAAATATGATTTCCTTAGTTGGTGTCTTAGTTGCGCTTGGTATTGTAGTTGATGATGCTATCGTGGTTGCTGAAAATATTCAACAAAAAGTTGAAGAAGGTATGGAGCCTCATGAAGCTGCTATAAAAGGTGCAACGGAGATGGCAAAACCAGTGATTTTAGCTTCAATAACAACTCTTTTTGCCTTTATCCCTCTTTTAATGATAAGTGGAACCATGGGAGAGTTTATAAAACTTATCCCTATAGCAGTTTCATCACTTATTATAGCTTCACTTATAGAGTCATTTATCTTTTTACCACTACACGCTGCTCATACTCTTAAAAAAGAGTCCCGTGCTTTGTCCTGGGAAAGAGCAAACCGTATATACAGTACTATTATACATAAGCATATTCACTATAGAAAAACTTTTCTATTTTTGTTTTTAATTATGATTCCGGTTTTAACTTTTTTAGGTATAAAACACGCAAAATTTCAAATGTTTCCTCGATTTGATTCTACTACTATCAACATTTCTTTAAAAGCAAATATCAATACGCCTATAGAAGACTCTTATAAAATAGTCAATGAAATTTCAAAAGATTTTTATAAGAAAAAAGATGATTTTGAGATAAAAACTATCTCTTCTTTAGCCGGATACAGAAGAAATGCTGAAAGCTCAAGTGAAAACTACCCTTATGTTATGTTTATTACATTAGAGCTTTACAAGATGACTCCACAAAGTGCTTTTGATAAGTACATAACCCCTTATCTTAGTTTTTATTATGATGATAGTGAGAGGATTAGAGAAACAAGTTCTTTTGTACTTTCCAAAAAACTAAAGAAATTTTTGAAAAAACAACATTATAAAGAAAAGTATAACTTAGATGAAATCTTTGTACTCCAAAGAAAAGCAGGACCTGTAAAATCAGATATCAAAATTGGTATTATTTCTAATAACAATCAAGAGATTATTGATTCAATTAAAAAAATTCAAGGGGCACTTAACAAGCTAGATGGTATTGTCTCTGTTACAAATAGTGCAAAAATAGGTATAGATGAAATAAAACTCAAAATAAACTCTTATGGAGAATCATTAGGAATTGATGAAAAAAGTTTAGGGAATACACTCTCAAACATATTCTTATCAAAAAAGAAAACATCTGCCTTTGATGATAAAGATCTTCTAGAGATAAAAGTAGAAAGTATCAACAAAGACGATATCAAAACTCTTAACAATATGAAAATACGTTTAAGCGATGGAAGAAACGTTGTACTTAAAGAAGTTGTTGATTATGAGATAATAAAGTCCTTTGAAAAAGTTTCTAAAGACTATGGTGATAAGACATTTTATGTTTACTCAAACGTAGACACAAAAATAATCACAGCAGGTGAAGCACTTGATAAAATACAACCTGTTATAGATGAGCTCAAAAACAAAGGCGTAACAATAAAATTTTTAGGGGCGAAGAAAAAAAATGAGGAACTAAGAAACGATATGATTTCAGCAACTTCTATTGCTCTTCTTTTAATTTCTTTAAGTATGTTATATCTTTTTAACTCATTTAGAGATACTTTTATACTTATGTCTGTTATTCCTTTTTCTTTCTTAGGGGTTTTAATAGGACATTTTATAATGGATTTAAATCTTACAATGCCTTCCATTATTGGGGCTCTTGGACTTGCAGGGGTTGTTATAAACGATGGTATTATCATGATGACTTATCTTCAAAAAGTGAAGAATGTAGAAGATTTATATAAAGAAGCAACAAAACGTTTAAGACCAATTTTTCTAACAACCATAACAACTCTAATAGGTCTTTCAACTCTTATTTTCTTTCCTGCAGGAGAAGCAGCTATCTTCCAACCACTCGGAATTTCACTTGGTTTTGGACTTGCATGGGGAACGATTTTAAATCTTATTTATGTTCCTACATTTTTTGCAGTACTTCATAAAAGAAGATTTGCAAAAGACGACTAGTTAAAACCCTTCTTTGCAAACTGTTTGAAAGTCTCAAACAGTTTGCTTTTATATTTATTTTTATGATAGATACAGTAAAAGTTTCTCTTTACATCAATATTAATTAGCTTGATTTGTTTTAAATCTCTATCTTTTAACTCTTTTTTTATAGCTACTTTCGATATACATGTAACCACTTCTATATTTCTTTTTAGTAACTCTTTTATCTCTGCAAAATCCAGATACTCCATAAAGATTTTTAAATCTTTCGCTAACGCCCCAATTTCATTTAAAAATACTTCTCTTGTGCCTGAGCCCTTCTCTCTAAGTATCCATTTTTTATTATATAGCTCGTCTAAATACATTTTACTTGGTAATGCTTGGTCGCTCGTTACAACTACTAGTTCATCTTCACCCATGACCTCTTTTATAATATCTTCTTCATTACATTCTGATTCTATAAAACCTATGTCTAATTTACCATTTTTTACCATTTCTATTATTTGAGATGAATTTTTAACTTCTTTATTTATATCTATATTTTCATATTTTAAAAGAAAATCATATAAAATTTGAGGCATTATAAAATTTCCTATTGTTTTACTAGCAGCTACATGTAAAGCTCCAGAAATTTTTTCTTCTTTAAAAAAGTTTTGTGCATCTTTTAGGGATAAAAAACTTTGATAGGTTTTTTCTTTAAAATCTCTTCCTCTCTCATTGAGTATAAGTTTTTTTCCTATCCTATCAAAGAGTGGTTCGCCTAACTTTGCTTCAAGTGATTTAATGGCTAATGATATAGCAGATTGACTCAATAAAATCTTTTTAGATAACTGTGAAACATGAGGATTTTCACTCAACATATAAAATAGCTCTATCTCTTTTAAAGTCATTCAACACCTTTATTAAAAATATAAATGATTATATCAAGTTTAATATATTTTACAAATAAATACCCAAGTAATATAATCATGTTAAAGGATTCATATGGCATTTTCAAAACAAAATAGACAAAACACACTCAATGGTTTACTGTTTGTTGCACTCTTTGCAATGGCAGCTATGTATATATCAGATTTTGCTTTTTTTAAGCATTTAAGTATTAGCCCACTGATTATAGGTATAACTTTAGGAATCATCTATGCAAATACGCTAAGAAATAAATTACCTCAAGAGTGGATAGGTGGTATAAACTTTTCAACAAAAACACTTTTAAGAACAGCTATTGTTTTTTATGGATTTAGAGTTACTTTTCAAAATATAGCACAAGTTGGTATAGAAGGAATTCTTACAAGTGTACTAGTCGTGTCTTTAACCTTTTTTATTGGTTATATTGTAGGAACTAAAATCTTAAAACTTGATATTGACACAACCATACTTGTAACAGCTGGTAGTTCTATTTGTGGGGCAGCTGCAGTTCTTGCAACGGAGCCTGTATTAAAAAGTGAGCCTCACAAAAGTGCTATTGCTGTTTCAACTGTTGTAGTTTTTGGAACAATAGCTATGTTTTTATATCCTTTTTTATATCAAACTGGTTTTTTAGATTTAACCCCTACTGGCATGGGAATATATATAGGTGGAACAATCCACGAAGTAGCACACGTTGCAGCTGCTGGAAATACTTTAGGGACAGAAGTTTCTAATAATGCTGTTATAGTAAAAATGCTTAGAGTTATGATGATTGCTCCTTTTTTGATCTTCTTAGGATTATGGTTATCAAAGAAAAAAAGCACAAAACAAAACAAATCAAAAATTACTATTCCCTGGTTTGCTATTGGTTTTATTGGTGTTGCAGGATTTAATTCTTTAGCACTATTGCCAAATACTTTAGTACAAGATATAAATGCTCTTGATACATTTGCTTTGACTATGGCTATGAGTGCTCTTGGAATGGAAACTAGTTTTAAAAAGTTTAAAGGCGTAGGATTTAAACCAATTTATCTTGCAACAATATTATTTGCTTGGTTAATTGTTGATGGATACTATATAACAAAATTTTCTATGAGTATTGCCTAATATTTTATTTATGTCTTATTGGCACATAAAAGTCAAGTTCAAACTTTTCATCTTCTCTTATAAAATGGTTTTTATGATAAATAGCCATTGAGGGAAGATGTACTTTTTCATAATGACTATTTGGTAACCACTGATAATAGATATAATCCATATACTTCATCAAATCACCGTACTTACCAACTAAAGAAAATTTTGCACAAAACATGCGAGGAATATACATCACTCCTATATTACCACTTCTATATACCTCATCATTAACTTCTAAACAGGCAACATAATGGCAATCTTCTTTTTTCACTATATTTGGATTGCTATGATGAAGTCCAATCATAGGGAACTCTGAAAAATCCATGCCATTGGAATTACACCACTCTTCAAGTCTTTGCCAAGCCTCTTTTATACTTTTGTTATAACCTCTATGACGCACATATGCAACCCTCTTTTTAGGCACATATCCAATCTCTACATGTAAGGGATTTATCTCTGCTATATTATCACTAATATCTTGTGGGATATCAATCTCTCTCCACTTAGAAGGAGTCACGCCAAAGCACTCTTTAAAGGCATGGGTAAAAGAAGAGTTAGATACAAAACCTGCTTCTCTCAATATCTCAGAGATACTAGAGTCTGGATTAAAAATCAAAAAATTTGCTGCATGTTCAAGACGTACTCTTCTTACATACGTATGTACACTCTCACCCATCATCTTTTTAAACACTCTATTAAAATGAAATTGTGACATGGATGCTTTTAATGCTAAGCTTTCTACACTATGAGCATCTGAAATATCAGCATGTATATGGTTTAGTACATCATTAATTCTTTGTTTATGGTCATTTCTTGTATCTTTTTTCATGAGAAATTATACTCTATTTATTTTAAACTATTAACATACTATTAATATTATTGCTTTATACTGTATTATAAATAGAAGGAGATACTATGTATGGACATGCATTTATGGGACATGGTTTTTTTATGCCAGGATTTATTTTTTGGATTGTTATTTTAGGAATGCTTTTCGCTGTTTTTAGTTATATAGTGGATAAAAGAAAAAAAACTAAAAATAGTGATGAGAAAGCTCTGTTTATTGCAAAAAAAAGATTTGCAAACGGTGATATAAGCGAAGAAGAATACAAAAATATAAAAAACATATTATTATAATAGCACATTTCGACAAACAAAAAGCTATTTTTTATGTAGTTAATTTCTTTACATGTAGCTAATATTCTATTATCAAAAAATAGATAGGATACATAATGAATACACTACTTGCAGACAGAGTTAAAAATGCACCACGTTCTTTTACGAGAAAAATTTTAGATGTCATAGGTCATGCAGATATAATCTCTTTTGCAGGCGGACTCCCTGATGAATCACTTTTTCCTCATGAGCTTATCAAACAAGAGATAAATCACTCTTTAGATACACAACCAAGAAGTATGTATCAGTATAGTCAAGCACAAGGGGCATGTTCACTAAGAGAAGAGTTGGCACAGACATATACAAACTCAAATGATAAAGAGATACTTATAACAACAGGTTCACAACAAGGACTTGATATCCTTTGTAAAGCTTTTATCAATGCCGGAGATACTATTGTTGTTGAAGCTCCTAGTTACTTAGCAGCTTTAAACCTTTTTGCTTTATATGATGCAAATATAGTTGAAGTAAATCTTACATGTAAAGGAGTAGATACAGCTGAGCTTGAAGAGATTTTCAAGACTCAAAAACCAAAGTTTTTTTATGCAATCCCTACTTTTCAAAATCCAACAGGATGGAGTTGGGAAGAAGAGTGTAAAGTTGAAGTGGCTCGTCTTGCTAAAAAATATAATGTACTCGTTATAGAAGATAGCCCTTACAATGATTTACGTTATGATGGTAGCAAAGGCATAAGCTTTGAAGAACTTTTACCAGAATTGAGTGTTAGTTTGGGAACTTTTTCAAAGACTTTAGTTCCAGATTTTCGTATAGGTTGGATGAGAGCAAATGAGGCATTTTTAAAAGTGTTTCAAAGTATGAAAGAAAATACTGATTTACAAAGTCCAAAGTTTTTTCAATACATAGTAGCCAACATCATAAAAGAAGGTAATTTAGCTTTACATGTAAACACTCTAATCAAAAGCTATAAAGTTAAAAGAGATACTATGGCACAAGCTTTAAGCAAAGAATTTGGAAATGCAATCGAGTTTGAACTTCCAAAAGGGGGCATGTTCTTTTGGATAAAATTTAATGACTCAGTTGATACGATGAAACTTTTTGATGTTGCTATACAAAAAAATATTGCCTATGTTCCTGGATGTGTTTTTTATAAAACAGATACCCCAACACCATATGCAAGACTAAACTTTACGAATGCAACTTTAGAAGATATTGAGATAGGTGTTAAACGACTTAAAGAAGCTTATCAAGAGTATATTAAGTAAAAAAATATACAATACACTAAAAATTTGATAGGAATAGTTTTGATAAACACGAGAAACATGTTTGTATTTACATTTGTATGTATCATAGCAACCTATCTTTTTATGTTTGGTCAAGAAAAAACAGTTCAAATGCTCACAAAGGAATATTTGTTATATTTAGCACTTATTCCTCTTGTAAGCGCATTTGTTTTTTTTAAAGTCAAACTAAAAGGTTTTGAAATCATAGATTTTCTTCCAAACAATCAATTTTCTTTAAAATCAAGTGTAGTTTTTTTCCTTGTTTTTCAAGTTGTCGATTATTATTATGAAGATGGTTTTATAGGTATGATTTCACAATGGTTTTTATATTGGATATATGGTATTATTGCTTTACTTCTTATGCAAGTGATTAATTACTATAAAAATTACAAAATGATACGTTTATAAAGGCAAACAAATATGACTGATGAGCATCCAAACAACCCACTTCATGGGATAAAACTACAACAAATAGTGGAAGATTTAGAAGAAAAATACGGTTGGGAAGAGTTAGATAAACGCATGAAAATGAACTGTTTTCACTCTAACCCCTCTGTAAAATCTACTCTCAAGTTTCTTAGACGTACTGAGTGGGCAAGAGAAAAAATAGAAAACCTTTGGTTAAGAACTTTTAAAAACTAACTTATAACAAGTTCTCTTGTTAGCCTTTTTTTAAAGCCAAAACTTCATCTATAGTATCAAAAGAGTATTTTTGGTACTCCTTACTTTTAGAGATAATTGTATAAACAGCCATACGATCAGCCAACTCATTACCTTCAAGTCCAGCATGACCTTTTACATGTGTGATTTTTATCTTAGTTTTTAACTCTTCAAAAAGAGCATGTGCTTGTTGAATAACTTCAAGATTTTTAATCTCTCCACCTTTTTTCTTCCAGCCTTTTGCCTTCCAACCATAAGCCCAATTTGTTATACACTCTATACTATACTTTGAGTCCGAACAAATCTCTATTGTATTAGGACAATTTACACTTGAAGCGATACTCATTGCTTTATAAAGTGCATTTAATTCTGCTGTATTATTTGTTCCCTCTTCTTCATAATCACCATATATTAAAGTTGGCTTTTCTTTTCCTTCATATATAGCAAGTCCACTTCCTGCATTTCCAGGATTTCCCGAACATGCTCCATCACAATAAATCTTCAAATTTTCTCTATTTACCACTATTTACCTCATATTTTGCGAGCTTTTGGATAAGCTCTCTTGTTTCTTGTTCATCAAAAAACATATTTCTATGTAATTCTCCTGCAAATACTTTTAAAAGTGCTGTTTTCTTTTGAACTAACGTATCTTTATCGTTAAGATAATTCGATAACTCAGAATCCATTGTTCTTTTATACTCTTCATATATCTCACCTTGTTTTTGCTCTTTTGACTTTGGTTGCGATTTTAAATTTGACTTAAAAATAAGATATAAAAAACCTAACATGATAAGAATGATAATATATTCCACAATTTTCCTTTTATTAGCATAGCCGTATTGTATCAAATTGTTACAAAATATAAATAATAATTATTCATGTTTTTATGCATAAATTCTCCAATAAAGCGTCTATATAGTCATTTTTACTATTTTTGATAAAACTCCTACGTATATTTGTCAGTTTCGTGCTAGGCTTGATTGATAATATAACTTAACAAATATATTACTTAAGGAGTAACAATGAAAAAAACTGATTTACTGAGAAAATCAGCAAAAATCTTAGGAGGAGCTGCATTAGCTTGTGGAATGCTTGTAAGTTCAAGTTTAGCAGCAGACAAGTTCCCTACTAAACCAATTAACTTAGTTGTTGGATTTGGTATTGGTGGTAGTGCTGATAGAATGTCACGTTCTATGTCTTCATTCCTTTCTGATACACTTGATGAGCGTGTAAAAGTAATCAACAAAAAAGGTGCTGGTACTCAAATAGCAGCAAATTATGTTCTTAGAAAACCAGCAGATGGTTATACTGTATTTGCTTCAACATTTACACCATACTTAGCAAACACTATTCTAACTGGTGGTGCTAAATATAAAATTGAAGATTTTGATTATATGAATATCCAGTGGTATGATTATGACCTAATCGCAGTAAATAGTAAAACTCCATATAAATCTTTAAAAGAAATTTTAGAGACAATCAAAAATGAACCTAAAAAAATCAAAGCAGCAGTTCTTCAAGGCTCAGGTGGTCACCTTCTTTTAAAAATGTTATTAGAAAAACATGGTATTCCTAGTGAAAACTTAAATCTTGTAACATACCAAAGTGGTGGAAAAGCTCGTGCAGCAGTTGCTGGTGGTCAAGTTGATTTGATTGCTATTAGTGCTGAAGGTAGTGAAAGTATTCGTGAGTTCTTAACTCCTCTTGCTATTTTTAAAGAAGAGCGTCATCCAAAATGGGACGTACCAACAGTAAATGAAGCAGTAAAAGAGTTAGGTTACCAACTTCCTTTCTTTAATGGTTCTATGAGAGGTTTTGCTGTAAGTGCAAAAATGAAAAAAGAGCACCCTGCAAGATATGCAACTTTAGTAGATGCGATTAAAAAAACATTAGCTAAAAAAGATGTTCAAAAGTTTTTGAAAAAAAGTAAAATTGGTGGAACATGGACTGGTCCAGAAAAATCAAATGCAATCTTAAAAGAGTCATTTGCAGTTTATAAAAAATATGGTTATTTACTGAAAAAATAACAATCAAGGTTTGGAGATTTTATGGGAAACTTAAGTCTAGATAAACGCGTCAATTTTGGCGTTCTTTTAGCTGTTACTTTTTTTATACTATGGTATTTATATGATGCATACAAAGCATTAGCAAGTATAGAAAATTTGATATTAATAGGACCTATTGCTATTGTGACATTAGGTTTATGTGCTGCAGAATTCATTAGATATTTGCGTGAAGATGAAAAAACAGATAGCAAAAAGGAGAGCATCAGAGATGTTCTCCCTGCTATGGTCATTTTTTCAGGTTATATTCTTTCATTAGAATATTTAGGTTTTGATATAGGAACAACTCTTTTTACTGCAATCTTTTTAAAAGTGCATGGTGAAAAAAATTGGAAATTGATTGTAATTTATAGTTTACTATTTGGTTTTTTAGTTCCTTATTTCTTTTCACAGATGTTGCCTTATCCAATGCCAATGTCTATCTTACCAACTGATTATTAAGGAGCACATATGAATCCATTAGATTTAATAGATTTTGGAGCTGCTAGTGATGCTCTTACTCTACTCTTTTCAGAACCTTCTTACTGGTTGGTTGTATTTCCTGGTATCTTGATTGGTCTTGTTTTTGGAGCAACTCCTGGACTACAAATATCAATGGCAATGGCTATTTTTATGCCTATGACTCTATATATGGACTTTTTACAAGCTATGCTATTTTTAACGGCTATATTTACGGGTGGTTCATTTGGTGGTGGTGTTCCTGCAATTTTGATGAATATTCCGGGAACTTCTTCGTGTATAGCTACAGCCTTTGATGGTTACCCTATGGCAAAACAAGGTAAACATAATGAAGCTTTAGGTATCGCTCTTGGTGCTTCTACTTTTGGTGTTTTTCTTGGTTATATTATGCTTTTCATGCTTATCAAACCTCTTTCAGTCATGGTACTGAAAATTGGTCCTGCTGAAATGTTTATCGTAATCCTTTGGGGTATTACTCTTATAGCAAGTCTTAGAGGAACTCATATCCTAAAAGGTTTAATTGCTGGTTTTGTAGGACTTCTTATAGGTACTATTGGATTTAACGAAGAAGGAACACTAAGAGGAACTTTAGGCAACGAATATCTTCTAGATGGTGTACCTGTTGTTCCAGCTATGATGGGTATGTTTGCTGCAAGTGAACTTTTTAGACTTGTTAAAACAAACTACTTAGTTGAAGATGAAGGTCAGAGAAAAGTAAGGTTAACTTCTATCATGAAAGGTTTTCGTAGTGCCTTTAAACATCCTGTTATTTTGATAAGAGGAAGTATTATAGGTATTTTTATTGGAGCAGTTCCAGGTGTTGGCTCATCTGTTTCAAACCTCATTTCATATATGGAAACAAAAAGAAGAGATAAAGATCCAGAAAGTTTTGGAAAAGGTAATCCAAAAGGAATCGTAGCTTCAGAGTCCGCAAACTCAACAAGTGAAGCGGGTTCAATGGCAACACTTTTAGCACTTGGAATTCCTGGTGGTGGAGCAACTGCTGTTATGCTTGCTGCATTTGCTATGCATAATATCACAGGTGGTCCTCAATTTATCCGTGAACAGATGGATGTTGTTTATGCTATTATTTTTGCTAACTTTGGACAGGTATTTTTACTTATTATATTAGGTATTTTATGTATTCCTCTTTTAGCTTCTGTTGTAAAAATCAAAATGACTTATTTGATTCCTTCAGTTCTAGCTTTAGCAACTTTAGGTTCATTTGGACTTACAGGGAACCTATCAGGTCCAGTTACAGTTTTAGTTTTTGCACTAGTAGGATGGTTCTTCAGACGTTATGATTATTCTGTTCCAGGAGCAGTTATAGGAATGCTTCTTGGTCGTATGGCTGAGAGTTCATTACTTCATTCATACCAAATAAGTGGTGGTGAATTTTCATACATATTAGAAAGACCAATTGCCCTTGTAATTTTATGTCTTATGATAGCTTCTTTATTTGGACAAACTATCATCAAAAAAATAATTCAAAAACGTAAATAAAGTATATCAATGATAAAATAGAGAAGTCTAACTTCTCTATTTTTTAAGGAAAATAATTGCTCAAAAAATCTACCCCCTTTTTCCAAGTACTGCTTTCTCTTCTATTAGGACTAGTTGGTGCAATTATTTTTATATATTTAAAACTTCCGCTACCATGGTTATTAGGTTCTATTACAGCTATGGCAATTGTTTCAAGAATACCTTTTATTCCAGTTAAAAATCCAAAGGTATTATCTCCTCCAGCGAGAACTATTTTAGGGCTGATGATAGGAAGTGCTTTCACTCCCTCTATATTTCAAAGTATAGGTCATTATGCAGTGAGTTTGATTATGATTTTACCTTTTGTATTTATCATTGCAGTGTGTGGAATTTTTTACTATTGGAAAATCTTAGGTCATGATAAAATGACAGCTTTTTTTAGCTCAATGCCCGGTGGTCTTTTAGAAATGGTTGCTATTGGTGAATCTATGGGAGCAAATGTTTATAAAATAACTCTTTTTCAATCTACAAGGTTGCTTCTTATTGTATTTTCTTTACCCTTTATTATAGAAATTGTCGGAGGCATTAGTTTAGATGGTAACAGAGTCATCTCTACCCCTATAAAAGATGTTCTTTTTACGGATATGTTTATTTTAGTTTTTATGGCAATTATTGGTGTTTTTTTAGCTAAAAAATTAAATATTTTTGCTCCATATATGATTGGTCCTATGATTGTGAGTATGATTGCACATCTTAGTGGCTGGGTCACTTCTCACCCACCTGATGAAATAATCAAATTTGTTCAAATCATCCTTGGTACTTCTGTTGGTTTTGTCTTTAGAGGGGTGCCTTTTAAAGAAATTATTACAACTATACTCAGTACTTTTGGCTACTTTTTTATTCTTATGTGTGTTTGTTCATTGTTTATATTTATAGTTTCTATTAGTACTGATTTTGATTTACTTTCTATCATCTTGGCTTTTTCTCCAGGAGGACAAGCAGAAATCAATCTTATTGCTATAGTTGTTGCTGTAAATCTACCTTATGTTGCGTTACATCATGTCTTTAGATTATTTTTAGTTATGGGCATTGCTCCACTTTTTGCAAAAAAGTTTATTAACTCTTAAAGATTATACTCACTTTTAACCCTTGTGGTTTTTTATTTTCTATCTTAACCAAAGCACGATGAAGCTCAGCTATTTGCTTTACTATACCAAGTCCTAAACCACTTCCCTCTTTTCTAGTATCTAATCTAAAAAATCTATCATATATATTTAAAAGATATTCATTTGGTATCCCATATCCTTCATCTTCAACACTCAGTATTATGGCGTCATCTTTTTGCAATAAAGACAAAGTTATTGTGCCTATTGGTTTCTTATCTTCATCTATAGCATATTTTATGGCATTATCTATTAGATTACTTAAAAGTTCCTGTAAGACGATAGGTCCCCCATTTATCCATATATTTTCACTCACTTCATAAGCAAATTCAAAACCATTTTCATGGATAAAAGGAACTTTTTCCTTTGCAACTTTTTGACACAATTCGCTTAAATTTAGAGGTTTAAACCAATCCCTATCAAAAGCATCTGGATTTGTTTTAGCCGCGAGTAATAACTGTTGTGTAGTATGAGCCATACCATCTATGATATTTAAATATTGGTTTTTGTTGGGACTACTTTTTAAAAGCTTGTCAGTTTCAATAAGTACTTTAAGTTCGCAAAGTGGTGTTCTTAACTGATGAGAAACATCTGCATTAAAGTTTTCTACATGCAAAAAACTGTTTTTTAGTTTTATAAAAAGATTATTTATACTTTTAATCAAAGAGTCCACTTCTTGAGGGACCTCTTCTTCTATAGGTGTTAAATCATGTATATCTCTTTGTTTTATAAAATATTGTAAATTCACTAAAGGTTCAATACCTTTTTTTACTGCAAAAATAGATGCTATGATGGCTATAAAAACTATCAAAAAAGTTATACCAATAGTGATTAAAAGAATTTCATTAATAAGTGCTCTTCTCTCTTCTAATGTTTCAGCGACTATAATTGTTGCATTATATACTTTTGTATTTCTATACATCTCATATTTGACATACAAAGCACGTACTTCTTGATCTGCATACATTGTATTATAAAACATTCTTTCTTTCGTTGTATGAGGTTTTGGTATATCTTCATGTCCTACTAAACGTCTTTTATTTCCATCTTCTACACTAAAAAAAACACTTCCTTCTCCTCCACTCGTTTGAATATCTATACCAAAATGAGGCAAAGCAAATCTTAAAACACCATCTTTTACATAAAGTCTCTCTTCCATCCCTTTTTCCGCAACTAAAAGTGCATTATCAAAATGTTGATTGACATTTCTACTTAATAAGAAAAAGATAATCAAAAAAGCTAAAAAACTTACTAAACCAAGAGGGATTGTAAGCCATGTTAAAAGTCGTGAATGTATTGATTTAATTTTCATAAATGAATTTGATTGAGTATATAACCTAGCCCACGAACTGTTTTTAAGGAGACCTCATCTCCCAATTTTTTACGAAGCCTTGATATATATGTTTCTATTGTAGTTGGGCTAATATCATCATCAAATGAAGCAATATGTTCTACTATATTTTCTTTACTTACAACTTTATTGATATTGACTAAAAGATATTCAAAAACACTTAGCTCTCGACTACTTAACTCTACTCTTTTTCCATTTTTTGTAAGAGTCCTTGAACTACTATCAAACTCTAAAGAATTGAGTTTTATAAGCTCTTGTCCATTTTGAAGCAGTCGCCTAAAAAGTGCATTCACTCTTGCAACAACTTCATCAAGTGCAAATGGTTTACAAATATAGTCATCAGCTCCACTTTCAAGCCCAAGTATTTTTTGATCTAGCTGATCTCTAGCAGAAATTATAAGAACAAGTATTTTTTTCTGATTAGCACGAAGTTTTTTTAGTATATCAATTCCATCTATTCCAGGAAGTCCTAAATCTAAGATAAGTAAATCATATTGTTGATACTCTAAAACACTATCTCCATCAGCCCCATCACAAAAAACATCAACAGCATACCCTGCCGCAGTTAATTTACCGCTAAGTCCTGATGATAATATCTGATTGTCTTCAAGTATCAAAACCCTCAATAATAATCCTTTAATTTGAAAAGATTATTATAGCATATCTAATTGTGCTAAAAACCAAGTAAGTCCTAACAAGTCTGCACTTCCACCAGCCGATAAATTTTTTTCTATCATGACTTCATCAAACTCATTTAGGCAATCTTCAAGTAAAGATATATCTTTTACATGTAAAAGTTTTTTAGCTTCTTTTTGAACAAATCGAAGCCCTTCTAATCCACCTCTTGCAAAAAGAGTACTATCTTCTGTTATACTCATTAATAAAAGAAGTGTTAATTTAAGAGCTATATCTTCACCATATTTATTTTGCTGTTCTAGAAAAAAAGGCAAAGATTTTTCAAAAATAGTTGGATAACCTCTACTAGCTTCTCCTCTTATTCCTTCACTTTTTGTTTGAGCATAAAACCTTTCTCCATGAGTCTTTACATGTAAAGCTTTTTCTAAATCATTTTGAACTAAATCTTTACATATATATTTTATCTCACCTCTTAAAGTTTTTAAACATGTATATCCTACACTTCCTAATGCACCACAAATAACAGCTAAAGAAAAAATCATCCCTTTATGCGTATTGATTCCATTGGTTGTCAAAAACATCGCTTTTTCACACTCTATTCCAATTTTACGTAAACCATCAAAATCATTTCCACATTTATAAAACTCATCTATAAAAGGTTTAATAGCCTCAGCACTATTATAAAAGGTTTGTATATTCATGTCTTTATGAGAACCATTATTTCCTTTATCAACGAGACCTGGTTTTGGAGTAAGTTCTACTTCTTTGATTAAAGCATTATAAGCTAATTTTGTAATCATCTACTGTTTTACTTATAAAATCTAATAATTGGGTGATTGAATGTTTTTGACTTCTTGCACACTCTTTTGCATTAGTATCACAAATATAACATTTTCTTGGAACTTTTCTTGAAAGTATTTTTTTGTGTTCATCTATAACATCTATGTCCATAAAACGGCCTAAGGGATGTGTTTCTTCAATTTTACATGTAAGAAGTTTTAGTTTTTGTGCATCTGTTTTAAAACTAAATAAAGCCTCACATCCAGTCTGTTTACATATAAGATTTTTATCTATCTCTTGAAGTCCCAATAAGTCTATCTCTTTTAAAGCAACTCCATAAATAAACTGTGCATCAGGGCTTAGCTTATCCGCCCCTGGAATATTTATAGTGAGACTTAGAACAGGGGAATTATAACGTTCTATGAATTCCCACTGTTTTTTTTGTCTTAGTTCTCTATTTTCAAGAACTCTATTTAGCCAGTTGTTTAACTTCATCTAAAACAGAGCCATCTCTATATCTAATTTGTGCTACAACCTTATCTGTATACTCTATATCTTTTGGTTTACCACAAAGTTGGATTGCTCTTTCATATAACTCATTTATATCTACTATAGTAAGACCTGCTTTTATAAGTTTTTCTTTTAGTTCAGTGTTTCTTGGGTGAACGGCAATTCCTTGATCTGTCACGACAACATCAACACTTCCACCAGGAGTTACAATTGTATTTACTTTTTTTGTAATTGTTGGAATTCTACCACGAGTCAGTGGTGCTACAATGATAGAAAGTTTTGCTTCAGCTGCTGTGTCACTATGACCTCCACTAGCCCCTCTTAAAATACCTTTTGAACCAGTTATTACATTTACATTAAAATCGGTATCAATTTCAAGTGCACTTAAAACAACCACATCAAGTTGCTTGATTGCTGCACCTTTTGAGCCAAAATTTGCATACTCATTTGCACTTATTTCTATGTGATTTGGGTTTTCTCCTAAAGATTTTGCTGCAAATTCATCAAAACTTTGCACATCTAAAAGAGTTTTAATGAGACCACGTTTAAGCATATATACCATTGTTCCAGTAATTCCACCTAAACCAAAACTAGCAGTTATCCCTTTTTCTTCCATTTTTTCACTAAGAAAAAGTGTAGTTGCTAAAGATGCTCCACCGGTACCTGTTTGAATACTAAAACCTTCTTTAAATAATCCAGAATTTTCTATAACACGAGCTGTTCTTCTAGCAAGTAGTAACTCTTTTGGATTAGTTGTCATTCTTGTAGCTCCCTCACCTATTTGGCTAGGATCTCCTACTTCATCAACCATAACAATAGAATCTACTTGATCTTGAGAAATAGATGCTGGCAAATTTGGATATGGTTCCATTGTTTCACTTAAAGCTATAACATATTTTGCATACTGTGCATCACTCATAGCATACCCTAAAGAACCGCATTTTGAACGTCCTTTATATCCACTTGCATTTCCATATTTGTCAATACAAGGAACACCGATAAAAGCCACATCTACACTTAGTTCACCACTTTGTAAAAGCTGAACTCTTCCACCATGAGAATGTATTTGAACAGGATTTTTCATAATACCACTGGAAATAGCTTCTCCAAGTTTACTTCTAAGACCTGAAGTATATAACTGTGTAACTACTCCTGATTCAATATGCTCAATAATTTCATCATGTACAGAGGCAAGTGAACTTGAAGCTACTGTCAAATCTTTAAATCCCATTTTAGCTATAACACTTAAAACAGCATTTAAAACCCTATCTCCGCCACGAAATGCATGATGAAAAGATATAGTCATACCATCTTTTAATCCAGATTTTTTAACTGCCTCTTCAATACTAGAAAGTATTTTTGAATTTCTATCTTCTAAATTTATATTTTTACTAATTCCCGCAAAAGCTTTTTTTGTATTTTCCATTTTATTCCCTTATCATTCCAGAAGCAACTGCTAACTCTAATGTCCATTTCGCTCGTGCAATAATTGGAGCATCTACCATACGACCATCAAGAGAAACAACACCTAACCCTTTTTCTTCTGCTTCTTTTGCAGCTTCAATAACTTCAAGTGACCAATCAACATCTGTTTGAGAAGGAGCATATGCATCATGCAAAACTGAAATTTGATTTGGGTTGACTAAAGATTTACCGTCAAATCCTAATCCTTTCACATATTTTACTTCTGCTAAAAATCCTTCTTTATCCTTGACATCAGAAAAAACAGAATCAAAAGCATGAATTTTAGCTGCACGAGCCGCAAGTAAAATTTGAGAACGAGCTGCCATAAGCTCAGATCCCTGTTTTGTTCTTTGAGTATGTAAATCTCTTACAAAATCTTCAGCACCTAATGCTATTCCCATGAGCCTATCACTACATCTTGCAATATTAACTGCATTAACGACACCTTCAGCGCTTTCTATTGCTGCTAGAAGTTGTGTCTTTTTTGTTCTGCCAATTTTTTCTTCTATTTTTTCTATTGCATCTTGCATATTTAAAACATCTTCAACTGTATCAGTTTTTGGAAGTCTTACTATATCTGTTCCTGCTCTTACAACAGCTTCTAAATCAAGTAACCCATAAGGACTATCAAGTGGATTAACACGAACAGCTGTTTCTACGTTTTTATATACAAAATGTTGCAATGCATGAAAAACCATAAGTCTTGCAGAATCTTTTTCGCTTAGAGCGACTGAATCTTCTAAATCAAACATAACAGTATCAGGCTTATAAATAAAAGCATTACAAACCATAGACGTATTAGAACCTGGAACAAAAAGCATACTTCTTCTTAATTTCATGATAGTTCCTCCCATACAGGTTCATTTGATTCACATGCTCTTAGAATTGCTGCTTGTAATCTTGCTTTTATAACAAAATCCAGAGCGCCTTTATCTTGTACTTTTACTAAAATATTATTTATTTTCATCTCTTTTAAAGTTTGTACAACTAACTCTTCTATAGCTTCGCCATAGATTTCTTCAACACTACTTTCAAGAATTAACTTGATTTCATTTTCTTGTATTGGACTTACATGTATATAAGCATCACTAGATTCTAGAGTACCTGCATAAGCACTTTTTTTCAATATATTCATAAAATTCCCTATATCCTTTTCACTAAAAAATCAAATGTAGTTGGAGGTACTATATTTGACAACTCATCATACTTCTTATCTTTTAATAAAGCTCTAACACTTGAGGCTGATATTGCTTTATCTTTATACTCTTTTCTTTCAATTTCTATAACTTCTATATTGTTTGATTTTGGATTACTCTCTCCTAAAACTTTTTTCATATTCTGATTATAATTATTAGTTACCGTACAATAAGGCTCAGTTCCCACAAATCTATGGGTGATATTTAGCGAAGGTGCTATTTGGTTTCTAAAGATACTTAAATCAAGTTTGGCATGAAGCTCATTTATAGAACACTTATCTTTGATAAAATAAGTCGGAAATGTAGCCTTTGAAATAATATAATCAGAACCCTCGTGAATAGTTATATTTTCTATATCAGCCAAACCTTTTTGAATAAGATTTATTCTATCTTTAAATGAAAAGTCACTTGCATCTTCTCTTACTACAAATATATGAAGATGATCAGACTTTTTAGCTGCCTCTTCTACGAGGTAACGATGCCCTAAAGTAAAAGGATTTGCATTCATTACTATACTTCCTATTACATTTCCATCTTTTTTTAGCCGAGATAAATTATTTTTGTATTTTTTTAAGTTTTTACTATTTTCCATCAAAATTATTTTTGAATCGCACTCTTCAATGAGTTGAAAACCACACTCTTCAAAAAATGCTATGTTTTTTGGGGTACTATAAATAAAAAGTTCTTTTCTTCCTCTATCATTTGCAGCATTTAAAAGTTCAGTCATAACTGAAAGTACAAAACCCTCACCTCTTTTTTCAGGAGAAACAGCAATACACTTTAAAACATTACCAGAGAGTCCACCACACGCTATCATTTTACTTTTTTCTTTAGCAGATACAAACACTTCAATATCAGGAGACAATTCTAATTCAACAGAGTTCAAAAAAGCTTCAACTTTTTTTACTCTAATTTTACTAGTGTTATCAAACTGGGAAAAACTTATTGATGAATTCATATATTAAAACTCCATGATTTCGCGAATTATAGCACGTTATACTTGCATATAACTTACAAAATTCTTAAGGTGATTTAAAGGTGATTTTTATTACTTTTAGCTTTTATATTATTTTAATGTTAGAAGTTTTATAAAATGAAAATATATAGAGAGAGTTTTAAAGTTTTTTACAAACAATATCACCAAGATTTGCTCCAATTTCACGAGCAACGACTTGGCACTTTACTTTTAATAAAAAATATAAAGGAAAGCCACTTTTGTCCCCAAGGCATTCATAGTTTCCCATACCTTTAGATATAATACAATCTGCACTATTAAATAATTCTAATGAATCTTGTGAAGCTAAATCAAGTGCATATCCTGGAGTTGGGACACCACTATCTACAAGTATAGCTACATCATCAAGACCAGATTTTTTAGCATGAGAAATTGTTAAATCATTTATAATAGGATTGCCTCTTACAAAATAATACACTTTTATATCAGGAAATAACTCTTTTATAGTTTCAATACAAATTTTATCAAAAACTTCTTCTCCTGCATTATCTGCTAAATAAACTAAAGTTTTTGTAGTTTGAAGTTTTTCTTTTAAAAGTTCAAAATCATTTATATCAAAATCTCTTTGAAAAATCTTTGCTATTTCATCTTCAAGGTCAAACATAACTTCAGCAGCTAAATCAATTACATTTCCAGCGATTGCTGCTTTAATAGCACCTTCTAATTTATCAGGCATCATATTAATTGCATCTTTACATGTAGAAACAAATTTTAAAGCACTTAAACTTGCTTCATCTTTCATATCAGCATACAAGTCTGATAATTCTAAAAATTTTGCTATTTCTTCATACATAGGTGTGGCATTATGTGGAGGAGTATTATTAAAATCAAAATTTTCTATATGCTGATTTGCTATTTTTGATATATGTATTGCTTGAGTTTTGTTGACTTGTAAGTAATCAGATACTCGAGTTGACTGGTTGTAGATGCACTCCAAACACTCTTTTTCTATTTTCATTTATGAGTTTCCTTTTTACAAAGCAAAGCCTTGCAAAAATCCTTTCACTAAAGCTATATTATTCGTAATAAAATTTTAGAGAAGGGAAAGCGGCTCTTAGAACCGCTTAAAAATTATTTCTTTTTTAATTCTTTAATTCTTGCAGCTTTACCACGTAAACCACGTAGGTAAAATAATTTAGAACGTCTAACACGTCCTTTTCTTAATACAGTAATGTTTTCAATACTATCACTATAAATTGGAAAAATTCTTTCAACGCCAACAGAGTTAGCACCGATTTTTCTTACCATAAATGTTTCACCAGTACCTTCACCACGTCTAGCTATACATATACCTTCAAAATTTTGAATACGTTGCTTATCGCCTTCTTTAATTAATACTGCTACTCTTAAAGTATCACCAGCTCTAAAATCTGGAATATTTTTATCTGCTACTTGAGCTTTTTCAAAAGACTCAATATATTTATTTCTCATAGGGTTTATCCTTTTTGATTTCAACGTCTCGCATCACTGCGGGAAAAGAGGTCTGGTCTGAAGTATTTTGTCTTCAATTTTGCCATCTCGTTTTTTAAGTTGGATATTTTACCGTGATTTCCCTTTAAAAACTCTGAGGGAATAGATTTATTTTCAAAAATCGTAGGTTTTGTAAATGAAGGTGCTTCTAAAAGCTTGTTTTCAAAACTTTCTTCTTCTAAAGAATCTTCATTTCCTAAAACGCCACTGATATTTCTACTAATGGCATCACTCATCACAGTACTTGCCAACTCACCACCAGTTAAAACATAATCACCAATTGAAAAAATTTCATCAGCGTATGTTTCAACAACTCTTTCGTCTATTCCTTCATATCTTCCGTTTACAAATACAATATGTTCTTTTTTAGCAAGTCTTTTTGCATCAACTTGTACAAAAGGTTTCCCCGCAGGAGCAGGAAAAATAAAATAAGCATTAGGATTTTTACTCTTAATATCTTTAAGAGTATCAAACAGTGGTTGGGCATTTAACAAAAGTCCTGCACCACCTCCAGCTTGATAATCATCCACTTTATTGTGTTTGTTCTTCGTATAATCTCTTGGATTATAAAAATCTATGCTCAATAAGTTTTTTTCAATCGCTTTTTTAAGTATAGAATCTTCAAAATATGGGGAAATTAAATTCTCAAAAAGTGTAACATAAGTAAATTTCATTAGGAGTTCTCTAACAGCTCTAATCCATCTTTTACTACTACTACTTTTTCATCTTTATTAGCTTCTAATACATATCTATCAATATATGGAATATAAAAAGTTTTTGAAAGATTCTTTTTTAAAAGATTTTCATCTGTTTTAATAATCATATAATCTGTACTTCCAATTCGCTCTATTTCAGTAACTACACCCAAAACATTCTCATTTTCTTTTACACTACAACCAATGATATCAAACCAAAATAATTCATTATTATTAAGTTCACAATCTTCTAATGTAGCTTCTAAAGAAGTCAATAAAAACGAGTTTACTAAAACACTTGCAGAATCTCTACTTTCATATCCTTTAAAAAGAACTAATCCTCTTTTTTCATTGTATGAAAGTATTTCTAAAGTTATATTTTTTTGCGTAATAAAAGTTTTTCCAGCTTTAAACTGCTCAGGAAAATCACTATGCAAATGTAGTTTTAACTCGCCACGCAAACCTACAAGTCGCCCAATCTGAGCGACCTCTATAGGAGATGATTTTTTACTCATCGTTTGCTTTTACAGTTACTCTATAAGACTTACCGTCTTTAGCTTTACAACCTGAGATAAGAGTCTTTAAAGAATTTATCATTTTTCCATCTTTACCAATAAGTTTACCTGTGTCAACTTTATCAGCATAAATAGTTACTTCGCAAAAAGTATCATCAACATCATTTTTTTCTACTCTTACTAACTCAGGATTATCTACTACAAGTTTTGCAAACTCTTCGAGAAATTTTTCTATCATGATTATTTAGCAGTTATCTTTGCTACTCTATCACTAAGTTTTGCTCCAACACTTTTCCAGTAAGCAAGTCTCTCATCATCTACTTTAAGTTCTACTGGTTGTGTCATTGGGTTATAATAACCTATTGATTCAATCCAACCACCATCTCTTCTTTTTCTACTATCTGTAACTACGATTCTGTAAAAAGGTTTTTTCTTTCTACCCATTCTTGTTAATCTAACAACTGTCATATCATTCCTTTTGTTTTGTACATTGTTTTATTTAATTTGAGTAAAACCCAAATTAATTTAGTTCATAATTTCCATTTTGTTGTAAATAATTTTTTGAAAGGGATATAAGCAGAATAAATTTAATAAGTTTATTGTGCCTCTATAAACGCTTCAAAGCGCTATTTACAGCTTACAATCACAGAGGGATTATTTCGTAAGCCAAAACGATGTGGGATTATATCAAAAAACCCCTTAAATGTAAAGCTATAATAGAGATCATTGCTAATACTTTAAACTTTTGCAAAAAGTTTAGCCTTGACTCCCATCTGCTATCTAGGGATTCCACCTTGTTTTGCTTGGGCCATCATATTTTGTAAATCTTGCATTCCCTTTTTACCGGAAAATTTCTTTGCCATCTTTGAGGCATTTTTAAACTGTTTTAAAAATTTATTTACATCCATATTTGACAAACCTGCACCTTCTGCTATTCTTCTTTTTCTTGTATTATTTAACAATGAAGGCATTTCACGTTCTTTTTTAGTCATAGAGCCTATCATAGCCTTAATTCTTTTCATCTCAACAGAATTCTCTAAATCAACATCTTTTAGTTGTCCTGCCATACTTGAAAGTCCTGGAATCATTCCTATTAAGGATTTCATGCTTCCCAATTTTTTCATCTGCTCCATTTGTTCTAAAAAGTCATTAAAGTTAAATTCACCCTTTTTAATCTTTTTATTGAGTGCTTTAGCTTGTTTTTCATTAATAATAGCGCTAGTTTTTTCAGCAAGAGTTTCTAAATCACCCTCACCCATAAGACGATTTACAATACGATCTGGAACAAATAGCTCTAAATCTGCTACTTTTTCACCTGTTCCTATAAAACGAAGTGGTACATTTATCTGTTTCGCAATTCCTAAAGCAACACCACCTTTACTGTCACCATCATATTTACTAAGAACTACACCACTAATACCAATTTTATCATGAAAAGTACCCGCACTTCTTATAGCATCTTGCCCTGTCATAGAGTCAGCTACATAAAAAACTTCATCTGGTTCTATTACTGATCTTACTTCAGTCAATTCTTGCATAAGCTCTTCATCTATCGCTAAACGACCTGCAGTATCTACTAAAAGCACATCATAAAGACCATCTTTTGCTTTTTTTACTGCTGCCTTTGCAATTTTTACAGGATTTTGTTCTTTATCATCAAAATATAAATCTAATTCATTTTGCTCGCAAAGTTGTTTTAGTTGTTCAACCGCAGCTAATCTTTGTAAATCACACGCTGCTATGAGAACTTTTTTTTGTCTTAATTTTAAATAATTTGCAAGTTTTACTGTTGTAGTTGTTTTACCACTACCTTGAAGTCCAGCCATCAATACCCTAGTAGGTGCTTGAGAAGCATAAACAAATCCTTGATTTCCTGGAGCTGTTAGTGTCTGTGTTAAGTTATCTTTCAAAGAACGAAGAAAATTTACTTGTCCAATTCCCGCTACTTTTGTTTCAGTCTCTACTACTTTAAGTAAATCTTTTACTACTTTATGATGAACATCCGCTTTTAAAAGAGATTTTTTAAGTGTATCAAGAGCCTTTTTTAAAGACTTCTCATCGTCTGCAAATCTTATCTTGTTGACAGCTGTTTTGAATGAATCAGTTAAAACCTCGAACAAATCTTTTCCTTGTTTATACATGTAAATTTTAGCAATATTGCCCCATTAAAGGAATGCAATAATACTAAAAAATTGCTTTAGCCTAGATAAACTTTATATATACATCTTTCTAACTTGATTAACATTTGGTTAAAATAAATATCTTATACTTTTAAAATCAAATTAAAAATTTATAGGATATATAATGACTTCGTTTAAGAAAAAAGATTTAGCAACCTCCATAACTACATTTACTTTTTTAATAATTTCTATAACAGGTGTAATGATGTTTTTTCATGTACTAGACCAATACACAAAAGAGATGCATGAAATATTGGGATTAGCTTTTGTTCTGTTTGCTTTATTTCATATTTTCTTTAATTGGAAAAGTATGAAAAACTATTTTAAAAAGAAATCATTTCTACTCTCAGCAATCTTAACATTGGTTATAACAGTTGGGTTTATTAGTAATGTAGGAAATAAAGGTGGTGAACATCCATCCAAAATGGTAATTAGTGCTGTATTTAATGCTCCTTTAAATGATGCAATAACAATTTTAGGTAAAGATGTTCAATTGGTAAATCAAAAATTAGAAAAATCAGGGATTTTATTAGAAGATGCAAACTCTATTTTAGAAATTTCAAAAAAGAACCATACATCTCCATATAAAATTGTTCAAATAATTTCAAAATAAAAGCTATTCAAAGCGTTCTAAAAAGAACGCTTTATCCCATATTCATGATTTTTGCAAATTCTCCTGGCTCTTTACTTTCAAAACTGTATCCAAGTAATGCTATTTTATGTGCATGTAACATAACCCTTTTGTAAGGTCTTGCACCATATTGGGTATCTCCTACAATAGGCATTTTTATACTTTTCAAGTGTGCTCTTATTTGATGAGTCCTTCCTGTTTCAATAGTTACTTTTACTTTAGAAATTTTTCCTTCAAGCATAAGTGGTTCGACATGAGTAATAGCATCTTTACCTTCACTAGCAATTTTACTAAATAAAGAACTTCCTTTTTTAATTGTAATAATAGGATCATCTATCGTCACTGCTTCTACACATTTACCTTGAACTACAGCTATGTACTCTTTTTCTACTTCTCTTTTTCTAAAAGCTTGTACCGCTTCTTCATGAAATGCATCATCTTTCGTAAAAAGTAATACACCACTTGTTTCTTTATCAAGTCTATGTAAAAGTGTAAATTCTGCATAGTTTCTGGCAACTTCTTCTGTTGTCATAAATGCTGGTTTATCCACTGCTATGATTTTTTTATCTTGAAATATAATCTTTGGTTTTGCTATTTTTTCTATTTTAAAATTTGCTTTTGAACTTATTTCTCCACGAGCCACTGTAACTTTTTTTCCACCACTATATACTACACCACGATCTATCAAATCTTTTGCAGCACGATTTGAAATTCCTTCTTGTACTGCCAATAATTTATATGCTTTTTCGTTCACTTTATTTCTCCTTTTTTTGGAAGTGAATTCCAAAAAAATTCCTCTCACTCGGTGCTTGCTCTCTCTTTGAGAAAGCTATGCCTTATGCGAGAAATCTTTCTATTTATTTTTTATCTCTTTTATAAGAAAATTTATATTCCCTACATGTAAAACTTTTGAAGCTTGAAGCCCATCAAAGTTTATATCTTTAAGCTCATCTATTGAGCATACTTTTATATTTTCTACTAAAGAAAAAAGTGCCTTTTGATTAAATGTATATGGTCCACTTATTATCTTTTTTCCAAAAAAAGCAGGTTCGAGTGGATTATGTCCACCTATCCCGTCTATAAAAGAACCACATAAAATAACAATATCGCTTATAGCAAGTAAATTAACTAACTCACCCATCTTATCACAAAGCACTACATTTTTATTTAAATCATCACCTACACTCAATTTAGAGTAAGTTAATTTTTTTTCTTTCGTAAAATGTTGTAATAGCTTATCGACACTGGCAAACCTCTCAGGATGTCTAGGAACTACTATTAACATTTCATCATCTTTGAGTTTCAAGTTTTCACATATCATCTGCTCTTCAGACTCATGAGAACTTGCAACCACTATTACTTTTTTTCTTGGTTTAATATACTCTTTTGTAACCACTGGTTTTGAAAAGGTTTTTATATTTCCATTTACTTTTACTTTTTTTGCACCTAACTCTTCTAATCTTTCTTTATCAATACCACTTTGTGCAAAAACTTCATCAATACTTCCAAAAATCCACTTATAAAACCAAGAAAACTTTTTATACGAATTATACGAATTATCTGAAACCCTTGCATTTATCAAAATAGTTTTTATGCCTTTGAGTTTTGAAACAATAAACAGCATAGGCCAAAGTTCAGCTTCACAAACAACTAAAGTCTTTTGTTTATTTATCCAAAAAGGTAAAAAAAGTTCAAATGGTAAAAACCTTACATGTAAACCTTCAATTTCTTTTGCAGCTTTATATCCAGTACCAGTAATCACTGATAGATTAATATTTTCTTCTTTTAACTCTTTAAAAATTGGTTTGAGCGAATTTACTTCACCTAAAGAACAGGCATGAAACCAAATTCCTTCATTCTTAAATGCACTATTGTTTTTTAAAAAAAATCTTGAGGGAATAGATATCTTGTATTTTTGTTTAAAGCAGAGAATTATCAAAACTGGTAGTGCTATAATATAAACTAGCACTACCAGCGAATAGTAAAAAAGAAGCAAATTATGCCTCAACTTCCTCTAATTCTTTATATAAAATTCTTCCACAATGAGGACATGTAACAATATCATCATGAGCTATAACTGATGCATATGTTTTATCATTAATTCTCATAAAGCAACCATAACATGCTTGCTTTTTGACTGGAACAACTGTTGTATTCCCAGCCCATTTTCTAATTTTCTCATAAAATGTTAATATTTTTTGACTCATTTCAGAAATTAATTTTTCTTTAGAGCTATAAACTGTTGATCTTTCTTTTTCAATTTCTGACATTTGTGATTCAATAGAAGTACGAATTTCTTCAGTATTTTTTTGAATTTGAGCTAACTCTTCCTTTTTCTCTTCTATATCTATATCTTTTGCTTCAATAATACTATCTAAACGTTCAATTTCTTCATTTGCAAATTCACATTGCTCTTTAGAAATCTCTTCTTCTAATTGTAAAGCTTTGATTTCTTTATCAGTCTTAACAATAGCACCTTTTTTAGAAATCTCAGTTAACTTATCTGAAAGCTCTGCTAAATGAAGCTCATTTTTACTTCTTTTCAACTTACAGTCTTTTACTTCTTCTTCATAAGCTAATATAGTTTTACTTATATCATTTTCTTTTGCTACTGCTGCTCTCAATTTTGATTCAATCTCTTTTACTCTTGGACCAAACGCATCAATTTCTTTATCAATCTTTGAAAGATTTACTAATTGCTCTAAATACTTATTCATAAGTTATTATTCCTCTTAATCATTTTATTTCACACCTTTAAAAAATAGTTTTTTTTAAAAGTTTCTCTTTCATAAGTACAAAGCTAGGCTTATATACTTCTATTTAATACTTTATTTGTATGTAAATGGGTTTTTTGAATTTGACATTATAACTTTTAATGGGAAATTAATCAAATTTTCGCTTAAACATACTGGGAAATGGGACTCACTCTCGAAGTGTCCAATGTCCAATAAACTCAAACCATTCTCTTTTGCTTCTAAAGCTTGATGATATTTGAAGTCCCCGCTTAAAAAACAATCTGCATTCACTCCACTTATCAAATCTCCTCCACTTCCCGTAGTTAAAGCACATTTTTTAATATACTCTTTGGCAACCACACTTTTAACTATCTCAAGTCCTAAAGATTCTTTTACATGTAAAGCTAATTCATCAAAAGAGCAGTCTACATTAAAATAACAAATATGACCATCACACTCTATATTTTTATAACCCAATATCTTTGTTGCTACATATTTGTTAAGATGCGTAGTATCAAAATTTGTATGCATTGCAATCAAAGATATATCTTTTTTTATCATCTTTTTTATCAAAGATGATGGGAAAATAGAAGAATCTATTTTTTTCAAACCTTTAAAAATTAAAGGATGATGAACTATAATAAGAGAGTTTTCCTCCACTTCATCAAGAAGTGAACTATCCACGTCAAGACTTAAGTAAACTCTTTGTACCTCATCATCCATCTCTCCAACTTGCAAACCACTGTTATCCCATGATTCTTGGAGTTCAAATGGACTTAGTTCATCCAAAATTTTATAGATTTGCTTCAGTTGCATCCACTACTTCTTTATATTTTACAGCACAGCCTTTAGCAAGCTCACGAATTTTTAATATATAATTTTGTCTTTGTGTAACTGAAATTGCTTTTCTTGCATCAAGAACATTGAAAGTATGAGAAGCAAGCAAACAATAATCATAAGCAGGAAGAGGAAGATCTACTTCTAAACATCTTTTACACTCTATTCTACTGTTTTCAAATTGCTCAAGCAACATTTTTGTATCTGCTATTTCAAAGTTATATTTACTAAATTCATATTCGCTTTGTTTATGCACATCACCGTATGTTGTGATACCATGCTTGTTTTCATTCCAAACTAAATCATAAACAGAATCTTTCTCTTGCAAATACATAGCAAGTCTTTCAACACCATAGGTAATTTCAACAGAAACAGGATCACAAGGAATCCCTCCAACTTGTTGAAAATATGTAAATTGAGTCACTTCCATACCATCTAACCAGACTTCCCAACCAAGTCCCCATGCACCAAGTGTTGGTGATTCCCAGTTATCTTCAACAAATCTAATATCATGTTTTTTTAAATCTAACCCCAATGCTTCTAAACTTTTAAGATATAACTCTTGGATATTATCTGGGCTTGGTTTAATTAATGCTTGAAATTGATAATAAGCACCTAAACGATTTGGATTTTCACCATATCTTCCATCCGTTGGACGGCGACTTGGAGCTACATACGCAGTTGCCCATGGTTTAGAACCTAGACTTCTTAAAAATGTAGCATTATGAAATGTACCAGCACCAGCAGGCATATCATATGGCTGAACTATTGTACAGCCTTCATCTTGCCAAAAAGTTTGTAACTTTAAAAGCATTTCACTAAATGTCAACAACTAATCATCCTTTTTTTCATTAATTTCTCATAAAATTTGAACAAGTCCAAACCTTACTCAATCACTAAAGCTTAGCCCAAAGGCTAGAAACTTTAATTTCATATTTTTCTAACCATCATCTTTTTTATAATTTTCTACAGCTTTATTCCACATAAGCTTATATTTTCTTCTTGTAAACTCTAACTCTTCTTGAGTCGTCTCAAGTTGTTTAGTTAAAGTTTCTACTATTTTTCTATCTTCATCATACAATTCTTGCATAGAGAAAAGTGCCTCTTTTAAAAAATGATTTTCACTTTTTAAAGCATCAAGAGTTTCATCTTTGGCATCCATAACTTTTTCATGCAAACCTAAAATTGTGCCTATTGTTTTTTCAACAAAATCAGCTCCAGGTAAATTTACAGCTTCAACTTCAACAATAGAATCAGATGTTTTAGACAAAGGCATCAATTCATTAGTCCCTTTTGAAGCTTCTATAAAACGTTTACCATCTTCTTCTTTTACACTCAGTTTCCCTCTTTCTATCATATCCTCAATAGTAGGAATATCCAAATGTATAAGTTTACTAAACTCTTCTATTTCTAACCAAGTTTGCATGAGTGCACCTTTCTATATTCTTACTTCTACCTCGTTTGAATCAGATTCAACTTTTTTTGCTTTTAAAATTCTATCTTCTAAAAGCTTTGCACGTAACTCTTCGTCTTCAATTGCTAAAATTTGCATTGCTAAATAAGCACTATTCATAGCTCCTGCTTTTCCAAGAGCTACAGTAGCTACAGGCATACCTGCTGGCATTTGAACAGTACTAAGCATAGCATCCATACCATCCATTGCACCACCTTTCATAGGAACACCAATAACTGGTTTTGTTGTAAGTGATGCTACAACACCTGCAAGGTGTGCTGCCATCCCAGCTGCTGCTATAAATACTTTAGCTCCTTTTTCTTCTGCCCCTTTGACATAAGTATGTGTTCTTTCAGGACTTCTGTGAGCTGAAGATATAATTAATTCATGGGCAACACCAAATTTTTCTAAAATTTTCGCTGCTTCTTGCATAATTTCATAATCACTTTTACTACCCATCAAAATTGACACAAATTTCATTCTTTACAACCTTTTTATTAATTTGTTTTTTTTCTTAAAAATGTATATGCTGGCAAATCACATGGTGTTACAATCGCATTTGTATTCCCACTATGAATTGACTCATATACCTTACCTTTTGAAGTTTTAAGTTCTTTAAACTTGATACTCCATTTACCGTCATCTTTTTTTATAATTCCTATTTCATTATTTACTTCATCTATATCTTCATGAGGCAAAACTAACTCATATTCTACATTTGGTTCTAATTTATCTTTTGATAAAACACTTTTGCCATCTGCACATACTTCTGCATAAACTTGATGCGTACCTTCACTAATAGAGTGTTCTAAATTTTGATCATTATTTTTTTCATAAGGACGACTTACAAGATATCCATCGCTAAAACCACGATTCTTAGTCGAATTAAGCTCTTCGACATACTTTTGTGTATTAAATTTATTATTGTAAAAATCATCTATAGCACTTCTATATGTTTTAGCAGTAATCCCTACATAATAACTACTTTTAGTACGACCCTCAATTTTCAGTGCATCAACTACACCACTTTTAAGGATTTCATCAACATGAGCTGAAAGATTTAAATCTTTTGCATTCATAATATGTGTACCAGCAGCATCTTCTTCTACTTTAAATAATGTTCCTGTCTCTTCATTCTTCGCATACATTGTATAAGGAAATCTACAATCATTTGCACAACTTCCTCTATTAGATACTCGTCCACTTTGAACAGAACTTATAAGGCAACGACCACTGTATGCAAAACACATAGAACCATGAACAAAAGCTTCTATCTCAAGTTTTGGTATCCTCTTTTTAATTTCAACTAAATCTTTAAGACTTACTTCACGAGCAGCTACTATTCTTTTTACACCCATATCATAAAAAACTTGGGCATCAAGATAATTCAATACATTAGCTTGAGTCGAGAGGTGTATTGGAATATGAGGTGCAATCTCATGAACCAATTTTATCACTCCAGGAGCTGCAACGATAAAAGCATCAGGATTCATATCAGCTACTTTTTTAATGTGTTTTTTTAAAAGTTCAATTTGAGCATTAAAAGGGAACCCATTAACTGTTACATAGATTTTCTTACCCATTTTATGCGTATATTTTATAGCTTCTTCAAAACTCTCATAAGTAAATTCTTTCCCTGAACGAATTCTTAAAGAAAAATGACTCACTCCGCCATAAACAGCATCCGCACCATATGCCAACGCTATTTTTAACTTCTCAAAATTTCCTGCAGGAGAAAGTAATTCTGTTTTTATCAATTATTTTTTCCCTAAACTTTCAATTAATGCTTCAATATCATCATTACTTACTACGTCTTGTGTATCTTCATCACCATCAATATGAACAGCACTACCAACACGTTTGTCATCATCAATCTTACCTTCAAAAAGATTACTCATATACTTAGACAATGCTCTCATAACATTAATTACTCTTTCAATTTTTTGTCTATGTATATCTTGATATTGCATAATATCCATAGTCATCATTACTTCATCTTCTGCATTTTGTGCACTTTCTACCAAACCTTCAACTTTAGTTTTCATGTTTTGGTTATCTTCTAAAGCTTGGGTAAACTCTTGTACGTTAGGAAATTTTTCACATAAAGTAGTAAATAAGGTGATATTAGCTTCAATCAAAGCGATTACTTCATTAGCACTCTCTTCAGCTTCCATCATAAATGAGTTTATAGACTCTAATTTATCAAAAACTTCACCTGCTTTAACTTCAGAATCTTTTGTTACATCATCAAGTTGATACACCATTTTATGGTCATCAGTTGGTGGTGGTGGTGGCCAAGACATATCTGCTGAAGTTCTATAACCATGAGCTTCTTTCAAATTATCACTTTTAACAGATTCTTCTGGTACAACTTCTTCAGTATTTTCTTCTAATGTTTCTTCTAATACTTCTTCTGGCATACTTTCATCTTCATCTACTCCGCCTGCCATCAATGCGTCAAGTTCTTCTTGTGTCATTAGTATCTCCTAAGAATATTCATCTAAAAAGTAGAATATATAGATTTATGCTACATTATATATAACTTTTCATATAATTTTACTTTAAAAGAAAAAAAAGAGGGGTATTTATGAGTGTAGACCTACATAACCATACTATTTTATGTAAACATGCTACTGGTACAGCAGAAGAATATGTAAAAAAAGCAATTATAGAAAAAATAAAATACTTTGGGTTTAGTGACCATGCTCCTATGAACTTTGATCCAAAATATCGTATGAAATTTGAACAAATGCAAGAGTATGAAAAAACTATTTTACATGTAAAAGAAAAATTCAAAAATGATATAAATGTACTTCTTGCTTATGAAGTTGATTTTCTTAATGGGTATATTGATGAAAGAGTTTTAAAAGCCGATGTAGATTACCTCATAGGTTCTGTTCATTTTATAGGAAAATGGGGATTTGATAACCCTGAGTTTATTGGAGAATACAAAAATAAAGATATAAATAAAATTTGGGAAGATTACTTCGAAGCAATCGAATGTTTAGCAAAAAGTAAACTCTTTCATATAATTGGTCATATAGATTTAATAAAAGTGTTTAATTTTCTTCCAACAAAAGATATAAAATCTATTGCAAATAAAGCTATACAAGAAATTAAAAAAGCAAATATCGTCGTTGAAATCAATGCTGCTGGTTTTAGAAAACCAGTAAAAGAAGCCTACCCTAGCAAAGATATTATGGAACTTCTAGCTCAAAATGATATACCTATAACTTTTTCTTCAGATGCTCATGCACCAGAACAAGTAGGATATAAAAAAAATGAAATCTATAAATATGCAAAATCATTTGGTTACAATAAATGTGCAACTTTTCTAAAAAAAGAACGTAAAATGATTACTTTTTAAGCATAAAAGTAATTTTTTATTTAGAATAATTGGATAAAATGTATTAAAATTTAACGAGGAGTACTTATGGGCAAATTTGTCAATAGTGTAGAAGAGTTTTTTAAATATTGTGAAGAAAACGAAGTTCAATTTGTAGACTTTCGTTTTACAGATATAAAAGGTGCATGGCATCATCTTACATATACAATGCATGCTATAAATGAAGAAATGTTAACAGGAGGTATTCCTTTTGATGGTTCTAGTGTTGATGCATGGCAACCAATTAACAAATCAGATATGCTTTTAAAGCCTGAAGCTGAAACTGCATTTTTAGACCCATTTACAGCTGATTCAACAATCGTAGTTTTTTGTGATGTATTTGATATTTATAAAGGACAAATGTATGAAAAATGTCCAAGAAGTATTGCTAAAAAAGCACTATCGCATTTAAGTGAAACTGGACTTGGTGATGTTGCTTACTTTGGTCCTGAAAATGAATTTTTTGTATTTGATGATGTAAAAATTAAAGACGAAATTAACTGTTCTTATTATGAAGTTGATTCTGAAGAGGGTGAATGGAGTGATAGTACTTCTTACCAAGATGGTTTTAACACAGGTCATAGACCAAGAACAAAAGGTGGATATTTTCCATGCCAACCAACTGACTCAATGGTAGATTTACGTGCTGAAATGGTACAAGTACTAGAGCAAGTTGGACTTGAAACTTTTGTTGTTCACCACGAAGTTGCACAAGCTCAAGGTGAAATAGGTGTTAAATTTGGATCACTTATTGAAGCAGCAGATAACGTACAAAAATATAAATATGTAGTAAAAATGATTGCTCACCTAAATGGTAAAACTGCAACATTTATGCCAAAACCTCTTTATGGAGACAATGGTAACGGTATGCACACTCACATGTCAATTTGGAAAGATGGTAAAAACTTATTCTTCAAAGATGGAGAGTATGCAAACTTAAGTGATATGGCTAGACATTATATTGGTGGTATCTTAACTCATGCTCGTTCAGTTGCAGCGTTTACAAATGCTTCAACTAACTCATATAAGAGACTAATCCCAGGATTTGAAGCTCCTTCAATCCTTACTTACTCTTCACAAAACAGAAGTGCTAGTTGTCGTATTCCTTACGGTGCTGGTGAAAAATCTGTACGTGTTGAAATGAGATTCCCAGATTCAACAGCTTGCCCATACTTAGCGTTTGCTGCAATGCTTCTTGCTGGTCTTGATGGTATTAAAAACAAAATGGAACCAGTCGGTCCAATGGATGAAGATTTATTTGAATTAAGCCTATCTGAAATTAGAGAAAAAGGTATCAACCAAATGCCACACACTCTAAGAGGTTCATTAGAAGCATTAATCAGAGATAATGACTATCTAAAACCTGTAATGACAGATGATTTTATTGATACATATCAAAACTATAAATTTGAAACTCAAGTTTGGCCTGATGAAGCTAGACCAACAGCATTTGAATTTAAAACAACTTATTCTTGTTAACCAAAAGAGGGCCACAGGCCCTCTTCTTCTCTAAATAATTAAAATATAGAAAATCCTGTTTTTGTTGTAAAAAGTTCTAATGCTTTAGTTCCAATCAAAGAATTCCCTTGTGAATTTAGTCTTGGAGAATAAACACAAAGTGACATTTTTCCAGGAATAACAGCAACAATTCCTCCTCCAACACCACTTTTAGCGGGTAATCCTACACGAAAAGCAAAATCTCCAGAAGCATCATAATGACCACATGTCAACATCACTGCATTTACTCTTTTAGCTTGTGATTGTGTTAAAAAAACCTCTTGTGTTATCGGATCTACTCCATGATTTGATAAAAAAAGCATTGCCCTACTTAGCTCATTTGTACTCATTCTAAGTGAACATAATTTAAAATAAACTTCCATGACATTATTGATATCATTTTTGATATTCTTAAAACTTTTCATCATATATATCATAGAATAATTTTTAAAACCACTTTTTCTTTCCGATAAATAAACTTCTTCATCGATACTAATTAAATTATTATCACATGTTTTTTGTATATATTTGAGCATCTCTTCATATGTATTTTTTTTATACTTACTTACAAGCATATCAGACAAAACAATTGCCCCTGCATTGATAAAAGGATTTCTTGGTTTTCCATTTTCATATTCTAGTTGCACTAAAGAATTAAAAGGATCTCCTGAAGGCTCTAATCCTAAACGATTTTCCAAGCTTTCATTATAAAGGTTCATAACATGTGTAAAAGTAAATACTTTTGAAATACTTTGGATAGAAAATTTTTGATCACTATTACCTACATGATACGATTGACCATCAAAAAGTTGCAAACTCATAGCAAATTGATTTGGTTCTACTTTTGCTAATGCAGGAATATAATTTGCTATCTTTCCTTTACCAAATAAAGGCGTAACTTCTTCTTGTATTTCTTTTAAAGTTTCTTCATAGTTCATAAACAACCCTTCTTCATTTACAATAAATAAAGAATAATATCTAAATTTTATAAAGATTTATATTGCATTTTAATCAATAAGTTCTATACCTAAACCATTAAGCAATCTAATGGCCTCATAACGGCTAAATTTTGTACCAGTAAGAGTATTTGTCTGTATGTCAATATTAAAATTTTGAGCATAAGAAAAATTTGCTTTTGAAAGGTTTGTATTAAAAAATACTGCATCAGTAAAGTCAGTATATGTGCAATCTGCTTCTTTTAAATTTGCTTCTCTAAAATCAACATCTTTTACTTCACACTCTCTTAAAGTAAACTCTTCTAGTGCTAATCCAAAAAAAGAAGAAGCATTAAGCACCGAGTTTCTAAACTTGTTTGGTTTTTGGATTAAAGAGTCCCCACAAGCTTTTGTCCAATCCACACCTATAATTTTGCAATCTACAAAATCTACTTCAGAAAACTTAGAATTTACTACTTTCATTAAACTTAAATCACAATTTTGAAATTTACACCCGATAAAGAAACAACTTTTAAATACAGTATTTGAAAAATTACACTTTTCAAAACTGCACTCATCAAACTCTATATTTTCAAATACTTCTGAGTTTAAATCTAAATTTTTATAGTCTTCTGCAAAATTATCTTTTAAAAATGTATTCATTTTTTCTTTTGTAAGAATTTATTGAGTTGATTAGCAAAACCTTCTGCATCTTTTTTACTAAAAGGTGCTGGTCCTCCAGTAACTTCTCCACTATCTCTAAGTTCACTCATAAGGTTTCGCATAGTAAGATACTGCTTTATATTATCTACACTATAAAGCTCGCCTCTATGATCTATCGCATGGGCATTTTTACTAATAAGCCTATCTGCAAGTGGAATATCTGCAGTTATAACTAAATCACCCTCAACAGCTAATTCTACGATACGATTATCAGCTTCATCTGCACCTTGTTCAACAATTATATATGACACATAATTTGATTTACCTATGCTTATCTTTTTGTTCGCTACTACATATGTCTCAAGTCCTAATCTTTCTATTGCTTTTAAAATAATAGGTTTTAAAAGATTAGGGAAAGCATCACCATCTATATACAATTTCATTTATATTATTTCTTTAATACGACCTACTTGTCCATCACTTAATCGCACTTTTATACCGTGAGGATGGCTAGGAGAATTCGTTAATATATCTTTTACAATACCTTCAGTTAAGATACCGCTTCTTTGGTCTTTTTTTAATACAATTTTTACTTTTAATCCAGCTCTTATATCTGCTCTTTTTTGTCCACTCAAAATATCATTCCCCCACTCTCATTTTCTTTATATTTATTCACTTTTGGTAAAGGTGAAGTTTTTGTAAAGTACTCCCTTTTCCCATCTATCTTTTTCATACTTACACCATCTGGTGGAGTAAATGTTCTTTTTGTTTGTGGATTTATTTTAATATACTCTTTAACAAAATTTGCAAAAGCAGGTCCAGCAACACGCCCACCTGTTTCATATCTTTTCATAGGAGAATTATCATCATTTCCATACCATGTAAGTACTTCTATCTCAGGAGTAAAACCACAAAACCATGCATCAACATTACTATTGGTCGTTCCTGTTTTTCCTGCAACTTCTATCCCTGCAACTTTAGCACTTCGTCCTGTTCCTCTCTCAACCGTTGTTCTTAAAATATCTACTATTAAAAAAGCCTGTTCTGATTGAGTAATCCTCTTTTTTTCACTCTCATAAATTGTTTCATCACCATATCTATTTATAACTCTTTTAATCAAAATTGGTTCAACTTTATAGCCATAATTTGGAAACATAGCATAAAAACCGCTTAATTCAAGTGGAGAAATACCAAATGTACCAAGAGCCATAGATAAATCATAAGGGATGTCCTTAAAACCATCTTTTTTTAACTCTTTATACACACTATCCATACCCAAAGCATTCACAAGATTTATAGTAGCTAAATTTCTTGAATGGATTAAGGCTTCTTTTAAAGTCAGTAAACCTTCAAAATTTTCTTCATAATTTTTTGGTTTCCAATCTTTATCATTTTTCTTATCTGTATAAACTCTAGAGATATCAGGAATTTCACTCATAGTAGAGTATCCAACATCAAGTGCTTTTTGATATAAAAATGGCTTAAAAGCAGAACCAGGTTGGCGTTTACTCTGAACTGCTCTATTAAAATGAGATTTTTTATAATCAATACCACCAACCATAGCTAGTATCTCACCAGTTTTGCTATCCAAAGAGATTAATGCACCATTTAAAATGGTAGCATTTGAATCTTTATGTCTCTCAAAAATCTTGTTATATCCAACAAGTAATGATTCTCTTGCAATTTGTTGTAATCGTAAGTCTATACCTAAATGAATCTCATAACCACCTGTTTTAAAATCTTCATACTCACGGCTAGCTTGTTTTATAACTTCGTCTACTACATAAGGCGCTCTATTTTTTGTTAAGGTTTCATCATAAACTATAGGTTGTTCTGTAATTGCATTTCTATACTCTTTTGAACTTATCCAACCTAATGAATGCATCCTGTAAAGAACTCTATTTGCTCTACTCAACGATAAGTCAATATTGCGAGTTGGATCATAAGAGCTAGGTGCTTTTGGAAGTCCAACTAAAATAGCAATTTCTTTTAAATTCAAAGCATCTAAATTTTTATGAAAATACCCAAGTGAAGCTGTTTTTATACCATAATATCCATGTCCAAAATAGACTTCATTAAAATATCTCTCTAAAATTTCCTCTTTTGATAATTCTGTTTCTATTTTAAAAGCTAAAACTACCTCTTTAAGTTTACGAACAATCTTTTTTTCTCTTGTAAGTAAAGCATTTTTAACAAGCTGCTGGGTTAATGTACTTGCCCCTTCTACCATTTTCATAGCTTTTATATCTTTAATAAGTGCTCTAAAAATAGCTTCAAAATTAACTCCTTTATGCTCAAAAAATGAAGTATCTTCAATAGCAACTAAAGCTTCTATTATACGAGCTGGAATCTCATCATACTTTGTATATAATCTATGTTCCTTATCAAATATATTGGCTATAAGCTCTCCATTTCTATCATATATTTGAGTACTTAGTTCTGGATGGTAATCTATTATTTTATAAGCATCAAAACGAACTTCAGAATAAATATACATAAGTCCAGCTATTACTAAAAAAACACCTGTTAAAAAAATTGTTACTAAATATTTCATATTCTAAATCCTCGATTTTTGAAGCCTGCATTTATGAGTTGTTTCGTATACTCATTTTGGGGATTTTCTATTATTGTTTTTAAATTCCCAGCTTCAACAATTTTACCTTCTTTTATTATCGCTATATCTTCGCACAACTCTCTTACTGCTTCTATATCATGAGTTACGAACATTAACTTAAAATCACTCTTTACATGTAACTCTTGTAAAAGTTTTAAAATAGATTCTTTACTTTTTACATCTAAAGCCGTAGTTGGCTCATCTAAAAGCAAAAGTTTTGGATTTGCATGTAAAGCAAATGCTATAACCACACGCTGAAGCTGCCCACCGCTTAATTCACTTGGAAAACGATCTAAAAAACTTGTTTCTAAACCAACCATTTCAAAATACTTACAAGCTTCATCTTTTGGCACTAAAAACTGGTCTATTATCTTTGTAAGTGGGGATAAGGCTGTAAAGGGATTTTGAGGGACAAGTGCAACATTTTTTCCCCTTTCTAATACAAAATCTATATTGTCTAAATCAATTGTAACATCTAAGTTCTTAGGTAACATTCCTAAAAGTGCTTTTAAAGTCAAACTTTTACCACTTCCACTCTCACCTATTAAAGCAAAAGATTTTTCAAAAGTAAAATCTATATCTACAAGTTTTTTTTCTTTTGAGTGTATTAAAAGCTGTTTACATGTAAAGCTCAAGATAGTATCTCCTCAAAAAGTTTTCTCAAATCTTTTATTTTAACATCAACTCTAGGGATTATTCTCAAAATTGGTTTTTCTACTGTTGGAGGTCTTATTGCCCCAACTAAAAAACCTTTTTTTATTAAGTTTTTTTGCATCGTTAAAACAGCATCAGAGCTTTGCATCTCATAGGCAAAAATCAAACCTTTCATATCCACGCCAAAAAACTCTTTTACTAACTCTTGTCTTTTTTGAATTTTCTTTTTTAATTTATCTCTGTTTTTTAAGATATATAACATACCTTGATGTGCTAACTCTATGTCGATTAAAGAGGGTGCTGTAGCATATATGAGAGCTTTTGCTCTATTTTGTAAAAACTCTATTATATGACTAGAAGCCAGTATGTATGCTCCATAACTTCCATATGCTTTACCAAGTGTTCCCATCTTTATATGATTTGCTTTTACCTCTATATTGTATAAGTCATATACACCCATAAAATTTTCACCTAAAACTCCACTACTATGTGCTTCGTCTACTATTAAAATAGTATTTTCATATTTGTCTACAACTTCAAATATCTCTTTATTTAAAATCTCTCCACTCATCGAGTAAATTCCCTCGACTGCGATTATCGCTCTTTTATATTGAGTGTTCTTCAAAATATCTTCCAAAGAAGAGATCTCATTGTGTTTAAAAACAATAACTTGTGCATCAACAAGTTTTGCTGCGAGTATTCCACTCGCGTGGTATTCTTCATCTAAAACAAGTATATCACCTTTCCTTGGAAGTGCTTCGATTAAAGCGAGGTTTGCTAAAAAACCACTTCCTGCGACTATTGCATCTTCAAATCCATTTTGTCTGCATAAAAAATCTTCAAAATCTTTATGGATTTGATGGTAACCATTGACTACTTGTGAAGCTTTTGGAGCATGATTTTTAAACATTTGTACTTTTGTAACGGCTCTTTTTAAAAGCTGTTTTTTTGTACTCAATCCTAAATAATCATTTGAAGCTAAGTCTATTAAACTCTCATCGTAAACAACTCTTTGTCTATATCTATTTGATTTGTTTATAGCTTTTAACTCATTTGTATACATCTAATCCTCTTGTAAAAACGGTAAAAGTTTTTCTACACAAAGTCCCATAGCAGTACTTTCGTAACCTCTTACTTCTTTGATATATGCTTTACAAAAACCCTCGACCATACAAGCACCAGCTTTTCCTTCCCATTCATCAGTAAGAAGATACTCCTCTAAAGCTTGTTTATCAAACTCTTCAAAGATATAATCCGTAGAAGAGAGGTCAATAAACTCAAGCTTTTGTGCTTTATAAATCATACATGTAAGAATAGAAACTTTCCCTCCACTTTGAGTTAATAAAATCTCTCTAGCATCATTTTTATTTTTTGCTTTTCGTAAAAGTTTATCTTTACATGTAACAACAGTATCAGCACAAACTACAGGCAAATCAAGTCCATACTCTTCAACATAACTATTCATTTTTCCAAGCGTTGCTCTATATACAAAATGACTAGGGTTATTTATATTTAAACTCTCTTCATCAAAACTTGCTCCTCTTTGAATAAAAGGCACGCCAAAAGAGTCTAAAAGCTCTGCTCTGGTTATTGAATTTGAACCTAAAACTATTTTTTTCAATTAAAACCCTCTTACAATTAGACCAATATAAACAGAAATCAAAGATAAAAGAAGGTTTAACGGTAACAAATAAAGCGTAATAATATTTAAGTTTTTTTCTACTTCAAAAAAACTTCTTGTTTTAAAAAATTTTTTTGCACTTATGAGTTTTATGTACATATAAGCAAAATTAAAAGCTATAAAAACAGATAAAGCTTCTTTCACATGTATCAAAGAATAAATAGTTGGACTTGCATACTGAAATCCAAATCCAATATTCATTATAATAGAAGAAGCAACGATAAAAACAAAATATGTATATTTATCAAGTATTTTAATTTTTCTACTATATTTTATAGTTTCATCTTCTATATCTTCTACTGTTGGTTCTATAATAAATTTAATTGTAAACATACTTCCTATTAACAAAGCCGCACCTATTATATGTACAAAAACAATAACACGTCCAAAGCCTCCAAATAAATCTATTACAAACTCTTCCATTAATTATCCTTCAAGAGCTTTTTTTGCAAATGCAAGAGCAGCTTTTTTTGCTTCTTCTATTTTTGAAGCATCACGTCCACCAGCTTGGGCAAAATCAGGTCTTCCACCACCTCCACCACCAACGATAGGAGCGATTTCTTTTATCCAATCACCTGCTTTAAGTGAAGCATTTTTAACACCAGCTGCTATAAGCACCTTATCACCTTTAACTTGAAAAAGTAAAATTGCCACGCTATCTTTTTGATTTTTAAAATCATCAATGCTTTTTTTAATATCACCAGCTCCAAGCTCATCAACAATAAGATCAACTCCATTGATACTTTCAGTTTGAACTTCTTTACCTACATTTGCTTCAAGAGCTTCTATTTCACTTTTTAAAGTTTTAATCTCTTTTTTAAGACGATCCACTCCAATAAGTGCATCTTTATGTTTTACTGCTTCACTTACTTCTTGTAAAGTATTTCTTAATTCTTTTGAATAGTTTAATGCACTTGTTCCACAAATAGCTTCAATACGTCTAACACCAGCACTTACACCACTCTCTTTTGTAATTATAAAACTTCCTATTTGTGCAACATTTTTAACATGAGTTCCACCACAAAGCTCAACACTCGCATCTCCAAAAGAGACTACACGAACCTCAGCGCCATACTTTTCACCAAAAAGAGCCATTGCTCCACTATTTTTAGCTTCATCTACACTCATAATTTTTGTCTGCGAATCTTCACCTTTTGCAATAATATTATTTACAAAATCTTCTACTTGTGTAACCTCTTCACTACCCATTGCTTTAGGATGAGAAAAATCAAATCTCAATCTATCACTATCCACAGAACTACCAGCTTGTGCAATATGATCACCCAAAACTTCTCTTAACGCACTATGAAGTAAATGTGTTGCAGAATGGTGTTTTTCTATCTCTTTTCGTGAAATATCAACAATAGCTTCAACACTATCGCCTACATGTAAAGGTTTTTCAAGTTCTACTTGAGAAAGATTTAATTCAAAAAATTTATTAGTTTCTACTACTCTACCATAGCCTTTTAAAACTCCACTATCACCACACTGTCCACCACTTGTTGCATAAAATGGTGTTTTGTTAAACATCACCCAACCAGTTGAACTAAGCGTTTGAACCTCTTTAAAATTATCATCTAGTAAAGCGACTACCGTACAGTTTGCTATTGTATCACTATAACCTATAAACTCATTATGGCCGAGTCTTTCAAGTAAAGCTTTAAAATCTCCACTTGAAGCCTTATCTCCACTTCCTTTCCAAGAAGCTTTAGAACGCTCACGTTGCTCTTTCATAAGTGCATCAAACTCTTCGATGTTTACACTCAAACCTTTATCTCTGAGCATATCTTGTGTTAAATCAAGAGGAAAACCACACGTATCGTAGAGTTTAAATGCAACCGAACCACTAAATACATCTTTTGTATTTTTTAACTCTTCTTCAAAAAGTTCAAGTCCTGAAGCGATAGTAGATAAAAATCTCTCTTCTTCAAGTCTAATTTGCTCACTAATTGCCTCTTTTTTCTCTATTAAATATGGGTATGCTTCTCCCATTAAATCATTCACAACATCTAAAAGCTTATACATAAAAGGTTCTCTAATACCAAGAAGATAACCATGTCTTACAGCACGTCTCATAATACGTCTAAGAACATATCCTCTACCTTCTCTATCAAAATTAGTTCCTTGAGCAAGTAAAAATGCGGTTGAGCGAATATGATCAGCAATAACTCTGTAACTTGCACCACTCTCATATGAGTAAGGTTTTCCACAAAGCTGTGCAACCTTATCGATAAGAGGCATAAATAAAGAAGAGTCATAATTACTCTGTTTTCCTTCACATACAGCAATAACTCTCTCAAGTCCCATACCCGTATCTATCGAAGGTTTTGGAAGTGGCGTGAGTTTTCCATCTGCACTTCTTTCGTATTGCATGAAAACAAGATTCCAGATTTCTAAAAACCTATCTCCATCTCCACCAAGGTAATCTTCCTCAGTATTGAAATGCTCACTTCCTTGGTCAATAAAAATTTCACTACATGGTCCACAAGGTCCTGTATCTCCCATTTGCCAAAAGTTATCACTATCACCAAAACGTTTGATTCTCTCAAGTGGAACATGTTTTTGCCAAAGTTTTTCTGCTTCATCATCACTATCGTGAACTGTAACCCACAACTTGTCTTTTGGAAGTTTTAAAACTTCTGTAACAAATTCCCAAGCATTTGCAATTGCTTCTTCTTTAAAATAATCTCCAAAAGAAAAGTTACCAAGCATTTCAAAAAAAGTATGATGACGGGCTGTGTATCCTACATTATCTAAGTCATTATGTTTTCCACCAGCTCTTATACATGTTTGACAACTTGTTGCACGTGGTGGATTTGGTCTTGGGATTTCCCCTGTAAAGATACTTTTAAATGGTACCATTCCTGCATTTACAAAAAGTAAAGTCGCATCATCTGGTACAAGTGGTGCACTTGGCGTTAGTTTATGCCCTTTTTTTTCGAAAAAATTTAAAAATTCAGCTCTTACGTCCATCGATTTAATCCTATTTATATTTAAAAATTCTTTTATTTTATCTAAAATAGACGAAAAAATAGCTTATAGGTCTTCTCGTATGAATTTACAATACAATGATAAAGAAAATAATTTAAATAGGATTACATGTAAAGTCTATTTTACAAAGTACTCTCTAGCTAATTCTACCCAATATTGAATGCCAAATACTAAAGCTTCATCGTTAAAATCATATTGAGCATTATGTAAAGATTTACTATCTATACCATTTCCTAACCAAACTAAACATCCTGGCTTTTCTTCTAACATATAACCAAAATCTTCAGCAGCCATAGATGGTGAGACTTCTAATGGATCTTTTTGAGTAACTTTTTGTATAATTTTTCTTGAAAATTCTGTCTGTTTCTCATGATTTATTGTTGGTACATAACATCGATTATAATCAAAGCTATATTCCAAATCATATTCTAAACAAACGCTTTGTATTGTTTTTTCAATATTTTTTTCCATTAAATCTTGAGAATTTTTATCAAAAGCACGTACTGTTCCCCAAATAACAAGCTCTTCTGGTAAGATATTATAAGCTGATCCTGCTTCAATTTTTGTTACAGAAAGTACTGTTGGCAGTTGTGCATTTTGTAAGCGACTTACTATTTGATTTAAGCTTGTCACTAAACTACAACCTGCAGAAATAGTATCATTTGATAAATGAGGCAAAGCAGCATGACCACTAGCTCCATTTAACTTAATTTCAAAGTTATCATTTGAAGCCATAATCGGTCCTGATTTAATGCCTATTTTACCAACATCAATTCCAGGCCAATTATGCATTCCGTAAATTTCTTCACAATCCACCAAATCAAAAAGACCTTCATCAATCATAACTTTTCCTCCTGCTACATTTTCTTCAGCAGGTTGAAAAATAAAATGAACTTTACCACTGATTGTAGAATCTTCAGACAAAAGTTTTGCAGCTCCTAAAAGCATAGCCATATGACCATCATGACCACAAGCATGCATTTTATTTGCATTTTTTGATGAATATGCAAGGCAAGTCTCTTCTTTAATATCAAGAGCATCCATATCTGCTCTTAATGCAATTGCTTTTCCTTGACTATCTGGATTTAATGTAGCAACTACACCTGTTTTAGCTAATCCCCTATGAACTTTTAAACCAAAACTTTCTAATTTTGATACTAAAAAATCAGCGGTACTTACTTCTTCAAAAGCAGTTTCTGGATTGTTATGTATGTAATGACGCCATGAAATTACTTCATCTATAAAACTTTGTGTAGTTGCTTCTATCATTAAATTTGTCCTGTACTTTTTAATATTATTTCTGCAATTATAACAGACCCTATGTAAGTTCCAATAAAAACAAACAGACCAATAACAATAATTTTTATACCTGATTTCTTAAACGTTTCAATTTCTAATTGACCAATAGCAAAACCTGCATATGCTAATACAGAAGTTGTTAATGCTAAAAAATGTACTTTTGCAGTTGTTGCAATCACTATATCAGCAACAGGAGATATTGGAGAAGCCACCAAAATTGCAAGTAAAGAAATCCAAGCTATAGAAGGTAAATAAAATGGCATATATTTTGCAATTGCTAAACCTACTATTGATATTAAATAAATAACAACCATACCATAAAATGCTTCTGCCATTCCACCTATTAAACTGCTTGGTCCTTCAATAAGACGCATAAAAAAAGACATACTTTCCTTATTTGCTCCAGTAAAACCATAGATATGATTTGCAATCAAACCAATAAAACAAACTAAAAGTAATAAAACGGCACTTTGCCCCAAATTAATAGATTTATTTTGATTATTCATTATACTCTTTCCTTTTTCGATAAAACTTTATAAAACCATTCTGCTATTGGTAAAGCAACAAACAAGCTCATATATAACCCTGTCGCATATGTCATAACATTTGAAGCTGCTGCAAATGCTGTAATTGTGCCTTCTAACTCTGGCTTCATTGCAACAAGAGCACCTGAACAAGCCGCAGTCATTGACCCAGATCCTACTCCACATCCCATAGCTAATGATTGTATACTAAAAATATCTAAACTAGCTAAAAAACTTGCCATTAAGGAAAAGAAAATTGTTCCAAAAAGTGTTCCTACAACATAAACACCCATAACACCAACGCCTTCAGGACTATTTAATCCATATTTATCTGATATAAGTGCAATATTTGGTTCTCTTGCTATTGAGTGAGTTGATCCAATAGATTCACGTCCCATCTTAAATAATAAAATTGCAATTGGCATAGCAATTAACATAGTTGCTAAATTACCTATCTCTTGAAAAATCAAAGCTGGTCCTGCATTTATGATTTCATTAAGTTTAGGACCAATTCCTATACTAAATTTTGCAATAAATGGCATTATTGCAATAGTAACAAATGCAACAGAAGATTTAACGCTAACTTTATCAATTATTTTAGAAGATGCTTGAACCACATTTGGATTAAGTAAAGTAGCTAAAATAAAAGCATAAAATAACGGTAGCAAAATCATTGCTCCCACACCTAATGAAATCTTATGTATTCCTATTGAATCAGAAATAATAACAATGAAAACCACGAGTAAATGTAACTTAGGATTAAGTAAACTTCTCATTTAATAACTCTCCTCTTGAGTATTTATAATTAATCATAGAAATATATTTTGTCATAACTATTAAGATAAAAAGAATATATTATAAAACTCAACTTAAATAATAAAACTTAAAATATAATTTATCCATAATTTATCTGTTATTTATCCATAATTTTGCTGAAAATTTACAAAGAATACTGCTATATATTTAATTTTAAGCCAATTTGAATATCATCAAAAATCAATTTCTTACCTCTGAGTAAATAACCTATATAAGATTTATTTATAAATTAAGGATACTAATTCGAATACTATTAAATATAATATTTTAGTAAACACTATACAAATGTATGTGAACACTTAAAAGATATAAAAAGTTAAGAGTTTTTGATGTACAATTATCGTTATCAAATATTTATAGGACTCTTATATGAAAATACCATTTATAGATTTAAAAACACAATATGAAACATACAAAGAAGAAATAAACAAGGAAGTTTTAGGAGTACTTGAATCTACTCAATTTATTTTTGGACCACAAGTTACTAAACTTGAAAATGATTTAGCGAAATTCACTGGAGCAAAACATGCTATAGGTTGCTCTTCAGGAACTGATGCTCTTATTTTAGCTCTTATGTCTTTAGATATTAAACCAGGCGATGAAGTTATAACTACTCCATTTACTTTTATAGCAACTGCAGAAGTCATTGCTTTACTTGGAGCTATTCCTGTTTTTGTTGATATCTGTGATAAAAACTACAATATTGATCATACAAAAATTGAAGAAAAGATTACAAAAAATACAAAAGCAATTATGCCAGTATCTCTTTACGGACAAACTCCTGATATGGATAAAATAAACGAGATAGCAAAAAAACATAATTTACCAGTTATTGAAGATGCTTGTCAAAGTTTTGGAGCAGAATATAAAGGCAAGAAAAGCTGTAATTTAAGTACCATTGGTTGTACTAGTTTTTTCCCTTCAAAACCACTCGGCTGTTATGGTGATGGTGGAGCCATATTTTGTAATGATGATGCGCTTGCTGAAAAACTTCGTTCTTTACTAAATCATGGACAAGGCAAACGTTATGAACATAAATACATAGGAATCAATGGTAGAATAGATGCTATACAAGCAGCTGTTTTAAATGTAAAACTTAAACATTTTGAAGATGAAATAACTACAAGAATAAAAATAGGAAACAAATATAGTGAGCTTTTAAAAGATAATAAAGACGTAAAAGCTCCATTCGTTTTTGAAGATAGAACTTCAGTTTATGCTCAATACTCTGTACTTTGTAACGATAGAGAGACTATGAGTAAAAAACTAAATGATGTAGGTATCCCAACAGCTGTTCATTACCCTATTCCACTTCACTTACAAGAAGCATTTGAGCATTTAGGGTACAAAAAAGGAGATTTTCCAATAAGTGAAAAAGTTGGTCTTGGTATTATGTCACTTCCAATGAGCCCTTTTTTAACAGAAGAACAACAAAATTTAATAATCGAAACAATAAAGGCATAAGCAATGGTAAAAGTAGCACTAATTGGGCTAGGCTCTATGGGACAAAATCATTATAGAGTTTTAAAAAGTCTAACAGGATTTGAAATAACAGCACTTTGTGATATTCAACAAACTAAAGAATATGCTGAGCCTTTTTATACAGACCTTGACGAAATGTTAGAAAAAGCAGAATGTGACGCAGTAGTTATAGTAGTACCTACCTTTTTACATAAAGAAGTTGCTATAAAATGTCTTAAAAAAGGGAAACACCTTTTTATAGAAAAACCAGTAGCTTCAACAGTTGAAGAAGCACATGAAATATTAAAAGTTGCAAAAGAAAATGATGCAAGAGTATGTGTAGGATATATAGAACGATTTAACCCAGTAGTTGAACAATTAAAAAATGAATTAGCTGATACTGAAATATATTCTATTGGTATTACTCGTGTTGGTCCATTTCCTCCACGAATTGCTGATGTTGGAATCTTAACTGATCTTTCTGTTCATGATATAGATTTAATTAGATATATAACAGGAAAAGAGATAAAAAATACTTCTATTTATAAGTCTCAAAAAATTCACAATCACCATGAAGATAATGCAATTTTATCATTTGAACTTGAAGATGAAGTGGTTGCAAGTATCACTACAAACTGGTTAACACCTTTTAGAAAAAGAACTATTGAAGTTGCAACAAAAGACGCTTATTTTGAAGCAAACTTGATGGAACAAGATTTAACTGAATTTTCAGAATATCAAAAAAACAATTCCTATGTAATAAGAAAATGTATGGTAAAAAAAGAAGAACCACTCATTCGTGAACACAAAGCTTTTAGAAAGTTTGTTAAAACTGGTGAGAGACATGGTCTTAGTACAATCGAAGATAGTATCATAACTTTAGAAATTTCTTCTGGTCAATAGATGAAAAAAGCACTTGTCCTGTTAAACATGGGTGGGCCACATAATTTAGATGAAGTAGAAGTTTTTCTAAAAAACATGTTTAATGACAAAAATATTATAACACTAAAGAGTGATTTGCTTCGCTCATTTATTGCTTTTATGATTGTTGCTTCAAGAAAAAAGGAAGCTCGTTCAAACTATGCGACACTTGGAGGAAAATCTCCAATAGTAGGATATACTGAGCAACTTGTGCAAAAACTACAACTTGAGTTTGACGATACATATGTAACCTATGCTATGCGTTACACTCCTCCTTTTTCAAAAGAAGTGGTAGAAGAGTTAAAACAAAAAGGTATTCAAGAAGCCTTTCTTTTGCCTTTATATCCTCAATACTCTACAACCACAACAAAATCATCATTAGAAGATTTTGAAGAAGCATTAGAAGGCACAAATATACAAATAAAAACACTTAATCGATTTTATGAAAATACACTTTATAATGAATTACTTGTAGATAAAATAGAAGAGGCTTTAAAAGAAAAAGATTCAAAAGAATTTGAACTAATCTTTTCAGCACACTCATTACCACAAAAAATAGTGAATGCAGGTGATAGCTACCAAAAAGAAATTCTTTTACATGTAGAACTTCTCAAAGATATTTTAAAACAACGAAATTTAATATTTAAAGATATACATGTAGCATACCAATCCAAACTTGGTCCAATAAAATGGCTAGAACCTTCTTTAGAAAATAAGCTAAAATCTCTTACATGTAAAAAAGTTTTGATCTCTCCTCTATCTTTTACAATTGATAATTCAGAAACAGAATTTGAACTCTCAATAGAGTATAAAGAAGTAGCTGATACGCTTGACTATGATGAATATTTAGTAGCTAAATGTCCTAATGATTCTCAAAAATTTATAGAAGTTATATCTGAAATTATACGGTAATACCTATTGTTTTACTTGATTTATACTTTCAGGAGTGAGATACTTCTCTTCGATAAGACGTAAAACAATTTCTTTAAAAATTGGCACAGCACTTGTTGCTGCAAAATATTGATACTTTTTCTTTGGCCTAACAACTAATACCCCTATAGTAAATCTATTTTTTTTGTCATTTGCAAATCCAAAAAATGAACTATTATATTGTCTAATGTACTTCCCATCCTCTGCAATATGAGCAGTTCCCGTTTTTCCCCCAACTTGTATGCCCTCAACTTGAGCTTTGACACCTGTTCCTTTTTGCACTGTTTTAATAAGAATACTTTTCATTCTCTTTGCCACAGAGATAGGGATAATCTCTTTTTCTCCTCGTCTAGGAATAGAATATTTTTTCCCATCTTGATCTTCAAAATAAGAAGCGATATATGGCGTAATCATTCTTCCATTGTTATTAAAAACATTATATGCTTTTAATACTTGCATAAATGTAGCAGTCATACCATAGCCATAACCAACTGTTGCTTTATATGTTTCACTTTTAAACTTATAAAGGGGAGGAATGGAACCCATCTTTTCATAAGGCAAATCAATGTAGCTTTTGCCTGAAAAACCAAAATCTTTTAATCCTTGATAAAACTCTATAGCATCAAGCTTTTGGGCAAGTTGTAATATACCTATATTACTAGAATGCACTATAACATCTTCTGCACTTAACCACTCAAAATCATGCGTATCTCTTATGGTTCGTTTTCCTAATTTATATTTACCACCATATGTTCTTACTAAATCATATGGATTGACTTTTTTTTCTTTTAATAAAAGTGCAAATGTTATAGATTTCATAACAGAACCAGGTTCATAAGAATACTCTACTGCTGAAACATTCAAATTTGGATAATCACTTCTTTTAATAAAGTCTGGATTATATCTGTTAGAACTAGCTAGAGCAAGCAATGCTCCAGTTTTTGAATGCATTACTGAAACTATGATTTCTTTTGCATCTAAACTCTTCTTATATTGATCAAGTACATCTTCTATCATTTTTTGTAGTTTTAATGAAATAGTAGTATGTATATCAAATCCATTAATTCTTCTACTTGAAACACTATCTCGATTTAAGATAATAGAGTTTGAAATATCTCTATTGCCTACAGTTAAAGAATCCTGTATAGCTAAAAGTCTATCTTCATAATATCTCTCAAGTCCTTTTACCCCAGTAACTTTAGTGATACCATTTTTTTCTATTTTTTTCACATATCCAACTATAGGAGTAAGTGTATTTGAAGCAGGGTATACCCTTCTCTCCCCACTTTCAGATACATTCATACCATGTAAAAAAGTCACTCCTGTTTTTGGGTCTTCATAGGTTCTAAAAACACCCAATCTAAAAAGTTTTCTTGATAATGTTTGTAAATGTTTTGCACTTTTAGAATTAATTTTATACGAAAGAACTAAACTACCCTTATGAGAAAGAATTCTTTTTTTAATTTTACTATTTTTATCACCACTATATAATGAGTAAAGATTGACAAATAAATCAAGTTTATCTGGATCAATATTTCTTGTATCAATCACTGCTTTATAAAGTTTTTTACTGGTAGCTACTTTAAAATTATCACTGCTTATTATATTTCCACGAGTTGCATGTATATGCTCTTGATAAGTAAGTCTAGGAAGTCTTCTATCTATTTGTGCCCAATAAAAAAGTGTACATAAAAATATAATAAAACCTAAAGCAACAATAGCAAATAAAAAGAGTATTTTTATCTTACGGGTATCTTTTTGTTCCATATAGTAGGTATATCTAACTACAGCTTAAAGTTGAGTTCTTGCAATCTCTTTATATGCACTCAAAGCTTTATTTCTAATTTCTAACATAACTTTCATACTAGTTTCTGCTTTACCTATAGCAAGAGCTGCTTGGTGTAAATTTTTCACCTCTCCTGTTGCAATATCTGCCATGGCTTTATCAGCTGTAACTTGAGTTTTATTCACTTCACCAAGAGATTCTTGCAATACTTTAGAAAAATCACCCTCTGCTGTTTTCGTTGATTTATCTAATTTATTAGCGATGCTATTTATGTTTGAAATTTGATTTATATTATTTTGCATCTATCTCTATCCTTTCATCATATCTATAGAACTGTTAGCCATGTTTTTTGCACTTTGAAATGCAGCGACATTTGCTTGATAAGCTCTCGTTGCTTCTATTAAATCGGCCATTTCCACAACTGGATTAATATTTGGATATGCCACATACCCTTCTTCATTTGCATCAGGATGCGATGGGTCAAATTTTAACCTAAAATCACTATCATCCCTAACAACCTTATCTACCTTAACACTCATTATAGCAGGATTTGCATCTCTTTGCAAAAATGAATCATCTAAGGGATTCTCATATTCGAGCATATTGCTATTGTTTTTTAATTCATTATTCAATGCTTTATCAAAATCTGTGGCTTTAAAAACAACCTCTCTTCTTTGATAAGGTCCACCTTCGCTTGTTCTTGTTGTATTTGCATTGGCTATGTTTGAACTTATAATGTTCATACGAAAACGTTGTGCAGAAAGTCCATATCCACTTATATCAAAATCATTTAAAAATGCCATTTTTTATCCTTATACCTTAGCCGATGCTTCTAACACACTTTTGAAAATTTGACTATTTTTCTTAAGTGCTGCAGTAAGTGCATTAAACATAACTGAATTTTTTCCTAGCTCTGTTGTCTCAACATCTAAATCAACTGTATTACCATCATTTCTAGCCATATGTCCATCTCTTAAAAATATAGTCGATTTAGAAGAGTCATTATCTTTATATGCACTCATATGTTGATTATCAGTTTGAGCCATTGGTAACTCTTTAATATCACTTTTTTTATACATCTCTTTAGTTTTTTCTACAAGAGCAGATTCAAAATCAATATCACGTGCTTTATAAAATGGCGTGTCTATATTTGCAATATTTCCTGCAATCATATCCTGACGTTGTGCACGTGCAGTAAGTGCCATTTCCATTAACGGTTTTGCTTTTGTTGTAGTTAAAACCATCATCCACCTCTCATATTATTTATCTATGCCATATACAAGCAAAATCTATTCCAAATTTATAAAACAGATTTTAAAGATTATTATACTAAAATAATATAAATTCTTACATGTAAAAGAGAGATATGGCAACTGATAAAGCACTTTTTATTCTTTGTACATTTTGTATATTTATTAGCATAGTATTTTCCTTATCTTTGCCTGTATTTACAACTTTGTATTTTAACTACAACGAATGGCATTTTTTTATAAGACAAGCAGCAGTTGGTATGCTTGCAATCTCTATTATGTGGGGATTATCACAACTTAACCCAGATAAAGCACTTATTTGGATTGGCTTTGGAATATTTTTTTCATGTCTATTTTTAATGGGCATTATGCATTATCTTCCAGACTCTTTAGTAACATCTGCAGGTGGAGCAAAAAGATGGGTAAGACTTCCTGGATTTTCAATCGCTCCTGTTGAATTTTTTAAAATTGGCTTTGTATATTTTTTAGCATGGAGTTTTGCAAGAAAATTAGATGACCATAAAAAACCACTTAAAGATGAAATGAAGTTAATTTTACCTTATGTAGGGCTATTTTTATTAGTTATATATCTTATTGCTATTATGCAAAATGATTTAGGACAAGTAGTTGTCTTAGCTCTTACTCTTGCTTTTATGGCATTTTTTGCAGGAACTAGTCTTAGACTTTTTATGTTAGGAATTCTTAGCTCAATTGCTCTTTTTGTTATAACTATTATTTCCTCAGATAGGAGAATAGAGAGGATCAAAACATGGTGGGCAACCATCCAAGACATGGTTCTTTCAATGTTTCCTGAATCTGTAGCACATGTATTAAGGGTAGAAAATGCTCCTGAACCCTATCAAATATCTCACTCTTTAAATGCTATAAAACATGGTGGACTTTTAGGCGAAGGACTAGGAAATAGTCTTTTTAAACTAGGGTACCTAAGCGAAGTTCATACTGACTTTGTATTAGCTGGTATTGCAGAAGAGATAGGAGCACTTGGAGTAGCTTTTTTAACACTTATAATATTTACTATAATTTATAGAATCTTTAAAATTTCGAGTAGAAGTGACAATAGAGTTTTTTATCTATTTTCATTGGGAATTGGTCTTTTAATAGTTTTTTCATTTTTGATGAATGCATATGGAATAACTTCAATTACTCCTATTAAAGGGATTGCTGTTCCATTTATAAGCTATGGTGGTAGTTCTCTTTTAGCACTTGCTTTAGGTGTAGGGATGGTTCTTATGGTAAGTAAAAGAGCTAAGTTATGACAATAGCAATAACAGGTGGTGGTACAGGTGGACATCTTGCAATCGCTAATGCACTCAAAGAAGAATTAAATAGCAGAGGGCTAAAACCTATCTATATTGGTTCAACAACAGGACAAGACGAAAACTGGTTTAAAAATGATACTGGTTTCGAGAAAGCTTACTTTTTAAACTCTCGTGGTGTTGTTAATAAAAAAGGATTAAAAAAGCTATTTGTTTTAAAAGACATACTCAAATCAAGTCTTACATGTAAAGATATTTTTAAAATACACAAGGTAAAAGCTGTTTTTTGTGTAGGTGGTTACTCAGCTGCACCTGCAGCGTTTGCATCAATATATACTAGAACTCCTCTGTATATACATGAACAAAATGCTGTTATAGGAACGCTTAATAAAATCCTTAAACCTTTTGCAAAAGAATTTTTTAGCTCATACGATATAAATTCAAAAGTTAAAGAATATCCTGTAAGTGATAAGTTTTTTGAATCTAGAAAAATAAGAGAGGAACTTAAAACTATTATATTTTTAGGAGGCTCTCAAGGAGCTAGTTTTATCAATGATTTAGCTACTAAAATAGTTCCCAAACTTATCAAAAACAATATACAAGTAATACATCAAACAGGAAAAAATGACTACGAAAAAATAAAAAATTTTTATGAAAAAAACTCTTTAGATGTAGACTGTTTTGCTTTTAGTAAATCCCTCATTGATAAACTAAGCAATGCTGATTTTGCAGTTAGTAGAGCAGGTGCTAGTACACTTTGGGAACTAAGTGCAAATGCTTTGCCTACACTTTTTATACCATATCCATACGCTGCTAAAAATCATCAATATTTTAATGCTCAAGAACTTGTATCTAAAAAAGCAGCTTTATTAAAAACACAAAATGAATTAGATGAAGAAATGCTATGGGATATTTTAGAAAAGCTTACAATAAGTGATATATCAGAGAACTTATCAAATATAATTACTAAAAATGGTATTCAAAAAATTGCAGATATTATACTTAAAGGTTAAAATTGGACGCTAAAAAAATGTTTTCTGATTTAAATAAAATACCTATAATAGGTGATTTTATTATTGCATTTGCGATTACAGTCGTACTTACATCACTCTCTTCAGCAGCTGGATACTTTGGGTATGTCGGTGAAAGTAAAGAGATGTTAATTAATATTTTTATCTATATTGGCATTATCTATTTTATCTGTTCATTAGGCTTTAGAGTTTACCTTTTTCTTAAAAAATCTAATCTTTTAAATAAGTAAAAACCTTATTTTTTAACTCTTTTAATTCATATATAGCATAATGATAAATCATATCTTGATGTTGTAAAAGTCTTTTATTAAAAGATGGTTCAATTACATCGATATATCTATCTATACTATTAGCTACTTCTATTAATAAAATTTCTCTTCTTTCTAAGATGGATAAATTTATTAGAAAAGAGAAAAATATATAAGAGTTATAAAAATTTTCAATAATACTAAATGATATTATTTTAGAATCATTTTCAAGTTGAATTTCTAATTTTTCTTTTAAACTCATAAGCCTTGTTAGATGCTCCTCGTAGCGTTTCAATTCTCTTCTTTTAAATCTATACCATTTTTTATTTATAAACACTAAATTTTTATATTCTATTGCTAATATTTCTATTACACTATCAACATTTGAAATTATATTTTTCAATGAAAGAATTCTTTTTTCATTTACTGTTGCAAAATCACCATTAATTTGTGAATTGATAAAACTTTCTAAATCATAATCTGTATTTTTTATATTTTCTTTATCTATAACTAAACTAAACAATATCTTTAGAACATGTTCCATATGCTCTTTATCAGATGAGTTAATTTCATTTTTACAATCTCTAATTATTTCATTAAATGCTTTTATTTTTAAAAGAATAACAGAATTGCCCTCTTTCGTTTTTTCTTCCTCTTCTTTAGGTTTTAAAAACTCATTACAAACATTTTCAAGTTCATCAATTCTTGTTTTTAGCTCAGGCAAGCTATAATCCTTTATTTAATTTAAACCAATTATAGTATTTTTTTTTATAAAACAAAATTATATAGTTATGAAAATAATAGTGAGAATCTAAAGTTAAAAATTATATCTTTAAAATATTGGAGAAAAAAATAAAATGGTGCGCTCAACAGGAGTCGAACCTGTGACCTTTGGTACCGCAAACCAATGCTCTATCCAGCTGAGCTATGAGCGCATATTTAATTAAGAGTGAGATTATACCCAAATTTTTATAAAAGTCAAAGTGTTTTTGGATAAAATGTCAAAAAATTGAAAAAAAGTTGTCCTATGAAATTTTCTCCAAAATTATCTTTTCACTCTGCTCTTAAAAGTTCTCTTATTATACTTAAATTAGTTATCCCTATCTATATTTTAGCAGATATACTTTTTTATTATAATCTTTTAGAATATATTACATTTTTCTTTGAACCACTCACATCATTATTAAATCTACCAACTGAAGCTGCTCTTTCCATAGTAAGTGGTATATTTCTGAATCTTTATGCAGCAATTGCATTTGCTGCTCCTTTGGGTCTTACACCACATGAATGGACTATTCTAGCTGTATTTTTAGGTATCTGTCACGCTCTCATAGTTGAAACAGCTATCATGAAAAAATTAGGTATATCAAAAGTATTTTCCATATCATTAAGGCTCATTGCAGGTCTTATAGTAGGTTTTATAACTACACTACTTCCTTCATCATGGTTTGATTCAAAAATCGTAGATACTAACTTCCCTCAGACTCCACAATTTGATTCTTTAAGTCAATTACTATCGCATTCAATTTATGAGTCTTTACATTTATCCATACAAATCATCATCCTTATTACAACACTCATATTTATACTTGATTTTATAAAATCACTTAAAATAGTTGAAGAATATTCAAATAAGGTAAATAGTGCTTTTTCTATCCTTATAGGTGTTGTTTTAGGCATAACATATGGAGCAGGAATACTGATAAGTGAATATGAGAAAAATACTCTGTCAAAAAAGGAAATTTTGTATATAGGAATTTTTTTAATGATATGCCATGCTATTATAGAAGATACTTTACTCTTTGTTATATTTGGTGCAAACATCTGGGTAATTGTTTTATTAAGAGTTATATTCGCCTTTATTTTCGCCACGATATGTGTTAAAGCACTATCAGATAAAGTAAAAAATTAATTGTTATATCTTTTTTTATATGTTTCTTCTAAGTAAAACTTGAAATCGCTTTTTTTAGTTATGCCTATAATTTCATCTAATATCTTTTCACCATCATTAGATAAAAAATAAAAAGTTGGTGTTACTCTTGATTTTAAATGCTCTGGTATTTCATCTGTATGAATATCAAGTTTTACAAATATATACTTGTTCTCTAGTATTTCTTTTATATCTAATTTTGATAAAACAGATTTTTCCATTCTAATACAATATGGACAAAATTGCATTTCTAATTCAACCAAGATAAGCTTATCTGTTCCTCTTGCTTTTTCAACTGCTTTTTCAAAGTTTTCAGCATAAAGAAATAAACTCGTAACTAATAGAATAAATAAAATATTTTTCATATTAATCCTTTAAAGAAAGTTTACTTAGATAAAGTTAATTAAAGATAAAATATTCAGCATTCATTTTGTATAATCAAATTAAAAAAGGAATCCATTGAACGATAATATAATTGCATACCAAGGAGTAGAAGGTGCTTACTCTCATCTAGCTTGTAAAAAGGCTTTTCCTAATTCTATTACAATAGCTTGTGAAAGTTTTACTGATGCTATGAAACTAGTAGAACTAGGAACAGCAAATTTAGCTATGATACCCGTAGAAAACTCAACTGCAGGAAGAGTTGAAGAAATATATAGATTAATTCCCAGACTATCTTTATATATTATTGAAGAACATTACGAACCAGTAAAACACTGCTTATTAGGATTAAAAGGTTCAACTATTAATGATATCAAGTATGTTTCATCACATCCTCAAGCATTAGCTCAATGTCATAAAAATATAACTGATTTAAACTTTATAGCACAAGCTAAATTTGATACAGCAGGTTCAGCAAAAGAGATAAGCAAACTTCAAAATATAAGCCATGGAGCAATCGCATCAAGTTTAGCAGCTAAACTATATAATTTAGAAATATTAAATAATAATTTTGGTGATTTAGAAGGCAATGTAACAAGATTTATAGTTTTATCTAAAGATATTAAAACACCAAAATATGAATCAAACAGTGAATATATAACCTCATTAGTTTTTCAAGTAAGAGATATTCCTGCTGCTTTATATAAAGCGCTAGGTGGCTTTGCTACAAACAGTGTAAACCTTATTAAATTGGAAAGTTACTCATTACCTGGATCAATGCAAGTAAGCCAATTTCATATAGATATAGATGCTCATCCAGATGAAAAAAATTTAGTACTTGCTTTAGAGGAATTAACATTTTTTGCAAAAGAAATTAAGTATATGGGAGTATACAAAAAAAGTGAATATCGGATAGAACAAATATAAGAAAGGTATATAATTATTAAAAAAGGGTATGTATAAAGAAGAAGAAATAACGCGAACCGGCGGCGACCTACGTTTCCGTCCCAGTAAGGGAGAGTATCATCGGCGATGAAGAGCTTAGCTTCCTGGTTCGAAATGGGACAGGGCGTTTCCTCTTCTCTATAGCCACCGGAAAGCGTTAAGTAAATATACATTATATACTTACTTCACGCTTCTAGTGCGTTTAAGAATTATCTTGATTGTCAAAGAAGTAAAAACTACT
>NZ_JFBL01000002.1 GCF_000597725.1 Sulfurospirillum arcachonense DSM 9755
AAGGGGTCGCACAATAAATGGTGTCCCGTGTTGGATTCGAACCAACGGCCACTTCCTTAAAAGGGAAATGCTCTACCGACTGAGCTAACGAGACATTAAAAGTTGTTCTACTCGTAATGAGGGTGAAATTATAGAGAAAAAAGAACTATTTGTCAAGAGATTTTTCTACTTTTTTTTAAATTCTTTTATTTTTTAAAAAAAACGTCTTTTCCCACATGTAAAAGTAATCTAAGAGCATGATAACAACTTTGTATTTGTATATACTTTCTATCACCTTTTATTAATACTCTTTCAACGAGTATTTCTCCATTTTTTGCACGTGCTCCTACAAAAACTGTACCAACTGGTTTAGATGAAGTACCACCATTTGGTCCTGCTATACCACTTGTTGCTAGAGCAAAATCAGATGAACTTGCTTTTAGGATTCCTTCCATCATTTCTCTTATACAAAGTTCACTTACTGCACCATAATTTTTAAAGGTCTCATCACTGACTCCAAGCCATGCTTTTTTAATATCATTAGAGTAGCTTACAATACTTCCATTGAAAACTTCTGAAGAACCACTTATCCCTGTTATCATTGAAGCTATTTGGCCTCCTGTGCAACTCTCTGCAACACTAAGAGTTTGGTGAGAATCTTTTAATGATTCAACAATATGGGTTAGGATATTACCATCTTGTATAAATTTATCAGGGAATAATGATTTAACTGAAAGTAAAAATTTTTCTAAATTACCATATTTATATGTAGTTGCTTCTATATAACTCCAACCTTCAATTACAGAAGTAGAAGTTAATTTTATTTCGTAGGTATCTGCTAGTGGTTCTAAAAGAATTTTAGTTGAATCTTCATCTAAACCTATAAGCGAAAACATAGTTGATTCTTCTTGGGACGTAAGAAGAATTTGCGGCAGTTTTTCGTTTTCTTTTGCTTCTATAATATTTATTTTTTTATTTTTGTACATTAATAGATAGGATTTGTTTTTTTGCTCTATGGTTTTTGAAGGAACTAACATACCTTCTTTTAACTCTAGGACATCTTCATTAAGTGTTGAAATTATTTTTCCAATAAGATTAAAACTTTCACTTGAAGTCATAAGAATTGTTTGTTCTGATTCACTAATAATTTTTTCTAAATTTTCAAATAAATTATTATCATTTTTATCCAAATATATTTTGATGTTTGGAGTCTTAACATGTAAATAAACTTGGGAGTCAATATAGTCTAAAAATGGTTTATTTATTTTTAGTGATTTGCCTACAATAACGAGCGTAGTTGCCATTATTTACCTTTTTTTTAGTAATTATAGCATATAAGATAAGTACTTCTTAAATAGATTTTAGATAAAATTGCGTAATTTTATATACAACAGGAAAAATACATGGACTACAAGGACACTCTGCTCCTCCCTAAAACTGGCTTCTCTATGAGAGGGAATTTGCCACAAAATGAACCAAAGCGTTATACTCAATGGTTTAATGAAGATAAAGCCTACGAAAAAATGAAAACGAATCGTAAAAATGCTGAAAAAAAGTTTATCTTACATGATGGACCTCCTTATGCAAATGGGCATATTCATATAGGACATGCATTAAATAAAATTTTAAAAGATATTATCGTTAAAACTCACTACTTCTTTGGTGAAGAAGTACGCTATGTTCCAGGTTGGGATTGTCATGGTTTACCAATTGAACAGCAAGTTGAAAAGAAAATTGGTAAAGAGAAAAAAGAGAGTCTTCCTAAAAGTAAGATCCGTGAACTTTGTCGTGAACATGCTCGTAAATTTATAGATATTCAAAGAGATGAATTTAAAGCTCTTGGTGTTATAGGTGATTGGAAGAATCCTTATATGACTATGAAGTTTGAATTTGAAGCAGATATTTATAGAGCTTTATGTGAAGTTGCAACAAAAGGTCTTCTAATAGAAAGAAGTAAACCTGTATATTGGTCATGGGCTGCAAGAACTGCACTAGCAGAAGCAGAAGTTGAGTATGAAGATAAAGAAGATTACTCAATCTATGTCGCATACCCTTTAAAAGATGAAGCAAAAAAAGCATTAGAGATAGAAGAAGATGCAAATGTGATTATCTGGACAACAACTCCATGGACACTTCCTGCAAACATGGCAATTAGTTTTAATCCTGAAGAAGATTATGTTTTGACAACAGATGGTTTTATAGTAGCTAAGGCACTTCATGAGAGTTTATTGGAGCAAGAAGTACTTAAAGGTGAAATCAAAAAAACATTTAAAGCTGATATTTTAGAAAATCTTTATGCAAAAAGTCCATTAAATGGTAAAGACTCAAAACTTATCTTAGGTGAGCATGTAACTATGGATGGTGGTAGTGGTTGTGTTCATACAGCTCCTGGCCATGGTGAAGAAGATTATAGAGTTGGACTTAAATATAATATAGAAGTTATGATGCCTGTTGATGAAAGAGGGTGTTATGATGAAACTGTAGTTCGTGAAGGACTTTTGCCAGATCCAGAGAGTTTTGTAAACGTTCATATTTTTAAAGCAAATGAGAGAATTTTAGAGTTGTTAGGTGATTCTTTATTGAAGTGTTCTAAGTTTACTCACTCGTATCCATTTTGCTGGAGAACTCACAAACCTGTTATTTATAGAGCAACAAAGCAGTGGTTTATAGCGATGGATGAAGAGACAAAGGGAAGAGATACTCTTCGTCAAATGGCTACCCAAAATATTTCAAAAGTGAAATTTTATCCTGAGAGTGGTATTAATAGACTAGGAAGTATGATCGAAAATAGACCTGATTGGTGTATTTCTCGTCAACGTGATTGGGGTGTACCTATCGCATTTTTTAGAGATAAAACAACGGGTGAGCCTATCTTTGATGAAAAAGTAATGAACTATACGGCTATGATTTTTGAACAACGCGGGGCAGATGCTTGGTGGGATATGGAGATAAGTGAACTACTCTATCCAGGAAGCGGATATAATCCTGAAAATCTTGAAAAAGTTATGGATATTCTTGATGTTTGGTTTGATAGTGGAAGCACATGGAAAGCTGTTCTTGAATCTCGTGTATATGATTCAGGTGCATATCCAGCTAGTATGTATCTTGAAGGAAGCGATCAACATCGTGGTTGGTTCCAAAGCTCACTTCTAGTTTCAACGGCAGCTCGTGGAATTGCTCCGTATGATAAAGTTTTAACTCATGGATTTACCGTTGATGCTAAGGGTGAAAAGATGAGTAAATCTAAAGGCAATGTTGTTGCCCCTAATGATATAGCAAAACAGTATGGTGTAGAGATACTTCGTTTATGGGTAAGTCTTAGTGAATATACAACAGATTTAAAAATCAGTAATGAAATTTTAAAACAAGTAAGTGAACAGTATAGAAAAATAAGAAATACATGTAGATTTCTTTTAGCTAACTCTGAAGGACTTAAAGAGATACTACCATATGAAAAAATGGGAGTTCTTGATAGATGGATTTTAAATCATGCTAAAAAAGTATTTGATGAAGTAGAAGCGTGTTTTAAAGAGTATGATTTCTCAAAAGGATTTTCACTTTTAAGCCATTTTATTGCAGTTGAGTTAAGTGGTATTTATCTTGATATCTCAAAAGATAGATTATATTGTAATGGTGAAAAAGAAAATATAAGATTGTCTACACAAAGTGCAACAGCACTTATAACAAGACGCCTTTTAGCTCTTATAGCACCAACACTAACATACACTGTAGATGAAATATTAGAACATGCTCCAGCAATTATCAAAGAAGATATGGATGATGTTTTTGACATGCTTTATACTCAAATGGATAATATAGAAGTAGATTTTGATGCAGAGTATATGATGGAAGCAAGAGAAAAATTCTTTGAAATTATAGATAATTTGAAAAAAGAGAAAGTTATCAAATCAACATTAGAATTAGTTTTAGTGACAACTTCTGAAAAAGTTGCAAAAATCAATAGTACTGATGCTGAAGATTGGTTTACGACAAGTGGTATTGTAAGTGAATCAACAGGTGAAGATATGGGTAGTTTTAAAGTTGGAGATGATACGTTTAAAATAGTAAAAGCAACAGAGAATAAATGTCCAAGATGTTGGAAATTTAAATCGAGTGAAGAAGAGGGCTTATGTAAAAGATGTGATGAGGTTTTAAATGCCTGATTTATCTAGTCCTGTTGAGTTTAGTTTTGTACTCGCTACTATAGGGATAATTACAGTAATTACTATAGTAGGGATAGTTTTGATAAAATTAAAAAAAGTATAAGGAGCAATATTGATAACTTTGAAAGAAGCCTTAGCACTTAACAAAGAAGAAATTGTTAAATTAAGAAGTGACTTAAAAACAAAAATAGAAGAAAAAAAAGAGATAGGTGCTTATATAGAACAATTACAAAACAAGCCTATTGCTGAATTTGGTGAAGGAATACCAATAGCTATTAAAGATAATATCCAAGTAAATGGCTGGAATGTCACAAGCGGCTCAAATATTCTTCAAGGATATGTTGCTCCATATAACGCAACTGTAATTGATAATATGCTCTCACATGGATTGGCTCCATTTGGTAGAGCAAATATGGATGAATTTGCTATGGGTAGTTCGACTGAAAGTTCATTTTATGGCAAAACATTAAATCCTCATAATACTTCTTGTGTTCCTGGTGGAAGTAGTGGTGGTAGTGCTGCTGCTGTTGCTGCTGGTATTGCAGTTGCTGCTTTAGGAAGTGATACTGGTGGTAGTATTCGCCAGCCTGCTGCATTTTGTGGTTGTGTTGGGATGAAACCAACATATGGAAAAGTAAGCCGTTATGGGCTTGCTTCTTATTCAAGTTCACTTGATCAGATAGGACCAATAACGCAAAATGTAGAGGATGCTGCAATACTTTATGATATCATAGCTGGACATGAAGTGAAAGATTCTACAAGTGCAAATATAGCACATGAAAAAGTGAGTGATAAGTTAGATAGCCAGAGAAAACTGACTATAGCGGTTATTGAAAATTATGTAGAAGAGACTGATGAAGAGATAAAAAATACAACAAAAGCAGCTATAAAAGCGCTAGAAGATGCTGGGCACAAGATAGTATATAAAAATCTTACAAATTCAAAATATGATATTGCAACATATTATGTAATTGCTGCAGCTGAAGCGAGTGCTAATTTTTCAAGATATGATGGTGTTAGATATGGAAATCGTGCAGAGTCTACTAATCTAAAAGAGATGTATAATAAAACAAGAAGTGAAGGTTTTGGAGAAGAAGTAAAAAGAAGAATTCTTTTAGGAACTTTTGTTCTTAGTAGTGGTTATTATGATGCATATTATATTAAAGCACAAAAAGCGAGACATTTTATAAAATCACAATTTGAAGAAATTTTAAATGAAGCAGATTTGATTTTTGCTCCGGTAACTCCAACTACAGCATTTGAATTTGGAAGTAAAAGTGATCCACTAGAGATGTACCTTCAAGATATTTATACTATTTCTGTAAACTTAGCTGGATTACCAGCAATTAGTTTACCTATTGGATTTGATAGTAAAAATATGCCAATTGGAGCTCAATTTATAGGGCATGCATATGGGGAACAGGCACTATTTGATGGTGCATTAAGTTTAGAAAAGATATTAAAAAAATAAGATAGTGCCTCTTACTATTGTAGCTTTAGTAAGAGGAATTTTCATCGGGCTTTGCTCGATTAAAAGGAGAAATTAAATATGAAAATTAGAAAAAAAGCATTAACATTTGAAGATATATTATTGGTACCTAAGTATTCTGAAATTTTGCCAAGAGAAGTAGATATAAAAAGTAAATTTAGTAAAAATGTACCATTAAATGCTCCTTTAGTCTCTGCAGCAATGGATACAGTAACAGAACATCGTGCAGCTATTATGATGGCTAGACTTGGTGGTATTGGAATAGTTCATAAAAATATGGATATAGAATCACAAGCAAGAGAGATTAAAAGAGTTAAAAAAAGTGAAAGTGGAATTATTATTGATCCAATTTCTGTAAAAGCGGATGCAACTATACAAGAGGCACTTAATCTTATGAAAGAGTATAGAATTTCTGGTGTGCCAGTTGTTGATGATAAGAATATTTTAATTGGTATTTTAACAAATAGAGATTTACGTTTTGAAACAGAATTTGAGAAAAAAGTAGCACAAGTTATGACAGAAATGCCTTTAATAACTGTTAAAAAAGGTACAACTTTAGATGAAGCAGAAGATATATTTAAATCTAATAAAGTAGAAAAACTTCCTGTTGTTGGAGATAATAATCAACTTGAAGGGTTGATTACCATTAAAGATTTAAAAAAACGTGTAGAGTATCCTAATGCAAATAAAGATGAATTTGGACGACTAAGAGTAGGTGCTGCTATTGGTGTTGGGCAACTTGACCGTGCTGAAGAACTTGTTAAAGCAGGTGTTGATGTACTTGTTTTAGATTCAGCTCATGGTCATTCAAAAGGTATTATGGATACTGTTAAAAAAATTAAAGAGACTTTAGATGTGGATGTAGTTGCTGGAAATATTGCAACAAAAGAAGCAGCACTTGCTTTAATAGAAGCTGGCGCTGATGGAGTTAAAGTAGGAATTGGACCAGGAAGTATTTGTACAACTCGTATAGTTGCAGGTGTAGGTGTTCCTCAAATAAGTGCAATTGAAGAATGTGCTGAAGTTGGACGTATTCATGGGGTTCCTGTTACTGCTGATGGTGGTATTAAGTATTCTGGTGATGTTGCAAAAGCACTTGCTGTAGGTGCAAGTTGTATTATGATAGGGAGCTTACTGGCTGGAACGCATGAGAGTCCAGGAGAACTTATTACTTATCAAGGACGTCAATTTAAAACTTACCGTGGTATGGGAAGTATAGGTGCTATGACTAAAGGTAGTACAGATAGATATTTTCAAGAAGGAACAGCAGCTGATAAATTAGTACCTGAAGGAATAGAAGGCCGTGTTCCTTACGTTGGTGGTGTAAAAGATGTTATACATCAGCTTCTTGGTGGGCTTCGCTCATCTATGGGTTATGTAGGTGCTAAAGATATACTTGATTATCAAGATAGAGCAGAATTTGTAGAAATAACATCAGCAGGACTTAAAGAGAGTCATGTTCATGATGTTATTATCACTCATGAAGCACCAAATTATAGAGTAAACTAATGAACTATTCTACACTAAATGTAAGCTTTAGTGATAGGAATTTTTACTGGGTTTTGCTTAGTAAAAAGGAGAAAGTTAAATGAAAATTGTCACTACAATAGAAAATTTTGATGAGCCACTTTATTTAGAGAGTGGCCGTATCTTAGAATCGTTTAAACTCGCTTATGAAACATATGGTGAATTAAATAAAGATAAGTCAAATGCTATTGTAGTTTTTCATGCTCTAACAGGAAGCCACCATGCTGCTGGTAATTATGAAGGCGATAAAAAAGCTGGTTGGTGGAATCCTCTCATTGGTGATGAAAAAACAGTAGATACTAAAAAGTATTTTGTTATTTGTGTAAATGTTTTAGGAAGTTGTTTTGGCTCAACTGGCCCTATGTCAAATGGTGATAAGGATCCTTTGAGATTAAAATTTCCTGTCATTACGATTAGTGATATGGTTAAATCTCAAATGAAACTGTTTGAGCGTTTGGGTATAAAAAAAGCACATGCTATCATAGGTGGTTCAATGGGAGGTATGCAAGCTCTTTGTTGTGCCGTTGAATATCCAGCTTTTACAGATCGTGTTATTTGTTTGGCTTCCACATATGCTACTCAAGCTTGGGCTATTGCTTTTAATCGTTTGGCGATGGAAGGTATCGTGAATGACCCTCGTTTTAAAGATGGGCATTATGGTGAAAATGATTTTAAAGAAGAAGGATTATTTGGTTTTGCTGTTGGTAGAATGGCGGGTCATATAAGTTTTCTTTCCCCACATTCAATGGATAAAAAATTTGGAAGAAACTATGTAGAAACTGATGGTTTATATGAGCTTTTTGGAAGATTTCAAGTTGAGAGATATATGGAATACAACGGGCATAGTTTTGCAAAAAGGTTTGATCCTTTGAGTTATTTGTATATTATTAAAGCAATGAATATCTTTGATGCTACTAGAAATTATGATTCTTTAGAAGACTCTTTACATCATATCAAAGCAAAGATGACTCTTATAGCTTTTAAAGAAGATAAACTGTTTCGTCCTCGAGAGATGGAAGAGATAAGAGATACTTTAGTAAATGTTGGACGTGGTGAACAAGTGGACTATGTTTGTATAGATAGTGATTACGGACATGATGCATTTTTGATTGAATATGATAAATTTGATTTTTATATAGAGAAGGCTTTAAAATGAAAATTCTATGCAAAGTATTAACTTTGAGTAATAAGGATTATTGATATGAGTGAAGAAAAAGTAAGTTTTGAAAAAAAGTTAGAAGATGCAAAACGAGTTCTAGAAGAGTTAGCCAATCCAGAAATTTCTTTAGCAGATGGTATGAAAAAATATAAAGATGGATTAAAACTTTTAAAAGAAGCAACAAAAATGATTGAAGATGCAAAACTAGAGTACATTCAACTTCAAAGTGAAGAGAAATGATGAAAATCGCTGCTTTACAACTTTCAACTTTACCTATGAGCAGTGCTAAGCTGGACTACTATTTTAGAATATGTAAAAATAAAGATGTAGAGTTGCTTTTACTGAGTGAATATGCACTTAATAGTTTTTTTAAAGAGTTAGAAGTTACACCACTTTCTATGATTAAAGAGCAATCAAATCATAAGATTAACGTTTTAAAAGAGTTATGTGTAAAGTATGATATGAGTGTTGTTGCTCCTATCGTACATGTAAAGAGTCAAGCAGTTTATAAATCAACTGTGAGATTATCTGCTAAATCAGTTCATTATTATGATCAACAATTTTTGATAAATTATAAACATTGGAATGAAGAGAAGTTTTTTGCTAATGAGTGTGGAGAGTTTAGTCTTCCTTCTTTTTCAGTGAATGGTATGAAGTTTGGAATTATCAATGGGTTTGAATTACATTTTGATATTGCTTTTAGTCAAGTAATGAAGAAAGGAATTGATGTAATATTATGTCCATCAGCGTCAACTTTTGATTCATCAAGTCGTTGGATTGAGATTTTAAAAATGAGGGCTTTTACAAATAGTGTTTATATCTTACGTTCTAATCGTGTTGGAACATTTAAAGATACTACTTTTGAGTGGAAGTTTTATGGACATAGTAATTTAGTATCTCCTTGGGGTGAAGTAGAATTAACACTAGGTAGTCATGAAGAAGTACTAATAGTAGAAATCTCAAAAGATGAGCTTGTAAATGCACGAAAGACTTGGGGCTGGAAAAAAGCATTAAGTAAAAGGGATATATTATGATGGAATATTTTCATAGACAAGTGCAACTTTGGGGTGAAGATACTCAAAAAAGTTTACAAGATAAGAGAATTGTTATTATTGGTTGTGGGGGACTTGGTAGCTCACTCGCTATTGGTCTTGGAGCAACGGGTATAGGTCATATTCATTTAGTAGATTTTGATGAAGTGAGTGTACACAATATACACCGTCAAATTGCTTTTAAAGTAGGTGATGAAGGAAAATTTAAATCTGAAATAGTTGGTGAACTTTTAGAGCAAAGGTGTCCATTTGTAAAAACCTATGTACATGTAAACAGTTTTGAAGAGTTTGCAAAAAAAGATATTGAAGTAGATTTGATTATAGATGCTACTGATAATCTTCCTGTGAGAGCCGAAATAGATAAGTATGCAAAAAAAGTGAATACTCCTTGGTTATATGGCTCAGTGGAAGCTTTTAATGGACAAGTATGCTTTTTTGAAAAAAGTGGTTTTGGCGCATTTAAAGTGAAGAAAAAACAACCTGCTGGAATAGCTGCACCAATAGTAATGCATATAGCTTCACTTCAAGCAAATCTTGCTTTGAGATATCTTGCAGGATTCTCAGTAAAAAAAGACTTTTTATACTACCTTTATATCAATGATGAAGGTGAGTTAATAACTCAAAAATTTGGAATGCCGAAGGAATAATGATTGAATTTTGAACCATACCCATTTGAAAAATTAACAAATTTATTAAAAAATGTAGAACCAACGACGAAGTATGAACCAGCTGTTTTAACTATAGGAGAACCTCAGTTCGAGACTCCTTTGTTTATCCAAGAGAGTTTAAAAGATAATGCAAGTTTATTAAACAAGTATCCAAAAACTGTAGGTGAAGAGTACTTGAAAGATGCGCAAAAGAGTTTTGTAAAAAAACGCTTTGGAGTTGCACTTAATGATACTCAAATTATTCCAACGTTTGGAACTCGTGAAGTTTTATTTAACTTTCCACAGTTTTTATTGCATGATATAAAAGAGCCAGTAATGGCTTATCCAAATCCTTTTTATCAGATTTATGAAGGTGCAGCAACGGCTTGTAAAGCTAAGGTTGTTCATCTTAATCTTATAAAAGAAAATGGATTTAAACCAGATATTAATCATGAACAATTAAAAGAGGCAAACTTAGTAATTTTAAATTTTCCCAATAATCCAACAGCGTCAACATTAAGTCTTGAAGAACTTGGTGGATGGGTAAAACTTGCTTTAAAATATGACTTTGTTTTATTGAATGATGAGTGTTATAGTGAAATTTATTGTGATGAAAAACCGATATGTTTATTAGAAGCGAGTTTACATGTAAAGAATCATGATTTTAAAAATGTATTAGTAGTAAACTCTATTTCAAAAAGAAGCAGTGCACCTGGTCTTCGTTCAGGTTTTATCGCTGGGGATGAGAGTATACTTACAGAGTATATGAAGTACCGTACATATATAGGAGCGGCTAGTCCTCTTCCTTTACAATGTGCAGCAGCTGCAGCATGGAATGATGAGTTACATGTAAGCAAAGCAAGAGAAGTTTATAAAAAGAATTTAGAATTAGCAAGTCAAATTTTACATGTAAAGAAAAGTGAAGCTACTTTTTATGTTTGGCTTGAAGTAAAAGATGAATTAGAGTTTACAAAAAAACTTTATGAAAAGAAAAATGTTAAAGTTTTACCTGGAAGCTTTTTAGGGCGTGAGGGAATAGGAAGTGCTTATGTTCGTATAGCTTTAGTTGAAAATAGTGTAAAGACAGAAAAAGTGTTAAATAGAATTAAAGACTTTATAAAAGAAGAGGAAATTATATGAAATCTATCCATTTCGTTGGAATTGGTGGAATAGGGCTTTCAGCACTTGCACGTTATTTAAAAAAAGAAAATTATATTGTTAGTGGCTCTGATATAAGAGAGACTAAAATAACAAAATGTTTGGTGAGTGAAGGTATTGATGTAAGTGTACCTCATAGTGAAAAAAATATAAAAGAACAAGATTTAATAATATATTCAGCAGCAGTAAAAGATGATAATATAGAGTTAATAGAAGCAAGAAAAAGAGGAATTATGACTCTTTCTAGAAAAGATGCTTTACCTCTTATATTAAAAGAAAAAAGAGTTTTTTCAGTGTGTGGAGCACATGGAAAAAGTACCACAAGTGCAATGCTTGCTAGTATGGTTGATGGATCTGTAATTATTGGGGCTGAAAGTAAACAGTTTGATACAAATATGTATTATAGAAATAGCAATAATATAATTTTTGAAGCAGATGAGAGTGATTCTAGTTTTTTAAATTCAAATCCATATATTGCTATTGTAACAAATGCAGAACCAGAGCATATGGAGTATTATAATTATGATTATGAAAAATTTTATGATGCGTATAAAACTTTTTTAAAAAGTGCAACCATTAGAGTGATTAATGCTGAAGATGAGTTTTTAGCAACTCTTGATGATATGGATGCAATTCGTCTTTATCCGAGTCGAGACATAACTGAATTAAAAACTATTATTAAAAATGGTGAACCATTTACCTCTTTTATTTTAAAAGATTTAGGACGTTTTGAAGTATGGGGTATTGGTTCACATATAGCAATAGATGCATCTTTAGCAATTTTAGCAAGTATTAATGAAATAGATTTAGAAACAACAAGAGAAAAAATTAAAAATTACCGTGGTATCAAAAAGAGATTTGATATTCTCTCTTCAAAAGAAGGATATGCTCTTATTGATGATTATGGACATCATCCAACAGAGATAAAAGCTACAATAGCTTCTGCTAAAATTTATGCAGATTTGTTAAATATTGATAAAATTACAGCAATTTGGCAGCCACATAAGTATTCAAGAACAGTTGATAATTTAGAAGGGTTTGTGGATTGTTTTAAGGGAATTGATAAACTTGTAATTATGCCTGTTTGGAGTGCTGGAGAAGTTAAAAGAGAGATAGATTTTGAAAAAGAGTTTCAAAAATATAGCCCACAATTTATAAATTCTCTAAAAAGAGTTGGGGACTTTATAAATTTGGATAGTGCTACAAAACTAGATTCAGGACTTGTTATTGGTTTTGGAGCTGGTGACATAACATATCAATTAAGAGGTGCTTAATGCAAATAGTTCTTTTTTTAGTCTTAGTTCTATTAGTACTTTTAATAGTAGTAAGTAAAAAAGATTCTTTGAGTAAAAATACAAAAATAACAATTATGCTAACAATAGCAATTTTTTGTACAATAATATATTTTTATGAGAGTAGTACAAGTAAAAGTGCAGAAAAAAACCGTGAAATTGTCAATACATTTAGACAAGGAAAAATTTTAACTTGCGGTGAATATAAAGTTGATAAAAATAGATTTTTATATGTGAGTGGTACTCAAACTTTTGTACCACAAAAGAGCGAAACTTCTTTAGAAGGAGTTATTGTAAAAGTCTCTACATGTAAAGATAATTAATGGAAAAAATTCTTTCCCAGCTTGATTTACAAGAGTACACATCTTCGTATGAAGCGTATTTAGCAAGGCAAAAACCTCTTTTCTTAGAGGGAGATATTCATCTTCATTTTAAACTTATTCAAGAGCTTGTTAACCAACAAAGTGTAAAACCAATTCCTTCTATGATAAATCTAGATCGTTCAATCGCAGTTTTACAAAAAAGTGGTGTTTTAAGACTTGAAGAGATATATGCCTATGTTAAGATTATAAAATACTTTTCATATTTAAAAAAGATATTTGTAAAGGATTTATTAGCATCTTGGATGGATAAAATAGTCATTCCTGAGAATCTTTTTGAAATATGTGATTTTTTTAATGAGAAGGGAGAACTAAAGAATTCAGTAGATGAAACATTTGAATCTATTAACAGAAGTTTACACCTTATCAAAGAAGATATGAGTTCTACTTTACGAAGAACTATGTCAGGACAAAAACTCAGTACTTATTTAGTTGATAGGCAAGTTCACTACATAAATGACCAAGAAGCACTTCTTTTAAGAGGTGGATTTAATCATGTTATTAAAGGTAGCGTAATAGGTCGTAGTAGTAGTGGCTTTTTTTATGTAACACCTGACTCTATCACTAAACTCAAATCAAAACAAAATGATTTAATTGCAAAAAAAGAGGAACTTACCTACCAATATTGTAAATCAATTTCATCGACTTTTAGCAAATCACTATTTTTTTTAAAATATATTAATAAAGAGTTTGATAGATATGATGCTTATCAAGCAAGAGTTAATTTTGCAAAAGATAAAGATATGGAATTTGTTCTTCCAAAAAAAAGTACACAAATAAAGTTAGATAGATTTTCTCATCCTGCACTGCACGATCCAAAACCAATTAATTTAGATTTTTCAAAACAAGTTTTGATGATAACAGGTGTTAATGCTGGTGGTAAAACGATGCTTTTAAAGTCCATATTAAGCGCAGCTTTTATGGCAAAATATCTATTACCGATGAAAATAAATCCCGATAAATCAGTCATAGGTTCTTTTAAAGAGCTTTTTGCAATTTTAGATGACCCTCAAAATGTAAAAAATGATATTTCTACATTTGCTGGTCGTATGACGCAGTTTGCAGGACTTTTTGGAAAAAAATCCACTTTAGTAGGTGTTGATGAGATTGAATTAGGAACGGATGCAGATGAAGCAGCGAGTCTATTTAAAGTTATTATAGAAAAACTTATTGATAGAAATATGAAAATAGTTATTACTACTCACCACAAAAGATTGGCTTCGCTTCTTGCTACTCATGAACAAGTAGAACTTTTAGCAGCTATTTATGATGAAAAAAATCAAAGACCAACATATGGATTTTTACAAGGAACTATTGGTAAAAGTTATGCTTTTGAGACAGCTTTAAGATATGGAGTACCAGCAACTTTAGTAAGTGAAGCTAGAGAAGTTTATGGTGATGATAAAGAGAAACTCAATGATTTAATTCAAAAAAATATTGATTTAGAATTGAAGATGAGAGAACAATCTATCAAGTTAAACAGTGAACTCGAAGAGATACAAAGATTAAAAGTAAATCTTAAAGATGAAAAAGAGAGTTATAAAGCAGAGTTTGACACTTTAAAATCAAAAATGAATTTGGATTATACAAAAGCTATAAAAGAGGCAAAAGAGGCTATAAAAACGAAAGACTCAAAAGAGGCTCATCGTCATCTAAATAAAGCACATGAGTATAAAAAGGCAACCCATAAAAAAGAGACAATTAAACAAGAACCAATTCCTTTAAAAGTGGGGGATAGAGTTAAATATGGAAGTTCACGAGGTTTGCTAAAAAGTATCAAGAAAGATATTGCTTTAATAGAGTGTGATGGAATGCAATTAAGAGTACCATTGAATACTTTAAAAAGAAGTGGTAATGTTCCTAAAAAAAGTACAATATCAAGAGTGACAGTTTCAAAGCAAAATGCAAACTCAACAGTTGTATTAGATTTACATGGACAAAGAGGTGAAGAAGCTGTTGAAAATCTTGATAAATTTATATCTGATGCATTAATACAAGGGTATGAAGAGTTAAGAGTATATCATGGCATTGGTACAGGAAAATTAGCGTACGCTGTAAGAGAATTTTTAAAAATACATCCTAGTGTAGAATCATTTTGTGATGCCCCTCCTAATCAAGGAGGCTTTGGAGCTACTATTGTAAAATTGTAATACTTATTATTTTGGAGTATAATAAGTATTATGATTGTAAATGGAGGTAGTAATGGAAGAAAATAAAAGTATTTCTAAAAGTATATACCTTCCGATATTTGTTATTATTTTAATAACAATGATATCTGCTACTGTTTTTATAGAATATGAATGGGAGCGTTTTGAAGAAAAAATGCTTCTAAGGGCACCTCTGGTACTTAAAAATGCACAAAAAACTTCCAATATAGATAAGTTTATAGAAAATGAAATGATTCAAAAAAGTGTAGTTTTTAAAAATATGGCTACTACTAGACTGTTGAGTATAGGAATTATTAGTAGTGTTATTGGTGTGATAATGTTTGTTTTATTATTGTTAGCTTCACAAAAATATAGTTTTGCAATAAGAAAATATAAAAAAGAGATAGCCCAACGTAGAAAAAATTTAATTGATAAAAATAAAGAACTAGAAAGGCTCTTATATACAGATATTTTAACAGGCTTACCTAATAGGACCTCTTTTGAAAAAGATATAAAAAATGCTATTCATCCAAAAGTTATTTTAGTAGATATAGATGCTTTTGGTGCAATTAATGAATATTATGGACGTACTACAGGAGATTTTGTTTTAAAAATTATAGCAAACAGAATTAAATCTTTTGCAGATAGTGAAGATATGGTCACGTACAGATTAGAATCCGATGTTTTTGCTCTTTTAGATGTTAGTATAAAATTAGATATAGAAAAGTATGAGCGTATTGCTGAAGAGATGGTTAGAGTATTAAAAAGTAAAATGATTGAATTACCTGATGATTATGAAGCTATGATAATAGATGCTACTATCGGGTTTTGTTTAGAAAGTGATGATACTCTTGCTAAAGCACTTATAGCCTTAGGCCATGCAAAAAAGTTACAAAAAGATTTTGCTTGTTATCTTCATGGTATGGATACACGAAGTCAATATATCGATAAATTGAAATACACGAAGTTATTAAAAGCCGCACTCGAAAATAATAAAGTTATGCCATATTTTCAGCCGATTTTAAATAGAGAAGAAACAATAATTAAGTATGAAGCACTTTCACGTGTAGAAGATAGTGATGGAAATATAATAAGTCCAGGATTTTTTATGGGAACATCTAAAAAAGTGAGACTTTATTCTTTAATGACAAAAAAAATCATTAATCAAAGTTTTAGTGAAATTTCAAAAACATCTTTATCTATTTCAGTAAATCTTTTAGCCCGTGATATGATGGATAGTGATATAAGTAATTATATTATAGATAAAATAAAAGAGTATAAAATAGCAAAGCAAGTTATATTTGAGATATTAGAAGATGAAAATATAGAAAATTTAGAAAGAGTAGAAAATTTTATTATTAAGGCAAAACGTTTAGGTGTTAGAATAGCTATTGATGATTTTGGAACAGGCTATAGTAATTTTTCTTATCTTTTAAAACTGCGACCAGATTATCTTAAAATTGATGGTTCTATTATAAAAAATATAGATAAAGACCCAAATTCAGAAGCAATTGTCAAAGCAATTATATCTTTTGCAAAAGCCTTAGAAATTTTAACAATAGCAGAATTTGTTCATTCTAAAGAGGTCTATGATAAATGTTACGAACTTGGAATTGATGAATTTCAAGGTTTTTATTTAGGCAAACCAAATCCTCATTTTGTATAAAATTTATTTGTAAATCAAAACTTCGACAATTTATAAGAAAATTGATATAATAATTTTTCATTTTTAAGGAATTTTATGACAACTCAAGAACTTTTTTTTAAGCTACTAAAATATAAATCAATTACTCCCAATGATGATGGAGCATTTTTTTTTATAGCAGATTATTTATCTCAATATAAACACACTATTATAGATATAGAAGATACTAAAAATCTTTTTTTATATAAAAAATTTGGAGAAGGACCTCATTTATGTTTTGCTGGGCATATTGATGTTGTACCTCCTGGTGATGGATGGAGTAGTGATCCTTTTGAGCCAACAATTAGAGATGGTAAAGTATATGCTAGAGGTACACAAGATATGAAAAGTGGAGTTTGCGCTTTTCTTCAAGTATTTAAACAAATAAAAGAGTTTAATGGTACTTTATCTATTATACTAACAAGTGATGAAGAGGGTGATGCCGAACATGGTACCATTGAAGTTCTTCGTCATTTAAAGAAGATAGATTTTCTTCCTGATTATGCCATAGTAGCAGAGCCTACTTGTGAAAAAGTTTTCGGTGATGCTATTAAGATTGGAAGACGTGGATCTATAAATGGAGTTTTAAATATAGAAGGACTTCAAGGTCATGCTGCTTATCCAGAAAAAGGTATAAATCCAGTTAACCTCATAGCTCCCATTTTAGATAAAATAGCTGCACATAATTTTGATGAAGGTGATGAGAATTTTGCTCCAAGTGAGTTAGTTGTTACTGATATAAGAGCAGGTATGGAAGTTACAAACGTAACACCTGGTAATCTTAAAATGATGTTCAATGTAAGAAATTCTACTAATACAAAAAAAGAAGATATACAAAAGTATATTGAGAATATGTGCGAAGGGTTAAATTTTTCCTTAACACTTTCTCAAAGCTCATTTCCATTTGTTACATCAAGTGAAACTCTCATAGTAAAACTACTTCAAAATGCTATTGAAGAAATAACTACATGTAGACCTAAACTTTCTACTGCAGGGGGAACAAGTGATGCTAGATTTTTAGCAGAGTTTGGTATAAAAACAGTTGAGTTTGGTGTTATCAATGATACAATTCATGCTCCAAATGAGAGATGCGGTATGGATGAGGTAGAAAAACTAGAAAAAGTTTTTTTACATGTAATAAAAAAATTTTAAAATACTAAAGGAAAATACAATGAATTACGTAAGTACACAAAAAGCACCAGCAGCAATAGGACCTTATTCACAAGCCGTAAATATTGGCGATTTTATATTTACATCAGGACAAATTCCATTAAATGCTAATGGTGTTTTAGTAGAAGGTGATATAAGTGCACAAACAACACAAGTTTTAACAAATTTGAGTGAAGTTTTAAAAGAGGGTGGAAGTAGTTTAGAAAATGTTGTAAAAACAACGATTTTTTTAGCAAATATGGAAGACTTTGCTCAAGTTAATAAAGTATATGCTGAGTTTTTTGGTGAGCATAAACCAGCTCGTAGTACAGTTGCTGTTAAAACATTACCTTTAAATGCTAATGTAGAAATTGAAGCGATAGCTTTAAAAAGATAGAGGAGGTTAATCCTCTGTCTTATATCTTTTTGACATTTTTACGATATCCTCAATATTATTAATAGCGTATTGATGTCCTTTGACAGCTTTATCATAGGTTGTATATCTTTTATCATACACTGAGCTTTCGTATTGGACTTTATCATCTTTTTCATCAAAAACCATAGTTTCATAAACATAAACATTTTTATGCTGGTTTATCCAAGAGTGGCGTATTTCCATCTTGATAGTAGAAATAAAAAACTTTTTACCATTTACTTCTTTGATATCCTTTAATTCAAGATCTTTATCTAATAAGTGGTCCATTTTCACTCCTTTGCAGGTGATTATAGTTAAATTATACAATAAGTTCATATAATATTCATAAATTTTAATTTATGAATATTAGTAATTTTTTAATTTATAAAAGTTTTTGTATTATTATGTCAATATAATAAAAAATTTTAGTTTGAGGATATATTGCATGGCAAAAAATCATTATGAAGTTTTGGTGATTGGTGGCGGAATTTCAGGCGCAGCACTTTTTTATGAATTGGCGAAATATACAGATGTTAAAAGTATAGCTTTAGTTGAAAAATATGACGGTTTAGCAAAATTAAACTCTAGTGGTACAAGTAATTCTCAAACTATACATTGTGGAGATATTGAAACGAATTATACTGTTGATAAAGCAAAGAGTGTAAAAAGAACTGCAAAGATGATTGAAAAGTATTGTTTGCAATATGGATATCAAGATAAATTCATGTTTGCTCATCAAAAGATGGCTATTGGTGTAGGTGATGAAGAAGTTGCTTATATGAGAAAAAGATATGAAGATTTTAAGGAGTTATTCCCTTATTTAGAAGTTTTTGAAAAAGATAAACTTGCCCAAATTGAGCCAAAACTTATTTATGATGAACAAGGAAATGAACGGCCTGAAAGTATTGTTGGTGTTGGTGTTGAGAGTGGAGAATATAGCACAGTTGATTTTGGACAGATGACAGAATCATTGGTTGAAAATGCAACCAAGATAGAAGATAAACAAACAGATGTATTTTTAAGCTCACAAGTTACGAATATCAAAAAATTTGGTAAAACTCATGTTGTTGAGACTGCTAATGAAACTTTTACAGCTGATTTTGTTGTGGTTAATGCTGGAGCACATTCATTATATTTAGCACATAGAATGGGACATGGTACGGATTATGGCTGTTTACCAATGGCAGGAAGTTTTTATATGACAACTAAAAAAATTCTTAATGGTAAAGTCTATATGGTGCAACATCCAAAACTTCCTTTTGCTGCACTTCATGGAGATCCTGATATCTTAGCAAATGGTTTTACAAGGTTTGGTCCTACTGCTTTAGCTTTACCTAAATTAGAAAGATACCATGGTAATTCTACAGTTATAGATTTTATAAGAACTTTAAGATTTGATACTTCTGTTGCAAAAATATTTGGAGATTTACTTTCGGATTCAGATATAAGAAACTATATATTTAAAAACTTTATGTTTGAAGTACCATTTATCAATAAAAGATTATTTGTACAAGATGCTAGAAAAATAGTTCCATCTTTGGGGCTTGATGATATAGAGTATGCAGATGGATTTGGTGGCGTTCGTCCACAAGTACTTGACAAGAAAAACAAAAAACTTATGCTTGGAGAAGCAAGTGTTAATCCAGGAACAGGAATTATATTTAATATGACACCAAGTCCTGGAGCTACTAGTTGTCTAGGAAATGCAGAAAGAGATGTAAAATCTGTTTGTGAATATCTTGGAAAAACTTTCAATCAAAAAGAGTTTGATAAGGATTTGGTAGAATAATTTGCATTCATTAGATTTATATGCCAAAATTGAACCTTTAATAGGTTTTTATGATGAGTATGATGCTTTATACTCATCATATCTGCAACTTCTTTACCCTTTACATGTAAATACTATTTTAGATATTGGTTGTGGTAATGGAAGACTTCTAAAACTTTTACAGGATAATGATTTTAAAGCTTTTGGGATTGACAGAAGTAAAGAGATGATAACAAGAGCACAAAGTCTTGGAGTCAATGCAGATACAAAAGAGTTAAAAGAATTTAAAAAAGGTTCATTTGAGTGTGCGTTAGCAGTGGGTGATGTTTTAAACTATATGAAAGAAGATGAGCTTAATAGTTTTTTTTCTGATGTTTCAAATACTCTCTCAGATGAGGGTTATTTTTTGTTTGATGTGAATACTTTAGCTGGTTTTGAAGTAGCTGATGGAGCAGTTGTTAAAGATGAAGAAGATAAGTTTTTATCTATTGAAGCAAATTTTGAAGAAAACATACTTACGACAAATATAACTTTGTTCGAAAAAGAGGGTAAAACTTTCAATAAAATAAGTGGTGAAGTAAAGCAGTATTATCATACTAAAGAAGTGTTTCAGAATTTAAAAGAGTTTAGATATGTAGCTGATTCTCCTATTAGTATGTTTAGTGATGAAGAAGAAAAGTTGCTAATATTACTACAAAAGAGGTAAAATAATAAAAAGTAATTTTTTTATAAAGGCTTTTTATGCAAACAGTAGCAATAACAGGTGCAAGTGGCTTTGTGGGTAGTTCTTTAAAACAAATGTTTGAAAAACAAAATTTTAAAGTTCTTTCCATTAAAAGAGATGAATTACAAAATTTAGAAAAACTTACTACTATTATAAATGAAAGTGATATACTCATAAACTTAGCAGGTGCAAGTATTATAAATCGTTGGAGTGAAGAGTATAAAAAGATTCTTTATTCCAGTCGAATAGAAACTACAAAATATCTTCTTGATGCAATCACTCAATCTCAAAACAGACCAAAATATTTCATATCTACTTCTGCTATTGGCATTTATAAAAATAATGATACGTATGATGAAGATAGTTTAGACCTTGAGAATGATTTTTTAGCCAATCTTTGTAAAGAATGGGAAGAAATTGCTTTAGAAGCAAAAATGTATGGGGTAAAAACTTCTATATTTAGATTTGGTATTGTAATGGGAAAGGGAGGAGCATTGGCAAAAATGTTACTACCTTTTAAATTAGGAATTGGAGGAACTATAGCAAGTGGAAAACAAGCTTTTTCTTTTATTCATATTGAAGATTTGATGAGAGCATATAAGTTTGTGATAGAACAAGAGTTAGAAGGTGTTTTTAATCTGTGTGCACCAACTTCTACAACCAATGAGGGCTTAACAAGAACACTTGGTAAAAAGTTACATAGGCCTACATTTTTTCCAATTCCTGAGTTTGTATTAAAATTATTGTTTGGTGAAGGATCAAAAGTTTTGTGTGATGGTCAAAGAGTTATTCCTAAAAGATTAATTGAAAATGGATTTGAGTTTAAGTATGAAAATATAGATCAGACTATACAGGATTTAGTATGAAAATATTATTGACATTATTCCTGTTTTTTAGTTTAAGTTTTGCAGGAGAGACAATGAGTATTTATGATATGAGTGTAAAAACAATTGATGGTGAAAGTGTCAGTTTAAGTAAGTATAAAAACCGTGTAATGCTTATAGTTAATGTTGCTAGTAAATGTGGTTTTACAAGTCAGTATGAAGGATTACAGCATTTACATGCAAAGTACAATCAAAAAGGTCTTAGTGTATTAGGTTTTCCTTCTAATCAGTTTTTAGAACAAGAACCAGGTACTGAAAAAGAGATTAAATCTTTTTGTACATTAACATATGGTGTTGAGTTTGATATGTTTAGTAAAGTTGATGTAAATGGTGATGATGAGATTCCACTCTATAAATATTTAAAAAAACAAAAAAGTGGTTTTTTAGGTCTTGGTACTATTAAATGGAACTTCACAAAGTTTTTAGTGGACAGACAAGGTAATGTTGTGAAACGCTATGCTCCTTCTACAAAACCAAGAGAGATTGAAAAAGATATACAAAAGCTGTTATAAGTTATTTGACTACAGCACTCAATTCTTTAAATATTTCATTTTTAGAACTTAGGCATAACTCAAATAGGATTGATTCATATGTTGTAGGAATTGCTCCTGCTTGTATCATTCTTTGTATTGCTACGGTTTTATCATTACTATTTCTTGAGTTAATACAATCTGTGACTAAAACAGGAATAAATCCATGTTCTAGTAAATCTAAAACACTTTGAAGTACACAAACGTGGGCTTCAATACCAAAAACAATAACAAACTTTTTTTTATTTTGTTTTATAACATTCATGGTTGTATCTGTTTTACAGCAACTAAAAGTAAATTTTTCATAAGCTATTTCATTTTTCAAAAGCTCTTTTATGGGTTCAATTGTATATCCTATACCTTGTGGGTATTGTTCATTGAGAATAAAAGGCACTTGCAAAATTTTAAGCCCTTTGATAAGTTTGAGGGTATTTTTTAAAAGCAATTCATTATTGCTTATGTGTGGGAAAATTTTTTCTTGTATGTCAACTACTAAAGCTTGAGTTTGCTGTAAATCAATTCTCATAACATATCCTTATGTTGTAATATACATGTAAAAAGGTTTGCCCTCAAGGTCCATATTTATCCAAATACCACTATTATCAGAGAGGGAATTTATTGTAGAAGTAATTGTTGTATAGGTTCTAGGAAGTTCAAAAAGAACTTTTATATCTTTTTGAGAAAGTTTAGTTTTTGCACCACCAGTTATAATATTACAAAATTCACCTATACCATCACTAATGCCTTCTAAATCATTAGGATTTAACTTTTCACCAAGCATCGCTTCAATAGAAAGTAAGGCCACTTCTTTTGGAAAAATAAGAACAAATTTTCCTATTATAGCACCTTTAAATTGCATGATTGCACATATACTATTGTTCGGTATGTCTTTATTAAAAGGACTTATTAAGTGAGAAGTTTTTTTTGCTGTTAAGCCTGTAAGCATTTCTAAATTTTCTACTGCTGTATCTATAAAAATTGGTAAGTTACTTACGAGTGCTTTGGATAAAGAAAAAGCGGCTTTTGATTTTTCTTTTTTTTCTTTATCTAAATTTATTTTAGTTTGGGAAATGGCAAAATCGATATTTTTATCATTGATTTTCTTTTGGAATTCTTCTTTATCTTTTGTGTATACTATATTGTGTTCAAATCTTGTAAGTAAAGCAGCTTGTTTATCTAGTTCTTCCTCATCTTTTGGATCATCATACATAAGAATCTTTAGCTTTTTTTTAAAATCTTGTGTATTTAAAAAGAGTATGGCTAAATCGAAAGTTTTAAATAGTTTGATATAAGTAGATTTTGTTTCTTTTTTGAGAATTTGATATAAAGCACTATCATATTCGCCTAAACATACAGGAACTTCTAGTGCAGTAGTTACTTTTTGTAGTAGTAATAAAAAATTTTTTAAATTATTTAAATCATATGGGACATTTTGTAAAGATATAAAAATTCCACGCAATTTTCTCTCTTCTATATTTATTTGCATTGCATAGATTTCTTGAAGTAATAACTTGCTGTTTCTCTCTATCATTTTACCTTCATAAGTAAAATAGAGGATTTTATTTTTTACAGTTTTCATGTGACATTTTATCAAAAAATTGTTAATTTTAATATAAAAAATACATTATATATAATAGGAGATTATAACATTAGATTTGATATAATTTTGTAATAATTTAATAGTAAACTAAAAATAAAAGAAGGATGATAAAAATGAGTAAAAAAACAAAGATTTTGGCAACAGTTGGTCCAGCAAGTGATAGTATAGAGGTTTTAGAAGGGCTAATTAAAGCAGGAGTTAATGTTTTTCGTCTAAACTTTAGTCATGGAACTCACGAATATCACTCAGAAACTTTAAAAAAAATAAGACAAGCTTCAGAAAATGTAAAAATTAAAGTAGGGGTTCTTCAAGATATTTGTGGACCTAAAGTAAGGGTTGGTAAATTAAAAGAAGATTTTTTATTAAAACAAGGTGATAAAGTTACTTTTGTAAAAGAAATTATAGAGGGTGAAAAAACAGGAGACAACTCTTATAAACTTTGTATTAATCAACCTGAAATTTTAGATATGCTAAAAGTAGATGAGTATATTTATCTTTATGATGGAACTATAAAAGCAAAAGTAACAGAAATAGAAGACGAAATAATCACTATAATTGAAAATGACGGAAAATTATCTTCTAATAAAGGTGTGAATTTTCCAAGTACTGTTATAAATATTGAAGTTATTACTGAAAAAGATGAACATGATTTACTATGGGGTGCAAAAAATGGTGTTGATTTTGTTGCAGTTTCATTTGTACAAAATGCACAAGATATTATAAAAGTAAGAGGCATTTTAGAAGGACACAAATCAAGAAGTCAAATATTTGCAAAAATAGAAAAATTTGATGCAGTTGAAAATATAGATGAGATTTTAGAAGTGAGTGATGGTATTATGGTTGCTCGTGGAGATCTTGGTATAGAAGTACCTTACTATAAAGTTCCAAGTATTCAAAAAAGAATTATACGTAAAGCAAATGCAGCGTCTAAACCGGTTATTACTGCAACTCAAATGCTTTTATCTATGGCTTTCAACGAAGTAGCAACTAGAGCTGAAATTAGTGACGTCGCAAATGCAGTATTAGATGGAACAGATGCTGTGATGCTTTCAGAAGAGAGTGCCGTAGGTAATAATCCAATAAATGTTGTTGAAGTTATGTCAAACACTATTAAAGAGACTGAATCAGTATACCCATATAATAAATTTAACAGATATGAATTTTTAGATGATACAGATATTATCTCGGAGTCAATTGCTAAATTATCTACAAATCTCAATGTGGAAGCTGTTATTAGTTTAACAAGTTCTGGTATGAGTGCAAAAAAGCTTGCTCGTTATAGAATTAAAAGTCACATATATGCGGTAACACACGATGAAAGAGTTGCACGATCACTTACTATTGCATGGGGTGTTACTCCGATTATGACAATAGAAAAAGGAAGTAATATCAATATAATTTTAGCGCAAACAATTCAAAATGGATTGCAAAAAGATTTTATTGATAAAGATAAAACATACATAGTGACAGCTGGTTACCCAACAGGTATTCCTGGTAACACGAACTTTATTCGTATCATGAAAAGAGAACAGATAGAACATTATATTGATTTAGTAATATAAAGATTTTTCTCTTCAAGAGGAGGTAGTCGTGAAAGCTTCCTCTTACAATAATTTTTCCTTTTAACAATAACTACACGCAATTTGAGTAATATTCTTAAAATAAAGGAATAAATCATGACAATTATAAAAAAACCAGATTGGTATATAAGTGAAAATGAAGTTACAGATGAGGCACTGTTTAACAAACGTCGTAACTTTTTAAAACTAGGTGCAGCTGCTTTGGTTTCTTCTTCTGTTATAGCTGAAAAATTAGCTGCTGTTGAGAATGTTAAAAGAGAATCGTTAAAGTTTCAAAAAACTACTTTTGGTAAAGGGTTAGAATTAAACTCATATGACCAAGCCAGTACTTATAATAATTTTTATGAATTTTCAACTTCTAAAAGTGATCCAGCAAAGATGGCTCACACTTTAAAACCAAACCCTTGGGATGTAGAAATCCTTGGTGAAGTGGAAAATCCTATGGTGATTAGTCTTGAAGATATTTATAATTCATATCCTTTAGAAGAAAGAATATATCGTTTTCGTTGTGTAGAAGGTTGGTCTATGGTTGTCCCTTGGATTGGAGTTACTTTATCGCATATTCTTCAAAAAGCAAAACCAACTTCAAAAGCAAAGTATGTAAAATTTACTACTTTAGTTGACCCCAAACAGTTTCCAGATCAAAAAGCAGGAAAACTTTTTCCAAATATTCCCTATCCCTATGTAGAAGGTCTTAGAATGGATGAAGCTATGAATGAGCTTACTTTTATGAGTGTAGGAATGTACGGTAAAATGTTACCAAATCAAAATGGCGCACCTATTCGTTTGGTGGTTCCTTGGAAATATGGCTTTAAGAGTATTAAATCTATAGTAAGTATAGAGTTAGTAGAAGAAGAACCACTCAATACTTGGAAAATGATAAATGATTTAGAGTATGGTTTTTATGCAAATGTAAATCCAAATGTAGATCACCCAAGATGGTCCCAAGCAAAAGAGAGAAAACTAGGAAGTTTTTTTAAAACTGAAACTCTTATGTTTAATGGCTATGAAAAAGAAGTAGGACATATGTATAAAGATATGGATTTAAGAAGGTATATTTAATGAAAAGAAGCTTATTGTTTTTTGTTTTGTTATTGCCACTTTTGTATCTTTTAATTAGTGTACAAAGTGCCAATGATCCTATTAAATATATCTTTACATGTACAGGGATTAGCTCTTTAATAATCCTTATACTGTCTCTTAGTTTAACTCCTTTAAAAAAGATTATTAATCTTATAAAGTATAGAAGGATGATGGGACTTTTTTCCTTTTTTTATGCTTTATTGCATTTTTTAAATTTTTATATTTTAGATGCTCAGTTTGATGTTACTTTTGTATTAAAAGAGACACTTGATAAGCCTTTTATTTATCTTGGAATGATTGCTTTTAGTATTCTTTTATTTATGGCGATTACATCTACAAGAAAATTATTTGCTAAATTTAATAAATGGCATAAATTAGTCTATATAGTTCTCATTTTAGTTGTAATTCATGAAGCAATGGCTCAAAAAGTTTTAGGAAACTTAGAGTTTATGTTTATTTTTATGACTATTGTTTTGTTGGGATATAGAGCTTTTCTATTCAGAGTGAAGTGGTTAAAAAAGAAAAAGTGATTTTATGAACATATTAACAATGAAAAAAATAATAGCTTTAGGATTAATTGTATTTCCTTTATATACATTATCGGCAGACGATTGGCCAGAAGGTAGTGCAATGCATGCTGGTAATCTTGAAGCTAAAAAACGGGATATTAAAATTAAGAGAGTTAATAAGTTAGTGAACAAGATTGATGCAAAGTTGCAAACTATACAGTATGCTACCGTTACTTATTGGAATGGTTCTTTAGAAAAGCAGCATAAAGCTTGGCTAGATTACGTAGATAAAACTTGTATGATGAGTGGAGTGATGACTGGTTCTGGAGGTTCATGGCCAAGTTATTATGCATTAAAGTGTGAAAATAATATGCTCGATCAAAGATTGTTTACTTTAACAAATACTTTTCAATGTATAAAAAGACATGTAAAGAATAAAGAAGAGTTTGATGTTGCAAATTGTTTATATCAAAGCTTTAGCATTACATACTAAAGCATATAAAGAAAATTTATAAAAAATTAAATAGTTTGTACTTTTAAATCTAAGCATAAAATTTTTTCTTTATCGTCAAGTATAAATTTTTGTGCAAAAGTTCTACACATACGACCTGATGCTCTAGAAATATATTTTTGACTCAGATAATTTCCTCGTTTTGATTCTTTTGTTATGTAAAAGTACTCTTTAAGTTCATGATTATCACCTTCTTTAGCAGGCTGAAAAAAATCATTTGTATCAGCACTAATAAAAGTATCCCCTTCTTGAATCCCAGTAATAGCATCAATAAAATAGATAGCTTCTATATTGTCATGTTTTTGTAAAAAATTGGAAAAATTAACAGTTTGTGTTTTCTTTATTGACTTGATAATTTTAAGGGTATAATCTTTAGCACTTTTGATGATAAGTTTTTTATTTTTCATTGAATCTTTAACGTTTTGTGTATGTTTAGCTCCAATATAAGCAATTTTTTCATCTAAAAGCGTTTTATTATATGGTAAGTTGCTTGGTCTTGCAAACCAAAATCCTTGAAAAAAGTCAATATCAAGTTTTAAAGAACGCAATATTTCTTCTTCATCTTCCACGCCTTCGGAAAGAACAAGGGCACCTATATTGAAACACATATTTGCAACAGATTTTAAAATCTCTTTATTAATAAAATTTTTATGTACGTTAAAAATAATAGAGCGATCAACTTTTACAATATGTGGACGTACAGTTGAAATACGATCAAAATTAGCATTACCTGCTCCAAAATCATCAAGGGCTATTATAAAACCTCGTTCTTTATAAAAATTACAAAATTCTTTGAGTCTTTGGGTGTTTTTTATTTGATACTCTTTGATTTCAATAACAATACGTGAAGGTGGGATACCTAACTCTTGTGCAACTGAGGAAAATACAAAATCTTCAATCGAGATAGTAGTATCGAGTAAATGTGATTCAAAGTTTAGAAACAATAATAGCTCTTTATTTTCTTGCCATAAAGGTTTAAAACTTTGTAAAGCTTTATTTCGTACAAATTTATCAAGTACAAAAGATAGATTTTCTTTTTTTGCTTGATCAAAAACAAATATAGGTGAGAGTAGTTCTTCATGTTCATCATATGCTCGCATTAAAGCTTCAAATCCAATAACTCTAGCATTACGGATAGAAATAATAGGCTGAAAATAGATATGAATACTATCGTCTTCAATAAGTTTTTTAATCACAAGTGTTCCTTCAAATATAAACAAACACAATTATACATTATTAGTAGCTGATTTTTGTGCTTAATAAAGAGGCAAATAATTTTGAATAGAACATTTTTTTAATATTAGTATGCTATAATAATACGAAATAAATATTAGTATTAAATATAATATATATTTTTATTACAAAAGGAGATATGCATGAGAAGAGGGTTACAAAACCTTTTAGTCACGGGTTTAATGGTGTTTACATTGGTATTTATGGGCTGTGAAAGTAAACCTGTGAGTCAAAAAGAGAATAAAAAAGAGCTAGTTTATGCTAGTACTAAAGATATTCGCAATATCAATCCACATTTATATGGTGGAGAGATGGCGGCTCAAAATATGGTTTTTGAATCATTAGTGATTAATACACCTGAGGGAATTAAACCTTGGTTAGCTCAAAGTTGGGAAATTCAAAATGAAGGCAAAACATATATTTTTCATTTGCGAAAAGATGTAAAGTTTAGTGATGGTTCAGACTTTAATGCTGAGGTTGTCAAAAAAAATATTGATGCAGTTTTAGCAAATCGCTCTCGTCATGCATGGTTAGAGTTAGTCAATGAGATAATTGGTAGTGAAGTAGTAGATGAATATACTTATAAGTTGACGCTTAAAAACTCTTACTATCCAACTCTAACAGAGTTAGCTATGACAAGACCATTTCGTTTTATTGCTCTTAATAGTTTTAAAGATGGTGCCACTAAAAATGGAGTAAATAGTTACATAGGTACTGGACCATGGATACTAAGTGAACACATAAAAAATGCAACAGCTTTGTTTAAAGCAAATCCAAGTTACTGGGGTGAAAAGCCAAAATTAGAAAGTATTAAATGGCGTGTTATGCCAGACCATCAAACGATTCTTCTTGCTCTTCAAAAAGGTGAGGTTGACCTTATCTTTGGTGCAGATGGCGATATGATTGATATTGATGCTTTTAAGGTTCTTCAAAAAGAGGGTAAATACACTACACTTTTAAGTAGACCTACGGCTTCAAGAGCAATTCTAATTAATACAAAACAGCCAATAACTCATGATATAAAAGTGCGTGAAGCACTGCAACATGCAGTCAATAAACAAGCTATAGTTGAAGGTATTTTAAATAACTCAGAAACCATAGCAAAAACACTTTTTTCACCTACTACTCCATATTGCAATGTTAAATTAAAAGAGTATGCATATGATTTAAAAAAAGCAGGTTCTATTTTAGATAAAGCAGGTTGGAAGTTAGATGAAAAAACTCAATACCGTTCAAAAGATGGTCAAGTACTTAGTTTACGTCTTTACTTCAATGCAAATAATGCTCAAGAAAAAACAATCAGTGAGTATATGCAAAGTAATCTTAAAGATATAGGGGTTGAACTTAAAATTATAGGAGAAGAAAAGCAGGCATTTTTAGATAGACAAAAAAGTGGTGATTTTGATTTACAATATTCTCTTTCATGGGGAATCCCATATGATCCACAGTCTTATATCTCATCTTGGAGAATGGCTGCACATGGTGATTATCAAGCACAATTAGGATTAGAGAAAAAAGCGTGGTTAGATAAAACTATCCAAACAATTTTAATTGAACCAGATGAAATCAAACGTCAAAAATTGTATGATGAAATGTTGACATATGTTCATGATCAAAATGTATATGTTCCTTTGAGTTATTCACGTACAAAAGCAGTTTTTACACCACAACTTAAAGGAGTGAGTTTTAATCCTTCGCAGTATGAGATTGCATTTGAAAAAATGTATTTTGAATAAAGTGGAGTAGAATGCTTTTATATACGCTCAAACGTTTAGCTTTGATAGTGCCCCTTTTATGGGGCATATCTTTAGTTACTTTTACACTTATAAATCTTAGTCCAAGTGATCCAGCAGAAGTCTCTTTACGGATCAATGAAATTACCCCAACGCCAGAAGCAATAGCCCAAATGAGAGAAGAACTTGGTTTGGATAAACCTTTAGTACAGAGGTATACTTTCTGGCTTAGTAATTTAATTCATGGTGATTTTGGCACGAGTTATGTTACAAAAGAACCTGTTGCACAAGAGATTCTATATGCCTTACCTACTACTTTGGCACTTGCTAGTTTATCTTTAGTGCTTATTGTTGTATTTGGTCTAAGTCTTGGTATTGTGTGTGCAATTTATGAAAACACATTTATAGATAAAGCCATCCGCGGTTTTGTCTTTTTCTTTACAGCTATGCCTAATTTTTGGATGGGGTTGTTGTTGATTTGGTTTTTTGCTTTTCATCTAGGCTTGTTTCCTACAAGTGGCTTAGAGAATCCAAGTGGTATTATCTTACCTGCTATTACACTTGCTTTAAGTTATGTATCTACTTATATAAGACTTATGCGAAATACTATGATTGAGAGTAAACAAGAGCTTTATGTCTTGTATGCAAGAGCGAGAGGACTCAAAGAGAGAGTCATTACAAAACACATCGTGAAAAATGCACTGCATCCTTTTATAGTAGCACTTGGTATGTCTATCCCGAAACTTTTAGCAGGTACAGTTATCGTAGAAAACATATTTGCTTTACCTGGTGTTGGAAGGATTTGTGTGAATGCCATCTTTAGTCGAGATTTTCCTATGATTCAAACATATATTCTTTTTATGGCACTTATGTTTATGATTTTTAATTTGATGGTAGATGTTATAACCAGAGTATCTGATCCACGCTTAAGAAGACAAATATGAATAATTTTTGGCATAAACTCAGACATGACTCTTTAGCAATGCTATCGCTTAGCATAATAGTTGGTGTGATACTTTTGGGTATTTTTGCTCCTTGGATATCTCCAAATGATCCTTTACAACCTCACTTGAGTGAAAAGTTTGCCTCTTGGGGGAGTGATTTTCCTTTAGGGAGTGACCATTTAGGAAGATGCCTTTTATCGAGGCTTCTTTATGGCATACGTACAACTCTTTTTTTAGCACTTATGACTATGGCAATTACTGTTACATTGGGAACAATTTTGGGTTTGATTGCAGGTTATTTTCGTAAAGTTGAAGAGAGTATGATGCGTATTTGTGATGTGATGCTCTCTTTTCCTAGTGAACTGATGATTTTAGCAGTAGTAGGAATGTTGGGAGCGGGAATAAAACATGTGATTATTGCGAGTGTTATTGCAAAAGTTGCTTGGTATACACGTATGGTTTACTCTTTTGTTCTTGTGCATCGTCAAAAAAATTATCTTCTATTTTCGCAAGTAGCAGGAGTCTCTTCGTGGACTATCTTGCGTAAGCATCTTTTTCCTTTTATCTTAGACGACATAGCAATGTTAGCTACCCTAGATACGGGTTGGGTGATACTGAGTATCTCGGCACTTTCTTTTTTAGGACTAGGCGTACAAGCACCAACACCTGAGTGGGGTATGATGCTGAGTGAGGCTAAAAATGTATTGAGTATTTATCCTATGCAGATGATACCTTCAGGTTTTGCTATATTGATTGTCGTAGCAGCATTTAACTTTTTAGGTGATAGTATCAGAGATGCACTTGATCCTAAACATTGTCTTATACCAAAGAGTGTTGTATGAGTTTACTGAGTGTAAAAAATCTTACGATTAGAGATAAACGAACAAATAATATACTTGTTCAAGACTTATCTTTTGAGCTTTCATTAGGAAAAGTACTTGGGATAATTGGTGAGAGTGGGAGTGGGAAATCTCTTACATGTAAAGCTATTTTAGGACTCAATCCAGATTGGTTAGAAGCAAGTGGAAGTGTGCTTTTTGAAACAGAGGAGTTACTAGGAAAATCTCATAAAGATTTGAGAAAAATAAGAGGCAAAAAAATAGCAATGGTACTTCAAGATGCTATGAATGCATTTAATCCACTCTACCGTGTTGGTCACCAGATGGTAGAGAGTTTGTGTGAGTTTATGAGTACAGCACAAGCAAAAAAACTAAGTTTGCAGTGGCTAGTAAAGATGGGATTTGAAAAACCTGAAGTGGTTTTTAAAAGCTATGCACATGAGCTTTCAGGTGGGATGCTTCAGCGTGTGATGATTGCTTTAGCCTTAGCACAAGAGACACAAATCATCATAGCTGATGAGCCAACTTCTGCTTTAGATGTGATTCATCAACATGAGATTATAAATCTCTTTGCTTCGATTAGAGATGAAAAGCATTCGCTTATCTTTGTTTCCCATGATCTTGGTATTGTCTCTTATCTTGCTGATGATGTGTTGGTTATGAAAGAGGGAAAAGGGATCGAGTATAAACCATCTCAAAATCTTTTTTCAAATCCAGAGCATGAGTATACAAACTATCTTATCCAGACACGCCGCACTATATCTCAAAGGTTTAGCCAATGCTTAGCGTAAAAAATGTGTGCAAAGAGTACAAAAAAGGAGTACGTGTTTTAGATGATATATCATTTGAGATTGCTTCAAACTCTTGTGTTGGTTTGATTGGAGAGAGCGGGAGTGGAAAAAGTACCTTAGGTCGACTCATCCTTGGCTTAGAAAAAGCAACTTTAGGCGCAATTACAATGGATAGTGAACCAATCCATCTGTGGCACAAGCATAACCGTGGAGAGATGAGCGTAGTGTTTCAAGACTACAATACTTCTGTAAATCCACGTTTTTGTGTTGAGCAGATTTTGCAAGAGTCTTTATGGATGAGTTCAAAAAAAATGTCAAATACAGAGTTGAAAAAGTTATTACAAAGCGTAGAGTTACCAGTAAGTTTTTTAAATAGATATGCACATGAGCTTAGTGGGGGACAACTTCAAAGAGTTTGCATAGCTCGTGCTTTAGTAAGTAATCCTCGTTTTTTACTTTTAGATGAGTCTTTGAGTGCCTTAGATGTTTCAGTCCAAGCAGAGATTGTAAAGCTCTTGAAACATATTCAAAATGAAAAGCAAATGAGTTATTTTTTTATTGCTCATGATTTAGAGAGTGTGAGTGCTTTGTGTGATACTTTGATGGTTTTGCATCAAGGAAAGATTGTTGAATCTGTTCGTACAGAGTCTTTAAAATATGCACAACACCCTTATACACAAAAGTTATTAGATGCGGTTATACCGTTTTAAAAGGAAAAATTATATGTTACATTTAGATACGATAAGCATTGAAAAAGTGAGTTTTAAAAATCTTTTAAAAGCAGAGAAGTTTTTGTTTGAACAGTGTAAGCTACACTATGGAAATAAAATCACACCTTTACGTTATGAAGAGTTACGTCTTCGTTTGCAAAAAGAGATGCAAAGAGATGACCATGCTATGTTTATTGCCCAAACTAGGGATGAAAAAGTCGTAGGGTGTATAACACTCTCTTGTTATGATGACCGTATTGATGCTATAAAAGGAAGATATGCAAAAGGGAGTGCCTTAGAAGTAAGCCGTTGTTATGTAGATAATAATTATCGAAGAAGAGGCATAGGCTCTTTGTTATTTGATAAAGTTTGTGCTTTTGCTAAAGAGTTGGATTATGAGATGCTTTACTTGCATACACACTATTTTTTACCAGGTGGTTTTAACTTTTGGAATGCAGTTGGATTTACAATAACACTTGAAGAGGGCGGTAGTTGGCAAACTGTTCATATGGAACGTTATGTTGAAGAAGAAGCGGTTTGTTATGCATAAAAAGCTAGATCAAATGAATCAATTGCGATTTAGATAGTATTTTCTAAGTTATGAGTAGATTTTTTATATGTAAAGAATATTTTGTTAAATAGCATTAATTTGATAGTCATTAGGTATCTTACCATCGCAACTTACTATATTTGCTATAATAGATTTTTGCAAAAGATAAAAGGATAATTATGTTGAAAATATTTGACAAGATAAGAAGCTTTTATAAATTAAAATTGAGTTATCAACAAGATAGTAAAAATATAGAAAAATTAACAAGATGGTCTATATTGTTGATTGTTATTTTGGATATTTTTGTTTATAGTAGTATTCAGATGGGTATACATTTTCAAACTTCAACTATAAATAATCCAAATACAAAATTTACCTATCAATGCTTGAACATAGTAAAAGACAGTTCAGGGGTTAAAAATTACAATTGGCATGGATATCGTGTAATTCGTATGAATCAATATTATAATCCCATTGGAAGTACTCTCGCAAGTAAAAATGTAATTAGGGATATACGGTTAAAAGAGTTAGATGGAAGATGTGCTCATATACAAGAACAAAGTAATAGAATAGCCAATAATAAGAAGTTGAAAAATATAAAAAAGAGCATAAAAAGTTTAAAAAAACAAAGCACAAAATATAACAAAGCTTTACAATATATACAAAACAATTATAATACAGTTTTATTTGAAAAAATGGTAAATCAAAAAGAGTCGAAATCTATCTTAAAAATGGACTTAAAAAGTAAAAATGTAAAAATAAAGTATGATGATTTACAAAAACAAATAGCTTCTACAAATCAAAGTATAGAAAATTTGAAAAAGCAGTTTAGAACCAATAAATTAGTAGTTAATCTCTATAAGTATATAACAACAAATAAAGAAAAAATTCTCAGTGATTATAAAAAAGAAAATACTAAATATTTTTTGAAAAAAGCTGGAATTATAGTCTTGTTTCTATTACCGTTGGCTTTACTATTTTATTGGCAAATGAATGTTCAAAATATAAAGAAAAATTACACAAAATATATAATATTTAAAAATATTTTTACTATAACAATGATATTTTTATTTATCAATACTATTAGTATTGTTTACAGTTTTATACCACATACTTTTATTGAAAAAGTATTGATGTTTTTTTACAATATTCAGATTCCTTTTATCGCTTATTATATTTTGTTAGCGTTAGGAATCGTGGCTTTTAGTTTTATAATTTTGAAATTACAAAATCATAAGAAGAACAAGAAAAAAACAATAATTACATTTATAGAAAGCTATAGATTTAGTAAGTGTGATAAATGTGGAATCAAAGTTGATTATATACAAATGAACTATTGTCCAAACTGTAGCAATACACTCAAAATAGCTTGTCAATCATGTGGTAAAGAGACTATTAAAGATTTAGATTATTGTTTTAATTGTAGTGAAAAAATAAACTAGATAAATCACTATGTAAAAGGAATACGAATGACTAAATGTATAAATTCACCTAAAGAGCTTTTTAAATTGGCATACAAAATGGCATCAAATCTAAAAGATGAAAATGCAAACTCATTTGCTGCAGACTTACCTCATATAGATAAACTTTCTGTGCACAAACTAACACCTTCTTTATTACCAATAACAAATGCTATGAAGTCAATAGGTAGTACAGCTAAGAGTACAGTAGAACTCGTAACAGCTATAAAAAATGCTTACAAACTTCAAGCATGGAGACAACCCTATCTCGAAAAAGATATCGGGAGTACATTTACAAATGGATCAGCTTGGTTTCCTATTGCTGATGTGAATGGACCTATCGTATATAATAAAGGTTTAGTAGAAATTATGCTACTAAATAAAGGGATTACATATCCAAAACATAGTCATAGTCCTGAAGAGTTATATATAGTATTAGCTGGTCAAGTTTGGTGGGAAGCAGAGGGTGGAGCAAATAGTCCATGTTGGAAAAAAGCAGGAGATGTTATACACCACTCACCAAATCAAGTTCATGCTATCACTGCTGGAGAAGAAGCAGTATTGATTTTAAATTTTTGGCGTGGCGGTGCTTTTGAAATGCCAAGTATTACTTAGAAAATCACCTTGTAAAAACCTTTACATGTAAAGAGGATTTTATTGAAATTAATAGTAAAAAAGTTTAGAATTTAGATTTAACCCTTTTTCATACATGGGTCTTTATAAAACAGGAGATTTTTTCAAACTGATCAATAATTACATGTCCAGTTTCTTTCAATATATGTATCTCTATATTTGGTATTAATTTTTTCATTCGTTTGGCTGTTTTAAAAGTATTTAAAAGAACATCATGATCACCACCAAAGTATTGTATAGGAAAGCTAATAGTTTTTAATCTTTTATTAGATAAAATTGGTATCGGTTCAACAACGGGATTAAAATACTTATTTAGGTTTTGTTGATATTTTATGAATTTATCATCTTTAATTTGTGGTGTTTTATAATAAATTGCATTGTTTATTAGTTTTAGCCCCTTTGAACCAAGCATCATAAAAAATAAGGCTTTAAAGATAAAACTAACTTTAGGAGGAACGATTCCACTAGTTGATATTATTGCTAGAGTTGAAACTCTATGAGGGTGCAATGTTGCAAAATTGAGTGAATACCAGCTTCCCAAACTCATAGAAACAATGGATGCATTTTTAATTTCTAGATTATCAAATATTTCTAATAACCAATTTTGTGGAATTTCAGAGTTAAGAGGTATTCTTCTTGGTTCACTCAATCCTGGTTCACCTGGAATATCAATGAGATATATGCAAAAGTCATTTATAAAATATTTAAGAGAACCAAACCATGTTGCACTATTACTCATTGTTCCATGTAACATTAGTAGTACTGGTTTATCAGGTTGACCAGTTTTTAAAATTGTAGTTTTGCCTGCTGTTGTATTTATGTCAATCTTGTGGAGCTTATATTCTGTAAAAGAGTCATATATATCTATAACTAACTCCTTAATTATCTTTTCACCATGAATAGATTTATAAACTTCTTTTGCCATTTAAGTTTTCTTTTGGCTACTTAAAACATCAAATACATCTATGATTTGTGAAATAGCTTTTGGTGTTCCATATACTATATATTTAGCTGTTTGTACTTCTGGATAATAGAAGAAATCAAACCTTGTATTACGAGTTTCTTCACTTTCACTATTTAGCATAGCCATTAATGAATTTGATATTCTTGTTGCTTCTTCTGAATTTTGTTCTTTTATTTCTATAACTGTAGATACAGAAATCCTTTGATTAAGTGTTTCATAATTTGTTTGTTCAACTTTATTATTAGAGAGTTCTCCGTGTACATAAGTTCTCAAGTCAGATTCAGAAACCATCCAAGATCGTCCAATCTTTTTACCTTTAATTTTATCTTCATGAATAAATCTAATGATAGTTTTTTCATGAAGATTTAAAATGCCTTTAAGTTCCAATACTGTATATAATTTTTCTTTCATAAAGTAATTATAAAGTATTTTAAGGAACTTGTCAAGTATTTATGTAGCTAAAAGTATTATTAAGGAATATTAAAGAGTATTTTAGAATATGCAATAATTATTTATAAAATAATACAAAGCAAAATATCTTTATCTTTTACATATAATCTAAAGTTTAATAATTTTTTCTAATTTTTAAACCAGTGCCTAGTGTTGTTAGCAATGTATACAAGAGTAAGCATGATAGGTACTTCTACAAGTACACCTACCACAGTCACGAGTGTTGCACCTGATTGCAAACCAAAGAGGCTGATAGCTACTGCAACAGCTAGTTCAAAAAAGTTACTCGCACCAATCATCCCTGCAGGTGAGGCGATAGCGTGAGGAAGTTTCCATGCTTTTGCCCAGCCATACGTTATGTAAAAAATAAAAAATGTTTGGATACTCAAAGGAATAGCAATTAACAATACATGTAAAGGATTGTTCAAAATAACATCACCTTGAAATGTAAATATAATAATGAGAGTAAGTAAAAGCCCTATAATCGTAGTGTTATCAAACTTTTTGATAAACACATCTTCAAAATACCTAAGACCTTTTCGTTTGATAACATATCGTCTTGAGATATACCCACTAAATAACGGTATCACTACAAACAAAACAACAGATAAAAACAGAGTATCATAAGGCACAAATACATTACTCATGCCCAATAAAAAAGCAACAATAGGTGTAAATGCAACAAGTAAGATAAGGTCATTGACTGCGACTTGCACGACGGTATAAGCAGGATCTCCTTTAGTTAGATGGCTCCAGACAAAAACCATAGCTGTACAAGGTGCAGCACCTAGTAAAATAGCACCTGCTAAGTATTCGTTGGCTAGATTTTCTGTGAAAAAACCAGCAAAGACCACTTTAAAAAACAAAGCAGAAATAAGATACATAGTAAATGGTTTAATAAGCCAATTGACTGTACATGTAACACACAAGCCTTTAGGTTTTTTCCCAGCATCTAAGATACTAGCAAAGTCAATTTTGAGCATCATAGGATATATCATGAGCCAAATAAGAATGGCAATAGGAATGGAGATATTGGCATATTCAAACTTACTCAAAGTCTGAGGAACTGAGGGAATAAACTGACCGATAGCCACACCAGCGACTATACACAATATCACCCAAACACTAAGATAACGTGCAAAAAAGCCCATACTATCAACGGATTCTGTAGATTGATTTTCCATCATAATATCCTTTACATGTATGCTGTTTGAAATTGCTCGTGGTTAAAACAATCAATATCTTTTTTTATCTGAAACATTTTAACAAAAATATATTACAAAAAGGTATGTAAAATAAGTTTAGAGTTTAGACCCGACCCCTTTTACACTTTATTTTTTCGTTCTTATCAGTTGACTTTGGCTATTTTTCAGGCCAGCCTTTTGTTGTTCCATAGATTAATAATAACCCAATTGTTGTTTCAATTGTATATCCAAAGAGTATTAAAACTCCTAAAATTATAGTTATGATTCTTGCCCATTTTTTTTGGTTTAATAAGCCTTTTGTAGTAAAGTATAATAATATTGCAAAAATCAATGCTAGAAAAGCTTTAATAAGCTTTTCTCCGACCATCATATGCATGAACCCAAGTTCAAGGGCATAAATATAAGATACAAAGTACAAGATAAATATAGCAATGTTTATCCAAGTAATAGACTGCAGAATAATAATGCTTAATGCAAGTGAAGTTGGTTTTTTACTCATTTTTTTCCAAAAAATTTGATTAACTTTTTTAAAACGGTTTCTTCTTTAAATAATAAATATAACTATTTATTCGACGTACATTGTACATATATTAGCCTGATAGTAACATTATAAAGACGTAAAATATGTCTTTTGAATTATTGAACTTATAAAAAATATTGAAAATTAATTGCTAAACTGTCCCCTTTTTATTAGAATTTAGACCTACTCGTCCTCTTTAGTTTAAAATAGTGTTGTTAATACAATTAATTAAACTTTTTAATAAAGTAAAAATATTTTATAATAATATTATTTTATGCTTGTTATAATACAATATATTATAGAAGGATAAATGGTGAATACAAGTTTATCAAAATTAAGTTTTTTAAATACTATAGCTTCAATCCTCATATTCTCAATTGTGTTAGCTTCATCTATTTATATATTTACTGATAATCTTTATAAACAAAAATTAGAAAAATTAGAAAAAAATTTTTATCAAAAAAATAAAAACTTGGTAAAAAAAGAGGTTGAACGGGAAATTAAAAATATAGTCGCCCTTAAAAAAGAGATATATAAAAATACAGAAGAAATGTTAGCCCAAAAAGTGGGAATTGTACGCAATTTGTTTGACAATCTTAAAAGTGATGAACAGCTTTCTACTTTGATAGAAAAATATAGTGAGGTACTAGATAACATAAAATGGGATAATGATACAGGATACATTTATATTTTTAATGAAGAGGGTAGTTTAATATATCATGGTACAAACAAAAAAATAATTAATAAAAATATTTTTGAATTATCAGAAAACAATCCAAGCTTATCACAATTTTTAAAAGATTCAATGGGAAAAGAACAAAATTTTGGATCATACAAATGGGAAAAACCAAATTCAAATAAAGAGATATTATTTGAAAAATTTGCTTATATACGAAAAGATATAAAGTACAATATGTATATAGCTGCAGGTATTTATAAAGATGAGTTAGATAAAAAAATCTTAAATATAATTCGTAAAGAGATATATGTGGATAGATTTGGAGAAAATGATTATGGTTATTTTTGGGTAACAGGTTTAAATAAAAAAATGAAAATACACCCTTTTAACCCTGAGATAGAAGAAAAAATTATACCACCTATTGATTTTCTTTTTACTGCTATAAATAAAAAAGCATTAGAAGGTGGAGGATTTATAGAGTATGAGTGGTATAGACCAAAACAAAAGTACAAAGAAGCAAAAATAGCATATGTAAAGTTGATAGATGGCTGGCCACTTGTTTTAGGAAGTGGATTTTATTTGAGCGAATTGAGTGATATTTTAAAAAATGAAAAAGATGATTTGAGAAAATTAACAAATCAATATATTCTTAATGTTTTGTCAGTATTAATTTTTATGATAATAGCAGTTATTTTACTTACAAAAATATTATCAAATAAAATAAAAAAAATTGAAGATGAACGAATAGAGCAGTTAAATATGCTAGAACAATATAGGTTAATTCTTGATAAAAGTTCAGTTGTTTCAAAAGTAGATCAAAAAGGTATCATTATCTATGTTAATAATAAATTTGAAAAGATTAGTGGATATAGCACTAGTGAGGTAATAGGAAAAAATCACAATATAGTAAGACATCCAGATAGTAAAAAAGAGCAGTTCAAAGACCTTTGGCATACTGTTAAACAAGGTGATATTTGGATGGGTATTCTTAAAAATAAAACAAAAAATGGTAATACCTACTTTAATAATACTACAATTGTACCAATTAAAGATTCACAAGGTATGATTTTAGAGTATATATCTTCGGGTAGTGATGTAACAGAACTATTTGAGCTTCATAAAGAGATAGAAGAGACTCAAAAAGAAGTAATCTATAAGATGGGTGAAATAGGGGAAACAAGAAGTAAAGAAACTGGTAATCATGTAAAAAGAGTTGCAGAATACTCAAAACTTTTGGCACATCTTTATGGATTAGATGAGCACCAAGCTAAAGTACTTTTCACAGCAAGTCCTATGCATGACATAGGTAAAGTAGGTATTCCAGATAAAATTTTGAAAAAGCCAGGAAAACTTACTGTAGAAGAGTTTAAAATCATGAAAACTCACTCAAAAATTGGTTATAATATTTTGAAAAATTCACAAAGAGAAGTACTTAAAGCAGCGTCTATAGTTGCATATGAACATCATGAAAAATGGGATGGTTCAGGTTATCCTAGAGCACTCAAAGGTGAGTCTATCCATATCTTTGGAAGGATTACGGCACTTGCAGATGTGTTTGATGCCCTAGGTAGTGTAAGGTGCTACAAAGAAGCATGGGAAGATGAAAGAATATTTATACTGCTTAAAGAACAAAGTGGAAAACACTTTGATCCAAAACTTATAGAATTGTTTTTTGATAATTTTGAAAAATTTGATGAAATTAGAAAAAAGTATGTTGATTCTTGATTTTATTTCTATGATAACTAATTAAAATCAACATTACATGTAACCCCTAATACTCATCCTCAAAATAAAACTTATAATAAGATTGACCTGTCTCTTCGTCGTAGCCTTTTTCGTAGTTTAACTCTTCTTGGACTGCGTTGTTGAGGAACTTTATCTGTATGTTGTCATCTAGTGTTATGGAAGCTCGAAAGCTGTTTTTGTATTTTTTTACGTCGTCTCTGCTGATGCCAAAGCTATCATCAAAGCTGATTGCACTTTCATCTGCGTATTTGTCGCGGTAGTTTACAAAGTCACTTTGCATTTTGTCGTTGTGTAGGATTTCTTCGAAAAAGTCTTCTTCACTAAAGTTATCGCGCTTTTCAAAGAAGTCTATACAAGAGTTCCCAAAATCCACTTGGTCGCTTTTTTCATAGTTTGGAGTCACTACTTCATCTACAAAACCTTTACACATGTTCATAAACTGTTTTGTTTTATAGCTATCATTTTTAACCGGAGCGATGCTAAGAAACTTGTTTATCCAGTAGTCTGTTACTTTTTGGTGGATATCGATGTTGTAGATGTTGTATCCTAGCTCTATATCATCATTGATGATAAAGCAGCCTTTTTCTATCTTACTCGCATTGATGCCTTCATCTGTCCCAAGTGTCAAAGAGTCGTGGCTTTTGAGGACTTTAAAAAACATATCTTTTTTCTCTACCTTATAGATACCTATGGCATCACGAAACTCTTCATCAAACTTTATATCTTTAAAATGCACGATAAGAAGTTCGCCCATCATGATTTTTGGATGCGTTGAAGCATCGTAGAGGTGGTTTGCTATACGCTGTGCTGATTCTGCAAAATCTCCATGTTCAAAGATACTTTTTGTATACGCGTAAACTTCATTGAAAGCCAAACTTGAGCTATGTGAGAAGCGGTGTAAGTCAGTCTCATACTGGAAAGGTTTTAAAAAGTAGTGTAGGAGTTTTTTCTCTAGCTCAGACTCCACGCTTTGAGGATCATGAGAGAGGTAAACTCCTTCATCTTTTTGTTTGTTTCCTACTTGGTGTACTATTAGTTTGTCTATGCTTGCGTTTGAAAAATCCATTGGTGCTCCTATTAAAATGAAACTTTATCATTTCAGTCCTAAGAGTGACGTAAAAGTTATACATGTAAATATAAAAAAGCTATGGTAAAATTTGTTTAGAAAAGTAAAGGAGTATATCATCAAAAAAACAAATGCCGCAAGACTACTAGACAGACACAAAGTGAGTTATGAACTCCTTGAGTATAAAGTAGATGAAGATGATTTGAGTGCTATACATGTAGCTGAACTTACAGGAGTAGATATAAAAACAGTATTTAAAACGCTTGTATGTTTAGATGAAAAAAACCAGCCTCTAGTTGCTTGTATCGCTGGAGATGATGAACTTGACCTCAAAGCCTTAGCAAAAGCAGCAGGTTGCAAAAAATGCACCATGCTCCCACTCAAAGATGTTTTAAAAACAACAGGTTACATCAGAGGAGGGTGTTCTCCTTTTGGTATGAAAAAACTCTATCCTACTTTTTTGGATGAGAGTGCTTTGAGTCAGTCAGATATCTTAGTAAGTGCAGGTCAAAGAGGATTACAACTCAAAATCAAACCTCAAAACATACTGGATATCCTCAATGCAAAAAGTACAAAGTTGGTTATGTGATACACCAAGAAACTTTTTTCAAAGACAAAGCTCTTCCTTTTATAGAGTGTAGATATAGTAAGAATAGTGGGAAGCATTATAAACCCCATATTCATAGCGCTTTTAGTATAGGTGCTATCGATAATGGTGAGGTTTTATACAGGGTCAAAGATGAAGAGGCATACTTGAAGCCAAATTCACTTGCTTTGATAAATCCAGATAGTTTGCACCATTGTAATCCTTTAGAAGAGCTTTCACGAAGTTACTATATGCTTTATCTTGATACTTCTTGGTGTAAAAAAATACAAAATTCAGATGTTTTTATAAACTCAAATAAAATACTTTTAGAAGACAAAGAGATGTATGATGCGTATATACAAACTATGGATTTTTTTATGAAAGAGGGCTTTTTGCTTGAAAAAGAGCAAATGATGGTGAGTTTTTTAGAAAAAATATTTACAAAAACAACAGATATAAAAACCTTTACATGTAAGGATTTTTCTTTACATGTAAAGACTCTTAAAGAGCAACTCAGTAAGAATTTAGATGAAGATATAACGCTCAATAAAATAGCAGATGATTTGGAGTTAAACTCCTATACACTTCTTCGAAGTTTTAAACAAGAACTTGGCATAACGCCTCATGCTTATAGAATGAATTGCCGTATAGAGTTAGCAAAAAAACTTTTACAAAAAAAAGTAGATATAAGTGAAGTGGCACTTGAGTGTGGTTTTTTTGACCAAAGCCATATGCATAGACACTTTAAAGCTATAACTACAGTTACACCCAAAGAGTACCAACTCAATTTTATACAATAAAAAAAACTTTTAAAATTCTACAATTCTCTTTTTAGGAGAAATCAATGGAATTTATACTTTTAGCCTCAGCTCACTTTTTAGCACTTCTTAGTCCCGGACCTGATTTTTTTATCATCATCCAAACAGCACTCAAAAAACCACTTCGTTACGCTTTTAGCGTATGTGCAGGTATCGCAAGTGCCAATGCTTTGTATTTGGTGATTGCCGTTTTAGGTTTGGAAGTGATAAAAGAGATGCAAGGCTTGATGATTGTTTTAAAATACCTTGGTGGAGCATACTTAGTCTACATAGGAATTATGCTTTTAAAAGCTAAAAAAACAGACTTACATGTAGAAGAAAAATCCTTACATGTAAAGAGTTTAAAAGCAGAATTTGTCATAGGTTTTTTATCTGGATTTTTAAACCCCAAAAATATAATCTTTTATTTTTCATTGTTTACTGTTATGGTTTCGCCTCAGACATCTTTGTTTACAAAAAGTTTGTATGCTTTGTGGATGAGTTCTTTAGTTTTGTTCTGGGATATAGGAGTCGCACTTCTTATTGGAAATCAAAAAGTAAAACAAAAACTCTCACATTGGATATATGGAATTGAAAAAGTTTCAGGAGTAGTGCTTACAACTTTTGGCATTGTTTTAGTGTTATAAATTTTTTACTATAATCATGCTATTATCTCGTCTAGCAAAATAAAAAAGGCAGATAAAAGAGTGAAAAAAATAATTTTATATATATTTCCATTAGTAGCGATTTTTGTTTTATTTGGAGTATATACATCCCTCAATCAAAACCCTACAGAGGTAGTCAATACTAAAAAAGAACCGCTTAGCTTTAAAGACAATAAAATAGTATGTCCGCAGTGCAACATGTTTTTAGTAGGCAAAAAGTACACAGCACAAGCTATAACGAGTGACCGTAAAACTCACTTTTTTGATGATGTTGGTTGTATGATTTTGTGGCTAGAAGAAAATGCAAAAGATGATAAAGAAGTAGTAGAGTGGGTCTACTCACTAGATACAAAAAAGTGGGTAAACGCAGTTGATGCTTTTTACTCTATAAATGATAAAAATAGCCCTATGCACTACGGTTTTGGCGCATATGAAAATTCTAAAAAAGAGTATATTCCCTATGAGCAAATGAAATTGCGTATGCTAAGAGGTGAAAATCTACTGAATCCTAAAATAAGAAAGAAGATATTGGGGTAAAGCACTCAATGAAGAGTGCTTTATGTAGTTTTATTTAGCTCTTCCAGCAAGATAGAGTCCTACTTGTTGGAAAGGTTTTCCTTTTAATTTACCACAAAGTTTATGCTCTTTTAGATAAGCTTTTGCAAGAGCTGGATTTGTAAATCTTTGATCTGTTGCTTTGCACATCTTTTCGTAAACTTTTTTACCCATTTTTGCAGCTTTTGCTTGTCTTTTTTTAATCATCGCGATTTCTTTTTTCAAGCTCAAACTAACTTGTTTTACTACTGCATCATATTTCATGATTTTACCACCAAACTTTTTAGCAAAATCCGTTGCAGTTTTTTGTGAGCCAAAAGCGTATTTACTTACCATTGACATAGTAGCTGGTTTACTAGAACCTACTACATAAAAAGCATCTTTAGCAGGAATAAATTTTAAAGTGTCATTATCAATAACTCTAGGGTTTACTACTTTGATTCCTTTTGTCATTGCTTCTTCAAGCATACAATGAATTGAGCAGTATTGGTGAGTTTCACCATCTACATCTGCCGCGTGATTTGTTTTGTAAAACATAGGCAATGTCATACCGCAAACTGGACAAAACTTCTTTGCTTTACCTTTTTGTAAAATCTGTACTTGCTCCATAGGCACGGCTCTAAAATTCTTCATAGGTTTTTTAGCCATATCAGCACTAAAGCCACTTACGCTAAGACCTATCACCACAAATAAACTCAAAATTATTTTTTTCATAAAATCTCCTTTGGAGTATTTTATTAAAGAAGTGTTAAATTAACGTAAAATTAACAATATTGAGATACACTTTATCTATGAAAAATTTAATTATTATCTTGTTTTTAATCAGCTCGCTTTTTGCAAATCCTTGGTGTCCTATAACAGGGCTTAAAATATCGGAGCATTTAGAGACTTCCTACCAAGCAAAACTAGAAGCCAATGATGTGCTAAGAGTTTATAGCTCAGTGTACGCACTTTTAGAAGATATGGAAAATTACGGGGTATATGATATAAAAGCGTATGATGTAAAATCAAAAACATATATACATGTAAAAGAAGAAGATTTAGAAGAGGCAAAAAAGTCTTTACATGTAAAGCAAAAACAGATGCGTGAGGTTTATAAAAAAAGAGCCTATCCTATGGGAAAAAAGCTTTATGAAAAGAGATGCCCAAAAGATATAGATATAGAAGAGTTTTTAGAAATAAGTGACTTAAAAGAAGTACTACAACAAAGATGTGATTTAAAAGATGAAACCTATCTGCATGCGACTGCTGTTTATCTGTGGGATGTCAAAAGAGAAGGTGGCGTGGTAGCCCAAGAGAGCAAAATCCATGTGCATGAAGATGAAAAATGTCCTATATGTGGTATGTATGTGTATAAGTACCCAAGATGGGCAGCGCAGATTTATTATGTAGATAAACACTACTCATTTGATGGAGTAAAAGACTTGATGAAGTACTATTTTGAACATCAAAAAGGTATTACAAAAATCCTTGTGAGTGACTACTACTCACAACATGCTATAGATGGGTATAAAGCATATTATGTGATTGGAAGCGATAAGTATGGACCTATGGGACATGAACTGATTCCTTTTATCAACTTAGAAGATGCAAAAAACTTTATGCGTGATCATAAGGGTAAAAAGCTACTCAAGTTTGATAAAGTCACACAAGAAGATGTTACTAAACTAGATTAGAGCCAGACCCCATTTTTGATATAAAAGACTACAGGATACGCTGTTATAATAGCTGTGTATAAAGTGTTAAAGAATAAAGATACTTTATAATAACTTTTAGAATGATGAGGTTTCAAAAGAGAGAGTATCGAGCCACTTATACCGCTAAAGGTGCCAATAAAAAGAGTCACATACAAAAGATAACCTACATAATGATACTCTTTTTGTAAGAAACAAAATGGACAGTGATGTGTTGGTAACTCATATATATAAGTACAAAAAAACAGTATTAAAGAGATAATAGAAACTATAAAAAAGACTAAATTACTAAAGAAAAAGAACAGTTCAGACTTAAGAAAAAATGAGACTAGATAGAGAAAAAAAGTTGCGTAAAAAATAGTAATAATGATGTTATTTGGTATCATAAAAATAACTGAAAAAGATGAAGCTGAAGCTACAGAAAAAAGAGTTCCACAACAACTCACTATTTTATCTACATCCAAAGAAGCAAAAAAAGATATTTCGTAAGCTATCTCGATGATTAAAAGTAAAAAAGCCACTAAAAAGATAGAAAATTTTAGTTTTGTAAGTGAAAGTTTTTCATCTTGCATATCCTTTACATGTAAAGCTATCCAAAAGCCAAAAACAAAAAGATTTATAATCTTAAAAACAAAAAGCCATAGTCCAAACTCTACTGAGTTTACTACTCCAGCTGCACACATTGCCCCTGTAATTACACCTGAAATTTTATCAGCAGTAAATACAAAAAACATAAAAAGAGGAAGTTTTAAAACAAATATATATTTTATAATTGTAGCTGCTAAGATAGCTTTTTTTTCAAGTGAGTATTGAAGAGAACTTGTACTATTTAAATCCCACTTTTTGACAATATTTATACTAATTACAAATGCAAAAAAAGCAAAAACTATAAATATACAATCAAGTATAAGTATAGCTATGGTTTCAGGAGTGAGAAACATCGATGACTTCTCCATTTTTAAGCTCTACTATCTTATCTACAAAATCCAAATCAAAAAAGAGTGGATCATGGGTTGCTATGAGTATGGTAGTTGCATCATTTTTAAGTGACTTGATAATCTCTATAAAGTCAAGTGAAAGTTTTGCATCTAGATTTGCTGTTGGCTCATCTGCTATGATTATTTTAGGATTGTTTATTAGAGCTCTACTTATAGCTACTCTTTGTTGTTCTCCTCCTGAGAGGTTTTTAACGAGTACATCTTTTTTGTCTTCTATACAAAATGTTTTTAAAAGCTCATCTATCCTTTTATGAAGTTGCTTTTCATTTGGATTTGTAGGGATCAAAGGTAAGATGATATTATCATATGCGCTCAGAGTTGGGATGAGGTTGTACTTTTGAAAGATAAAACCAACATTTTCTCTTCTAAAAAGTGAAGTAAAGTTGTCTGGCATTTTCGAGATTCTTTTTTCATCTATTATGACTTCACCAACATTAGGTTTACTAAGAGCTGCTATGAGTGAAAGAAGGGTACTTTTTCCACTTCCACTAGCCCCTTTGAGTATAACAAGCTCACCTTCTTTAAACTTCAAATCTATCTCTTTGAGTGCAGTTAATTCATTTGGTTTGTTTACATTAAAAATCTTGCTTATATTTTTACATCGTATCATCTCATTACCTCATCAGCATCCATACTTGCAACTCTCCAAGAAGGAATAATAATAGCAGCTAAATACAGAGGAATAGTTAGAAAAAAGAGTAAAAATATAGTTTGAACATCGAGTATAAAAGGTAAATCAAAACTAGGTTTGAGTCTCGAATAGCCTATAAATATCTCTTTTAAGATAGGAGCTTCTAAAGTATATACAAAAAACAAAGAGAGTATAATCGCACTTATAAAAGCAACAAAAGAGATGATAAATGCTTCATAAAACTTCTCTTGAAGTATGTCATCTATCTTCCAACCGAGTGCTTTTAGTATGCCTATCTCTTTTTTCTCTTCACTACTAAGTCCACTTGCTTTATCGTAAATTATCATAAAAAATGTAAAAGCAGAGATAACAAAAAGAGCTAAAAACATACCGCTTTTATAATCAAATATATTTTGATAACTCACCTTTAAATCACTCTTAGTTATAACTCTTGTATCAGGGTATAAGTTTTTTATTTTTTTTGCGATTGTTGGAATCTCTTCAGGATTAGCAACACTGAGTACTATATCAGTAGCCTTAGTTTTATCCATACCAAAAATCTCCAATACAAGAGAGCGAGGCATGAGTATGATGTCATTTGATTCAAGTGAAGTTTTACTTGAAAATGTAGAAGCTATAGGAACTTTTATAAAATCACCATCTGGTTTTATAAAATTGAAGTAGTTTTTATAGTAGTTTTCACTCAAAGCCTTTTTCACACCTTGTCCAACAACCATAGAAGAGGTTTTTTCTAGTGCATCAAAATTTACATTTTTAACTATATTGGCAAAACTATTTTTATATTGTTTATCATATGCGTCAATGCCAACAAGTGAAAAGTTCACTCCAGCTTTTTCAAAGTAGTAGTAACCCCAAATCCTCGGTACAGCACTTTGTACTCCTTGAAATTCTAAGAGTTTGTTTACTCTTTTTAATTCTATATTTGTTTGACGTCCTGCTTGGAGTTTTTGCACTATAATTTGAGGAAGTGAATCAAGTGTCAGGTTTAACTCTTCTTTGATTGAATTTGAGATAAAAAGTATACTTGAGAGTAAAAAGATAAGGGCTGTAAATATAAATAATACAAATAGACTTTTTGTTCCTCGTCTAAAAAGTGAGCTTACAGCAAAACCTATTAAATAGTGATTTATCTTCATCTAATATCTCCTTTTCAAAGAGCAAAGCCCCTTGAAAATTCCTATCACTAAAGCATGAAATGAAATTTCTGTTTTATTCAAGTTCTATCCTTGAAGGAATATTTTTATAGTTTTGTGAGTAATTGTACGTAAATGTTGAAGGAAAATACTCTAAAAGTTCAGGGCCATTGCTAAAAAGTGAAAAAGTGTCGCTTAGACTTCTGTGCCTTATAAAATTTGCTCCATTGGATATAGCTAAATCAGGAAGGCCTACAGTTTTTACAAAGTCATTTTTTGTTTGTTCATGAAGATTTGAACTACTATACATGTAAAGGATTTCCATGCTTAAAATACAGGACAGTAAAAATATAAGGGATAACACATAATGGCTAAATCTGTTCATGTTTTATTATACTTATTAATTGTTAAATAAGTGTATAATTGGAACTAAAAAAAGGAAAACAATGCAAATTATTTCCATAACAAATCTTTCCTACATGTTAGTACCTTTGCTTTTTGTATCATTTTTTTACTATAAATGGGTCGAAGATAAAAAGGAGATTGCTTATGCAACTTTTCGTATGCTATCTCAACTTCTACTCATAGGATATGTATTAACATATATTTTTAACTCAAACAATTCATTTTTTACTCTGTTTATTGTTATTGTGATGATAAGTGCTGCGAGTTTTATAACCCTAAGAAACGTCACTTGTAAAAATAAAAAAGTCTATAAACATATATTTTTATCTATTTTTTTAGGAGGAACAATAAATCTTTTTTTTGTAGTATTTTTTGTGCTTGATTTAGACTCTTTTAACTCACCTCGTTATGTTATTCCTCTTGCTGGGATGCTTTATGCAAACTGTATGAATGCAGTCTCTTTAGTAGCTGAAAGATTTGAAAAAGAGCTAGAAACGCAGACTTATAAAAAATCACGTGCTATTGCTTTTAAAGCTGGACTCATACCTCAAATAAACTCTTTTTTAGCAGTAGGTTTAGTCTCACTTCCTGGGATGATGACAGGGCAGATACTCTCAGGTGTAGACCCAATCATAGCAGTACGCTATCAAATCATGGTAATGCTCATGATTCTTGGAAGCTCAGGTATTGCTACAGTGACATATCTTTTACAAAAAAGATAATTATTTTCTTTTAATTTCAAACTTTTGAGCACGAACAGTTATATCTGTAACAACCATTGGTGAAGTTATTACATGTAAAAGAGTTTTAGCAATCTCTTGGGGCAATAGATGAGTATCTTCTTTATCTGATGGTTCAAAGTTGAGTTCATCAAAAAAAGCAGTTTTTGTCATATCTGGATTTATGTTGGTGACTCTTACACCACTTTTACGTAACTCTTCAAACAAAGCAAGTGAAAAGTCTCTTAGTCCACTTTTAGTGGCAGTATAAAGTGCAGAAAACTTTGAGTGGCGAGTGGCTTCGATGGAGCTTATATTGATAATATGACCTTTTGTTTTTTTGAGACTTCTTAGACAAAGGTTTGTTAAGAGGATAGGGGCTTTTAGGTTTACATCTATGATTTCGTTTATTTTTTGAAAACTTATCTCTTCATGAGGCTCAAACACACCAAGTCCAGCGCAGTTTACAAGTAAGTCTATGTCAGTAGTTTTTAAAAACTCTTTGAGCTTTACATGTAAAGCTTTTGTATCTTGCAAATCACAGATTATATCTCCATCATTTCTATTTATAGTAAAAATTTTATAGCCATTTTCTTTGAGCTCAGTACAAATAGCTTTTCCAATACCACTACTTGAACCTGTTAGTAATGCTGTTTTCATCTCTTTCCTTTAAGCACTTATTGTACAGTTTCTTCCACTTTTTTTTGCTTGATAAAGTGCTTTATCCGCATTAATAAAAAGGTTGTCATAATCAACAATATCTTTAGAATTGATTGTGAAAATACCAATAGAAATCGTGACTTTATTATACTGCTCATTGTAGAGGTGTTCAATCTTTAATTTCTCTACATTTTTTCTCATTTTTTCAGCCATTTTGTATCCAAAGTTTTTATTATCAGATTCTACAATAATAGCAAATTCTTCCCCACCTATTCTATGGCATAAATCATTTGAGCGTTTAAAAGAATATTTGATTTGATGAGCAACTCTTTTTAAAACATCATCACCTTTTTTATGCCCATAGTTATCATTGTACTTTTTAAAATTGTCAATATCAGCAATGATAAATGAAATATAGTTGTCATTACTTTGGGCTTTTTGAATTTTTAGTGGAAGGCTACTGTCAAAGTGCCTTTTATTGTATAAAGAAGTCAAAGAATCAGTCATAGCCAAAGAGAACATATTGGTTTGTGTTTTTTCTATGATAGTTGCTTCTTTTCGAACAATTTTCAAATAGTAAATTGCTAGAAAAGCAAATAATAGAATTATTATAAAGGTTATTTTAAAAATAAGCTGCAATAAAAATTTAAATTCATCTGACATATCACACAAAATATAGATTTTACCTATCTCTTTTCCATGAGCATCTAAAAAAGGTTTACTATTTATATGGTAATGTGCCGAAAAATTATCTAAGCTGGCATGATGTATATTTTCTTGATTATTAAGAAGTACTTTTAACTTTTTACTATAGTTATGTATAGAAGAATCAATGATATAGTAGTTCTTAAGCTCTTTGAATTTGACATTCTTTTTGGAGTTGTCCAACCATTTTTGGTAATTTTCTTTTGAAATATTTTTTTTGTTTATTGTAAAAACTATTTCACTATGTGTTAGTTTTGCAAGTTCAGGGGTTAAGTAGTCAATCTCTTTTCCTAGTTCTATATATCCAATTATTTTATTGTTTACAAACCAAGGGTAAACAACTCTAAGAGTTAAATTATGAAATATACCAAACTCTATACCTTTTCCAAGACCTCTATTTTTAATCGATGCATTCAGTGTAAAACGTTCAATAAGATCAGAATGTTTTTGAGGATAATGCATCCTCAAGAAGTTGATTTTTGATGTTTTATGAAAATAAAAATGACTAATTTTATATTGTTTGTTAAATTCTTCAAATGTTTTTTTATAATAGTTATAAAGACCTTCTCTGTTATTTGATTGAAATAGTTCTATTGCTTGTTTGTCTTTACTTATAAGTTTTATAAAAGTCTTATAAGTTTTTATATCACTTTTAAATTTTTTATCTAAGAGTTTTGTTGTTTTTAAAAAAGTATTCTCAGCTATATTAAATGCATGTTTTTTTTGAATGTAATAAAGAGAACCAATAGAAATAACAGCGAGTAGTATTAAATACAAGAATAGTGGAGGAATCAATTTGTTCACTAATGTATTTCTTTTTATTTTACTCATTACAGTCCTTAATGGCTTCTATTATACTATATAATTGTGTTTATTGGTGTATAATATATGTCATATAAGTAGGAGTAATGATGAAAAATAAAATTTTGGTTGGAAATATAGAGTGTATTTCAATCTTGGATTTAGAACTATATGATCTTGATGCAAAAATTGACACAGGAGCAGATTCAAATGCTCTTCATTGTGATAATATATTTGTAGATGATGAAAATTATGTGCATTTTCAACTTTTAGATGATGTTCATCCTTCATATTATGATAAAAAAATGAAGTTACCAATATATAAGATAAAAAAGGTAAAAAGTTCAAACGGTGAAGTAGAACATAGGCCCTCAGTAAAAGTAAAAGTCTCTTTTTTTGGAAAAGAGTATGAAGCTGTCGTTTCACTTACAGATAGAACAAATATGAAATATCCTATGCTAATAGGAAGAAAATTTTTACAAAATAATTTTTTAGTGGATGTTTCAAAAAAATATTTGTCAAAACAAACAAGGAATTAATATGAGAGTATATATATTATCAAGAAATGAGACATTGTATTCAACTAAAAGATTGGTTGAAGCTGCACAAGAAAGAAACTGGGAAGTAGAAGTTATTGATTATTTGAAATGTACTATTGAGATTATGAAGGGTGAATTAGTCATTAATTATCTTGGAAAAGTTTTACCTGTACCTGATGCAATTATCCCAAGAATAGGAGCAAGTAGAACATTTTATGGGACTGCTATGGTAAGACATTTTGAAATGATGGATGTATTTAGTACATCTGGAAATTTAGCAATTGCAAGAAGTAGAGATAAACTAAGAAGTTTACAAATCCTTTCTAAAAATGATGTTGATATGCCAAAAACGGTTTTTGCTTCAAATAAATCAAATGCAAAAGACGTTATTGCTTTAAGTGGTGGTGCGCCACTTGTTCTGAAAATTTTAGAAGGAACACAAGGTGTTGGTGTTGTTTTGGTAGATAGTGAAAAAGCTGCAAAATCAGTTCTTGGTGCTTTTTATGGCATGGATGTAAGTTTACTTGTTCAAGAGTTTATTGAAGAAGCAGGTGGAGCAGATATAAGAGCTTTTGTAGTAGGTGGGAAAGTAGTAGGAGCTATGAGAAGACAAGGTGCTGAGGGCGATTTTAGGTCTAATTTACACCAAGGCGGAAGTGCAAAAGCACACAAACTTACAAGAAAAGAGAAATCTACGGCACTTGGAGCAGCAAAAGCTATGGGCTTAGGAGTGTGTGGTGTTGATATGATCCCTTCTGCTCGTGGACCACTTGTTATGGAAGTAAATTCATCCCCTGGATTAGAAGGTATAGAAAAATCTACTGGAATTGATATTGCTGGAGAAATCATGAATTATATAGAAAAAAATGTAATTCCTATGAGTGATACAGTTTCTAAAAAAATTCGAAGAAAAAGAGATAATATTGGAGCATAGTTTTGAGCAATGACATATTAACTATAGGAAAATATGAAATTAAAAGAGGGACAAGTAATACTATAGAACTAGATTTACCAAATCTTTATAACACCCCTACAAAACTACCAATAAAAGTTTTAAGAGGAAAAAAAGATGGTCCAACAGTTTTTGTAAGTGCTACTATCCATGGTGATGAATTAAATGGGATTGAGATTATCAGAAGATTTAAAAAGCTAAGTATTCTTAAGCGTCTAAAGGGAACTATTATCTTGGTTCCCGTTATCAATGTTTATGGCATACTTACTTTATCAAGATACTTCCCTGATAGAAGAGATTTAAATAGATGTTTTCCTGGAAGCACACGAGGTTCACTTGCAAGTAGGGTAGCCAAAATATTTTTTGATGAGATTGTGAGTAAATGTGACTTTGGTATAGATTTACATACTGCTGCTATTCACAGGTCAAATTTTCCTCAAATTAGAACAAATTTAAATAATAAAGTTACTTTAAAAATGGCAAAGGTTTTTGAAGCTCCTATTATTTTGCACTCAGAACTTTTACAAGGTTCATTGCGTGCACTTTGTGATGAAAAAGGGATACCCATAATCTTATATGAAGCAGGAGAAGCTTTAAGATTTGATGAAAAAAGTATTAGAATAGGGGTTAATGGGATAGTGAATGTTCTTAGAGAATATAACATGCTTCCAAAGGTTTTTAAAAAAAGTAAAAGAATCCCTCTTATAACAAGCAATAGTCAATGGATACGGGCTGTAGAAAGTGGTGTTATAAGAACTATCAAAGCTCTTGGTGATACTGTGCAAGAAGATGAGGTTATAGCTTATATAGATGAAGCACATAGTGATACTACTTTTGAGTTAAAGTCTCCTTTTGATGGTGTTATCATTGGAAAATCAGAAATTCCTCTGGCACAAGAGGGAGATGCTATTTTTCATATTGCAAAATTTAATGATTTGGAAAATGCTGAAGGAAAAATTGGATATTTTCATGAAGATGTAATTGAACAAAGTGAGTTTGATGAACTTCAAGATGAAAAAACAATAGAATAAGAAGGAAAAATATTGCTAGATCAAAATATAATTTTAACGTTAGTCTTGATAATAAGTACTTTTATAAGCTTAAATGGTTCAAAATATTTTTTAAAGAAAATAGGAAATTCAAAAAGAGTATCCCAAAAAAGAATTTACTACGTATCTAAAAGCATAAGTATTTTTATAGTTATGATTTCAGTGTTTGTTCTTGCTCTTATTTGGAGTGTAAGTTTCGATGGGGTGATGGTTTTTGCTTCGTCTATTTTTGCTGTTATTGGTGTTGCTCTTTTTGCTCAATGGTCAATTTTGAGTAATTTAACATCAAGTATTATTATCTTTTTTTCTTTTCCTTCACGTGTAGGTGATTATATAAGAATTGTTGATGGAGATAATTCTATAGAAGGTAAAATTGTAGAAATAGAATTGTTCCACATAAGAATCATAGATAAAGATAACAACATAGTTATATATCCTAATAATCTTTTTATGCAAAAACCTGTTATTAAGTTACATAAAAAAATAGAAACAAAAAAGGATTTAGATGTTTGATATAAATGATTTTCATGTTGTAGATATTGAAAATAGTTTACATCCTTCAATGTTTAAAAGCAATGAAAATTATGATCTTTTTATCGTAAGATTACCTTCTTTAGAAAATACAAATTTAATATCCCAAAGTTACTCTTATGTTTTTAAAGAGGATATTTGCTATTTTTATGATAAAAAAACAAAGAAATTTATAGATTTGTCAAATATGCAAGGTCTGTATGAAGATTTAAATGACAAGATAAATATTACAATGGAGATTACTTCTAATATCTATCAAGCAATAGAAAATATGGAAGATGATTTTTATGATAGCAAAGATATTAAAGATTTTAACCAACAATGGTTTTCTAAAAAAAATGATTTATTAAGAATCAATAGACTGCTAAATAAAGTTATTTTAGAATATAAAAAATTTATTTTAAATTATAAAAAAGAGCAAAGTGAATTAGAAATACACTTTGAAGATTTGTTTGAACATCTTGAAAGAACCAATAGAACGACTATCCATGCTTTAGAAAAATTGGATGCTTTATATAATTTTTATGTAAGTACAAATAATGAAAAAATGAATAAAACAGTTTTTATCCTCACCGTACTATCTGGAATTTTTTTACCATTAAATTTACTCGTAGGATTTTTTGGGATGAATACTACATCTTTACCGTTTACAAAAGCTGAAGGTGGGACATATGCTGTTATATTTATCTTGATATTTACAAGTATGTTGTCATATGTTTTGTATAAAACTTTAAAAAAGAATATTAGGTAAATAGTATTAGGCTAAATATATTGTAGTGAGCTTATATATTTGACAATCAATATACATAGCCAAGCCAATAAAGGCTTGGAGCTATTATTTGATAGATATTTTTTTTCTATTAATATCTTTAGCTAGTTTAGGGACTGTTACTTCTAAGACACCATTTTCATAACTCGCAGAGATATTTTCAGTATCTATATTATCAGGAACTGAAAATGCTCTTTGAAATTTTCCGAAAGATGTTTCTACTTTGTAGTAGTCTTCTTCTTTAATTTCGTCCTTAAAGTTTCTCTCACCCTTAATAGTAAGCATACCATCATGAATGTCAATATCTATATCCTCCTTTTTAATACCAGGTAAATCAACATCTATATAATAAGCATCATCTAGTTCTCTTGTATTAACTTTAGGAACAAATGCATTTATAGACATTTCATTATCATCCCTTCTTGTATCTAAAAAACTTCTTTGCATATTTGCAAACTCTTTAAATGGATCAAATTTAGTTAATAACATTTTATCTCCTTTATTTAATAAGTTTTAAAGTTGACTCTATAACTATCAACTTTTCTAAAATTTTAACAAATTTTTTAGCACTTGTCAATATATACTGCTAATAAATTAGAATTATTTATTGATTTCTAAGAAAAAAACGCTTATAATTCATTTATCTTTAGTCTATATGACTAAAGTATTTGCTTTTTTATTTTATGATAAGGAGGTGGATTCTGGAAAACATATTATGTGAATAGATGAAAAATACACTTATTTAATAGCACTCTTTGAGTTCGTTTTTTGTCTATATAAAAATGAGGAGACAGTCAAATGCTGTCTTCTTTTTAACTATCTTATTGATTTTGTTCTATTTAATTTGTTTGGATTTTTTTCATATAAGAACTTATCATACTTCGTTCCATTTCATCATTATGAGCATATTCGTAGCCAAAAACTTTTTTCCATAAACTCTCATCTTCCATACACATGTAAAAGTAAACTTTATCGTGCCAAGGAGCAAATGCTTTATAAACACCTTTAAACATCTCTTCCTTTACATGTAAAGGATAAGACTGTTTTCCACTGGCATCTACTAAAGGCATTTGTAAAATCTTACTTTTAAAGTCACGGCTTCTTAGTTTTTTAATAACAGGTTTTATGAATGTCAAAGTCCCTAAAGATACTAAAACAACTTCACTTGGAGTAAATGTTTTTGTAAGTGTATTTATAACTTCTGCATATTCATTGAGGTAGTTCTCATACACTACGATTGGATGAAAGTGAAAACCTACTAGTACACCTTTGTCTGCTAAAGTTCTTGCACATCCTATCCTTTGTTCTAGCGTTGCGCTTAAATGTTCTTCATTTTTTATAATAGTTGGAGTATTGATACTCCAAGTACAAAGTATATTTTTTGGAACTTCATTTTCAATAAGATATGATATGTTGTCTGATTTGGTTTTTAACTCTAAGATGACATTTGGATTGGCTTTTGCAAACTCAAAAAGAGCTTCTAAAATTCCGTGTTTATTTCCCCACATAAGAGAGTCTGAACTCTGTCCTGTTCCTATATGGAAGGTTTTATTTGGGTCAAGTTTTAAGTTTTTGAGTTTCTCAGCAAAGTTTTTATCAAAACCTATTTTGTTTTCATTATAAAAAGATTGGATAGAACAGTAAGAGCAGTCAAACCCACAACTCTCAACCGCATCAAGCGTCATAAGATTACAACATCGAGTTTTCGGACTTGCAACAGGACAAGACCCAAGTGAGAGTTCCTCTTTTTGGTACTCAAAAAAACTAAATTTATCCCTTTTATTGGAATCCACATTGAAGTTCTTATATGACTTTGGTTTCTCTTGTATTTGTTTGTATAAATTTTTTACATGTAAAAGAGTTTTTTTCTTGTTTTCAAAATCTTCCCAGCTTACATGTAAAGGTGCTTCTTCCCACATACTTAAATCAATCGCTATATCAACAAACTGTTTTAAATCTTGAAAAGAGAGTCTATACTGATACGCTTTTTCTTCTAAAAACTTTTGGTTTTTTTCATCTAAATTTTCAAAGTTACAATTTTTTTTATGCTGTTCAAATTTTTCTTTATAATTTTCCATACAAACTTTGTTATCCTCTTTTGTTACATGTAGATAGTTTTGTATTTTATTGAACATTGTATTAATGCTTCTTTAACTTTTTTATGTTTTAAAATCAGTTTTAAAAAATCTATATAAAGCTAAATAAAAATAATGCTTTTTATATGAGTTAATTGTTAAAAAAAGATTTATTTGTGTTATAATATTTGGTTAATGAATAGTTACATACAAAGAAAAAATTTGAAAAACTTTACAGAAATTATTAAAAAAATAAAAGCACCAAGCATTGAAGATAATATTGAGTTAATCAAATCTTCAAAAGCAAAAAAAGATAATTTTGAAAATTATAAAATAAGTAAAGAAATAAATGCTTACAATTTGTATTTATATCTCTTTGCTCGTTTTGGAAAACCCAATGGATTGTTATCTCTATTTAGAGAAGAAGATAGCGACCAAATGTTTCACTGGCATTATACTTTTGAATATAACGATAGTATTATTCAAATAATGTGTACGACATATAGGATAGAAGTTTTTATGCCTACTAACTTAATGACATCTAAAGAAGAATGTATATCATTTCTAAGACAATTAATAAAAGATATTCAAAATTATAAAGTTGAAGTTATGGAAGCGCGTAGAATAATTGAAAATTGGGAAATGATAGTCAATCCTTTTGCAAAAATACAAAAACAAATCAATATTTTTATAGATGAAATTGAAAATTTAGTAAATAAAATACCGGATTTTAAACATTCTCATGTTGATGGTATAGAATTGTCTTTGGAAGAATTTTCAAAATGGGCTCAATTAACAGAAGAATTATCTGCAAAAAGTTATGCTCTTAAATGCTTAGTTCCTGTTTATATTGAGACTTTTTTAAATTTTACAATTCAATTTCTTGCAAAACAAGAGATAAAAGATGATAGAGAGAAATTTGAGGAATATACAAGAGAACAAATTCATATTAAAATACAAAAACTTCACGAAAAATGTATTGGATTTATTTATTCTATTGATTGGGAAGATGAGATATGTAAATCTATCCATACAATATTTAATAAAAGAAATGATTTACTGCATGGTAATTTTAATATTAAAAGTTTAAAATATGGAGAAATAGGTTTTATTAAAAATATGCCATTATTTAAAAAGTTCTCTAGTTTTCAAGAAGATATATTGAATCTTTCTCTAGCAACTGAAAACTCAAATATTGCAATAAAAGAAATAGAAGATGCTCAATTATTTATGATGTACGTTTTAATAAGTTTAGATACTTCAACTAGAAAAGAATTAAAAAGAATGTTAGAGTCTTATACCTTAGGCTGGAATAAATCTACAAAACGTTTTGGAATACTATTTAATAACAACTCAGTAGATTTCAAAGTTGGATAATGGTAAATGTATAACAAATACGAGGAGACGCGATAATTTACCCTACGGAAAAGTTATTGCTAACGACAAACGTTATACATAAATTTAAAGGAAGTAGCATAGATATTTTTAGAACTTAATCGTTGTTTTGATACTTTCTAAATTTTTTTCCATGATTTCCCAAACAAACTGTTTTTTTGGGATAGTAGCACTTAAGTGGTCGGAGACTATTTTGAAGATGTATATATCCTTTACATGTAAGAACTTTTTGCTTACATGTAAGAAAGGCTCAGACTCCATATCTACTAAAGTTGTGAAAAGTTTTTCCCTGTCTTCACAAGGTGTATCAACACAGCTTAAACTCTCAAAGAGTATATTTTCAAACTTGTGAGTTGTGCAGACAAGAGAGCCTATATCTATTGACTCATCTTTACATCCTGCAATGCCTATGTTGATAGCTTTTTTTATAGTATACTTTTCAAAAATATCTTTTACATGTAAGGAAGTTTTTTCTTTTCCCATACCTGATACAACTAAAACTATATCATTTTTTAAATATATACGGTAAGGTTTAGTTTGTAAGCATTGGAGTTTAAAGCACTCTATGATGGGCTTTGCTTCTGCAAAGAGTGCTGTGTGGATAAGAGTGTAGTTTCTCATATGATCTTTAAAAGGGTTTTCAAAATTTGGTCTGAACCTGCTTTTATGATTTTATCCCTTTGTTGTGCATGATAGAATTTTTTGTGACTTTTAGTTTTTGTATCAAACTTATAATATCTATTTTTATTTAAAGGAGTTGCTTCTATAATTTTTTTGGCAATACCCAAATACGAACCAGCTGATTCTTTGTCTCCATTTTCATATTTTATCATTGCTAAGTTTGTTGCCATAGTGGAAAGTAGAACCCATCTATCATCATATTTTGTATATTTTGTATCTAGCGTTCCATTGATTGCTTGTTTTGAATACTCGTTGATTAGTTCATTTAATATTTTTGTTCTTTGTTCTTTATAAAGAGAGTTATTTTTGGTTTTATTTATAAAAATAGCGGCTGGAGTAAATTTAAAATCAAAATCTTTATCGTTTATATTGGTACAACCTTGAGCTTTATTGGCCAAATAAATTTCGTATGATTGGTTAGCATCAAACATATTTTGATTACCAGCTTTTTTGATAGTTTCACATGCAATCTCTTTACTCTTTTTATTCTCAATAGCCAAAAGTGCAAAATGTGTAGCTTTTTGAATATTTGGTTTGATTAGTATTTGAGGTTTTCCATGAGTAATTGTTTTTTTACCTATAGGATTTTTATAGTTTTCAAAAGCTTTTACATATGCTTTTGGATTTTTTTCTTTGATTGCTTTGTCTAAATATTTTTTGTAGTTTTCACTTTTTATGGAACCATCTTTATTTTCATAACTTAAAGCTTTTTTATAGTTGTCAACTTTTTTTTCTACTATTGCTGGTTTAAGTGTTTTTTTTGCTATAATACTCTGTTTTTCAGAACATGCACTAAAGATAATTCCAACTAGAATTATGAGAAATATATGTATAATTTTCAATGAGAAACCTTAATTTTATTGATTGTGTATTGTACTAAAAAATCATAATTATGTAAATTATTTTTTAAAAGACAAGAGTATTTCATATAAAACTTTAATCTTACCTTAATGAAACTTTTGGTAAAATCCTCATCTTAATTAAAAAACTCTTCAAAAGGACATACTAATGTATGCAATCATTAAAAATGGCGGGAAGCAGTATAAAGTTCAAGAGGGAGATTTTATAAATCTTGATCGTCTTGACGCTCAGCCAAAAGAGAAAATCGAGGTGACTGAAGTTTTAGCTGTAAATAACGGCGAACTTAAAGTGGGAGCTCCATTCGTGGATGGTGCAAAAGTGGAATTAGAAGTTATCACTGAAGGTAAAGATGCGAAAGTAATTATCTTTAAAAAGCGTAGAAGAAAAGATTCAAAACTTAAACGTGGTTTCAGAAGACAGTTCACAAAAGTTAAAGTTTTAAGCATAACTGCTTAATCCCATTAAGACACTAAGAAAAGGAAAAACTAATGGCACATAAGAAAGGTCAAGGTAGTACCCAGAATAATAGAGATTCAGCTGGTCGTAGACTAGGTGTTAAAAAATATGGTGGTGAATTTGTAGTTGCTGGTAATATTATAATTCGTCAACGTGGAACAAAAACTCACCCTGGTGATAATGTTGGTATGGGAACAGACCATACAATTTTTGCTCTTGTTGATGGATATGTTCAGTTTGGACGTAAAGACAAACATAGAAACAAAGTTTCTGTAATCCCCGCATCATAATTTAAAAGACGAGTTTTAGACTCGTCTTTCCCCCTCAAATCTATCTACAATCCTTACATGTAAAGATTATAGATAGATTTAAAAATAAAAATAATTTTCCTATTAATAAAATAAAAAAGTTTTTTGTCAAACTATGCGTTTTGGTAATGTAAATTTTAAAGGAATTTATTTCTTTAAAGAGAGATAAAATAATAGGGATTTTTAGAGTAAAAAGCTCTAAAAGGAGAAATCAAATGTTCGTAGATAATGTACAATTAACACTTAGTTCTGGAAATGGTGGTGCAGGTTGTGTATCTTTTAGACGTGAAAAACATGTTATTAAAGGTGGACCAGATGGTGGTGATGGCGGAAAAGGTGGAAATGTTTTTTTTAAAGTAGACAAAAACACTCATACTCTTTCTCATTTTCGCGGATCACAGCATTTAAAAGCTAAAAATGGACAACCAGGAATGGCACGTAAATGTTATGGTAAGTATGGTGAATCACTAGAAGTTATAGTTCCTCCAGGAACTCAAGTAGTTGATACCCAAACAGGGGATATTTTACTTGATTTGATTACTGACGGTCAAAAAACAATGTTTATTGAAGGTGGAAAAGGTGGACTAGGAAATGTCCATTTTAAAGGGCCAACAAATCAAAGACCAAGTTACGCACAACCAGGTATCAATGGTGAAACTAAATCTGTAAGGTTAGAATTAAAACTTATAGCAGATGTTGGACTAGTAGGTTTTCCAAATGTTGGTAAATCAACGCTTATTTCTGTTTTATCCAATGCGGAACCTGAAATTGCAAACTATGAATTTACAACATTGACTCCTAAACTTGGTGTTGTTGAAACTGATAATTATCAATCATATGTTATGGCTGATATCCCTGGGATTATTGAAGGTGCTAGTGATGGAAGAGGTCTTGGATTAGACTTCTTAAAACATATCGAAAGAACAAAATTTTTATTATTTATGGTTGATATTGCAAACTATAGAGAACTTGAAGATCAGTTTAAAACATTAGCAGAAGAGTTAAAAAACTTTTCTCAAAATTTAGCTGATAGACATTATGCAATCGCTTTAACAAGAAGTGATGCGATAAGTGATGAAGAAGTAGTAGAGAAGAGCAAAGGTTTTATTGAAATGTTAGGTTTAGAACCAAACAAAAATGGAAAGCATTTTGGTTTTGAAGAGAGTATCCCAGCATTTTGTCAAGATGTGAATGGATTTGAAGGTTATGATAGTTCAAAACCATATTTTGTAATGCCAATTTCATCAATATCAAGAAAAAATTTAGAAGCTATAAAATATGCACTTTTAGGTGCTGTAAATGAAACAAGAAAAGTAAAAGAAGAAATAATAGATTAATAAAGGAAATTTTTAGGAATTTAGTTCTTAAAAAAGGAGAATGAAATGCGCGTAGTTGTTAAAGTTGGGACACACGTTTTAAGTGAGCAAAATCGTTTAGAAAAAACGAGAATGTTAAACCTTGTAGAATTTTTAGTTGAACTTATGGAAAAACATGAAGTTATATTGGTATCATCTGCTGCGATTGCAGCTGGATATTCTAAACTAAAACTAGATAAGAAATCACTTCCCAATAGACAAGCAATAGCTGCCGTTGGACAGCCTCATCTCATAGAAATATATAATAGAAAATTAGCTAAATTTGATAAAATGGGCGCACAGATACTTTTAACAGCTGATGATTTTGATTCACGTAAAAGAACAGCTCATGCAAAATGTGCTATTGATACTTTGATTAAACATGATGTTTTACCTATTGTCAATGAAAATGACGCAACAGCAACAGAAGAGATAGTATTTGGTGATAATGACCAGCTTTCTGCTCATGTTGCCTATTATTTCGATGCAGATTTATTGATTATCCTTTCAGATATTGATGGTTACTATGACAAAGATCCAAACAAATATGAAGATGCCATTATGAATAAAATCGTAAATAGTATTGATGAAGCAGAATTGACTATGCCTTGTAATCCAAATACAGAGTTTGCGACAGGTGGAATAGTTACTAAACTAAAAGCTGCAGATTTTCTTTTAAAGAGAAAAAAAGCTATGTTTATGTCGAGCGGATTTGATTTGAGTGATATAAAAAGTTATATGCTTGAGGGTGTTCACAAAGGTGGAACTCTTTTTACATGTAAGGATGTTTAATGAATATTGTTTTTATGGGAACACCTGATTATGCAACAAAGATTTTAAAAGAACTTCTTACATGTAAAGATATAAAAGTTCCTTTACTTGTTACTCAGCCAGACAAACCAGTAGGAAGAAAACAAGTTTTAACGCCACCTCATACAAAAAATTATGCATTAACTAATTCAGTTGATATAGAAATTTACCAACCAAAAACTTTAAAAAGTGAAGAAGCATATGAGTATATAAACTCTTTTAAACCAGATTTTATTGTAGTAGCTGCATATGGTCAAATACTACCTAAGAGTATACTAGACATCGCTCCTTGTATCAATCTACATGCTTCATTGCTTCCTTCTTATCGTGGGGCTAGTCCTATTCAATCTTCACTGTTAAATGAAGATAAATTTGCAGGGGTTACTTCTATGCTTATGGAAGAAGGGCTTGATACTGGAGATATATTAGGATTTACTTATCTTGAATTAGATGAGCATATGAAAGTAGATAAACTTTTTGAAACTCTTTCAGATATGGCAGCAAAATTAACAATAAAAACATTAAAAAACTTTTCAATGATTGAGCCAATCAAACAAAAAAATGCAGATACTTCATACGCTGCTAAAATTAAAAAATCTGATGGTTTAGTATCTTTTGAAAGAAATAGTGCAAGTGAGATTTATACAAAGTTTAGAGCATATGATCCATGGCCAGGACTATTTTTAGATTCGGGATTAAAATTAAAAGATATAAAAGTAGTTGATATAAAAAATGGTAAAAATGCAGGTGAGATAATAAGCATAGATGAAAATGTTACCGTTACATGTAAAGAGGGTAGTTTGGCATTAAAGATGGTTCAAGCACCTTCTAAGAAACCTATGAGTGCAGTGGAATATATAAGAGGGAAAAGGTTAGACGTTGGAAATCAAGTGGTTTAAGCATTTACCTTCAACACATAAATATCTTATAGAAAGTATAAAAAACCAATCTATAGTGGCTCCTTTAGCTGTTGGAGTAGACTTTCAAAGTGATGGCGTAGGAAGTAGAGGAAATTCTTGGCAAGGGGAAGAAGGAAATCTCTATTTTTCTTTTTGTGTAAAAGAGGAACATTTACCAAAAGATTTAAAATTAGAGTCAATTTCTATCTATTTTTCGTTTCTCATGAAAGAGGTTTTAGCCGAGTTAGACTCGGATATATGGATAAAATGGCCAAATGATTTTTATATAAAAAATACAAAAGCAGGTGGAGTAATTACTACGAAAGTAAAAGACACTATTATTGGTTCAATTGGTATCAATATCCTCCATGCACCAGCGCAATTTGCTACTTTAGATGTACAAATTGTACCTAAAAAATTAGTAGAACTTTTTATAAAAAAATTGAAAGAAAAAATTTCATGGAAGAATGTTTTTAGTAAATATAAGATAGAATTTCAAAATAGTCTTGGCTTTACCTTCCACTTAGAAGGTAAAAAATTATCATTATCTGATGCAAAGTTGTTAGATGATGGTTCAATTGAAATAGAAAACAAAAGGGTGTACAGTTTAAGATGAGTGAAATTATTGCTATAGCTAATCAAAAAGGTGGTGTTGGTAAAACAACGACTGCTGTGAATCTTGCTGCATCACTTGCTGTGGCAGAAAAAAGAGTTTTGCTGATAGATATCGATCCTCAATCAAATGCAACTACAGGTTTAGGTATTCATAGAAATGATTATGAGTATAATATCTATCATGTACTAATAGGAAGAAAAAAACTTTCACAAGTCATTTTAGAAACATCTTTACCTACTTTACATATAGCACCATCAAATATTGGTTTAGTTGGTGTAGAAAAAGAGTTTTATGATGCTAAAACTAAAGGAAGAGAACTTATCTTAAAAAATAAAATTGAAGAGATAAAAGATCAGTATGATTATATTATCATTGATTCACCTCCTGCATTAGGAAGCATTACTATCAATGCGCTTAGTGCTGCAAACTCTGTAATTATACCTATTCAGTGTGAGTTTTTTGCATTAGAGGGATTAGCACAACTTTTAAATACTGTAAAACTTATTAAAAAAACAATTAATCCAAAATTAGATATTCGAGGTTTCTTACCAACGATGTATAGTACGCAGAACAATCTTTCAAAACAGGTTTTTGCAGATTTAAAACAACATTTTAAAAATAAACTATTTGTAGATGAAGAAACATCAAATTATGTAGTGATTCCAAGAAATATAAAACTTGCAGAATCTCCAAGTTTTGGAAAACCAATTATACTATATGATGTACAATCACCTGGTTCAAAAGCATATCAAAATTTAGCAAATTCAATATTAGTGAGCTAATCCATGATAAATTCTATGCAGAGCATTAGCTTTAGTGAAAGGAATTTTTATTGGACTTCGTTCAATAAAAAGGAGATAATTAAGTGAGTGCAAAAAAAGCTTTAGGAAGAGGGTTAGGTGCAATTTTTGAAGATGTTGAAGATGCTTATAATCAAGATTTAAATAACGCTCAAGATTTAGTAAGAGATATAGATGTAAATAGAATTTCTCCAAATCCATACCAACCAAGAAAATATTTTAATGAAAGTGCCATTAAAGAGCTTAGCGAATCTATTAAAAAACATGGATTATTACAACCTATTATTGTTGTCGAAAAAGACAATGATTATATGTTGCTTGCTGGTGAGAGAAGATTTCGTGCTACTAAAAAAGCTGGATTAGAAACGATAAGAGCCATTGTCGCAGATATCGAATCTGAAAATTTAAGAGAATTAGCTCTTATAGAAAATATTCAAAGAGAAGATTTAAATCCAATAGAATTAGCAATTGCTTATAAAGAGTTAATCGAAGAGTATAATATTACTCAAGAAGGACTTTCAGAAGTTGTTAAAAAAAGTCGTACACAAATAACAAATACTTTAAGACTTCTGAGTTTAACTGAAAAAACACAAAAGTTAGTGGTAGAAGGTAAATTATCTCAAGGACATGCTAAAGTTGTTGTAGGATTGGATTCAAATGATGAGCAAACTGTTGTAAATACTATCTTAGGACAAAAACTAAGTGTTAGAGAAACAGAACAACTTGTAAAAAAAATAAAAAATACAGAACAAAAAAGTGATATTTCAAAAAATAAACAGATAAAAGAAACTTTAGAGTTCACATCTTTAGAAAAACGCTTAAATAGTTTTGGATTAAAAACTAAAACAAAAGCGCACTCAATCACAATCGAATTTGAAAATAGCGAATCAATTGATCAATTTTTAGAAAAAATTAAATAATTCTTCTTAGTTTAATAAAGATTTTTACTTAATTATGTTAAAATCCGCACAATTTTAGTTATGTCTGCTTAATAAGATATAACTAAATTGGTGGTTATTAATGAGTCATACCTAGTTAAAGGAGCAAAAACATGTTGGACATTAGCCCAATACTTTTGCTGGTAACGGGATTTGTGTTTTTCTTCTTATTAATTGTACTTAATAAGATACTTTATAAACCGCTTTTGCAATTCATTGACAATAGAAATGAATCTATCAAACGCGATTTAGAAAATGCAGGTAAAAATACCAGTGATGTTGAGGCTTACTACAAAGAGGCGGATCAAATTATCCATGACGCGAAAGCAGAAGCGGGAAAAATTAGAGAAGCAGCTTTAAGTGAAGCAAGAGAGATTGCCGCAAAAAAAGTTGAACAAAAGCATAGTGAACTTGAAGAAGAGTACACAGCGTTTTTAAAAGACTTAGATGCGGAAAAAACAGAATTTCAAGAAAACTTGAGTGCTAAGATACCTCTTTTTAGAGATAGCATCAAGCAAAAACTTGGCAATATATAGGAGCTTGGATGAAAATTAGATATATATTACTCTTATTAGCACCAGCACTATTGTTGGCAAATGGTGGCGGTGAAGGTGAAGGAACTGATATTCTTCCTAGAGCTGTTAACTTTGTTATATTCGCTTCTATCCTTTATTATCTTTTAGCAGATCATGTTAAAATAGCATATAAAGGTAGAATAGCAGGCATTGCAGATAGATTAGATTCAATACAGGTCAAAGTAAAAGAATCATTGAATGCAAAAGAAGCAGCGCAAGCAAAAGTCGAAGAGGCAAAAGCAAATGCTAAATCATTAATTGAAACTTCTAAGAGAGAAGCACAACTTCTTTCAGAAAAAGTAGCAAGTGATGTAAATAGTGAACTTTTAAGTCTAGAAAAAGGTTTTCAAGAAAAAATCGAAATTGAAAGACGTAAGATGGCTCGTGCTGTTGTTACTAGTGTTTTAGATGAGATGTTTGATGAAGATTCAGTTTCTTTAGATAAAGAAGAGCTTGTGAAGATTGTAATGAAGAAGGTTGCATAATGAAAGGGATTATCGCAAAAAAATATGTAAATGCTTTAATTAAAAGTTGTAGTGATGCTGAAATCATTTCAGTTGAAAATGCTATTAACGAATTAGCGACAGCATTTAGTTCTACAAAATTTAACAATATAATACTCTCTCCTGACTTTAGTAGTGAGAAAAAAGAGGAATTTGTTTTATCTTTGTTAGAAAAAAGCGAAGGAAAAATTTTAAATCTTGTAAAGTTACTAGCGCTAAATGATCGTTTAGCTCTTATACCTGTAATTGCAAAAGAGTTAAAATATCAAACTTCACTAAAAAGTAATTCTTTTGAAGGTGAAGTAGTCAGTAACTTTGAAATTGGCAAAGAGCAAATTACTAAATTAGAAGAGAATTTTAGTAAAAAATTCAGTGCAAATATCAAGTTAAATAATGTGGTAAGTGATTATCCTGGGGTAAAAATCCAGCTAGACGATTTGGGTGTTGAAGTTAGTTTTTCATTAGACAGACTAAAAACTCAAATGGTAGAGCACATTTTAAAAGCAATCTAGAAAGATTTTCTCTGTGAAGCATTAGCTTCGATGAGATGAAATTAACTTGGAAGAAATTCTGAGTTAAATAAGAAATTTAATAAAAAAGTATGGTAAGGAGCAATTTGTGGGAGCAAAAATGAAAGCTGACGAGATCAGTTCAATCATTAAAGAACGCATTGATAACTTCGAACTCAACGTTGATGTCGAAGAGACGGGTAAAGTTATTTCAGCTGCAGATGGTATTGCAAATGTTTATGGTTTAAACAACGTAATGGCTGGTGAAATGGTTGAGTTTGAAAATGGTGAAAGAGGTATGGCACTTAACTTAGAAGAGTCAAGTGTTGGTGTTGTTGTACTTGGTAGTAGTAATGATATCAAAGAAGGAACATCAGTTAAAAGATTAGGAAGACTACTTCGTGTTCCTGTTGGTGATGCACTAATAGGACGTGTTGTAAATTCTCTTGGTGATCCAATTGACTCAAAAGGTCCAATTGAAGCAACTGAGAGTAGATTTGTTGAAGAAAAAGCACATGGAATTATGGCAAGAAAGTCAGTTCATGAGCCACTTCAAACAGGTCTTAAAGCGATTGATGCACTTGTACCAATTGGTAGAGGTCAAAGAGAGCTTATTATTGGTGATAGACAAACAGGTAAAACTACAGTTGCAATCGATACAATTATTAACCAAAAAGGTCAAGATGTTGTATGTATTTATGTTGCGATTGGTCAAAAACAATCAACAGTAGCACAAGTTGTTAAAAAACTTGAAGAGCATGGAGCAATGGATTATACTATCATTGTAAATGCTGGTGCTTCTGATTCAGCTGCATTACAATACTTAGCACCATATGCTGGTGTTGCTATGGGTGAATATTTTAGAGATAATTCACGTCATGGACTTATTGTATATGATGATTTATCTAAACATGCTGTTGCATATCGTGAAATGTCACTTATTCTTAGACGTCCTCCAGGTCGTGAAGCATATCCTGGTGATGTTTTCTATCTTCACTCAAGACTTCTTGAGAGAGCTGCAAAAGTAAATGATGAGTTAGGTGGAGGTTCACTTACAGCTCTTCCTATTATTGAAACACAAGCTGGTGACGTTTCTGCGTATATTCCAACAAATGTTATTTCAATTACAGATGGTCAGATTTTCTTAGAATCAGATTTATTTAACTCAGGTATTCGCCCGGCAATTAACGTTGGTCTTTCAGTATCTCGTGTTGGTGGTTCTGCTCAAATTAAAGCTACAAAACAAGTTGCTGGTACACTTAGACTTGATCTTGCTCAATATCGTGAGCTTCAAGCGTTTGCACAATTTGCAAGTGATCTTGATGAATCAAGTAGAAAACAACTTGAGCGTGGTGAGAGAATGGTAGAAATACTTAAACAAGCTCAGTACTCTCCGCTTCCTGTTGAAAAACAAGTTACTATTATTTATGCTGGTGCAAGAGGTTTTCTTGATGATATTGAAGCAAATGAAGTAACACGTTTTGAAGCTGAGTTATATCCATTTATAGAAGCTAAGTACCCTGAAATTCTTGAACAAATTAGAAGCAAACAAAAATTAGATAAAGAAGTTGAAGATCTATTAGCTAAAGCATTGAATGAGTTTAAAGCAACGTTTGCAGTAAAGTAAGGATTAGACAATGTCAAATCTTAAAGAGATAAAAAGAAAAATCAAGAGTGTTGAGAACACTAAGAAAACAACAAGAGCAATGAAATTGGTTTCAACTGCGAAACTAAATCGTGCAAAATTGGCTGCACAACAGTCAAGAGTGTACGCAGATAAAATTAATGAAGTTTTGTCTGAAATTGCTTATAAAATTAACCAATATAAAATTGGTGGAATTGAGAGTCGTTTTTTTGATGAGATTAGTGCTCCTGAAAAAGTAGATATTGTTTTTGTTACTGCAGATAAAGGTTTATGTGGTGGTTTTAATATTCAAACTATTAAAGCTGTTAGTAAACTTATGGAAGAGTATAAAGACAAGAAAGTTAAAGTGCGTTTGAGAGGTGTTGGAAAAAAAGGTATGGCCTTTTTTAAATTTCAAGACATTGAACTTCATTCTGAATATGCAGGTGTAAGTTCAGCACCAACATATGAAAAAGCTCAAGAAATTATATCTGAAGCTATTGATGATTTTACAGCTGGAGTAACTGATAAAGTTATTTTAGTTCACAATGGTTATAAGAATATGATCGCACAAGAGTTAAAGATAAATAGTATTGTTCCGGTAAGTCCTCCAGTTGATTTTGAATCAAATTCAGAATCATTAATGGAACTAGAGCCTGAAGAAGATGAAACTATCTTAGAGTCTTTAATGAAAAAATATTTTGAATACAATATGTATTATTCACTTATTGATTCATTAGCAGCTGAGCACAGTGCAAGAATGCAAGCTATGGAAAACGCAACTAACAATGCAACTGATAGAGTTAATTTGTTAACACTAGCATATAATAAAGCTAGACAAGAGAGTATCACTACTGAGTTAATTGAGATTATCAGTGGTGTGGAATCAATGAAATAAAATGAAAAGCGAAATAATAAAGGAGAACGTTCTATGAATGGAATAATCAGCCAGATTATGGGTCCGGTTGTTGACGTCGATTTTGACGGCTACCTTCCACTGATCAACGAAGCTATTGAAGTTAATTATGAGGTTGAAGGTAAAGCACAAAAGCTAGTTTTAGAAGTAGCAGCACACCTTGGTGATAATCGTGTAAGAACAATTGCAATGGATATGAGTGAAGGTCTAACTCGTGGTATTACAGCAAAAGCACTTGGTGGACCAATTAAAGTTCCAGTAGGTAAAGAAGTTTTAGGTAGAATTTTTAATGTTATTGGTGATGTAATTGATGAAGGTGAAGCGGTAACGCCAACTGATACTTGGTCAATTCACAGAGATCCTCCATCATTTGAAGATCAAAGTACAAAAAGTGAAATTTTTGAAACAGGTATTAAAGTAGTTGATTTACTTGCTCCTTATGCTAAAGGTGGTAAAGTAGGACTATTTGGTGGTGCTGGTGTTGGTAAAACAGTTATTATTATGGAATTGATTCACAATGTTGCATTTAAACATAGTGGTTATTCTGTATTTGCTGGTGTTGGTGAAAGAACTCGTGAGGGTAATGATCTATATCACGAAATGAAAGATTCAAATGTACTGGACAAAGTTGCACTTTGTTATGGACAAATGAGTGAGCCTCCAGGAGCACGTAACCGTATTGCTCTTACAGGTCTTACAATGGCAGAATATTTCCGTGATGAAATGGGACTTGACGTTCTTATGTTTATTGATAATATTTTCCGTTTCTCTCAAAGTGGTGCAGAAATGTCAGCACTTCTTGGACGTATTCCTTCAGCGGTTGGTTATCAACCAACACTTGCTGGTGAAATGGGTAAATTCCAAGAGAGAATTACATCAACTAAAAAAGGTTCAATTACTTCTGTTCAAGCGGTATATGTACCTGCGGATGACTTGACAGATCCTGCTCCTGCAGCAGTTTTTGCTCATCTTGATGCAACAACAGTACTTAACCGTGCTATTGCTGAAAAAGGTATTTATCCTGCGGTTGATCCACTTGATTCGTCTTCACGTATGCTTGATCCACAAATTATTGGTCAAGATCATTATGAAGTGGCTCGTGGTGTACAATCTGTTCTTCAAAAGTATAAAGACTTACAAGATATTATTGCAATTCTTGGTATGGATGAGCTTAGTGAAGAAGATAAAGTTGTAGTTGATCGTGCAAGAAAAATTGAAAGATTCCTTTCTCAACCATTCTTCGTTGCAGAAGTATTTACAGGAAGCCCTGGTAAATATGTAAGTCTTGAAGAGTCAATTGCTGGCTTTAAGGGTATATTAGATGGTAAGTATGACGATCTTCCAGAAGCAGCATTTTATATGTCTGGTGGAATCGAAGAGGTTCTTGAAAAAGCAGAAAAACTTAAAAGCTAGGCTTAAAAGTAAATAAGCTTTAAGGGAATAAAATGGATACATTAAAATTAGAAATTGTAACTCCAGAGGGCCAAATCTTTTCAAATGATGTAAAAGATGTAACTCTTCCAGGTAGTGAAGGTGAGTTTGGAGTTTATCCAGGCCACGCTTCACTGGTTTCTTTGTTACAAGCTGGTGTAATTGATATCGAATTAGGCGATGGAAAACACGAAATTGTTGCGATTAATTGGGGTCATGCAAAAGTTGATGAAAACTCTGTTACAGTTCTAGCAGATGGAGCTGTTTCAGTAGGTGGTAATAGTGAAGGTGAAATTGCTCGATCTCTTGAAAATGCTCAAAAGCTAATCGAGAGTATGAGTGATTCAGATGTTGCTATTGCAACTGCAACTGCGAAGATTGAATCTATCGCAAAATCAGGGAGATAAGTGTAATAGATGGAAGGCATAGATATACTTTTAAACTACCTCAGTAGAAGTAGTTTTGTTACTTTTTTTGTATTAGGATGGTTATCGATATATATTATTGTTACTTTTGGAGTCCTATTTAGTAGATATATGTACCTTTCAAATTGGCTTTCTCGTGAAAAACAATCATTAGAAGCTATGCTTATGGGTGCTAAAAATGTTAGAAATGATTCAATATTGAAAAAATGTTCTAGCAAATTTGGCACAAATGAAAAACTTTTAAATGTTTGTAAAAGTGTAGCTGAAAAAAATGCAACACAAAATTTGTGGATGTTATCTATGATAGCATCTACATCTCCTTTTATTGGACTTTTTGGAACTGTTGTATCAATTCTTGAAACATTTAGTGGATTAGGGCAAGGTGAAGGTGGAGCATCTCTTAGTATAATAGCTCCTGCAATTAGTGAAGCTTTAATAGCAACTGCAGCTGGAATATTTGTAGCAATTCCCGCTTATAGTGCAAATCTTTTTATTAAAAGAAAAGCTTATGAAGTTGTTACTTATATTCATAGAGAAGCAGAATTGTTACTCTCTATAAGTGATAATAAAGAAAAAGAAACTCAAGATGTATGATTGGGAAGAAACTCCTGATTTAAATATAACACCATTAGTAGATATTATGCTAGTTTTGTTAGCAATACTAATGGTAACTACACCAGCATTGGTTTATGAAGAGAAAATTAATCTTCCAGATGGAACAAAATCACACGTAGTACAAAAAATCCCAGAAATTGAATTACGTATTACTAAAAACAGAAAAGTTTATTATAAAAATAGTAGTTTTACTATGAGTGAATTTCCTGATAATTTTGTTTTGATAAGTCAAAAACACCCATTAGATACAACTATAGTATACATTAAAGCAGATGAATCACTACAGTATAAGGATGTTATGTTTGTATTAAAAAGTGTAAAAGAAGTAGGTTTCACAAAAGTTTCATTAGAAACCAACGGGTAATTAATGCCTAGTACTTCAAACTCCAGTATAGTGGGATGGACACTATCTTTTATTCTCTATTTTATTTTTTTATCAATAGGTATATATGTACTTCAAAGCCATAATATAAAAAATCAAAAATATACAGCAAGCAAAAAAAATCTTTTAAATGTAACGTTGGTAGATAGAAAAAACAAAAAAACTATTAAAAAGAAAAAACAAAAAGTTGTAAAGAAAAAAAATACAGTTGATAAACCAAAACCAGTTGAAAAGAAAAAAACTATTAGATCTACAAAGAAAGCGTCAATACCAAAAACAGATTTGAGCAAACTTTTTGGAAAAATTGATGTAGATAAAATTCCTGAAGAGACTCAAAAAAGAAAAAAAGAGATAAGAAAAAAGATTGTAAAAAAAGAAATAGAAGAAGTAGAAAAAGTAGATAAAGCAAAAAACATTACAAAACATTTAGAATTTGATCAGCAAGAAAACTTAGTGATAACTCAAAAAGATGGTATATATGATGAATTTAGAGGTAAAATATCTGACATATTAGATAGTAATTGGCAACAAACAATCAATACAGTTTCAGGTAATAAAGCAGATGTTATTATAAGTATAGATAAATTAGGAAATTTTAGTTATAAAATAGAAACTTTGTCATATAATGATGCTTTTAATGCAAAACTTCGAAATTTTCTCGAAGAGATGCGTGATGTTAGATTTCCACCTTTTACAAAAGGTGAAATATTTAATATGAAAGTAGTTTTCAAAGACATATTGGAGTAAGTAAAAATGATTAAAAAAATATTAATGATAGTTCTAGTTAGCTGTTCTCTTTTTGCATATGATGCAACTGTTGAGATAGTAAAGAAAATGGATAAATTGCCAAAAATAGCATTACAAGATGCTAGCGAATCTAGTGTAGATCTTTCTTTTAGAAAAAAGTTTTTTAAAATATTGGTAGGTGATTTAAGAGTAAGTAGTCATTTTAATGTAGTAGATGAATATTTACAAAGCTCTTATAAAGGAAATCTTGAAGAGAATTTTTTAAATGAATTAAATTTAGATTTGATATTGAGATACAGGATTTTATTTGAATATGATGGTATTGTAATTGCTGAAGTTAAAGTAATTAATGCAAAAACAGGTCAAGTTGATAGTGAAAGAACATACAAAATATCAAAGCATAATAGATATCCACTTTTAGCTCATAATATAGCAGTAGAATTAAATGCAAAAATAGGAGCTCCTAGTATAAAATGGATGGATCAGTATGTGATCTTTGCAAAATATATAGGCAGTAAAAAAAGTGAAATTATCATATCTGACTATACATTAAGTTTTCAACAAACAGTTGTAAAGGGTGGGCTTAATATTTTTCCTAAGTGGGCAAATAAAGCACAAAATGCATTTTACTATACATCATATAATGGAAACAAACCAACATTATATAAAGTAGATGTAAGAAGCGGAAAACGAAAAAGAATACTTTCAAGTCCAGGTATGTTAGTTTGTTCAGATGTATCAGCTGATGGAGACAAACTTTTATTAACAATGGCACCAAATGATCAAGCAGATATTTATGTATATGATATAAATAGAAAAAATTTAGAAAAAATAACATCATATAGTGGTATAGATGTAAATGGTAATTTTATTGATAATGATAAAAGGGTAGTGTTTGTTTCAGATAGGCTAGGTTATCCTAATATATTTGCACAACAAATAGGAAGTAGAAGTGTTGAACAAATGGTTTATCATGGAAAAAATAATAATTCAGTTTCTGCAATTGATAATTATATAGTTTATTCTAGTAGAGAAAAATCTAGTGAATTTGGTCCAAAAACTTTTAATCTTTATCTTATTTCAACAAAGACGGATTATATTCGTCAACTTACTGCAACAGGTAAAAATCTTTATCCAAGGTTTGCAGATGATTCAGAAACAATTATGTTTATTAAATATTATAATAATCAAAGTGCTTTAGGTTTAATAAGGTTAAATGCAAATAAAAGTTATCATTTTCCTTTAAAAGTGGGAAAAATACAGTCTATTGATTGGTAATTTAAGAAAAAGATGATAAACTAACGACAAATTAATACAAATAAAGGGGTAGAGATGAAAAAAATATTGCTTATTAGCTTAACGATTGCTATGTTTATTTTTAGTGGATGTAGTCAAAAAAATCCAGAGGTTGATGCAACGAGTAATTCTTCAGGAGTAAGTACTGCTGATAAAAAAGCTGATGATATTTCAGGTATGGATACTGATAAAATGGCTTCTAATGGTATGTCAAAAAATGCAACTGCAGTAGAAAAAGCAATAGCAAAACTTGAGTCAAATGTAAATAAGATTTATTTTGATTTTGATAAATATGACATTCGTCCTGATATGAAAAGTAAAATAGAAGCAAACGCTGTTCTTTTAACTACAATGGATGCTAAAAACTTTTCAATCAAAGTAGAAGGAAATTGTGATGAATGGGGTACTGATGAGTATAACTATGCATTAGGATTAAAAAGAGCTAAAAGCGTAAAAGAATCTTTAGCAGCTTATGGTGTTGATAAAGAGCGTATAATGGTAGTTAGTTTTGGTGAGAGTAACCCAACATGTAAAGAGAGTAATAAAGCTTGTTGGAATCAAAATAGAAGAGCAGAATTTAAGCTTTTACCATAATAAAACCTTTCAATGAAAAAAATTAGTATAATATGGCTAATAGCGATTAATTCGCTATTAGCTTCTGAACCTTCTGCATATGGTGCTGGTAATTTAGATAGTGCTAATCCTTATGGCTTGACTTCAAGTGAGAAGTATATTCTTAAAAACAAAGAAAAAGTAAAAAATTTAGCACAAGGTGTTGGTAGTGTAAAAATTCAATTATCTCAGATAAATGAAAATTATGAAGGACTACGCTCAGTCATCGAATCATTTGGTTCTAAAATATCTAAAATTGATCAAAGATTGAGAAATCTTGATGAAAATGATAAATCAATGGGTGATTCATTTGCAACTTTACAACAAGAAGTTACTGATTTGAAAGAATATGTAAACGAAAGTAGACAACTTCAAGATACTAATCAAGAAAAAATCAAGTTAGTACTTGGAGAATTAAGTTCCCTCATAGACTCAATAAATAATAATTATGTTTCAAAAGAATCTTTTTTAGCACTTGAAAATAGAGTAAAGAACATAGAATCTAAAATGGAACAAAAAGCAAGTATAAAAAAAGTTGCTGCAGTTTCTAAAAAAAGTGGTGCAGAGCTTCTTAAAGAAGGAATGAGTTTTTTTAAGAAAAAATCTTATAATGAGTCAAAAATAAGATTTACTAAACTTCTTGAAAAAGGATATAAACCAGCAAGAAGTAACTATTTTTTAGGTGAAATTGCATATTTTCAAAATTCGTATAAAACTGCTATTAAACATTACAAAAAAAGTATATCTTTATACGATAAGGCTGATTATATTCCTACGCTTCTATATCATACGGGGATATCTTTTAGTAAGTTAAAAGAAAATAATCAAGCAAAACAATTTTTTGATGCCTTAAAACAAGGTTATCCAAATTCGAAAGAAGCTAAATCTTTGAACTAAGAGTTCATAAATACTCATTATGGTATAATCCTTCGTTTTAAATAAACAAGGAGAAACTTTATGGCAATAATTGACAATCAAGTCGTTTCAATTAATTATGAATTGAAAGATGTTGCTAGTGGAGAAGTTATAGATAGTAATCTAGAGGCTGCTCCATTATCATTTATCGTAGGTAAAGGCCAAATAATACCTGGTCTAGAAAACGAGATAAAAAATTTATCGCAAGGTGATACTGCTGACATTAATGTATCTGCAAAAGATGGATATGGTGAATATGATGATTCAGCAATACAATCTCTTCCTAAAGAACAATTTGCAGGATTAGAATTAACTGAAGGTATGACTCTTTACGGACAAGGTGAAGATGGTGGTACGGTTCAAGTAGTAGTTAAAAGCTTTGATGAAGAACAAGTTCATGTAGATTTTAATCACCCATTAGCAGGAAAAGATTTACTTTTTTCAATTAGTATTACAGAAGTACGTGAAGCTACTGAAGAAGAGTTAGCTAACGGATTTGTTGGTGCTCCTGCAGGTGGAGGATGTGGATGTGGTTCTAGCGCTGGTGATAGTTGTTGTTCTACTGACAAAGCAGATGATCATGAGTGTTGTGGTGGTGAACATCACGAAAAAGATGGTAGTGGATGTTGTGGATCACACTAGTTATATAGCCAAATCAAGAGCCTCATTAGAGGCTCTTAAATCGGCTAATCTTTTAAAAAGTCTTAATCTTAGTGCTCTTATTTTAGGTGAGAGTGGAACTGGAAAACAGACTCTAGCAAAGTTTATACTTCCTGAGGCCAATATAGTTGATGCTGATGGTGATATTCAAGAATTACTTGCATTTATAGATATTTCTGATACGCTTATTATAAAAAATTTTGATAAAATAAATAATTATCCAAAAGTAAAATCAGCAATAGAATTAAATAATACAAGAGTTATTGCAACTTCAAAAGTTGAATTATCAGAAAAAGTTTCTGATGATTTTTTTAGTCTTAAAATAACTCTTTCTCCATTGTCTCAAAGAGAAGAAGATATTTTACCACTTGCACAAAAGTTTTTTGAAGAAGTATCGGGATTTTTTGGAAATGAGAATAGTAATGATATATCTTTAAAAGATTTAAATTTTGATTTATCAAATAATTGTTACTCACTGAGAAAATCTGTTTATCTTAAATATCTTGTGAATTCACTAAGTGAAGAAGGTGTGATGGATGTTATGGAAGAGTTTTTATTAAAAAAACTTGGTGGAAGAAATGATTATAGAGAACAGCTTTATCTTTTTGATGTTCCTATGTTAAGAAGTGGTTTTAAAAAGTTTCATTCACAACTTAATATGAGTGAAAAATTTGGCCTCAATAGAAATACTCTTAGAAAAAAAATCAATGACTACAAAGATAAATATAAATTAAATTAGGACCATATATATGAAAAAAAATATTTTTATTTTTCCAGGACAAGGAAGTCAAAACTTTGGTATGGGAAAAGATTTTTATGATAACGATGCACTTGCACGTGAAATGATAGATAAAGCAAGCCAAAGATTAGATTTAGATTTTACTAAACTTTTATTTGAAGAAAATGATAGGCTTGAACTTACCGAGTTTACTCAACCTGCAATTTTGCTAGTAAGTACAGTTGCTCACGCACTTTTTATAAAAAGTTATAAAGAAGCACCATTAATGGCATTGGGACATTCTCTTGGAGAGTTTTCTGCACTTAGTGCTGTTGGTGCAATTGATTATTTAGATGCCGTAGAGTTAGTTCATAAACGTGGACTTTTTATGAAAGAAGCTTGTGAAAATATCAATGCTGGTATGATGGCACTTATTGGGTTAAGTGATGATAAAGTAGAAGATATTACAACTGCACAAAGAGAATTAGGTAAAAAAGTATGGGCTGCAAATTATAACTGTGATGGACAAATCGTAGTTGCTGGTGATAAAGATGATTTAGCTTCTTTAGAAAATACTTTTAAAGAAGAGGGTGCAAAAAGAGCATTACTTTTAAATATGTCTGTTGCAAGTCATTGCCCTCTTTTACAAAGTGCTATTGCTCCTTTAGGAGAGTATCTTAATAACTTTATAAAAGATGATTTTTTAGCTCCAGTAGTATCCAATGTAACAGCTAATTTATATAGTTCTAAAAAAGAAGCATTAGAGCTTTTATCTAACCAGCTAATAAAACCGGTGAAATATAAACAATCAATAGAAAACGTAGAAGCTAATGCTGATAGATTTATTGAATTTGGTGCAACAGTTTTAAAAGGTTTAAATAGACGTTCAACAAAAAAACCAACACTATGTATAACTGATATGGAAAGTTTAGAAAAGGTATTAAGCGAATTATCATGAATATAACACTTGTTCAAAATACTCCAAAACTAAAAAAAATGAGCTTTGATAAGTTTCAAGAAGAACTTCAAAAAATTGATGGTGATTTAATTGTTTTTCCTGAATTAGCTTTAAATGGATATTTGTTAAAAGATGCTGTTTTTGAAGATGCTTATAGTTTAGAAGAAATCGAAAAATTTGCAACATTGAGTACAAAACAAGACATTGTTTTTGGTTGTGTTTTAAAGTGTGATCATAAAATATATAATAGTGCAGTATATTGTAGTGGTGGAAAAGTATTACATGTACATCACAAAAATATTTTGCCAAATTATGGACTTTTTCAAGAAGCTCGTTTCTTTTTTGAAGGAGAAGAGTTAAAAAGTTTTGAAACAAATTATGGTGAAGTGATGGTTGTAATTTGTGAAGAGATGTTTTCAGCAAAAGTAATAGAACAAATTGCTGCAACAAAACCACAGCTTGTTATTGTTCTTTCTAATTCACCTGCTCGTGGTTTTGAAGATGATAAACTTTTAATTGAGCATCAATGGAATTCTCTTTTAAGTACAAGTGCAATTCTCTCAGGAGCAAATGTAGTATTTGTTAATCGAGTAGGATTTGAAGATGGACTTGGTTTTTGGGGTGGCAGTCGTCATATAAATCCAAAAGGCGAAATTATAAAAAAAGCAAAACTTTTTGAAAATGAACTTTTACATGTAGAGATAGATAAACATATCTCTAAAACACAAAAATATTTATTGAGGATAAAATAATGAAAATAGCTATAATGGGTGCAATGCCTGAAGAAGTTGAACCACTTTTAAAATTTTTTGGTGAGTATGAAACTATAAAATATGCAAATAATAACTACTATAAAGTAAATTATAAAAACAGCGAAATTGTTATTGCTTATAGTAAAATTGGTAAGGTAAATTCAACTATAACAGCATCAACTATGATACAAAAATTTGGCTGTGAAAAATTACTTTTTAGTGGAGTTGCCGGTGCAGTAAGTCCTGATTTGAAAGTTGGTGATTTAGTAGTTGCTACGAAATTAGGACAGCATGATTTAGATATTAGTGCTTTTGGGCATCCTTATGGATTTGTTCCTGAAGGAGCAGTATATGAAGAAACTGATAAAGATTTAATACAAATTGCTAAAAGTGTTGCAAAAGAAAAAAGTTTAGATTTAAAAGAAGGCATTATCGTAACAGGAGATCAATTTGTATGTGATAACGAGAGAAAAGAGTGGATAGCTAAAACTTTTCAAGCTGATGCATTAGAAATGGAAGGAGCTTCAGTTGCCCTTACATGTAACGCTTTAAATGTTCCCGTTTTTATTCTTCGTGCTATTAGTGATGCAGCTGATATGGATGCTAGTTTTAGTTTTGATGAGTTTATGATTAGTTCTGCTAAAATAAGTGCGGATTTTGTTATAACGATGATAGATAAGATAATTGATGCTTGATATTAGTAAAAAACTTTTAAGAACAACAGGTCGTACAGTCATGAAATATGACCTCATAAAAGAAGGTGATAAAATACTTCTTGGGCTTAGTGGAGGAAAAGACTCTTTAACACTTGCCCATACACTTAAACATTTACAACGTGTTTCTCCAATAAAATTTGAATTTAAAGCAGTTACTATTGCGTATGGTATGGGTGAAGATTTAGAAGCATTAAAAGAACATTGTAAAAAGTATGAGATTGACCATGCGGTTCATGATACTAAAATTTTTGAACTTTCAAAAGAAAAAATAAGAAAAAATTCTTCATTTTGTAGTTTCTTTTCTCGTATGAGAAGAGGCGCATTATATACATATGCAAAAGATAATGGATATGAAAAGCTGGCCTTAGCTCATCATTTAGATGATGCCGTAGAGAGTTTTTTTATGAACTTTAGTTATAACGGAGCACTTCGCTCAATGCCACCTGTTTATAAAGCAGAAAATGGGTTAGAAGTTATTAGACCTTTTATACATGTAAGAGAAAGACAACTTCGTGATCAAGCGACTGAGCATGATATGCCTATTATTGGTGATGAAGCTTGTCCTGCTATGAGGTTTGATATAAAAATGCCTGTAGCCCGTGCTAAAACAAAAGAGATGTTAGCAAAAATGGAAGAAGAAAATAATGAACTTTTTGTATCTCTTAAAACTGCATTTGAAAATATCAATGTGTCAAGTTTTTCCCAAGAAGAGTATTTGGAGAGGTAATTATAACCCCTCCATCATTATTTTCCACAATCTAGCTATATCTTTATCATTTATAAATAAACTATTTTTTGTTTGAAACAGTTCTTCAATTTGTAAACGTTCAAATGTTTCTGACCATACACATTTTTCATGAGCAGGTAGAAAACCTCTTATAAGTGCTGGATTCTCTTCTATAGACATTTCACAGTTAAAGCATATAAATTCATCATGTAACCTTCCTTCGTACTCTAGAAGCTTTATATATGCTTCTATAGCTACTCTTTTAGGATTTTGGGTGTGCCATTTTTCACTACAATTATCTAAAAGATTAAAATAAAAATCATGAATATCATCTACATCTTTGAGATGCAAAAATATCAATTTTATAAAAGCTTGCCAAATAAACATACGATCATGTTCAGTATTCCATTTATTGGCTAAGTGTAGAACATCTCTTAATTGGGGGATATTAGATTTTATAGAAGACTTTGATTCAAAGTCAATTTTATACCCAAGATTGATATGGGAGTGTCTTGCTCCATAAAATCTATATAGTGTCAAAATATTGTTTTTTGTTAAAACAGTAACAATAAGATCTTCATCTTTTGCTCTGTTAAAGTTAATAATATATCCTTGCATAAGGTATTTTATCGGGTAAATATAAAAATAATATTAATTATAAATAGTAGTTAAATAAAAAAGATTTATAATTAATTTGTTTTTAACATTATTTATGATATATGGAATCATTTAAACCCTATTATTCAGCCTTTAATCAAAATAAAAGAAAATTTTTAGTATGCTAGTGAACTTTTAACTGACAAAAATGAAAATTATAGATACAAAGGGGAGAGTTGCATGAGAGATCTTATAACTAATTATAAAGATAATTGCGGTTTTGGATTATTAGCAAATATAAATAATATACCAACTCATGATAATGTAGAGGATGCAATACAAGCATTAGAAAGAATGATGCATAGAGGGGCAGTTGCAGCAGATGGGAAAACGGGTGATGGTAGTGGACTGTTATTTTCTCTTCCTACGGAATTTATGAAAAAAGAAGCAAAAGTATTAGGAGTAGATTTACCTAAACAGTTTGCTGTTTCTATGGTTTTTTTACAAAATGATAAACAAAAAAGAGTTTTTGAAGAGATTTGTGAGAAAAATGATTTAAAAGTGGTTCTTTATAGAGATGTTCCTATCAATATAAAAGCCCTTGGAAAACAAGCGTTGGATTCTCTCCCTGAAATTGTTCAGATTTTTGTAACGCCTTCATCATTAATTGCAACAAAAAGATTTGAAGCACTTTTATATTTGACACGAAGGGAGATTGATGCTGCTCTTAAAGAAGATAAAGATTTTTATATTTCATCTTTTTCAAATAAGGTTGTTTCATATAAAGGCTTAATAATGCCAACACATATTAAGACTTTTTATTTAGATCTTAGTGATAAAGATTTTAAAACAACATTTGCTCTTTTTCATCAAAGATTTTCAACAAATACTTTACCTCAATGGAAACTAGCACAACCATTTCGCTCAATTGCTCATAATGGTGAGATAAACTCTATAGAATCAAATAGATTCCATACAAAGATGAAAAGTGAATGCTTAAAAAGTGGTGTTTATTCTGATAAAGAGTTAGCAAAACTTCTTCCTATAACAGATAATGATAGAAGTGATAGTGCTAGTTTGGATAATGTATTTGAATTTATGATTACTAATGGATATGACTTTTTTAAAGCAGCACGTACATTGATTCAAGCTCCTTGGCAGAACTCTCCTCATATGGATTCTGATTTAAGAGCATTTTATGAGTATGCAAGTATCAGTTTTGAGCCATGGGATGGACCAGCTGCAGTTTCAATGACAGATGGAAGATACATAGGCTGTATATTAGATAGAAATGGTTTGCGTCCAGCAAAGTATGTTATCACTAAGGATGAACGTATTATTATTTCTAGTGAATATGGGGTTATAGATATTGAAGAAGAAAATATACTAGAGCGTGGCAGATTACAAAGTGGACAGATGATAGGGATAGATCTTAAGTTTGGTAAGGTTATGAAAAGTAATGAGATTGATGATTATTTAAAAAGCTCAAATAGATATGCTGATTGGTTAAATAATAACTTAGTTTATCTTCAAGAGTTTGTTGAAATTCCTTTTTCAGAAACAAGTGACTATAAAAGAGATAAATTAGTGTATGAGCAGAGATTTTTTAACGTAACTCAAGAAGTTAAAGATATGGTTCTTACTCCAATGTTAAAAGATGGGAAAGAGGGTGTTGGTTCTATGGGCGATGATACACCTATGGCAGCATTTAGTAGTAAGCAGAGAAATTTTAGTGATTATTTTAAACAAAAATTTGCACAAGTAACCAATCCTCCAATTGATCCAATTCGTGAAAAAGTTGTCATGAGTTTAACTGCAGGTTTTGGAGAAATGCGAAATATTCTTGATGAATCCAGTGAACATGCAAAACGAATAAAATCAATATCACCAATTTTAATGCAAGAAAAATTAGAAGTTCTTATGTCGTTTGGAGACCCTAGTAAACCAAGATACAGTGATGATTATAAACAAAAAGTTTTTTCAACTCTTTTTGAAGATAATTTAAAAGGTTCACTTGAAGATTTAGTTTATGATGTAATTGACTCAGTTAAAAATCAAAAGATTAAAAATATATTTTTAGATGATAGAGGTATGAATAATCGATTAAAACCAATACCAATGTTAATGGTTATGGGAAGACTAAATCAGGCCCTATTACAAGAGGGTATAAGGCACAAAGCATCAATTATTGCAATTAGTGGTGAGATTTTTGATTCTCACTCTTGTGCAACTCTTATTGGATTTGGTGCAAGTGCTGTTTATCCTTATATCCTTTATGCTAGTGCTTTAGAAGAGTGTAAAAATATGGAGATGACATCATATGAGACAAAAACGGCTCTTAAAAATGTAAATTCTGCACTCAATCAAGGTTTATTGAAGATTATGTCAAAAATGGGTATTGCTACGCTAGCATCTTATAGAAGCTCATCTTTATTTGATTGTCTTGGTCTTTCAAATGAAATAATAGAAGATTGTTTTTGCGATTCGTATGGAATGATTCCTGGTCTTGGATATGATGATATTGAAGAGAGATTAAAAATAAATCATCAAAAAGCTTATGAACTAGATTTAACAAAAAAACTGTTTCCTCTAGAAATAGGTGGTTTTTATAAACATATAGATGGAAGTGAATTTCATGATTTTGAACCAGCAGTTGTTCATGCTATACATAAACTTTCTTCGACCGGTGAAAAAGAGGACTATGATTGTTATAAAAATTTAGTTAATGGTAGAGGATTAAAGTTTATCCGTGACTTTTTTGATCTTAAGAGTGATAGAAAACCAATAGATATTTCTTTAGTAGAATCTAAAGAAGAAATTTTTAAAAGATTTGCAAGTGCAGCTATGAGTTTAGGTTCTATTTCTCCTGAAGCACATGAAGCATTAGCAGAAGCAATGAATAAAATAGGCGGTATGAGTAACTCTGGGGAAGGAGGAGAGTCTCCTGAGCGATTAAAAACAAATAAAATTTCTAAAATTAAGCAAGTAGCATCAGGACGTTTTGGTGTTACTCCAGAGTATTTAAGAAGTGCTACAGAAATTCAAATAAAAGTAGCGCAAGGGGCAAAACCTGGTGAAGGTGGACAGCTTCCAGGATACAAAGTTACTCCACTTATTGCAAGTCTTCGTTATACTATACCAGGAGTTACACTTATTTCTCCTCCTCCTCATCATGATATATATTCAATTGAGGATTTAGCACAATTAATTTATGATTTAAAACAAGTAAATCCTGAAGCTATTATAACAGTTAAATTAGTTTCAACTGCTGGTGTTGGAACAATCGCAGCGGGTGTTGCTAAAGCGTATGCAGATAAGATTATTATCTCAGGTGGTGATGGTGGAACGGGAGCTGCTCCACTTACTTCTATTAAGTTTGCAGGAAATCCATGGGAGTTAGGTTTAAGTGAAGCGCATAATGCTTTAAAAGCAAATCATTTAAGAGATTCTGTTCATGTGCAAACTGATGGTGGTTTAAAAACAGGACTAGATGTTGTAAAAGCAGCACTTCTTGGTGCTGAGAGTTATGCTTTTGGTACGGTAGCTCTTACGGTCATTGGCTGTAAGATACTAAGAATTTGTCATCAAAACAGATGTAGTGTTGGGGTGGCAACTCAAGATAAAAAATTAAGAGAACATTTTGTTGGTACTGTTGATAAAATCGTTAATTTTTTTACATTGGTAGCGGAAGATGTTCGCGAAATCTTAGCTGAACTTGGATATGAAAGTTTAGAAGAAATTATTGGTAGAAGTGACTTTTTAAATGTAAAAGATGATGAGTTTGCAAAGAAGTTTGACTTTTCTTCTGTTTTAATGAATATTGATGGTATTAACACTTGTAGAAAAAGCTCAAATGACCCATTTGATCCAAATGATTATGAACATGGAATTTTGAAAGAGATTTATAAAGTCATTGAAAATCCAGAGGAAAAAATAGTAATACGCAAAAAAATTCAAAACACAAATAGAAGTTTTGGAGCACTTGTAAGTGGTGAAATTGCAAAATATTATGGGAACAAAGGTTTAGCAGAGGATAGTATTAAATTTGAACTTAGCGGGGTTGCTGGACAATCATTTGGAGCATTTTTAGCGAATGGTATTAAAATAAGATTATACGGAACTGCGAATGATTATATAGGTAAAGGAATGAATGGCGGAAAGATAGTTATTATTCCAAAATATCAAAAAAATGGTTATACAAGTGGTGGTAACACATGTTTATATGGGGCAACTGGAGGAAAACTTTTTATAGCTGGTGAAGTAGGTGAAAGGTTTTGTGTAAGAAATTCAGGAGCGACTACAGTGGTAGAAGGAACAGGTGATCATGCTTGTGAATACATGACAGGTGGTGTTGTTACTATTTTAGGAAATACTGGTGTAAATTTTGGTGCTGGTATGACAGGTGGTATTGCTTTTGTATATGATATGAGTCATGATTTTATTGATAAACTTAATCAAGAGTTAGTTGTTGCTGAAAGAATTGATACTGATGATATGGATGAAGCAAGACACTTCTTAAAAAGATTATTAAGAGCACATGTGAATGAAACTGAAAGTAAAAAAGCTATTTACATACTAGAAAACTTTCGTCATGCCGTAAGAAATTTTTGGATTGTTCGTCCAAAAGATATGACTAAAACACCGTTGAATCCAGATGAGGGAGATTAAGATTATGGAAATGCAAAATTTTATTAATTTAGAGAGAATTGAACCACAAAAAAGAGAAAGTAGTGAAAGAGTAGAAGATTTTAAAGAAATTTATGAAGTTTTTAGTGTAGAAGAAGCTTCAAATCAAGCTAGTCGTTGTGTTCAGTGTGGAGATCCTTTTTGCCATAGTAAGTGTCCTTTACATAATTATATTCCATATTGGTTAAAATCAATAAGTGGTATGAAAAATGAGTTAGCTTTTAAATTATCAAACGAAAGTAATCCTTTTCCTGAAATTACAGGAAGAATATGTCCTCAAGATAGATTATGTGAGGGAGATTGTACTTTAAATGATGGACATGGTGCTATTACTATTGGTTCTATTGAGACTTTTATATCTGAACATGGATTTAAAAAAGGACTTAAACCAGAGTTTCCAGGAATCACTACAAATAAAAAAGTTGCTATTGTTGGAGCTGGTCCTGCTGGGCTTGCTTGTGCTACGTATCTTTTACGAGCAGGGATTAAAGTAGATATGTATGACCGCCAAAATAAAGCTGGTGGACTTATGACTTATGGAATTCCTGGATTTAAATTAGATAAAGAAGTAGTAGCACGCCGAGTTAGATGGCTAGAAGATGCTGGCATGAGTTTACATGTAAACTGTGAAATAGGAAAAGATATAACTTTTGATGATATTGCTAGTGATCATGACGCTATTTTTATTAGTATTGGAGCTGAGAGTTCAAGAAAAGCAAAACTTGTTAATGAAAATGCACAAAATGTTTTTATGGCAATGGATTTTTTAAGAAACATTCAGAAAAAACTTTTTAGTGAAAATTATGATCATCAATATGATGTAAAAGGGAAAAATGTTGTCGTTATTGGCGGTGGTGATACAGCTATGGATTGTTTAAGAACATCTATTAGAGAAGAGGCAAAAAGTGTAAAATGTCTTTATAGACGTGATAAATATAATATGCCAGGAAGTAAAAAAGAGTTTAAAAATGCTAGAGAAGAGGGGGCTATGTTTGTCTATAATGCTAGTCCTAAAGAAATTGTTGTTAATAGTAAAAATGAAGTGATAGCAATAGAGATGCAAAAAACGATGTTAAGTAATAAAGATGCTAGTGGAAGAGCTGGTGTTGAAATTGTAAAGGGTAGTGAGTTTAGAGTTGAAGCAGATATTATTATTTTTGCATTAGGTTTTTCTCCATCTAGCCCAACTTTTTTAGCTGAAAATGGTATCGAAGTCAATAAATGGGGTGGTATAGAAGTCAATACTGATTTTGAAACAACTAAATCAGGGGTATATGCTGGAGGTGATTGTAAAAGAGGAAGTGATCTTGTTGTTACTGCTGCAAATGAAGGAAAATTGGCAGCTGGTAAAATCATTAAAAGCTTATTGAGTTAAAATGCAAGATTTCTTTGATGCTGTAATCCTTGCAAATAAAGATATTTTAGAACTTTTAAATAGTGACTCTGATGAAAATTTTTATCAGAGTTGCTCTCTTGGAGCTGGTGGAGATATAAGTAGTAAAATAGATTTATTAGCGGAAGAAATTTTTATAAAATATTTGAGTAAATTTGGAAATATTTATTCTGAAGAGTGTGGATTTGTTGATAATTCAAAAGAAGATGAAATAATCATTGACCCTATTGATGGAAGTGATAATTTTGCTTCAAATTTACCTTACTACGGTACATCAGTTGCTTTAAAAAGAGATAATAAATGTATAGCAGGTATTATTGTAAATTTAGCAAATGGTGAAATTTTTATTAAAGATAATTGTCGTTTTGAAAAAGCAAATTTAAAAAATTTACAATTTAAAAAAGTAGTGAAAAATCAATATTCGAAGTTAGGACTTTTTGAGAGAACGTATTGTTCAAAAAGTACTCCAGAGTTGATGAGAAAACATCACATAAAATATCGTAGTCCAGGTGCTTTTGCACTTTCTTTAGCGTATGCTCATGAAGTAGATTTTGTACTTTATGAAGGAAAAATGAGAGCTTATGATATAGAAGCAGGATTATTTATGTGTGAAGATTTATATGTTGAAAAAAGAGAGGATTTACTTCTTGTAAGCAAAGATAAGGAAATTTTTGGTAAAATATCCCAATTTATTTAAAAACAGGGAGAAAATATTATGAAATTCGGTGAGATTTTCGGTAACTTTCGCAAAAAACAGTCCTCCCCCAAAGAAGCTCCAAGCCACTGGGTAAAGTGTTCAAAATGTCAATCACTAATGTATTTTAAAGAGATTGAACACTTATTTAATGTATGCCCTAAATGTGGATTTCACATGAGAATTACAGCACAACAAAGAATAGATCTTATTTGTGATGAAGGAAGCTTTACTGAATTTGATTCATCTTTAGCCCCTGTAGATCCATTGAAATTTGTAGATAAAAAATCATATAAAAAGCGTATTACAGAAGCGACTGCTAAAACAGGACGTACTTCATCTGTTATAAGTGGGGCATGTGCAATAAACGGTGTAAGTGCCCAAATCGTTGTATTTGATTTTGGTTTTATGGGTGGAAGTTTGGGTTCAGTTGAAGGTGAAAAAATAGTTAGAGCGATTAACCGTGCAATAGAAAATAAAGAAGGTTTAATCATAGTGAGTGCGAGTGGTGGGGCAAGAATGCAAGAGAGTACATTCTCCTTACTTCAAATGTCTAAAACTTCAGCAGCTCTTACTAAACTTAGTGATGCAGGACTTCCATTTATTTCTGTTTTAACAGATCCTACTATGGGAGGAGTAAGTGCTTCATTTGCTTGGCTTGGAGATGTTATTATAACTGAACCAGGTTCTCTTATAGGGTTTGCTGGACAAAGAGTTATAAAGCAGACAATTGGTGCAGATTTACCCGAAGGTTTTCAAAGAGCAGAATTTTTACTTGAACACGGACTTATTGACATGATTGTTCAAAGATCAAATATGAAAAAAACTATTTCCGATATGTTGAAATTTTTTGGTAAAAATTATAAAAAAGATGGTTATGAATTAAAGATTAAAGCATAACCTATGAAATTGTATGCGCTTTTAGATTATGAGAGTTTAGTCAAAAAAAAGTGGACAATAGAAAAATTTGTTTCTACATGTAACACATTACATGTAGAAATGATTCAATATCGTGATAAAAAAGGAAATATACAAAGAAAAATAGATAACCTCATAAAATTAAAATTTCTTTGTGATATGAAAGTGATAATAAACGATGAAATTGATTTAGTGAATTTTTGTGATGGATTACATGTTGGACAGAGTGATTTGAGAAAAATAGACTCAGATGTAAAAGAAGCTATTAAAGTGATAAGGCAGAAAATAGGAAAAAAAGTTTTAGGAATTTCAACTCATAATAAGGAAGAAATTTTAGAAGCAAATGAACTTGATATTGATTATATAGGATTGGGAGCTTATAGAACTACAAGTACAAAAAGTGATGCAAACGTTTTAAAAGAGAGCCTCAGTGATTTGGCAAGACTTTCTTTTAAACCGGTTGGTGCAATCGGTGGAGTTAAAGTGGATGATGAGATTGTTGGTGTTACATATGCTGTTGTAGGAAGTGATGTATATGAATATTAAAGTCTTTAGTATTGAAAAAAGTAGTAATAAAACTATAGATGTTTTAAATAAAGAGTACATTAAAATGATCTCTAAAAATGCATCTATTGAAGATATTGTTGTTTTTAACAAACAAATTGCCTTAGCGCAAACTAAAGGTGAAAAAGAGGCTAGAGATTCATATACCAAAGCATACGAAACTCATTTGAAGGGATATAATATCGCTTTAGATGTAGAGGGAAAGCAATGTGATAGTTTTGAGTTTAGTGAAATTTTTGATAATGCAATGAATATCAATTTTTTTATTGGCGGTGCTTATGGCTTTGATAAAGAGTTTCTTTCCAAAACTCAAAAAGTTATAAGTTTAAGTAAACTAACATATGCCCATAAAATAGCGAAAGTTGTTCTTTATGAACAAATTTACAGGGGGCTTTGTATTAAGAATAACCATCCTTACCATAAGTAAGGAAAGATTAAACCAAGGAAATGAGCAATGAGAGATAGTGATTTAAAATATTTTGAAGATCTACTTGTAGAAAGAAAAACACAAATCAAGAAAAATATTGATGATGCAGCAAAAGAGATAGAATCTTTAAAAGATGATGATGTTGGTGATGAAGCAGATCACGCTTCAATAAGTACAGACCGCATGATTGAACAAGCTATAAGTGCTCAACAAAGAAGAGAACTCGGAGAAATTGATTTTTCATTGAGTAAAATTAAGAGTGGTGGATACGGAATATGTGAAATGTGTGAGGAAGATATTAGTTTTCAAAGACTAAAAGTAAAGCCTTATGCAAAATATTGTATAGTTTGTAGAGAGATAATAGAAAAGCAAAATAAATAATTGGAGATTTGATATGGGGATTAAACGTTATATAGTGTTAACACTAGTATATCTATTGGCTATTGGTTTATATGTATATAGTTTTAGTGGCGATACATACACACTAGAAGTATATAAGTTTTCATTAAACCTTCCAATTGCGATATGGATAATTCTCCCTGCAGTATTACTTTTTGTAGCTTCTATTTTTCACATGATGTATTATAGTATGAAAGAATTTTGGAGAAATAGATCTCTTGTAAGAGATTTTGAAAATTTTAAAGTAGCTTTTGGTGAAAAAGTTTTAGGTGAAGATAGTTCATTCAAGTTTAAAACGGATTATTTTAAGTTTATAAGCAATAGTATTAAAATGGTCGATTATAAAGAAGTTGATAATATTAATATAGAAGATGAAAAAATAGAAACCTTACGTCAAGTTGTAAAAGATATTAATGAGGGTAAAGTTGTTGAGCTAAAAAAATATAAACTTTCAGCTGATAATAAACTTATTGAGAAAAACAAGTTTAACAAACTTGCAGATGACCCTAAATACGCTACAACAATTTTAAAAGAGTGTAAAGATGAAAAGAGTGAATTATGTCAAAAAGCATATTTTGAATTTTTAAAATATGCAAGTTTTGATGAAATTAAAAAAGTAGGCTTTTCTCCATCAAAAGAGATGTTTAGAGTTCTAATGGAAAGATATCTTGATGAAGAAGATAAGTTTGAGATGGATTTAGCATCAATAGAAGAGCTTCTAATGAATTTTAAAGCAAGTCGTGAAGATTACCTAGAATTAGCTTATGAAATTAAGATAAAGCTTGCTCCTGATTCACTAATAGCACTTTTTGAAAAACTTTATAATTCACCTGATCATGTAGCAGCAGCTGATGCTTATCTTTATGTTCTTTATGAATTACAAATGATAGACAAAATAAGAGATATTTTGGATAATTCTGATGAAGATGAGTTTAAAAAGTTTAAAACTCTTCTGTTTTTAAGAGACCATGGTAAAAATGTAGATAGTGGAATCTTTTTAAGATTTTCATAGTAAATGAAGTTGATTGATTTTGACCAAGGCATTGTTGCCTTGGCCCCACTTGCTGGATATACAGACCTCCCTTTTCGTAATGTTGTTAAAAAATTTGGAGCAGACTTAACATTTTCAGAAATGATAAGTGCAAATGCATTACAACATAACTCAAAAAAAACATTTAAAATGTTAGAAAAATCTCCACTAGAAACTCCTTATATAGTACAACTTGCGGGAAGTGATTTAAGTGTTATTCGTGAAGCTGTAGAAATGCTCAACGATATCGAAGGTATTGATGGAATTGATTTGAATTGTGGTTGCCCTGTTCCTAAAGTGGTATCCCAAAGCTCTGGTTCATCTTTACTTTTAGACTTACCTCATTTAGTAAATATCTTGGAAACCATTAAAAAATATTCTAATAAACAATATACTAGTGCAAAAGTGCGATTAGGTTTTGTGGAAAAAATTCCAGAACAAATAGGAAAAGCAGTAGAGTCTTCTGGGGTTGATTTTATGAGTGTACATGGACGAACACGAGCTGGTGCTTATAAAGCTCCTGTTGATTATGATGCGATTGCTAGAGTAAAACAAAGCGTAAAAATACCTGTACTTGCCAATGGAGATATAACAAGCTTTGAAAAGGCTATGGAAGTAAAAGAGATAACAGGATGTAACTCTTTAATGATAGGGAGAGGGGCTATTGGAAACCCTTGGATATTTTATCAATTAAAGCATGCTAAAGAGTCTGTAGATAGTGAAATTAAAGCTACAATTATATTAGAACATTATGATAGTATGGTAGAGTTTTATGGCTCTCAAGGAGTAAGTATGTTTAGAAAACACCTTCATGTTTATTCAAAGGGTGTTGCTGAAGCTTCTTCTTTTAGAAATAAAATCAATACTATAGTAGATAGTAATCAAATGAGAGATGAAATAGAGAATTTTTTTAATATCCGTCATTAAAACTTTTTGATTTATGTTTATCTTTTTTGTATCGAGTGCTATTTTTTTCTTTATGAAGAAGATTTGCTTCTTTAAGTAAAGTCTCTTGGATTTCAAACTTTTCTTCATCCCCTAATTCATCATCTACATGTAAAACACCTAAAATCATGTTTACATAGTTTTCTAATGCTATTGGATAGGTTGCATTGAGTCTAATTGCTTCTACTTTTTTTAAAATTTCAAAAGTTTTTTTTACTCTTTTTTGAAATATTTCAAATTCAAATTCTTTGTCTTTTAAATAAGAGATATTGCTTCTAACAAATTTTTCAAGAGCTCTTACATATTTTAATCTTATAGTTTTTTCGTTAACAGTTTTAACTTCTATATGTTCATTTATTTCTTTAATTTTCTATCCTTTAAGAGTAGATTATAGCATATTTTAGAGTTTATCAAATAATTTCATAACGAACATAATATAAGGAATAAATAGTAATGAAGTAAAAAATACTAAAGCAGTAACATCTACTGGTTTACAGTTATATATTGATGATAAGTTTACATTATTGACTGCTAGAGGAACTAAAAGTTCTAGTAGAACAATACCAATAATATATTTGTCCAAACCTAAATTTGTTAAAACTATTAGAGCTATAATAGGAATGAGAATAAACTTTACAGTACTTACATGTAAAAGAAGTTTTATGTTGATAGTTTTAAGTTTTATGCTATAAAGATACATTCCAAATATCATGAGTTGGATAACCATAGCAGCATATGCACCCATTTTTAATGAATGAAATAACGTTGGATGAATCTCTACTTGAAAAAAGTTTAATAAAAGTGCAAGAATAGCAAACCATATAAGGGGCAATCGTAAAATGTTCAATAAAGAATCTTTAATACTAAAAGTCCCACGTGAGTAAAAATATACACCTATAGTATATACTATAAAAACATTGGCTACATTTATAAGTGAGGTATAAATTATTGAATCTTCACCAAATAGAGCAATACCTAAAGGAATTCCAATATTGCCTGTGTTTCCTATAACGCTTGAAATTGTTGCAATAGAGCGTTCTTTTGCATCAGTAAAAAATATTTTTGCTAGGCTAAAACTCACAATAATACCCAAAAGGCTAATAGCGGCATATATCAAAGGAGCTTGCATAAGAGTAATGTTAATAGGTTTGGTACTAAGTCCCCAAAGTGCAAGCATAGGTTGCAAAAAGTAGATAGATAAAATTACAAGAGATTTTTCTTGTAATTCATCTTTTAATTTTAATTTAGCAATATATCCTAAGAGTATAAAGATATATACACAAATAACAGATAAAACTATATCCAATTAGCTATGCTCTAATTTTGAGATATATTCTCCTGCTGCTTTTGATTTATAATTATCAAAAGAGTCATCTTTTTGAATTTTTAGATATTCATCTAGTTTTTTTCTGTTATCTTCAAATGCTTTTTCAAAATCTGAATCATTTTTTATATCTGATTTAGAAAACTTTTCTAATAAAACATTAGAATTACCTGTCATTACAAGGTATTTTTTATCATCAAATTCTAATAAGACTACGCTATTTGAATTGTCAATTTGTTTTTTATGTAGAACATTTATTTCACCATTGGAATTATTCTGCGTATCTTGTTTAAATAACCATGAGTTTTTATTTTTAGCTTTGACTTGTGTTTGTTTGTTTGCAACTCTTTTTTTAACCCAAAACATAAAGAGTATCATAATTGATAAAAGTAAAATAACACTTAAATATCTACTGTCTATTAAATCTTCACTAAGTTTTGTGGTTATAGGAGTTTTAGTATTTGTAGTTACAGAAGAGACTTTTGTTGATTGAATTTTGTTAATAAATATTGGTTTCGTACGGATTCTTAATCCAAAACCATCAACAGTTTTTGAAGCAATTACTGCTATGTTTTTTTCACTTTTTAAAATAACCTTTATATTATCTTTATCTGGTTCTATCGTAAATGCTTGGAGTATAGGAGAGTTGATATTTTTTTCTATGAGTTTGTCATATGTCAAGTCACTTAATGTTAAAGTAGTGATATTTTCACCTCTTTTTTGAGTGATTTTCCCTTCATATGGTGAATCAAAAGAGAGCATTACATCTACCCTATCACTTCTTTCATAAATATTATGTGTTAAAAGATTTGACGCATTTACAAAGGATATTGTAAGTAAAAATATAAGTATAGTTCTCATCCAACCTCTTTCTTAAAATATTGGATAACAGTTTTTGAATCTAAGATTTCATTTATACGAATTGCTAAGTTTTTTTCATAAACCATTACTTCGCCTTTACCAAAGATTTTGTTGTTTACAAATAACTCAACACTTTCACCTGCAGGTTTTTCTAAATCTATCACAGAGCCTTTATCTAGTTTGAGTAAATCTCTTATACTTAAGGAAGTGGTCCCAAGTTCAGCAATAAAATCTACATTAATATCTACAAGACTTTCATATCCTGCAAGTAATGTTTCTTTTATATATTCTTTGTCTTTTTTATCCAAGTTCTACTCTTTTCCCAATTATAAAGGTACGATTTTTTATTTTATAAAGCAAAAACTCTTCCAACTCTAAAATTTTAGAGTTTTCTATATGACCTAAAAAATCAGGGGTGGAAATTTTATATGTGTTATTGATATTTTTTTCTTCTAAAATAACTTTAGCACTTCCTATTATCATATTAGCAACTTCTTTAACTAAGTCATCTAAATCATCTTCATTTAAGTTATCTTCAAATAAAAGAACTTTTGCAAACTCATTTAAAGTAGATTTTTTAAAAAGCAGATACCATTGATATTCAGTATTGTTTTCATACATAGCAATAGCGGCACCATAAAAATTTTTCCCAACAGTTTTTGCAGGATCGATTTTTAAACCTATTATCTCAGAACAGAATTTGGTTGTAGCTTTGTCTATAGCATCTATCATAGTTATCCTAATAAAAATAAAATATGAGTAATTATAGTTTAAGTTGTTTAAATAACTAATTAATGTAAAATATATTCTATTATTTTTTTAAAAGGAACGTTATTATGGCTATGATGAAGTTTGTTCAAAAGAAAAAAGAAGAGAATTTATCTAAAGCTACATGTAAAGTATTAATAGTTGACGATGAAGAAGAAGTACATTTAGTTACAAGAACGGTACTAGGAGAATTTACTTTTGAAGGCAAAAAACTTGAAATTCTGAGTGCTTATAGTGGTGAAGAAGCACTAGAACTTTTATCAAAACAGCAAGATATTCAACTTATTCTTTTAGATGTTGTTATGGAAAGTGATGATGCAGGACTTATAGTAGCTAAAAAAATACGTGAAGAGTTAGGTTTAAAAAAAATAAGAATAGTACTGAGAACTGGACAACCAGGAAGTGCTCCAGAAAAAGAAGTAATAGATAATTATGATATTAATGATTATAAAGAAAAAACAGAATTAACCTCAAAAAAATTATATACTACAGTAATTGCTTCATTAAGAGCTTATAGAGATATGGATATTATAGATCACAATAGAAGAGCTTTAGAAAAAATTATAGAAGCGTCTAAAACAATTTTTAAATTAAGTTCATTTTACATGTTTGTTGAAGCTGCATTGTCTCAAGTTACAGCTATATTAAATATTGATGGACACATATTTGAAACAGAGGCAGATAATGGTTTTTTTGCCACACTCCATGGTGAAGAGTTTAAACTTATAGCAAGTATTGGTTCTTTTAAAGGACAAAATGAGACAAAAATACTTACAAAAGAGATATTAAGTAATCTAAATCGTGCATATACTGAAAAAAAGAGTTTTTTTGAAAAAGATTTTTATGTTACTTATTTTGAAGCAAGTAGTGGAAAAATACTCTTTTTATATGTAGAAGGCTGTTCGCGTCTTGAAGAAGTAGATAAAAGATATTTACAAGTTTTTGCAAGTAACCTTGAGATAGCTTTTAATAATATATGTATAAATAATGGTGTAAAAAAACAGAGACAAGATTTTGTTGAAGAGTTAGGAGAAGTTTTGATTGGTAAAAAAGTATTTGTAGAATCAACAGCTAAAAGTGAAATAGTAAAACTATGTGAAGAAAAAAAAGTTAATTCTAAACTAACAGAACTGTTTTTAGAGTATTTTGATATTATTAATAGAGATTTAGAAGATTGATAGAATTAAATTTGTTATTTGAATTGTCCATATTTGGATTAATTATAGGTTTTGTATCTGCTTTTTTTGGAATAGGAGGAGGAACACTTCTCGTACCTTCATTGATGTATTTAGGTTTTGAAATTAAATATGCAATTGGGATTTCTGTAGTACAGATGGTATTTAGCTCAACTTTTGCCTCCTATCTTAATGTAAAAAAAGGTATGTCAATTGCAAAAGAAGGACTTATCTTAGGTCTTGGTGGTTTTATTGGTGCTCAAGGTAGTGGTTTTGTAGTTCATTTTTTTCCTTCAATGGTATTAAATCTAATTTTTCTTTTTTCAGTTTCTTTAGCGATTATGAAATTTTTTAAATCCCCTGAAATAAGTGATAAAGAAGAGATAAATTCTAAAATAGTTCTTTTTTTAGTAGGAATGTTTGTAGGTTTGATCGCCATAAGTATTGGTGTTGGAGGGGGACTTTTTTTAACTCCCATATTAGTTGGATTTTTACATTATGATGTTAAAAAAGCAGTTTCTATGTCTCTGTTTTACATTATATTTTCTTCAACTTCAGGATTTATTAGTTTAGCTAGATTTGGATACATTCATTATGATAAGGGACTTATAGTAGGAATTACTTCTCTGATAGGAGTATATTTTGGTATAAAAATGTCTCATAAAACTAATAAAAAATTACATAAAAAATTAATTTTAACGTTATACATTATTATATTTTGTATGACATTTAACAAACTATTCTTTTAAAGGTAACAGATGATAAAGATTTTTGGTGCAAACGAAAATAACTTAAAAAATATAAATTTAGAAATACCAAAAAATAAATTAGTTGTATTTACAGGTCTTAGTGGAAGTGGTAAATCAACATTGGCATTTGATACACTCTATGCTGAAGGACAAAGAAGATACATTGAATCACTCTCTTCTTATGCAAGACAATTTTTAGATAGAGTTGGAAAACCAGATGTGGAGAGAATAGAGGGATTGACTCCTGCTATTGCAATTGATCAAAAAACAACAAGTAAAAATCCACGCTCAACTGTAGGAACAATTACAGAGATATATGATTACATGAGACTTTTGTTTGCAAGAGTTGGGAAGCAGCATTGTCATAAGTGTGGTGAGCCAATTTCTCAGATGAGTGGAGCAGATATTATAGGGGAAGTTTTAAAACTTCCTATTGGGACAAAATTAGTTATTTTAGCTCCATTAGTACGTGAGAAAAAAGGTAGTTTTGCTGATATGATAGAGTCTCTTCGTCATAAAGGTTATGTAAGAGCCATGATTGATGGTGTTATGGTGAGACTTGATGAAGAGGTAGAACTGAGTAAAACAAAAAAACATACTATAAAAGTTGTGATAGATAGAGTTGTTATTAAAGAAGATAATACAGAAAGAATAGCAAGTGACATTGAAAAATCATTATTAGAAAGTTATGGTGAAGTTGAACTTGATATACTCAATCATGAAGAGGTAGGCTTAGAAACACCTCATATTCATTATAGTGAGCATTTAGCTTGTTTTGATTGTAAGATAAGTTTTGAACCACTTGAACCTCTCTCTTTTTCTTTTAATTCACCTAAAGGTGCTTGTCCTGTTTGTGATGGATTAGGTATAAGATATACACTTGACCTTTCAAAAATTATAGATGAACATAAAACTGTAGCCGATGGTGCGATAAAACTTTTTTATGGTTTTAATAAAGGCTATTATGCAAAGTTTTTAAATGGATATTGTAAAGCAGCAGGTATTGATGTTAATACAAATTTTGAAGATTTAAAAGAGCATGAAAAAAAAGCAATACTTCATGGTGGCGTAGAAGAAGCAAAGTTTACATGGAAAAGACACTCTTTAACTAGGAAATGGGAAGGTGTTGTAAAAATAGCTTATGATATGCTCAAAGATGAAAAAGAGCTTGGTGATTATATGAGTGAAAAGTCTTGTGATAGATGTACAGGACATAGATTAAAACAAGAGAGTTTAGCTGTACACGTTGCATCAAGAAATATAGGTGATATCTTAGATATGCCAATAGATAAAACTTTAGACTTTTTTAAAGATGAACAAAATTTTGAATATATGAGTGAACAACAACATCTTATAGCTGCTTCAGTCCTAAAAGAGATACGAGAGAGACTCTTTTTCTTATTTGATGTTGGACTTGGTTATATTACGCTTGGACGTGATGCTAGGACTATAAGTGGTGGGGAAGCACAAAGAATTAGAATAGCATCACAAATAGGAAGTGGACTTACTGGTGTTATGTATGTTCTTGATGAGCCTAGTATTGGTTTACATGAAAGAGATACTTTAAGACTCATAAGAACGCTTAGAAATTTGCAGAAAAAAGGTAATAGTGTTATTGTAGTTGAGCATGACAAAGAGACTATTGAAGCGAGTGATTTTATAGTTGATATTGGACCAAATGCAGGTAAATTTGGTGGTGAGATTGTTTTTGCAGGAACTCTTGAAGAGCTAAAAAAGAGTGAAACTTTGACAGCTGATTATCTCAATGGTGTAAAAAAAATAGAATATAAAGAAGATAGAGAACAAAAAGATTGGATAGAACTAAAAAATGTACATGTAAACAATATAGAAAATATAAAAGTTAAAATTCCTCTTCGAAATTTAGTTGGTATCACTGGAGTTAGTGGGAGTGGTAAAAGCTCACTCATCCTTCAAACACTTTTACCAGTAGCTAAAGAGTTACTCAATCGTGCTAGAAAAGTAAAAAAAGTAGCAGGAGTAGAGTGTCATGGGCTTGAACATCTTGATAAAGTAATATATCTTGATCAAAGTCCAATAGGAAGAACTCCTAGAAGTAATCCTGCAACATATACTGGTGTTATGGATGAAATAAGAACACTTTTTTCAAAAACAAAAGAGGCACAACTTCGTGGTTATAAAATAGGACGTTTCTCTTTTAATGTTAAAGGTGGACGTTGTGAGAAATGTCAAGGTGAGGGTGAAATAAAAATAGAAATGCATTTTCTTCCAGATATTATGGTTAAGTGTGATATCTGTAAAGGGCATAGATATAATGCGCAAACTTTAGAAATAAAATATAAGAGTAAGTCTATATCTGATGTGCTTAATATGAGTGTAGACGAAGCCTTAGAATTTTTTAAAGCCATTCCTAAGATAAATCAAAAACTGCAAACTTTGAGTGATGTTGGGCTAGGGTATATTACTCTTGGTCAAAATGCTGTAACTTTAAGTGGTGGTGAGGCACAAAGAATAAAATTAGGGAAAGAACTCAGTAAACGTGACACTGGAAACACTCTATATATTTTAGATGAGCCTACAACAGGACTTCATTTTGCAGATGTAGATAGGCTTACAAAAGTATTACATCATCTTACAGATTTAGGAAATTCTGTTTTAGTGATTGAACATAATATGGACATTATTAAAAACTGTGATTATCTTATTGATATGGGACCAGATGGAGGAAGCTATGGTGGGCAAATAGTTGATGTAGGAACACCTCTAAGTGTTGCTCTAAATTATAAGAAAAGTGGAAGTTATACAGGTGAGTTTTTAGCAAAAGAACTTAGTTTAAATAATAATTTGATAAAATAGATAAAAAAATATTTGAGGTTGATATGTTAGAAGATATGACAGACCGTATAAGGACTTTACCCCCATTACCAAAAAGTTTTCATGAGATAACTTCTATTTGTTCAAATGAGAATGGTACTATAGAGCAGTTAGCGAAGGTTATAGAAACTGACCCTATGTTAGTTGCAAATCTTTTAAAAGTTGCAAATTCTCCTTTATACAGTTTTAGACGTGAGATTAAAAGTGTGCTTCAAGCAGTATCTCTTTTTGGAATGTCAACTACAAGAGCATTAACGACAGATATAACAGTTAAAAAATTACTGAATGTCGATATTGAACCTTATGGACTTGTTCCTGAGGATTTTGTGCATATATCTGCTGTACAAAGTAGTTTAATGAGAGAATGGTATGGTAAAGTCGATAGAGAAAAACTTGGAACTTTATTTCTTTCTGCACTTCTTCAAGAAACAGGAAAAATTTTAATTGCTGATGAAATCGTAAAAAACGATGAGGTCATGCAATTTAAATCTGAAATTGAAAGTACGGTTAATATAGCACAAGTAGAGCAAATGTACGTAGGTACAACAACGGCCGCAGTAACTTCAAAAATATTTGAGCATTGGGGATTTGATGAAACTATGGTTGAGGCAATACATTATGCAGACAATTATGAAGACGCACCAGATGAGATAAAAGATTATTCTTTTGCATTAAAAATCGTAAAAACAGCAGCACCAATGAATTCACCTTTGAGTGATAGAAGTGTAACAATAGCGATAAACTTAATTGAAAAAGAGGGATATGATTCAGCTGTCTTTGCGAATGCCGTAGAAAAAATTATAGAAAATGCTTAATGAAGACTCTTACTATTATTGATACCTTTGGGTTTTTCTTTCGCAATTTTTATGCACTACCAAACCTTAGAAACAAAGATGGTTTCCCAACAGGACTAATAACAGGTTTTGCTAATTTTATTTATACTTTAAGAGAAGAGCACGAAACCGACTATATACTTTTTGCACTTGATGCTAAGGGAAAAAATTTTAGACATGAAATTGACCCAAATTATAAAGCAAATCGTTCACCTGCCCCTGAGGATTTAAAAACACAACTTCCAGTAGCAATTAGTTGGATTGATAAAATGGGTTTTAAAGCATTTTCTCAAGAAGGGTATGAGGCTGACGATGTAATTGCAGCTGCAGTAAGATTTGCAAAAAAACATGATATAAAAGTAAGAATAGTAAGTCATGATAAAGATTTATACCAACTTATAGAGGATGGTAGTGTTGTTATTTATGATCCTATGAAAAAGCAAGAGATTGATAGAGAAAAATGTTTTGAAAAATTTGGAGTGTATCCTGAGCATGTAGGAGATTACCTCTCTATTGTAGGAGATAGTGCAGATAATGTTCCTGGTGTTAAAGGTATTGGTGCTAAGGGAGCTAAAAAACTTATAGATGATTTTGGAGATGTTGCAAATATTTATAAAAATTTGGATAATGTTTTAAATCCTAGGACAAAAAAGTTACTTGAAGAGAGTCATGATAATGCATTTTTAAGTAAAGAACTTGTAAAACTTGATGATAGTTTAGATATTTCTGATAAGTTTGAAAGTTTTCATTTTCCTTTAAATCAACCACTTGAAAATATAGTTGATGAGCTAGAAAAATATGATTTAAAGGGAATTTTATCTAGGTTAAAATATGCACCAAAAGTAGAAGAAAAAAAAGAAACTCATACTTTTGAGCCAATTTTATTGGATAACAATGAAAAACTTTTTTCTGTGGTAGAGAGACTTTCAAAAGAAGATATAGTTGCTTTTGATACTGAAACAACGGGACTTGATGTAAGAAGTGCAAGTATAGTAGGGTTTTCATTTGCAACAGATACTTCAAAAGCGTATTATGTTCCAATTGCACATAATTATTTGGGAGTTGGGGATCAAGTAAGTTTTGAAGATGCAAAAAAAGCTATTGAGAAAATCTTTACATGTAAAGTTGTTGGACAAAATTTGAAATATGATTTTGCCATAGTAAAACAGAACTTTCAATCTTTACATGTAGAATATTTTGTTGATACTATGGTTTTAGCGTGGCTTTTAAATCCTGAGCTTAGTGCAGGGTTAGATTCACTTGCTAAACGTTTCTTTTCTTATGAAATGGTAAAGTTTAAAGACGTAGTTCCTAAAGGACAAAATTTCTCAGTAGTGGACTTAGAAGATGCTTGTAAGTATGCAAGTGAAGATGCTTGGATGACATTGAAATTGTATGAAAAATTGATTGAAAAATTAGACCCAAATCTTTTAACACTTGCAAAAAATATTGAATTTCCTTTTATAATGACTCTTTTAGATATGGAAGAAGAGGGTATAAAAGTAGACATAGAGTATTTTTGTCATTTGGAGTTAAAAACAAATAGTGCAATTGAAGAGTTAAAAATTGATATTTTTAAAATGTGTGAAATGGAGTTTAACTTAAATTCTCCAAAACAGTTAGGTGCAGTGTTGTTTGAGCATATGCAATTACCTGTGGTAAAAAAGACAAAAACGGGATATAGCACAGATGAAAGTGTTTTAACTAAACTCTTAGATGAACACGAAGTCATTTCTAAGATTTTAGAATATAGAGAGCTTCATAAACTCCAATCAACATATATAAAACCTCTTTTAAAACTTGGAGAGGATTCTGTAAATAATCGTATTCATACCTCTTTTCTACAAACAGGAACAGCAACAGGGCGACTTAGTTCAAAAGACCCTAATCTTCAAAATATTCCAACAAGAACAAAGCTTGGACGTGAAGTTCGAAATGGTTTTATTGCTGATGAAGGGTATAGTTTTGTGGGTATTGATTACTCTCAAATAGAGTTGAGACTCCTAGCACATTATAGTGAAGATGCAGATTTATTAAATGCTTTTAATAATGACTTAGATATCCATAGACAAACAGCATTAAAACTCTTTGGAGAGGAAGAAGCCGATAAAAAACGTGGCGTTGCTAAGAGCATAAACTTTGGATTATTATATGGTATGGGTGCTAGAAAACTTGCTCAAACTTTAGGGATAAGCCAAGCAGAAGCAAAAGGATATATAGAAAACTATTTTAAATCTTTTGCAACAGTGAAGAGTTACTTAGAGAGTATTAGTGATAAAGCTAAAGAAGATGGTTATGTAGAGACTCTCTTAGGAAGAAAGCGTTATTTTGATTTTGAAAATGCAAATGGTATGCAAGTTCCTATGTATGAAAGAGAAGCTGTAAATACTCGTTTTCAAGGAAGTGCAGCGGACTTGATAAAACTTTCTATGAATAAAATTCAAAATGAATTATGTGATGAAAATTCTAAAATGTTACTTCAAATTCATGATGAACTTATCTTTGAAGTAAAAGATGAATTAGTTGAATATTTTGCCCAAAAAGCAAAAAAGATAATGAAAGATATTTATGATTTAAAAGTTAAATTAGATGTAAGTGTTTGTATTGGTAAAAATTGGGGAGAGTTGAAGTAGAGTTTAACTCTCTTCAACTAACTTATCCATTACGTATTGTTGTAAATCTCTTTTAGCTACTTCTTCTTTGAGAGATTCATTATAAATCTTTTCAACTTTGCTACTATATTTTTCATAAGCAAAATATGGGAAATGAACTAACCAAGCTTTTTTGATAAGTTTGAGAGTGATTGCATCTCGTATCCATGCTCTAAAAAAATCAAACCCTATAAATACTACAGCTGTTACTAACACTGAACCTACAATAGAGATATGAAAGTCCATATGTTTAAGAAAATAATGAGTTATACCAATAAGAGGCATAATGACTATAGCACAAAGAATAAAATAAGATATATATGCTTTTATAATATTCATACGAAATCCAAGTTTTCCTGGGTCTACATACATTTTTTCATTGTAGTGGCTGTTTGCAGATAATAAGTCTTTAAATATAACAGGTTGGTTTGATAATATATATACATAATCTATAATTTTTTCTTTGATTGACAATTTCTTTCTCACGCGTAACCTTCCATCTTTAATGCACTTATTTTATCATAAAAAATATTAAAGCATATAAGAGTGAAAACAAAAAATAGCTTAAGAAGAGCAAAGAGTCAAATATTTTTAATAATAATCCAGGATATTTATTTTTACTGGTTATTTTCTTCTCATATGTCTTTTATAATATTTATGATATAACTTTCCTTTTTGAAATTTGAAAAAGGATATAAATGAATCCAATTGCTGTGGCAGTTATAATCATGTTGGCATTGAGCCTTATGAGAATAAATGTTGTAATAGCTCTTACAATAAGTGCTATTATAGGAGGCCTAATAGGGGGAATGTCTTTAATAGAGACTATTAATACATTTAATAATGGTCTTGGTGGCGGAGCATCAATTGCTCTTAGTTATGCAATGCTTGGGGCATTTGCAGTGGCAATTTCTAAATCGGGAATTACTGATTTGTTAGCAAATAGAGTTATTAAAAAAGTAAAAGGTAAAGAAGCAACAGTAAGTGAAAAATTATGGGTGAAAGTTTCTTTAATCTCAATAATTTTATTAGCGGCTATTTCATCTCAAAATATAGTTCCAATTCATATCGCTTTTATTCCGATTTTAATTCCACCTTTGTTACATGTAATGGCAACTTTAAAACTAGATAGAAGATTAATCGCTTGTGTTATTACTTTTGGTTTGACTGCAACATATATGCTTTTACCAATCGGTTTTGGTGGTATCTTTTTACAAAATATTTTATTGAAATATTTAGTGGATAACGGTGTTGCTGCAACTGCAAATCAACTTCCTTTAGGAATGGCAATACCGGTTTTTGGTATGGTTCTAGGACTTTTTACGGCAATATTTTTTACGTATAGAAAACCAAGAGAGTATAAAGAATCGATGATTTTAGAGATAGAGCCAGAATCTAAAACAATTAATATGAACCATGTTTATGTTGCTGTTGTAGGTATTATGGTTGCTTTGGGTTTACAACTTTATGCAGATTCTATTATCTTAGGCTCACTTGCTGGATTTATTATCTTCACTCTTGGTGGAGTGATTAAGTTTGGTGAGACTCAAGATGTATTTACAAAAGGTGTTCATATGATGGCTATGATAGGTTTCATCATGATAGCCGCTTCAGGTTTTGCTGAAGTTTTAAAAGCAACAAATGGTATTGATGCTTTGGTAAATTCTGTAGTAGGACTTATTGGAGATAGCAAAGCACTTGCTGCATTGTTGATGCTTGTAGTGGGGCTTTTAGTGACTATGGGTATAGGTTCATCTTTTTCAACTATACCAATTATAGCAACTATCTATGTTCCTTTAGCTCTTCAGTTTGGTTTTTCTCCTTTAGCAATTATTGCGTTAATAGGAACAGCTGGAGCTTTAGGAGATGCTGGTTCTCCTGCATCTGATTCAACACTTGGACCGACTTCAGGTCTAAATGCAGATGGACAACATGACCATATCTGGGATACTGTAGTTCCAACTTTTATACATTTTAATATTCCACTTATTATATTTGGCTGGATTGCTGCAATGGTACTCTAATTTATAAGAGGGATTTTCCCTCTTATAAGTTTTTTAAAAAGGGAACATTATAACTGCAATCGAAACTATAATCATCCCTGCTCTTAATATCTTTGATAATCTATCGTTCACTAAAGCATTTGATAATATAGCTAAACCTAAGGCGATTTTTACAAAAGATACTAAAGCTAAAAATAGGTGAGTATCTGGGTGAATTAGGTTTGGATTGACTATAAAAGACAGAGGTACTATATAAAGACCAATACCTAATTTCATAGCTTTTGAAACAACAGGTAGCCAGTTAGTATCTGCCATACCGGAAGCTATAAAAACGGTTCCGCAAACTGGAGGTGTTATAGTTGAGAGTAGTGCAAACCAAAAGATAAATAGATGAGATTGGAGTGCTGAGAGACCATACTCTTGAAGGATTGGACCTGCAACTGAAACACAGATAATATACGCAGCAGTCGTAGGAACTTCCATTCCTAAAATCAAACACGCAAGAGCTGTCAAGATAAGAGCAATCCAAAGCTCGCCTCCTGATAAAAAAAGAATTGCCGAAGTAATCTTCACTCCAACTCCAGTTATGTTTAAAACACCGATAATAATACCAGCACAGATAATAACCGAAGCAATAGTAGAAATTTGCTTAGAGGCTGTGATACTACCCTCTAAAAACTTTATAACAAACTCTTTTAAAGATATTTTCCAATTTTTATCAATGATAAGTAAAGAAATACTAGCAAATATAGCAAGCGCTGCTGAGAATTGGGGAGTCTTCCCATAAATTAAGAGTGCAGATAACAAAAATCCAAAAGGGATAAGAAAAAATGGACTGAGTTTAACTACATAGTTTAGACTAGGAATAAGACTTTTGTCCATTGGCACTAAATTATATTTTTTTGCAAACACATCAATACCAATCCACACGGTAAAGAAAAAGAGTATAGCAGGGAATATCGCTGCACTCATAATAATCGTATAATTTACCCCTAAAAGTTCAGCCATAATAAAAGCACCAGCACCCATAAGTGGAGGCATAATCTGACCACCAGTAGAAGCAACAGCTTCAACAGCAGCCGCAAGACTAGAAGGATAATGCAATCTTTTCATAGTAGGAATTGTAAAAGCTCCCGTTGAAGCTACATTAGCAGAAGCTGAACCTGAGATTGAGCCAAAAAATGCAGATGCTAAAACAGAAACTTTTGCTGCTCCACCTCTAAGTCTTCCTGCAAGTTTTGTTGACATTGACATAAAGGCATTACCACCTTCTCCAACACCAACAAATGCTCCTAATATGACAAATACTGCTACGACATTAACTGAAATTCCTGTTAATGAGCCAAAAACACCACCTTCTGCAATAACAAGAGTTCCTAAAAAACTATCCATTGGAATTTCTTGATGTCCAAAATTTCCAGGGATATAATGCCCCCATAAACCATATGCTAAAGCAATGACAGCAGTTAATGGAAGAGCTAGTTTTATAGCACGTCTTGCCATTTCAAGTACAGCTACAAGAAGAGATATAGCTACAAAATATTGTAAATTTCCTTCAAGTGAGCCGTACTGGTCTTCTAAATCAACATGATTTGAAATGATAAAATAGACAGAAAAAAGAGCTAAAACAAGCAATACATAACCAAAATATTTTGTAAATTTTGATACTTTGTTATTATCAGTAAGTAAAAACACCCAAGGTAGAACCAAACCTAAATGCACAGGTCTACTTACTAAGTTTGGCATAAGACCTGTAAAAATTAAATACACATGAAAACCAATAGTAATAATCGCAAGAGCAGCTACTAACAAATATTTTGTTGTTAGTAGCTCATTTTTTATATTGTCCATATTTACGGTTATTTTAATTTAGCAGGAACATTGGCATTTATTTCAGTATAGTACTTTAATGCGCCTTTATGAAGTTTTGTATTGAACATTGCTAAATTTGAAGGAGTTATTGCTTTCCACCAAATATTTTGTTTCTCTAAGTTTGTTTTAGATTCCCAAAATGCTTTTGTAAATTTGTAAGCTGTCTCTTCATCCATATCTGTTGTTGTATAAACTCCAACAGGTAAAGTTGTCGTTGCTATATCTTTATCTATGCCAGAATATGTTCCAGCAGGAATGATAAGCTTATCTCTTTTTGTTAATTTAATTTGCTCATCACTCATACTTAAAATATTGATTTTAGTACTTGCTACGGCTTCTATTACGTTTGGTGCAGGATATGAACCTGAGGTTGCAAAACCATCTATTTGACCATTTTTAAGAGCAGCTACAGCACCTGAGAGTTCTGCACCTATAAGTTTTACATCATCTAAACCAAATAGTTTCATATACTTTTTAGCCTCTTTTGAACCAAAACTTCCTTTACCTATCAGGAGTGATTTCCCGTGTAAATCTTCAAAAGTTTTTACTCCAGATTTTTCACTTACAACAATATGCATTGTTAGAAATGGGATTGGAAAAAGTGATCTGATTTTTGCATAACTTTCTGGATTGTCTTTTTTAAACATCGCTTTTTTATTTTGAGCAAGTTTTACTAAAACAGGAGGAGTTGTAAAAATGTAGTTACCTTTTCTTTTTTTCACTTCTTTTACATTTTGAACAGAACCTTGACTCTCTTCAATAGTTATATGCAACTTTTTATCGCTTTTCCTTCCAATATTCTCACCAATTTGTACTGCCATTTGGTAGTATGATGAAGAAGATTTTGCTGACTTGTAAGTAATCCTCGCTTCATCACTCGCGTGTAATGAAAGTCCAAGTGAACAAAGTGCCACCACTGTTAAACATTTTGATAATCTCATAATCCATCTCCTAATTTTAAGTTTTAAGATTATAGCAGTAAAAAAACTCACTTTCAATATAAAAATAGAGTTTTTAAATGAATATGGAGTTATTAATTTTGATAGATAATTATTATTGATTGAGATAAATTTTACTTAAGTTCTCCAAGAATTCCATTTTCATCAAATTCACATTTTTCTTTTGATGGTTTTGGTGCACTAAAGACTTCACCGCTAAACTCTGCGTTATACTTTTGATATGCAATGTGTCTTTGTATTGTATTAAATTGAATTTTTTTTAATTCTTTATCTGTATCGATATATTCATATTTTTTCTCTAATTTTGAATTTATAGAGAATATATATCTTTCACAACTATAGGAATTATCTATATATTTAGTAGTCTCATGAGCTTTACTAGGGTATTCAATCACTAATTGATATGCCCTGGCATTTTGCATAAATAAGCCAATCTCAATAGGATTATCATAAGTTTTATATATCCATCTCTCCACATCATCCCTAACCCTATTGTTGTTGCTATCTATCCCAAGAAGTGTAGAGTTGTTTATAGTTGGGTCTGGCTCAGGTGGAAGTCTGTATCCATTTATCTTTTTATACACTGTTATAGTTATGGTATTTGATGTTATATTGTTTACTTTTACTTGTAAAGTTGTAGTTCCTTTTTTTAAAGCTTTTAGTGTATTGTTCTCTATACTTACTATTGAGTTATCTTGTATAGTCCAGTTTATATTGTCTGTTATATCTTTTGTAGTATTATTTGAGTAAATTGCTTTTAAATTTAGAGTTGTTTGTGTATTTTCTTTTAGTTCTGTTTTTGTTGTTTTTAGTACTAGGTTTTTTATAGGTACATTTGCATAGGTACTTAATGAAAGAATACACAGTAGTATAAATTTTATTACTAAATTAGACATTTTATAACCTTTAATTTTACTTATTTTAGATTTAAGTATGTTATTGTAATTCAATATAAGTAAGTGTATATCTACCAACAATAACATTTAATTAGCTATCTTAATTTAATAACTTTCATACCACCTATACCATTTGCTACAAAAAGTATATTTTCATTTATAGACAAACCAAGATTCAATGCTTTATGTTTTTTTGTAAAATTGATATTTATTGTTTGAAGTGATTTTGCATTATCTGGATTTTGGATATCTACCATTTCAACAGTATCATTGAGATTAGATATATATAGAGTTTTCCCACCTTTTGAAACTATAGCACTTTTTGTTATTTTAGATGATTTATATATGCCTAAAGGTTTTGGATTTAGTTTATTGGCTATATCTAATATTTCTACACCATTGTAGCCACTAGATAAAAAAGCACGTGTTTTGTTAAAGGAAAGTGTGATTTTTTCTGCATCACCCAATGTTATATAATTTCCTATTAGTTTAGGTTCCTGATCAAAATTAATATCCAGTATATCTATATCAAAAGATGAAAGGAGATATATTATATTTTCTTTTACTTCAATTATATCAAAATATTTTTTCTTGGTATTATATTTAGTAATTATTTTTATCTCATCAGGATTTTTAATATCTAACACTTTGATACCACTTTTATCAGTAAGATATAAGTAGTTTCCATTTTTTGATATACAAAATTTATATATTTGCTCTTGATGGTTATATGTAGTTAGTAATTTTGGTTCAGAAAGGTTTTCAATATTGATACTATATATTCCCGCTAGTGTGTCTCTTACAAATAATATATTTTTATCCTCTACTAACTCCAGGCTTCTAGATTTATCATAAGAGTTTTTAAAGTATTTGAATTGTGAGATTAGTTTTGGATCTAAAGGGTTTTGAATATCTATTATATATATGCCCCTACTATCAGCTACAACATAAGCTGTTTTTGTATCTTTTGATAGTTTTATATCTCTTATAGTTCCTCTTAGATTAAGAGTTTTACTATTTTCGATAGATATTATCGGGATTTGTTGAACATCTATATCAGACTTTTGTGCGAAATAAAAAATAATAATTAATGGTAATATAAGTATAATTAAAAGTAAAAAAATAAGTTTTTGTTTAAATTTCAACTGATGATCTATCACATTTACCTCTTAAAATATTTATATAGGATAGTATCTAAAAATATATAATATTAACTTAAAACTACTTATGATAAAATCAGCTAATTTTAATTTTGGATATTCAATGATTGATATGGTTTTTTACTTTTTTAGACAACAAAAGATATTTTTTTATTTTGGTTTATTATCTATAACTACATTATATAGCTACATGTTAGCCTTATATTTTTTAGATTTATCATCATTTGCAATCAATGTATTTAATTTGTTGACAGCTTTTAGTTTTTTATGGTTCATCCTAACTTGTATAAGCTTTTCTAAGAACAAAGAAAATTATACATATAATAGAGAGAAAGAAAAATACAATTTGTTAAGATACAAGATAACATTAAAATATAAATTAGACATTAAAGACAATATATTTTCAAAAGTTGATTTGATTACATCATTTATGAAAGACAAGTTTTCGAGTAAAGGACTTTTAAGTATCAGAGTGTTAAAAGTGGCAAACTCTTCACTAAATTTATATATAGAAAATCTAAAAATAAAATATGAACTAAACAAAGCGCTATCAATCAGTTCAGATTCAAATAAAGAGATATTTTATCAAAATGAAATAAAAAAAAATACTGCGCAAAACTTTAGTATAGAAAAAAACTTAGATGACTTTATAAAAGAGCTTATGGGTAAGAACAACAATGACCATAAAATAGAAAATATACTAAATGAGTTTGAGCATTCAACACAGATATTGACAAAGATAAAACAACGATAGAGGAAAATGATGCAAGAAATAAAAAAGTCTATAGATAAACAAGAGATGTTAATTACCCAAGAGACTAGTGTTTTTGAAGACAATTTGACAGAAAATAACACTGACAATATCAAGGTGAAAGCTAAAGAGTTTTTAGAATTTTTTGTTGGTAAAGATAAAAGTGAGATTAGAGGTATATTAGAGAGTATAACACTTGATGATATAGAAGCACTTGAAAACTCATCAGCACTTTTAGGAAGTAAAATATCTAATATAGAATCTATAGATGACACTAAATCCAATGATATAGCTAAAACGCTTGTAAGTCTTAGTAATGAAGTATCTAAAATAAATCCGAATAAACATAATTTATCTGCAAAAAGTTTTTTATCTATGCTACCTTTTGTAGGTAAGCCTATTAATAAATATCTCACAAAATTCAAATCAGCATCAGAGCTTATTGATGAAATACTAAATTCACTTAATGATGGAGAGAAGCTGCTTCGTGATGATAATATAGTACTACAACATGATAAAGATAGATATAAAAAAGCAGCTATTGATTTGCAAAGAAAAGCACTTGTTATGCAACAAGTTATAAATGCAATTGAAAACAACATAGAAAATCTGAATGATAAAGAAAAAGAGTTTTATGTAAATAATCTAATGCTAAATCTTCAGAAAAAGATTAGAAGTATTTATGAAATACTCATAGTTACTCAAGAGGGCTTTTTATCAAATGACTTTATTATAAACACTAACTGGGAATTAATAGATAATATCTCTAATGTAAAAGTGGTAACAAAAAGAGCATTAGAAGTTGGTGTAAGTATGCTAGTAGCACTTGAAAATCAAAAAAATGTTATTGAAGCGGTTGAAAAAACTAAAGAAGCTACTAATGAACTTATAGTAGGTAATGCAAAACGTATGAATGAACAAGGTACAAAAATTTATGAAAAAGCAGGAAAAGCAACATTAAGTATAGAATCATTAAAAGAAGCATTTGCAAATATAGATGAGGCCATGACTAAAATAAGTACTTTAAAAACAGAAGCTCTTAAACAAGCAAAAGAGGAAGTATCTACAATGAAAGAGATAAGCCATAAGCTAGAAGCTAAAATTAATGAAGTACAAGTTATAGAAAAAATCACAGCTATAAAAACACCTAATATAACAATCTAAAAATACAATAATGGGTAATTAGTAGATCATATATGGCATTTATAAATGAATATGCATCACAAGAAGATATAAATAAATTTAAATTGGATGAACTATTAAATAAGTATTTAAATGCTGCTGCTTCATATAAATATCATTGGACTATAGATAAAGATACAAACAGTTGGCTTATGCCCTTAAAACAGTTAAATAGTTCTGAGACTATCTGGATAGTTCATTATAAAAATACAAATATAGAGATTAAACTATGGATGGTGGAAAATAGATGGGATTTAATATCCATTGCTTCAAATTCATTCAATAATGTAGAAATAATAGAAATCTTACAAAAAGCTTTAATGGGTTTTAATGGTAAGAAAATAATCTGGGCGATACCCAAAAAAATAGAAAAAATAGAAACAATTCAACCCAAACGACCTAAAAGAATTATTCACAATAAAGATATATATATTAGTTTTTTATTAGTATCTATAATTGCTTCTATTGTATTTTTTATACTACAAAAAAGCACAAATGATAGAAAATCTATAGAAGTAAAGAAAATAAATAAAAATACTAATAGAGTCAAAAAGAAAGGATATGAGCAGGAAATAAATAACATTATTGTTATAGATAAAAATAAAGATGGATCTATTTTAACTACTATGTTGAAAAAATCCTCAATATATTTTGATTTAACAGGTGATGGCATAAAGACGAAAGTCGGATGGTTAAAACATAGTGATGCTATTTTAGTATATGATAAAAATAATAATGGCAAGATTGATAATATAAATGAACTCATCAGAAATAAAAATATAATTGATGATAATTTATATTTAAAATTAAAAATTTGGCAAGATAAAAATGAAGATGCTATATCACAAGCTGATGAATTAGTAAAATTTGATATGAAATACCTTTCTTATTTAAAGGTTATAAAATTAAAATATGATCCTCGTATTTCATATAAAGATGTATCAACTATCAAAGATTATAAAGAAAATCCAATATCTAAAACTCTACCATTTCTTAGAGGATATGGAGTAGTTATTGATAGTAATATAGCTTATAATTTAGATAACAATTTGCAAAAATTAGCTATTGAATATGCATCAGATATACAAAAAACTGCAAATGAATTTGAAATTTTTATGGATGTTTGGTCAGGCTACAATAAAATGCAAAAAGATTTACAAAAAAAATATAATTTAGAAAAAGTACCAAAACTATCAGATGTAGAAAGAAAAATATGGACAATGGAACGTTTTACATGGAAAGTAAATAGTGATAAAATCGAGGCTAAATTAGAAACAATTGCTAAGGGTATGCAACATGGTGGTAGCGATATAGCATTGCCTAAAAAATATAATTATAAGTATGTAAATACCATGTATAATAAATATACAAATCGATGTAAAGCATTTTTTTCTCTAGATGCTTTTTATTCAGATTTATTGAAAGGTAACGTTGAACATAAAAGAGGTATAGATAGATATGTTATCAAAAATAAAAGTTTATTTTACAAAAAAGTAGCCAAATATCTGAATGATGAAAAAAATACGATTTTTAATAAGCTATATTTAGCTCAACAAATGAAAGTATTAAAAGGCACTTTTTTAGATTTTGATAGAAACAAAATAATCTCTAAAATTAATGATAATGAAATTAGAGGATTAATTAGTGACATATTTACAAAATAAAATATTAAGTTTATTAAAACTATGGCAGATAAAATAATGGCATTTATTAATGAATATGTATCCCAAGATGATATAAATAGATTTAAATTAGATAAATTGTTAAATAAGTACTTAAATAAAGTCGCTTTATATAAGCATCATTGGATTGTAGATAGAGATACAAACAGTTGGCTATTACCTATCAAAAGGCTTAATAATTTAGAATCCTTATTGATATTTCATTATAAAGAAACAAATATAGAGATAAAACTCTATAAGACTGAAGATGGATGGGATTTAATATCTATCGCCCCAAACTCACTTAATAATCAAGAGATAATTCACTCTTTAGGAAAAGCTTTAGAAGTCTTAGGTATTGATGATGTAATATATTCAAAAGTAAAAGAGCTAAATTCTAAGGAAAATAAAAAAGAGATTCAAATAGATGTCAAGAAAAAATCAAAAAGAAAGATTAATTATTTAGATATTTTAGTATTTATTATTGTATTAGTCATCCTTTCTTTTATTGCATATGATAGTGATGTAATTACTACAAATGTAAAAACAGAAAATAATCAAACAATGGAGAACAATGTTAGTACAGATTCTACAAAAGCTCAAATAACAAAATCTAAATATGATATATATGCTGTTGTATTAACATCTAAGAATGATAGTGCAATATATGGACTTAATAATAGTAAATTAAGCAGTAGAACTAGAATTATAAAAAATGCTAATAATTTAAGTAGTTCTACAGTAGATAAATATGGAAATATTTACTGGGGAAATAGAACTAAAAATGGTATATATAAATCTAATCCTGACGGTACAAATATAAGAAAAATTATTACTTTACCAAAAAATAGTAGACATGATGGCATAGCAATTGATAATAAAAGAGGAATAATATTTTGGACACATTGGTTATATGATAAAAAATACGGTGAATTATGGTCTTCAGATCTATTGGGAAATAATAAGAAGATAATATTATCTGATAAAAGTATAATGGAATCAGGTGGAAAAATTTTTTATGATTATATATACGATAAACTCTATATAAGTGATTATCTAGGTAAAAAAATTATAGTTTATGATTTTAAAACGAAAGATAGTGAAAAATTGACAAATTCTTCTCAGCCAGAAGATCTTGTAGTAGATTATAAAAATAAAAAAATACTTTGGAGTGATTCAGCCAATTATAATATATCTAGTATTGCTTTTGATGGTTCAAATAAAAAAGTTTTAATCCAATTTAAACATAAATCCACAGATCTAAGAGCATTAACAATAGATTCAGTAAATGAGCGATTGATATATTCATATAGGGGTGCATTAAACGATGTTATAGGAAATTTAACAACAAAACTTGAAAGTTCAAATCTTGATGGAACAAATAGAAAAATTGAGAGTTTAACTCATGACAATGAGATAAAATCACTATTCTTTACTACTAAAATTGATAATTATAAAGATTTAAAAAAAGTATCTAAAGAGAAAAAAATTAATCAAACAGTAAAGCATAAGTATGATATTTATTCTGTTGTGCAAACATCTAATGATAAAAATGGAATATTTGGTATTAATATAGAAGACTTAAATACGCGAACTGAGATTTTAAGTTTTAGTGCTAATTTAAGTACTTGTAAAGTAGATAAAAATGGAAATATTTATTGGGGAGATAGGACCAATAAGGCTATATATAAAGCTAATGCAAATGGAACAAATATAAGAAAAATCATTACAGTTCCAAGTGGACCTAGTGGTTTAGCAATTGATAATGAGGGTGAAAGAATATTTTGGTCACAGTGGATACCGAAGAAAAAATATGGTGAAATAGGTTATGCAGATTTGTCTGGAAATAATAAAAGAATACTTGTATCAGATAAGAACATTATGAAGTCTGGAGGAGGGATGTTTTATGATTATCTTTATAATAAACTTTATGTTAGTGATTCTTCAGGTCATAAAATTGTTATGATTGATATAAAAACTAAAAATGCAACGAGATTGTCATATGCTGCTCAGCCAGCCAAGATTGTAGTTGATTATAAAAATAGAAAAGTAATTTGGAGTGATGCAGCTAGTGATAATATATCTAGTATTGATTTTAATGGTTCAAATAAAAGAACTTTAATTCAGTTTGAAAGTAGATTTTCAAATCCTGATTCGTTAACAATAGATACAATTAATGATCGTTTGGTATATGATTATGATGATATTATTGAAACATCAAACCTAGATGGGACTAATAGACGAGAAGAGGGATTTACTCATTTTAAATTTATCAAATCACTATTTTTTGCTAATCATGGTTCAAATTAAATTTAAAAATTGAAGGAAAATAATGTCAAATGATATTGATAAATTAATTAAAAATATACAAAGTGTTATCATAGGGAAAGATGAATCTATAAAACTTCTTGTGGTTTCTTTGTTAGCAAAAGGTCATCTTCTTATAGAAGATACTCCTGGCTTAGGAAAAACTATTTTAGCTCGAGCTTTATCTAAATCAGTAAATGGTAGATTGCGTCGTATACAATGTACACCTGATCTTTTACCTTCTGATGTTACAGGTGTCTCAATTTATAATGAACAAGAGAGAATTTTTGAATTTAAACCTGGACCTATTTTTGCAAATATACTTTTAGTTGATGAAATCAATAGAACTACTCCTCGTACACAATCGAGTATGTTAGAAGCTATGGAAGAGCATCAGGTAACAGCAGATGGAAAAACTTATAGACTTCCATCACCTTTTATGGTTATTGCTACACAAAACCCAATAGAGTTTCATGGAACATATCCACTTCCAGAAGCTCAACTTGATCGTTTTTTTATGAAAATAAGTATGGGTTACCCAACGATAGAAGCTGAGATAGAAATAATGCAGATGCAAGAAAAAGTACATCCTATAAAAAATTTAAAACCTGTTATATCTATAGATAAACTCATTGATCTTCAAAAACAAGTAACTGATATAAAAATAGATAAACTTGTATTAGAGTATATTGCTTCTATTATGCATGCTCTTAGAAAACACAACTCTTTAGCTTATGGAGCAAGTCCAAGGGGATCACTTGCACTTATGCATGCATCTAAAGCTTTTGCTATGATTGAAAAAAAAGATTTTGTAGATCCAGATATTATTAAAAAAATTGCTATATCTGTATTATCTCATCGTATTGTTATAAAACCTCAGTATATTTCAAGTTTAACAAATGAAGATATTATTGCTGATGTATTAGCAAAAACAAAAGTACCAAAGTAGTGTTAAAGTTTTTTATAGAAAACAAAATAATCATACTACTGTTCATAATTGCCATAGTTATTTACATCATTGCAATTAATAGAGGACTTGAGCTTCTTTATGTGATAGCAGAACTTTCTTTAGCCACCCTTGTACTCTCTTTAATTGCTCCATATTTTAATATACTTGGTATAAGGGCATCTGTAAAACACCCAAAATATTCTAAGCAAACTCAAAATATACCTATACTCATAGAGATATCTGCATCTAATTTTTTTGGTAAATATTTTTTAGAGGTATGGTTAAAAACTCCATTTTCTACAAATATGAATCATATGTTTTTTATCAAAAGCCTCTATAAAAAACTCACAATAGAGAGTGAAGTATCATCTGATATTAGGGGTGTACATCAGATAGGTCCACTTCATATACAGACAGGTTTCCCATTAGGTCTTAAAGTTTTTAACAAAATATTAGAAAATACAAAGAGTGAAATTGTAGTTTTACCAAATCCTCTTCAAGTAGAAAAATTTCCTTTAAGTCAAGATGAGTCCTTTGCTCTTTATGGAGATAATAAAAGTAAAAAAAAGGGGGGACATGATGAGTTTGTATCTGTAAGAGAATACAAACGAGGTGATTCCCCTCGATATATTCATTGGCCTAGCAGTGCAAAAAAAGGTAAACTTATAGTACGAGAGTATCAAGATATATTAGCGTCAAGTTTAATTATAATATTGGATTTAAATAGAGATTTTAATGTAGGCTTATCTAAAGAAAGTACACTTGAATACGCTATAACTATAGCATCATCTTTAGCTATTTACGGACTTGATAAGGGATACAGTGTAAGTATATATGGCCGTAGTAAAGATGAGATAAAACTCATAGATATAAAAGGTTCCTACAATAATACAGAGATACTTAAAAATTTGGCTTATGTTGAGAGTGATGGGGATAAAAATTATGTTGACTCAATAAAGCATTTTCTTTGTTTAGACAAAAGAGGTGGTACACTTATTCTTTTTGATAATGGGAGTGGTGAAGTAGAGAGAAATATGAACTCTTATATCTCAAGTGTTTCTAATCTTGTTTTATTTGATATAGATGCACAGAGTTTTAAAAATGATGTTTTTAATGAAGAATTTGAGATTCATAATTATACAAAATATAACAAATATATATTAAAAAAGGGTTGTGATTTGAAAAGGATGCTAAGTTGAAAAATTTAACACTTTTTATAGCCCTTTTCTTTTGTGAAGCTATACCTACTTTCATAGTAACACAGTATATTTATCCAGATTATATTATTAGTTCTTTAGTTATTTCATTACTAGCTATATCTCTTATATTTTCTTGGTTTTTTGCTGATTACAACAATAAACTTCTCAAGTACATAGGCTATATAGGTATGTTTATAGGGATAGCATCATCTATAACATACTTTACTAATTATGCTTCATCTACCGGAATACTCATAGTAGCTCTTTCTATGATAATAGGGCTAAATATTTTTCTAAATGAGAGAAGGATGTTGGCATATCTTCTTATATTTTCATTTATGCTATTTCTATTTGCTAGTTCTATAGTCTTTAATCAGTACTCAATATTAAGTATTATACTTTTTACATTCTCATTTTTTACTGTAGTTGTAGCTGATTATTATAATTCAAGGATATATCTTCAAAGCCATTACAACTATAAAAAGAGACATAGTTTTTTTGGAACCATACTTATACTTGTAGTTGTTGTTTCAATTTTTACTGTTGTTTTATATTACTTTTTGCCACAACCACAATCTATACACTACGGTGTGCTTCCTTTTGGTGGTACAAAACAATACAAAGGTGTAATAGGTGAAGATAATGAAAAAAGTAAATATTATAAAGAGCATACAACAGAACTACCTAAGTATACTATAGATGGTAAAGAAACAAAAAGTGCCACAAATCATTTGGTATTTAACAAACCAATTAAAAAAGTAAATCAAGAAAAAAAAATATATAGTGGTAAAGAAAAAAATTTTTTAAAAGAAAAAAAGTTAAAATCTAAAAATAAGAAGGCTTATTACTCTAATATTTATACAGATGAAAATAACGATCTAAGCAAAATATTATTTGAAGTAAAAGGTAAAGAAGCACGATTTTTAAGAGGAAATACTTACGCAGCATTTAATGGAAAAAGCTGGAAAAAAATTTTAACGAAGATGTATACTATTAAAAATGGAAACAAAGGTTATTATCGCTACTGGAATGGCAAAGAGTGGACAAGAAGAACTAATTCGATTATGCCTAACGATTTATACTATAATGAATACTTTACACAAAAGACAGATAACTATACTATAACAGTTAAGGGTAAATTAGTAGGGAAACCAATTATATACATACCAGTAGGGTTATTAAGATTACAGTTTCCTACAGATACATTTTATGAAGATGCAGCAAGAACTATCTATGCACCATCACAGCTAGAGATTGGCACATACTATACTGCAAGTGTTGAGAGTGAAGGATATTATGGTTATGATGCTATGAGCTATGCAGATGTTTGGTATAAAAAAGTATACTCAAGAGCTGGATATAAACTTGATCCTAAAGTAAATAAACTTGCAAAAAAACTTACTAATGGCTGGAATAACTCTTTTGAAAAAGCACAAGTAATAGTTAAATACTTTAAAATTAACTACAAATATAAGCATTCATCTATAAAGAGCACAATACATAATCAAACACTTTCCAAAATGCTTTTTGAAACAAAAATTGGTAATGCATTGCAGTTTAATACCGCACTAATTATGATGCTTCGTTCAACAGGAGAATATGCAAGACTAGCTACTGGATATGCTCCAAATGAGTATAATTTATCCACAAGTTCATATATAATTGAAAGAAAAAATAAAGCTGTATGGACTGAGATCTTTGTTAAAGATAGAGGTTGGGTAGCCATTCATGCCGCTGATGACATACCGTTTGAGGGTGAAGCAATAAACGGACTAAATGAAACTTTATTAACCAATGCTCAATTAATATATTTAAGTGTATTTTCAATATGCTTAATTCTTACGATTTTGTATTATTCAAGAAAGTATGCATGGTCATATTTATCAAAATTTCGCATGAAAAAATATATGCAAAAAAGTGATATACATTTTGTGATTGATACATATAAAGAGGTAGAAAAATACTATAGACACTTTCAAAAAGGACAAAAACCAAGTTATACTCTTCAAGAGTATGAAAGCTATATAAAAGAATTAAAACCACAAAATAGTCCTATAATAGAGTACTTAATCTTTTACTCAAATCAAGCTATATATAGAGGAGAGTTAGACTTAGGATTTGATAAAGACAGATATTTTGAAGTTGCTTTATATTTAATAGATAACTCTTTTGAAATAAAAATTGTTGATAGTTATGTAGTTAGAAAACTCTTAAGAATTTGGAGTTAATATTACTATGATTTTAGAATATTTTATATTAGAAATTATGTAATGTCTTTACATATAAAAGTTAATCTGTAAATAGCCTATTTTTAATCTACTTGAAAATTATCAGTTTTTTAAAATGTATATAGGATATAATTTCTAAAAAACTAGGATAACTATGCCTTTACATGTAGAAACAAATTTAGCGCATATACAAGATTTTGCAAGCGAAGCAGATAAGTATGGAGCTTCACACTTTCCTATCTATAACACAGGAACTTTTGATTTAAAAAAACAAGATGGCGATAGAGTATATGATTATACAAGAAGTGACAATCCAACTCGTGAAGTTTTAGAAAACCTTTTTACTAAAGTAGAAAACGGAGCAGGGTGTGTTTGTACGCATACGGGTATCGCAGCAGTTGCTCTTTTGTTTGAAACTGTTTTAAAAGCGAACTCACATGTACTTGTTGAGGCTGATTGTTATGGGGGTACTTTTAGACTTTTGAAGATTTTTAAAGACAAGTACAACGTCACAGTTCACTTTGCAAACTTCTTACATGTAAAGGAATTAGAAGAGATTTTGAAGAACAATCCTATTGATTTGGTTCTTTGTGAATCTCCAACAAATCCTGGTTTAAAAATCATAGATTTACAAGAAGTTGCAAGGGTTTGTAAAAAACATAAGGCACTTTTTGCAGTAGATAATTCACTTGCAACATTTATAAGCCAACGTCCACTTGATTTGGGTGCTGATTTTTCTTTGTTTTCAACGACAAAGTATATCTCTGGTCATGGAAGTGTGGTTGCTGGAGCTATTGTAGCTAAGAGTAAAGAGCTTGCAAAAGAGGTTCATTTTTATGCAAATGCTCATGGACGAAGCCAAAATCCTATGGATGTGTTTTTGATAAGTCTAGGAATCCCTACTTTAAAAATTAGAATGAAAGAACATGAAAAAAATGCTCTTAAAATTGCAGAGTTTTTGGAAAATCAAGAGTACATAAGTAAAGTTACTTTTCCTGCTTTAAAATCTCATGCCCAATATGAGTTAGCAAAAAAACAGATGGATTTTATACCAGGTCTTTTTACCGCGGATTTTACGAGTGTAGAGTTGGCGGAACAGTTTATAGAAAATACAAAGATATTTGGAGAAAAATGTTCATTTGGAAGTCCTGACTCTCGTGTAGAGATACCTGCGAAAATCTCACATGCAACTTTTTCAAAAGAAGAACTTGAAGCTATTGGTATTAAAGATAGTTCGGTGAGATTTTCAATTGGTTTGGAAAATGTTGAAGATTTGATAGAAGATATAAAACAGGCTGTGTTATAAATGCAAAAGTTTTTTCCTATCTCTTGTGGTGAGACACTTCCACCAAACAACGTTCATGCAGTCTCTGTTTCTATTCCTACTATGAAAGATGTGTTGGACTATGAAGAGGGGACAAATAGTTGCATAAAAACAGGTTATCCTCGGTTTGTCTTGCATCCTTATTTAAAAAAACTTGCACTCTTTTTACAACAAAAATATAGTATAGAAGAGGCTCAAGAGATAGTTTTGGTGAGTTCAAAAAGATTTGCTAAACTTATATGTGAGAGATATGGTTTAAAATTACTCGATTGTGATGAAGATTTTGGTGTAATTTTAGTAGAAAAAAAATCAAATGGTTTACAAAATGTACTCAGTTTTATCCAACACGTAGGATGCAATCTCTCTTCGAGGTTGGCTGAAAAGTATCTCTTTGAAAATGAACTTATTTCAAGTTTACATGTAGAAGAGTTAGAAGATGAAAAAAGTGCAAAAGAGAAAGTTCTCTCAACTCTAGGAGATGCCTACAATCAGCCAAAAGAAAACATCTGTTTAACTACTTCAGGCATGAATGCAATCTACTCTGTTGTTAAAGGAATTCAAGCCTTACATGTAAACAAAGATACTATCATTCAGCTTGGATGGCTTTATCTTGATACGATGAATATAGTAGAAAATCACTTTTTAAATTCAAAAGTATTTTATGATGTAAATAGACTCGATTTGCTTGAAGAGTATTTAAAAAGTGAAGCAAAGAGAGTAAGTGCTATCATCACTGAAGTTCCAACCAATCCACTTTTGCATTGTGTTGATTTAGATGAACTTAAAAAACTTTGCAACAAGTATGAGATAGTTTTGATTATAGATGCAACATTTGCTGTGCCTTATAATCTAGATTTGAAACCCTATGCAGATGTTTTAGTTGAGAGTTTAACAAAGTTTGCTTGTGGCAATGCAGATGTTCTTATGGGAAGTTTTATTATCAACGAGAACTCCTATTTGAGCCAACATAAAAAACTCTTTTTCTCTCAAGCAGATGAGCCTTATATACAAGATATACAACGTTTAGCATACGAGATACAAGGATATGAAAAAAGGGTAGAGAAGATAAATAAAAATACTCAAGAGCTTGTAGAGTACTTAAAAACAAAAGAGTATATTAAAACTATTTATTACGCCTCATCTTCACAAAACTATAAAAAATTAATGAGGCATGAAAATGCAGTAGGTGGAGTAATTTCACTTGTTTTTACAAAAGAGTTTGCAAAAGTATACGACACCCTTAATTTTGCAAAAGGACCTAGTTTAGGCACAGAGTTTACTCTTTTAATGCCTTATGTTTATTTGGCTCATTATGATTTGATTACATGTAAAAAGGGTATAAATGTTTTACATGAGAATGGTATACCTATAGATTTACTCAGGGTTTCTGTTGGAATTGAGAATATAGAAGAAATAAAAGAAGAATTTGATAAGTTGCATTGTATATAATATAGTTACTTTTTTTTGTTATACTTGGGGATAAATTTTGCATTTAAAGGATATTTATGAGTGAAGTGAATCTTTCAGGACTAGAAGAGAAGAGACAGCCAAGTTGTTTTGGAAAGGTTTTATCGTTACTTCTTTTTCCTTTTATAATCTTTCTTACAGTCTTAGCTGGATTTATGACATGGATACCTTTTAGGGTTGAGATTCATAGTGTGGTTATGATAGGAATTATTTTTATAATTTATCTATTTTTCCTCAAACACAATGCATTTTATGCTTCTTGTAAATTTATTCAAGACGTACCAATATTTAAAGAAGAATTAAAAGAGTATATTCAAAAAAATATTTTAATTATAGGACAAACAAAAAAAGCAAATGCTTCTTATGATGATTTTGCAAAAAATTATACGGCTGACTTAAGAGATGAAAACTTTGCATCTGTTGCTGCTGGTATTTTCCCGACTTTGGGTATTTTGGGTACATTTATATCTATTGCACTATCAATGCCTGATTTTTCTTCACAAACTTCTGCTGTTTTAGAAAAAGAAATCTCACTTCTTTTAGGTGGAGTAGGAACAGCATTTTATGTCTCTATATATGGTATATTTTTATCTATTTGGTGGATTTTATTTGATAAAACGGGACTGAGTAAATTTGAGAAAAAACTCAATGCTATTAAACTAGATACAAAATCACTTTTTTGGAATAAAGAAGAGATAGAACAGACATATTTTCAAAAGAGTATGGAAAATTTTGAGAAATTAAACCAAGTATTTAATAACTTTGCACAAGATGAGTTGATAGAAAATATGAATAAAACTATGGCTCAAAGAGTTGAGATGTTTGGAGATATCATATCACTTGAACAAGAAGCAGTGAAAAAAGCAACTTCTCAAATGAATGAGAGTGTAAAGGTAATGGAACTTGCACAAAATGCAAATGAGCATATATCTTTGGATTTTAAGCAGATGTTATTACAGTTTAAAGAGGCATCTTCTAAATTTGAACAAAGTGCATCTTCTCTTGGAGATATATCAAATTCATTAAAACAAAAAGATGAGCATTTAGTAAAAATCACAGAGTCTTTAAAAAATATAAGTCCGGAAAATTTAGAACTCATTCACCAATCAATAATAAAAAACTTTGATACTATGAAAAAAGATACAGACCAAATTGGTTGGGCTTTTAATACGTATCTAAATGAATTTGATGATAAGTTTGGAAATAAACTCAAAGAGACACTTTTAACTATAGATAGTGAAGTTGTAAAGATAGTCAATGCACTTGAACAAGTAAAAAATCTAGAGAATTCATAATGTATAAAAACAATAAAAACAAGGAAGAATCCGGAAATTTTTGGATCTCTTATGCCGATTTGATGGCTGGTTTATTATTTGTTTTTATTCTTTTACTTGGGGCTATTGTGGTGAAGTATGTATTTATTCAAACAGATTTACAAGCAATACGAACTGATTTACAAAAAGAAAAAGATGCTTTAGGTTTAAGTGAAGATGCCTTGAGTGATAAAAAAAAGAGATTAGAAAAAATAAGATCACAGTTAAAAAATACGCAACAAGAAAACTTTCATCTCTCTTTTGAGTTGACTAAAGCAAAACAACAACTTCTTGCAAAAGATAAAGAGATTAGCAATGCACAAAACAGACAAAAAGAACAAGATGAGTATATCGCTACAAAAATTGAAGAGATTGCTTTAAAGAAAAACGAGATCCAAAAACTCAAAGATTTACTTTTTGATTATGAATTAAAAGAAAAAGATTTAAAAGAAAAAAATGAGAATTTTGCAAAAGAGATAGAAAAAAACATACATGCAATTACGCTTAAAGATGAAGAATTAGCACAGCTTGAAAATACTCTTTTAATTCAAAGTAAAGAACATCAAGCTTTGATTGAAGAGTTAGATATAACAAAAGTAAAAATCAAAAGTTTGACAGGGCTTCGTATAAAAGTAGTTTCAAAATTGAAAGATAAGTTGGGAAAAAATATAGATATAGACAAAGATAGTGGGGCTATAAGATTTAGTTCAAACATACTTTTTGAACAAGATAGTTTCAGACTCAAAGAGGGTGCAAAACAAGAGTTAAGCAATGTGTTAAAAGAATATATCAACACCCTTTTATTAGATCCTGATATAAAACAATATATAGATCAAATCAATATAGAAGGTTTTACAAACTCGGATGGAACGTACCTTTATAACTTAAAACTTTCTCAACAAAGAGCTTTGGAAGTGATGAAATTTTTATATGAGAAATACCCTCAAGACGAAGCACTTTTTAGAAAATACGTCAGTGCAACAGGAAGATCTAACGCAAATACTATTATAGATAGTAATGGAAATGAAGATAAAGATGCATCAAGAAGAATAGAGATAAAATTTAGGATAAAAAATGAAAAAGCCATTAGTGAACTCGAAAAATTCTTGGCAAAATGATATTGTTCTAAAAACTCAAAAGGAACGAGAATTAATAGAATATTTAGTAGAAAAAAAGAAAATTGAACATGGTAAATTTTCTACTAAATGTAAGAAGTTTTTCAAAAAAATCTTTTGATTAGATTTGGGGAGAATACCTTTTTAATGTTTTTTCATGCTCTTTAAAATTTGGCATAAACTCTTTTACATGTAACCAAAAATCTTTTTGATGATGTTTGTGTTGTATGTGTGAAAGTTCATGAACTATGATGTACTCAATGCATTGGGGTGGGAGTTGTACTAAAGAAGTGTTGAAACTAAGTTCATTTATGTGACTGCAACTTCCCCATCTTCTTTTTGATTTTCTAAATTTTATATTTGTTGGTTCTACATTCATAATAAGGGAGTATTTTTCTACTAAAGGAGGAATGAACTCTTTTGTTTTTTCTTTGTAAAAATTGGCCAATGAACCCTTTACATGTAAAGCTTTTTTTTCACCAAATAATAATACCTTGTTTTCTTCTTCATAGATTTTTTGGATTGAATTTTTTTGACTTAAAAATTGTAATTTTTCATATATCCATTTAGCTTTTTGCTCTACTATAGAATGAACTTTTTTTGCAGAGTAATTTGGATTTTTTACAACAACCCCTAAGAAGGGGTCAATTGTAATATATAAGTTTTTTAATCTTTTGTTTGTAATCACGCAGTAAGGTAGTTTTGTATTGTTGTAAATAACAAAACTATCCATAAATATTTATTTAAACCAGCCCTTGATTTTATCTACTACACCTTCAAAACTACTCTCATGAGGTGAGCTTTCGATACCAAAGCCTTCTTGCAAGCTTATTAATGCTTCTCTTTGTTCATTTGTAAGTTTTTTAGGATACTTAATCATGATTTGAGCTATCATGTTTCCTAGCTCTCCAGTGTGAACATTTCTCACACCTTCTTTTTTAAATACAAATTGTTGCTTGTCTTTTGCTCCCATAGGAAGTTCAAGTTCAGTTTCACCTCTAAGCGTTGGAATAGTAATCGTATCACCAAGTGCAACTTGCGTAAAGAAAAGTGGAACTTCAATATATATATCATCATTGTGTCTTACGAAGTGATCATCTTCTCCAACATTTGTTTGGATATATAAGTCACCTTTTTCTCCACTTTCATCAATATTTCCACGTCCAGTGACTCTAATTCTGTTTCCGTTATCAATTCCTTCAGGAATATCTATTTTTACAGTATCACTCTCATCACTATAACCTTTAGCATTACAAGTGCCACAAGGATTTTCTATAGTAGAGCCTTTACCATTACAAGCAGGACAAGTTTGAGAGTAAGTCATAAAACCTTGTCTATAAAAAACTTGGCCTTTGCCGTTACATTCATGACAAGTAGATTTTTTACCATCGCTACTTCCAGTCCCACTACAGTCATCACAAGGTTTTTTATAACTAAATTTTACTTCTTTTGAGCAGCCAAAAATTGCTTCATTGAAAGCTAATTCAACTTCAACTTCTGTATCAAGAGGGTATTTTCTTTGTCTTCTTTGTCTACTGCTACCACCACTACCAAAGCCACCACCAAATACTGATTCGAAGATAGAGCCAAGATCACCCATAATATCTTCATAATTCATATCTGAGAAGTGAGAAAAGCCTTGTGAATCAAGACCAGCTTTCCCATATCTATCATAAGTTGCTTTTTTCTCAGGATCACTTAATACTTGGTATGCTTCATTTACAAGCTTGAATTTTTCTTCAGCTTCTTTATCTCCTTCATTTCTATCGGGATGAAATTTTAACGCTTGTTTTCTATATGCTTTTTTAATAGCACCACTATCTGCATCTCTGCTAATTTCTAGTATTTCGTAATATTCTAAGTCCAATTTTTTCTCTTTTATGTAGTTTTTATTAAGAGTGTAATTCTACCAAAAATAGAGAAAATTATCAATCTAGTTATTATAATGAAAATGATTATCAAAATAAGAAAGAATTAAGATATTTTATATTATGATTTCTTTATCAATAAAAAGGAGAAAAAATGTCTGTATTAGTCTTAGGCGGTGACAACATTGTCCCAATTAAAGTAATTTTAGGTGATTTAGGTGTTAATAATATAAAACATTGGACTGCTAGAAATAAAAATAGTATTAATAAAAAGTCTTTACCAACGGGCATTGATTGTCTTGTTATGCTTACAAATTTTTTAAATCACAACACCATGTATAAATTTAAAAAAGAAGCAAAAAAAAGAAACATTCCTTTTATCTGTGCTACACGTAATGAAAATTCAATTAGCAGTGAATTTAATAAAAAGTTTGGAAGCAATAATGAAAAATGAATTAAGAATTTATAAAAAAGATAATTTGATTCAACAAGATGGTTGTACTTGTTAAAAAGGAGTAAAAATGGCAAAGCATATAATAGAAAAAATAAATAATTTTAGTAATTATAAGTTTGATGAACAAAGAAGTAAGGTAGTCAATTTAAAAAATTCAGATGAAACAAATATCGATGAATTTTTGGATATTCAATATCTACTTGATTGTAATAGAGTAAGGTACTATTTTGAAAAAAATTTTGAAATACAAATTATAAAATAATGAAAAAGGCAATAGTATGCAAGTAGGTTATGTAAAAGAGGGGAATAGAGTCATTGAGTATCTTCCTCCAAACTCTCAGTACACTAAAGAAGAAAGAAGATTGGTTTTTTTCAAATTTTATAAATACTATGTAGATAAAAAATTGAGATTAAATGCAGAGGATATAAAAAATGGAAGAAACATTTACGAAGTATTTCAAAATAAACTAAAAGACAATACTATATCTGAAAGTTTAAAACAATTTATTTTAAATTCACAAGAAAGTATGCTTTTTAATCTTGATGATATGTTTTTACATCTTGTTTATGAAAGAAGTAAAAGAGCAAATCCTGATGCAAAAGTAAGTTTAATGGGTGATAATATTGTTATACGAGATGATGAAAATGAGACTACACCTACAATGTTATATGTCTCTTATTTAAAAGTAGATAAGAAAAACTTTTTTAATAGTTCGATTGTCAAAAAACAGGTTGATGATTCAGCCAAGATAATAAATGAGACAGATATAAAACAAGTCTATTTAGTTTATCCAAAACAGAGTGATTTTACAAAACATATAAAACTCAATTTGCTAGAAAAAGTAAAATTTAATTTTGATGAATATAGAGTTAAATTGGTTCCATATTCATTTTCATTTTGCACGAATAAAAAATTACAAGGAGATAAAAAATGCGCATAGGGATAATCTATGGAAGTAGTGGTGGTACAACACAAGATATAGCTACACAAATAAAAGAAACATTAGGTATAGAAGCTAATTTGATTGATATTGCTGATAGTTCAAAAGAGACGTTTGATACGTATGAAAAATTCATTATTGGTACTTCTACTTGGGGAGAAGGGGATTTACAAGATGATTGGGATGATAATTTAGAAGTATATAAATCAATAGATTTTAATGGAAAATCAGTTGCATTTTTTGGAGTTGGTGATCAGGAAAATTATTATGATAGTTTTGTAGATGGCATGGGTATTTTATACGAAATAGCTAAAGAAAATGGAGCTACTATAATTGGGGATAATTGGTCAAAAGATGGGTATGAGTTTGATGAGTCAAAGGCTATTGTGGATGACTCTTTTGTTGGATTGGTTATAGATGAAGACAATCAAAGTGATCAAACTATGCAAAGAATTGAGACATGGATAGAAACTATAAAACATAATTTTTAAAAATAATAGATATAAAAGTGAGGAGACTCTCTTCTCACTTAAAGGGTAAATATTGAGTCGAAATACGATTGTTGAAACTGTATATTCTTTTGAAATGGTTCAAAGAATATTAAAAGAGAGGAGTTATGGAGTAGAGTACCAACCTTTTGTATCAACAAAAAATGAAAAAATTGTTGCATATGAAGCACTTTCAAGATTTAATTGTGCAAATCAATCAGTAACTCCAGATGTTTTTTTTGGAGTATGTCATGATTATCCTGAACTGTTTTTTGAAGCAGAACAGGTATTGAAAAAATACCAATTTTTAAATCGCCCAAAAAATAAAAAACTTTTTATTAACTTTGATCCACATATACTTTTAGTAAAAAATAGAGTTAATGAGGTATTTAACTTTTTTTCAAAACAAAAAAATTTTGTAATTGAATTGGTTGAAAATTCTCATGATGCTGTGAATACTCCTAAATTATTAGAAATATTTCATAATTTGAATTATAATTTTGCTGTTGATGATTTTTTAAAAGAAAATAGTATGTTATCGTTGTTTTTGCTAAAAAAATGCAATTACTTAAAGTTTGATAAAGATATCTTAAAAGAGATGAAAAGTGAAAAAAGCTTTTTACATGTAGTAAAAGGTTTAGTGCAATACGCACATGAACTTGATAAAAAAGTTATTCTTGAGGGTGTTGAAGCAAGAGAAGATTTTGAATTGGCTAAAAGTTTAAATATTGATTATGTACAAGGATTTCTTTTTCGTCCATTATTTATAAAAAAAATGAACTAAGTGAACATTCTTGTTAAGATACATTAACAAACTGTTATAGAGTGGTTAAGAGTAAAATTTTATACTTTGAGTATCAAAAGAGTTTAACTCTTAAAAAAGGATATAAGATGAAAAATAAAATTTTAGCAGCAGTGCTAGTAGTAGGTACATTAGCAACAGCGTCTTTCGCATATAATCAAAATTGTCCAAATTATGGTCAAAGAGGAATGATGCAAAGACAAGGAATGCCACAACAAGGTATGATGCAAGGTCAAGGAATGCGTCAAAAAGGAATGATGCAAAGAGGTATGCATAGATTTGGTGGGATGCAAATGTTTTCTAACTTGAATCTTACTAATGATCAAAAGTTCAAAATGTCTATTTTACGTGATGAGATGAAATTAGAGATGAAAAAATTAAGGGGTGTAAGAGGACAAGGTAAGATGATGAATTTTATTGGAGATGCTGGCTTTGATAAAGCTGCATTTACAAAATACTCAAATGATAAGCATCAAAAAATGATGAATATTAGGATCAATCATATGGAAAAAGTTTTTAAAATCTTAACAAAAGAGCAAGTGGCTCAGCTAAAAAACAATATAAACAAATAACATAAAAAAGGAGGTTACTGCAAGCCTCCTATCTTGCAATTATGGTATAATAATGTCTAATTATGAGAGACAAGGTAGTTATATGATAAATGTATTAATGATAGAAGATGATACGGAATTTGCAGAAATTTTAAGTGAATATTTAGCACAATACAATATAAAAATAACCAATTATGAAGACCCTTATCTTGGGCTTAGTGCTGGCATAAAAAATTATGATATTTTAATTTTGGATTTAACACTTCCTGGGATGGATGGTTTAGAAGTTTGTAAAGAAGTAGTCGATAAATATGATATTCCTATTATCATAAGTTCTGCAAGAAGTGATGTAAGTGATAAAGTTATAGGCTTACAAATTGGGGCTGATGATTATCTTCCAAAACCATATGATCCAAAAGAGATGTATGCTAGGATACAAAGCCTTATTAGAAGATATAAAAAAGTAAATACTAGTGAAGATGAAAGAAGTGATAGTGATTTTAGAATAGATGAGAAAAGACATCAGATATTTTTAAAAGATGACCCTATTAATTTAACTCCTGCAGAATATGAAATTTTAGAGTACATGTTAAAACAACATGGTTTTTCTATATCTCGTGAGCAGCTTGTATATAACTGTAAATCTTTAAAGGACAAAGGTTCAAAAAGTTTAGATGTGATTATTGGTAGATTAAGAACAAAAATTGGTGATAGTTCAAAAGAACCTAAATATATCCAATCTGTAAGAGGAATAGGATATAAACTAATAGGATGATAAAAAACTCACTTAGCAGTAAAATAACCGCTGTTTTTATTTTTTCAATGCTTCTTTTATGTATGCTTTTTTTTCTTTTAGATAAATATCAGAATGAAAAAGATTTAGAGATTATGAAAGAGAGGCAGCTTCAATCAATTAATTATATATTTATTATATATAGAAATAATCTTTCACCGCATGGTGTGAATGAATATTTTAGCAATTTTGGTCTTAGTATTGTAAAAAATCAAAATTTAAAAAGATCTGTTCTTAAAAAGGGTGTTGTAATCTTTCAAAAAAAATCAGATTTAGGAGATTTTTCATCTATTAAATATAATGAAAGATATTATCTCTATATAGACAATATGATAACCAATATACTTTTAGAAAGTAATTATCAAAAACGTTCAACCAATAGTCTTTGGATAGTTTTTGGTTTTGCCCTTATTATATTAATTTCTATATATATATCAATTTTAAATAGTATTTCACCTCTAAAAGAGCTACGTAGTCAAATACGAAAATTTGCTTCTGGAGAGTTAAAGATTGATTGTAAAAGTGATAAAGAAGATGAAATTGCTGAAGTAGCTAATGAGTTTGATAGAGCTGCTGATAAACTGAGACATTTGATACAATCAAGACAACTTTTTTTAAGAACTATAATGCATGAGTTAAAAACTCCTATTGGTAAAGGTAGGATAGTTTCAGAAATGCTTACTGATGAAAAAGCTAAAAAAAGACTTATTGGTATTTTTGAAAGACTAGATTTATTAATAAGAGAATTTTCTAAGATAGAACAAATTGTTTCAAAAAATTATTCACTTCAAGTAAAAGAGTATCGTTTAGTTGAAGTTATAGATAGTGCTATTGATATGTTAATGCTTGAAGATGATAAAAAAGATTTACATGTAAAGGTTGATGTCTCTGCTTTATTGAGTGTAAAAGTTGATTTTGAATCATTCTCTCTTGCTATTAAAAATCTTTTAGATAATGCAATAAAATATTCTGATAATCAAGAAGTTTATGTCAAAATAGATAATAATAAACTTATTATAGAAAATACTGGAAAAGAGTTTAAAGTGGATATAGAGGAGTATTATAAACCTTTTGTATCAGGTTCAAGTGAAGTGAAGCATGGTTTAGGATTGGGACTTTATATTGTAAAAAATATTTTAAAATTAAATGATTTTGACTTAAATTATGAGTACATAAATAATACTCATAAATTTTCAATCGATTTAGGGTAGTGCAATGAAAAAAGGATTGGAAAAGTTTGATAACTTGGTTGAAGCTTTAAGTTCACTACCAAGTGTTGGGAAAAAATCTGCTCTTCGTTTTGCTTATCATCTTATTCTTAATGATAATTTTAATGCTATGAAAATTTCAAATGCAATTGAAAGTGCTGTACGCTCCATAAGAAGCTGTGAGAGATGTGGAGGATTAAGTGAACATGAAGTGTGTGATATCTGTTTAGATGATCGCAGAGACAATAGTAAATTGTGTATAACAGAAAGTGCAAAAGATATTTTAGTCCTAGAAGAAAATAACTTATATGATGGTTTTTATTTTGTTTTGAATGATTTAGAAGAAAATACCGTTGTGAAATTAAAAGAAATTGTTTCTAAAGGTATTAATGAAGTTATATTTGCACTAACTCCTTCACTTTCAAACGATGCAGTTATACTTTTTATTGAAGATAAATTAAAAGATTTAAATGTAGATTTTACGAAGATAGCTCAAGGAGTTCCAACAGGAGTTCATCTTGAAAATGTTGATATGTTATCACTTTCTAAAGCAATAAATCTAAGAACTAAAGCTTAGAGTATTTTACTTTGTTTTAAAAGTTTTTTTCATATATTTAGTTATTTTATCATTATCCAATTTGTTATCAAAAAATAGATTAAAAGCTAATACTCCTTGATAAAGTAGCATATCTGCTCCATCTTTATATTGAAGATTATTTGAAGCTGCTTTTTGTAAAAAGGGAGTTTTTTTATTGTAAATAACATCAAATGCAAATTGTGATTTTTGCATAAGTGTATTGAGTAAATCTTGATCAAGAGGCAGTGATTCATCACTGAGTCCAGCAGAAGTTGTATTTATGATAAGTTCGTATGAACTTGGTTTAAAATTATCCCAAGAGTACGCATTAAATCCATTTTCATAAAAGTAATGTAGTCTATTTTGTGAACGATTGAGTACCGTTACGTTTATATTTTTTTCTTTTAAAATTGTAGCTATAGCCTTTGCTGTACCACCAGCGCCAAGGATAAGAGCAGTTTTTATTGAACCAAAAGACTCTATTGCTTTATAAAATCCAGGAGCATCAGTGTTGTATCCATAAACTTTGTTATTTTTTTTAACGAGAGTATTTACTGCACCAATCTGTTTTGCAAAACTATCTAATTCATCACATAATTCATAAGCAAATTCTTTATGAGGTACAGTGACATTTGCACCATCAAGTTTTAAAGAGTGAAATTTATTTAAAAGAGTTGAACCATCTTCAATACAAGTTCTTATATAGCAGCCATTTATATGAAGACCATTAAGGGCAGTATTATGCATTTTAGGGGATATTGAGTGGGAAACTGGGTTTCCCAAGATACTAAATAATTTCATACTATTTTTTTAAATCATTGAGTGAACTAGTCATAGCTCCAAGTTTATTGGTAACTTCAAGGTATTCTAATTCTGGTTTGCTATCAGCTACAACTCCAGCACCTGCTTGAAATACAATTTTTTCACTATCTAAGTAAGCAGTTCTAATCATAATTGCACTGTCCATGTTACCATCAAATCCAAAATAACCAACAGCACCACTATAAAAACTTCTTTTTATTCCTTCAAAATCACTAATCAATTCCATAGCTCTAATTTTAGGAGTTCCTGTCATGGTTCCAGCTGTAAAAGTTGCAGCAAATAGATCGAACATATCTTTTTTTTCATCTAATTTTGCTCCAACATCACTCACCATATGCATAACATGAGAATACTTTTCAACTCTCATCATATCACTTACCTTCACAGTACCCACTTGGGCAACTCTACCCACATCATTACGTCCTAAATCAATAAGCATAAGATGCTCAGCTCTCTCTTTTTCATCATTTAAAAGTTCTTCTTCATAAGCTTTGTCTTTTTCATAAGTAGAGCCTCTTTTTCTTGTTCCTGCAATTGGCCTTAGTGTGATATAGTTGTCTTTTAGCCCAACCATAACTTCAGGAGAACTTCCTACGATAGAAAAATTATCAAGATCAAGTAAGAACATGTATGGAGATGGGTTTTTATTTCTAAGAATTCTGTAAAAACTTAATCTATCAATATTTGCATATTGAGTAAATCTATTTGATATAAGAAGCTGGAAAACATCACCACTTCTAATCATCTCTTTGGATTCTTTAACCATTGTAAAAAATTTTTCTTTAGAAAAAGCAAAAGTACCTTTTTCTTCATCTAACGCTGTTTTTTGTATTTCTATATAAGTATGGGGAACTTTTAGAAGTTTTTCAATTTTATCTAATTTGAGTGCAATTTCTTCTATAAATGTATGGAGAGTTAAGGTGTTTGACTTGTGTGAAAATGTACAAATTAATTTTGGTCTCATTAAGTTAATATCAGGAATATCAATTTCACTTTTTAAATTATTCATATGAGATTTTAGTTTAGGCTCAAAAGTTTTCACCGCATCATATCCAATATAGCCAATAAAACCGTCTACAAATCCTAGGTTGTGTTGTTTGCTATACTCTTTATATTTATCAGTATCTATTTCTTTATACCGTTTTTTTAAATAATCAAAAGGGTTACTCCCAAGATTATTTTCATTACCTTCTTCATCTATATGTAAGGCTATATTATCTTTAAGTATAACTCTCTCTCTAGCCCCAATAAATAAAAAACTAAAATTTCCTTCTTCTGTATTTATCGCACTTTCAAAAAGAAAGTTTAATTCGTTGTTAAAGTGTTCTTTGAGTTTTGCAAAAATAGTAATAGGAGTTAATTGATCAAAAAGAAGTTTTTTAGAGTAAAGCATATATTACTTTACTCTATATATAAAAGCATCTTTATTGATACTTGATTTAATATCACTTAAAGCTTGTTTAGCTTCTGTGGTATTACCATAAGGCCCAATTAAAATTTTATTAACTTTTTTTCCATTGACTTCTATTTGTAATAGTCTGTATTGATAATTTTTTGTAGCAAGTTTTGCTAAAAACTTTTTATCAGGAGTTAGTCTTGATGTTGCTCCAACTTGGACATACGCACCAGGAGTTGCTGTTAAGTCTGTTGACTTTTTAACTACCTTTTTAACTTCTTTTTTTACTTTTACAGGGTCACTTACTTTTTTTGCAACTTTAGGAGTAGGTTCTTTTTTAATAACAGGAGTTTGAACTTTTTTACTAACTTCTTCTATTTTAGGTGTAGTATCTTCTTGTTTTTTTATCTCTTTTTCTTTTAAGCTTTTAACCATTTCTTCAAAGCTCTCTTTTTTATCTTCTTCTTCAACAATTGGTACTTGTTTAAATAGATCATCTTCTTTTTTAGGACTAACTTGCTTACTTATAGGTTCTGGTGGTAAAATAAGCTTAGAAGTATTGTTTTTTGCTTCAGGTTTATTGACTACTTTCATAATAACTATAACTACTAAAAATATTAGTATCAGTAGTGCAGCAATAATTAATACACGTTTTATTTTTAAAGCACCATTGTCCTCTTTTTCTAAAACGATATCACTAAGTTCATTTCTATCTTCCATCCTAATCTCCTTTGACTATTTAATTTTATTAAGCATTATTCATACCATATGCTGGCTCAAAAGTTACATATGCTTTGACCAAGATGCCCCTCTTTCTTTGTTATATAATTTATACGGAAGAGCTAGTATATTAAACTCTTGTGGGATATCTGGGTCTGGGAAAATTTTCCATTCTCTTGGCAATCTTTGTGCAAGTTTTGCAGATATCATTTTCCCAATTTGATAAGCTTCTTGAATAGTTGTATGCCCCTTATGAATATAAACATGCAAATGACCAGGTGTTTTACTCTCATATGCTGTAAAGTTTATAAATCCTTCTTCTCTTAAAAGAAGTTGTGCTCTATGCCAAAAACGCTCAGTATTTCTTCCATTATAATCAATAACAATATTTTCTACTTTATTTCGACTATTGATTAAAGAGTGAGCTACTGTAATCTCACCTTTTAAATGTTGGGTAATTATTTGATTTGTTAATTTCTCATTAATTTTTTCATATTTATCGAAAAATAGACGGCCATTATGTGTTCTTTTCTCGACAATTTTATCTCTTTTTATCCAATAATGATCAGTTAACATTTTAATTAGTGATGTATCAATATTGTACATGAAAACTCCTTAGTATGTTGCTCTATCGTAAATTACAAAGTTACTTGCTAATTGTTTCATCTCTTCTTTTATTTTTACATGTAAAGCTTCATCATTGATATTATCAAGAACGTCAGCTATTTTTTGAGCAATGATTTCAAACTCTTTTGTTTTCATTCCACGTGCTGTTAAAGCTGCAGCTCCAATACGAACACCACTTGTTACAAATGGGCTTCTTGTTTCTCCTGGAACAGTATTCTTATTTACTGTGATTCCTGCACGTCCAAGAGCAATATCAGCGTCTTTACCACTAAATTCTTTATCTAAAAATGAAACTAATATTAGATGGTTATCTGTACCACCACTTACTATATTATAACCTCTTTTAATTAATATATCGGATAAAACTTTTGTATTGGCTTTTACATTTTTTGCATACTCTTTCCATTCAGGTTTAAGATTTTCTGCAAAACCAACAGCTTTAGCAGCTATTACATGAACTAGAGGACCACCTTGGATACCTGGGAAAATTGCACTATTCACTTTTTTAGCGATATCTTCATTATTTGTCATAATAAGTCCACCACGAGGTCCACGTAAAGTTTTATGAGTAGTAGTTGATACTACATCACAATGAGGGAATGGGCTAGGGTGTTCACCAGCAGCTACTAAACCAGCAATATGTGCAATATCAGCAAAAAGTAGCGCACCAACTTCATCAGCAATTTCTCTAAATTTAGCAAAATCAATTTCTCTAGGATATGCACTTGCCCCACAAATGATAAGTTTTGGTTTTACTATATGAGCTATTTCTTTGACTTTATCATAATTGATTTTACCATCTAGTTCAACTCCATAAAAGAAACTCTCATAAGTTTTACCAGAACTACTAACTTTTGAACCATGAGTTAAGTGTCCACCATGGCTTAAGTCCATACCTAAAATCTTATCAAATGGTTTTAGCAGTGCTTGGTATACACCTTGGTTTGCTTGACTTCCTGAGTTTGGTTGCACGTTTGCAAATTTACATCCAAATAACTCACAAGCTCTATCAATTGCAAGTTGTTCTACACGATCCGCGAATTCACAACCACCATAGTATCTTTTATTTGGGTAACCTTCTGCATATTTGTTTGTAAAAACACTTCCCATAGCTTCCATTACAGCTGGGTATGTAAAGTTTTCACTAGCGATCATTTCTAAATGATTAGTTTGTCTCTCTAATTCATTTTCAATTATTCCGTAAACTTCTGGATCAATGTTTTTTAATATACTCATTATTTTTCTTCCTTATCATTATTTTCAATTTCTTCTCTGAGCGGTTTCATAGATGGAAATAAAATTACATCTCTGATTGATTGTTCATTTGTTAAAAGCATTGTTAATCTATCAATTCCTAAGCCTTGTCCTGCTGTTGGTGGTAATCCATAGCCTAAAGCTCTTACATAGTCTTCATCCATCTCATGAGCTTCATCATCACCGGCATCTTTTGCTGCTAATTGATTTGCAAATCTATTATATTGGTCTATTGGATCATTTAATTCATTAAAACCATTTGCAATTTCACGTCCAGCCATAAACAGTTCAAATCTTTCTGCAATTTCTGGGTTATCATCTTTTCTTCTTGCAAGTGGACTAATATCAATTGGATAGTCTATGATAAATGTAGGATTAATTAGTTTTTCTTCCACATATAAATCAAATAATTCCTCATAAAGTTTTCCTAGACTTAAAGCTTCATTTGCTTCTTCGCCTTTTTCTTTTAGATAAGCTAAAATGTTTTCTTTATTTTCTAAAACTTCAGCAGGGACATTACCAATTTCTATAAGAGAATCTTTATAAGAAATTTTTCTAAATTTTTCTGAAAAGTCTATTTCAATATCACCATAAGGGATTTTAGAAGGAAGATTTAATTTTTTTAGAAGTACAGTGAACATATCTTCTGTAAGTTCCATTAAATCATGGTAAGTATGATATGCCCAGTAAAATTCAATCATTGTAAATTCTGGATTATGAGTTAAATCCATACCTTCATTTCTAAAGTTTCTATTAATTTCAAATACAGCTTCAAATCCACCAACAACTAGTCTTTTAAGATATAATTCAGGTGCAATTCTTAGGTATCTATCAATTCCCAATGCATTATGATGAGTAACAAATGGTTTTGCATTTGCTCCTCCTGCAATTGGATGCATCATAGGTGTTTCGACTTCTAAAAAACTTCTCTCTTCAAAAAAGTGTCTGATTGTACTTACAATTTGACTTCTTATTTTAAAAGTTTCTTTTACATTAGGATTCATAATCATATCTAAGTAACGTTTTCTATAACGTAGCTCTTTATCAGTTAGGCCATGAAATTTTTCAGGAAGAGGCGTAATAGATTTTGTTGCTACTTCTAATACTTTTACATGTAAAGATAATTCACCTGTTTTTGTAACAAATGGGTATCCTGTTACACTAATGATATCACCAACTTCAACAAGTTTTTTTACTTCTTTAAACCATTCAACACCAAGTCCATCTCTACTAAAATAAATTTGAAGAGTGCCATTTTCATCTTCAATTTTAGCAAAAGCAGCTTTTCCCATATGACGTAAAAATTTTATTCTTCCTACTACTGTATTTTCTTTATTTTCATCACGTTTTTCTTCAGTGTTACTGACATACTCATAACAACGTTTGAATTCTGCTGTGTTTGTATCTTTTTTAACATTATGTCTATAAGGGTTTTTACCCAATTCTTTTAAGGCATTTGCCTTTTCTATTCTTTGTTGTTCATATTGGTCAAATATCAAATTTTCCTCTTTATTTTAATTTCTTGTTTTGGCATACTTTACAAATACCATAAAGTTGCATTAAGTGTCCTGTTAATTTAAATCCATATTTAGTCGCTATTTCTTCTTGTTTTTCTTCTATTCCATTATCTTCAAATTCAATTATTTTATCGCACATTTTACAAATCATATGATCATGATGTGGTTTATTTCCAAGTTCAAATTTTTTACCTGATGAGCCAAAAGATAAAGAAGTAACCATGTCAGAATCTTCAAGAAGATTAAGTGTTCTATAAACTGTGGCAATCCCTACATTTAGCTCAGGATAATTTTGTTTTACTAACATATAAAGACTTTCAGGAGAAAAGTGTTCATCATTGTTATACATGGTTTTTAAAACTACTTCTCTTTGTTTTGTAAACTTGAGATTATTATGTTTTAAAATATCTTTAAATCTAACTAATAAAGAGTCATATTCCATATTTTCTATGTCAGCCATACTATTCCTTTACTTTGAATTAAGCGGTTTACTTGTAATCTCAATTTTGGGAACTGATTTATTACTATCAATCTTTTGGATTAATTTATCACTATCAATTTTAACTATATATCTACCAGTTTGTACAAAAATAGGGTACATAAAACTTTTTTGCATATAGTTATCTGCTTGTGTTTTTATAAATTCTATATTTGATAGAGTTACGGCTAAAATTGAAAATACTAAAAAGATTTTTGCACTTCCTACTATAAAACCAGCAAGTTTATCCATACCACCAAAACCACTCATTTTTATAAGTTTTTCTAGTAAATATCCTGCAAATATACTTAATATCCAAAAGCCAAGTAAAACGCAGATAAATCCTATTATGAATAAAGAAGCATCATTATCTAATTGGTATAAATATTTATTAACTAAAAGTCCCATTTCTTTTGCAAATCTCGAAGCAATAAAAATCCCACCGACTATACCAACGAGACCAAAAACTTCTTTTATAAAACCGTTGATAACACCTTTTATCCCTAGTATAAAAATTAATGATAGAGAAATAATGTCAAAAATAGATATATTTTCCATATTAGCAGCTCACTCTAAAACAGTTTTTACCGGCTCTTTTTGCTTCATATAAAGCTTCATCAGCTCTTTCTATAATTTTATCCGGGGTATCCCCTTTTTTATAGCATGTAAGTCCAGCACTGATAGTTAAATGAATGTTATGTCCTTTATATAAAAGCTTACTTTCACTAGCTTCATTGATGATTCTATCAATACTTTTTTGTGCTTCTTCAAGAGTTGTACGGTTTAAAATTATAATAAACTCTTCTCCACCATATCTGTATATCTTTACACCTTTTCGAAGTGAACTTTGAATCAGTTTTGTTAAAAAAATAAGAGTTTTATCTCCAGCAATATGGCCATAAGAATTATTGATGTTTTTAAAATCATCAGCATCTATCATAATCAAAAACATGTCAGCGTCTTTATCTTTAACTGCACCTAAAATTTCGCCAATATCTTTCGTAAATACTCTTCTATTGTATGCTTTTGTAAGTGGATCAATATGAGATTCGCGTTCAAGTCTTTCTATCTCTAATTTTAATTTTGTAATAGTTTCATCAGCATCTTGTAGTTCAGTTAAAACTTGTTCTTGAAATAGATTAAATGTGTCAATTATATCTTGTGTGTATACTCTTTCATAATTATTTTTAATGGCGCTTATATCAACAAAATTTTTATCAGATATTTTTTTTAAATTAGTATTTGATTTTTCAAATTCTTTTATACTCGATTTTGCAAGTTCAAATGAAACTTCATTGATAGAATATTCAGTTTCATTCATTGAAAAAAGATAGGAATATTTTTTTGATAAATCTATCAATGATGCATCACTTGTATGGGATAATTCATCCATGAAAGTATCATAGTAGTATTTTGGATACGGCGGAATACTCAACTTTTTTAATTTTGAAAAAGAGTTTTCACCTATATCTATTATCTTCTTTACAATATTATTATCTTTTGTCATGTTTAGGTACGCCTTAAAATTAGATATATATACACGCGCACATGATATCTAATTTTAGCTGTAATTATGGTAAATTTAAATACCTATATTATTTATTAATTCTTGTGCTTGGGTTGAAAATCTTATAGCGTCTTCTTTGGATATACTATTTGCTTTAAGAAATTTTACCATTGATTGGGTTTGGGTTGTCATTCCACTTTTTGATTGATTAAGTTGCATTTGAGAATAAATTTGGTGTAATTTATTCTCTCTTATTAGATTTGAAATTGCAGAATTAGTGATAAGAATTTCATGAATAGCTACACGTCCACCACCATTTTTAGGTAATAAACTTTGTGAAATGATTGAGTGTAGAGATGTTGCTAGCATATTTCGTATTTGAACTTGTTCTGGGCCTTCAAAACTATCAACAATTCTATTAACAGTTTGAACCGCTGAATTTGTATGAAGTGTTCCAAAAACTAAGTGACCTGTTTCTGCTGCAGTTATAGCTGTGCTTATTGTTTCTCTATCCCTCATTTCACCAACTAGTATAACATCTGGATCTTCACGAAGTGAAAATTTTAATGCATTTGCAAAACTTTTAGTGTCTTCTCCAACATTTCTATGAGAGAACAAAGAACGTTTATTCTCATGTACAAACTCTACAGGATCTTCAATAGTAATAATATGTCTATGTTCAGTTTTATTGATTTCATTAAGCATTGCTGCTAATGTTGTTGATTTACCACTTCCTGTAGGTCCTGTTACTAAAACGAGACCTTTTTCTCTTTTTGTAATATCTTTAAAAATATTTGGAGCATTTAAATCTTCTAATGAAGGGATAGTAATTGGAATAATTCTAAAAGCTGCAGCAACTTCATTATCCATTGTATAGTAGTAATTTGCACGAAAACGTCCAATATCAGGGAACATAATGGCAAAATCTAGTTCTTTATTTTCTTCTAATTCTTTTTTTTGCCTATCTGATAAAAGGGTATAACACATCTCTTCAATTTCTTTACCATCAAGAACTTGCATGTCAAGTGCAACTAATTTTCCATCTATTCTTATTTGTGGCTCACTTCTACTTACTAAGTGTAAATCAGAAGCTTTATAAGCGACAATATTTTTAAGTAAAGCTTTTATATTTAAAGATGCCATATTTATACCTTTTAAGTTTATGTTTAATAAATTTTTTCAGCTAGAGCTAAATAGTTTATTCTATAATTTTAGGGACTACAAAAAAACCATTCTCACTTTGGGGTGCATTGCTTAGGATTGTTTTTACTACATCCGGGTTTACGTTAGGAATATCTTCTCGCATAGGAGTTCCTCCGGCAACAGTAGTAAAGGTTGCTTCTTCGTTATCTAAATCTAATTCATTTAAATTTTCAACAAATTCAACTATTTCACTTAATTGTGCAATAGTACCTTCTCTTTTATTCTCATCTATCTTTAAAGAAGAGAGGGTTTCTAATTTTTTTAATAAATCATTATCAATTTTCATTTTTTATAAATCCTATATATAATTATGGGAAGATTATACCAAAAAAAGTCTGTTTTTATCTTTATTGTGCTAAACTACCTGCTTTATTATATGATGTAAAAGGATTGATATTGGCACTAAAAGATAACTTAGATGCAGTCAAAAAAGAGATTGGAACAGAAGAACAGTTTTTAGAAGGTATTATAAAGAGTGAACGCTTTTTTAAGCGGTATAAAAAATATATTATATCTGCCGTAATAGTTTTAGTAGTTTCAGGCAGTGCTTATGCAGTTTTGAATGTTATTAATGAAAATAGATTACAATCTTCAAATGAAGCCTATAGTAAACTTTTATTAAATCCAAAAGATACTAATGCTGAGAAAACTTTAAAAGAAAAAAATGAAAGATTGTATAATTTTTATAGATTTCAAAAGGCATTAAGCCAAAATAATGCAGCAGTTCTAAAAGAATTAGCAGCGTACAAAACAGATCCACTTATTTCAGATTTAGCATCATATCAGTTAGCTAGTGAAGAAAATAAAGTAGCAGCAAAGAGTGAACTTCTTCAGGGTTTTATTTTTTTAGAAGAAGGATATAAACTTCTACAGAGTGATAAAATAAAAGAAGCAAAGTTGAAATTTGCGCAAATTGATTTAAATTCTCCGTTAAAAAATATCGCCAATAATTTAGAACATTATCAAGGTAAAAAAAGTAAAGGTATAAACTAATGAAATATATAAAGTATTTAATTCCTCTTATAATATTACTTTTGTTAAGTGGATGTGGAACAAAGAGACAAAATTTTGAGCCAAAGTCTATTTCTGGTGAAATTGATTATGATGGTGCATTACCTGCAAAAATAGTAGATGTTGTAAGAAGTGGGGCTACTTTAGAAAATGGACAGATTATTACAAAAGATGGTCTTCTCGATATCAAAATACCTGAAAATTATACATTTATAGGTGATTCCAAAGGAAGATATTTAGCAACTTCAAAATGTGGAAATTTAGTTGTTCTTGATAAAAATAGTCATGTTATATATGAGAAAAAATTTGATTCAGTAGTAGCGACAGCAACTATAAAAGAAGATTTATTAGCAGTGATATTAGGTAATAATACTCAATTATTAATAGACATTACAAGTAAGAAAGAATTATATAAAAATAATGGAGACAAAGTATATGCACATGATTCAAAAATTGCTGCTCCATATTTTTTAACATCTCTCATAATTTTTCCTACTCTTGATGGTAAACTTCTGATAATTGATTTAAAAACAAATAAACTTTTAAGAGATGTTGTAGTTAAAAGTGAAAAGTTTTTCTCAAATATAATTTACTTAGATGTTTTAGGTGATAGATTAGTAGCTGCTACAAAACAGCGTGTTGTATCAATTAATCCAAAATCAATGGCATTTTTAGATGAAGAGGTTAAAGATGTCATTATTTTAAAAAATAGAGTATTAGTATTTACCAAAGATGGTAGAATTATTTTAACTGATGCAGATTTAAAAGTTTTAAAAACGAAGAAGTTTAAGTTTGCATCTTTTGTTGGAACTATACATGGAGAGTTTATTTATATTGTTGAAAGAGGTGGTTTTTTAATTGCAACAGATTTAAATCTTATCTCATCAAATATATATGAATTGCCAGATGAAATAGAATCATATGTTTATACTACAAATGATAAGTTTTATTATAAAAATAGTTATTTTAAATTGAGCGCACCAAGGAAAAAGTAATCTTTGAAAGACGTAGTAAATTATTTTTCTAAAAAAGGAGTTTTATTTAAAGATTTAAATATCATAGATAAAGCTCTTTTAAAAACTAGAAAAAAAATAAAGATATTCTGTGCAACAGATATAAAAAAAAATTATCACGTTATTTTTATTGTCAATCAAAAAAGTAGGTTTTTATTAAAAAATGCGGAAGATTTAGGATTATTAGTAGAAAACTTACAACAATTAGAAAATCATAATTTTAGATATAAACATTTAGTAATCAGTGGAGATATGTGTTCAAAAGCACAAAATTACTTGAAAGATAGAGGATGGCAACTGCATCATGATTTTATGTGATATAGGAAATTCAAACGTTGATTTTTACCATGATGGTAAGATATGGTCACAAAGTTTAAAAGAGTTTGAAGAGTATATTCCCAAAGAGAATATTTATTATATAAGTGTTAATGAAGAGATAAATTTAAGATTGAAAAATATTAAATATTTTATTAATATTCAAGACTACTTTCAATTTGACACTATTTATCAAGGAATGGGAGTAGATAGAGTAGCTGCTTGTTATACTGTTAGTGATGGGATTGTTGTTGATGCAGGAAGTGCAATTACTGTAGATGTAATGTCTGGTGGGCTTCACCTTGGTGGATATATATTGCCAGGCATTAATGCTTATGAAGGTTGTTATTCAAGTATATCAGATAGATTAAATACAAGAATAAATCCCAATGTCATATTAGATGCTCTTCCTCAAAAAACAGGAGATGCAGTTTCATATGCTGTGATAAAGTCTATTTTTATGCTCTTAGAAGAGACCTGCAGAGATAAAACAATTTTTTTCACAGGTGGAGATGGTAAATTTTTCTCTAAATTTTTTAATAAATCTATATATGATAGATCTTTGATATTTAGAGGTATGTTAAAAGCAATACAAAATAAAGAAAAAGGGTTATAATGTTAACTGTTGCGCTACCTAAAGGTAGGATTGCTGAGGAGACTTTAGCAATATTTGAAAAAATTTTTGGAAAATCATTTCTATTTGATGATAGAAAGTTAATTTTAGAAGTTGGAGAATTTCGTTTTTTATTAGTAAGAAATCAAGATGTTCCTGCTTATGTACTCCATCAATCTGCAGATATTGGTGTTGTAGGATTGGATGTTCTTGAAGAAAAAGATGAAGATTTAGTAAGGCTTTTGGATTTAGGCATAGGAAAATGTAAAGTTTGCGTTGGAATGAGAGATGATGAAGAATTAAACTATAATTCTCCAGATATAAAAATAGCAACAAAAATGGTAAATATTACACAAAATTATTTTTCAAAAAAAGCTATGGCAGTTGATGTTATAAAACTTTATGGTTCTATTGAATTAGCACCATTAGTCGGTCTTGCTGATGCTATTGTAGATATAGTTGAAACAGGAACAACAATGAAACAAAATGGATTAAAAGTTGTTGAAACTATTATGGAGTCTTCAGCCCATTTAATAGCAAATAAAAATAGTTTTATTGAGAAAAAAGAGGAAATAATTTCTTTATATAGAAAAATATCAGAAGAAATAAAAAAGAAATAGAACTGATTAAATCAGTTCTACAACTTTATCTATCTTTTTAGTGAGCTCAGCTTCTCTTATGGGTTTAACTAAAAAGTCAAATGCTCCATTATCAAATGCTTCATGTTTTCTTGTCTCATCTGTTGTCAACACAATAACAGGTATCTTGTTAGAATTAGCCATAGAGGCTAAATTATTTAAAAATTCTATACCATCCATAATTGGCATTTTAATGTCTAATAAAATTAAGTTAATGTCAGAGTGCTCTTTAAGTATGTTTAATGCTTCTAATCCATTTGCAGCCTCTACAACATCCCTTATATTTTTATTCTTTTTTAACATAGAGTGAATTAATTTTAAGTTTATAAAATCATCATCAACAGCTAGAATTTTTATTTGATCATTCATTCATTTTATCCTTTAGATAAATTTTTGTACCAGCTCTTCAAGCTGTTGTTTACTGATTTGATTTGGTAAAACATTGTCAAATAATGCTTTATCATTTTCATTTATCTCAGCGATTGGATCAACGAACATTATTGTTGAAGTATGTGGAAGATCATAAACTTTATTGTTCTTATCTATTTCATTATACACTTCTTCAGTTGAAAGCCCTGGTAACTCTTTATCAAATATAACTATTTTATAGTAATTATCTTTTAATTTATTATTTAAATCATCAATAGAATTTACTGTATCAATAGTATTAGTAAGTTTAGATAACACACTAGAGAAGATTTTAGTTTCTATCGGACTTTTTTTGAAAATAAGTATATCTTGCTTTAGAATAGGCATTGCTTGAGGAGCTTCTTCTACATCATCTTTAATTTCAGCTATGCTGTTTTTTTCATCTTCATTACTAGATAAGTCTTGAAGAATAGGAGCTTCATCTTCTACGCCTTCTTTTTCTACTTCTTGAATTTTCTCCTTAGAAACTTCTTCTTTTTTATCAGTAGTTTGTTCGACAGAAGGTGTAATTACCTGTTCTTTTGTTTCTTCATCTTCTTCTACAATTTTATCTTGTAAAAACATATTAAGAACACTCAAAATACTATCTTTTTTAATAGGTTTAGTTACATATTCATCGAGTCCTTCTTTCATGAATCGTTCTCTATCACCTTTTAACGCATTTGCAGTAACTGCAATAATTGGTATATGAGGAAGATTGTTTTCTTGCTCATATTCTAGCATTTTATGCGTTGATTCTACACCATCCATAACAGGCATAGCAATATCCATAAATACTACATCATAATCATTTTTCATTCTTTCTTCTAATGCAATTTTTCCATTATGGGCTATTGTTATTGTTAAACCAAGATCTTCAAACGTTCTTCTTATAAGTTTTTGATTTATCTCATTATCTTCTGCTACAAGTACATTTGCGTGAAACTTTCTACCAAAAGAGGGTTTTTTCCTTATTTTTATTTCTTCTTTTTTAGGAGTTTCTTTTTGTTTATCTTCTATTTTTGGTAAAAGTGCTCTATTTTGCTCTAGTGCTTTTGTCAATTTAGAAACATTAACAGGTTCATAAATTGGGGTAATATATTTTGTATTAAATTCATCAAATCTACTTTGATTTGATGCTTTCATAATAAGAATTATAGGAAGCCTAATTTTTTTATACTCATCAAGTTCTTCGTTATTAAGAAGGTCATAATCTGCAACAATAATATTTACTCCAGATTTATATATAAGGTTCTTAAGTCCTGAAAATTCATCATAATATTTGACGTTAGATCCAAAATATGTACAATAATCATACATGAATTGAGAATGGGCTTTAGGATTATTTTCTGATGTTAAAAGAGCACAACTAAAATCTTTAAATTTATTTTTGTATTCTACATCACCTGATGGAGATTCATCAAATTCTAGCATAAAGTAAAATTTACTTCCACCACCTTCTACACTATCAACTTTAAGTTCGCCACCCATTAATCCGATATATTTAGATGAAATTGTTAGCCCAAGTCCAGTACCACCATATTTTCTTGTTATCGTAGAGTCTGCTTGATTAAAGGCGTCAAATATATCTTTTCTTTTATCTTCACTAATACCTATACCAGAATCTTGTACACTAAAGAGAACTTTAGCTTTTCCTACAGGGGCATTTTCTATTTTTCTTATTTCTGCTGTAATATGACCATTTATTGGTGTGAATTTAACAGCATTACTCATAAGATTAATCATAACTTCTTTTACTTTTGTTGCATCACCTTTTAAATAGTTATTTAAACTAGGATCAATAAAGAAAGACAGGTGAATGTTTTTTTCTGCTGCTTTTGGTCCATAAACTTCAACGGCATTTTCAAATTCATCAAGTGGAGAAAACATGATTTCATCAATTTCTATTTTGTTACTTTCAACTTTTGATAAATCAAGAATATTATTGATAATGTCAAGAAGATTTTCTGAACTTTTTTCAATCACGTCTACAAACTCACGTTTTTCATCATCTAAATCAGTATTTTTAAGAAGTTCAGTAAAACCAATAATACCATTTAGAGGAGTTCTAATTTCATGTGACATATTTGCTAGAAATATACTTTTTGCTGCACTTGCTTCTTCTGCATTTGTTTTTTCTTTTGCAATATTTTCAATTGCTTGATCAATAATGGTATAAGCTGAGTTCATTCCTTGAGCAGTGTTAAAATCTACAATTTCTTTTGTTTCTGCTAATTCTCCAACTTTTTCAAAAATACTTTCAAGTCCCTTGACATTCTTTTTAAACTGATTAGATAAAAAACGTCCAAGAAACATTAAAAGAAAAGATACAATCCAAATTGCACCGGCAATAGCTAGTTGAGTTAATGTTTTATCATAGTACACTTTAACTTCTGCATGAAGATTACCTTTAATTGCATTTGCTGAATCATTAAGTAATGAAATCTTTTTTGTCATTAAGTTAAACCATAAAATAGGGTCAATTAAATATTCACCATTTTGAGCAGCTAAAATTAATTCTGCTTTTGCTTGTTTAATATCTGTAATTAATTTTTTATTTTCTTGTTTATTGTATATGCTACTAATTTTTGATTTTGCTGTACCTTCATACAATACAGTATAATCAAATGTATTTGATTTACTAAATAGTCCAATCCATATACCTAAATCTTCATCAGAAAAAGGTACATATTGACTAAGTACTTTAGCAACAAATCCCCGTTCTTGTCCAGTGTATTCTATATCTTTGTATGCTGTTACGAGAGAGGAGCTTAAGTTAACAATTTGTGTATTTGTAGCTATTTCTCCTATTGTTTGGAGTTCTTCTAGGATATTAGCATTTATTTTAGAATAATAAGAGAAGAAAATTTTATTAAAATTTACTTCATTTAAAGAATCAATTTTGGTTCTAACATCTCCTATTTGGTTTAAAAGGGTGATTATTAAATTAATTCTATTAGTGATTTCATGGGTTTGATAAAAAGCATGAAACTTTTTCATACTTTTATTTACTTCAAGACGTTGCTTATGAAGACGTTTTTCTTCCATGGCTCCATCACTTGAAATAAAAGTAGAACTTAATCCTCTCTCTTTTGCTAAATTAATAGAGAGGTCGTTTAATACTTGTGTTGCACTTAGCCTTTGTTCAAAAACAATAGATTTATTGTATTGTTCATATGACAAGTATAGAAAATATGATGAAAATATGAAAAGGATAATAAGAGGGTATTGACTAATTAGCCTAAGTGTATCTTGCGTTTTAAATTTCATTTTAGGTCTCCGTTAAGATTATTGCATTTTATTTTCATAGAAATTCTCCCTTTAATTGAGCAACAACTTTTTCAAAGTTATTTAATTCTTCTATTTGTGTTTTTTTATCAGTAGCTTTTAAAATATTTACTAACTTACTTGATATTTGCTTCATATGTAAGTTGTCTGATACACCTTTTAATGAGTAAATATTATCATGTAAAGATGCCATGTTATCTTGTTCTATATTTAGATTAATCTCTGGTATGGTTTTTTCTATTTGATCCATATAGTCAGTTAAAAGTTCTCCTACAAGACCTATATCTAAGCCTAATGTTTCTACGCAGGTTGCTAAATCAAATTCTAAATCTTCTTCTAATTCTTTTTTTTCAAAGTCTGATTTAATTGCAATATTTATATCATTGGATTCATCTATATCTGGTTCAATTGTTAAGTTAGAAACATCTTCGCTAAAATCGCCATCAATTTTTATTTTAGTTTGAATATCTTCAGTTTGAGAAAGGTAATCTTCTTCAATTGGAAGTTTATTTTCATTCGAATAATCTTCGCTAAAATCGCCATCAATTTTTATTTTAGTTTGAATATCTTCAGTTTGAGAAAGGTAATCTTCTTCAATTGGAAGTTTATTTTCACTCGAATAATCTTCTTGCTCAACCAAATTATTATCTATTTTTAATTTTGGAGTAGGTTCATTGGTTGCATTAAACTCTGTCGAAGGTTCTTTTAAGTCTTCCTCGAAATCTTCATTTATTGGTATTTCTTTTGTTTCTATTTCATTAGTTGTATCTTGTTCAGTGTTCGTATCAAGAATAGGAGTTGATTGAACAAAGGAAGAAGCCATTTGGTTTGTACCATTGTCAAATTCAATACAATAATAAAGATCTTCACCATCTGTTTTGTTATATAAAAACAACTCTTTAATTTTTATCGCTGTTTCTACTTCATTTCCAGTTTTTAATTTTACTAAAACACTTTTTCTAGGTGCTCCACTATGCAAAGCATAATCTATCCATGAAAAATTTTTAAATTTAAAAATATATCCAGGTTTATTTATAAAAAGATCTGCCACATCGTTGTGTATGCTACTAAATTCATCTAAATCTTCGTATCCTAAAAAAGACAACTCATCTTTACCAATACCAATAAAATCACCATTTTTACTATAAAGTATCATTTGTAGATTCCCCTTAAAAGGTAAATTTTAACTAAGACTTGCTTAATATTTACCTATGATTGTAAAAATTTATAAAGATTTTTACTATTTGTTTCACCAATAATGTTTTGTAACTCTAATTGATTTGCTTTATGTATATTTTCAAATGTGCCAAAATATGCAAGCAATTTTTTTATAGTAGCTTCTCCAATGCCTTTTACATTCAAGAGGTCAACTTTCATATCTGAAGAGAGTTTTTTCTTTCTATGCGAACTTATTGCAAATCGATGTGCTTCATCTCTAAGTTTTTGTATAAATTGGAGTCTTTTGTCTGATGGAGGTAATTTAAAATCATACTTTAGTGTATAAATTGTATCGTTTGCTTTTGATTTAGCTCTCATAGCTTTTGCATCTTTTTTTTCTTTGGCTATTGCTAAAAGATCAATCTGCTGTTCGTGCTCTTTTAAAAGAGTATCTGCTAATTTTAAAAGAGTATTTCCTCCATCAAGTACCCATAAGTCAGGAGGAGAATCTTTTTTAAAATTTTCAATTCTTCTTGTTAAAAGTTCTCTCATTTGTCCGTATTCATCACGGTTTTGTAGATTAAAAATTCTATAATTTGATTTTATAAATTTCTCTTCGTAAGTTACCATACATCCAACAGGAGAATCTCCACTTATGTGTGAATTGTCAAAGACTTCTATTCTTATTGGAGTTTTTTTCATATCAAAGAGTTCTTTTATCTCTTCAAGTATATTGTCATTGTTTTTATTTAAATACTGACTGAGTGCTTCTTTTGCATTATCTTTTGCAATATTTGCTAGTTTGAGTTTATCACCAATTTTTGGAGTTTTAATAGATACTTTTTTATTATATTTTTGTTCTAAAAACTGTTCAATATCATTTTTTTCTTCAAATGCATCTGCTGTAATTATTTGTGAATTTATAAGTTTTGTTTTTTCATTATAAAATTGAATTAAAGCTCTTTTATATAATTCTCCTAACTCATAACCATTTGAATTTTTGACAATATTATGTATGCTAGAAACTACTTTTCCTTCTCTTATAAATAGACGCATAATTGAAGCAATATTTCCTACTATTACTATGGCAAAAAGATCAAAGTTTTCTATTTTTGCTAAGTCTAAGTGAATTACATGTAAAGAGTTTTTTATAGATTTTTGCATGTCTCTAAGTGTTGCTGCTTCTTCAAAATTTAAATTTTCAGATGCTTCTATCATTTTTTCTTCAAGCTTTGTTAAGAGTTTTTTTCTATCTATAAGAAGTTCTGTTGCTTCCTCTATTATTTTCATATAATCCATTTTTGAAATTTTTCCAACACAAGGGGCATGACATTTTTCTATTTGATGAAAAAGACAAGCTTTTTTTTCTTTAAGACAACCTCTTTTTTGTACAAGTTTACATGTAAGGTATAAAGCTTTTAAAATGTCATTGGCTGAATTAGAAAAAGGGCCATAATATTTTATATTTCCTTTTTTTTCAACTTTTCTTGTTATTTCAAATCGTGGAAATTCTTCATCAAAATCAATAGCAATATAGGGATATGTTTTATCATCACGTAAAAGTATGTTGTATTTCGGTTTTAGCTCTTTTATAAGAGAATTTTCAAGGATAAGTGCATCGTATTCACTAGGGGAAATTATGAATTCTAATCTTGAAGCTTCACTAATCATCTTAAATATTCTAGGACTCAATTTATTAGCAGGAAGAAGTTTAGGCGTAAACTTAAAGTAACTTTTTACTCTATTTTTAAGTATTTTTGCTTTTCCTATATAAAGTAAGTTGTTATTTTTATCATAAAATTTATAAATACCTGCACATTGAGGCAAATTTTTTAATTCTCTTTCAAGCATTATTTTTTAGTATCTCTTTTCTAATTTGTTCAAAGATGTCATGTAATTCTTTATTTTCTGTGTCGTTTGAGAACTCGCCATGGGAACGCTCAACGTAATAAATCCTTGATTCTTGTGAGTCCATTTTTTTTTTATCTATTTTATTAGAAATAAAAGCTTTGATCTCTTTAAAATTAATACATTTACACTTTGGGTGAAAATTTTCTATCTTATTTAATAGTCCCTTTATTAAATTACGTTTATAATTAAACTCCATTTTTGCACTTGGATGTTTTAATACAAAAAAAAGTGTGTTATTTTTAGTATAGATAAATTTAATAAAATTTGATAGAGAACTAGGAAGAAGCTTGATTAACATATCATAGCACTCCTCTTGCTCTAAAGTTTTTAAAGAAGGATGTTTTTTAAGATGAGAAATTATAGTTTTAGAATCTTTCATATTTTGATTATAACATTTATTGGCTTTGGTATTCTTGGTTGTGGTTACAAAGGACCTCCTAAATATGAAGAAACTACAATGAGCAAATAGGTGAAAACTACTTATGATGTACTTATTATTGGTTCAGGAGTAGCCGGATTAAATACAGCTTTATGTTTGCCAGATGATATGGAGGTTTTGGTACTAAGCAAAGATTATGCTTGGGAGTGTAACACTTTTTATGCACAAGGTGGGATAGCAGTAGCTCCAAATGAAGAGGATATTCCTTTACATGTAAAGGACACTCTTGATGCAGGGGCAGGACATTGTGATATGAAAGCGGTTGAGCTTTTATGTAGTGAAGGACCTAAGGCAATAGAGTCTTTATGTAAATCTGGCTTTCAATTTGATTCAGATGAAAATGGTAATTTACTTTATACCAAAGAAGCTGCACATAGTACAGATAGAATTTTACATGCAGGAGGAGATTCTACAGGAAGAGAGTTACATCTTTTTTTAATGCAATCTCTAAAATTTCCTATTTTATACAATACTCAGGTAATAGACCTTCTTATAAAAGATAAAATTTGTTATGGAGTGCAAGTATTTCATGCAAATAAAATATTTAACTTATATGCCAAAAAAATTGTTATTGCAAGTGGTGGTGTTGGTTCACTTTATGAATATCACACCAATTCAAGAACAATAAGTGCTGATATGCATGGAATTTGTTGTGAACATGGTATAGAATTACAAGATATGGAAATGATGCAATTTCATCCAACAGTTTTTGTAGAAGGAAATGCTGTTAGAAAACAGCTCTTAAGTGAAGCTTTACGAGGTGAAGGTGCAAAAATAGTTGATGAAGATGGCAATAGGTTTCTTTTTTCATATGATAAAAGAGGTGAATTGAGTCCAAGAAATATTGTATCTGAAGCACTTTTTGATCATCATCAAAAAACAAATAAAAAAATATATTTAGATTTAAGTAGCTTTGAAAAAAAACATTTTAAAAAAAGGTTCCCAAGTATATATTTCAATATGAAAAATCTAGGTTTCAATATACCTGATGAAAAAATACCAATATCCCCAGCATTTCATTATGCTATGGGAGGAATAAAAACTGATTTTGATGGAAAAATAAATAATTTACAAGATGTATATGCCGTAGGAGAAATAGCCTCTGTTGGGGTACATGGGGCAAATAGATTAGCAAGTAATTCTTTACTCGAAGGGTTGGTCTTTTCAAGAAGAGTTGTAAGTGACATTTGTAAAACATTTACATGTAAAGAAAAAAATATTGATTTTCCAAATACTGCTGTATCTCTTATAAATGATGGAGATAAAGATTTGAAAAATGAATTAAGAAATCTTATGTGGCAAAATGCAGGAATAGTGAGAACTCAAAATAATTTACAAAAAGCTTTGAATAGAGTAGAAGAAATGTTAAAATTGCAGACTGGAAAGTTAATAAGGCTTCGCCTTTTGACTTCAAGGGTTATAATAAAGAGTGCATTAAGGCGTAAAAAGTCTTTAGGTGCACATTATATTAAAGGGTAAGGGAAACGTATGAAGAGAATCTTAACATTATTAATGTTAGCAAGTGGTGCTTGGGCATCAGGGGGAGAGGCATTGACAGGAACATGGGTTGGTATTTCTTGTTTAGTGATTTTTATAATGGGTTATTATATAATTGCAGCAGAAGAGACATACCATATAAATAAAGCTAAGCCAGCACTTTTTATTGGTACATTTATTTTTATGCTAATTGGTGTTTACTTTTTTATGAATGGTTTAGATAGAGAAGCTCTCCATCATGAAGTGAAACTTCTTATCTTAGAAATTGCAGAAATATTCTTTTTTTTATTTGTTGCAATGACTTACATAGAAGCATTAATAGAAAGAAATGTCTTTAATACTTTAAAATATAACCTAGTATCAAAAGGCTATTCTTATAAAAAACTTTTTTGGTTAACAGGTGTTATTGCATTCTTTTTAAGTCCGATTGCGGACAACTTAACAACAGCACTTATTCTTTCTACAGTGTTAATTACAATTGAGCAAAAAAATAAATTATTTTTAGTACCGGGTGCTATTAATATAGTAGTTGCAGCAAATGCTGGTGGTGCTTGGAGTCCTTTTGGAGATATAACAACTCTTATGGCCTGGACTGCAAAAAAGGGAGAATTCGTAGATTTTATATTCTTATTTCCTGCAGCTGTAGTTGGTTGGTTAATAACAGCATATCTTTTATCTCTTTATGTTCCAAAAGATAAACCAAATTTTGATGCAGATAATGAACCTAAAGTATCAATTTTAAAAGGTGGTAAAATTATCATTGGATTGGGAATATTTACAATTTTTTCTGCAGTAATGGCACATCAGTTATTTCATCTTCCAGCTATGTGGGGAATGATGTTTGGTCTTTCTTTACTTAAACTTTATTCTTACAGATTAAAAAGAAAGCATGATGAACATATAGAAATATTTAAATCAGTAAGTAAAATAGAAAACGATACATTACTATTTTTCTTTGGTATTTTAGCAGCAGTTGGTGGTTTACACTTTTTAGGTTTCCTAGATTTAGCAGTTAAATTATATGATACAGCAGGAGCAACTACAGTAAATATTGGTGTAGGTTTTCTTTCCGCTATCGTGGATAATGTACCTGTTATGAGTGCTGTTTTGAAATCTAACCCAGAGATGGGTATTGACCAATGGATGTTAGTAACTTTAACAGCCGGTGTAGGTGGTAGTTTAATTAGTTTTGGATCTGCTGCTGGTGTTGGTGTTATGGGAAAACTTAGAGGGATTTATACATTTTCAGCTCATATGAAATATTCTTGGACGGTACTTGTAGGATATGTGATTTCAGTAATCATTTGGTATGTTCAATTTGAGATATTTGGACTTATGTAACAGTGTTTTTATAAAAAAATTAGATGATAAATTATAAGGATAAGAATTAAATGAAAGAAGTTCCAATAGTAGTTTTGGATTTTGGCTCACAATATACGCAGCTAATAGCAAGAAAATTAAGAGAAGAGGGTGTTTATTGTGAAATAGTACCTTATAGTGAAAAAATAGAAGATATTAAAAAAAGAAATCCAAAAGGGATTATTCTAGGAGGAGGACCAGCATCTGTTTACGCTGAGGGTTCTTATCATCCTGATAGTGAAATATATAATTTAGGCTTACCAATTTTAGGTATTTGTTATGGAATGCAATTGATTAACCAATATTTTGGTGGTAGTGTAATTCCTGCAGATCATCAAGAATATGGAAAAGCAAAGTTAAGCTTTCAAAGTGACCATGGTATCTTTAAAGATACAACATGTGGCCAAATAGTTTGGATGAGTCACGGTGACAAAGTTGATAAACTTGCCGAAGGATTTTGTAAAATTGGATTTAGTGAAAATTCACCTTATGCTGCGATTGCTGATGAAGATAGAAAAATTTACGCATTCCAATTTCATCCAGAAGTATATCATAGTGTAGAAGGAACAAAACTTCTTAAAAACTTTGCTAAATATATTTGTAAATGCGAAAGCACATGGAACATGGGCTCATTTGCAAAAGAAAAAATTGAAATCATTAAAAAGCAAGTTGGCGATAAAAAAGTTTTATGTGCTGTAAGTGGAGGTGTTGATAGCTCTGTTGTTGCAGCTTTATTAAATGAAGCAATAGGCGATAAATTAGTTCCTGTTTTTGTTGATAATGGACTTTTGCGTTATAAAGAACGTGAACAAGTTGAAGCCATGTTTAAATCAAAATTAGGTGTTGACCTTATTACGGTTGATGCAAGTGAGCAATTTTTATCTAAGCTAAAGGGTGTTACTGACCCTGAAAAGAAAAGAAAAATTATAGGTGAAACTTTTATTGAAGTATTTGATAAAGAGGCTAAAAAACATGATGGTATTGAGTTTTTAGCACAAGGTACACTTTATACTGATGTAATTGAATCTGTATCAGTAAAAGGTCCTTCAAAAACTATTAAATCTCATCATAATGTTGGTGGTCTTCCTGATTGGATGACATTTGAACTAGTTGAACCTTTAAATGAAATTTTTAAAGACGAAGTAAGAAAGTTAGGACTTGAATTAGGACTTCCAAAAGATATGATAAGTCGTCATCCTTTTCCTGGACCTGGACTTGGTATTAGAATAATGGGTGAAGTGAATAAAGAAGATTTGAAGGTTTTGAGAAAAGCAGATGTGATTATGCTTGAAGAACTTCACTCAACTGGATATTATGAAAAAACATGGCAAGCATTTACTGTACTTTTAAATGTTAAAAGTGTTGGTGTTATGGGTGATAATAGGACTTATGATAATACTGCTTGTGTAAGAATTGTAGAAGCGACAGATGGTATGACAGCAACTTTTGCTCATATTCCTCATGAAATACTTGAAAATATTAGTAGAAGAATTATCAATGAAGTTGATGGAATAAATAGAGTAGTTTATGACATCAGTTCAAAACCGCCAGCAACTATTGAGTGGGAATAGAATATAAAATGTTCAATAATTTAATTTTTTTCATTAATAGTTGTATTAAGGTTTCTGTGAAAACCACCAGCAACTATTGAATGGGAATAATAGTTTGAATATATACCTCCTTAGTGATACTTATCATGAGGGGGTAATCAATTTACCTCAAATCAAGATTACATGTAAAGCTATAAATCTTGATTTGACCTCTTATGATGCACTTATTTTTAGTTCTAAAAATGCAGTTAAGGCACTTTGTGAAACAAATAGTGATTGGAAAAAAATACCCTCTTATGCAATAGGTAATCCAACAGCAAATTACATAAAAGAAAATGGTGGGTTTGTAGAGTATATATCTAAAAGTGCTTATGGAAATGATTTTGCCAAAGAGATAATAAAAAACTTAAAAGGTAAAAAAGTTCTTTTTTTAAGAGCTAAAAAAGTTCTTTCAGATTTAGAAAATATATTAAAAAAGGCACAAATAGATATAGCTTCACAAATAGTCTATGAAACTACATGTAATGATGAGAACAAATTCTTAACATTGGAAAAAAAATCTATTTTTATTTTTACGTCGCCTTCGACGGTAGAGTGTTTTTTTAAACATTATAAATGGGATAAAAGTTATAAAGCAGTTTGTATAGGCAAAGTAACAGCAAAAGCACTTCCTTTAACAATAACTCCTTATATAAGTGAAACTCAGACAATTCAGTCGTGTATTACACTTTCTAAAACATTAATTAAGCAAAGTTAACATATAATTGATATAAGATTATTAATCACTCCTGGGTGAAGCGATAACCGTATTAATGAGGGTCCAACAGATTGTATTTGTGGAACGTGTATCTTTTTGGTGTGTCTGTGATTTTGTTTGAACTTTTGAAAAACAGTGAGAAGTTGTAGCCTAAAAAAAAGGTTAGTTCTACGTCGTTGGCTTTATATGGGCCGCAGCGTAAACGGGGCGCCCACTCGGGTTTTAAATTTTAATTAGTATTATATTTTGGAGTTTTAATGGATATTTTGGTTATTGGTAGTGGTGGACGTGAATACTCTATAGGTCTTGCATTGAGTAAAGATGAAAATGTTGGTAAACTCTATTTTGCCCCAGGTAATGGTGCTACATGTAGACTTGGTGAAAATATATCAATTGAAGATAAGGAAGAATTAGCAAACTTTGCTAAAAATAATAATGTGGATTTAACGATAGTTGGTCCAGAAGCTCCTTTGGTTGATGGACTTGTAGATGTTTTTAAATCACATAACCTAACAGTCTTTGGTACTTCAAAAGCAGCTGCACAACTTGAAGGTTCTAAAATTTTCATGAAAAACTTTTTAGCGAGAAATCAAATTCCAACTGCTGCATATATTGAAACTCAAGATGTTCAAAAAGCAAATGATTTTATAGATACCCTTGATACTCCTATAGTTGTTAAAGCAGATGGCTTATGTGCTGGTAAAGGTGTTATTATTGCACAAAGTCATGATGAGGCAAAAGCAGAAGCAGCCGATATGCTTAGTGGTGAGAGTTTTGGAGATGCTGGAACTTCTATTGTAGTAGAAGAATTTTTAGATGGGTATGAGCTTTCGGTATTTGCTATTTGTGATGGGGAAAACTATAAAATACTTCCTGCAGCACAAGATCATAAAAGATTGTTAGATAATGATGAGGGACCAAATACAGGTGGAATGGGTGCTTATGCTCCAACTCCTTTAATAAACGATGAATTATACAAAAAAATAAATGAAAGAGTAGTAGACCCAACTCTTGCTGGTATGAAGGCTGAAGGGTATCCTTTTGAAGGTGTTCTTTTTATTGGGCTTATGATAATAAATGGTGAACCCATTGTACTTGAATATAATGTACGTTTTGGGGATCCTGAATGTGAAATACTTATGCCTCTTATAAAATCTCCAGTGAGTGATCTTTTTTATAAGGCAGCCACTAAGGATTTGGAAAATTTAAATATAGAATTAAGTGATAAATATGCCGTATGTGTTGTAATGGCAAGTGAAAATTATCCATATAAAAGCTCAGTTCCTGCTGAGATTATTGTAAATGAATCAATAAATAAAGAGATAAAAAAAAATACACATATTTCATATGCAGGTGTGAGTTTAGAAGATGGAAAATTGTTTGCAACAGGCGGAAGAGTTCTTCTTTGTGTTGGTCTTGGTGATAGTATAAAAGAAGCAAGAGATAGAGCATATTCAAGATGTGGAGATATTCATTTTGTTGGTAAAAAATTTAGAAGTGATATTGCATATCAGGCACTTAAATAATGACAGAAGAAGAGATAATAGAAAAATTTGAAAGAGAAAATATAACTCTAGCTCCTATTTCTAAACGTTTTTTTGCTCATGTTATTGATATGTTTTTAATTAATATATTGATTAATATATTGTATTCAGGCTCATTAGAAAACTTTACTGGAAATGAAGAGCAAATTGATGCTTTAATGAAATTACTATTTATAATCATTACATTACATGTAGCATATCAAACTTTTTTTGTTTATATGTATGGAGCTACTTTGGGTAAGATATTTATGAAAATTAAAATTGTAGCGACGTATGATTTAGAAACTCCATCTCTAACAAATGCTTTAATTAGAGCTATTATGAGAAATGTAAGTGAGATTGTTCTATTTTTAGGATTTTTCTGGGCTTTAACAAATCCGAAAAGAGAGACATGGCATGATAGAACTGCTCAAACATTGGTTGTAAATGTTTTTTAAAATAATAGGCTATTTATTAATAGCAATAATTGCTTTACAAGCTAGTGATCAAAAAGTAGAAATTCTTGCAAATACTTTAGACAAAATAGGTACAATGATACATGCTAAAGATGATGTTGTACTTTACAGTGAGAAGTATATTATAACAGCAGATGAAGCTTATTACGACCACAATAGTAGTGATTTAGAACTTATTGGAAATATTACTATTATGGAAGGGATAGATTTCTCTTCAAGAAGTGGATATGCCAAGTTAAATTTAAAAAATGATAGTGGTAAACTAACTCCAATGTTTGGTTATAGTGGAGAATCTAGATTATGGGTTAAATGTGATACGAGTACTTTTGATGAAAAGTATTATTTATTTAATAAGTCAATAACATCAAGTTGTGATGTTAAAAATCCAGATTGGAAAATTGGTTTTACATCAGCTGAATACAATAGAGAAAGTAAGTTTTTGCATATGTATAATACTCTTTTTTATGCAAAAGATGTGCCTATTTTTTATCTTCCATATTTTGCATTTCCAACTGATAAAGAAAGAAGAAGTGGTTTGCTAAGACCAGATATTGGATTTGGTAGTAGCGAAGGCTTGTATTATCTGCAACCAATTTATTTTGCACCACAAGTAAATTGGGATTTTCAGTTAAATCCACAAATTAGAACAAATAGAGGTGTAGGGCTACATGGTAAACTTAGATTCGTTGATTCTGCTTACTCTGCAGGTCAAATAACTTTAGGTAAATTTAAAGAAAAATCAAAATATGCGGAAGAAAATGATTTAAAAAATGTAAATCATTATGGTTATGCTATTGAATATGATAGAAGTAAATTGTTTAGTGGATATATAGATGATGAAGCTGAAGATGGTTTATGGTTGGATTTTAATTATCTTAATGATATAGATTATTTAAATACTATGAATAAAGAAGATGAAGATGAAGATCAGTTAATTCAATCAACTATGAATTATTATATAAAACGCGATCTAGATTATTTTGGTTTATATGCAAAATATTATATTGATACATCTAAAGTTTCTAATGATGATACCATTCAAGAAATACCAACTTTTCACTACCATCGGTTTACTAACAGTATTTTAGCCGATAATGTTTTTTATTCAGTTGACTATAAAACAACAAACTTGACTAGTAAAACGGATTTAGATGCAATTACTCATCAAGTAGATGCCCCAATCACAATATATTTTCCTCTTTTAAATGATTTTTTACATTTTAAAGCAAGTGAGAATGTTCATATCGCAAAAATAAATTATGAAAGAGGGTTAAAAGAAGATGATGGTAGTGTCGTAGAAAATTTTCATACGTTATCTTTGTATACAGAATTAGCAAAAGCATATGATAATTTTTTTCATACTATTTATTTTGGAGTTGATTATACAATACCAGGAAACAACAAAAAAAGTGATGGTTTTATACGAATAGAAAATGATACTAGTTTAGATGAATTTGACTCTTTTTTTCTCAATAGGCGAGAAAATTTATCAATAAACTTAGTAGAATATTTTTATAATTCAAATGGAAGAAAAATAGTAAGTCACTCATTAAAACAATCAATTATACTAGATGATTTAGCAGCAGATGAGTATAGATATCAAGATTTAAGTAATGATGTGCAATTTTATTTTTCAAAGGATTTAACCTTAAAAAATCTTTTGAATTATTCACATAAAAATGCAAGGTTTTCAAAATTACAAACATCACTTAATTGGACATTAGAAGAGTATTCATTGAGTTTTATTCATACTTATCAAAAAGATGAACAAAATGAAATAGATAATTATCTTACTTTTTCAGTCAATACAGATTTTGTAAAAAATTATAATTTATTTGCCAGTACAAATTATGATATAGAAGAAGACTATTTTAAATCTTGGCAAGTTGGCTTGATTATGAAAAAGAAATGTTGGGATTATAGGCTTACTTATAGAGAAGAGAGAACACCTAAGTTAACGAGTGCTGGTAGTGATTCAACGAATAAGAAAGGTGTATATTTGATGTTTAATTTATATCCTATTGGTGGAGTTCAATATGGATTTACTAAAGAAACTAAAACGGATACCACTGAATGATACAAGCTTTAAGTGAGATTAGTTTTAAAAACAGGGAGGATGCGGCAACTAAATTAGTTGATGTTTTGCCAAAAGATCAGATGCAAAATGATGATTGGTTAATAGTTGCAGTTTCTACTCAAGCGGTACCAATAGCAAATGAAGTTGCTAAAAAATTAAATTTATATTATGATTTGCTTTTTTTTGAGCATATATGTGCCCCAAATAATAGTAAATGTACTATTGGTATGGTAAGTGAAACGGAAGAAATAGTTTTACATAATGAGCTTGTTGATTCTTTTGGAATCAATCTTGATTTTATCTATGGGGAAGCTCATAGAAGGTATGAAGAAAAAATATTACCAAAAGTATATAAATACAGAAAAGGAGATTTAATTGGTTCACTAGAGGGGAAAAATGTTTTATTAGTAGATGAGGGTTGCGAAACAGGTATGACTATAATGACAGCAGTTAAAACAGTTATAAATGGTGGGGCTAAATCAGTAGCTTATGCTACACCAATACTTTCAAATGACGTAGCTATATCTCTAGAACCAGTGACTGATGAAATATTTTCTGTACACAAAGTTATAAATTTTGTTGATGTAGATTTTTATTATCAAATGTTAAAAGAGTTAGACACAGAGGATGTGTTAGAAATAATTAGTAATAGCAAAAATTATTTGCCGTTTCAAAAAAGAGGAGAAAAATAAATGGAATATAAAATAGAAGTGAATAATCAAGAAGAGATTTATGACATAGGAAAAGTAGCAAGACAAGCTGCTGGTTCTGTTATGTTAAAAATTAAAAATACAGTTATTTTAGCTGCAGTATCAAGAGATGATACCCCAGTAGATGGTAACTTTGTTCCATTAACTGTTCAATACATAGAAAAAACATATGCTGCGGGTAGAATACCTGGTGGATATATTAAGAGAGAAACAAAACCAGGTGATTTTGAAACATTGACTTCAAGAATTATTGATAGAAGTTTACGTCCACTTTTTCCTGATGGGTATGCATATCCTACACAACTTACACTTTTTGTACTTAGTTGTGATCCAGAAGTTGATTTACAAGTAGCTGCTTTAAATGCTGCAAGTGCTGCAGTATATCTTTCTGATATACCAATCAATAAAAATGTAGCTGGTGTAAGAATAGGTTGTATTGATGGACAATACGTTGTAAATCCGAGCAATACAGAATTAAAAAATAGTTCTTTAGACTTGTATGTGGCTGGTACAAAAGAAGAACTTCTTATGATAGAGATGCGCTCAATCGCAACTAATGAAAGTATTCCAATGCCAATTGCAGCAATTGATCCTATGCTTGATCCTGCATTAAGTGAGAATTTAGTTGCAACACAAAGTGCAAACGAATTTGATGAAGATGCTATTTTAAAAGCAATTGATGAAGCTCAAGCTGCAATTACTGCTGCAACAAGTGCATATGAGACTATTTTTACTCCTCTTAAAAAAGAAGATGCAATACTTGAATATAAAGCTGATTTAAAAAATGACTCTATTTATGCATATGTTGATGAATTTTATAAAAATGATGTGAAGCGTGCAATTGAGAAAATGGCAAAAAGCGAGAGAGCAAGAGATTTAGATGAAATTATAAAAACTATTATGGCTGATGATATTGCTGTAACTGAAACTTGGGAAAAAGAATTAGTAAGTGCAGTTGTAAATGAGTATAAGAAAAAAATAGTTCGTGAAATGATTGTATTTGAAAGAGTAAGGGCAGATGGAAGAGATCTTACAGAAGTAAGACCAATTAGCATAGAAACAAATTTACTTCCAAATGCACATGGTTCATGCTTATTTACTAGGGGTCAAACACAAGCATTAGCAATTGTGACCCTAGGTGGAGATAAAGATGGACAAATGTATGATAAGCTTACAGAAAAAAATGTAGAGACTGATGATTTCATGGTCAATTATAATTTTCCAGGATTTTCAGTGGGGGAAGCAGGACCTCTTAGACCTCCAGGACGTAGAGAATTAGGACATGGTAATTTAGCTCGTCGTGCGTTAGAGCCTCTTTTAGATGTAAATAGATTACAAACTATTAGATTAGTTTCAGAAATATTAGAATCAAATGGTTCTTCATCTCAAGCAACTATATGTGGTGGTTCACTTGCTCTTCGTGCTGCGGGATTAAAAACAGAAAAATTAGTAGCAGGTATTGCTATGGGTCTTGTTTTTGAAGGTGATAAACATGCTGTTTTAACTGATATTATGGGGCTAGAAGATCATGATGGAGATATGGATTTTAAAGTAGCTGGAACAAGAGATGGTGTTACAGCACTTCAAATGGATATAAAACTCGGTGGTGTTTCTCGTGATGTTTTAAAAGAAGCACTGTACCAAGCAAAAGAAGGTCGTGATCATATTTTAGAAATTATGGAAAAAGCAGATGAGGAAATAGTTATCAATAATGATATTTTGCCTAAGTTAGAGCTTTTTAGTATTGATCCTTCAAAAATTGTTGATATTATTGGACAAGGCGGCAAGGTTATTAGAGAATTAATTGAAAAATTTGAAGTATCAATTGACCTTGAACGTGAAAAAGGTGAAGTAAAAATTGCAGGTGGCAGTAAAACAAAAGTAGAAGCTGCTAAAACAGAAATTATGGAAATTGTTAATAAACCATCATTTGGTGGCCGTGGTGGCGGAAGAGATAATAGAGGTGGAGGACGTCCACGTCGTGAAGAAAAACCAGTTCCAACATTTGCTGAAGGAGAAGTTGTAGATGGTAAAGTTGTAAGAATTGTTGATTTTGGTGCATTTGTACAACTTCCTGGTGACATAGATGGACTTCTGCATGTAAGTAAAATTGCTGATCATAGAGTAGATAAAGTAAGTGATTACTTAGAAATTGATCAAGCTGTAAAAGTAAAAATATTAAAACAAAATGGTAGAAAAATAGAATTAGGCTTGGAAAAATAAAATAAGCTTAATCATTTTTTAACCATAAATTGGGTAAAATCCCAACGAAACAAAGTGTTAAGTAGGGATACGCAAGCCGAACGGACTTTGTAAAATAAATTTTTTTAGGAGATTTTAATGAAAAAGATTCTTTTTCTTATGGTAGCACTTGCATCAGTAGCATTTGCTGGTGAAGGTGAAATGCTTAAGTCATATTCAGTATTGGCTGCATCTGTTGGTCTTGGTTTAGCTGCACTTGGTGGAGCTGTTGGTATGGGTAATACTGCTGCTGCAACTATTGCTGGTACTGCTAGAAACCCAGGTCTTGGTGGAAAGCTAATGACTACAATGTTTATTGCTCTTGCAATGATCGAAGCACAAGTTATTTATGCACTTGTTGTTTCTTTAATCGCACTTTACGCAAATCCATTTATGTAATAATTTGAGGCTATCTAAGATAGCCTCTTTTTTCCCTCTATAAAATTTTATACTTATGCGACGGTGGTGGAATTGGTAGACACGCTACCTTGAGGGGGTAGTGCCTTACGGGTGTAGGAGTTCAAATCTCCTTCGTCGCACCATGTTTTCAAAATTACTCATTTAAAAAAAAAATCAAACAAACACAAACATAAACAGTAAACTTTAATTTGACATCTAGTAGTATCAATATATATTATTATTTAAAGGAATACTTATGATTATTAAATATCTTGCTAAATCAATATTGTCATTATTGATTATTTTAGCGTTTGCAATGAATGCAAGTGCTAAAGAAAAGGTATATAAATGGAAATTAGCAATGTCATGGCCAAAAAATCTTACTCCACTTGCTTCTCCTCCTCAAAGATTTGCAAAATTAGTTAAAGAGATGTCAAATGGTCGTTTAATTATTGACGTACATGGTAAAAATAAACATAAAGCAGCACTTGGTGTTTTTGATATGGTGAAATTAGGTCAATATCAAATGGCACATTCTGGTTCGTATTATTGGAAGGGCAAAGATATAAATACACTTTTCTTTACATCAATGCCTTTCGGTATGACTATGGACGAACAAACTGCATGGTTTTATTATGGTGGTGGATTAGAACTTATGCAAGAAGTATATGCAAAGCATAAAATGTATTCATTCCCTGGAGGAAATACTGGTGTACAAATGGGTGGCTGGTTTAGAAAAGAGATAAAAACTGTAGATGATTTAAAAGGCCTTAAGATGAGGATTCCTGGTTTTGCAGGAGAAATCATGGCAAAACTTGGTGTAAAATCTATAAATATCCCTGCTGGAGAATTATATACATCCTTAGAACGTGGTACTATTGATGCTCTTGAATGGGTAGGGCCAGGAATGGATATCAAAATGGGTTTTTATAAAGTGGCACCCTATTATTATACGGGATGGCATGAACCTGCAAGTGAAATGCAATATCTAGTAAATAAAAAAGCATTTGATAAATTACCAAAAGATTTACAAACTATAGTAACAGTTGCTATGAAATCAACAGCATTTGATATGTATGCTGAAAATTATGATGCAAGCGCAAATGCTTGGGAACAAATGAAAAAAGAGTTTCCTAATATAAAAGTAAAAGAATTTCCTATGCCAGTTCTTAGAGCTATGAAAGCAGCTAATGATAAACTGATTCTAAAGTTAGAAAAAAAAGGACCTTTAACAAAAAGAATTATAGAATCACAAAGAAATTTTCTTAAAAAATCTCGTGAATGGACAAAGATATCGGAATATTCATATTTAAAAAATATGACTGCTTTAGAAAAATAACTATTAAAGGTAGCCAAAGGCTACCTTTTTCTTCAAAATATCTAAAAATCATACAAATTATGCTAGAATGAGCACTTTTAATTAAATAGATTTTATAATCTAGAAGTGTAAGGACTTTATATGAATAAAGCTAGATTTAGCCGTTTAGGTTTTATTTTAGCTGCTGCAGGGAGTGCGGTAGGACTTGGTAATATATGGAAATTTCCATATATGACAGGAGAAAATGGTGGTGGTGCTTTTGTACTGATTTATTTATTTACGATTACATTTATTGGTTTATCACTTTTTATTGCTGAAGTTTTATTAGGTAAAGCTTCACGTAATGATGCAGTAAGTACTTTTGAAGAATTAGCTCCAAAAAATGGGCACATTTGGAAATATGCTGGTTTTATGATTTTTACAGGCTTATTGATTTTTTCATTTTATACAATAGTTATTGGCTGGATATTGAAATATATTTATGTTTCTGCGACATCATTGCCTTTAAATGCAAAAGAAGCAGGGGCTGCTTTTGGGGGAATGGTAACAACAGAAACTTTTACACAATTTGCATTTTTTAACTTAGCTTTTTTCATAATTATGTTTATTTTATCAAAGGGTATTAAACAAGGTATAGAAAAAATAAATTTAATTTTAATGCCACTTTTAATTGGTATTTTATTAGCATTATTACTTTATGCAACAACATTAAATGGTTTTTCTCAAGCACTAGACTTTTTGTTTGTTCCTGATTGGTCAAAAGTTACAAGTACAACAATAATTAAAGCTGTAGGGCATGCATTTTTTACTCTATCCGTTGGTATGGGTACAATTATGACTTATGCTGCTTCTCTAAATAAAGATGCAAATATAGTAAGAGCTTCTGCAAGTGTAGCTATACTTGATACAGTCATAGCGCTAGTAGCAGGTATTGTAATATTTTCATTTGTCTTTAATGCAGGTGCAGAACCATCAGCTGGTCCAGGTTTAGTTTTCATCTCACTTCCTACTATTTTTTCAAGTTTTGGAATTTTAGGAAATATTTTTAGTGTATCTTTCTTTGTAGCACTGGCTTTTGCAGGAATTACTTCAGCAGTTTCTATTATTGAACCGGGTGTATTGTATATGAATACTAGATTTAAAATAAGCAGAATCAAATCACTTGTTATTTTAGGTTTTATTACTTATGGTATGGGTACAATGGCACTGTTATCTAATGTTAAAGAGTATGCTTCTTACGTAACTTTTGGTGGTAAAGGTTTCTTTGATATTTTAGACTTTGCAAGTTCTTCTATCTTAATGCCATTAGGTGGAATTATCATTGCTATTTTTGTTGGTTATGTAATGCAAAAAGAGAGAGTTTATTCTTTATTAAAAGACCATACAAATGATAGTATATTTAATTTATGGTATTTTTCGATAAAATATATAACACCAATTGGCGTATTAGCAATAATGATAAATGAATTATTCTTTAAATAAAAAGAGGTAAAATCTATGAGAGATTTAGAGTTAAAAAATGTAATGAAGGTTGATGGAAGAGAGTTTTTGATTTCTACCATTAGTATGCATGTTCGTCACTCTTGGTTTGAAGATGATGTAAAAAAAGTTGTTTATGAAACTATGGTCTTTGAAGTTATTGACGATGAAGTGCAGTATCATCAAACAATTTTTAATGAACGTTATAATATGCCTGATGAAGCTATAGCAGAACATAGCGCTATTATTAAAAACCCTAAAAACTTTTTTATTATCTAAATATCTATCGTCGAAGTATTTAAGAAGATTACATGTAAAGGCTACCCTTTACATGTAATCCTTTTTTTACATTGTTTTCATAAGTGGATCTGTAAGACCTAAAGTATACATACCAATAAGACCTATGATACCAGCTAATAAACAATAATAGATTGTAGGAATAATAGTTCTTCTTAAAGTTTCACCTTCTTGACCAAGAAGGCCTACTGTTGCTGATGCTGCAACAACATTGTGAATAGCTATCATATTACCAGCTGCTGCTCCAACCGCCTGAAGAGCTACCATAAATGCTGTAGATAGACCAAGTGCACCTGCAACACCAAATTGGAATTGAGACAACATCATATTTGATACAGTGTTACTACCTGCAATAAATGCACCAAGTGCACCAACCATCGGAGCAAATAAAGGATAAATGTCGCCAACAGTTGCAGCAACCCAATCAGCCATAACTACTGGCATAGATGCTAAATCAGCACCATTTACACCAGAATTAATTAATATTCTTACTAAAGGAATTGTAAATACAAGGACAAATCCTGCTCCAAGCATTACTTTAGAACTTTCTCCAATAGAAGCACTCATTTCTTTCATTGTCATTTTATGTAAAAAGAAAGTAATTAAAACTACGAATGCCAAAATTCCACCAGGAAGATAAAGAGGAACTATAGAGTATCCAAGACCTTCTCCTAGAATATCTTTAAATGGAATAACTATTGATTTTGTAAATGCTTTTGCAGTATCGCTCACTCTTGTAAGAACTAAAATAGCAGCAACCAAAACATAAGGAATCCAAGCCTTTGTTAAAGACATATCTATTTTTTCATTCATAGCGTCCATTTTGATTTCAAATTGGCTTACCCAGTGAACTGGCCACTCTTCACGAGGGGCAAAATCCCAAGTATTTTTAGGAATTAAAAAGCCACTTTTTGCAGCTAATACTACGATTGGCATACCAACAAGGGCACCTATAATTGAAGGAAATTCTGCTCCTAAAAAAACACCTGTTAGAGCGTAAGGTATTGTAAAAGATATACCACCAAATATAGCAAATGGTAAGATAGATAATCCTTCTGTCCAAGATCTATTTTTACCAAAAAATCGAGTCATCATAACAATCATAAATAGAGGAATTAATGTTCCTACTGTAGCATGAACAATAGCAACTTCACTTGTAATTGCTTGAAGATATGTATCCCAATTAGAACCCATATCTAATAAAGTTTTTCCTATACCTTCACTGTCTAATCCTTTATTTACACCAATTAAAATTGGAGTACCGACAGCTCCAAAAGATACTGGAGTACTTTGAATCATCATACCAATCATAACAGCAGCCATAGCTGGAAAACCAATAGCAACCATAAGTGGGGCTGCAATTGCAGCAGGTGTTCCAAAACCTGAAGCTCCTTCTATGAATGAACCAAATAACCAAGCAATAATAATAACTTGAATTCTTCTATCTGGACTTACATTGTTAAACCCTTTTCGAATAACCGCAATTGCTCCAGAGTGTTTTAGTGTATTTAAAAGTAAAATTGCACCAAAAATAATCCATAGAACAGCAATTGTAATGAGAAGCCCTTGAATCGATGATGCTAAGACTCTATTAAAAGAAACATCCCAAACAAAAATTGCTACAAGTGATGTTATAACATACACAATTGGCATAGCTTTTTTTGCAGGCATTCTAAATCCAACAAGCAATAAACCCGCACTTATTAGAGGGAGTGCTGCAAAAAATGCAAGTAATCCTAAACTCATATTTAATCCTTTTGAAGTTTGTTTCCCCCATGATAATTTAACGAAATGACATTCATATGATTTTATAAAAATTGTTACTAAATCGACACTATTTTTTTATCATGTGTTTCTTTTTGGAATGTGCTATACTTTCTCTAATTATTTATGTGAGGCAAATATTAGATGAGGTTTGTATTATTATTTATAATTGTTACTTTTGAGTTGTTTGCTACTACAACTCCTAAAAATATACTTTTAGTTCACTCATATCATAAAGGGTATAAATGGAGTGATGATATTTCAAAAGTATTTGAGAATAGATTTGAGCTCAGAGGGGATGCTCATATTACGACCATATATATGGATACAAAGCGGGTTAATACACCTACATATATAGATAGACTTTTTAAACTTTATAAAGAACAATTCAAACAAAGAAATTTTGATTTAATAGTTACTGTGGATAATAATGCGTTAGCGTTTGTCATGAAATATCATGAACAACTTTTTAAAAATGTACCAATAGTTTTTTTAGGTATTAATAATCTTGATGGATTTAAGATAAAAGAAAATAATAAACGTTCGTATATAACAGGTGTTGTAGAAGAAGTTGATATTGAAAAAAATATAGATTTGATTTTAAAAATACATCCTACTTTAAAAAAACTAGTGATTATTAATGATCATTCTCGTACAGGTTATGCAATCAAAAAAGATATATATAGAGTTTTACCAAAATATAAAGATAAATTAGAGTTTGAATATATAGATGACATAGAAATTTCTAATTTAAAAAGAAAAGTAAAAAATTTATCTAATCATACAGCAATTTTATGGGTTCTTCTTTTTAAAGATAAAACAGGACAAAATTTTACGCATATAGAAAGTTTAAAAGTTGTAAGAAAAGTAGCTCGCGTTCCTCTATATGGACTTTGGGATTTTTATTTAGGAGAAGGAATTGTTGGAGGAGTACTTACAAGTGCAACAGCACAAGCATATTTTGCTTCTAAAATGGTCAGTAAAATACTCAAAGGTGCAAATCCAGAAAAAATTCCAATTTTAAAAAAAAGTCCTAATAAATATATGTTTGATTATAATGAGTTGCAAGCATATAATATACATATACCTAAAAATATGCAAATATATGAGGTAATAAATAAACCTTTTTCTTTTTATGAAGAGTATAAACATTTAGTTTGGTTAATATTTTCTATAATAGCTGTAATTACAGCCATACTAATTTTATTAGCTACAAATGTAGCAAGAAGAAAAAAGAGTGAATTAGCACTTACAAATCAATTGAAGTTTATAGGTGTTTTAATGGATACTATTCCAAACCCTATAAATTATAAAAATTTAAATGGACAATATCTTGGCTGTAATAAAGCTTTTGCAGAACTTCTTGGAAAGAAAAAAGAAGAGATTTTTGGAAGAAGTGTTTTTGATTTTTTTTCAAGAGAATGGGCAGTTGAACAAAGAGATAAAGATAAAGAGTTATTGAAAAATGAAGGTACAAATCAATTTGAAAAAACACTTCATCTTGCTGATGGTACATCAAGAGTAGTTACTTTTAACAAAACAGTATATTCAAATATAGATGGAAATATTGGTGGAATAGTGAGTGTTATGGATGATGTTACTGAGAGAATTCAGCAAAAACAATTTATGATCCAACAAAGTAAATTAGCTGAAATGGGTGAAATGGTAGGAGCTATTGCACATCAATGGAACGAACCATTAGTTGAACTCTCAGCAATACTTCAAGATATGGAATTTAGTTATGCACAAAATGAGATGAGTGAAGTAAAGATGAAAGAGTTTGTAAATGAGTCTATGGTTCAGATACAATATATGTCACAAACACTGAAAGATTTTAGGAATTTTTTAAAACCGTCAACTAAAAAAGTTTTCTTTTGTGCAAAAAAAGCATTAGATGATGTACAAGAGATAATTGGAAGACAAGTATTTTATGCTCATATAAATCTGAATATTACATGTAAAGATGACTATGTTCAAGTTTATGGATATGAAAATGAATTTAAACAAGTACTTTTAAATATAATTAATAATGCAAAAAATAAAATTGTTTCTAAAGGATATGGAAAAAATATTAATATTACTATTGAATCAAAAGAAAAGAACACACATATAAAAATAAGTGATGATGGAAGAGCAATTTCAAAAAAAATAATCAATTTTTTATTCGATCCTTATTTTACTACAAATAAAGATGGTACAGGATTGGGACTTTATATGGCAAAAGTAATAGTAGAAGATAAAATGAATGGTAAAATAGATGTTTATAACTATTTTGATAAAGCAACATTTGAAATAGTTGTCCCAAGTACTAATAATGGAGACTATAGTGAAAATATTACTATTAGAAGATAATAAAAGGTTGAATGAAACCATAGTTAAAAGATTAGAAATAAAAGGTTTCGAAGTTCATAGTTTTGTTGATGGTGAAGAAGCTTATAATGCAATAGATAATGGCTATATCTGTTTTATACTAGATATAAATGTTCCTTCACTTGATGGTACAGAACTTTTAAAAAGAATTAGAGAGTACAATATGGATACGCCAGTTATTATTATAAGTTCAACCGTAGAGTTAGATGTTATTAAAAATTCTTATAGTTATGGCTGTAATGATTATCTTAAAAAGCCTTTTTTTATAGATGAGTTAGAAATTAAAATAGAAAAGTTATGCCATTTTGACAAAGATATTATTGAGATAACAAAGAACTATAAATTTAACTTTAAAGATAGTCTTTTAGAAATAGATGGTAAATCAGAGCACCTTTCACGAAAAGAGAGATTACTTCTTAATCTTTTATTAGCACAACGAGGAAAAGTTGTCTCATTTGATACCATACAAGCTATTGTTTGGGAAGGTAATTACGCTAGTATAGACTCAATTCGCTCACTTGTTAGAAGAGTGAGAAAAAAAATTCCGATAGATTGTATAGAAACAGCTGTAGATGTTGGATATTTTTTAAAAAAAGAAGAATATTGTCAAGCATAAAATTAAGTATAAATATTTTATTTTTTGGTCACACATTATATTATGGTAAAATATCGGACTATTTTTATGAGAAGATAATTTATTGTATACTCATTCAATTATTTTATAACTTGATGTTTTAGCATTAATATAAAAAATTGAATAAAGAGCCAATTTTTTATTTTGTTTATAAAAATGACTGAATAGACTAAGGATAATAATGTTGTTAAAATTAGAAAGAGCTTTTGATAAGTTTGCTGATTTTATAGGAAATATAACAGGTATCTTAATGGTGCTAATGATGATAAATGTATTTTTTGATGTAATCATGAGGTATTTTTTTAATACAGGTTCAATTGGAATGCAAGAGATGGAGTGGCATCTGTTTTCTATAGTTTTTTTATTGGGAGTTTCGTATTCATTAAAAGAAGATGGACATGTGAGGGTTGATGTTATATATGACAATTTAAATTATAAAAAGAAAGCCATTATAAATATAGTCGGAACTTTTATATTTTTAATTCCATTTGCACTATTGATTGGATTTGGTTCATTAGAGTTTGTGCAAGAATCATTTCAAACAGCTGAAATTAGTGGAGACCCAGGCGGGCTTACTCACAGATGGATTATAAAATCATTTGTACCTGCTTCAATGGTACTTCTTTGTATTGTTGCTGTTGGTTTTATTATAAAAAATATTAATATGTATTTAGGATTACACGGACATCCTCATGACTTTAAAGAGGATTCGCAATGATAGGAATAGTAATGTTTTTTGCAGCACTTGCTATGCTGCTTTTTGGTTTTCCTGTTGCTTTTACCTTTGGTGCAGTATCTATAATTTTTGGATTTTTAGCGGGAATTTTAGAAGCATTTAGTTCTGATGAAACATTTTTTGAAGGTCTACAATACGGTATAGATATGTTTGCTTTCATGCCTCATAGAATTTGGGCCATTATGAATAATACAATTTTAATGGCAGTTCCTCTTTTTATATTTATGGGAATTATTTTACAAAAAAGTAAATTAGCAGAGCGCCTTTTAGAATCTATGGGATACCTTTTTGGTGAACTTCGTGGTGGTGTTGCTATTAGTACAGTTCTTGTAGGCTCACTTCTTGCTGCTTCAACAGGTGTTGTTGGTGCCAGTGTTGTTGCTATGGGGGTTATATCACTTCCAGTAATGATGAAATATAATTATGATAAAGAGTTAGCAACTGGTACAATTTGTGCATCAGGAACACTAGGACAGATTATACCTCCTTCAATTGTCCTTATTATATTAGGAGATGTTTTTCAAGTTCCAGTTGGTGATCTTTTTCAAGCTGCTATCTGGCCAGGGCTATTTTTAGTTGGAGCTTATATTTTATATATTTTACTTTATTCTTATATAAAAAAAGATGCTGCTCCCCCTATCGTTATTGAAGGGGCTATTGGGTCAAAAACACAACAAGTTCTTAATGCTCTAAAGGCAATTCTCCCTCCGTTAGTACTTATTGTACTTGTTTTAGGATCTATTTTTATGGGTGTTGCAACCCCTACAGAATCAGCAGCAGTTGGTGGAGTAGGAGCTCTATTTTTGGCGATAGTATATAAAGAGTTTTCATTTAAAATGATTCATTCTAGTTCATTAGAAACAGTCAATATTACGGCAATGGTATTTGGTATTTTAATTGGAGCTACGGCATTTTCTATGGTATTTACTTATACTGGTGGTGATACTATTGTTGAAGAGTTTATGTTGCAACTTCCTGGCGAAAAATGGGGTTTTTTAATTCTTTCAATGTTAGCAATTATGGTTTTAGGCTTTTTTATTGATTTTATTGAAATTTCATATATTATTGTACCTATTTTGGTTCCTATTGCTGAACAACTTGGACTTAATCCTGTATGGTATGCAATTTTAATTGCAATGAATTTACAGACATCATTTTTAACTCCTCCTTTTGGATTTAGTCTATTTTATTTAAAAGGTGTTGCTCCACCTAGTGTAAAAACTATGCATATTTATAAAGGTGTTATACCTTTTATTATTATACAAATTATAGTGTTACTTTTACTGACTGTATATCCAGAATTATTTGGTATTAACAGATTATTATAATTTTAAGACGAGAAGATTTTCTTCTCGTCTTAAAATATTATATATAAAGTTTAGTATCTTTTGCTAAAATAACCTACTTAACTTAAAGGACATTTTTATGTGTTTACTAGATGAATCTTATCTTGATTTTTATAAAAAGGTAAGCAATATATTACCTAAAGAGAGAGTTTTTACTGATCCTTTACATACTTTAGCTTATGGCACTGATGCCTCTTTTTATAGGTTGATTCCTAAAATTGTGGTTTGGGCAAAAACTGCTTCAGAAGTGAGTGAGATATTAAAGCTTTCAAGTTCAATGTCTTTACCTGTTGTATTTCGTGCAGCTGGAACCAGTTTATCAGGACAAGCGATTACAGATTCTATTTTAATAGTAACATCAAGAGATTGGAATAAAGTTGAAATCAATGAAGATGCTAGTTTAGTTACACTAGAACCTTCAGTTATAGGAAGTAGTGCTAATTTAGAATTATTACCATATGGGAAAAAAATTGGTCCAGATCCTGCAAGTATAAATTCTGCTATGATTGGTGGAATTGCTGCAAATAATGCCAGTGGTATGTGTTGTGGGATAAGTGATAATTCCTATAAAACATTAGAAAGTATGAAAATTATTTTTCATGATGGAAGAGAACTCGATACTGCTTCTAAAGAGAGTCGTGATGCATTTGCTAGGTCTCATCCTCATATAGTAGAAGAAATTAGTAAGTTAGCTCAAAAAGTAAATGATAACAAAGAGTTACATGACAAAATTGTTAGAAAATTTAAAATTAAAAATACTTGTGGGTATGCTCTTAATGCTTTAGTTGATTTTGAAGATCCAATCGATATCATTTCTCATCTTATGATAGGAAGTGAAGGAACTTTAGGTTTTATTAAAGATATAACTTTTAAAACAGTAGCTGAACACAAAGATAAAGCAAGTGCTTTGATGATATTTAAAAATATGAAAGATGCTTGTGATGCTGTTATGGTTCTTAAAACACAATGTAAAGAGAATGTAAGTGCTGCTGAAATCATGGATAGAGCTGGTTTAAGAAGTGTTGAAAATGAAGCAGGAATGCCATCATTTTTGAAAACTTTAGGAGTAGAAGCTACTGCAGTACTTGTTGAAACAAGAGCTGAGAATAAAGAGATACTCAATACAAATATTGAAACTATATTAGATAAGTTAAAACATATAGAACCAGAATTGCCATTGCAATTTACAGATAAAGTAGCAGAATATACACTTTTTTGGAAAATTAGAAAAGGTCTTTTCCCTGCGGTAGGTGCTGTAAGAAAAAGTGGCACGACTGTAATTATAGAAGACGTGGCATATCCTATTGAGAACTTAGCAGAAGCTACATTAGAGTTACAAGAGTTATTTAAAAAATACAATTACAATGAAGCGATTATCTTTGGACATGCACTAGAGGGTAATTTACATTTTGTATTTACTCAAGCATTTGAAGAAGAATCTGAAATAAAACGTTATGAAATGTTTATGGAAGAAGTGGCAAATCAAGTTGCTGTGAAATATCAAGGAAGTTTAAAAGCAGAGCATGGTACAGGAAGAAATATGGCTCCTTTTGTTGAACTTGAATGGGGTGAAGATGCCTATACTCTTATGAAAGAGATTAAGCAAATATTTGATCCAAAAGGTTTGATAAATCCAGGAGTTATTTTAAATGATGATAAGAAAATTCATCTTAAAAACTTTAAAGCCATGCCAGCAACAAATGAATATATAGATAAATGTATAGAGTGTGGTTTTTGTGAACCAACCTGTCCTTCTCAGCATATAACACTAACTCCAAGACAAAGAATAGCATCTAATCGTTATATGACAACTTTAAAAGATGAAGGGAAAGAAAATCAATTAAAAGAGTTTAAAAAACTTTATCAGTATGACGGTGTTGAAACTTGTGCTACTTGTTCGTTATGTTCTTTATCTTGTCCAGTGGGCATTGATACAGGTAATTTAACAAAACAGATAAGAAGTGAGCAAATAGGCTCATTAGGGCATAGTGTAGCTGGTATGATAGCAAATAATTATTCTGGTGTACTAAGTGCAGGAAGAGTAGCTATGAGTGCCGTTAAATGGGTCAATAATACACTTATACCAAACAGTATAATGACAAAAATGAGTACTTCTTTAAGAACCTTGAGTGGAGATAGATTACCTTTATGGACAAAGAGTTTACCTAGTGGATATAAATTTGAGGGTAAAACTACACTTAAAAGTGATGATAAAATTGTCTATTTTTCTTCATGTATCAATAGAACAATGGCAAATCCTAGTCAAAGAGAAGATGAAAAACCTTTAGATGTAGTGATAATTGGTTTATTAGAGCGTGCAGGTTATGAAGTAATTATTCCTAATGACATTGAGAATCTTTGTTGTGGAATGCCTTTTAGTTCAAAAGGTTATAAACCAGAAGGTAAAAAGAAATCAGACGAACTAGAAGAGCAATTAAGAATTGCAAGTAAAAATGGAAAATATCCAATCCTTTGTGATATGAGTCCTTGTAGCAAAACTATAGCAGCAAATTTTCCAGCAGATTTAAAAGTTCATGATACAGTCGAATTTATTTTAGAATTTTTAACTGATAAGTTAGAATTTCAACAAACAGCAGAACCAATAGTAATTCATACAACCTGTAGTACAAGAAAAACTGGTTTAGCTGATAAGTTTGAAAGTATTGCAAAAATGTGTAGCTCAAACGTTACAGTTCCAACAGATATAGGTTGCTGTGGTTTTGCTGGGGATAGAGGTTTTACATTTCCTGAACTCAATAAATCAGCACTAAAAGATTTAAAAAGCTCAATTCCTTCTGATGTTAAATATGCATTTTCAACAAGTAAAACGTGTGAAATTGGTCTAAGTGAGCATAGTGGAATTGATTATAGGTCTATATTTTATCTAGTAGAACGTTGTACTAAATAAGCTCTACATGTAAAGAGATTTTTTCTCTTTACATGTAAGAAAAATAATAAAAATTTATTAAAAATTCATAGAGTAAATAATAATGTTTTTATATGATTTTTTTATATGTTTATTTAATAAACTGTATGATAAAATAAATGAATTTGTCTACGGGATAGATAAAATTTATCTGTATAAAAAGGGCTATTTTAATGGAACTCAATTTGGTTACAGAGGGCTTGAAGTTTATGGTTTTGGGTATGGCTACTGTCTTTTCATTTTTGATATTGATGGTAATTATTTTACATTTCCAAGCAAAGATAATAAACAAGTTTTTTCCTCAAAAAGTTGTATCTACACCTAGTAGAGCATCTTCAACACAAAAATCATCTACACAAAAAGATGATAAGGCACTAGTAGCAGCAATTACTGCAGCAATCACAACTTTTAAAAATTCAAAAAGCTAATATGAGGGCAAAATGAAGAAAAAATATATTGATGTAATGGATACTACCTTTAGAGACGGTTTTCAGTCAGTTTTTGGTGGTCGTGTTCTTATGGGTGACTTTATGCCAGCAGTTGCAGCTGCTAGAGAAGCAGGAATCAAACATTTTGAATTTGGTGGAGGGGCAAGATTTCAAAGTCTATTCTTTTATCTCAATGAAAATGCATTTGATATGATGGATAAGTTTAGAGAAGTAGCAGGTCCTGACGCAAACTTACAAACATTAGCACGTGGTGTAAACACTGTTATGCTAGATACTGGTAGCCGTGAACTTATAGATTTACATGCAAAAATGTTCAAAAAACATGGGACTACAACTATTAGAAACTTTGATGCACTCAATGACGTAGAAAATCTAAAATATAGTGGTGAGCGTATAAGTCATCATGGATTGAATCATGAAGCAGTTGTAACGATGATGGATTTACCTCCAGGATGTGAAGGTGCTCATGATGTTGCTTTTTATGAAAAAACATTAAGAGATATATTAGACGCTGGAATTATTTATGATAGTATCTGTTTTAAAGATGCAAGTGGAACATCTAGTCCTCAAAAAGTATATGAAACTATAAAAATGGCAAAAAAATTATTGCCTGAAAATACACATGTAAGACTTCATACTCATGAAACTGCTGGTGTTAGTGTAGCATGTTATTTAGCTGCTCTTGAAGCTGGAGCTGATGGTATTGATTTAGCAGCATCACCTGTAAGTGGTGGTACAAGTCAACCCGATATCTTAACAATGTTACATGCTGTTAAAGGTAAAGAATATGATCTTGGTGGATTAGAATTAGAAAAAGTTTTAACGTATCAAGAAGTTTTACAAGATAGTCTAAAAGATTACTTTTTACCTCCTGAAGCTACACAAGTTTCACCTCTTATTCCATTTTCACCAATGCCTGGTGGTGCATTAACTGCAAATACCCAAATGATGAGAGATAATAATATATTAGAAAAATTTCCAGAAGTTATAAAGGCTATGAGAGAAGTTGTTGAAAAAGGTGGTTATGGAACCAGTGTAACTCCTGTTTCTCAATTTTATTTCCAACAAGCATTTAATAACGTGATGTTTGGAAAATGGAATAAAATAGCAGATGGTTATGGAAAAATGGTTCTTGGTTATTTTGGTCATACTCCAGTTGCTCCAGATAGTGATGTTGTGAGTTTAGCAAGTGAACAATTAAAAATGGAACCAACAACTCAAAATGCACTAGATATTGCAGATGCAGATGAAACAAAATCACTTCAATATACTCAAAACATATTAGAAAAAGAGGGTATTGAAGTAAATGAAGAAAATATTTTCATTGCAGCAAGTTGTAAAGAAAAAGGTATTGCTTTTCTAAAAGGTGAAGCAAAAGTTAATGTAAGAAAAATAGATAAAAATGTAAAACAGGAGAAAGTAAGCGTGGCAAATTCGAATGGAGAATACACAGTAGTTGTTAATGGTGAAAAATTTAATGTACAAGTGAGTGAAGGTCTTGATGCTTCTATTGAAGTAAAATCAGTAACTTCAGCTAAACCATCAGCTCCTGTAGCATCAACAGGAGAAGAGATAAAAGCCAGTTTACCTGGATCAGTTTTTAAAGTTGTTGCAAAGGTTGGTGATACTGTTAAGGAAGGCGACGTACTTATCATCCTAGAAGCCATGAAAATGGAAATAGAAATAGTTGCTCCTAAAGATGGTGTTGTAAGTGCTATTAATGTAGCAGAAGGGCAAAGTGTAGAAAACGGTCAAACACTAGCTGTAATTTAAGGTTCAAGATGAAAAAACTTCTATTTTTACTATTAGCAGTTTATGCTATTAGTTTTACAGTACAACCACTATCTGCTGGTGAAAATACACAGAATAAACATGTAGAGATTACTAGTAAAAAAGTTTCTCATCATCAGGCAAAAAGTATTTCTGAAATGTTCAGTAACTTTTACCGAACAACAGGTATTTATGCTTTTTTAAATCCAAAAGACAATGTGACAAATGCATTGGGGGAACCTTTAAGTAAATTTGCACAAGGATGGGGAAGAGTTATTATGATTTCAATAACTTTTTTACTTTTTTATCTTGCAATTGCAAAAGGTTTTGAGCCTTTACTTTTACTGCCTATAGCTTTTGGTGGGTTATTAGCCAATATCCCATTAGCCAATATAATTGGACATGAGGGTTTTTTAGGTGTCTTATTTGAATCTGGTATTAAAAATGAGTTATTCCCTCTCATTATATTTATGGGAGTTGGGGCCATGACAGATTTTGGACCACTTCTGGCACATCCTAAGACAGCTCTTTTAGGAGCTGCCGCACAATTTGGAATATTTGCTTCACTCGTTGGGGCTGTTACTTTGTCTCAGTATACTTCTTGGTTTGATTTTTCATTACAAGATGCATCTGCTATATCTATTATAGGTGGAGCTGATGGACCAACTTCTATCTTTGTTGCTTCAAAACTTGCTCCAGATTTAATGGGAGCAATTGCTGTTGCAGCATATTCTTATATGGCACTTGTGCCAATTATTCAACCACCAATTATGAGATTTTTTACAACAGTGGAAGAAAGAAAAATAAAAATGGAACAGTTAAGAGAAGTTGGTAAGATGGAAAAACTTCTTTTTCCTTTAACTGTAGTAATGCTTTCAATTCTTATTTTACCAGAATCAACACCATTGATAGGTGCATTTACATTTGGTAATTTTGCTAGAGTATCTGGTGTTGTTGATAGATTATCTGATACAATGCAAAATTCTTTAATTAATATTGTAACAATATTTTTAGGATTAGCTGTCGGTTCTAAATTAGCCGCAGAGAAATTTTTAGTGGTAGAAACTTTAGGAATTTTGGCTATAGGATTGGTTGCATTTGCCGTAGGTACTGCAGCAGGTGTTATTATGGCAAAGATTATGAATAAATTTTCAAAAACACCTATTAATCCTCTTATAGGTTCAGCTGGAGTGAGTGCTGTGCCAATGGCTGCGAGAGTTTCTAATAAAGAAGGGATGAAAGCTGACCCAACAAATATGCTTCTTATGCATGCTATGGGTCCAAACGTTGCTGGAGTAATTGGTTCTGCCGTTGCTGCTGGCGTATTATTATCAATATTTAAATAAAGAAAGAGAGTAAAATGATGTCTAAGGTAAATGGATTAGAAAATCTTGGTTTAACCGGAATTAAAGAGGTTTATCATAATCTTAGTTACGATGAACTTTTTGAACATGAACAAAGAGATCCATATGGTCAGGTTACTAAGGGTGGTACATTTGCTGTAGATACAGGCATATTTACAGGACGTAGCCCTAAAGATAAGTATTTTGTGAATCAAGACCCATCTAATAAATACATCTCTTGGGGTGAAGTCAATAAACCAGTATCAAAAGAAATTTTTGATGAACTTTTCTCAAAAGTAAAAAAACAACTCTCTGATAAAAATGTTTATGTTCAAGATGCTTATTGTGGAGGCGCTCCTGAGAGTAGAAAAAGTATTCGTGTTGTTACTGAAATAGCTTGGCAAGCACATTTTGTTAAAAATATGTTTATTCGTCCTCCTGAAGAAGACTTAGCAAATTTTACTCCAGATTTTACTTTGTATAATGCTGGAAAACTTAATAATAAAGATTATGAAAAACATGGATTACATTCAGATGTATTTGTTGTTTTTAATGTTGAAGAAAATATAGCAATTATTGGTGGTACTTGGTACGGTGGTGAAATGAAAAAAGGTGTTTTTTCAATGATGAACTATTGGTTGCCACTTGAAGGGAAACTTTCAATGCACTGTTCTGCTAATGTTGGAGCAGATGGAGATACTGCACTGTTTTTTGGACTTAGTGGAACTGGAAAAACAACACTTTCAACAGATCCTAGAAGAAGACTAATAGGTGATGATGAACATGGTTGGGATGATAAAGGGGTTTTTAATTTTGAAGGTGGATGTTATGCAAAATGTATAGGTCTTGATCCTCAAAGCGAACCTGAAATATATGGAGCTATTAAGCGTAATGCACTTTTAGAAAATGTAGTGATAGATAAAGATGGTAAAGTAGATTATAAAGATGGAAGCAAAACTGAAAATACAAGAGTCTCTTATCCTATTGATCATATAAAAAACCATAAAAGATCATTAAAAGCACCACACCCTAAAAAAATAATATTTTTAACCGCTGATGCCTTTGGTGTACTTCCTCCAGTTTCTCGTCTGACTAAAGAACAAGCAATGTATTATTTTATGAGTGGATATACTGCAAAGGTTGCTGGAACTGAGAGAGGTGTTACTGAACCAGTTGCAACGTTTAGTTCTTGTTTTGGAGAGGCTTTTTTACCACTTCATCCGACAGTTTATGCAAAACTTCTTGGTGAAAAAATAGATAAACATGGAGTAGATGTGTATCTTGTTAACACTGGTTGGACTGGTGGAACTTATGGGGTTGGAACAAGAATGAGTATAAAAGCAACACGTTCTTGTATTAATTCTATACTTGATGGAAGTATTGAAAAATCAGAATTTGAACAAACTCCTGTTTTTGGTTTAAGTATTCCTAAACAGTTACAAGGAGTAGATACACTCCTTTTAAACCCTAAAAATACTTGGAAAAATAAGAGTTTATTTGATGCTTCTCAAAAAGAATTAGCAGAGATGTTTATTCAAAACTTTAAAAAATATATAACTGATGATTCAGACTTTTCAAGTGCTGGACCAAAACTATAACTTTCACGGGGAGTTTTAGACTCCCCATTTTCAAAAAAAGGATTTATATTGTCAACAAAAGTTGCTTCGGGAAAAACAACTGCGCCAAAGGCAAAATTATTAGATGAGTTTAATGCTTCTATTATGTTTGATAAAGAGCTTTATCTTCAAGACATTGAAGGCTCAATTGCTCATGTTAAAATGTTATCAAAACAAGAAATTATTTCAAATGAAGCAAAAGAAAAAATTATAGATGGTTTACATGTAGTACAACAAGAAATAGAAGAGGGTCAATACAATTTCGATATTTCTGATGAAGATATTCATATGTCTATTGAGAGTCGTCTAAGTACTCTTATTGGTGATGATGCAAAAAGAATGCATACAGCAAGAAGTAGAAATGACCAAGTAGCATTAGACTTTAGAATGTATGTTTTAAAAAGTAATAAAGAGTTAGTAGAACTTTTATTTGATTTACAGAGAGTTTTACTTGATATATCAGCAAAACATACAAAAACACTTTTACCTGGTATGACACATTTACAACATGCTCAGCCAATAAACTTTGCTTACCATATGCTAGCTTATGTTTCTATGTTTAAAAGAGATATTGAGAGATTTGAAGATTCATATAAAAGAAACAATATTTCTCCAATAGGTTGTGCAGCACTTGCAGGAAGTCCATATCAAACTGACAGAGAATATGAAGCAAAACTTTTGGGTTTTGATAGTGTTAGTATTAATTGTTTAGATACTGTTAGTGATAGAGATTTTGCTTTAGAAATACTTTTTAACATATCGACTTTAATGATGCACATTTCACGTCTTTCTGAAGAAATAATTCTGTGGAGTAGTAGTGAGTTTGGATTTGTAGAATTAAGTGATGAGTATAGTACAAGTAGTTCAATTATGCCACAAAAGAAAAATCCCGATGTTCCAGAACTTTTACGTGGTAAGACAGGACGAGTAAACGGAAATCTTATCTCTTTATTAACAGTTTTAAAGGGCTTACCACTAGCTTACAACAAAGATATGCAAGAGGATAAAGAGGGTGTTTTTGATAGTGTTAAAACAGCAAAAATTTCGGTTAAAATATTAAGTGAAGCTTTAAAAAGTATGAGAATCAATAAAGAAGAAATGCTCAAAGCAACTAAAAAAGGGCATTTAAGTGCTACTGATTTAGCTGATTATTTAACCGCAAATTGTGAGTATACTTTTCGAGATGCATATAAATTAACAGGTGAAGTGGTGGCATATGCAGAAGAGAATAAAAAAGATATTAGTGAATTAAATTTAGATGAGCTTAAAAAGTTTGAATTAAAAATACAAGAAGATATTATAAACACTTTAGAGCTTGAAACTTCTATGAATGCAAGAAAGTCACAAGGTGGAACAGCTACATGTTCAACTTTGAAACAATTAGAGTATTTTGAAAGTTGGATGAAGATAAGATAAAGTAGAGCTCAAAGCTAAACTTGTGAACTTAGAAGTTTAAAGTATTAGCTTTGACTCTCAACTTACCTAAATATAGTTTTTTGAGTCACTATCGCTTAGGTGATTCCAATTAAGTTTTGCACCACCTAAAAGGTGAAAATGAAGATGCATAACCTCTTGTCCACCATCACTTCCATTATTTGTAATTAATCTATAACCATTTTTATCTAAGCCTAAAAGTTTTGCCACTTCTTGAATAAAAGTTGTCATACCTGACATAATTTCAGGGGTAACTTGTTGAAAATTTTCAACTTCTACTTTTGGGATGATAAGTATATGAATAGGTGCTTTTGGATTGATATCATGAAATGCTAGAAAATCGTCATTTTCTAATACTTTATTACATGGAATTTCGCCATTAATTATTTTTGTAAAAATTGTCATTTATATCTCCTATTTTTTGTATATTGTAGCAATTAACCGTTTTATAATCAACTTTTTAATAAAATAGTTAAAATTTAGTAAATTAAAATTTCCAATGAGGTATTAATTTCAATATAAGGAATGTTTACTGGACATGTTTCAGTAAAAAGGAAAAGGTGAAATGAAAGAGATTGAAGCGTCAATAAGTTCTTGTGATGATTTAAAAGAACTTGAAAAATTAAGAGTGTCTCTCTTTGGTAAGAAAGGTTATTTTGCAGGGCAATTTGCAAAGATGAAAACTGTATCCAACGAAGAAAAAAAAGATTTTGCACAAAATTTAAATACAAACAAAGAGCATTTTTTAGCTCTTCTTAGTGAAAAAAAATTGCACTTAGAAGCTGAGGCTATTGCTTATGAGATGAAAAAAGATGGTGTAGATGTAACACTATTTAACTCGGTAAGTGAAGAGGGAGCTCTTCATCCTGTTATGGATACTATGGATAAGATTATAGAATATTTTGTAAGTATGAACTTTTCAATAGAAGAAGGACCTTTAGTAGAAGATGATTTTCATAACTTTGAAGCATTAAACCTTCCTAAATACCATCCTGCACGAGATATGCAAGATACATTTTATTTTGAAGACAGTATGCTCTTACGTACGCATACGAGTCCAGTTCAAATAAGAACAATGTTAAAAGAAAAACCACCTATTCGTATGATTTGTCCAGGTGCAGTATTTAGAAGAGATTATGACTTGACACATACTCCTATGTTTCATCAAGTTGAAGGTCTTGTTGTTGGAAAAAGTGGTGAAGTTTCATTTGCAAATCTAAAATACATTTTAGAAGATTTTTTGAAGTATATGTTTGGAGATGTAGAAGTACGTTTTCGTCCAAGTTTTTTCCCTTTTACTGAGCCAAGTACAGAAGTAGATATTAGTTGTATTTTTTGTAAAGGTGATGGTTGTCGTGTATGTTCTCATACTGGATGGCTGGAAGTTTTAGGTAGTGGATATGTTGATGAAAATGTTTTTAAAGCTGTTGGTTATGAAGATGTTAGTGGATATGCCTTTGGATTAGGGGTTGAGCGATTTGCGATGCTTTTACATAAAATACCAGATTTACGTTCATTGTTTGAAGGTGATTTAAGATTATTGGAGCAATTTAGATGATTATTACAAGAGCATGGTTAAATGAATGGATAGATATAAAAAAAATATCATCAGAAGATATTTGTAGTACTCTAAATGCTATTGGTCTTGAAGTTGATAGTATAAATAGAATTAGAGTTCCAAAAAATATAGTAGTAGCTCGTGTACTTACTTGTAAAAAACATCCTGATGCTGATAAGCTTAATATTTGCCAAGTAGATTTAGGAAGTGAGACAAAACAGATAGTTTGTGGCGCAAAAAATGTAAGAGAAGGTTTACATGTAGTAGTATCTAAAGTAGGAGCAATCCTACCAAATGGTATGGAAATAAAAGAGGCAAAACTTAGAGGAGAAGAGTCTTCTGGTATGATTTGTTCATCTGAAGAACTTGGGCTTCCTAAAATGGGTGATGGTATCATGGAATTAGATGATAGCATTGGTGAGCTTATTTTAGGAAAAGAGTTTAGCGAATATGAATTAGTAAATGATGATGTTATAGAAATTGAATTAACAGCTAATAGAGGTGACTGTTTAAGTGTTCATGGGGTTGCAAGAGATTTGAGTGTTCCTTATGATTTAGATATAAAACATTTTAGTTCAGAAGATGATGATAATCAATTAGGTATTGGTAGAGTATTAAATGTAAGTGCTAATGAAAAAGTAAATGCATCTTTACTTTATAGAGTTTATGAAAAAGAAGAGATAAAGAGTTCATTTTTAATTGATTTACGTTTAGCTATTGCCGATAATTATAAACCAACTCAATTAGAAAGAGTTGTAGAGTATGCAACTTATACAACAGGAGTACTTTTAAGAACCTATAATCATGCTTGTTTTACAAATCAAAATGATAAAGCAACAGTAAAAATTAAAAAACATACCAATGGCTTAGATGCAGTATATAACAAAAATAATCAAATAACTTCATATGTTGGGATATCTCAAAATGAAGAGGCTAAAGCTAGTAATATAGATCAAAAAGTTATATTAGAAGCAAATTATACGCATCCAGAAATTATATCTGTAAGTAGTGCAAATAAAAAATTAGAATCAGATCGCCATTTATACCGTTCTAGTAGAGGAAGCGAACCTGATTTGGATTTTGGTATGGATTATTTAATAGAACTTTTGAAAAAATACTCTAAAATAATGCTTTATGCTGGAAGTCAACAAGTGATTCAAGATGTTGATGATGTAAGAATTCCTATTGATTTAGAGCAATTAAGAGATATTATAGGGGAAGAAATTCCTAAAAATAAAATTATACAGATTCTTAAAAGACTTGGTTTTGAAGTTGTTTTTAAAAGTGAACAAAGTGTTATGAACGTAAAAGTTCCACAACATCGTCATGATATTTTAAATATTCAAGATGTTTGTGAGGAAATAGTAAGAATTGTAGGAATTGACAATATCACTTCAAAACCTTTAGTCTTTGCTGAAAAAGAGAAGATGAATGATTCTTATCAATCTTTCCAAAAACGAAAAATGTATAGACATAGAGCTGTTAGTATAGGTTTTTTTGAAACGTTACATTTTGTTTTTGATAGTAGAGAAAGAATGGAAAATTATGGACTTAAAACAATTTATAAAAAAAGAGAAATTACAAATCCAATAACAAATGAGTTAAATACTCTAAGATCATCTTTAATTCCAAATCTTTTAGAATCGGTTAATAGAAATGTAAAATTTGGTAGAAAAAGTATAAAACTATTTGAAGTAGGAACTGTTTTTGATAAAAGTAGAAATGAAAATACAAATATTGCTTTTATTTTTAGTGGTGAAACAGAAGCTCAGAAAGTTTCAAATCATGGGAAACCAGCAATTATAGACTTTTTCAAATTTGCAGAAAAAATAAGTAATATTATAGGAAGTTTTGAATTAGAATCATCTACATGTAGAGATAGTTTGAGTAGCCCTTATGAGTATGCAAGAGTGATTCAAAAAGGCAATGATATAGGATATATTTCAAGGGTGCATTTAAATGTTGAGAGAGAACTAGATATAGCACGTACATATATTTGTGAACTTGATATGAATGCTTTGTCATATGAAAGAAAAGAAGCTAAAAAATATTCAAGTTTCCCAGAAAGTGTAAGAGATTTAAGTCTTATGGTTCCTAAAGAGATGCAATTTTCACAAATAAAAAACTTTTTAAATTCTATTGCTCCCGTTGAATTAACAAAACTATATCCAATAGATATATATGAAGATGAATCTTTTGAAGATAAAATTAGTTTAACAATAAAATTTCATTTTCAATCAGAAGAAAAAACTTTTGAAGATGAAGATGTTTCAAAAATGGTAGATTCTATGTTAAATTCTTTAAAAGAAAAGTATGGGATAACAGTTAGATGAGCCAAATTAAAGTATCACCAAAAAAAGAGTTTGTTTTTCAAACAGATGAAATAGCTAGTGATAAATCAATATCTCATAGATGTGCAATTTTTTCACTTTTGAGTGATAAGCCTTCACATGTTAGAAATTTTTTGAATGCTGAAGATACTTTATGCACGCTTAGTATTGCTCAAAGTCTTGGTGCAAAAGTAGAAAAAAAAGGTGATACTCTCATTATAACTCCTCCTCTTGAGTTAAAAGAACCAGCATCTATTTTAGATTGTGGAAATTCAGGAACAGCTATAAGATTATTAATGGGCTTTTTATCTTCACTTGATGGTTTTTATGTACTTCATGGAGATAAATATTTAGTAAGTCGTCCTATGAAGCGTGTAGCAAACCCTTTAAGAAAAATTGGCGCTATAATAGATGGTAGGTCTGATGGGGAGTTAGCTCCCATTAGTATAAGAGGTGCTCATTTAAAACCATTTCATTATGATAGTCCTATTGCATCTGCACAAGTTAAAAGTGCTTTGATATTAGCAGGACTCAGAGCAAAAGGAACATCAACTTTAAGTGAGCCTACTTTAAGCCGTGATCATACTGAAAAAATGTTACGTGGTATGGGTGTTGATATAAAATCAGATGGATGTAAAGTAACTTTAAATTCTATAAATAAACCTTTAAAACCTTTGGATATAACAGTGCCAAATGATCCTTCAAGTGGATTCTTTTTTGCAGTAGCTGCTGCAATTACCCCAAATTCAAAAGTCATTTTGAAAAATATGTTATTAAATCCTACCAGAATTGAAGCCTATGAAGTATTAAAACGTATGGGTGCAAAAGTTGAGTTCATAGAAAAAGAATCAACTTATGATAGTGTAGGAGATATCGTGGTAGAATATGCTCCTTTAACTGGCGTTACTGTTAAAGATAATATTGCTTGGCTTATTGATGAACTTCCAGCCCTTTCAATTGCTTTTGCAACTGCAACTGGTAAAAGTGTAGTAAAAAATGCAAAAGAGTTAAGAGTTAAAGAGAGTGATAGAATATCTTCTGTAGTAGAGAATTTAAAAAAATGTGGTTTACATGTAGAAGAGTTTGAAGATGGTTATGAAGTAACTGGTGGAGAATTACAAAGTGCTACAGTCGATAGTTATGGTGACCATAGAGTTGCTATGAGTTTTGCGATAGCTGGATTAAAAGTACCCATGAATATAACTGATACTGAGTGTATTCAAACTTCATTTCCAAATTTTATAGAATTGTTATCTCAAATAGGAAATGTAAAATAAAAATAAATTTTAACTACTCTTCACAAAGTGAAAGCTTTCTCAAAGAGAGTGATTTGCTAAAGCAAACCGCTTCGCTTCACAAGAGTGAGAGGAATTTTTACGTGACTTTGCCTCGTAAAAAGGAGACAATAAAATGCAAATTAAATTAGCTAAAAATTATGGATTTTGCTTTGGAGTTAAAAGAGCTATAAAAATAGCAGAAAACTCTAAAAATGCTTCTACTATAGGGCCTTTAATACATAATAATGAAGAAATTAAAAGATTAAAAATAAATTTTAATGTAGATACTCTTAATGATGTAAGTGAAGTAAATGGTGTTAAAAAAGCTATTATTAGAACTCATGGTATAACAAAAGATGATTTAGAAATGCTTCAACAAAGTGGCACTGATATTATTGATGCTACATGCCCGTTTGTAACAAAACCACAGCAAATATGTGAAGAGATGAGTGAAGCTGGATATGATGTTGTAATTTTTGGGGATAAAAATCATCCTGAAGTAAGAGGTGTTCAAAGTTACGCTAAAAATGGAGCAAAAGTTGTTTTAAGTGTTGAAGATATCAAAAGTTTACACTTAAGTAATAAAATTGCCATAGTGTCTCAAACTACAAGAAAAGTAGATGAATTTTTAAAAATAGTCAATTATCTTACTATTAATTACAAAGAAGTAAGAGTTTTTAATACTATATGTAATGCAACTTTTGAAAATCAAGATGCTGCTAAAGAGTTAGCAAAAGAAGCAGATATTATGATAGTCATTGGCGGTAAAAATTCATCAAATACAAAACAGCTTTTTAACATTGCAAAAGATAATTGTTTTGATAGTTTTTTGATTGAAAATGAAAATGAGTTACAAAATATGTGGTTTAAAAATAAAAAGTTATGTGGTATAACTGCTGGTGCATCGACTCCTGATTGGATAATTGAAAAAATTATTGGAAAAATAAGTAAAATTAAAGTATAATAGTGAAATTTTATACAAATTGAGTATACCAGCTTAATGCTAAACGTGTAAAAATCAAATTAATAAAAGGGAATATAATGGTAAATGAGGCGAACGGGATTGTTCAATCTGAAACTGCAGACGAGCTAGAGGAGATGGATTTTGCAGCGATGTTAGAAGAGTCTTTCAAAAAAGATTCTGGTAGAGATGCACTGATTGATGGTGTTATTGTTGAAATAAAAGATGATGTTGCACTAGTTGATGTGGGTAAAAAGTCAGAAGGACGTTTATACACTTCAGAGTTATTAGATAGCGAAGGCAATATGGCATATAAAGTAGGCGATACTATCAAAGTTGTAATTTCTGGTTTCAGAAACGAACGTCCAAATGTTTCTCATAAAAAAGCGATTCGTAAAGAGCGTGTAAAATCATTTATTGCTGATTATAAAGAAGATGAAGAGAAAGTTTTTGACCTTAAAGTTGTTGGCAAAAACAAAGGTGGTTTTATAGTTGAAGATGAATCAGGTATAGAATTTTTCTTACCTCGTTCACAAGCAGCTGTAAGAGATATGAATGCTTTAATGGGTAAAAATGTAAAAGTTAAAATCATTAAAGTAGATACTGAAAATGAATCAATTGTAGTATCACGTAAAAAGTTTCTTGATGATGAAAGAAAAAAACGTAAAGAAATTGTTCAAGAATTAATTGATGCTGATGAAGTTGTTGAAGGTACAATTAAAAAAATTACTACGTATGGTATGTTTGTAGATGTTGGTGGTATTGATGGGCTAGTTCACTATAGTGAAATTAGTTATAAAGGGCCAGTAAATCCAAGTACAATTTACTCTGAAGGTGAAGTTGTTCCTGTTAAAGCTATTAAATATGATAAAGAAAAACGTCATCTTTCACTTTCAATTAAAGCAGCTATGCCAGATCCTTGGGAAGAAATCAGAGATCAATTAGAAGTTGGTGATTCAATTCAAGTTGAAGTTAGTAACATTGAACCATATGGTGCATTTGTTGATCTTGGTAATGACATAGAAGGTTTCTTACATATTTCAGAAATTTCTTGGGACAAAAACATTAAACATCCAAAAGATTATATCTCAGAAAATCAAGAAATTGATGTAGAAGTAATTGAAATTAATGCAGATGAGAGAAGACTTAGAGTATCTCTAAAAAATGTACTTCCAAAACCATTTGAAGATTTCTTAAAAACTTACAAAACAGGTGAAGTTGTTAAAGGTGTTGTTACTACAATTACAAACTTTGGAGCATTTATCAAAATTGGTGGTATTGAGGGACTTTTACATAATGAAGATACTTCATGGAATAGAAATGATAAATGTAAAGAACTTTTAACAGTTGGCGATGAAATTGAAGTTAAAATTATTAAGATTGATGATATTAACGAAAAAGTATCTTTAAGTAAAAAAGAGTTAGAAGATAGCCCAATCCAACAATATGCTAAAAATCATTCAAACGGTGATATAGTAATTGGTAAAATTAGAGATATTAAAGATTTTGGAGTATTTGTAGAATTAGAAAACAATGTTGATGCTTTAATTCGTACAGAAGATTTACCACAAGGTTCTGAAGATGAGTTGAAAGTTGGAGATGATATTGAAGCTGCAATTACTTTTATTGATGATAAAAAGAATCGTATTAGATTATCAGTAAGAAGACTTTCTAAACTTAAAGAAAGAGAAGCACTTAAAGAGATCAATAAAGAAGAAAAGATGACTCTTGGAGACATCATTAAAGATCAATTGAAATAATATATGCAAAAAAAGGTAACTTTGGCATTATTTGTATTATTGATTATTACATTAGGTATGGTTTTAATAAATCTACTTAGCGAAGATAATAATAGTGTACAAATAAGTGCCGAGTACCTTTCTCCTTCACTAAAGAAAAATCGAGAACTACCAAAAAATAAAACTTGGACACAAGAGCTTGCAAAGTCTAAAGAAACAAAATTTACATTTCCTGTAAATGAACTTTTTATGCAAATTGATTTAAAGAGTTATGTTCCCCCTAAAGTAAAATCTTTTAGATTAGTTGTAAATAGAGCTGATCGTTACTCTCTTTTTTGTATAGTACAAACACTATCATCAATGAATTTACCTTACGTAGTCGATAAAAAGAATAAAACTCCTGAAATATATGTAAGTAGTAAAACAGAAAATTCATTAAAAAAAGTAGTTAAAAGATTAGAAGATTATGATATAAAATCAAAAATAATTGAGGTTTGGTTATGAAACAAAAGAAAATTATAGTTTGTGATGCAATACATCAAAAAGGATTTGAACTTTTAAAAAGTGAAAATGATATCGAGGTTATTGATGCAGTAGGTGTTGATAAAGAAGAATTATTAAATATTATAGGTGAGGCGGATGTTGCAATAACAAGAAGCTCAACAGATATTAATGAAAAGTTTTTAAATAGTGCTAAAAATATGAAAGCAATAGTAAGAGCAGGTGTAGGTGTTGATAATGTAGATCAGGATGGTTGTAGTAGACGTGGTATTATTGCTATGAATGTTCCTACAGCTAATACTATCGCTGCAGTTGAACTTACAATGGCTCATCTTTTAGGAACTGCTAGAAGTTTTACAAATGCAAACAATCATTTAAAAAATGATAGAGTTTGGAAAAGAGAAAAATGGTATGGCACAGAGCTTAGTGGTAAAAAACTAGGTGTTATAGGCTTTGGTAATATAGGAAGTAGAGTAGCTATTCGTGCAAAAAGTTTTGATATGGATATTGTTGCATATGATCCTTATATTACATCATCTAAAGTAACAGATTTAGATATGACTTATACTACTAACTTTGATGATATTTTAGCTTGTGATTTTATAACTATTCATACTCCAAAAAATAAAGAGACAATTGATATTATTTCTTTTGATGAGATTAAAAAAATGAAAGATGGAGTAAGATTAGTAAACTGTGCTCGTGGTGGTTTATATAATGAAGAAGCACTATATGAGGGCATTAAAAGTGGTAAGATAGCATTTGCAGGAATTGATGTTTTTTCTTATGAACCTGCAACTGATCATTTTTTATTAGATTTAGAAAATATTTGTGTAACACCTCACCTTGGTGCTAACACAATAGAATCTCAAGAAAAAATAGCAATACAAGCAGCAGAAAATGCAATTAGTGCAGCTAGAGGGGTTAGTTATCCTAATGCTTTAAATCTTCCTATTAAGGCGGAAGATTTACCACCATTTGTAGAGCCATATTTAGAGTTAGTTCAAAAAATGGGATTTTTATGTGCACAAATTAACAAGGCATCTATAAAATCAGTAAAAATTGAAGCCGAAGGAGAAGTCGGTGAATATGTAAAATCATTATTAACTTTTGCATTAGTTGGATCTTTAAAAGAGTCAATTGGCGATAAAATTAATTATGTAAATGCTGAATTTGTAGCGAATGAAAAAGCAATAGATACTAAGTTTGAGGCTATTAATAATTCTAGTGGTTATAAAAATAAAATAACAATTAGACTCACAACAGAAAAAGGTGTTACTACAGTAAATGGTACAGTTTTTGGTGAAGATGAGCAAAGAATTGTTGGAATTAATGGGTTTAAATTTGATTTTAAACCTAAAGGAAAAATGATAGTTGTTAAAAACTCTGATGTTCCTGGTGTTATCGCTGATATATCTTCAATGCTTTCAAGTGTTGGCGTAAATATTGCAGACTTTAGACTTGGTCGTGATGAGCATGGTTTAGCTATGGCTGTTATTTTAGTTGATGAAAACATAGATAAAAAATTAGTAGCAAAACTTAATGAACTTGATACTTGTATTTGGGCAGAATATGCAGTTATATAAATAAACCTTTGACCCTTGGGTCGAAATTTTATTAAAATCAATTTATGTAGGAGAGTGTGTGAACTTAAAACATAATTTAAAAGAGGGGTACTCCCCTCTTTATTTTTTAGCTTCTTTAGGAGCTGGTGGGCTTAGCGTTTCATTTTTTATGTATTTGATGTTTATGATAAAACATCCAAAAACACCTATGAGTACTTATAGTGATATATTTCCGATATTATCAGAAGTTACAGTTGTCTCATTTTTAGTTTTAGTTGCCTTATTGGGTATTCTATTTTTTGCATTTGTTCATTTTAAACTACTTATTTGGAATATTAAAGAATATTCTTTATTTAAAAATACTAGTAGTTATACTGATTTAAAGAATAGCAATAATGAAGTACAATTGATGGCAATGCCATTAACTATGGCAATGAGTATTAATGTATGTTTTATTTTAGGAGCTGTATTCGTTCCAGGTCTTTGGAGCATTGTTGAATACCTTTTCCCTTTTGCAACCATAGCTTTTTTATTAGTTGGATTATATGCTTTAAAACTTTATGGGAGTTATGTATCAAGAGTTTTAATAGGAGGAACTTTTGATTTTGAGAAGAATTCAAATTTTTCTCAAATGTTAGCAGTATTTGCTTTCTCTATGATTTCTGTTGGGTTAGCTGCTCCTGGGGCTATGAGTCATTATGTGGGAGTTTCTGCTTTTGCATTGTTTTTTTCTATTCTTTTTATGATGATTTCAATTATACTATTAGTGATTACTTTAGTTATAGGATTTAAATCAATGCTTCGTTATGGAGTGAGTGGAGAATCTGCTGGAACTTTATGGATGTTGATACCAATATTGACTCTTTTAGGTATTGCTTTAGTGAGAATTAGTTTTGGTCTTATTCATAATTTTCAACAAGAAGCTTCTCCTTCTTATCTTTTTATGCTTACTTCAGCAATTTTATCTGCACAAATAATAGTTGGTTTTTTTGGGTATATGATAATGAAAAAAATAGGTTATTTTAGTAAATTTGTGAAGTCAAATGTAAAAAGTGTAGGAGCATTGGGTTTAATCTGCCCTGGTGTTGCATTTTTTGTATTTGGAATGTTTTTTATATTTTTTGGTTTACTAAAAAATAATGTTGTAGAAATATTTTCATTAGGATATTTTATAGTTCTGGCTCCTTTAGTATTAATTCAACTTAAAACAATTCAAGTTTTCTTTAATCTTTCAAAAAAACTTCTTATTTCAAAAAGTTAAAAAGCTCTTTATTGAGCTTTTTAACTACTATTTAGGAAAAACTAATAATAGTAAATTAGTGACATAGATGTTTTTACTCATGAAACATTTTTTACCATCTACCTTCTTATCATTAAAAACTTCTGTCTAGAAAATATTTTTAAATATCTATAAAACATCATATATTTTTTAAGGGATTCTATTTTTTTACTCTTTCTTTCATCTAAAATAATAAAGACTTCTTCTAATGCTTTTTTTTCTGAAATACTCAAGTTTGTCATCTAAAATCCTTATATTTTTTTGATAAATTATTATACATAAATACTAATTAAATATACATTAAATAGAATATAAATATTAAATAAATGAGTATAAAATACATAATATAGTTTATATAGACTATATTAAATTATATTAAAAGTTTTTTATCGGTTAGTATATACGGTTTATCGTATATAAAATGCTTTAAATAATCATGTAATTTAATTTTGGGTATAATCAATAAAAAATTTAGGAGAATTTATGGCAACAGTTGGAATGGGCGACTTAAAAAAAGGACTAAAAATAGAACTTAATGGAGTACCTTACAAAATAGTAGAATATCAACATGTTAAACCAGGTAAGGGTGCAGCATTTGTAAGATGTAAAATAAAATCTTATGCAAATGGAAAAGTAATTGAAAAAACTTTTCATGCAGGGGATAAATGTGAAAAACCAGATCTTGAAGATAAAACAATGCAATATTTATATGATGATGGGGAGCTTATGCAGTTCATGGATACAGTAACTTATGATCAAATTGGTTTAACTCATGATCAAGTTGGTGATGTAGCTAATTGGATTATTGATGGCATGAATGTAGAGATGCTTTTTCATAATGGAACACCAATAGGTGTTGAAGCACCAGCAGTAGTAGAACTAAAAATTGTTGAAACTCCTCCTAACTTTAAAGGTGATTCACAAGGTGGTAAAAAACCAGCGACTCTTGAAAGTGGGGCAGTAGTACAAGTTCCTTTTCATGTTTTAGAAGGTAGCGTAATAAAAGTAGATACTGCTAAAGCTGAATATTTAGAAAAAGTTAAGTAAAAAAGGATTTTTTATGTCAAAAGTTTTAGTTCCTATTGCCACAGGATTTGAAGAAATAGAAGCAATTACTATAATAGATATTTTAAGAAGAGCTGATATTGAAGTAGTAACAGCTGGATTAAATCGTAAATGTGTTTTAGGAGCTCATGGCATTGAAATAAAAACAGGGGTTCATATTGATGATGTGAATTCTAGAGATTTTGATATGATCATATTACCTGGTGGAATGCCAGGTAGTGAAAATTTAAAAAATAGTAAAACGGTGCAGGCACTTCTTGGTGAAATGGATCAAAATGGTAAATATATAGGAGCAATATGTGCTGCACCTATCGCTTTAGCACAAGCTGAAGTTTTAAAAAGTTCATATACTTGTTATCCTTCATTTGAGCAAAAAATAACTCAAAGTACATATACCTCTAGTGAAGATGTTGTGTGTGACCAAAATATTATTACCGCAAAAGGTCCTAGTACGGCCATGAAATTTTCGTTAGAAATTGTTGATAAACTTTGTGGAAAAGAAAAAATGTTGGAGATAAAAAGGCAATTACTTTTATGCTAATAAAAGAGTTTGTCCAACGAAGAGATGACAAAGTATCTATAAATACGACTGTTCAAGAAGTTGTTGAAAAAATGTTCCAACAATCTCTTAAATATGTTGTAGTAGTGGATACTGAAGATTATCCTATAGGTATTTTAACAGAAAGAGATATTCTGTATTTGTACAATGACAATATAGATTTTAATACAACAAATGCTTATAACATGTCTTCTAAAGAGCTCATAAGAGCACATTTTGATAGAGAATTAACTTATGCTTTAAATTTTATGATTGATCATAATGTTAGAAGAGTAGTTATCATTGATGAATATGATAAATTTGTAGGAGTTATTGAACAAGAAGAAATAATTTTTGAGTTTGAAAAAAAGAGTATAAGAAGTAATTTTAAAATATTTGAAGGTTTTTTAAGTGAATCAAAAGCATTAAGCGTAGATAAAAAAACATCTTTAAAAGAGACTATTCAACTCATGAAAGATAAAAATTTTGGTTCAATCTTAGTAACAGATGAGCATGGTTCTATTGGAATATTGACTGAAACTGATATAACACAATTGGCTAAAGATAAAATAGATAAAGAAAAAAGTGTTGAGTGTTTTATGCATTCACCAATTTATAAAGTTTCGATGAAAGCTTCTATACATGAATGTATAGAACTTATGAAAAGTAAAAAGATACGAAGAATTGTAGTTGAATCAATCTTAGAAGATGGATCAAAAACTGATTATGTTGTTACATCTAAAGATATATTAAGTAACCTTCAAGGAAATTATTCAAAATTCTTGGAAGAAAAACTTCTTTCTCAAAAAAACACATTAGAAAAGTTGGATAGCTTAGTAATAGAAGCTTATGATTTTGGTAATTCTCAAGTTGTAAGTTGGGTAAATAAAATTGCAAAAGAAAGATTAAATATTCACTTAGATGATACTCTTCAAAAAATAATTCCTAAAAATATTTTAGATGAAAGTTTTAAATGCTTTGCTCAAAATAAATGTCATTATGAAGATAAAGTAGAAATAAATGGGAGATTATACAAGTATAGTGCAAGTAGTGCTGGTATGTTTAATTCACGTGTTATCAAAATCTTATTAAGTGATTTTACAGAACTTTATTTGTCTAATAGAAAATTGCTTGATCAAGTGGATATTATGAGTGATTCTATTGACGAGCAAGAAGCTATGCAAAGAGAAATTTTTAATCAACGTGCCATTGGTATAGGATATATTGATTTAAATGGAGAAATACTTTTTACAAATAAATATATAGATAATCTTTTAGGATATGATGAGGGAGAGTTAAGTGGTATAAATGTAAGAGATATTACATATGAAGATGACATTGAAATATCAATGGATACTAGGCGAGAGATTTTGGAAAATACTTTATTGCCAGAGATAGAATATACAAAAAGATATAAACATAAAAATGGAACTCCAATTTGGGTTAATTCAAGTATGTCTGTTTCAAAAGATAAAAATGGAATACCTCAATATATAATAGGTTTTGTAAAAGATATCCGTGGGAAAAAAGAGAGTGAAAGTAGATTAAATTTAGCTGCAGCGGTATTTGAAAATACTAATGAAGGTATTGTTATAACTGATCATAGATTAAATATACAAGTTGTGAACAATGCCTTTTGTGAAATAACTGGCTATACTAATTTAGATGTAATTGCTCGAAATGCAGTTTTTTTACAATCTAGTTTTCATGATAGTAGTTTTTATAAAAAGATGTGGGCCTCAGTTAAAAAATATGGATATTGGAAAGGTGAAATGTGGAGTACCCGAAAAAATGGTGAACGATTTCCACAATGGCTCAATATTAGTACAATTAAAGATGAATTTGAAAATATCATAAATTATATTTCTGTTATATCAGATATTAGTACGATGAAACAGTCTGAAAAAGAGCTAGAATTTTTAGCACATCATGATCCTTTAACAAAGCTTCCAAATAGATTATTACTTTCAGCGAGACTAGAGCAAGCTATAAAAAGAGCAAAGAGAGAAGAGAGTAAGATTGCTGTTTTATTTTTAGACCTTGATAGATTTAAAGAGATAAATGATACATATGGACACTCTTATGGTGATGAAATTTTGACTACGGTAACTTCTAGATTTAAAACAATTATGAGAGAAAAAGATACTATAGCTAGAATTGGTGGAGATGAGTTTATTATGCTCATAGAAGAGTTGGAAAATATAAGTGATATCGAACCTGTCTTATGTAAAGTTTTGAATATTTTTAATGAAGAGATTAATGTTGAGCATATTAGTTTTAAATTGACTGCTAGTATTGGTGTCTCTATTTTCCCTGACGATGGGAATCAAATAGAAGATTTGATTAAAAATGCAGATGCTGCTATGTATCAAGCTAAAGATGCTGGTAGAAATACCTATAGATTTTATACAGAAGAGATGACCCAAAGTCTTTTTGCAAATATGCTTATGAAAAATGAAATTGATAGATCATTAAAAACGGATGAATTTATACTGCATTATCAACCTCAAGTTTCTATTAAGACTTTACAAGTTTTGGGAATAGAAGCACTAGTAAGATGGAATCATCCAAATATGGGATTAATGTATCCTGATAGATTTATTAAAATTGCTGAAAATACTAAGCAAATTATAGAATTAGGTAAAAAAGTTTTAGAAATGGCATGTAAAGATGCCAAAGATTTGATAGACCAAGAACTTTTTGAAGGTAGAATATCAGTAAATGTTTCGGCTGTTCAAATTAAACAAGATGATTTTTACGATGTTGTAATTTCTATCTTAAAGAAGACTGGATTAAGTGGAAACTATCTAGAACTTGAATTAACAGAAAGTTATATAATGGAAAATCCAAAAGATGCGATACATTTATTTAAAAAATTAAAAAATCATGGCATTACTTTGTCAATAGATGATTTTGGTACAGGGTATTCGTCTTTGAGTTATCTGAAAAAACTTCCAGTTGATAAGTTAAAAATTGATCGTTCTTTTATTATGGATATTCCAAATGATAAAGAAGATATGGCAATAACCAGTACTATTATTGCTATGTCTAAAAGTTTAGGACTTAGTGTGATAGCTGAAGGAATCGAAACACAAGAACAGCATGCATTTTTGAAAAAAGAAGGATGTTATGAAGGGCAAGGGTACTTATATAGTAGACCAATTGATATAATATCTTTGAAAGAATTTTTACAAAAATGAAATATTTTTTATTGATAATAAGTGTATTGCTCTTTTTAGGATGTTCCGAAAAAAAGACAGATGGGGCTTCTATATTTAACTCAGAATGTGCTTCTTGCCATGGGAAAATGGCTGAAAAATCTGCTTTTGGAAAATCCCAAATTATAGTAAGTTGGAGTAAAGAAAATATTGTTAAAGCTATGAAAGGGTATCAATCAGGAACTTATGGAAGGTCCATGAAAAGACTTATGTCCAAACAAGTAAAATCAATGACTGATGAAGAAATTGATGCCGTAGCGGAGTATATTTCAAAAATTTATTAACAGTTTTCTTGATAATGAAGTTTTAGTCCATCCTCACCCATGACAAAACCTTGTATAATTATTTTTCCTTCATGTACTAAATTATGATGCTTTTTACACAGTGGAATGAGGTTATATTTGTGGTTTTTATGAAAATGACCTATGTTACCATGCTCATCTGAACTACTTTGTTCTGATATATGGTGCACATCATCAACATCTTCATCACATAAAGCACATTTGCTGAGGTAGATTTCTTTATTGTATTTACTTCTTTTTTTCTTTTTTAAAAGTTCAAGTTCACTAAAATCACCAGCAATCTCTTTTCTAATAGAGTAAGCATTCTCTATAAACTCTTTATCCATATGGAGAGACTTTGCAAACTCTAGACCATAAAGTGAACTTCCACTTCCAAGTTCTAATTTTCTATTATAAAGAAGTTTATCTTCTTTTTCATCATAAGTAACTCCAAGATGCAGATAGACAAGTTTATCTAGTTTTTTGATACGCTTTATTTGTCCTAGTTGATGTAAATGCGTTGCAAAAACAAATAAAGATTTCATAGAGTAGAGTTTTTCCATAGCACTTGCAACTATTGCTAAGGCTGATTCGGTTTCAGTCCCATGACTTATCTCATCTCCAAGTACTAAAGAGTTCTCAGTTGCTCGGTTAAATATATTTTTAAGTTCCAACATCTCAACAGTAAAAGTTGATAAGCCTTTATAAAGATTATCATGACTTACAATTCTTGTAAATATTTTATCAAAAGCAACAAACTTCATACTCGCACTTGGTACAAAAAATCCAGATTGTGCCATAATGACAGAGATACCTAAACTTTTCATTAAGGAAGATTTACCACTAGAGTTAATTCCATAAAGAAGCATTCCTCTTATCTCATCCTCTACACCAGATTCAAGTATGATGTGATCATGTTCAGTATCTTTATTGATATGTCCAAGTAAAACATCGTTTGGCACATAGATACCATTTTCTTCACGAGATTCTATAAGCGGATGTCTTAGACCAATAGCTTCAATAAATCTTTTGTTTTTATCCACTTCTAAAACTGTCGGGCGAGAGTAGTTATAGAGATTGGCACATTTTGCATTTGATAGAGCAACGTCTAAAGTTCCAATAAAACTGATAAGATGCTCAAGCGTATGAGAAAACATAGTTTCTATTTTTTCTAAACTCTCATCAAATCGTTTTTTCACTAAAGCAATCATTTTGACATTGGCTGTTGTCACTTCTTTTGAAATCTCTTCAGTTAGTTGGGACGTGATTTTAACAGAGTTTTTTAACAACTTAAAACTAAAATCTTTAAAAAAGTGGTGTTCGCCATCTATTGTGATAAAAGATTCATGGAGCTTTTCTTTAATCATAGAGTATCTGTTTTTGGTTAATGTTATATAATAACCTTCGCTATCAAGCCAGCCTATACTGACTGCATTTTTTGAGTTATCTTCAAAAAGAGAGCTTACATGTAAGGCTATTTTTTCTATGCTTTGAAAAGATTCTCTTTTATTATTTATAATTTTATCTATTTGAGGATGGATACCTTCTAAGAAGAGATTTTCATCAATTTGCTCTTTTCTAAATTTTGCACACGAATCAAGTAAAAACGTAGAGTTAAGAATCTTGAGTAACTCTTCACACTCATCATAAAGATTTTTTGGTGTATTTATCTTTTTAAACTGTGCTTCTTTAAATATATTGAGTATTGATTCAAGGGAAGTATTGAGATAATCAAGCTCTAAAGGATGGAGTTTTTTAAGCTGAATACGTCTTAAAATTCTTTCCAAATCATAGACTTGTTTGAGCGCAACCTCAAATTTTTTATAATCATGTAAAAGTTGTTCACTCAAATCAAATCTCTCATTTAACGTTTTAATATCACATATGGGATTTAAAAGTCGCTCTTTTAAAAGACGTTTTCCTATGGCTGTTGAAGTATGGTCTATAAGAGATAAAAGAGTCATTTCACTTGGGTTTTTAGAGATGATTCCAAGTTGTTCAAGAGCATTGTTTCCTATGTACATGTAACGATTGCTTCCTAGTAAAATAGGACGGCTCATTTTTTCAATGATATTTTCATCGTGCTCGATTATAAAATCACAAAGGATTGCTAAAGATTCACTAGCATATGGATGACGCTCAATATCTAAGTACTCAATAGGAGTAAGAAGTGAACGAATAGAATAAATTTTTTCAAAAAGAGTGTTTTGATAGGCTATCTTTGCTCTTTTTTTGTTGATACTGTTATGGAGTGAAGAGTTTATTTCAAGGTAGTTTTTTACCCACTCTTTGTCAATACTTTCAGAGTTAAAAGTGAGAACTACTTCACTTGTTTTATAGGTTTGTAAAAGGTTGAAAACTTCATCAAGTGCATATGTTTTATCTTCTCTTGTTCCATGGATTTCATTAATCATAGTTTTACCAGTACTTACATCAATAGCAGAGTAGCCAATAGAGTATATCTGGTGATTGCAATCAATAAGCAGTGAAACAAGATAGTTTTCTCCTGATTCTATCAGATAATCAAAGTTTGTACCAGGGCTTATGATATTGGCAATATATCTTTTTACATGTGGAGGTAAACCTTTTTGTCTCACTATAACAATAGTATATTTTTTAGTTTGAATGAGTCTATTAAGATATCTCTCCAGTGAAACTGCAGGAACACCTGCAAGTAAAGGGTTTTGTAAAGAATTTTCAATAATGTTTTTATTTTTACGAGTAAGTTGGATATTTAAAAGCTCACTTACTTCTTTAGCTTTTCCTATTTGATGTGTTTCGTTGTTGACTTCATATGTTTCAAAAAAACTTCCTATTTCCATAAGAACTATAGTATTTGAGCCATACTTTGCTTCAAAAAGAAGTTGTAAGTCAAAATAAATTTCTGTCAATAATTTATTTTTAGAGTTTAGTATCTGTGCTACTTCTTCATTCATATGTTTTTTTATTATCCTCTTTACATGTAAGGATTTATTATACTAAAGATAGTATAAATTTTGGTTTTAAGAGTATAAAACTAATTAAGTTTATTTGCTAAACAAAAGTTAAACAATTTAATATATAATTAAGGATATTAAATAAAAGGAATGAATTATGGATAGAAGAAATGCGCTAAAAATTGCTGCTTTAGCAGCAATGTCAGCTACTGTTGCGAATGCTTATGATAAAAAGTTAGTAGTTAATACAAAAGATATGAAAATAAAAGATCCAGCAAACCCAACAAAAGCAGAATTAAAACACTCTCCTGAAATTAAAATAGGTGAAAAAGATGCAAAAGGTTTTGCTTTGGTTGAAGTCAATATTGGTCAACAAGGTATTATTCATCCAAGTGTAAAAAATCATTGGATATATGAAGTCGACTTGTTTGCAGATGGTGTAAAAGTAGCAAATGTTGCACTTGAACCTATGACTTCAAGAGGATATTTAGCATCAAGAGTTAATCTGGAAAAAGTCAAAATGATCTCAGCAACATCAAAATGTAATTTACATGGAAACTATACTTCTTCAGTAAATGTATAAAACAATGAACCCTCTTTTAGGGTTCTCTTTCTTTACATGTAAAGGTTTTAAATTATATAATGCTATATGAAAAAGATATTTACCAAAGTATTTACTGATACAAAACTACCGTTTATTGAGCTACGATACTCTAACTCTAATGCTCATTATAAAAAACACTTTCATAGTACTTTTTCTATTGGGGTTAATAAAGAGGGTGTAAGTACCTACACAAATAGTGATAAAGTATATACTTTAGATAAAAATATGATAAGTATAATGAATCCAAACGTAGTACATTCTTGTAACTCATGTAGCGAAGTTCTCAATGAGTATTACATGATGTATCTTGATAAAGATTGGTGTAGAGATATACAAAAATCTATAAATGATGAAGTTGAAGAGTTTGTACATGTAAAGGAGCATATTTTAGAAGATAAAAATGTTTATAAAGAGTTTTTAAACTTGTGTGAGTATCTTTATTCACAAAACTCTTATCTTGATAAAGAAGATGAAGTGATAAAGTTTTTGATAAAGTTTTTTTCATTGTATATAGAACAAGATACAGATGAAGTTGTTGATGTCAAGTTTGAAAAGATAGTTGCTTATCTTGATGAAAATTACCAAGACAATATCTCGCTCTCAGAGCTTTCAGAAATGTTTGATTTGAACTCTTTTTATATCATAAGACTATTTAAATCACAGATGAATTTGACCCCTCGCTCATACTTACTCAATGTAAAAATAAACAGAGCAAAAGAGTTTTTGAAAAAAGGATATAGTATCGTAGATACAGCTTTAGAGTGTGGATTTTTTGACCAGAGCCATTTTCATAAAAACTTTTTAAAGATAGTTGCTACTACACCAAACGAATATAGACTCAATTTCTTACAATAAGTTTTTTTAAAAAAACAATATACTTTCAAAAAACGGAGTATATATGGACTTAACTACACTTTTAGCGATGTTTTCATTTTCCCTCGCTATGTCAATAACACCTGGACCAGTAAACATGATGATAATCTCATCAGGAGTCAATCACGGATTTAAAACAACAGTGCCTTTTATATCTGGAGCGACAATAGGATTTACACTGCTTTTGATACTTATAGGATTTGGTTTGATGAATATTGTCAATCACTATCCATCTTTACTTTCGACTATGGAAATCTTAGGTGCTTTATTTATCATATATATGGGATACAAAATAGCTACTTCAAGAGCAGATATAACCGTAAAAAATCAAGAGAAAAAAGTACCAAAATTTTACGAAGGTTTTTTACTCCAATGGCTAAACCCAAAAGCATGGATAGCCTGTGTATCTGGGGTATCCATGTTTGTAAGTAGTGATACTGCTTTTCTATCATTTGTACTTATCTACTTTAGCGTATGTTATGCTTCACTATCTTTTTGGGGAGTACTAGGACAAAAAGCAACAATGTTTTTCAATACACCTATTAGATTGAAATTTTTCAATATAACTATGGGAGCGATACTCATCATCTCCGCTGGTTTGTTGATTGTCATGAAGATGATGTAAGTGTTAGACTTACTTGTAGGAAGATTGGTTTTACATGTAAAGGTATTTTGGGTTAAAAATAAATACTTGACAAATCATGGTACAAAGTGTTCTATTATTTGCTATTTTTTGATTAAAAAATCACTTTTTATGTGAGTTAATTGTTAAATTTAGAGCTATTTGTGTTATAATATGCATTGAATAAATAGTTGTACGTTCCCGCTTTGCGGCAACGTACAACGGCGTTCAGCTCTGAGTGCACTATCGAAGTTAGAATAATGGAAAAGGAGATCGTATGAAAAACTTAATAAGAACTGCTGTAGCTATTGGTATTTCTACAGCATTGGCAGGATGCGGGCATTTTACGTTTCAAGGGATAAAGTATCGAACAGGAGGCGCTCATTCATCTAGCATCGGATCGGTCGGCCTAGTTAGAACAGAGTTGAATAATGTATATGAGCCACAATTCACCCCGAAGTGGAGGTCAATTGAAATAGGGAAGGTGGCGGAATACACGGAAACAAAATTCAGTGAATTCAAAATAGTTGGTGAGGCCGAGATCAGCGATTCTAACAATACAAGCGCCGGAGTATCAGGATCCAAAACAGAAAGCGGCGTTAGATATATATTTGAGTTGAAAGATAAGGATGGACTTCTTAATCAGATTAATAACAATGAAGATCTCGCAATGAAATTGAAAAGTGACAAAAACTGGAGGATTGTCACTAGCTCCGTAAGCATATACTCACATAGGTTGTCTAAGAGGATTGCAGCTAATGCCTCTGCGAAATGGACAATGGATGGAACAGGGGGTAGCGGTATAAATATCAAAGCAGAAGGATCATCCGGAAGCACCTTGGAGCTAAAAATCTCAGATGGCACAATAGTTGGGTATCAGTATTCAAGGGTATGCTGGGGTATTAATAGCGGAAAGGCTGAACTCCTTATCGTAGATAGGCTTGGGCCGGATGTTTCATGCCTTGACGGCATGACGCACGATCCTGAAAAAATAAATAACGCTAACAATTAGTTCCAGCGGACCCCAAATTCCGCGGGGCATGTTTGCGCGAACGCCTCGCTACGTTTGGGGCCTCTGAACAAGGGCGTTGTACGTTCCCGCTTTGCGGAAACGTACAACGGCGCGGCTGAGCACTGAACGTGCCCATCTCTGCCATCTGTTGTGCTCCGCTTCGCTACGCACAACAAATGGCAAGAACACACACCAAGATAATAAAGGAATTATTTGAAGAAAAAATTAACAGATTATAATTTAAACGAAAGAACAGCACTGGCATGTGAATTAATTCAGGAACAAATAGTTGATCAGAGAGTTCAATTACATAGATGGCGAGAATTAACTTTTCAACCAGCTCAAATTGACACAGGGTACATTGGTCAACATCTTGTTTCCCTTATTAGTGGAATAGTGGGTGGAGGATTCCGAGGTAAAGGTGATGACTTAGAAGATGGGTCAGAAGTGAAAAGTGCAAATTTTTTAGATTCTGAAGATGCAAAGGGAGCTGTTGCTCCTAGATGGAATTTTCAATGTAATGATGAAGAGGGGATGGAAAGCTTTTTATCATACCCATCTATTTTTCTTGTTTCTGTTGATCTTTCTCCTGAAAACAATCAAAGGTTTCGTATTTGGAAAGTTAATCCGAGAGAACACCAAAACCTAAATGAAAGATATCATGAATGGATGGATGTTTTGGGTCGTCCAAAGCTTCAAAGTCCTGATAGACCGGGAGTTAACTTTCAGCTTTTTCCTCCTAGAAACAAATCAAATGACACATATGCTAGGCATGGGAATGGCCGATCAAATGGCTTTACCAAGATACAAATAGAATTAGATGATATACAGGGATCAAATAAAATATTTCATGCTGAAGTAATTAATAATGATGTTATTCTTATAAAATAACTTTATTGACTTCGTTCTATTTTTAGATTATAATCTAAAAATAGAACGAAGGAATAAGATGAGTGAAATTAAAAATACATATGAGACGTTATATACAGCTTTTTCAGAATTGCGAGAACATTTACATTTATCGGGTAGAATAGATGACTCTAATGCTAAATTAGATGAAGTTTCCAAGATTCTTGCAATTTGTATTGCAACTAATAATAATTGGATTAAATCAAAAGATTTTGAACAATTAGTGAAATCTACGGGTTCAAACATTAATGCTATTGACATATTACACCTAACCTTTGAAGAATGTACTAAAGATGAGCACTTTTTAAATTCAGATAAAACTTCTATTTTTGGTGCTTCTCCTAAATTAAATATACAAAAAGGCGAGAATGAGTTTGCATTAATTCTTGCACGAACAATCTATACTACATTTATAAATGCTTTAAATCATGCAAAGTCAAACAATTCATTTGACTTAGTGAATGAAGCTTTTGGACATTTTATTAGAGATAATTTTAGAGGTAATATAGAAGATGCACAATATATGACTCCTCCAGAGGTGGTTGACTTTATTTGTGATTGGGCTCTTTCCGAAATACCAAAAAGTTTTTATCAAACTAATGAATTTTTAGTAATGGATCCTTCTTGTGGGGTTGGCAGCTTTTTAGCATCTTTTTATCGTAAAGCAACTCTTCTTGCACCAAGCAATAAAATAAAATTAATTGGTCAAGATAAAGTCGATCGAATGGTTCGACTATCGAAAATAAACATGATGCTATTTGGTAATGAAATATATGATATTGATCAAGGTAATTCACTTATAAACTGTAGTAGATTAGAAGCGTATAATGGTAAAGTAGATTTAATTATAACTAATCCTCCTTTTGGTGCAAATATCTCAACTGAAAATATTAATTCTCAATTAAAAGAAAATTACCCACTATTCTATGGATTAGAAACATCTACTAAATCTATTGATTCTGAACTTGCTTTTATTGATAGAGAATTATCATTACTAAAAAATGGTGGAAAACTGTTTGTAGTTGTTCCAGACTCAACAGTTTCATCAAGAGGACTAGCTGAAACACTCCGTGCACGATTGATTGGTAAAGCTAAATTAAAAGGCATTATTGAATTGCCAGCTGTGACATTTGCACAAGCTGGAACAAGAACTAAAACATCAATTGTTTATTTAGAAAAAGGAAGAGAGAATACAAAAGAACATAATATTGTGATGGGTACAATTAATGATCTTGGTTTTCAAGTTGCACTAAGAAAAGGGGTGTCAATAAAAAAATATGAAGGGATAAACCAGCTTGATATTTTAGGAAAAAAACTTTTTGAATCTGAAAAAAACATAGGAATTATTTCTGAAACACCTTCATGTACTCTAGAATTATCTTCCATTGTCGAAAGTGGATCTTGGACGGCAAGCCATTATAGTTCACGTAGAATAAAAGCACTTAAAACAATAGAATCTTTTAAAAACTATATTATTAAAGATCTGAAAGATATTGTTACTTTTGAAACAAAGAATAGACGCAGATTAAAAGAAGAAGATAACAGCAAATGTATAAGTGTTTTACATATAATTGGTGATGGCATAATTGATTTTGAAGAACTACAAAAATATGAACCTAAAACTAAAGGGAATGTTTGTTATCCTATGGATATATTAATATCAAAAATAAACCCTAGAATCCCAAGAATTATTGTTGTTCCGCAACTTGACTTTCCTACAACTTGTTCAAGTGAATTCGAGATTGTCAGAGCTAAAGAAGGTATAGATCCTTATTGGGTATGTTATATGTTACTTGAACCACTGATTCAAGATCAAATTCAAAGCTTGACATCCGGTACATCATCATCTCATAATCGAATCAAAACAAATGAATTAGAAATAGTAAAATTACCAGTTCCAAATTCTGAAAAAGAAATTTTAAATACTAATAAAATAATCAATATTTACAAAGATTCAATTGAAAATATTGTTTCTTCATCTCTCACTATAGATGGCTTGCGTAAAAAAACTGTATAACAAAACCTCGAACCGAACAGCAAGCTGTCGGTTGAGTCGAACGTTATATCGAGGATAAAATGAAAGATATAAATATACAAGAACATTTCGCAAAACAGGCTTCTGATTATGAAGCATTGATGACTAGATTGGTTCCACAATATTTAGAACAACATAAAATCATATCTGATTTATTACCAAGCGATAAAAGTAAAAACTATAGAGTATTGGATTTAGGTTGTGGTAATGGTATATTGTCTGAGATTGTTTTAAAAAAACTTCCAAATTCACATATCACTGGATTTGATATTACTACTGAAATGCTAGATGCTTATGAGCAAAAAATATCAAAATATACAAAAAACTATAAATTGATCCAAGGGGATTATAAAATAGATTCAATTGGAGAGTCATACGATATTATCTTAACAGGTATGACACTACATCATCTAAATTGGGAAGAAAGAAAAGTTTTTTATCAAAAACTTTTTAATAGTGCAAATCAAAATGCAGTTTATATCTCAAATGATATTATCATAGATGAAGATACTCATGTAAAAGAACATCAATATTTACTTTGGAAACAGTTTATGAAAGAGCAAGGTGAAGACCCAGAGTTTTGGTATGAAAAACATATTGAAAAAGATTTTCCAATTGTTTTATCAAATCATTTTGATTGGTTAAAAGAAGTTGGATTTCAACAAAGTGCTTGTTATTGGAGAATGTATAATTTTGCAATAACAAGCACAATTAAAGTTTAAAGAACCTCTAACTTTAGTTTAATCTATAAAGATATCACTTAAAATCTAAAGCAAAAAAGCTACCTAATTTGTTTTGCTACGTTAACATATAAAAGTGATTTACAGGTCCTCGTCCTTTTCCTACTTTAAAGTTGTTTAGTATGCCGTTTTGTACATAGTTTATAGCTTGCTCACTTGCTTTATCTAAACTCAATCCAAGTGCGAGAAAAGAGGCTAGGGCACTTGAAAGTGTACATCCTGTTCCATGTGTATGTTGTGTCGTGAGTTTAGTTGTTTCAAAGTAATAAAACTCTTTGTTATAGTATAAAACATCAATCATCTTGGCAGTATTTAAGTGACCGCCTTTAAGTAGGATGTTTTTTGCTCCTAACTCATAAAGCTTTATACAACACGCTTTCATCGACTCTATATCTTCTACATGTAAACCAGATAAGATTTGTGCTTCTAGTATATTTGGAGTTATTACAAACGCTTTTTTCATGAGTGTTTCTCTAAGTAATATAATTGCATCATCGTTCATCAGTTTAAAGCCACCCTTAGAGTACATGACGGGGTCTAAGACATAAGGGATTTTTCTACTTGATGTTAGAGTGTCTACGGTATTTATAATATCTATGGAGTTTAACATGCCTATTTTGATGTAGTTTATATCCAAATCATCGGCAACGGTATTGAATTGGTTTTGGATTACACTTGTAGGCAGGTCAAATACATCAGTAACACCTATAGTGTTTTGCGCTGTGATAGTTGTTATAACACTTGCCCCAAAGCACTTGTTTGCGCTGATAGTTTTTAAGTCTGCTTGGATTCCAGCTCCACCACCACTATCACTTCCTGCAATTGTCAGAACAGTAGGAAGTGGATTATACTCAATCACTTGGTCAAAAAATGCAATTTCGAGTTCAATAGTATCTAAAAATATCTTGTTCAATCTCTCAAAATCATAATCAACAAGTTCATTTACAAGGGCTATACACTTATCTGTTGATTCTTTGTAGTCACTAGTTTGATAAAGTTCAATCCACGGTGCATAACGGTTGTTTGCACACACGTCCAAAGAACTTATATATTGTCCAAGCTCATAATAACCAACCAAACAAGGAGTAACACAGATGAGTAAATCCTCATAGTTTTTACTCTCTAAGATAGCATTGATATACTCAGTGTAATTTGTCGTTGCTATGTTTTGTTTTACTGTTAGTTTAAGAGATTGTTCATGATGGTTTAGCTCACCCTTAGTAGAAGATACCATTTCATCAAAACAGTTATTTGTTTTTGAAAAAACTGATAGTTTTGAAATCGCTTCAAAATAAGTCAATAGATAGTAATAATCCTGAGCGATATAAAAGTCAAAGTTTTCTTGCTTTAGTGTTTGGTTTACTAACTTGTTTGCAAAGATATGATTTATGTAAGCATTCCAACGTTCAATATTGTTGTTTTTTAACTTTTCAAATAACATTATTTTTTCCTAACTATTTTTATTTGTATTGTAACAAATTTTGCTAACTTTTCCATGTGCAGAATTAAAATGACTTAAGATACTATCTGTCTAGTTATATTTCAAAAATTTAATAGTAAAACTCATTATGTTGACAACTATATGGGTATTTACCTATAATTTTGTTGAATGATATTTATAATAATATTTTGTTTCTATAAAAGTTGTGAGTTGAGTATGAGGAGTATGTTTTGATATTCAATACGGAAGTAGATAAAAGACATGACGATATACTTCTTTCTTTGACCAATAATCTCCATAGATTGATTTTTACTTTTAAGCTCTCACCTGATGGACAGATGAGTTTTCCGTATATAAGTTCAGGTATTCGTAAGCTTTATGGTTTGCAACTTGAAAATAGTACAGAAGATTTTGCATCGATTCACGATTTAGCTCATCCTAGTGACCGCGCAAAAATTGAAGAAGTAATTGCTAAATCTGCAAAAAATCTTGAACCTTTTTACTTAACATATCGTATTAATGTTAAAGGTGAAGAAAAGTGGATTGAAACACGCTCTATACCAGAGAAATTAGAAGATGGTACTATCCTTTGGCATGGAACCATGTTTGATTTTACCCAAAAAAAAGCTTTAGAGTATCAGATGAGTCTCTTGGCATCTACGGTGTACCATAGTGGTGAGGCATTTTATATTATTGATCCTTCTAAAGATTTTCAATTTATATTTGTAAATAGTGCTGCGTGTAATATGACTGGTTATACTAAAGAAGAACTGCTTAAAATGAAATCTTTTGATCTTGGTCTGAATATAAAACAGGAAAAATTAGATGAGATTGGGAATTCTTTTATGCAAAATAAAAGTTTTTATTTTGAAACAAAGCATCATCTCAAGGACGGCAGTGTAATAGATGTAGAGGTCCACACCTACAAAATCATTTTTGATGAGAAATCTCTTTATATCGCTTTTGTACATGATATTACTAAGAGAAAAGCCCAAGAGGAAGAATTACGTAAAAAAGAAAGAGAATTTCACTCTTTAGCTGAAAATATACCTGACAATATTGCTAGATGGGACAAAAAAGGTCATTATCTTTATCTCAATCCTATTCATGAAGATACAGTAGGAGTCTCATCTTCTGAAATAATTGGTAAACCTATCTCAAATAAATTTTTATCTGTAAAAGAGGCTATTACACAGGTAGTTGCAAGCAAAGAAAAAATCATCGTACAACAAGAAATTTTAAAAGAGAATGGAAAAATAGAGATTCATGATATCTCTTTAGTACCAGAATTTGATACAGATGGAAAAGTTATAAGTGTGCTAGGCGTTGGTAGAGATATGACCGATATTTATGATCTACAAGATGCAATTTCTGCAAGAGAAAAAGAGTTTCGCACACTTGTTGAAAATCTGCCAGATAATATTATCCGCTATAACACTGCATGTCAGGCTATTTTTGTAAGCCCAACAATGAAGCGGGTTTATGGGGATGAAGCAGTAGCTATGATTATAGGTAAAACACCTCAGGAAAGAGCATTTAATGGTCATATACCAGAGCAGTATCAGCAAGCTATAGAAAAGGTTTTAGCTTCAGGAGAAAAAGCTGAGCTTGACATTGAAGCCTTCCCTCCATCAGGAGATAAACAATACCACCATATCCGTTTCGTGCCTGAGCGAAATAATAAAGGTGAGATTTGCAGTGTACTAGCTATTGGTCACGATATCACATCGCGAAAGATGATAGAGAAAAAAATGGAGTATATGGCACATCACGATATACTCACGGATTTACCAAATCGTATTATTGCCCAAAAGAAAACTGAAGAAGCAATATTGATTGCAAAACAGAACCATTCTAAAGTGGCTCTTCTCTTTTTTGACCTAGATGGATTTAAAACGATTAATGATTCTTTAGGACACTCTATCGGAGATGAGATGCTAAAAAAAGTAGCAACGCGTATTAAAGAGTGTGAAAGAGAAGATTTAACTATTTGTAGGCATGGCGGTGATGAATTTTTGATTATTTTACCTGAAATCAATGAAATAAAAGATGTGATTGTGACAGTAGAAAAACTTTTATCTGGATTTGAAAAATCGTTTGATGTGGAAAATCATATCCTTTCAATATCTGCATCAATCGGAGTATCTCTCTACCCTGATAATGGCAATACATTTGAAGCGCTTCTCAAAAATGCGGATCTTGCTATGTATAAAGCAAAAGAAAATGGTAAAAATACTTATTGTGTTTATGATATAAAGATGTCTGAGCATCTTATAAAAGAGTTGAAAATCCAAAATAATTTAAAAAAGGCTATAAAGAATAATGAATTTGTATTATATTATCAACCACAAATAGATTTAAAACTCAATCGTATCACTGGAGCAGAAGCACTTATACGGTGGAAACACCCATTACTTGGGATGATACTACCTTTAGATTTTATTCCTATTGCAGAATCTACTGGACTTATTGTACAAATAGGTGAATGGGTTATTATGGAAGCGTGTAGGCAGGCGGCTCTTTGGGCTAAAGAGGGAATGGAAATTACTGTTGCTGTTAATATATCTGCCGTACAGTTTAAAAGAGGAGATTTAGCAGCAATCATAAAAAAAGCGCTTTTATCTTCCAAACTTAATCCTAAATTATTAGAACTTGAGCTTACAGAATCTGTTATGGCACATAATGTAGAAGCGACTCTTAAAATGGCACAGACATTAAAAGCTTTAGGCATTAAACTCTCAATAGATGACTTTGGAACAGGTTACTCCTCTTTATCATACCTAAAACGATTTGCAGTCGATAAACTCAAAATTGACCAATCTTTTGTTCGTGATATTTTAAAAGATAAGGATGATGAAGCTATTGTTAAAACAATCATTCAGATGGCAAAGAATCTTAATCTTAAAACTATTGCAGAAGGTGTTGAAGATGAGGATGTTCTGCAGGTTATAAACTCTTTAGGCTGTGATGAAGTTCAAGGTTTTTATTTTGCTAAACCTATGGAAGCTGTTGCTTTTGAAAAATATCAAAGTAGATTTAGATAAAGTATTATCTCTAAATTTGAGAAGAGGATACTAATTTTTTAATTTTTATAGCTTTTTCAAAATGGTTTAATTTGTGTGTTATTAAACTATTTTATCTACTTCGTATGCATAATAGTCTTTTATATCGCTATATTCAAAATCTTTATATTCGGGTGTTACAATCTCATAGTTGAGTCTTGTAAGCTCATCATTGAGGCTAAACTTTGAAAAATCCATTGTTTGGAGTTGTGGAAAATCATCAACTATATTGCCAATAGTTGTAATAGAATCAAAAGCATTTGGGTCAAATGGAACCTTATTTTTTTTACTCATAAATATCCTTGTTTATAGTATATTTATTTATATGCATATTTCATTCTTTTGACTTTGTATGGATTGTTTATTTAACCATTTGTATCTTTACATGTAAAGCTTTTTTTCAAAATGGGTCTGCTTCTGATGGATTAAATAGTATTATGGTAAAATGGTAGATTATATATAAAGGATATAAATCTTGCAGTTAAAACAGTTTAATATCTTAATAAAACTACTGTTTCCTATGATTATAAGTTTATTTCTTATATCTATTATTTCTATTGGCGCAGACTTTCTCAATCTTGAAAAAAATATAAAATCTGAAGCAAAAAGCTATTTTAAAAATACTTCAATTACAATTGATTATATATTAGAAAAAAATATTGATCTAATGAAGACTCTTACTTTTCAAATAACAAAAAATGAGAAAATAATAAAAGAATTTGAAGATAATAACAAAGAAGCACTCTTTAAATCTTTATCCGTATTATTTGAGCACTATCATATAAATCATAATATAACTCATTTTTATTTACATAAAAAAAGTCAACATAAATATTTAGCAATACATAATACAAATAAATATAAACATTTAACTACAAAAGTTACTTTAAATGAATCAATAAACTCATCAAAAACAATTAGTGGTATTGAGTTTGATATAAAACATCATTTGACTCTTAGAGTTGTTTCTCCTGTTATAAAAAATGGAAAAGTTCTATTTTTTATTGAATTAGGTAAAAATATAGAAAAAATAATAAAAGAATATACTGAAAATTCTAAAGCAGACATTATTTTTACAATAAATAAAAAACATATAACACAAAAAGATTTTATTAAATGGTTAGATAAAAATGATAAAGAAAGATCTTTTGACTCTTTATCAAACTATTATATATTGGATTCAAGTATTCCAAAAATTGATAAAGCATTAGAAAAGGATTTAAATAAACATTTAAACCTAAAAAGTCAGTTTGTAGAAAATGAGGGTAAAAAATATATAATTTATAGTCAAAGTTATTTTGATACTAGTAACAAAGAACTAGGAAAGCTTTTTATTTTAAAAGATATTACCAATCAATATAAATATTTATACAGCTCAATTTTAAAAACAACAATTATAACTTTTATTATATTACTTATAACTATTTGGTATTATTTTAAACATATAAGAAAGACAGAGAGTGAGTTAAATTATGCCTATAAATATGTTCAACAATTATCTGCAAAAGATGGTCTTACAAAGCTTTATAATAAGCAATACTATTTAGATAATGTATTAAAATTGATTCAAAATTTTTCAAGATTTAATTCATATGTGAGCTTTATTTTAATAGATGTTGATAATTTTAAGAAGTATAATGACAATTATGGACATTTAAAAGGGGATGATGTCCTTATTCAGGTTTCTAAAATTATAAAAGATAATTTTAAAAGGGATACAGAATATTGTTTTAGAGTTGGTGGGGAAGAGTTTTTAATTGTCAGTGCAAGTGAAGATGCAGAAAATGGTAACAAGATGGCAAATGATTTGTGTAAAAGAATACAAAATAAAAACATAGAGCATAAATTTAATGAAAATTTTGATGTAATTACAGTCTCTATAGGATTAGTAACAAAACATATTTCTCATGATATTAAAATAGATGACTTATATAACAGTGCTGATAAAGCTTTATATGAATCTAAAGAAAAGGGAAGAAATAAAGTAACAGTTTTTAAAGAGAGTACTCAAAAATCTGTGTCAAGTGACTAACTTTAAGTTTTGTAAGGTGGCAACTGTCCCGGAATTCTCTAAGAGATAAAAATAGAGAGTAGCTTTTTTAATAATTAGGAGAAAATGCTATATTGCTACTTTTTAGTACACGGACTTTGCCATTGGCTGAATCAAAGTTGCGCAGGATTCTGTTGTGATGAGCTACTATTTGTTCTGCATTTAGGTGTTCATGGTTTAAGGTGCTATGTGCATCACTGACTAAAACTACATCATAACCCATCTTTGCTGCTTCTCTACATGTAGTGTCAATACAAAAGTCTGATTGCAAACCACCTATTATCAATCTAGTTATATTATTATTTTTCAATATCTCTTCTAAGTTAGTTTGCATAAACGAGTCACAAAAGCTTTTTATTATCTCTATATCATGATTTTCTTGTTTAAGTAAATTATGAAAAGTTCCATCAGGTAAAACTCTAGTATCTCTGATAAGTATAACAGGGATACTTTGTTCTCTTGCTAGCGTACTAAGTTTGTTTAGTTGGTTTATAACTTTATTTGCTTGCCAAATTCCTTCATCAACAAGGCTTTGTTGTACATCGATGATAAGTAATGCAGTGTTCATTTTTTCCCTTTTAAATGGTTCTTTACATGTGAGGATTATAAAATTTGGATAAATATATTAATGAGTTATTGTATTCTCAGATTTATGATCCATGATTTTATTTATATCTATAGACTCCATAATTGTTTCAAGCTTGTTCATTAGCTTATCTGCATTTGGATAAGATTTAGAAAGAACAAGAAAAATGTTAACTTTATCTAGTGTATATGATTTTAAATCAGCAATAGGGTCTTGTGATATTATATCTTTTGCCGCAGATGCATAGTCTAAGAGATAATCAGCCCTGCCATATTTCAACATACTAAAGGCACTACTGTGTGTACTTGTGGATTCTATAGTAATGTTATTTTTTGGATTATTAAGGAACTTTCTTAAACTTCCATAGCTATAACCCCTTATCATCACAACACGTTTTCCGATGAAATCCTCTTTAGTAGTAATAGGTGGCTTATCACCAATGTAGTAAACATTGAGATTTGTACTATAAATAGGCTTTTTGCTAAATATACAATTATTCAGTAAAGATGATGCCTTAACCAGTATTGAAAAATCAGTTTTGCCACTTTTTAAATTACGAATTAAGCGTTTAGCTGGATATGCTTCACTATCCCATGAGAGGTTTGTTTGCCCAAATAACTCTTTTACAACATTTAACATAGGAGTTATTGGTTGTTCTTTACCATTTATAGTGGCTATAAATATAGATTGGTCTGGATAACCATATGTAATCTTAGTTTTATTTTTTACATTTTCATCTGCATAAGAACTAATAACTAAGATAAATATAGAAAAACAAAGAGTAACTATATATTTCAAAATCTCAATACTCCTTTAAAAACATATTTTTATGGCTTAAGTATATTAATTATAACACAAAACAAGGGTTCTTTTTTCTATCATAATAGTTTGGTTACAGACCTCTTGAACCAGCTATAACTCGACCTGAAATGATACCCCAAACACCCATGATTATGATTATAATTCCAATGATTTTGAATATAAAAGGAGACATATAGCAAACCTTTTCTTTATATTTTTTATTTTGACATGAACTCACTGTTTATTGAGAAACCATATTTTTCATATAATTTATGTGCGTCTTTTGTCCGTAATATCTGAAGACTTTTGGGAATCTCAGGGTGCTTTTGAATAAAAAGCATAATCTGTTTTCCAAGACCCTTTGTACGATGCTCTTCATGGATAATAATATCAGCAATCCAAGCAAATACGGCCTTGTCAGTAACAGCTCTTCCAAACCCTACTAACTTATTTTCTGCAAAAACACCTATGCAGATTGAATGTTCTATAGTTTTTGTAATTGTATCTATGTTTCTATCAGAAGCCCAATAGGATTTATCTAGTAACGCTTTAACTGCTTTTGGTGAAATTAAAGACTTATCGTCAGTTATGAGATATTCTTCGTAGTTTATATCCATTATTTGTAACCTAACTATTTATTCAACGTATATTGTATATCTATGAACCTGATAGTAACATTATGAGGAGATAAAATATGTCGTTATAGTACTTTACATGTAAACCCTACGCACCCACAAAAGTAGAGTTGAGTTTATATCTACTGCTAGGGTAGTAAAGCTTAGAGTAGCTTGCTATTTCGCCTTTTGAAGTGACTAGTCTTGAGATTCTTAGGCATGGCTCATTTCTTGATATATCAAGATACTCTTGTATATCTTCTTCTACCAAAATCGCTTCTATAGTGTTGTCCACTTTTTCTACTGGGCAGTTTTTTTGTAAGTATTGGCTAGGTGTTATTTGTGTAAATGTTTGTTTGATATACTCTTTACAAGAAGAGGGTTTGATATATCTTGTATCAAACCTTACAGGAACACCGTTTTCATAGTGAATCATTTGCGATATATAGATTTTTTGGTCTTTTACTACATTGAGTATTTTAGATATTTTTTCATTGGCTCTGATTTCTGTGAGGCTTACGAGTTTGTTAGTATAGCTATTGCCTCGCTCAACTATCTCAGTAGCGATATCTTTTAAGTCTAAGATAGAAGTTTGGGCAATAGTTGTTTTTACAAAAGAGCCACTTCTTGGAAATCTCTCGATGATATCATCTAAAACCAAATCACGAAGAGCCTTGTTTACGGTTTGTCTACTTGTTTGAAATGTTTTAGCTAGTTCCATCTCAGTAGGGATTTTATCTCCCTCTTTGTAAACACCATCTTCAATTTGTTTTTTAATAAAATCTTTTATCTCTTCAAAAAGTGGTCTTAGAGCCATGTCGGTTTTTCCTTTTAAAAACTTGGAATTAGATTTTTATCTAAAAACTTATTATAAACACCTGATGAGACGATAGAGATAGCTTTTTCTATGTCATCAGTAAAGTATCTATCTTCTTCATAAAAGCTAACCTCATCACGAAGTAACTGTTTTGCATTTTCAATGTTACATGTAGACTTATTTGGTGCTCTAAAGTCCATGCCTTGTGCAGCTGCAAGTAGCTCGATACCTAAGATACCTGCTGTATTTTCAGCCATATCTTTGAGCCTACGACCTGCATATGCTGCCATAGATACGTGGTCTTCTTGGTTTGCAGAAGTTGGCAAAGAGTCAACACTACTAGGATGTGCAAGAGCTTTGTTTTCACTTGCAAGTGCCGCACTTGTTACTTGAGCTATCATAAAGCCTGAGTTTATCCCACCGTTGTTTACCAAAAATGGAGGAAGTTGGCTTAAGTGTTTATCTACTAAAAGAGCCATTCTTCTCTCACTCAATGCTCCTATCTCACTTATAGCAAGGGCTAAGTTATCACTTGCAAATGCTATTGGCTCAGCATGGAAGTTTCCTCCACTAATAACATCTTGTTCATCTACAAAAATTAGAGGGTTGTCTGTTACGCCGTTTGCTTCTGTGAGAAGTGTATCAGCTGAGTTTCTTATCTGAGAGAGACAAGCTCCCATGACTTGTGGTTGACATCTTATAGAGTAGGGGTCTTGAACTCTATCACAGTTTACATGAGATAAAGAGATGTCACTTTGATCATCTAGCATATCTCTATACATTTTTGCTGTGTCTATTTGTGTTTGGTGACCACGTATAGTATGCACTCTCTCATCAAATGGTGCACGACTTCCTAAAACTGCTTCTGTACACATTGAGCCAGTAACTATAGCACTTGCAAAAAGATCTTCTGCATAAAAAAGACCTTCAAGACCAAATGTCGTAGAGAGTTGTGTGCCATTGAGCAGAGCCAAACCCTCTTTAGCACCTAAGTGTATAGGCTCAAGTCCAGCTATCTTCAAACCCTCTTTAGCTTTTAGTATCTCACCTTTATATCTGACATAACCATATCCAAGAAGTATAGCACTCATATGTGCTAAAGGTGCTAAGTCTCCACTTGCTCCCACTGAGCCTTTTTTAGGAACACAAGGGTAAACTTCTTTGTTTACAAGCTCCATCAAAGTCTCAATCACTTTTAGTCTAATACCAGAATACCCAAGGCTTAGTGAGTTTACTTTTAGTATCATCATAAGTCTTACAGTTGCATCACTTATATAATCACTCATTCCAGCAGAGTGAGACAGTACGATTCTTCTTTGTAAATCTTCTAAATCTTCTTTTTTGATTTTCGTATTTGCTAAAAGCCCAAAACCTGTGTTTACACCATAAACTGTTTTATCTTCATCTACTATTTTTAGGATAGTTTTTTGTGCCTTATCTATCTTTTCTACGGCACTCTCATCTAAAGTAACAAAAGTTTGCTCGTTTCTTACTCTTCGTAAGTCTTGAAGAGTGAGTTTTCCTGGTACTATGTGTAAATTAAACATTCTTATCCTTTTATCATTGGTAAGTCTAGGTTTTGCTCTTTAGCTTTTTTCTTAGCTATATCATAACCAGAGTCAGCGTGTCTCATAACACCTGTTGCAGGGTCATTTGTAAGAACTCTTTTGAGTCTTGCATCTGCCTCATCTGTTCCGTCAGCTACGATAACAACACCTGAGTGCTGAGAAAATCCCATACCAACACCACCACCATGATGTAAACTTACCCATGTAGCACCACTAGCTGTGTTTAAAAGTGCATTTAGTAAAGGCCAGTCAGATACTACATCACTACCATCTTTCATACCTTCAGTCTCTCTATTTGGAGATGCAACGGAGCCACTATCAAGATGGTCACGACCTATAACTATAGGAGCTTTTAACTCACCATTTTTTACCATTTCATTAAATGCACGTCCAGCTTTATCACGTTCTCCTGAACCTATCCAGCATATTCTAGCAGGAAGTCCTTGAAAGTGAATTTTTTCTTTTGCTTGGTCTAACCAGTTATGTAAAGCTTTGTTTTCAGGAAAAAGCTCTTTCATTTTTGCATCTGTTTTATAGATGTCTTCAGGATCACCACTAAGGGCCGCCCATCTAAAAGGTCCAGTTCCCTCACAAAATAGGTCTCTTATGTACAATGGAACAAATCCCTTAAAATCAAAAGCATTTGTAACTCCTTCTTCAAGAGCCATTTGTCTTATGTTGTTACCATAATCAAAAGTAGGGATTCCTTTTTCATGAAAACCAAGCATTGCCTTTACATGTAAAGCCATAGACTTTTTCGCTTCTTTTACTACAAGGTCTGGATTACTTACTCTTAACTCTCTTACTTTATCCATACTCCAACCAACAGGTAAGTAGCCATTTAGTGGGTCATGTGCACTTGTTTGATCAGTCACCGCATCAGGTAAAAAATCACCCTTTAAGATTTCAGGAAAAATCTCAGCTGCATTGCCTAAAAGTCCAACAGAGATTGCTTTGTTACTGTTTTTTATAAGTTCTATTGCCTCATCAAGTGTATACGCTTTATAATCACAGTACCCAGTTTCTAGTCTTTTATCTATCCTAGTTTCATCACACTCAACAGCTATCATACTCGCACCTGCCATAGTAGCAGCTAGTGTTTGAGCTCCACCCATGCCACCAAGTCCACCAGTAAGTATCCATTTACTACTTAAATTTCCACCAAAGTGTTTTTTTGCCATAGATACAAAAGTCTCGTAAGTACCTTGAACTATACCTTGGCTTCCAATGTATATCCATGACCCAGCAGTCATCTGACCGTACATCATAAGACCTTTTTTATCTAGTTCATTAAATGTTTCCCAGTTTGCATAGTGTGGTACTATATTTGAGTTTGCTATAAGTACACGAGGGGCATTTTCATGAGTTTTAAAAACTCCAACAGGTTTTCCAGACTGAACGAGGAGGGTTTCATCTGATTCTAGTCTTTTTAATGTCTCAACTATTTTGTCAAAACACTCCCAATTTCTTGCAGCTTTTCCAATCCCTCCATAAACAACCAAGTCTTCTGGACGCTCCGCAACATCAGGATCTAAGTTGTTCATGAGCATTCTAAGAGGTGCTTCAGTTAGCCATGACTTAGCACTTAGTTGTATTCCTGTATCTGCTTTTATAACTCTTTTTTCACTCATCTTAATACCTTTTTATTTTTTTATGGTACAATTATATAGACAATTGATTTAATTGTCAATACAATTAAAAATAAAAGAGCAATGATGGATAAAGTTTTTATAAATGCAAGAGTTGCACAGTTTGATGAAAAAGACCATATAGTAGTAAATAAAGAGAGTTTTGTAGAAGTAAAAAATGGAAAAATTTCTAAAATTGATTCAATGAAAAACTTGGATAAATCTTTTACATGTAAACAAATTGATGTTAAAAATAGTCTTATTACCGCTTCATTTATTGATTGTCATACACATTTAGTTTATGGGGGCAATAGAGCAAATGAGTTTGAACAACGTCTCAATGGTGTAACATATGCCCAGATCGCTGCACAAGGCGGTGGTATCAATGCTTCTATTAAAAGTACGAGAGAAGAGAGTTTTGAAAAGTTGTATAAAAACTCTGAAAAACGTTTAAAATCTTTGATAAAAGAGGGTGTAACTACGATTGAGATAAAAACAGGATATGGTTTAAATCTTGAAAGTGAAATCAAGATGCTCAAAGTAATGCAAAAACTAGAAGAGAACTACCCTATACATGTAGAAAAAACTTTTTTAGGAGCTCACGCAGTTCCACCAGAATATAAAGACAAAGCAGATGATTATATAGAGTATGTTTGTGAGCATATGCTTGATAGAGTTAGTGAGTATGTAACGAGTGTAGATGCCTATTGTGAGCATTTGGCCTTTAGTATAGAACAAACAAAAAGAGTATTTGAAAAAGCTAACAAACTTGGTTTGAAAGTAAAATTACATGCAGAACAATTTTCACTAATGGGAGCGACAAAACTTGCTTGTGAGTTTAATGCTCTCTCCACAGATCATTTAGAACATACAGATGAAGATTCAGTAAAAGAGATGGCAAAAAGTGGCACAGTTGCTGTTATACTCCCTGGAGCATACTATTTTTTAAGAGAGACTAAGATGCCTCCGATTGAGTTTTTTAGAAAACATAAAGTACCTATGGCAATAGCTACTGATTTGAATCCTGGTACCTCTGCACTATGCTCTTTACAACTTATGATGAACATGAGTAGCGTGCAGTTTGGGTTGAGGGTAGATGAAGTTTTTGCAGCAGTTACAAAAAATGCGGCTAAGGCTTTAGGTTTAGAAAAATCAAAAGGAAGCTTAGAAGAGGGCTATGACGCAGATTTTTGTGTTTGGGACATAGAACACCCAAGAGACCTCGTTTGTGCTTTTATGCCTAATTCTATGCGTTTTAGCGTACAAAATGGAGAAGTGGTAGATGTATAAAGAAGCAAATAGAGATTTATGGACAGGAAGAGTTGATATAGAAGATGCAGAACTTGGTAAAAGATGGCATGAAAAGATAGAGTTTTTGAGTGAGCCTTATGAAGCAAAGCAAGGAGTTGCTTTTTTGGGCTTTGAGTGTGATGAAGGTGTAAAAAGAAATAAAGGCAGAGTTGGAGCAGCCGAGGGTGCAGATACTCTAAAACAAGCAATGGGAAATTTTGCATATCATTTAAATAAAACGCCCCTATATGATGCTGGCAAAGTAGTTGCAAGTACTGATTTAGAACAATCTCAAAAAGAATTATCCTTACATGTAAACAAACTTTTAAAGCAAAATCACTTTCCTATCGTACTAGGTGGTGGTCATGAAGTAGCGTATGGGAGTTTTATGGGCTTATATAACTCTTTAGGAGAAGATAAAAATATAGCTGTTATCAACTTTGATGCGCATTTTGATTTACGACAAAATGAGAGTGCGACTTCAGGCACTCCCTTTGCTCAAATGGCCTTTACATGTAAAGAAGATAATCAAGAGTTTAATTATCTCTGTTTAGGTGTCTCAAAAGCCTCTAATACCAAGGCTTTATTTGCAAAAGCAGAAGCCTTACATGTAGAGTATATTTTAGATACAAAAATGACCTTTCAAAACATAGAAATGATTAAAGAAAAAATAGATGCTTTTTTGTCTCAAAAAGAACATATTTATATAACAATTGATACAGATGTTTTTTATGCATCACAAGTGCCAGCAGTTAGTGCAGTTTCTGCACGAGGAATTGATATAAACCTGACATACGAGCTTTTAGAATATATATTTGTTAGTTATAAAAACAGAGTAAGGTTAGTAGATATTGCTGAATTTAGTCCAAAGTATGACATAAATGATATAGGGAAAAAAGCAGTTTCTAGACTTGTGTTTGATCTTGTTGAACTAGTGGAACAATAATTTTAAATTCTGTTCCATGATTTAATTCACTTTTACATGTAATAGTTCCACCTAGTTGAGTTGTAACTATATTGTATATGAGGTTGAGTCCAAGTCCTGTTCCTCCATAGCTTCTATTTGTAGTGAAAAAGGGCTCAAATATTTTTGGTAAATCTTCTTGGCTTATACCTTTTCCATTGTCTTTAAAAATTAAGATTAAATTTTTCTCTTTTAGATATGCTTTTATGCGTATTTTACCACTTTTTGTTTCATCAAAACCATGAGTAAGAGAATTCATTAAAAGATTAATGATTATTTGATAGTAAGCACCAGGTGTACCATAGAGGGTAATAAGCTTTGAAATGCCTACATGTATGATTTGGTGATATTTCATTTTACCTTTTAATGTATTTACAATGTCGTTGATATAAGTGTATAAGTTAAAATTTTTATAATCTGATGAAGAGTGTTCAACAGATATTCGTTTAAAACTTTCTACTAAATTAGCAGATTTTTTTATATTTTGATAAATAGAGTCTGCCAAAACTTTACTTGAGAGTAAGAAGTTTTCAAATTCATTTTGACTAAGATCATCTGTTTTGTATAACTCATTTATTTTATTTACACTATCTAAAAAATGTGTTATAGCTGTTAAACTTGAACCAATAGGTGTATTTATTTCGTGAGCAATGCCACTTACCAATGTTCCTAGTGCGGCCATTTTTTCGGACTCAACAAGGCTTTTTTGCGTTTTGTGAAGTTCTTCTAGCGTATTTTTTAAAGTAGTGTTTTTTTCGTATAATTCTTGTGTTCTTTCATTGACTTTGTCTTCTAGTGTAGTATTCAGCTCTTCAATTTGGGCAATTCTTTTTTTTAATTGTGGGTAATAGCTTTTCTTCATTGAAGATTCGCCAAGTCCAATGATTTTGTCTCTAATGTTGTCGTTAGATTGATTGCTCATATAAAGCCTTTAAATCATTAATGGAAAGCTTTCTTGGATTTGTCACTATACAGGGGTCATTAATCGCATTGTGTGCTAGTTGGGAGATCTCTTTTTCTACTAACCCAAATTCACCAAAACCTTTATCTATATTGAGTGATTTTTTAAAATCTTTCATAAATTTGGCTAAGTCTGTTTTTATATACTGACTTGTATTGGAATCTGTTTTTAGATTGAAAATTTGAGCTATATGTCTAAACTTATTTGGATTTGAATCAAAATTATGATTCATAACTTTATCTAGTAAAATCGTATTACATAAGCCATGAGGTAAATCTTTTAGTCCTCCTAGACTATGTGCCATTGCATGAACTCCTCCTAGACTAGCATTTGAAAAAGCAAGACCTGCATAGAGGCTCGCTAACATCATTTTATTTCGAAATTCTTCATTGTTTGGATTTTCAAAAACTTTTGGCATATATTTGTATATAAGTCGGATTGATTCTAGTGCATTTATATCTGACATAGGAGAACTAGCATTTGATACATAGGCTTCTACAGCATGAGTTAGTGCATCAAGACCTGTTTGGACGCTAAGTGTGAGTGGCATTGAGATTGTCATCTCAGGATCTACTAACGCAACATCAGGAATAGTGGTTTTACTAATAATTGCAATTTTTAATTTTCTTGATGAATCAGTAACAATACAAAATTGACTGACATCTGCTGAACTACCAGCCGTAGTAGGAAGACAAATAAGAGGAGGAGAAGGGATATTTACCTGATCAACTCCTTCAAACTCTAAAATATGCTGTTTATTGGCACTAGAAATTCCTATACCTTTTGCACAATCCATTACACTACCACCACCAACAGCTATGATAGAATCACAATTGTTTTCTTCAAATACTTTTACACCTTGCATAATTTCATAATCACGAGGATTCGGAGATATATTATCAAAAAGAGTAACTTCAAAACCTTCAGAAATAAGATCACTTTTAATCTCATCTATCCAACAGGCTTTTTTTACTCCATTATCTGTAACTAAGAGAATTTTATCAAATGAAAAGTTGTGTGCATATTGGCTTAATAAATGGCGAGAACCAAATCCATATACATACTCTGGTGCAACGAATTTACGTAAGTTGGATAACTCATTCATCATGTTTCCTTATCATAACTTCACCCGCATTATTATTATACTCCATTTAAAAAATAAAGTAAAATAGCTTTTTAAAATCCAAACGTTATTAGTAAAATATTACATATTTAAAAACATATTATTTTATGTAAAATAATATGTAAAGTACCTTATTGTCGATATCTTATATTGTTGAAGTTTCATAATTTATCATAGTTTCAACAAGTTCATACATAGAAATTTGAGTTCCTATTTGGTGCTGTTTATGCATATCTAATTCTTCTAAAGACGTTAGACTAACTAAAATATCTACTCCTTTATCTTCTACTTTTTTTAGTGTTTTGATAGAATTATTTTCAGTTTTTGCACAGGTAAGTTTTACACCTTTATTTAAAAAAATTAATTTTGATGGAAGAGTTTTTTGAAAAAGAATTGAGTCTAAAAATTCTTGCATTAAAGAATCTCCATGCAGACCTCTTCCTATGCAATCTGAAGTGATGATTATTGCTCTATTTTCTATTTGTTTTTCTTTTTTATGATGTTCGTCTATATCACAAGAAAATTTTTTTGAGATAGTAATAAAAATACCAGCTCTTTTTTGTTCCCTTTTTACAAAATAACCTTTGTTTTGAGCATAAGTAAGTATATTGTCTTCAGACATATCACAGTTGACTATCACTGTAATTACTGAATCTTTTGGTAGCTCATCAAGAGTAGTTTTTGTAAGTACTACAGGTTTTGGAACAGGCATATCTCTGCAGTCGATAGTTCTCATTATTAGACTCCTCAAATATAGATTAAATCCAACGTATGTATAATCATTTTAATTAAATTTTAATTAAAATACAATTTGATATTATCTTATTTAATGATTATTTTAGAGTTTAAGAACTACATGTAACAAATTTGTCTTAAAAAAACAAATTTTCTTTATATCAAAGATATACTTTTGTAACTATGTGATATAATCTTTTCTTTTAAAGGAAAAGATATGCTATATGAAGATGAAGATGATTTTTTTGTAGGAAGTCCTAGGAGTAAATTTTTTGATATTTTATTCAATGCGAATAAAAATTTAGTTCAAGATGCATTAGAAAAACATGTTGAAAGGCATGTTGCTATGGAAATGATTTTAGAAAAACTTGCTCTTAAAGAGGGTATTGATATAGAAACAGAAATAAGTATTATACGTTCAGAGAAACAAGATGATATTCACAATGCAAAAGTGGATTTTTTTATATCTACTGTGGGAGATATATTAACGCAAAATGAGTAAAATTTTAATTTCTTTTATTTTACTCGTATCTTTTTTAAATGCTGCAGATAAAAAGTCTAATTGGACTCACCAGTATACCTATAAGCTTAAAAAAGATGAAGTAGCTGTCATTGGAATCAATGCAAGTGGAGTAGAAAAAGATAAATTTTTTTTTAGATGGACTTCGATTATTAAAGATAGAGTTACCACTTTAGTAAATCATCAAGGGTATCCTCATCAATATATTTTATATAAAAAAAGATCTTTAGATAGAGCAAAATTTTATCTTTTGCCTGATGGAAGTAATAGAATAGAAAATAGAACATATTTGTTGTTAGTACTATCGGACATAGATAAAGGAAACAAAGAAGTGAGTTTTGATATATTTATAAAAGATAACAAGAGTAGAATTTTAGTTGATTTTGGTGAAAAAAATGAGAAATAGAGGCGGAGAAAGTTGTTAAAACAAGTAGAATCATTAATGAAAAAACATATTGAATCAATTGGAGATTCAAGAAGTTTGGAACTGTATGAAAAAGTTCCTAAAGGTAAAAGATTAAGAGCAAAGCTTATTTTAAAAATTGCAAATCAAAGCGAAGAGGCTATTGAACTAGCTTCAATAGTTGAGCTCATTCATGCAGCTAGTTTACTTCATGACGATGTTATTGATGAGGCTGATACTAGAAGGGGAGTTACTTCTATAAATCATGAGTTTGGAAATATGACGGCTATTATGCTTGGTGATATTCTTTACTCAAAAGGTTTTACAAAACTTACTTATTTACCAAGTGAAGTAGCAAGAAGTGTAGCTGACGCGGTTACTAAACTTTCTGTTGGTGAACTTTTAGATGTTGAACTTGCTTCCTCTTTTAATACAAACCAAGATATATATTTTGATATGATTTATAAAAAAACAGCTTCATTGATTGAAGCAGCCGCATTTAGTGCAGCATATTTAGCTAAAAAAGATACCGATAAATATGCACTTTATGGGAAAAATTTAGGGCTTGCTTTTCAAGTTATTGATGATGTTCTTGATATAACGAGTTCAAGTGAAATACTAGGAAAACCTGCTTTAAATGATTTTAGAGAGGGAAAAACCACTCTTCCATATCTATACATGTATGAAAAACTTAACAATGATGATAAAACAAAACTTTTATCTCTTTTTGCAAAAGATTTAAGTTTTGAAGAGAGTTCATGGATAAAAGAAAAATTTGAAGAAACAGGTTCCGTTGAACGCTCTATAGAGTATGCAAAAGCTTTGGGGTATGAAGCACTAAAAGCTATTGAAAAGGAAAATGCACCTGAATTAGAAAAGATTATCAAAGAGATGATTGTGAGGGATTTTTAATGCACTATTTGACAATAAGCTTTACTCATAAGAATACTGATATAAAAGTAAGAGAAAGATTATCTTTTGCAAATGAAGATAAAAAAGTAAGCTTTTTAGATAAGTTGCAAAGCTTTGAGCATATTAATGAATCTATTATTTTGTCTACCTGTAATAGAGTGGAATTAATAGCAAGTGTAAGTAGCTGTGATGAATCAATAAAATATATCTTATCAGAATTATCAGCTATTTCAAAAATAGATAAAGAAGAGTTGGAAAAACGTGCAGACATATATGAGGACAATGGAGCGATTCATCATCTGTTTTCAGTGGCATCTTCATTGGATAGTCTAGTTATTGGTGAAACTCAAATAGTTGGACAACTTAAAGACGCATTTAAATTTTCTACTGAAAAAGGTTATTGTTCGCAAAAACTTAGTCGTGCTATGCATCATACTTTTAGATGTGCAGCAGATGTAAGAGCAAGCACAGACATATCTAAAAATCCTATTTCTGTTTCAAGTGTTGCTGTTTCTAAGGCAAAAGATATTTTAGGAAGTATTGAAGGTTCAACTGCTGTATTAGTTGGTGCTGGAGAGATGAGTGCACTTGCTGGTAAACATTTAATATCAAGTGGTGTTAATGTTATTGTTGTGAGTATGAGACTTGAAAAAGCACAGGAGCTAGCCGAGGAGTTAGGAGAGTTAGCAAGTGCTCAACCTCTTAGTAACTTAAGAGAGTTATTAAATACTTATAACTTACTCTTTTCTGCAACATCAGCACCTCATTATGTAATAACAAAAAGTATGGTTGAAAGCAGAGACTTCAATAGATACTGGTTTGATATAGCAGTACCAAGAGACATTGAAGAGTGTGATATGGATGATGTTGATATCTACGCGGTTGATGATTTAGAAGAGATAGTAGCTAAAAACTTGTCTTTACGTGAAGAACAAGCAAAAGTAGCGTTTTCTATAGTAGGTCGCTCAACCATGGAATTTTTCAAATGGTTACAAACTCTAAGTATTGATCCAATCATAAAAGAGTTAAGGGATAAAGCTAAAGAGTGTTCAGTTAAAGAGATAAAACGTTCAGTTAAAAAAGGTTATATCCCTGAAGAGTATGAAGAGACAGTAGAAAAGATACTTCATTGTGCTTTTAACTCTTTTTTACACACTCCAACAAAAAAACTAAAAGAGTTAGCTGAAAAACCAGAAGCAGATACTCTAGTACAATCTATCCAAGAAATTTTTGAAATGGATGAAGATAGTATAAAAAAATTAAACATGTATAAGTGTGAATATCACATAGAAATTGAAAAAAACGGAGATAATTAATGAGATTTACAAACCTATTTGCCCCTACAACAAAAGAAGCACCAAAAGATGCAACATTACCTAGTCATAAGTATTTAGTACGTGCAGGTTTTGTATCACAATATGGTAGTGGATTATATAACTTCTTACCAATGGGTAAAATAGTCTTAGATAAAATAAGAGATATCGTTAAAGAAGAGATGGATAGTTCTGGTGCGTGTGAAATCCAAATGGGTGTTGTAACTCCAGCTGAACTTTGGAAACAAAGTGGTAGATACAATGCTTTTGGGAAAGAACTTTTAAGACTTCACGATAGAAAAAATAATGATTTTGTTTTAGGACCAACTCATGAAGAAGTTGTTGTAGATATCGTTAGAAATAGAATCAATAGTTATAAACAACTTCCATTGCATCTGTATCAAATCACTACAAAGTTTAGAGATGAAGGACGTCCAAGATATGGTCTTTTAAGAGGTCGTGAGTTTATAATGAAAGATGGATATAGTTTTCATAAAGACGAAGAGTCTATGAAAGTAGAATTTGATAAGATGGAAACAACGTATAGAAAAATATTTACACGTTTAGGACTTGATTTTAGAGCTGTTGATGCTGATAGTGGTGCTATTGGTGGAAGTGGTAGTAAAGAGTTTATGGTATTGGCTGATAATGGTGAAGATGATATTATCGTTTGTAACAATTGTGAATATGCAGCAAATATAGAAGCAGCAAAACGTGCCAAAAAAACAACTACTGTTGAAGCTCCAGAAGCAGATGCAGCAAAATTTCATACACCAAACTGTATCACTATAGATGATGTTGCAGAGTTTTTTAAAATAGATTCATTTTATACAACAAAAGCCGTGATTAAAAAAGCGATATATGAAGATAGAGAAGAAGTTGTTCTTTTTATCGTTAGAGGAAATGATAACTTACAAGAGACAAAAGCACAGAATGCTTGTGGTGCTCTTGAATTAGTTGATGCAACGGAGCAAGAAGTAAAAGATGCTGGACTAGTAGCTGGTTCATGTGGTCCTATTGGCTTACCTGAAGATATAAATTTTTATATTGATTCTGAATTAAAAGATGAAAAAAATCTTATTTGTGGTGCAAATGAACATGAGTATCACTTTGTTGGTGCTGGTATGTTTAACTTTAAAGATAGTAGATATATAGATTTAGTTGAAGTAAGTGCTGGTGATAAATGTGCTTGTTGTGGTGGGGAATTAGGTGTTACAAAAGGTATTGAAGTAGGGCATATATTTCAACTTGGTCAAAAGTATGCAGCTGCTATGGAAGCTACATTTTTAGATGAAAATGGAAAGTCTCAAGCATTTTACATGGGATGTTATGGTGTTGGTGTAAGTAGACTTGTCGCTGTTATGATTGAAGCGAGTCATGATGAAAGAGGGTGTATCTGGAATAGACAAACTACGCCATTTGAATTAGATATAATTGTATCTAATGTGAAAAATGAAGAAGAACTTGAATATGGTGAAAAACTTTATAAAACTTTTAAAGATAGTGGTATAGAAGTTTTATTAGACGATAGAAAAGATAGATTTGGACCAAAAATAAAAGATTTTGAGCTTATAGGTTTTCCTTATGCTCTTATTTTAGGGAAGGGTTTAAAAGAGGGAAATGTTGAGTTAGTAGATAGAAAAACATTGGAAAAAACAACGATTAGCGTTGATGATGTAGAAAGTAAAATAAAGGAACTTTTAGCTTGAATTATTTTTTAGTATATTTACTTTTAGAAGTATTTGTAAGTGTTAATATCTCTTCTAATATTGGTGCACTTGCGACCTTTTTAGAAATTATATTTTCTGCTATGGTAGGTTTTATACTATTGGCAAATTTTCGTAATACTTTGATGGAAAGTATGCAAGCTATGCAAAAAAGAACAATTTCAATGCAAGAGTTTCAAAAGCTCAATGCTTTTACACTATTAGGGGCATTGTTATTAATTGTTCCTGGATTTTTTAGTGATATTATAGGCCTTTTTTTACAATTTTCTTTTTTTGCAACACTGTTTGCTAAAAAGATTTTACATGTAAAAGATAATATTGATATAGATGATATACAAAATATAGATAGAACAAAGGAAAACAATGAAATCATTGATGTTGAAGTTATTGATGATCGCACTGAGCGTTAATACACTTTTTGCTAACTCAATAGAAACAAAAATTTTAAAGTTTTTATCAAAATCAGTTAGTGCTACTAAAAGTTATAAAGTTAAAAATATTAGTATTGCAGGACAACAAGATATTAAAAGTATTCCTGGTTGGAAAGTGTTTTTTGTAAAAGTTGATTTAGATTTAGTAGGAAAAAATAAGTCTATCACAATAACGGATAAAATATTTACAAATGGAAACGTAGTAACAAAAGATTTTGTTGATATTAATACAGTTAAGAGTATAAAAAATAGTTTTTCTCCAGATTTTGATAAAAAGTTTTATGATGAAAAAAATATCATAGCAGGAAACAGTGATGCTACAAATAAATTAGCAGTGTTTAGTGATCCTATGTGTCCATTTTGTATGAGTTTTTTACCTGAGGTTATTGAGTTTGTACAAAAGCATCCTAAACAATTTATTCTTTACTATTATCATTTTCCTTTAAATATACACCCAAATGCTCCAACACTTGTAAAAGCAATTTTGGCAGCTAAAAAATTGGGATTTAAAGATGTAGAAAAAAAAGTATATGAAGAAGTATTTGATTTTGAAACAAAAGATGATAAATTAGTTTTAGATACTTTTAATAAACTAATTGGAACAAAATTAACACTTAAAGAGTTAGAACAAGAAGATATTATAAAACATATGGAAGCTGATATGAAAATAGTAGAGGCTCTGATGTTAAATGGAACTCCAAGATTGTTTGTAAATGAAAAATTAGATAATACAAGAAAAAAATATAAAAATTTATTGAAGAGGTAGTAATGGATAGGTTAATAATAGCAACAAGAGAAAGTAAACTTGCAATGTGGCAAGCAGAACATATACAAGCACGTTTGAAAGAAGCTCACCCTAAATTAGACGTAGTAATAAACTCTATGACTTCTAAAGGTGATCAGATTTTAGATACTCCTCTTGCTAAAATTGGTGGTAAAGGCTTGTTTACAAAAGAGTTAGAAACTTCAATGCTCGCTGGTGAATCACACATCGCAGTTCACTCTTTGAAAGATGTTCCTATGGAATTTCCTGAAGGATTGAAACTTTCAGTTATTACAAAACGTCATGATCCTAGAGATGCTTTACTTTCTCAAAAATATTCTTCAATAGAAGAGTTACCTCAAAAAGCAGTTGTGGGAACAACAAGTCTTAGAAGAAGAATGCAGATACTAAAAATAAGACCTGATTTAACTATAAAAAACCTTCGTGGTAATGTAAACACAAGAATTAGAAAACTAAAAGATGGCGAGTATGATGCTATCATCCTCGCTAGTTCTGGGATTAAAAGACTTGGTCTTCAAGAAGAAGTAAAGTACTTTACACCGATAAGCGAAGAGTTAATGATACCTGCTATGGGACAAGCTGCTCTTGGAATAGAGATAGTTGATACTCCAGAGTTAGAAAAAATTATTTCTGTTTTAAAAGATGAAGATGCAACAGTAGAAACAACAATTGAGAGAGAATTTGTAAGAGTTCTAGAAGGTGGTTGTCAAGTACCAATCGGAATCAATGCAAAAATAGATGGTGATAGTGTAAATATACAAGCACTTGTGGGTCTTCCTGATGGCGAAGAGATAATCTATGAAAAGCTTACATGTAAGAAAGATGAATACACAACAAAAGGTGAAGAGTTAGCAAAATTATTTATAGAACGTGGTGCTAAAGAGTTATTAGAAAAGGCTGAACACATAGCGATGACAGAGGTATTTTAATGGAAGAAATTATTGAAGAGTTAAAAAAGCATAATTTATTAAGAGTTATAAATGATGAACTTGATATTGACCTTGAAATCCCACATATTGCATATGTAGAAATAAAAAAAGAAGATTCAAAAGCTTTACTTTTCACTAATCCTATTTCAAAAAGATTGAACAAAAAATTTGATATGCCAGTGTTAATGAATGTTTTTGGTTCATACGAAGCAACAGAGCTTATTTTTGAAAAACATCCTGATGATATAGCAAATGAAATAGAAGAACTACTTCATATGAAACCACCTGTTGGTTTTATGGATAAACTAGGTATGTTAGGCAAACTTTTCTCTTTAAAAAATGTATTTCCAAAAAGATTAGCTATAAAAGGAAATTGTCAAAAAAATGTACATGAAAATATAGACTTAAATGACCTTCCAATTTTGACAACTTGGAGTGAGGATGGTGGACCATTTATAACAATGGGACATGTGTATACAGAGAGTCTTGATGGAACAAAACAAAATCTTGGTATGTATAGACTTCAAGTTTATGATGATAAACGTCTTGGTATGCATTGGCAAATTCACAAAGATGGTGCTCACTTTTTTCACGAATATAAAAAAGCTGGTAAAAAGATGCCTGTAAGTGTAGCTATTGGTGGTGATCCTCTTTACATTTGGTGTGGACAAGCTCCTATGCCTAATGGTGTATTTGAACTGTTATTGTATGGACTTATTCGAGAAGAAAATGCTAGATTAGTCAAATCTTTAACAAATCCAATATATGTACCAGAAGATGCAGATATTATCATAGAGGGCTGGGTAGACCCATCAAAGATGGAAATAGAAGGACCATTTGGAGATCATACAGGATATTACACTTTAAAAGAAGAATATCCAGTCATGGATGTTACATGTATAACTACAAAAGATAAGCCCATTTATCAAGCGACAGTTGTTGGTAAACCTCCTTTAGAAGATAAGTATATGGGATGGGCAACGGAAAGAATTTTCTTACCACTTTTAAAAACAACAGCTCCTGATCTTATAGATTATAATATGCCTGAAAATGGTGTTTTTCATAATCTGATTTTAGCAAAGATGAAAACCATGTATCCAGGACATGCAAAGCAGTTTATGCATGCATTTTGGGGAGTAGGGCAAATGAGTTTTGTTAAACATGCTTTTTTTGTCGGAGAGAGTGCACCTGATCTTAAAAATTATGATGAAATTAGTGATTATATACTTGATCGTGTAAGTTGTGAAAACATACTTATAAGCGAAGGTGTTTGTGATGCACTAGACCATGCAAGTCCAAATGCATGTTATGGTGGAAAGCTTGGAGTTGATTGTACAGGTGATAATGTTGAATTTCCATCCAAAAATTTATTGAGTGAAGAGAAACTTTATGCTAAAATAACAACATTGGTTAAAGATGTAACATCTATTAAACAGTATAAAACGCATACAAAGACACCAATAGTCGTTTTAGGCGTTGATAAACAAAGACCTACAATTGAGCTTTATAAGGCATTAAAACCTTTAAAAGAGCATATGAAATTGTTAGTATTTGTTGATAGTTGTTCAAATGAGTTAGATAATCCATATATGCTTATATGGAGGATTGTAAATAACATTGATGCTCAAAGAGATATATTTTTAGAAGATGAGTATATAGGTGTTGATGCAACAAATAAATCTAGTTTAGATGGTTATAAAAGAGAGTGGCCAGGTGATACTGATACTGATCAAAAAACAATACAAAGCCTTCAAGAAAGAGGCTTAATTACAAAAAACAAGGAGTTTTTAAAAAAATACCATGTCTGATTCTTCGTCGAAACAGCGGAGTTCTATGAGTTATTTCATAGAGTTGCCGCGTAACAAACAAAAAAATAAAACAGTAGGTCTAAAAAAATGACTCTACTTTTTATGTATTTAGCTTTGGCTATTGGTGTTTCATTTTTATGCTCTATTGTAGAGTCAGTTCTTTTATCCTTAAATATGTCGCATATTAATGTAATTAAACAAGATAAAGAAAAAGTTGGTAATCTTTTAGAAAAGTTAAAAACTGATATTGATGTTTCAATTGCATCAATTTTGATTTTAAATACCATTGCACATACACTAGGTGCTGCTGGTATTGGTGCTGAAGCAGCAAGATTGTTTGGTATGGAATATATGTTTTATATCTCAGCTATCTTAACGCTACTTATTCTATTTTTATCTGAAATTATTCCAAAAACAATAGGTGCACAGTACTACAAAGAATTAGCTCCAATTGCAGCCTACATTATTAGAGTTTTTATATTTTTTAGTTATCCACTTATCAAAGTATCTCTGTTTATTACAGAAAAAATATCCAAAAAAGGTTCAAATAACTCAATAACAAGAGAAGAACTTCTTCAAACAGCACTTTTGGTTGAAGATGGTGGATATATAGACGAAAAAGAGTCTGATGTCATTGAAAATGTTTTGAGTCTAAGTAAAAGTAAGGTAAATGATATATTAACGCCAAGAAGTGTTGTGTTTGCTTTGGAAAAAAATACAAAAATTGAAGATGTTTTGAAAACTGAAGGAGCAATGAAGTTTTCAAGAATACCCGTTTATGATAAAACAATAGATAATATTATAGGTGTTGTATATAGTAAACAAATCTTTAAATTAGCCATAGAAGATAAATCAGGAACTATCGAAAGTTTAATATCTCCTATATTTTCTATACATGAAAATATACCAGTATCTTATACTCTTGATATGTTTATAAAAAGAAAAGAGCACATGTTTTTAGTAACTGATAGTTATGGTCAAACAGAAGGTATTGTAACTTTAGAAGATTGTATAGAGACACTTTTAGGTCTAGAAATAATGGATGAATTAGATACTACTGAAGATATGAGAAAACTTGCAAAAGACAAAATGAAAAAGAGAAAGAAAATAAAAAGTATCTAAACGCATTACTTATATTAAATAAAAGAGGGTAATTAATAACTTTATGATACAATTATCCTCATATTTATTAGGGAGGCTTTTATGAGATTTTCTTACAAACATCTTGTTGATAGATTTTTAATTCCAAGACCTACATTAATTGAATGGCAAAAAAGAGTTAAAAAAGATAAAGAAAACTGGCGTGTAAAACATCTTGAGTATTTACGTGAACAGCTTATCATCGAAGAGATGACCCTTGAGGAATTAAAAGCCAAACCTATATCAAGTGATGATGTTTTCCTTGCATGTGTATTCCTCTTTTTTAATAAACAGTGTGATTATATGCAAAAAAATAATTTTAAAAAAGACTTAAGGGCTTTTGCTTATGCTCATAGAGATGGTGTTGAGTACAAACATGATTTTGCTAAAAAAATATGGAATATTGAACTAAATGATGGAAGTGGAAGAAAAATTTCAAATTATTATAAATTGATTGATATATTAGATAGTATGACAGCTTCTCAATTTGGATTTTTTGTGAGACTAATAAAACAATTTATTGAAAAAATAGAAGAAAAAGTTATACCATCTCATACAGATTTATTAGATGGTATAACTTGGCAAGAGATGCATATGTATGAAAAAGCTTTTAGTGATAAGGTTATAAAAAAACATTTTTCTTTTTTATGTATTAATCATCAAGAGCCCTTGTTCACGTAGAGCACAAGCAGCTTTTCCCCAAGATGATGCATATTGTATGCCATTGTTTTTTATATCAAATTTTGTACAGATTGTAGTCATAAGCTCTTTTTCAAAAGAGTTAAATTTATCATCAATATGTACAAGTATCATTAGTTCCAAAAGAAGAATTTTTTGACTTTTTTGAGTTTTAAATTTTGATAAACACTCATCTAATGAATAGTTTTGCTCATCATAGATGATATCATCTATACCCATTTCAATACAATAATCATTTATTATTTCTTTTTCTTTTAGTCCAAAAAAACCATCTATTCTAGCTAAATGATGGGCGATATGTAAAAAGGCAAATTTTTCTATAGTTTTTAGTTGCATTAGTAGCATGAAGTAAATTCCTTTGAGTGATTTGGATATTATAAGTATTTTTTTTAAATATATGTTTAACAAACATCCTATTATTTTTAATAAAATTATATGGATAAAGTTAATTTTTATATTTATTAATTAGATATAATAAAGACTATTTATTAAGAAAAATTATTATAATTTGTAAATAATTTTTAAAATAATACTATTATTACGTCAATTTATAAAATATTATTGAAATAGTAAAAATCCTAGATAGGCTCTAAAATCAATTATTTTAGGCATTTATCTATAATATAAATAATATATATATTATTTTTTTAAACTTAATTTATAGTATATGTATATGATTTAACTATATTAATTCGTCAATTTAAAGTATTTTTTTTTAAATTAATTTAATAAAACTTTAATAAAACACTCTTTTTATCCGATTATAATGTTACAATTATTCTCAAATAACTTATAATTACCTTAAAAACATGTAATATTATGCTCATTCTTATTAAAAATCTGTTTAAATGATAAGTGAATAATCATTCAATGAATGTAAGTCATAATTTGAATGAATTCTTGATAGATAAAAAATCTTATAGGAGAAACTTATGGAACAAGCTGAACTGTACCAAAAGATTTCAGACAGACTCGGAGATCTTGCTAAGTTCGCACCGATGAAAGAGGATAAGTCAATTTCACAGCTAATGGAAGAAAAAGGTATTAGCCGTCGTGACTTTATGAAGTGGGCTGGAGGAATGACAGCAATGCTTTCTTTACCTTCATCTTTTACGCCACTTATGGCTAAGGCTGCGGAACTTACTGATCGTTTACCAGTAGTGTGGTTACATATGGCAGAATGTACTGGTTGTAGTGAAAGTTTACTAAGAACTGATGCACCAGGTATTGATAGTCTTATTTTTGATTATATCTCACTAGAGTATCATGAAACAATTATGAGTGCTGCTGGTTGGCAAGCAGAACATAATTTAGAAAGTGCTATTGAAAAATATAAAGGTAAATTTATATTAATGGTTGAGGGTGGAATCCCTGATGGAAGTAGCGACTTTTATTTAACAGTTGGACCTCATGGTAAAACTGGACGTAAACATGCTCAAGATGCTGCAAATGCTGCAGCTGCAATTTTTGCAATTGGAACATGTTCTAGTTTTGGTGGTGTACAAGCTGCATATCCAAACCCAACAAATGCACAAAGTTTAAGTAAAGTAACTGGAAAACCAGTTATTAATGTACCAGGATGTCCTCCAAGTGAGAAAAATATAGTTGGTAATGTACTTCACTATATTCTTTTTGGAACACTTCCAGCACTTGATGTTTTTAATCGTCCAAAATGGGCTTATGGACTTAGAATCCATGACTTGTGTGAAAGACGTGGTCATTTTGACGCAGGTGAATTCGTACAAGAATTTGGCGATGAAGGTGCAAAACAAGGTTACTGTCTATACAAAGTAGGTTGTAAAGGGCCTTATACATTTAATAACTGTAGTAGAGAAAGATTTAATCAACATACTTCTTGGCCTGTTCAAGCAGGACATGGTTGTATTGGTTGTAGTGAACCAGATTTTTGGGATGCTATGGGACCATTTGAAGAGCCTCTTGGTAGTAAATTGTATCAAACAGTTTATGGAGAAGGTGCAGATATGACTGCAGATAAAGTTGGTGTCGCAGTACTAAGTGCAACAGCAGTAGGTATCGCAGCACATGCAGCAATAGCAGCCGTAAAAGGCGCTCCAAAAACTGAAGAATAAGCCAGAAGGAATAATTAATGAGTAAAAGAATTGTAGTTGACCCTATTACTAGAATTGAGGGACACTTAAGAGTTGAAGTTATCGTAGATGACAACAACGTAGTTACGGAAGCTTATTCTTCAGCGACTCTATGGAGAGGATTAGAAAATATCCTCAAAGGTAGAGACCCTAGAGATGCTGGTTTCTTTACACAAAGAATTTGTGGTGTTTGTACATACTCACACTACAAAGCAGGTATTATGGCAGTTGAGGATGCTTTAGGTATTGAGCCTCCATTAAACGCTAAATTAACAAGAACATTAATGAATACAGCATTATTTATGCATGATCATCCTGTTCATTTTTATCATTTACATGGTCTTGATTGGGTTGATGTTGTTTCTGCTTTAAGTGCAGATCCTGCAAAAGCTAGTAAAGATGCATTTAAATATACTGAAACTCCAATGTATACAGGTGAAGATCATCTTAAAGCTGTACAAAAAAGAGTAGCTGAGTTTGTTAAAAAAGGACATCTTGGACCATTTGCTAACGCATATTGGGGACATCCGACATATAAACTAACTCCAGAGCAAAACTTGATCGCTGTATCTCACTATCTTGAAGGTCTTAAGATACAAAGAACAGCTGCTCAAATGATGGCTATTTTTGGTGCGAAACAACCACATCCACAAAGCTTAACTGTTGGTGGTGTAACTTGTATTATGGATCTTCAATCTCCTGCACGTTTAGGGGAGTATTTAGTGAAGTTTCAAGAAGTTAAAGCATTTATTGATAATTGTTATTATCCAGATGTTGTTATGGCAGGTGGTATGTATGCAGGTGAGCCTAGTGTTAATGCTGGTCTTGGTACTGCTAACTTATTTACATATAAAGAATTCCCATTAAATGCTAGTGAATATATGTTTGATAGTGGTTTGATGATGGCTGAAGATGTTATTAATTTAGTATCTGGTAAAGAGTTTAAAATTCATGATTTAGACGAAAGTAAAATCACAGAAGAGGCAACTCATGCTTGGTACCAAAATGATGAAGCACTTCATCCATATGATGGAAAAACAAATCCTAACTATACTGGATTTAAAGACGCTGAAACAATTAATGACAAAGGTGAGTTAGCTCATTCTAAAGTTATTAAAGAAAATGAAAAATATACTTGGATTAAAGCACCTCGTTATGATGGTAAGCCACTTCAAGTAGGACCATTAGCTAATATAGTTATAAACTATGCTAGAGGTAATCAACGTGTTGTTAAAGTAGTAAACCAATTTTTAAAAGATACGGGACTTCCTATAACAGCAGTTGCATCAACTCTTGGTAGAACAGCTTGTCGTATGCTTGAAGCAAAAGTTGTTGCTGATAATGCTTTAGAAGCATTTAATGCATTAATTGAAAATTTAAAAGTTGATGATTCAACATTTACAAGCTATAAAATTGACAAGAATAAAGAGTACAAAGGTCGTTACATGGGTAATGTACCTCGTGGTGTATTAAGTCACTGGGTTAGAGTGAAAAATGGTGTGATTGAAAATTATCAAGCTGTAGTTCCATCAACTTGGAATGCAAGCCCTAAAGATGCTAATGGTGTTCGAGGACCTTATGAAGAGTCTTTGATTGGTTTGCCTATAGCTAACCTTGCTCAACCGTTAGAAATTATAAGAGTTATTCACTCTTTTGATCCATGTATTGCTTGTGCAGTTCACGTAATGGATACAAAAGGTAATGAGATGGGCTCTTATAAAATAGATCCTAATGGTGCAAGTTGTTAAAAGACAAAAGGAGAGTTAACAATGCCAAAAAGAAAGATTGAATTTGAATTTTCTGCTGGTTTACGCTGGACACATTGGATTAGAGCAATAGCAATATTTGTTTTAACTGTGACTGGTTTTTATCTTGCTTATGTCTTTGTTGCACCAAATGCATCAGATGAGCCTGTGCTATTTTTAAATGCAAAATTTAGAATGTGGCATGAGATCGCAGGATTTATATTAATAGCTGTTACTTTGTACAAAACTTATTTATTCTTTGTTGATAGAATAAGTAAAAAAGAAAGAATAGCTTTCTTAGACTTTATTAGTCCTAAGATTTGGATACAGCAGATTAAATATTATCTATTTTTAGGAGAACATCCTAAATTACGTGGAGTATATAATCCGCTACAGTTTGTTGCATATATTGGTTTATATGCTATGGTATTTGCTATATGTATAACAGGACTTGTTTTATATGTTCATGTTTATCATGATGGTATTGGTGGAATGTTATATGATTATATGCGTCCATTAGAAGTTATGATGGGTGGATTAGCAATGGTTCGTGAAATTCATCATATAGCAATGTGGGGTATATTGATTTTTGTTCCTGTTCATATTTATATGGCAATCTTTAACTCAATTATGGGTAAAGAAGGTTTAATTGATTCAATTATCAGTGGATATAAATTCATAAACGAAGACCACTAAGTAGTTAATGTGAAGATATTAGCCTTAGGTATAGGCAATGTAGTGTGCGCCGACGAAGGAGTCGGCGTGCATTTATGCCGCATGATTGAAAAGAATTATAAGTTTACTTCTAAAGAACATACTCTTACTTTTGTTGATGGTGGTACATTAGCAGAACGTCTTATCCCAATTATTGTAGAATATGATTACATGATAATGTTTGATTGTGTTGATGCAAATGATGGTATAATAGGAGATGTTTACTTTTTTGATTTTGACAATGTCCCAAACTCTATATCATGGCAAGGAAGTGCTCACGAGGTTGAGATGCTTCAAACTTTGATGATGATGGATATGGTTGGGGATAGACCCACAACAAAAATCATAGGTATTATTCCAGAAGTTATTTCTGATACTACATTAGAAATGTCAGAACCAGTTATTAAAGGAAGTGCTTTAATGGAAAAAACATTTTTAAAGCATATTAGTGAACTGGGTTTAAAATATGAAAAAATCGCGAACTTTGATATTCAAGAAGTAGCCCAAAGTGCGTGTGAAAGAGAAGAGATCGTCTAATGATATTGTCGTTTGAGTTCCATTATATTTCCCAAAATGCTCTTTTAGAAAATATGTTAGAGAGTATATGTAGAGATTTTGAAATCTCTTATAAAATTGGTAAAAAAGAAAATGTTATTAACTTATATGTAAAAGGTGATGAACAAGTTCTTACTGACTTTTCTAATTTTATTGCACAAAGATTACCTTTATCAATATTTTTTAAATCAACAGCAGTAAATGTTGTTGAAACAATAGAAAACACAATGGAAAATATAAATGAATGTACTTTATGTGTTCCATATACACCTAAAACTATCTTTACATGTCAAGATAAAGATAGTGTACTTTTTCTCAATCCATTAATAAATAATGAAGTAGGAATTGCTACTTTTAATGCAAAAGGTGTATTATTAAAAGAAAATACTACAACAATTATCGATGCAAATGAAACAAAGAGCTTTGATACTTTATATGATGAAGTATCAAAACTTGTTAGTAGTGGTGAAGAAGTTTATATAAATTCTGCTAGTGGTTCATATGTTATTGGAAAAATTGATGAATCTTTTAAAGAAAAAAAAGATTTTATTGTTATTCCTACTGATCTTTCAGTTGTCGAAAAGATGGTTGTTTGTAGGGAAAATGAAATTAAAGCACTTGCAAGTTTAGAAAAACCAACTATTAAATTTAAAGTGAATTTACTATACAGTTCAAAAGATATTTTGGCAGAAAATAGAGTGAAATTAAAGTTAAGTGATGAGTTATTACTTCAAAATATTTGTGAAAGACTTCACCGAGATGGTATCGATTTTATTTATAGAGACGAAAATAAAAGTGTTACATGTAAATATGCTTTAGAAATAGATGGAAAATTTACACTATTGCCTCAGGTTGAAGTATGTGTACTTGAAAATGGTGAAATACTTATAATAAGTGGCGATGGATATAGTGCCCCAGTAATAAAAAAGAATTTGAAAAAATTTGATGTTGCTGCTCATGCACAATTTGCGTCTATTATGCAAGAACATAATCTTTTTGATAAAAAAGTTAGTTGTTTTTACTTGAGTAAAACAAATGATGATGTGTTAATGCATATTTCAGAAAAGACAGGGATGCTTGATTTGATTAAGTTTCCTATTGATAAAGATATTAAAGAGATTTTTGCATCTATCTCAGAAGATGAAATAGGGCAAAGACTTTTAGCAAATTATAAACAACAGTTTCCTGAGTTTTATGCAAATGCTTTGAACTATCAAATTCCAGATAATGCTCCAAACAATATATATACTATCTTTGGATTAGTTGCTGTTATACTTGGAATTAGTGATAATATAAAAGATGGTAGTGAAAAAGTAGTAGAGTTAGCAGAAGATTTTGGTGGACAAAAAGGCCCTAGTATAGATTTTTTATTGATTGATAAAGAGTCTATAAAATCTGATTTTGATATATTAAAACTTATTAGAAGTTCTATAAGTTTTAAACTTGCTGGTAGTGATGATACAACTTTAAGTTTTGGTTTGATGGAAGCATTAGCTTTTTTCTTATCAAATTCATCAGATTCTTGTAAAGAGAACTTATCAAGCGAAAAAACTTTACTTTGTGGCTCATTCTTTGGTGTTAGAAGATTTGCTGAACTAGCATGTAAAAATATTCAAGCAAGTTCTAAAATTTGTTTAAATAGAGAATTGCCTATTGATAATTAAACATTTTAATTTTGCAGTAGAAGGTATAGTGCAAGGGGTGGGCTTTCGCCCCTTTATTTATACATTGGCATTACAATATAATCTAAATGGTTATGTACTAAATGACTCTTCAGGTGTTAAAATATCCGTAGAGGGTGAAGTTGAACATATAAATAGTTTTGAAAAAGATTTGTATGTTCAATTACCTCCTTTAGCGAGAATTGATCAACTTAGAAAAAAAGAATTACCTTTAGAAAACTTCAAACAATTTATCATAAGTAAAAGCTCTGAGCAAAAGTTAAAATACTCATTAGTCTCCCCAGATTTTGCTATGTGTGATGATTGTTTAAATGAATTAAAAGATAAAAACAATAGAAGATATAATTACTTTTTTACCAATTGTACTAATTGTGGACCTAGATACTCCATTATAAAAACAGTTCCTTATGATAGACCCAATACATCTATGAGTTCATTTAGTATGTGTGAAGAGTGTAAAAAAGAGTATGAAAACCCACTTGATAGACGTTATCATGCACAACCTATTAGTTGTATTAAATGTGGGCCTACATTATCTTTAAAAGATATGACTGGCAAAATAATAGCCACAAACGTAGATGCTATTGATAAACTAGCGATATTTATAAAAGAAGGATTTATTGTAGCAATGAAAGGGATGGGTGGATTTCATCTTATATGTGATGCAACCAAAGAAAAGACACTTCTTTCTTTAAGAGAGAAAAAAAATAGACCTTCAAAACCTTTTGCTCTTATGATGAATTCATTTGAAATGATAGAGTTATATTGTCATATAAATCAGAGTGAAAAAACAAGAGTTACTTCAAATGATAGACCTATAGTATTACTCAAAAGAAAAGAAAATACTTTAAGTCCACTAATAGCACCATTTATAGATAGGTTAGGAGTGTTTTTAGCCTATACTCCTTTACATGTAATGCTATTAGAAAAGTTAAATTTTCCTATAGTTGCTACGAGTGCAAATAAATCAGGTGAACCAATAATTACTAATGAAGATGATTTAAAAATGAAGTTAGATGGAGTAATAGATTATTATTTGGATTATAATAGAGATATTGTAAATGCAAGTGATGATAGTGTCTTGCAAGTAATTGATGGCAAAGATTTAATTATGAGAGCTTCTCGTGGACTTACTCCTATCTCCTTTAGAGTCAACAGTAAAGAAAAACGAAAAATTTTAGCAGTTGGAGCACATCAGAAAAATGCTATTGCTTTTTATATGAACAATCAAGTTATTCTTAGCCCTTATATAGGAGATTTAGACAATATAGCAACTATTGATTCTTTTAAAAAGACACTAGAAACATTTAAAAAGTTTTATAATTTTGAGCCAGATTTGATTGTAGGAGATAAACATCCTCTGTATGAATCAACAAAATGGGCAAAATCACAAAATATTCCTTTTATACAAATACAACACCATTATGCACATATCTTAGCATGTATGTTTGAACATAATATTGATCAAAAAGTACTTGGGATTGCGTGGGATGGTACTGGATATGGTGATGATGGAACTATTTGGGGTGGAGAATTTTTTATATGTGATAGAAATTCATATAAAAGAGTTGCCTATTTTGAGCCATTTTTACTTTTAGGCGGTGATGCTAGTATAAAAGATATAAAACGAATAGCACTATCTATGATTCTTGATTGTGAGGAAAATACTATATATCAAGAATTTCTGACAAATTTTAAAAATTCTGAGCTCAATCTTTTAAAACAGATACATAAAAAAGAGTTAAATTCTCCGAAGTGTTCAGCTGTTGGAAGACTTTTTGATATGGTTGCAGTTATATGTGGTGTTTGCGATAAAGTAAGTTATGATGGTGAAAGTGGATTAATCTTAGAAGGACTTTATGATGAAACTATACGAGAATCATATGATTTTTACTTAAATGATGGTGTTATTAAGTATAAGCATACAATCAAAGAAATGATTAATGATAAGAATGCTATACTGATTGCTTCAAAATTTATGAATGCTTTAGTTAACATACTTTGCAACATAATAGAAAAATATGACTTTCAAGCTCTTCTTAGTGGTGGGGTATTTCAAAATAAAACTCTTTTAGAACAGATTTTAAAAAAGAAAAATAATATCATCTTTCAGAGTAAACTCCCTATTAATGATGGTTCAATTGCTATTGGACAATTATTTTATATGCTTCATAATAAATATTAATATTATCTCTTATATCTTTTTAAGCTTATTCATATTACACTAAGAACGTGGATTTTAATTAAAAAGGATAAGTTATGGATAACAATGTAATTAGGTTTAGCGTTTCGCTACCTGAAAAGCTATTGGTAGAGTTGGATAAAAAGGTTAACGAGCAAGGTTACGCTTCTAGAAGTGAATACACTCGTGATTTAATTCGTGAAAGACTAGTAAAAGATAGTTGGAAAGAAGATGATACAGAAGTTATCGGTGTTTTAACTATGATTTATACTCATCATCAAAATGATTTAGTAGATAGAATATTAACAATACAACATGATGCAAAAATAAAAATCATGTGTAATACTCATGTACATATTGATCATGATAATTGTTTAGAAACAATTATGATCCAAGGTGCTGTAAATGAGATTAAAGATTTTTCTCAAAAAATTGGTGGCCTAAAAGGTGTGAAATTTTCTAAACTTGTTGAAGCAGCCGTTCCAGCATCTTAGAATATATTAAAGAGCCATTCCTATGGCTCTTATCTCTTTATATTTATCCATAGTTTCCAAAGTGTATTTTTTTGTTCTTTTTGTGTGTTATTGAATTTAAATTCATACTCTTTTAAATAATAGACAAAGTTTTCTCTAGAAATACCTTTAAAATGAAGTAATTTTTTTTCTAAATATACCCAAAATCGTAATATTTGACTATCAAATTTTTCATAATGGATTAATTTGTGTCTATTTAGATATTGTGCATACTCTTTCATATATGTAAAATTTACATCTGTATTGTATAAATTATCATTTCGTAGATGAGAAAATTGGTCTGGAAGAAGTATAGTATATATGGAATTGTTGTAAACTTTTCCTAAGATACCTATTGAATCAAATAAATATTTTACTTTTCCTCTTTTATTTTTTGGCAAAAAATAGTACTCCTCATATTCACTAAAAGAATTGAGATTTTTTGCATAGACTTCTTCTACATGTAAAAGAATAAGTTTTCTAAAATCCATATATCTGTCTTTAACCGATTTATAGTTTACATGTAAAGCATCTGCACACTGTTTTGCACTGATATCATTACAAAAATAATTCATAATTTCATAATCTTTTTCTAACTTAGAAAAACTATATTTTTTTTTACATTTAGCACATTTAAATGATGTTTTAGAAACAATATAAAGTTGTTTGCACTCACAAAATGGGCAAAGATTTGGATTTAGATTATTCATAGAATTATTTTTCCTAAAAGTAACTAAGAAATAGCTGATTTTATATATCTCTTAAGCAAAAAGCTTATAATGAATTCAGTTCAGTTCAGACTTGTTAGAAATAAAAAACATTAGGAGAATATATGTGTAAAGATTGCGGATGTACTATAGCCCCTCATGCTCACACACATGAGCATGGTGGGCACACTCATGATCATGGACATGGACATGGTGCGCATACTCACTCACATGAGCAACACCCCAACCCCCAGTTAAATGATCCAAAAACTATTGAAGTTATTACAAAGATATTAGATGTCAATGATACTCAAGCAGCGCATAATAGAGAACATTTTGAAAAACATGGAGCACTTGCAGTGAATCTCATGAGTAGTCCAGGAAGTGGAAAAACTACTCTTTTAGAAGCTACAATTGATCATGGTGGAGTTAAGTTAGGTGTAATTGAAGGTGATTTAGAAACAAATCAAGATGCAGATAGGATTTTAGCAAAAGGAGCTCCAGCTCATCAAATAGCAACAGGACAAGCATGTCATCTTGATGCTCATATGGTTCATGAAGGACTTCATCATATGCCAATAGATGGTTTAGATGTTGTATTTGTTGAAAATGTAGGTAACTTAGTTTGTCCAGCTTCATATGATGTAGGAACTCATTTTAACGTTGTTTTGCTTTCAGTTCCAGAAGGTGATGACAAACCAGCAAAATATCCCGTAATGTTTAGAACAGCAGATGTTTTACTCATAACAAAGTGTGATTTACTTCCTCATTTTGATTTTGATGTTGAAAAAGCTATAAAAGAGACAAGAAAACTTAATCCAAAAGTGGATGTAATAGAAGTTGATTCAAAAAGTGGTAAGGGAATTGATACGTGGGTTAACTACCTTAAAATGAAACAATCATTAAGATAAGGAAAAGTATGTGTTTATCAATACCTTCAAAAGTAGTAGAAATAGATGAAAACAATATGGCAACAGTTGACACTATGGGTGTCAAACGCCAAGTTACACTTGATTTGATAGGTGAACCTGTCGCAGTTGGTGAATATGTTCTTATTCATGTTGGTTTTGCTATGAATAAAATAGATACAGAAGATGCGCTAGAAAGTTTGCGGATATATGAAGAGATAGTAGCTGAAATGAATAGTGGGGCAATTGATCCTGAAGAAGGTGATATGAATTATGCAAAAGGTTGATTTAATTGAAGGGTTTCGTAATCCTGAACATATTAAAGCCTTAGCTGAGCTTATAAAAAAAGAAGCAACTCATAAAATAAATATTATGGAAGTTTGTGGTGGGCATACTCACACAATTATGAAGTTTGGTTTACCTCAGATTTTACCTCAGACTATAGAGTTTGTTCATGGTCCTGGATGTCCAGTTTGTATAATGCCAAAAGAGAGAATTAATCATGCTATAGAGCTAGCAAAGATGCCAAATACTATCTTAGCAACTCTAGGAGATATGATTAGAGTCCCTGGAAGCCAAACGAGTTTACAAAAACTTAGAGCAGAAGGTAAAGATATTCGTTCTTTGTATACTCCTCTTGATGTTATAAAGATAGCAAAAGAAAATCCCGAAAAAAATGTAATATTTTTTGCAATAGGATTTGAAACAACAACTCCTATGACAGCTGTACTTTTAGATACTGTTATAAAAGAGGGAATTAAAAATATATACTTTCATATAAATCACGTTACAGTTCCTGAAGCAGTAGATACTATTATGGGTGATGGAGATGCAAAAATAGATGCGTTTCTTGGACCAAGTCATGTAAGTGTTATAACAGGCTATAAAATATATGAGCCAATTGTTGAAAAATACAATACTCCAGTTGTTGTTGCTGGGTTTGAGCCAACAGATGTTATGGAATCAATTTTAAGAATTGTAAGACAGTTTAATACTGGAGAAAAACGATTTGTTGATAATGAATATGCTCGTGCAGTTAGTCGTGAAGGTAATATAAAAGCACAAGAGCTTATCAATAAATATATGAAAAAAAGAGAACATTTTAGATGGAGAGGTATTGGAGATATTCCTAAAAGTGCTTTAAAACTAAAAGATGAATATGCTGCATATGATGCAGAAGTTAAGTTTAAACAAGTATTACCTACACAAGAGTTAGACGATCATAAAGCTTGTATATGTGGAAGTATTTTAAAAGGTTTAGCAAAACCATATGATTGTAAAGTTTTTGGTAAAGCTTGTACTCCAAGTGCTCCTATGGGATCATGTATGGTTTCAAGTGAAGGTGCATGTTCAGCTTATTTCAAATACGGTAAATTAACCGCAAAGGGTGCTTAATGAGTAAAAAAATATTGCTTTCTCATGGTGGTGGTGGAGAAGAGACACAATCACTTATAAAAGATCTATTTTTTAAACACTTTGAAAATGATATTCTTTTAAAAATGGAAGATGCTGCTGCACTTACTATGAATACAAAAAGGATTGTTTTTACAACAGATTCATTTACAGTTTCTCCATTGTTTTTCAATGGTGGAAATATAGGAAAGCTTGCAATTGCTGGTACTGTCAATGACCTTGTTATGATGGGTGCAAAGCCAAAGTATCTTACTTGTTCTTTTATGATAGAAGAGGGGTTTTTATTTAGTGAACTTGAAACTATTGTAATGACGATGCGTGATGAAATGGCAAAGAGTGGTGTTTTAATAGTCGCAGGGGATACAAAAGTGGTTCCAAAAGGGGGTGTTGATGGACTTTTTATCAATACTTCTGGAGTTGGTGAAATTATGGTTGAAGGTATTTCAGCACATAATTTAAAACCAAATCATTCTATATTAGTTTCAAACGAAGTTGGAAATCATGGAGCATGCATCTTGGCTAGGCGTGAAGATATAGAGTTAGAGACTGAGCTTAAAACTGACTGTGCAAGTCTTTGGAAGCCAGTTGAAGCTTTAATAGAAGCTGGAGTAAAAGTTGTGGCTTATAGAGATGCAACTCGTGGAGGGCTTAGTGCTGTTTTAAATGAGTGGGCAGAAACATCAAATGTATGTTTAGAAGTAGATGAAGATAAAATTCCAGTTGCTCCAGAAGTAAAGGGAATTTGTGAAATGCTAGGATTTGAGCCTTATGAATTTGCAAATGAAGGTACTATGGTACTTTGTGTAGAAGAGGGTGAAGAGCAAAAAGCACTTGATATACTACATAAATTTGAAGAAACAAAAAAAGCTTCTTTTATAGGAAAAGTAAATGACAAATATGAAAATAGAGTTATTTTAAATACTCCTTGGGGAAGTAGTAGATTTTTAGAGCCTCCTAAGGGTGAGCTTTTACCAAGGATTTGTTAATGCATGAGTTTTCAATAGTACAGGATTTATTGCATATGTGTGAAAAGAATGCACAAGAAAATAATGCAAATAAAATCAAAAAAGTAGAAGTAAAAATAGGAAAACTTAGTGGAGTTGAGCCTCATCTTTTACAAACTGCTTTTGATACATTTAAAGAAAAAACTATTTGTGATGGTGCTGAGTTTGTAATTCATGTCCAAGAGTTAGTCGTGGGCTGTCGTAAATGTGAAGAAGAAAGTGTTTTAGAAAAAAATACTTTCGTATGCCCAAAATGTGGTGGTGATGTTGAAGTGCTAGATGGTGAAGATATGTACCTTATGCGTTTAGAGATGGAATAATTTATATTGGGCAATACTGTTGAATATGCCCAATATTTTATGCTTTTAATTCAATTCTTCTAAGATTTTTTGAGTAACTTCATTGTTGTAATTATGAACTATTATCTGTGATTGAAATAGTTCATTTAGCTCTATTATAAATATTGCTACTAAAATTCCGATTCCAACTCCAAAATATATATTTTCATCGAAAAGTAATACAATTCCTACTATGAATAAAATAAGATTTATTGCACCTTTAAGCCATTTTTTTAAGTATAAATGATGTATACCTGTTAAAAATAACCAATTGAGTACTGCGTAAGTATCAGGATCTTTTATCTCTTTTTCTATTTTTTCATAAAATTGTTTTTTGAGATTATCTGGCAGATTTTGAACTTTTTCTCGTAAAATATCTTCTTCTTTTACAACTTTGTCTTTATTTAACATAATTATCTTCCTAGCGTAATTACAACAGCTTCTCTAGTCCAAAATAATAAGAATCTTTTTTGTTCTATAACTTGAAAAACAACTTGCCATCCATCTACTACTTCTTTATTAAGAGCGGTTTCCATTTTTTTTATAGGAATTCCTGATGCTCCTAAAAATATCGTTCCTAGTCCACCTTCTACAACATGTATTACTTTGTATTCTTTATAAGTCATCATTTATCCTTAATTTATTTAAGGTGTATTATATATCCATTAAACTTAAAAAATATTATTTAAGTCCTTGTTCTCGTAACTTATCTTTTTTACTTTTTCTTTTACCTTTAACTGGTGCTTTGCCTTTTTTTTGTTTTGGTGCTTCACCTTCTAATTCAAAACCTTCTATTTGCTCTTTATTAAGCTTGATATCACAACGTTTTTCAATAAGTTTAAAGTGAGCCATATCTTCATGACTTATGAAAGTTATAGCATCACCCGATTTCCCAGCTCTTGCTGTACGTCCTATACGATGAATATAATCAGCAGCAGATCGAGGAAGGTCAAAATTTATAACACAATCTATATTATCAACATCAAGTCCACGAGCTGCAATATCTGTTGAAAAAAGTACTTGGATTTTTTTATCTTTAAAATCTTCTAGAGTATATACCCTTTCATCTTGTTCAAGCCCACCATGAAAGGACTCTGCTTCTATACCATGTTTTCTAAATTTTTCTGCGATATTATCAGTTGCTCTTTTTGTAGCCATAAAAACTAAAACAAGTTCCCATGGGTTTGTTTTAATAAGATGTCTTAGAAGTGGTCCTCTATTTTTATGATTTACTTCTATCGCTCTTTGATTTATATTTTGAACAGTTTGTGTCTCATTTTCAACTTCAACTTCGATAGGATTTAGAGTTATTTTTTTTGCAATGTCAATCATTTTAGGAGGATAAGTTGCTGAAAAAAGAAGATTTTGACGAGTTTTAGGTAACTCTTTGAGTATGAGGTCTAACTCTTCTGCAAAACCTAAATCAAGCATTTTATCTGCTTCATCTAAAACAAAAAATTCTAGTTTTGAGAGATTCATCTGCTTTTTGCTGATGACATCAAGCAATCTTCCTGCTGTTGCAACTACTACATCACAACCTTGTTGTATATTGTAAAGTTGATCACCAATACTCTGTCCACCAATAATACTCACTATTTTTGGTTTCTTATCAAAAAACTCACTAAAAGTTCTAAATACTTCTGCTACTTGCAGAGTTAACTCTCTTGTAGGAGTAATAACAAGCGCTTTTATCTTAGGTTTTCCTTCTGGCATATTTTCTAACCAAAGATTTAGTATAGGTAAGACAAAACTAGCTGTTTTTCCACTTCCTGTTTGGGCCCTTGCCATTAAATCTTCTTTCTCAAGGATAAGAGGAATTACTTTTTCTTGTATAGGGGTTGTTTTTTCAAAATTATTTGTTTTTAAAGCTTGTTCAATTTGTTGTGATAGTTTAAATTTATTAAATGACATTTTTTTCTTTCTAAGGAAGTTATTTAGTATATCTAATTTTGATTTAACGTGCTGTTAAAGTACCAATAGAGTTAAGCTTTTATAATGTGTTCCATCTTTGCATGTAAATAAAAAGCAATTAGAATTAGAGATACTCCTGATATCCAAAATATAAGATCAAAATCATCATATAGTTTAATGGGATAGAAGAAAATTGGCGATAGAAAAAAACCACAGTAAGTACTAGATGTTAAAAATGAGCTTCCTTGCAATCTATTTTCTGCTGGAATTTTATCTAATAACCATTTAGCAATACATATGTGTATCAATCCTGTTGAAATACCAGTGATAATACTAGCAAGGAAAAAATATCCAAATGTACTAACACTAGCCATCATCAAAAAAGAGATAGCTTTTAAATGTAAACTACCAACAAGAAGTTGTTTCAAGGTAAACTTTTTATTCAAATAACCAAAAAAGGAGGCACTAAATATAGCGAGTAAAAAATTACAACTAATAAGGACTCCAATATACGCATTTAAATCAAGTTGATTTAGTAAAAATGGAAGTTGTGTTGGAAGAATATAAAAAAATAGATTAAGTAAAAAAGAAAAAAAGAAAATAGGAAAATACTTTTTGAATAGTTCTGATTGAGGTTTTATCTCTTCAACAATATTGTTTTTCCCTTTTAGTAGTAAAATACTCGTTGCTACAACAATAAATATAAGTAAATATAGAAAAAAACAGTATCTCCATGAATAGTTACCAACCCAGCTTCCAAGCATAGTAAAGACTATTCCTGCTAAAAAAGCAAAAGAGCGTTGGTGTCCTAAAAAGACGTTACGTTGATGTCCTTCAAAATAATCGCCAATCAAAGAGAAGAAAATACTAGAAATAGTTGCAATTCCAAATCCAAATAAAAATCTTGCTATCAAAATATAATAGATATTATCTAATATACCAGTAAATGCACCCAATATTGCACAATAAAAAAGAGCATAGATAAAAACTTGTTTCTTTTCCCATATTTTTGTCAAATGATGAACAAAAGGTGCAAAGAGAGTAATAGAAATAAAAGGGATAGTTACAATTAATTGGCTTAATAAATGTATATTTTTCATTCCAGCGAAATATTCACTAATATTAGGAAGCGAAGCCATTAAAACAGTACTTGTCATTAATGTTAAAGGAGAAATAATTAACAGTGCAAAATAAGTTATTCTTTTATCCATTTATATCCTTGGATGACATTCTATCTAATTTTAAATAAATATCATTTTAGTGATTTATTTTTTAGTATTTATATTTAATTTAGATTGTTTATTTAACTAAACTTTTAATGTTGATTAAAAGTTATTTTCTATTATTAGTTTACAATTAGCTTACAAAACTAAAAATCATCTTTAAGAAAAGATGAAAAAAGGATATAAAATGAAGATGGGTACTTTACTTTCATCAGCTTTAGTTGCAGGAATGTTAATAAGTGTTGCACCAGTTAATGTAATGGCACTAGGTGGTCCGAGTGGTCCAAAAATTGATTATCAAGTAACAGGAAAAATTGGGCAAGTTGAAATGGATCCTTATGGATATGCACCTTTAACAGCTGTGATTAGAGATGGTGGTTACGATTTAAGTGATGTTCATGTAAAAATTGTGCCTAAAAAAGGTGGTCAAGTTATAGAATATGATGTAACAGATAACAAGATAAAACAAAATGGCGGTATTCCTGTTTTTGGTTTATATGCAGATTATAAAAATAAGATTGAAGTAAAATATACACGTAACTTCAATGGAAAAATAGAAAAAATTAAAGAAGCATATACTATTTATGCACCACCTGTATATCAAACTGGTTCTGGTAAAAGAGGACAAAATGGTCTACCGTTTGCAAAAGTAGAAGTTAAAAAAGTTGATAAAGAGTTTAGTGATAGATTGTATCTTGTTAACAACATTCAAGGGAAAAATGCAAAATCTGCTCAAATGATATGGAATAATCCAGCTGGTGGTGCATTAGAGTGGAACTATCCTTCAAATGCGTTTATTGTTGATACACATGGTGAAGTACGCTGGTATATCAATACTGAAGAACTAATACAATATGATAACATGTTTAGAACAGGTATTATGATGGGCTTTCAACAAAATAATGATGGTGCTCTAAGTTGGGGTTTTGGACAACGTTATGTAAAATATGATCTAATGGGTCGTGAAATTTTTGATAGACAACTACCAAAATCATACAATGACTTCTCTCACTCAATGGAATCTCTAGATAATGGAAATTTCATTTTACGTGTAGCATCTTCAAATAAAAAAAGACCAGATGGAAGAAATGTTAGAACTGTTCGTGATGTAATCCTTGAAGTAGATGCTCAGGGTAATGTTGTTGATGATTGGAAACTATATGATATTTTAGATCCATATCGTTCTACTGTTATGACATCATTAGATCAAGGTGCTGTATGTTTAAATGTTGATGCATCTGCTTCTGGACATACTATGACTAAAGAAGATATTGCAAAGATGGATAAATCTGACCATTTTGGTGATATTGTTGGTTCAGGACCTGGTAGAAACTGGGCACATGTAAACTCTGTTGATTATGATAAAAGTGATGATAGTATCATCATTAGTTCTCGTCATCAATCTGCAAATATTAAAATTGGTCGTGATAAAAAAGTAAAATGGATTCTTGGTGCACATGAAGGCTGGGGTAAAGAATATCAAGATAAACTTCTTACACCAATTGATGCAAAAGGAAATAAAATTGTTTGTGAAAATGGTAAATGTCCAGGTTACCTTGATGAAGATAAAGGTGGATTTGATTGGACATGGACACAACATACTGCTTTCGTAATCGATAGTAAATCAAATAAAGATGTTACTTATCTTTCAGTTTTTGATAACGGAGATGGTCGTGGTCTTGAGCAACCTGCTATAGCTAGTATGAAATATTCACGTGCTGTTATTTATAAAATTGATCAAAAGAAAATGACTGTCCAACAAGTATGGGAATATGGTAAACAAAGAGGTAATGAATGGTACTCACCTATTACTTCAATTACAGAGTATGAAAAAGATAAAGACTCTATAATGGTTTATTCAGCAACAGCTGGTATGGGTGGATATGACTTTAAAAAAGGTAAACCTATGGGAGCACCAAAACCAGAAATTGTAGAATTTAAATGGGGTTCAACTGTTCCTTCTGTTCAAATGAAATTTTATGGTACGGGCGCAGGATACCAAGCAATGCCGATTAGTGTTAGTAAAGCATTTAGTGGTAAATAATCCTAAAAGAGGCATATCTTATAGTATATGCCTCTTTTTATGTTATAATTGATTATGCTATATAATTAATTATTAAGGGTATTAATGGCTCAAGAGTTAAAGGAGTTTTTTAATTTAAAAAATAGTGAAGTTGAACATATTTTAGATTTTAGTTTTCAAAAAAAATATAATAAAGGTGAAATACTATTTTATAGTGGTGAAATACTTGATAAGCTATATTTTCTTCTAAAGGGAACAGTAATGGCATTTCAAGTAGATAGTAATAATAAAAAAATAGTTTGGCATATCTTTAAATCTCCATGTCTTATAGGGGAAGGTTTTCTCCTTCAAGAAACAATTAAACCTGTTATAATCAATACCGAATTTCTTACAGATGGTGAAGTAATAAAAATTGATTTTGCCAAATTTGAAAGTCATTATATGAATAGGCCAGAAATACTTTATAAAATGTTACGATCACTTAGTCATAAATTAACAAATTATCGACATTTTGTTGTCAATGAAAAATTTTATAATGCAACAGAAAAAGTAGCTTGTTTCCTTTTATATCATGAAACACTTTTGGAAAGTCTAAAACTTGGGGAAATCTCAATAATACTCAATATCCAACAACCAACACTCTCTAATATTCTTAAAGAATTTAGGAAAAACAAGTTAATTGAAGATAAAAAATTTAAAATTATAATTAAAGATAAAAAAGCTTTAGAAGAGCTTTTCATTCATAAATTTTAATCTTATAAAAAGTCCATTTTTATTTTACAATTTTTTGAACTAAATTCCTGTTAAATACTATAAAAACACTATTTACTTCTTTTAATCTACATTAAAAACTTTCATTGTTATTTCTATATAATTAATTTATAAAATTAAAATACATCTTTAAGTAAAGATATATAAAAGGAAAGAAAAATGTTGCGAAAAGTAATTTTAGCATTAGTAGTTAGTGCAGTAGCACTATTTGGAGCGGATTATAAGGAGGGAGTTAATTATAAGACTCTTGAGACACCACTTGTAGGTGTAGAAAAAGGAACTATAGTTAAAGTATGGAGCTATACATGTCCATTTTGTTATAAATATGATAAAGCAGTAACAGAGAAAGTAATTCACTCTATTCCTGGTGTAAACTTTGAAGTATGGCATCTATATACAAAAGGTACATATGGTCAACAAGGTTCAAACCTAATGGCAGTAGCACAAGCAAGAGATTTAGCTAATGGAATAAAAGATCCTCTAGATAAAAAAGGTCTTCTTAAAAAGATGAAATTTACATACTATA
>NZ_JFBL01000003.1 GCF_000597725.1 Sulfurospirillum arcachonense DSM 9755
TTTTCTTTATTGCGACATTCATGTTGGCATCGGCTGCATATGCAGCTGATAGCCAAATATGGAGCGATATGAGAATACAAAATATCCTAGGATACGGACAAGAAGAGACGTTGAAATTAGGAGAGTTGTTTACACTGTTGCAAAGCACATATTTTTACAAAATATTTTTAGCGTTATTAATAGGGGTACCAGCAGTATTCTTTATACATTATCTAATAATAGGACCAAAAGTTTTTTCTCATGAAGGGAAAAAGATATTTGCATTTACTGTGTTTCAAAGAATAATACATTTGATAGCAGGGATAGCATTTACAATTTTGATTCCAACAGGATTAATGATAGTGTTTGGTAACTATTTAGGTGGCGGAACACTCATAGAATACGCAAGACATCTGCATGATATAGCAACAGTATTGTTCGCAATATCATTAGTACCAATGTTCTTGTTCTGGTTCATGGATATGTTACCAACAATGGATGACGTAAAATGGATGTTTATATTAGGTGGATACCTAAGTAAAGAGATTAAAGAGATACCAGCAGGAAAGTTTAATGCAGGTCAAAAGATGTGGTTCTGGATAGCGTCAGGTGGTGGACTAATAATGATTATCACAGGAGCAGCAATGTACTTCCAAGATTTCGATTTTGGAATAGCAAAAGCACTAGGATTATCTCAAATAGATTTACTTAGAGCCTCAGCAATAATACATAATGTATTTGCATTTGCAGTAATGGCACTGTTCTTTACCCATGTCTATATGGCAGCAGTTGCAATTAAAGGTGCAATCCATAGTATGATTACAGGATACAAAGAACATGATGAAGTTAAATATCTTCATAGCTCTTGGTACAAACAGTTAAAAAAAGACGGAAAGGTTTAATCTACTTTCTTTACATGTAAGTTGTAATTAATTTATAGCTTACATGTTTTTTTTATATATTAATATGCTAGAATAGCATAGTATTATATGAAATAAGTATAAATAATTGGAGACAATGTGGAGACTATTTTTGAAATAGAAGTGACGAAAATAAAAGGCAATAAAAAGGTCACTGTACAAGATACTGTGATTCGTGAAGTAAAACTTGAAATAATCGTCAATGATAAAAATGTAGGCTCTTTAATGGCAGTTTGTGTTGATTTAAAAGAGTTAGCAGTAGGTTATCTTATGAGTGAAGCTATCATAGAAAATGTAAAAGATATATCAAAAATAGAAATAGTAGATGTAGATACTAAAACATTTCAGGTTCGCATTGATGCTAAAGTTGTTGAAGCAAATATAGAAAGATTAGATTTAGAAGGTGTTATTGTAAGTGGCTGTGGAAGAGCTGTTAGCACGCAGATATCAAAAATTGCCATTGATGCAGCTGTCATGCAAGATGATTTTAGCATAGATACCACTTTACTTTTTGAAGAGATGGGAAAGTTTTATACACAATGCCCATTGTATGAGCAAACAGGATGTGTACATACTGCAAAACTCTATTATGATGAAAATACTTATTTTATAGGCGAAGATATTGCTCAACATAACACTATAGATAAAGCTGTTGGAAAAGCAAGGTTGGCTGGGGTTGATGTTACAAAGTCATTTTTGATGGTAAGTGGTCGTCTAAGTTCAGAAATGGTTGCAAAAGCTGTTATGCATCAAATACCAATACTTGCATCACGTACAGCTTCAACATGTCGGGGAGTGAATATAGCCGATAAATTTGGTTTGACTCTCATAGGTTTTGTAAGAGGAGATAAGATGAATATCTACCGTAATCCACAAAGGATAAATGTAAAATGATAGATTTAAAAACGTTTATACAAGAGTATCTTAATAATGAGGGTAAGCTTGATTGTAAGGATGCTTATAAAATATCAGCAAAAACGAAAACTTCTATTGGAGAAGTGGGACAATGTGCTAAAGATCTTGACATAAGAATTTCTGGGTGTGAGCTTGGGCAGTTTGGAAAGTTACGAGGAACTGGCGAGTATAACCAAGAAGCTGATGAGAAATTAAAACCGTTTGTTAATGATGAAAATAGAATTACATGTAAAGATGCACGTGCTCAAGCTGGTGGTATAGGACTAAAAAATATCAGAGGAACTCTGAAAGAAAACAATACTGATGTTACTTTTTGTGAACTGGGTTGTTTTAAAGAGAAAAAACGTTCACGTTTATATTTAAAAACAAAAACTTGGATTGAAAATGAAAGTGGGGAACTTTTGTTTGGAAAAGGTAAAACAGAAGTTTTAGAGCATATAGAGACTGAGGGTTCAATCGCTAAAGCGGCTGAAAAACTTGGGATGAATTATAAAAAAGCGTGGACTCACGTAAAAATCTTGCAAAAAAATCTTGATGATGTCTTAGTAGAATCACATAAAGGAGGAGGAGAGCAAGGCGGTAGCAGATTAACACCAAAAGCTGATGAGTTTATAAAAAATTATAAAAAATTACAGCATGAGATTGAAGAGTATGCTAATGAGCGTTTTAAAGAGTTGTTTTTAAAACCTCGTAATAAAAAAGAGTTTAAGTAAAACATGGTGCCTAAAGGCTAAAAAGTAAGTTTCGCTATATTTATGCTATATAAATATGCAAAAATTTCATATTATTAATTCAAAAAGGAAAGAAGATGAAGAAATTAGGTTTAGGTTTAAGTTTATGTTTGGTTGCAACAATGGGTTTTGCAAAAGAAAATATTGTAATTTACCATGCAGGTAGTTTAGCAGTTCCATTTGCTGAAGTAGAAAAAGTTTTTGAAGCAAAATATCCTCAATATGATGTTTTAAGAGAAGCAAGTGGAAGTAGAGCAGCTGCAAGAAAAATTACTGATATTGGTAAACCAGCAGACGTTATGGCAAGTGCAGATTATAAAGTTATTGACAATCTTATGATCCCAAAACATGCAAAGTTTAACGCACAATTTGCAACAAATGAAATGGCTTTAGCATATACTGCAAAATCAAAATATGCAAATGAAATCAATGCAAAAAACTGGACAGAAATCTTTTTAAGAGATGGAGTAAAAGTAGGACATTCAAATCCAAATATGGATCCATGCGGATACCGTTCAATGCTTGTAACACAACTTGCAGAAGATTATTATAAACAACCAGATTTTTTCAAAAAACTATTTGGTTATGGTGAGAGTTATACAAATGGTGAAGAAAATACTAATAAAGTTGTAGTAAGACCAAAAGAGACAGATTTACTTGGACTTATTGAAGCTGGTATGTATGATTATCTTTATATCTATAAATCAGTTGCAGAACAACATGGTTTAAAATATATTACTTTACCAGAAGCGGTATCTTTAAAAAGTGCTAAATTAGCTAAAGATTATAAAAAAGCTACATTTAAAATCAATGGTAAAAAACCAGGAACTTGGATTACTAAAAAAGGCGGACCTATGGTTTATGGTATCACTGTTGCACAAAATGCAAAATCACCAGTAAACAAAGAAGGCGCTGTTAAGTTTGTAAACTTTCTTCTTTCACCTGAAGGACAAGCTATTATGATTAAAAATGGTCAAGGCGTTATTAACCCTCCAGTAATTACAGGCGATGCAAGTATATTAAAATAATGGAGTTATTAGAAGTCAAAAATCTCTCTTATAAATTAGGAAACTTTAAATTAGATGATATAAACTTCAATGTAAACCAAGGGGAATATTTTGTTCTCCTTGGACAAAGTGGAAGTGGTAAAACACTTCTTCTTGAGTCTATTGCTGGGTTTAATAAGGTTGAGGGAGAGATAAATTTTAGAGGCAGTGATATATCACAGTTTACACCAGAAAACAGAGATGTGGGATTTGTCTATCAAGATTTTGCATTGTTTCCTAATCTCAATGTTAGAGATAACATTATGTTTTCTAAAAAATATAAACAAGTAGAAAATCCAGAAGAGACACTTTTAGATATATCTGAATTTTTGGGTTTAATGCCACTGTTAGATAGACGTATAGAAAATCTTTCAGGTGGAGAAAAACAGAGAGTTGCTATCGCACGGGCTCTTTTTTCAAAGCCAAAAATTCTTTTACTTGATGAGCCTTTAAGTGCAATTGATCCAACTTTTAGAAACTCTATTATGAAGTTTTTAAAAGATATCCATAGACGTTATAACTTAACGACTATACATGTAACGCATAACTTTAGAGAAGCAAGTTATCTAGCAGATAGAATTGCTATTGTTATGAAGGGACAGATTAAGCAAGTAGGAACAGCAAGTGATGTTCTTAACTCTCCTTCAAGTATAGAAGTGGCAAAGTTTTTAGGATTTAAAAATATTTTACCAGTGAGTATATTAAAAGAGGATAGTGAAAATCTTTTTTCAGTCGATCCAAATACTATTCAGATTTCAAAAGAACAACTTTATTGCGATTATGTTTTTAAAGGGAAACTAGAAGAGTGCATGGGTATAATTGACCATTATAAAATATTTATTAACGTAGAAGAAGAGCAGTTTTTTGCAAAAATTCTAAAACGTGATTATATGGGTTGTTATGCAGATCGTGGAGAGAGTATATATATAGGATTTGATAAAAAGGATATTTGTTACTTATGAGAAATTGGTTTGTATACTTACTTGCAAGTTTGGCATGTATAATTTTATTGTTTTTATTGATTCCCTTAGTAAAAATGATATTTGGTGGGGATTTTTCAGTAGTATGGGAAACTTTTCAACAAAAAGATGTTTTAGATTCTATTTATTTGACTATGAGAGTCTCTTTTATGGCAATGCTTTTTGTCTTATGTACAGGATTGCCTTTAGCATATCTTATTTCAAGATATGACTTTTTTGGAAAGTCACTTGTTGAAGCGCTTATTGATATTCCTACAATGATACCTCATACCGCTGCTGGTATTGCACTTTTACTAGTTTTTGGAAGAGGACCTATCGCTGAATTTTTTGTTACTTTTGGTATAAAATTTTCTGATGCAGAACCTGGGATTATGATTGCTATGATGTTTTTATCTGCAACATATTTGATAAATGGGGCAAAAGAAGGTTTTAATAAAGTTGATATAAAATTAGAAAAAGTTGCTCGAACACTTGGAGCAAATCCTCTACAAGTTTTTTTAAAAATCTCTATTCCAAATGCAAAAAAAGACATTATCAATGGAAGTTTGATGATGTGGGGAAGAGGATTGGGAGAGTTTGGTGCGGTGGTGATTTTAGTATATCACCCTATGGTAGCACCTGTTTTGATCTATGATAGATTTACAAGTTATGGACTTGCTCATTCTGCACCAGTAGCAGCTATTATGATTATGATATCAATTATGATATTTTTAAGTGTGAGGTTTTTGAACAACAAATTGAAGTAGATATATGCAAATATCGCATAATATCAATAAAAATTGTTAAGTGAAAAACTCACTTATTTATGTTAAAATAATAGAAAATAATAAAGGAGGAAATGATGTTTGTAAGATTAAATGATAGAGTTTATTTAAACACGGATAGAATTACGCGCATAAAGATTGATGAAGTTCAAGATGGAATTAGAATTCGTTTTTATGAAGGTGCATTTCAAGTAGCAAAATCTCATAAGTTTGCAACAGTTGAAGATGCTGCTAAGTGGATTAGTGATAATATGAAATAAAAAGTAGTTACTTAACTGCTTTACATGTAAAAAGGCCTAAGGTTTAGGCAGACATTTTCTACAAAACTAGTGATAACGGTTTTACGTTAGTAAAAAGTTTCTTTGAAAACTGATTTTCTTTTGAGAAAATTATCTGTCTAAATAAAATAATAATTGGAGATAATATGAATATAGATTGCCGTGATTTGGCATGTCCAGAGCCTGTTATAAATACTAAAAAATCACTTGAATCATTGGGTGATGAAGGTATCTTAGAAGTTTTAGTAAACTCAACTGCATCAAAAGAAAATGTAATAAGATTTGCAACAAATGAAGGTTGTAGTGTAAGTGATGAAAGTACTGAAGATGGTTCTGTAAAAATAACTATAGTTAAAGGGTTTGCTTGTGGAATTACCACCGAAGAAGAGGGTGACAAATTTCTCAATAAAGTACTTTTTCTAAAAGATGATAAAGTAGGAGACAATGAGCTTGGAAGTATGCTTGTTGTTGGGTTCTTAAAAAGTATCTTAGAGTTACCAAAACTTCCTAAAACAATTATTTGTGTCAATAGAGGAGTCTTTTTAACTTCGGCTGCTGCTGATTCTGATATTATTAATATTTTAAAAGTTTATGAAGAAAAAGGTGTAGAAATCTACTCTTGTGGTGTATGTTTAGACTTTTATAAACGAAGTGATGAGTTAAAAGTCGGTATGGTCGGAAATGCATATGGAACAGTTGATATGCTTTTAAATTCGGAGGGAACTATAACTTTATAATGAATAATAGTAGTAAATTAACCAAGTATGTCAAAGCTGCTGGTTGAGCTGCCAAACTGGCTCCGGGTGAGCTTACAAAAGTGATTGGTGCTCTTACATGTAAAGACGAAAACCTACTTGTAGGAATAGAGTCAAGCGATGACGCGAGTGTTTATAAAATAGACGATACAAAAGCTTTAGTGCAAACTGTAGACTATATTACTCCTGTTGTTGATGACCCTTACATGTATGGGCAAATTGCTGCTGCAAATTCACTAAGTGATATATTTGCTATGGGGGCTGATGTTACAACAGCACTCAATCTTGTAGGCTTTGATGGTTGCAATCATCCTAAAGAAGTTTTAGGTGAGATTTTACAAGGTGGTCTTAGTAAGGTCAAAGAGTGCGGTGGTCTTATTGTTGGTGGACACACTATAGAAGCTCCTGAGATGACTTATGGTCTTAGTGTAAGTGGTTTAATACATCCTGATAAGATTTATAGAAACAATACTCTGCGAGTTGGAGATGTTTTAATCCTCACAAAACCTATAGGTATGGGTGTTTTAACAACAGGCATAAAAGCAGATATGCTTAAAGAGAGTGCAGTTGAACATACAGCTTCTATCTTATCTCAACTCAATCATAAAGCATCATTGCTTATGCGTGAGTTTGATGTGAGTGCTTGTACTGATGTTACTGGTTTTGGATTGGCTGGTCATGCCTATGAGATGAGTAGCGGGGCTTTTACTCTTGAGTTTGAATTTGAAAAAATCAATATTTTAAAAGAAGCAATAGAACTTGCGAATATGGGAATAATCCCAGCCGGAACGTATAATAATAAAGCGTATTTAGATTTACATGTAGATGTAAAAAAAGCATACAAAGATGAGATATTTTTCTATGATGCACAGACTTCTGGTGGTCTTTTGATAGCCGTTAAAGAAGAAGATGCAACTAAGCTTTTAGTCAAACTCAAAAATGAGGGTTATGAATATAGCTCAGTTGTAGCAACTGTGAAAGAGTTTAATGGTAAGAGTCTAGTTTTAAAGTAGACTCTTATTTAATATATTTTGTAAGTAAGAATGCCATTGGAATACATCCAACTGCTAGTACATTACAGATGATATAGGTTGTTTCAAGACCTAGATGATCTCCTAAAAGACCTACTCCAAAGACTATAGCAGAGCTTACTCCAAAGTTGATAGACATATACATACTATTCATAAAAGTAGGCATGTGAGAGTTTGTGTCCTGTACTGTTGCCATCAAAACTGGACCTGTTGCAAAAAGGAACAAACCAATCAATGGAAGAACAAAAATACTATCAAAATAGATAAAAAGAGCCATACTTATAGCTGAACCAATACTTGCTATGGCAAGTGTGCTTTTACGACCAATCCTATCAGAAATGTTTCCAGCTACAAATGTCCCAAGAACTCCAAAAAACTGTAAAATAGACAATGAAATACCTGCATGCCAAAGAGATTCCCCTTGAGCTACTAAATAAACAGGTAGATAAAGGGTTAAGGTACTTTTCATACCTGATTGAAAGAGTAAAAAACTTCCCATAACAATAAAAAATGGATAGTATTGTTTTAAAAGTTTTTTAGTATCACCTTTTTCTTTTGGTTTTCTAAGAGGTCTATTTGTATCAAAGTCTTTGAGTTTTATATAAAGAATAATAGAAGCAATAAGTCCTAAAGGCATAAGTTTATAAATACCTTCTAATCCCCACCAAGAAACACCAGCAGTTGCAATCAAAGGACCAATAGTTCTTGCTAACTCTCCTCCAACCATAAAAAAGCTCATCCCTGTTCCAACTTTTTGGCCTGAACTCTCTTTAATCATAGTAGGAGAAGGGACATGAAACAAAGCTGCACTAATCCCTGCAACAAAAAGTAAAATAAAAAGTATGACGTAAGATGAAGCAAGTCCAACTAAACTCATGCTTATTGCTGTTATAGCAGGAGTAAGGATAACAAAGTATTTAGCGCCCGTTTTTTCCGCAATAAGACCAAAAAATGGATTAAACAGAGCTGGAATACGTCTAGCAATATCTAAGAAAGCTGCCATAAAAAGAGACATCTCAAGCTTTGCTATAAGCAAAGGTAAAAGCGGTGCTAAAAAAGATGAGTAAATATCATGAGATAAGTGGGCAAAAGAAATTGTAAAAACTTTTGCTTTTTGAAATGTTTTATTTTCCAAAGTGGACCTTTATTTTTAATACGAAATAATACAATAAATAATCTAAAATTATAGGATTTATAACTAAATATACCAAATGGTTAAGCTTGTATTTAAAAAATCAAAACTACTATTACTGTGTTTTAAAGAAAATTTTAGTATTATTAGAGCTTGTATTTTAGGAGAATTTATGGGAAATAATAAAAAAGAAAACTTTATTTTTGGATTAATCGCATGTAGTTTAATGGTTTTAGGCATGGTAACGTACAATGCAATCTTATCAAATGGTATACAATCACATTTAGTACAAGAAGTAGCTTTGATGTATGTACCAGTATTTTGTTTAGCACTATTTTATGAGTGGTTTATAGTTTCAAAAATCGCAAGAAGATTAGTATCGAAGATAGTAAGTCAAGATGACCCTCTTGTTAAAAAAATTCTTTTCATGTCTTTTTTTATGGTAACAGGCATGTGCTTTTTGATGACACTCTCAGTAGTACTTATCAGTAAACCATATACAGATAATTTCATGGATATATTTTTAATCACTTTTGTGAAAAACTTTATTGTTGCACTGCCATTGCAACTACTGGTTGCAGGACCTATTGCTAGATTGGTTTTTTTCAAAATTTATCCGCCAGTTGGGAATAAATAATAAATACAAAATATGAAGGTTTTATTGAGGTTTTGTGAGAAGATATAGGAATCTCTTTGAAGTATATGGGATCGTACACACCTTTCATTTTTTATGTAAATGAAATACTTATATACATGTACTATTGGATTTCACCAAAAACAAGTAAGCTGATTTAAACTTTTAATGTATTTTGATATAATTAATTTTTTAAATAAGGATTTTTATGATTGATTTTAATTTATATGTTGCATTTATTTTAACAGTTATTTTTGTTATTTCTACTCCAGGTCCAGCTGTTTTATTTGTTATCGCTAGAAGTGTTAATTTAGGAGTTAGAGGAGGTATTTACTCAATGCTTGGTTTAGCATGTGGTGCTTTAGTTTATGCTGTAGCCGTAGCATTTGGTTTAGCTCAGTTGCTTGAATCATCACCTCAAGCATTTTTATTTATAAAGAATCTAGGCTGTCTTTACTTAATCTATTTGGGTCTAAAAACCATTTTAAGTAAAGAGAACTATGAAAATACCGAAGAGGAAAAAATTGTTTCTGCTAAAAACCTTATAAAAGAAGGCTTTTTAGTAGAGTTATTTAATCCTAAAACTGCTTTATTTTTCCTTGCTTTTCTTCCTCAATTTACTAATTTTTCACTTGGCAATATGGAGGTGCAACTTATTATTCTTGGACTAACATTTGTTATAGTAGGACTCGTAACTGATAGTTTTTATGTACTGTCAGCTGGACATATAGGAAAATTTCTTAAGCAGTCTATAACCTTTAAAAAAATTGAAAAATACTTTTCAGGAAGTATATATTGCTCTTTAGGTATTGCTGGGTTATTCCATAAAATTCAAAAAAGTCAAGTCTAAATTGTTATAAGTAATTTTTAACTATTAGCTTGACATATAACTTTTAATAGTCTCACGTATTATAGAAATCAGTTTAAACTTTTATTATTTTTATAGTGTTTATAAAATTTATATGAAAAGCTTTACATGTAAGAAAGTGGCGAGAAGGTGTAGGAATCGAACCTACCTTCAGACGGTCAACCGCCCAAACATCGGGTTTGAAGTATGTGGGTGATACACGCTTTTTTTTCTTCCTTAAGCTTCTTTTACTTACATGTATGTACTATGCAAAAACACCTTGACCGATTAAAAATAAAAATTAATTTTTTACATGTAAATATTTATCACTAATATTGTTGATATCCTATCTTTTTAATACTAGGCTGTTCTCTTTAACCCACTTGAACTGTTAAAACTATTTGTTTTATTTCTATGCTTATTGGATGTCGCTTTAAGTAAACTTATTGATTACTTTTAGTAAAATCTTTGTTACTTTAAATAGGAGCGTATATGTCTATACCTAAATCTGTTCAGAGAATCTTAATCATTTTAGGAATCATTGGCTATATTCTCTATGAGGGTATAACACTAAAAGATGGTTTTGAGTTTATGCTATCTTTAGCTGTTGGTTTACTTATACTCTTTGTATTTGAGGCTATAAATAAATACATTCATTGTAATAACTTAGTACTTTATCTACTCGCAATCATTCCTATAGCATTTTTTTTAATAACTTTAATATCCAATAAATCTTCTTTTGGTGAGAACATAGCTCTATGGGTATCTGTACCTTTTGCTTATCTTTTATTTTACTTGATATACAAAAAAGAATCTATTATTTCATCTTTTAGTAGAGTTATAGGATTTCTACTGATATTACTACTATGGGTGAGTTCAATAGTTTTAACTATCCTTTGCGTAACATCATATGAATCAAATGGAATAAGTTTGATTACATTACTTTATGGGGTGGTTACTTTAAGTTATTTTTTTATAACTAATTCAATAATGGGTATTAGGTCAAGAGAGGTTTATTAATGATTGAAGGTATATTACTTTTCTCAGGTTGGGTTATAGGGTTCATATCAGTATTCTTATTCCTTCCAAAAAGAACTTGTCCTATTTGTGGCACTAAATCTATTAAAGTTGTATCCGTAATGAAGAATCTTTTTATAACTAATGAGGGAAGTAAGTGTAATGAATGTGGTTCTTTAATTCTTATTAATCAACTCTATAAACAGATTCTTAAGCATCCTATAGGATTACTAATGGGTATAATATTTTTTGTAAGTATGTATCTTTTAATACCCTTTAAAGAACTTATGAATGAAACTATATTAAAAGGCACACTTTCTTTAATTGCTCTTAATATGATAGTTATGGTCTTACCTCTTATTATTTCTTTATCTATTTATGCTTATCTAATGCCAATAGTTGAAGGTACAGAAAAGGAAATAAAAAGGAAAAATAAAATAGGAATAATAGGGTACTTCATTGAGTTTGGATTATTCTTCATTATGCTCTTAGCTCTCTTCTTGTGGATATAAAGTACTTAAAAACACATCTTTATTATTCATTTATTCTTTTATATCGACTTTAAACGTGTCACCATCATAGATTGAAGTAACTTCACTTACTATTGCATTTCCATAGTTTATATTTTTACTAAATAATGATGTTAAAAGTATAAAGCATATAAATATAATTTTCATTTGTACTTTTTTATTTTAATTGTTGAAAATTTTTCTTTTCATAAATAAAGTTTTATAAACTACCTAATAATTATAAAAAAGTATTAAGGCAATGTGTAAACATTGTGTTTACATTTTCTTCTTCCACATCAATTAGATGAATTTCAATATCTTTATACCTAATGAATGTCGATTTTGTATTCCTATAGATGAAATCTATTCTATGCAATTTTTCTTTTTTATAATTTTTTAAAATTACAATATCATTTTTTCTTTTTTCTAAAAAATCTTTTGTAGAATTATTTCCCTCAGAAATATAAATTGAACCAGTTGTAGTTAAATCATCAATAGAAGGAAAAAAACGATAAGTTTTTTGGTGAAACGCTCCTATTAAGTGATACTTAGAAGGAATTATAATTTCACACATATTTTTCATTCTAATAGTAAAAAAATTAATATCTTATTTGACATATATATTTCCTTTCAAATTTTAGTTATTGAAAAATGAAGTTTTTAATAGCTAATTTCACCCATCGGGCTCATTTTTGGGAAAAGAGCCATAAAAAGGCACTTTACTATAATTTTAGCATATTTTAATTGAAAAAGTATTATAGGAAAAAATTGGCGAGAAGGTGTAGGAATCGAACCTACCTTCAGACGGTCAACCGCCCAAACATCGGGTTTGAAGCCCGTGCTGCCCACCAGGGTCAGATACCCCCCACTTACGAGGAGTATAATTATACATTATTATTTGTAAAAAATAGCTTACCAACTTACTTGATTGTTTAATATGCAGGAGATTTTATATAGATAGCTTTTCTAATTCATTTAGGATTACTTTTGCCATATTTGAAAGGTGTACTTCTTTTGACACAGCACCTAGTAAAAATGCAGCTTTAGGCATACCATAAACTACGCAACTTTGTTGGTTTTGTCCTAGAGTTGTAGCTCCAGTTTCTTTTAACTTGAGCAAACCTCTTGCCCCATCTTCACCCATACCAGTGAGTATAACTCCTATAGCATTTTTTCCAGCAACTTTTGATACAGAGTTAAAAAGGACATTTATTGAAGGTTTATGGCCAGAGATTTTTTTCCCATCACCAGTTTGAAGATAATATTTTTTTCCAGAACGCCTGAGTACCATATGTTTATCTCCTGGGGCAATAAAAACTTGTCCCATTTTTAAAACATCACCATTTTTTGCTTCTTTTACTTCCACTTTACAGAGTTTATCTAGTCTATCTGCAAACTGTTTTATAAATGAAGCTGGCATATGTTGGACTATAATAACACTAGGAGAATTTTTAGGAAGCTTTGTCAGGATTTCTTTTAGTGCTTCTGTTCCACCTGTTGAAGATCCTATAGCGATGAGTTTTTGTGGGCTCAATTGTGAGTTATGATATGTTAGTGTACTATATGTTTTTGTAATTATAGGATTAATAGGCTTGGGTGGTTTTGTCTTTACAGCCATTTTTACTTTTTGTATTAGTTCATGCTTTGTTTCCCACGTATTATCAGAGATATTTGATTGAGATTTTGTTATAAAATCAACTGCTCCAGCATCTAGAGCATCAAGAGTGGTTTTTGCTCCTGTAGTTGTTAAGGAAGAAAGCATAATAACAGGGATAGGCATATACTTCATGATTTTTTTTAGAAAAGTAATACCGTCTATACTGGGTATATCAATATCTAAGCAGATAACATCAGGTTTGTTTTGTAGCATCTTGTTTCTTGCTACATAGGCATCAGGTGCAGTATCTACAATACTTATAAGAGGACAATTTTGTAAGATTTCACGCATAGAAGTACGTGTAGCAGAACTTTTATCTACTATAAGGACTCTTATGCCCATTATTCTTTTCCGGTATATTTTAGTAAAATCTTTCCTGTATCGGTTCGCATTAGGATTTTTCTTCCTCTAGTTCCTCCTACATCTTGTGCGGTTATTTTTATGCCATAGTCTTTAAGTATTTCTTTTGCAATTAAAATATTTTTTCTTCCTATCATCATCTCTTCATGGCTTACTTCAATGACATTGGCACCACCAAAGATTTTAGCTTCTAGATTGTATTTTTCACAGCCGATATTTAACATATTGTCTATGAGTTTGGGTATAGATATATTGCCATATTTTGGGCTTTGTAGTCCATTGTCATTCCAGAGTGGAACAAGATAATGGTTCATACCACCAACTTGTTCTACTTTATCAAATAAGCAAACAGAGATACAAGAACCTAAAACAGTACTTATCTCAGTAGGTTTTGCCCCTACAAATATTTCACCTACATGAATAAACTTTTTTATATACATTAAAATTCTACCATCTCATCTGAATCATTATCAAACATAAATTCATTTGAACCAAATGCAGTTGATAAGTTAAGTTCAGACTCATCTACGTAAGGAATATTGACAATAAAGATTGTAGAGTTGTTTTTTTGTTCATTATCAATAATACCACCTAGTGCTTCACACATTCCCTTTGCAACACTGAGACCAAGACCAAGTCCTGCAGTTTCTCTTGTGAGCCCTGTTTCAAAATGTATAAATCTGTTATATATTTCTTTGCAATGTTCTTCTTTTATACCTTCTCCTGAGTCTACTACTATGAGTTTAAAACTTTTTTCTCCACACTCTAGTGTAACAGTTACTTCTTGATCTTTATACGAGTATTCACAAGCATTTGAAATAAGATTTAAAAGAATGAGATAGATTTTTTGAGAATCGCTTATAAGCTCTTTTTCACAGTTGTTGTGTAAAGTCACTGTAAGGTTTTTTTCATGAATCAGATTATCAAAATAAGCAACTACTTCATTAAAAACCTCTTCAATTTCTATTTTACTATAGTCATTTGCTATCTCTCCAGCCTCTATTTCAGACGCTGCAAATATATTTTTTAAACTAAAATCTATAGTTAAAAGTTCTATCTTTAAAAGGTTTCCTAAAGTATTTATCTTTTTTATGTCGTTTGTTGTAGATAACATACTTGATATATTTAATAAAGATGATATAGGATTGTTAAATTCATTTTTTACTAAAGATAAAAATTGACTTTTTACTTCTTGTGCATTTTTACTTTTTTCATTTAAATCAAGAAGTTTTTTTGTTAAAAACTCCATCTCTTCTATAGATGAGGCTTTCTCCTCAAATCTTCTTCCGATTTCTTCTAAAAGTTCATTGTCTTGTATAGTTGCAATATCCATGTTATACCTTTTTCTGATATATAGATGAAGTTACAATCTGTAAAGATTGTACCGGTTCTGTTATAGATTCTGATTGGCCTAGTAACAAAAGAGACTTGTTACTTAGCAAATTTTTGAGTTTGTTTATGACTTGATATTGTGTTTTTTTATCAAAATAAATCATTACGTTTCTGCAAAAAATAAGATTAAATTTGTTTTTAAAAATAGAGTAATTTCCAGTTACCAAGTTAAAAGATTTAAAAATTATCATATCTTTTATCTCTTGTTTGATTTTGTAAGTTTCACCTGATTTAAGAAAATATTTTTGCAGATGAGTTTTGGTTAGACCCTCTACTTCTTTTTGAGAATATTCACCTTTCATAGCTTTTTTAAGTATATCTTTTGAAAGGTCAGTTGCTAAAATTTTAATATCCCAAGCATTAAAATCTTTGAGGTTTTCTTTTAAAAATATAGCTATAGTATAAGGCTCTTGACCACTAGAACATGCTCCAGACCAAATTCTAAGTTTTTTTTCTGTACATGTAGATAAATAAGTTTTCAGATATTGCCATTGGTTTGCTTCTCTAAAAAATGAAGTAACATTGGTAGTTATTGCATCAGCTAGTAAATAGAGTTCAGATGTGTCATTTAAAAAATATTCATAGAGATCTTGATAACTACGCAGATTGAGTTTTTGCACCCATTTTCTAAGCCTTGATTGTACTAAAGTAGTTTTTCTATCACTGAGTGATATTCCAAACTCTTTATATATAAGTTGTTGAAAATTTTGAAACTCTTGTTTTTTTATTTTCATAATATCAATTTTTGCCCTCTTTGGAGCCCCACAAAGATTCTACATTTAAAATCAGGGCTATTTCGCCATTACCCATTACTGCACTTCCAGAAAATTCTTTTATACCTGAGAGTGTGTAGCCAAGTGGTTTTATGACAACTTGTTGTCTTCCTATCAAATCATCAATTAAAATCGCAAATTTACCATTTTCACTTTCTATACATACTAAAGTAGATTCCCAAATATTTGGTCTATTTTCGCTTGATTCTAATAGCTCATTTAATCGTACTATTGGTATCATTTCTCCTCTAAGATCTACAAATTCACCTTTATCTTTTACAGTATGTACTATTTTTTTCTGTGGAATGAAAGATTCGATAACGCTAAGGGTAGGAATAATATAAGTGTCATTTTCACTTTTAACGAGCATTCCATCTATAATCGCAAGAGTAAGTGGTAATAGTATGGTAAAAGTGGAGCCTTTTCCTGTAGAAGAGCTTATTTCTACTTTACCTTTTAACTTTTCAATAGAGGTTCTAACAACATCTAAGCCAACACCACGACCTGAGATATCACTTATTTGATCTGCTGTTGAAAATCCTGGTTGCATGATTAGCCCAAAAATTTGAGAGTCACTGAGCTCTGCACCTTCTGCTACCAATCCCCTTTCTTTGGCTTTTTCTAAAACTTTATCTTTGTTTATACCACGACCATCGTCATTGATTTCAATAGCAATCTTACCACCCTTATGATATGCACGAAGCGTTACTTGTCCTATAGGGCTTTTTCTTGCTTTCTCTCTATCTTGAGTATTGTCTTCTATCCCATGGTCAATAGAATTTCTTATGATATGAATCAGAGGATCTGAAAGAGAATCTATCATGGTTTTATCTATTTCAGTTTCTGCACCTTCTACGACTAAACTGATTTCTTTATTTACTTTTTTTGAAGCATCTCTAACCACTCTTTTCATTTTTTCAAAAGTATCATTAATAGGAACCATTCGAAGAGACATTACTCTATTTTGGATAAGTCTTGTAGTTTTTGAAAGAATATTGATAGTTTTAGTTATATTCTCATTTTTCATGATTTGAATATCTTTGTTCTCAGCTAAAAAGTTTTGTGCTATAACTAATTCCCCGATAGAATCAAATAGTTCATCTAGCTTATTAGTATCTATCTTTACATAAGAGTGAATATCGCTTTTTCTTCGACCTTTTTTAGGAGTTACAGCAGTTGCTTCTTTATCTTCTTCTCTTCTTCCAAATTTTATATCTGCTTTATCTATTGTTATAGGAGCTTCTTTAGTCGAAGTATAAATTTTTTCAAAAATATATTCTGTATCGTCGAGATACTCAAAAATTTCTTTTATAGAAGCTTCATCTTCTTTAGAAACAAAATAAATCACAATACTTGTTATATAAGAGGTCTCTGGATTGAATTTTTTTATATCTGGTATGTTTGACATATCCCAATGAGATTCCAGTATATAGCCTTCTTTTGTAAGAAGCTTAAAAAGTTTTGAGTGGTCAAATCCTCTAAAATAAACATCATCATCTAAATTAAGAGTTATTCTAAAAAGACTTTCATCTTCGATTAACTCTTTTTTTAGATGCTCAATGTTCACTTCATCAGTATTATTTGTACCTTCATTATCTAAATCTGATTGTGTAGGTGAACTCTTTTCTTCTTGAGTATCTTTTTTTTGAAGCAAAGTTTTAATTTCTTCTAAGCATTGATTGTATTGATGAGGTAAGTCAGGATTACCTTCGATCTCTACTTCCATTACTTCTTTTATAATATCTACTGATTCAAGGAAGACATCAATAATATTTGAGGTTATCTGCTCATCACTACTTCTATAATAATCAAGGGCATCTTCAAAATGATGTACAAATTCTCCAAGCCTTGAAAATCCAAAAGAATTTGCACTCCCTTTGAGAGTATGAACACCACGAAAAAGTTCATTTAGTAACTCTTTATCTTCTGGATCTTCTTCAAAATTGATGATATCAACATCAAGTTTTTCAATAATTTCAGTTGCTTCTTCAACAAAAATTTCTTTTAGTTTATTTATGTCCATTATGTTTTCCAGTATACTTTGCCAAAGTTTTTAAAAGTAAAAAGTTCCTCATCGATAAGAGGAATCTTGATTGATGGTTTTGTTTTTTTTATAGAAAAAAGTAAAGAGAAAAGTGAAGATGTAGCAAACTCTTCATCTCCTCCTACAAAAATTATTTCTTCTATATACTTAAGTCTAGTTGCGACAAACTCTTTGAGTTCACACACATCATCTAATTCCATATCAAGTTCTATTTCTAAGACATCACCATCAATTGTCATTTTCACTCTTTTCTATATTTGAAATATCAACTAATTCGCTTTGCTCAAAAATCTTTTTAAGATTTAATACCATGACTACATTCTCATTTATTTGTGCAACACTTTCAATAAATGAAGTATCAACATTTGTTCCAAATTTTGGTGGTTCTGTTAATTCAGAATGTTTTATTGAAAGAACATCTTCTACTCTATCTACGATGAAACCAATAGAAACATTGTCTATTTCATTTATAATAATCGCAGTATTGATATCATATGCTCGCTCATCCATACCAAATTTTAATCTCACATCAACTATAGGAATAACCGCTCCCCTAAGGTTAATAACACCTTTTATATAATCGGGTGTTTTAGGAACATTTGTTATGTTCATGGAGGCGATAATCTCTTTGACATGTGAAATGTTGAGTCCATATTGTTCATCATCTATAAAAAATGTTAAAAATCTACTACTATCTTGATTAAGTTCTCTTTTTCCTTCTTCATTCATTTTAATGCCCCTTTAACCTAAGCAAAGCCCACGTAAAATTTTTCATGCTAAAACTCCTTTAAATCATCTTCATCCAGTGGAAAAACGTCATTTGGATCTTCTTCTTTTTTGGGAGTTTTATAAGGAATTTTCTTTTTTGTAGAAGATGTTGGTTTACTTTGTATGTGAGTGTCTAGATGGTCATGTTTTTCATTAAATCCAACCATTTGTGCGATAATTCTTACGGTTTCTTTCATTGACATTGCCTGAGCATTTAACTCTTCACTTGCAGCGGCTGTTTCTTCACTTGTTGCAGCATTTTGTTGTGTGATTTGATCTATTTCGCCCATAGCACTTGCAATCTGACCCATACCTTCGCTTTGCTCTTTAGCTGAAATCGATATTTCACCTATGAGATTAGAAGTTTTTTTAATTTTATCAAGGATATCATTAAAAGCTTCACTTGTTTGAGCAGAGATGTCAGAGCCATTTTTTGCTTGCTTAATCGATTCTTCAATGATACCAGCTGTTTCAGTTGCAGCGTCAGCAGAACGACCAGCAAGGGCTTTGACCTCATCTGCTACGACAGCAAATCCGAGTCCATGTTCACCTGCTCTAGCTGCTTCAACAGCCGCGTTAAGTGCAAGAAGTTTTGTTTGAGAAGCGATTTCATCGATTGTTTTTATAATTTTTGAAATTTTTTCACTTGAACTATTGATTTCTTCCATAGCACTCATAAGTTCATTGCCTTTACTGTAGCCATTTTCTGCTGCTTCTTTTGTTTGTTTGGCTAAGATATCCGCTTCTCTTGAATTTCCTGCATTTTGAGTGTTGATTGAAGTTGATTCTTCTATAGTCGCACTTACTTCTTCCACACTACTTGCTTGATTACTAGCTCCTTCAGCTAAAGATGTTGCTGAATCTGCTATCTCATTTGATGCATTTACTACTTGATTATTAGCTTCAATGATTGAGCGTACAGATGCGATAATAGTAGTTGTAATATTTCTAGTAATAAAAAATGCAAGAACAAAACCTATAAGAAGAGCAATGATAAGTCCTATTTCCATGGTCAACACAGCAGATTCCATTCTTTTATGTGATTCATTAGTAAGTTTTGTTGTTTCGTCTGCACTAATTGTATATATTTTTTCTACAATTTTTAATGATTCATTACCGACTGCAGCAAATTTAGCTAAAACTTGTTGTGTAAAATTTACACCTTCTATGTATTTTGCATATTCAATTTTTGTACTATCAATTGACTTTTGTAAATTATTGATAATTTTTAAATCGTTGGCTTGTGTTGTTATTTTCTTTAAATCTGAAAAAAGTTTATTTAACTCATCTGAGATATAAAGTTCACTTTGTAAGATTCCAAGGTCACTTTGAGTATTTGATTGTAAATATGCTGTTTTATATTGATAGCCAAGTACGATAATTTTTTCACCTAAATTTAATTTAGTGAGTCTTTGATTGATTACGTTTATACTAGCATTATTTTTAAGAGCTATATTTAGTTTTCTTTTTTGGTCGTTTAAATATTTGTTGATTTCATTCATAAAAGTAATATGATTTGCAATGATTATTTCATTTGAAGCAATTTGTTTTCTATAAACCTTTTCAAGAGATAAAATACCTTTTTGATAAGCAGTAATTTTTTGTGAGACTTCATCAATAAGTTTTTTAATAGGAGCTAATTCTACATAGGATGATGTTAATTCATCAGCTTTTTTGATTGCTTCATTTGTTAAAGCAAAATATTTTTTTACACCAACTACGTACTTAATGTCTGGACCGAATATAAGTTTTGAAGCATCAATTCTTGCTTTAGCAAAGTTTCTTTCAATATCTGCAGCATATTTTAATGCAGGGACATGCTTGTGATTTAATTCAGTAGCATTGTGCTCTGCTATATTCATATTGTAGATACCAATTATTCCTAGTATTATAGTGATGAGTAATACGCCACCTAAGCCACTTGCTATTTTTTTACCTAAAGTCATTTTTATTTCTCCTTCTTTTTGTCTTTATTACAGAGTATTGAATTTTAAAATATTTTTATAATCCCAATACCATGGATATAGCTTTAGTTAGTTTTTCATTACTAAATGGTTTTACTAACCATCCTGTTACTCCTATTGCTTTACCTTTTGCTTTCATGTCTGCGGAACTTTCTGTTGTCAAAATTAAAATAGGTTTGTTTTTAAAAGCTTCATTTGCTTTTAGTTTTGTAGCTAAATCAAGACCATTTAGTTGAGGCATATTAATATCACTAATAAGCATGTCATAATCTTCTATACCATTTTCTAATGCTTCTAGAAGTTCTGCGGGATTTATATAGGTAACCATATCAATAAGGCCATTACTAACTAAGTCTTCAACAGCCATTTGAGCTGTTGCTAAGATAGTTTTTGAGTCATCTACTAATATTACTTTTTTTGCCATTTTATATCCTTATTCATTTAAGATATTAAAAAAATTCTAGGTCATCACCTTCCTCAATATCTTTTTCATCAAAAAGAGCTTCTATTTGTATACATGAACTTAAAAGTGATGCATCTAAATAGTGAACGTCTAAAGCTTCTTGTTTTGTAAATATATTTTCTCTCCAACTTGATAAGTCATTAAGGAAAAGAAGAAGAAGAGATACTAAATTTTTGACTTTATCACTCTGTAGTTTTTCATCATCTAAAGAATCTAAAAATGATATTAGAGATTTAATTGCAAATGCTAAATGTTCAAATTCAACTAACAACTCTAAAACATCATGATATTCATCAAAAATGATACAAGCTTTATGTAGCATATCTTTTGTAGGATTTAATTCAAATGCTATAAAAGCAGTATCAAGCTCAAACTCTATATTCTCTAGTGAATCAATTTTTGGAAGAATAGAAATTGCTGTATTTTCAATAAATTCTTCTGCAGATATATTATTGATATGTGTTTTTGAAAGTATATTTTTTGCTTCATCGTTAACATAGAGTGTTTCATTTTCTACTGTTTGTATTTGAAGTAGTTTAAAAGTTAATGTTTTATCTTGTATTGTAAATAAAGCATTTGGAATATATTTATGAATAATATTATTGATAGTTCCTTTTTTCAAAGAACCAATATCATTTATCATTATGTAGACATTTGATTCATTAGACTCAACATCAATTGTAAATTGTACATTATCTTTTATAAGCCAGCGACTAAATCCATATACAATACGAATATAATCACTTAAATCCATACAGTTATAAATATTATGTTGGAGGAAAAAATCCCAAAATTGTACTATTGATTCTTCATTTTTCATGAAAAATGTAATTTTTCTATCATATACAGAAGTCGTAAAAGGATTTGATGCATCTTGATTATCAATTTGATTTTGTCTTAAGTTGATAATATTTATATAGTTTTTAGTACGTTGTATGAAGAGATCAGAATCTATAGGTTTTGTAAGATAATCTTGAGCTCCGGATATAAGCATTGTTTGTTTTGATTCTTTATCATCAAGAGCACTTAAGGCAATTATCATCGAAGAGGGTGAAATCTCATTTATTATTTTAGTAGCTTCGATACCATCCATAATTGGCATCATAATATCCATAAAAACTAAATCAATTTTTTTTGTTTTACATAATTCTACAGCTTCTTTTCCATCGGCAGCTTCACATGTTTCTATATTGTCTAAACTTTCAAGAAGTAAATCGATTGTTAAACGATTGTTATCATTATCATCTACTATTAATACTTGTACCATAAATCACCTCATTATAAATTTACATGCTTTTGTTCTTATATATACATTTTAAAAGTTAATAAAGACTCGTCTAGCTCCTAATTGTTCAATTTTACCTATATTAGTAATGATATGGTTGTTTTTAGTAATCAAAATACTATAACTAATATGATTACTATACATAAACTAAACTGATGCCAATATTAAAAATATTTAATAAGAATAACTTATTAATAAAAAACTATTCTTAAGTTACATCTATTTTTATTAATATATGGAATTTTTTTTGCTTATTAATGAGAATACTATGAGAAGGATTTACTATGAAAATAAAATTAAAAAGTAGTTATATAGAGATAGAAGTTCCTAAAAATTCTAAATATCTTGATTTTATTTATTCTAATCTACCATCTAAAAATACACCACAAAACAAAAAAGAAGAGTTTTTAAAAACTCTTTATTATATATGTGTAAAAAATGTACAGTATCAAAATCCAAATTTTTTAAAAAAGCTTTTAAAAGCTTCTTCAAAGCAGATTAAGGTTGATATCATAGAACCTTTAAAAAAGCATTATTTAATTTTAAATGTCAATGAGAATGACTCTTTACATGTAATAAGAAAAAGGTACCTTAAACTAGCTAAGATATATCATCCTGATAAGGTAACATGTACGAATAAAAATTTAGTAAAAGAGTATACAACTAAATTTCAAAAAATTCAAAAAGCGTATGAAGTTTTAAAGTATAAAATTGCTTCATAGTATGGTATGTGACTATTTAAGTCACATACACTTTAATATATAGTTATATAACAAAATATTTATGCGCATCTTCTCTAGTTGGTAGAGGTTGTGCTTTTACACATGTATCTCCTATAAAAACATCATAAGTATTTTCTGGCAAAGTTTTAGTAAAAGTCAAAATTATTCTAGCACTTAAATTTTTATCTTCTTGAGTTGCATTATTTGATAATAATGAGAATGGTCCAGGTATTTCATCGGCTTTAATTCTTAGATATTTATCATTAATTGCATTTTCAAGAAATTCATTCTCTGCTTGATTTCTTCCAATAACAAGTTTTGCACCATCAGGGAGTCTTAAGTGACGACCATTTTTAAGTACGTCTATATCTTCTACATGTAAAGAGTCATGTTTTAAAAATTCTCTCATTTTTTTTGTAAAGTTAGTATCAGTTAAAAGACAACCACCTCCAGGACTTTGAAAATCTTCCCAACCAAAATCTTCAGCCATTTGGAGTTGCGTCTCTCTTCCTCGACCACTTATGTCTAAAAGTTTTTCTCTATCTACCCAGCCTTCACGTTCTGGCTTGGTTGGCTCCATATTTTTAGCACACATTGGTCTTAGGATTAAATCTTCTTCATCTAGAGCTAGTTTTTTTACCAAATCCATAGCTTCTGCCCTTTGACTCATAGGACGTTGCCCTAAGATTTCGCCAGTAACCATAAAACTTGCATCAAACTCTTTTAAATACTCTTTAGCTATTCTAAACATAAAAGCATGACAATCTATACAAGGATTGAAATGTTTACCATATCCATATTTTGGGTTGAAAAGAACTTTTTTAATATAATCATCTCTCACATCAATGATTTTAAAATCTGCTCCTGCAAGTTCGGCTCTTTTTTTCATAGTTTCGCTAACATCAGTTCTGCTTCCAAAACCTATGTTCATATGTATTGCTGTTACTTTAATTCCTTGTAGTGTCATTAGCTTAATAGCAAGCATGCTATCAAGTCCTCCACTAAATAGTGCTAAGGCTCTCATACTGTACTAATTTTCCTTGTTTTAATTTAAATATATTTTCTTGAATTTTGCGAATTGCAAAACTTTTGTTTTTATAATCCATATTTGAACTTTTTACTTTTGTAAGTTCATTGTGGTAAAAACTTATTAAAAAGTTTATCATAGAAGCTATCAATTCATCTTCATCATAAACTTTTATATCATCTCTTAAGAGAATTCTTCTCAAACTTGGATCTTCTTTTTCATTTTGTAAAAGTTTTGAAAGTTCCATGTTATGAGTTTTAAACATATTGACATCAATTGTATCTAAAAGCGTGTCAATAAAATTGGGCTTGGTCAATAAAGTTTTTATAATAGTAAGTTCTAAAGTATCTTCAAAAGCTGTTTTTTGCTGTTTGAGTCTATTTGACTGGTGTGTTTGTACTTTTACTAAATTTGGATTGATATTGAGTGAGCCTGAAAGCATCCCAGCATAACTATTAGCAATAGAACTAGGTAATGTTTTGAGGTAGCTACTTCCTTCTTCTAATGCTTTTTGTTTTTCTAGTGGATCTTGTAGATTGTATTTTTTTACTATTTTGTCAATTGCAAATTCTATAAAAGGTTGTGGATTGTGAAAAAGTTTATTAAGTTTATCACTTTGTCCATGTTGCACCATATCAGCAGGATCCATACCTTCAGTAAAAAGTACAACACCTCCACTAATACCTACTGTACTTAACATTAAAGCAGCTTTAAGTGCAGCAGCTACTCCTGCATTATCCCCATCATAAGCTAAAATAACTTTTGGATTTCCTCTACTAATAAGAGGAATATGTTCTTTTGTTAATGCAGTTCCAAGTGTAGCAACAGCATTGGTAAAACCTGCTTGATGGAGCATAATAACATCAAGGTAGCCTTCTGTAATAATAATAGATTTTGTTTGGTATATACTCTCTTTTGCAAAGTTGTATCCATAGAGGAGGTAAGATTTATTAAAAAGTTTTGTTTGGGGTGAATTGACATATTTGGCTTGATGACCACTAATGGTTCTGCCTCCAAAACCAACTATTTTCCCACTTACTGATCGGATTGGAAAAGTAATTCGTTCTATAAATCTGGCATAGTTTCTTCCGTTTTCTCCAGTTCCAGCGACACCAGCTTCAATAGCTTCTGCAATATTGTAGCCATTGGAACTTAAAAAGTTAAGATTCTCAGGTGAGCTTGGGGCATATCCTAATTCAAATTTTTCAATACTTGCTTCGCCAATACCTCTGTCTTTTATATACTTTAGTGCATCTGTTTTTGCATCTAAATTTTTTCTAAAATACATATTGATATTTTCCAAAAGTTTTCTATCTTCTTTTATTTTTCCATCATCTGAAGTGTAATCAAGAGAAAAATTGTACATTGAAGCGAGTTTTTCTAAACTTTCTGGATACGAGAGTTTTTCATACTCCATAACAAAACGAATAGGATCACCTCCAGCTCCACAACTAAAACAATGGTATATTTGTTTAGAGGGGCTTACTACAAGGCTAGGGTTGCTATCGTCATGAAAAGGACAAACACATTTCCAATTTGCACCATTTTTTTTAAGTTCTATATAGTGTCCTACAACATCAACAATATCAAGTCTTGCTTTTAAATTTTCTATTGAGTTATTGTCGATCATTTTATTGTCTCCTTTTTACTGAGCTATCATCAGTAAAACATCCTATTACTGAATTACAAAGTAAACTTTTGTTGCATTTGTTTTTTGGGAGGACAGCCATAGCTATTATACATCTCATATTGCTATTATACTAAATTTGGTATAATAGACTCCTTTTGGAAAGGGAGGAATATTTTGGGTAGTTTTTTTATCGAGTATCGTGACCCTATGTTTGGTCTTATTATTCTTTTTGCCACGATTTTTGTAATCTCCTTTGTAAACTATTGGTGGGGTGCTTATAAGAGTAAAGAAGAAAAAGATGGTATTGAAGATTTTATAAAACGTTTTGAAATAGTAAGTGATGAAGGAGAGTTTAAATCTCTTTTAAAAGACAAAACTATTCCTTTAGAATCTTTAGCTCTTTTGGCTCATGGGTATAGCAAAAGTGGAGATTTTGAAAAAGCAATTGGATTGTACCTTTTAGCTTTAGAAAGAACAAAACATAGAGAACAAAAAAAATATATATTAACTGAACTTGGTAGAACCTACTTTAGTGCAGGATTTTTAAGAAGAAGTTGTGAAGTCTTTTTAGATTCTTTAAAATTGCATCCTAGGAATGAAGAGTCTTTAAAATATTTAAGCGTAAGTTATGAAAAACTAAAAGAGTACAACAGAGCTATTGAAGTACTTGATTCTTTAGAAGAACTTGGAGCACAAGTAACAAAACAACGAGACTATTTAAAATCACTTTCTATTATTTATGATTACAAACTTAGTAATTCCGAAAAAATAAAAAAATTGACTAGTATGCTTGAAACGGCACCATTCTTGCAAAGAAAAATATTTGAATTTTGGCAAGTAACCCAAACAGAAGTGGATTTAAAACTTTTTGAAACTTTTGATCATAAAAAACTTTTAGATTTACTTTGGTTAGCAGATCAAAAGTGGTTTGATATATCTACATGTAAAGCACCACTATTGCAAGAAATAAGTAGTGCAAGGGGTTTAATTGAGCCTATAAAAGAAGACAATCAATATTTTGAATTAGAAGTATTATCAAACTTAAATTCTGTTGGATATTCTAAAGCGTCATTGAATTTTGAGTATATTTGCGAAGAGTGTAAAAATAGTTTTCCTGTACATTTTAACAGATGTCCAAGTTGTCAAGCAATAGAAAGTGCAAATATAGAGCCAATTATTACAAAAGAGATTTATGAAGAAAATATCTCTTTTCAATAAAGCTTTATTAGATAGTTCAAAATTTAGTGAATAAGAAAATTTAATTGATATAAAAAGAAGTGTGATGGAAGTACGAGAGGCGAAGCCGAAAAATTAAAGGAGAAAATTATATGAGTCAATCATTAGAAAATTTACAAAAGCGTCTGGATTATCAGTTTGAAGATAAAAATCTGATAATCGAGGCACTTACTCATAAAAGTTATAAAAAACCTTATAACAATGAGCGATTAGAATTTTTAGGTGATGCAGTTTTAGATTTGATTGTTGGAGAGTATCTTTATATGAAATTTCCTCATGTTCCTGAGGGAGATTTATCTAAACTAAGAGCATCGTTAGTAAATGAAAAAGGTTTTGAAAAATTAGCTAAAGTTTTGAATTTAGGAGAGTGTATATATCTTTCGGTTGCAGAAGAAAATAACAATGGAAGAAAAAAACCTTCTCTTCTTTCAAATGCTTTTGAAGCAATTATTGGGGCTCTTTATTTAGAAGCGGGACTTATAAAGGTACATGATGTTGTAATTCCTCTTTTAGAATTGACTTATCCTAGGATTGATTTAGATACTATATTTAAAGATTATAAAACTACACTGCAAGAATTTACACAAGCCAATCAAGGAATAACTCCAGAATATACTTTAGAGAGTTCTTCCGGACCAGACCATAAAAAAGAGTTTGTAATCTCTGTGAATATTCATGGACGTCAAATTTCTTCTGCAAAAGGTAAAAGTAAAAAAGAAGCACAGCAAAATGCAGCACAAATCGCATTAGAAATACTTGCTAAAGGAGAGATATGAATTCATTTGGTAAAAAGTTTAGTTTTACTACTTTTGGTGAGTCACATGGGAAGGCTATAGGCTGTGTGATAGATGGAGTTCCTGCAGGACTTACGATAGATGAAGGTTTTATACAAGCCCAACTTGATAGAAGAAAACCTGGACAAAATAAGTTTGCAACTTCGAGAAATGAAGGGGATAAAGTAGAAATCCTTAGTGGAGTTTTTGAAGGACAAAGTACAGGAACCCCAATAGCACTTGTGATTTTTAATGAAAATCAAAAAAGTAAAGATTATACCAATATAAAAGATATTTTTAGGCCAGGTCATGCTGATTTTACGTATTTTCATAAATATGGACTTAGGGACTATAGAGGCGGAGGAAGAAGTAGTGCCAGAGAAACAGCTGCAAGAGTAGCTGCTGGAGCAATTGCAAAGATAATGTTGAATGAGCTTGGAATTGAAGTGCAAAGCGGTGTATGTGGTATTGGAGGAATCAATACTACTCAATACGATTTTGATGCAGTCAAAGAGAGTCAAATCTATGCACTAGATAAAAACAAAGAAGAAGAGTGGAAAGAAACAATACTTGCAGCAAAAAATAGTCATGATTCTGTAGGGGGAGTAGCTCTTGTAAGAGTAAAAAATGCTCCTATTGGTCTTGGTGAACCACTCTATTATAAATTAGATGCAATTTTTGCAGAAGCTATGATGGGAATAAATGGCGTCAAAGCTGTTGAGATTGGTGAAGGTATGAATGCTTCGAGTCTACAAGGTTCCACCAATAATGACTCTATTACAAAAGAGGGTTTTGTAAGTAATCATAGTGGAGGAATACTTGGTGGGATTAGTAATGGTGATGATATAGATATAAAAGTATATTTTAAACCAACACCATCAATATTTATTAATCAACAAACTGTTGATATAAATAATGAGGAGCATAATTGTGCTCTTAAAGGAAGACACGATCCTTGTATTGCAGTAAGAGGAAGTGTGGTTGCTGAATCAATGGCGGCATTAGTTATAGCAGATATGTTACTTTTAAATATGAGTGCAAAGATGGCAAATGTCAAAAAAGTTTTTTGTTAGTTTTATATTACTATTTTTTGTATCTATAGGAGTTTTCTTTACTGTCATGGATATGATGGAGGCTAAAAAAAAGGTAAAAATAGAATCAATAAAACCTAAAAAAGTAAAAAAATATTCTTATAGAAAGTATTTACATGTAAAGAATTTTTATGAGAGTATTGCGAAGCAGAGTGTAGAAATAGGTTTAAAATATAATGTTCCTCCAGCAGCTCTTTTAGCAATAGCAGGAGTAGAATCTGGTTATGGAAGAGGATATGTTGCAAAAATAACAGGCAATATTTTAAGTTTAGGTGCTGCTCGAGGAGAGCCAGAACTTCCAGCTTTGTATCTTCCAAATTTAAAAAAAGATAGTAGTAAAATACTGTATTCAAAAGAAAAAATAGATAATTTTGATAAAATGGAGGTAGAGTGGAAAAAAAGACCTGCGAGTCTAAAAAAAGATTATAGACCAGAAGGCATAGCGGGAAGTAGCAAAAAATTGGACTTTTTTGATAAGAATTTAGAAAAAAAAGTTCAGGCGAATGTGCAATGTATGGAAGATTTTGCAAAACAGTGGATAAGTAAAGATAAGAAGTTTAAACCTTTTGTAGAGGCTAGGGTCATGTTAGATAAACAAGTAAAATTGCATTCAAGTGATATTTTATTTGATGAAAAATTAAATGAAGATTTTATCAAAATGATAAGTGGAAAAAAGAATTCATTTAATTATAGAAAAACATGGGCACCTAAAGTTATATTGATTATGAAAAAAACAGGTTTAGTTGAGCTTGTCAAATCTTTACATGTAAGTGATAAAAATTTTAAGGAGATTTGGAAAACGAGTAGCTAAGTTGATGCAAAAACAATAAGGATCCATTGTGAATCAAACAAAGCAAGATATAACAATAAACGATGATGATACATTAACATTTATGGATGAAGGTTCTACGTTTGAAGAAAACAGTGAAGATAAATGGAAAATCTTAGTCGTTGATGATGAGCAAGCAATACATGCTGTTACAAATATTGTTTTAAAAACTTTCTCATTAGACAACAAAAAAACTACTATTTTAAATGCCTATAACATACCTCAAGCAAAAGAATTTTTGACAACACACAAAGATATAGCATTAATCCTTTTAGATGTAGTAATGGAAACAGATAGTGCTGGATTAGACTTAGTTAAGTATATAAGAAATGATTTAAAAAACAATGATATAAAAATAATTATAAGAACAGGTCAAGCAGGACTTGCCCCTGAACTTGAAGTTATTAAAAAGTATGATATTGATGATTATAAAGAAAAAACAGATTTAAGTAATGTAAAACTTTTTAGCACTATCTATGCTGCAATAAAATCTTACAGAGATATCCAAAAACTGAAAAAACTTCAAAAAGAGCTAGAAAAAAAAGAGTCTTTATTAAATAAAGCACAAAATTTATCTAGAATGGGTTGTTGGGAATGGGATATATATAAAGATGAAGTAGTATGTTCTGATGCAGCTTATAAAATTTTAGAATTGGACATAAAACCTAAACATAGCCGACAAGTTTTTTTAGATTTTGTTCATCCAGATGACTTAGAAAAACGCGCAAAAGTCATCAATAAAGTAATAGAAACGGCAGAGCCATATAGTTTGGAATATCGTGTAGTTTTAAAAAATGGCGATATTTTATATATGGATGAAAAAGGTGAAGCTATCACAGATGAGAATGGAAAAGCTATTAAATTATTTGGAGTATCAATAGATATTACAAAACAAAAAGAAGTCGAAAGAGTAAAAGAAGAAAATGAACTCATACAAAGACAACTGTATAAACAAAAACTAAAAGAGAATGAACAAAAGAAAATAGCAGATGCGAAAGACTCTTTTTTAATCCTTTTTACACATGAGTTAAAAACACCATTGAATGCTATTATAAATTTTAATAAATACTTATTAAAGCATGTTCATGCAGATACAATTGATAAAATACCTCTTTTAAAAAGAGAAAAATTACTAAAACAAATCGATATAAGTGCAACCCAAATGCTAGACGATGTAACAAAAATATTAGAGCTTAGTAAAATTAGATCAAATAAACTTGAATATAAAATATCTTCTTTTAACCTATGTGATGTTCTGACAGAGATTATTGAAAACCATGATGCTTTGTGTGAAGAAAAAGGTGTAGGTTTATCTGTGCAGTATGCTTCAAAACAACTTTATGTACAAAGTGATGCGTATCGATTAGGACAAATATTTGCAAATGTTATCTCTAATGCTATAAAATATTCTAAAGGCAAAGTACACATAAGTGTAAATAATGTTGATGATAAATATATTGTAATAATACAAGATAATGGTCCTGGTATGTTAGATACAGAAAAAGCTTTTGATCTTTTTGAGCAATTTGATTCAAGTATTACTAAAAGAAGTAAACAAGGAACAGGAATAGGACTGAATTTTGTAAAGTATCTTTGTCAAGATTTAAATATAGAGTATAAGCTAAATAAATCACAAGAACTTGGTGGATTAAGTTTTGAGCTTTTAATAAATAAAAGTAGTAAATAGTTATGAATATTGAAGTATCAATAAAAAAACTTAAAAAAAGAGTTTATATTTTATTAGCAACTACTGTATTCGTTTTTTTTATTGCATTATTAGTGCTATTTATATATTTAGAGAGTAGCCATGTAAGTGCACAAGAAAAAAGGTTTCATAATAATTTTATTACATCAAAAAAAGAAAGTTTAGACTATACCATTCATAAATATAGATCATATATAAAAACAATGAGTGATATTGATATCATGAAAAATTATATTAAAAATGAAGATAGAAAAAAATTGCAACTTTTTATGAAAGATAGATTGGCACTTCTTAAAAAAGAAAATCCATATATTAAAGTATTTCATTTTTATTTTGACAACACAAGTCCTTCTTTGAAATTGGATAATGCAAAAGCATTGATTGAAAAAGTTCATAAAAATCAAAAGACTATATATAGCCATGAAAGATTAGATGATAAAGTTATTCTTTCCATAGTTATGCCTATGTTTGATCAAAAAAATTATATAGGTGCATTTAAAATAGGGATAGATTTAGATTATTTTGTTCAAAAGATCAAGAAAGAATTGAAATGTCCTAGTTATGTATTTTTAAAAAGTAATAATTCATCATCAGAGAAAGAGTTTTTTCTCATAAGCAAAGTTGATAAAACACAGCAGAATATTTTAAATAGTATTGATAAAAAAAGTTTTTTTCAAAATAGTCACAAATTTAGTCTTGATCATAAAGAGTATATAGCTAATGTTGTAGATATAAAAAATGTCTCACAAGATGTTATAGCGAAACTTCTTTGTATTAACGATATAACTTATATTAAAGTTATTAATTTTAAAGTCATTAGTCATTTTATATTTTTCTCATTGTTGATATTTTTAATTCTTCTGTTTTTTTTAAAGAAAAAGATAAAAGTTTTAGAAAGAATATTAACAAAATTGCATAAAAAACATTCAAACAAATTAAATAATTTAAATAATGTATTACAAGTGATCTTAGATATCAATAAAAATATAATCAAAATAAAAGACAAAGATTTGTTATTAGAAAAAGTTTGTGAGATTTTAGTGCAAAGTAATCTTTTTAGTAGTGTTTGGATAGTTAAGTCTAGAAAAGATGGTTGTTTAAAAAAAGTGATTGAAAAAGGTTTAGAAGCAAGTTTTACAGCTTTTAATGAAGAAATATTAGCTGGTAAAATACCAGAATGTATAAAGAGTATGGCAGATAAAAAGTTAGTTTATATTCACAATAGAGAAGAATTTTGTCAAGAATGCACTTTAAAAGAGTTACAACATCAAGACTCATTGATTGTGTTAAAACTTGAATACCAAAGTAAAGTATATGGATACATGGGTGCTTCAGTATCAACAAAAAATCTGAATGAAAAAAGAATAAATAGACTACTTGTTGAGGTGGCTGAAAATATTGCATTTTCTTTATACAATATAGAGTTAGAAGAGAAACAAAAACAAGCAAAAATTCAACTTATGCAACATAAAGAACAACTTGAAGAGTTAGTACAGCAAAGAACAATGAAACTAAATGAGTCTTTAGAAAAATTACAAAATACACAAAATAGTCTTATTGAAGCAGAAAAAATGTCAGCCTTGGGAAGATTAGTTGCAGGTGTTGCTCATGAAATAAATACTCCTATTGGACTAGGAATCACAAGTATGAGTCATTTTATAGGTCAAACTAAAAGGTTAAATAATCTGCATAAAACGAACCAGATGAAAAAAAGTTCTTTTGAAGAGTATTTAAATGAATCGACAATTTTAGCAAATATTACTTTTGAAAATCTCAAACGAGCAGCAGAACTTATAAGAAGTTTTAAACAAATATCAGTAGATCAAATAAACTTAGAAAAAAGAGAGTTTTTCTTAAGAGCATATGTTGAAGAAACATTTTTAAGTTTTTTTAATAAGATAAAAAAGACAAAGATAAAAGTAGAATTAAATTGTGATGAGAATATTGAAATACAAACATACCCTGGAGCGTTATCTCAGATAATTACAAATCTTGTTATGAACTCATTGATTCATGGTTACAATGAAGATAGTGAAGGGACGATAAGGTTAGACTTTACTGTAGAGAATGCAACACTTCATTTAGTATATAAAGATGATGGAAAAGGAATAAGTGATGTAAATATTAAAAAGATATTTGATCCATTTTTTACTACTAAAAGAGGTAAAGGTGGAACTGGTCTAGGATTAAATGTTATTTATAACATAATAGTGCAACAGTTAAAAGGCACAATAGAATGTATAAGTAAAGAGGGAGAAGGGGTAGAGTTTATTATAGAGATACCTTTAGAAAAGTCTTTAGTATAGTTTTTATAATTTATATATTTTTCATATCATCTTGCTATAATTTATAGTATTAAGATTTTAAGGAGGTCAATATGAACGCTTATCAATATGCAATGCGTATGGAGAATGAAGCAGAAAAGTTTTATAGAGATTTAGCTAATAAATGTTCAGATACATCAATAAAAGGTGTTTTTGAAATGTTAGCAGACGAAGAGCTTAAACATTTTAAAGTTTTTGAGAAAATGGCACAAAATGAAGAATTACCTAGTATTGAAAATATAGACATAAAAGCTAGAGCAAAAGATATATTTTCAAAAATTAAATCATGTAATAGAAGATATTCTTTTACTAATGATCAAGTTTTATATTATGAAAAAGCTGCTCAAGTTGAAGAGGATGCGTATCAGTTTTATCTCAAAAAAGCAGAAGAAATGGAAGACTCTAAACAAAAAGAAGCATTTATCCTTATAGCGAAAGAAGAACAGAAACATCAAATTCTTATGGAAAATATAGCAAGTTTTGTTGCTTCTCCTGATACTTGGTTAGAGAGTGCAGAGTTTTATAATATTATCAAAGATTAGTTCATGTTGAGCCATTCTTAAAAAAGGGTAGGCTCTCTCAAACTTTTGATTTTAAAACTTTTTCTATGAATTTTTGAGTATCCAAATTTCTCAATTTCTTTTACATGTAAAGCTGTTCCATAACCTTTATGTTTAGTAAAACTGTAGTTTGAATATTCTTCGGCTATGGAGTACATGTAACGGTCACGACTCACTTTTGCAAGTATACTCGCAGCACTCACTTCTGCTACTTTAGCATCTGCTTTTATCATAGTCTCAATCCCCTGAACACCAAAAGAGCTATTGCCATCCATAAGAATTTTACATTTGTTATCAATTTTTAAAAAATAATCTTTGATTGTTTGTATGCTATATCCTAAGCAATAACTAAGTCCTTTTTTATCTACCATTTCATTATCACAAAAAACTATTTTGTATTGTGTATTTTCTTTGATATCTTCAAAAAGAGTTTCTCTCTTTTTTTCACTAAGTTGTTTTGAATCATTTAACCCATCTATCTTTTTATTTATAATAACACCAGCTACAACTAATGGACCAGCAATACAACCTCGTCCCGCTTCATCTATTCCACATAACATGTGACTCCTTTTTTTCTATTAATCTTGCAATGCCCAATCCCAATAAGGAAGGATTGTGCATTTTATATTTTTTAACCAAAATTCTCCTTCATTTCCTATCGTTACTATTTCTATTTTTTTTAATTCTAATTCTTTTACATGTAAAAGAATTTTTTGCAATTTTATTTTAATTAAATCTTCTGTTAAAAAAGGAATACAAAAAACTCCATAATCTTTTTGAGGTATATATAAATCTATAAAATCTGTATAGTATATTTTATAATCTTTTTTCATAAGTTCTAAAAAAACCATATTTTCAAATCGTTTTAAAAACTCCTTTTTAAAAGTAAGGGCATTTTTCAAAGCAAAGTCAATTAAAAAAAGTTTTTTATTCGCTTTTGGAGAGTTATATTTTTCTACTAAAAACAACATTTTTTCAGATTCAAGTTTTTTTACTTTTTTATAAAGATTATCTTTTGAAATTTTTATAGAGGTCTTAAGTTGATTATATATTTGAAAAAGTGATATTTTAGAACTTTGGAATTCACTAAACTTTTTAAATATTAAAAACTCTATAGGGTCCTTTATCATTACATGTAATAATTCTTGCATTGCTGAATATATATTGTTGGAGTTATTTAAAACTATTTGAGGGTATGAGCCAATATTTGTGTATATATTAAAAAGATGTTCAATATTAAAATGTCTTTTATCAAAAGATATAAATTCCTCAAAATCTAAAGGGTATAAAGTTAATATTTCATAGTTTTCTATTTTTTTATCACATGTGAGGATAATTTCTTCCACATTAGGGAGTTCAAATGAAAAGTCATAATTTTCAATAACCAAGATTTTAATAGGATTTAGTTTTATAAATTTATGTATATTTTGTGCAATTTTTTTGTTCTCAACTCTTTCATCTTTTAAATCTATATATAAAACATTTTCATCATCAAAATTTTGTAAATAATCTATAATTAAAAAAGTTTTGCCTGCTTTTTTTACACCATTGATGATTGTTTTTTTACTATTTATAGATATTTTTCTTGCAAAATATTGCATATTTTTATGTTTTGTTTCATATAAAATTTCTAAAGAATTCATTTAATCACTTTTTATTTTTAATTCTAAGTATTCTAATCTTTTCCTTATTAAAAGGAAATAAAATTAGTTAAAAAATGAAAAACATCCCTATATACTTGACTTTTAAAGAAAATTTCAGTAAAATCACGGTCCTTATATAGTCATTCTTAGAAGTGACAAGTTCTTTTTAGGGGTAAACATGGAAAAAATTAGACTTAAACTCAAGGCGTATGACCATAGAGTTTTAGACAGATCTGTTGCAGCTATTATAGAAGCTGTTAAGCGAACTGGAGCTGAAATTAGAGGCCCAATTCCTATGCCAACGAAAATAAAGCGCTATACAGTGCTTAAATCACCACACGTTAACAAGAAATCAAGAGAACAATTTGAAATGAGAGTACATGGCCGTATGATAGATATCGTATCTGCTACGACTGACACAATCGATTCATTAATGAAACTTGACTTGGCACCTGAGGTGAATGTTGAAGTTAGAGCAATGGGTAAATAGGGAGTAAATGATGGAATATATAGTAGAAAAAATCGGAATGAGCAGAACTATTGCAGTACCGAGTGTTCCTGTAACTTTACTTAAAGTAGTGGAAGCAAAAGTTTGTGAAGTAGATGAATCTAAGCGTGCAATTGTAGCATATGCAAGTGGCAAAAAAATGAATAAAGCAATCGCTGGTCAACAAAAAAAATATGACCTAAGTGCTGAATTTAATCGTTTTGTTACTATGGATGTTGTAAATGCAGAAGCTGGAGCTTTAGATACAGCACCATTAAGTGAAGCAAAAAATTTAAAAGTTAGTTTTAACTCTAAAGGTAGAGGTTTCGCTGGTGTTATTAAACGTCATGGATTTGCGGGTGGACCTGCAAGTCACGGTAGCCGTTTTCATAGACACGGTGGTTCAATCGGTAATGCTGAATGGCCTGGACGTGTTCAAAAAGGTAGAAAAATGCCTGGACATTATGGAAATGCAAAAGTTACAGTTAAAAATGATGTAGTATCTTTTGATGCAGAAAATGGCATTTTAGCGGTTAAGGGAGCAGTTCCTGGCGCAAATGGTGCAATGGGTAGAGTAAGGATAGTTAAATGAGTAGTGCAATCGTACTAAATGATAAATTTGAAAACTCAGGCAAGTTAGACCTTCCTGCGAAATATGAAGAGATCAATTCTCATAACTTACACATATATGTTAAATCATATTTAGCGGCATTACGTGCTAACACTGCTTCGACTAAAAGTAGAAGTGCTGTAAGTGGTGGTGGTAAAAAACCTTTTGCACAAAAAGGTGGCGGTAGAGCACGTGCTGGTAGTAGAACTAACCCTGTATGGGTAGGTGGTGGTATTGCTTTTGGACCAAGAGCAAATAGAAACTATGACCAAAAAGTTAATAAAAAGCAAAAAAGATTAGCGTTAGAATTCGCATTAAATGAAAAAGCACAAAATGGTGCACTTTTTGTTGTAGATTCTATAGCGGTTGAGTCTGGTAAAACAAAAGATGCTGCTGCGATTATAAAATCAATAGGCGCAAGAGATACACTGATTGTAAAAGATCTAGTAGATGAGAAAACGTTTTTAGCATTTAGAAATGTTCCAAACGCTTATTTAGTAGAATCAAATGAACTAAACGCATATTTAGCTACAGCATTTTATGCCGTAGTGATTGAAAAATCAGTGCTTGAAACAATAGCAAAAGAGGGCTAATTATGGCAGATATTACTGATATTAAAGCAATACTTTATACTGAAAAGAGCTTAAGCCTTCAAGAGAATGGTACAGTTGTTATTCAAACATCAACTAGAATGACTAAAAACCGTCTTAAAGAAGTGCTTAAAGAGTACTTTGGCTTCACTCCTATTAAAGTAAACTCAATGAGATGCTTAGGAAAAGTAAAAAGATTTAAAGGTATCCAAGGTAAACGTAATGATTTTAAAAAATTCTACGTTCAACTACCTGAGGGTGCTCAACTAGAAAATGTAGAGGTGTAATATGGCAATTAAATCATATAAACCATATACTCCGAGTCGTAGATATGTTACTGGCTTGGATTCAAGCGATATTACTGCTAAAGCGAGTGTTCCTTCATTATTGAAAAAGCTTCCTGTAACTGCAGGTAGAAATAACAATGGTAGAATCACATCTCGTCATAAGCAAGGTGGAGCAAAAAAACTTTATAGAATCATTGATTTTAAAAGAAGAAAATTTGACGTTCCAGGAACAGTTGAAGCAATTGAATATGATCCAAATAGAACTTGTCGTATAGCACTTATTAGTTATGCTGATGGTGACAAAAGATATATTCTTCAACCAAGTGGTTTAAAAGTTGGGGATATTGTTGAAGCAAGAGAATCTGGACTAGATATTAAACCTGGTAATGCAATGAAAATGAAAAATATCCCAGTTGGTACAATCATTCATAACATCGAAATGAAACCTGGTAAAGGTGGACAGATGGCAAGAAGTGCTGGTGGATATGCTCAACTTATGGGTAAAGAAGAAAAATACGTTGTTCTTAGATTACCATCTGGTGAAATGAGACAAGTACTTTCAGAATGTATGGCAACAATCGGTACAGTTGGATGTGAAGACTGGGCAAATGTTGTTATTGGTAAAGCTGGACGTAGTCGTCATCGTGGTATTAGACCACAAACTCGTGGTTCTGCGATGAATCCAATCGATCACCCTCATGGTGGTGGTGAAGGTAAAACGAACTCAGGTCGTCATCCGGTTACTCCTTGGGGTAAACCAACTAAGGGTGCTAAGACTCGTCGTAAAAAAGCGAGTGACAAACTGATTATTTCTAGAAAAAAAGGAAGATAGATGGCTAGATCGCTAAAAAAAGGTCCTTTTGTTGATGATCATTTACTTAAAAAAGTAGTGAAAGCAAAAGAAGAGAAATCAAACAAGCCGATCAAGACATGGTCTCGTAGAAGTACTATTACTCCTGATATGATTGGTTTAACACTGAACGTACATAATGGAAGAAATTTTGTACCTGTATATGTAACTGAAAATCATATTGGTTATAAATTAGGTGAGTTTGCTCCAACGCGTACATTTAAGGGCCATAAGGGCTCTGTTCAAAAGAAAATTGGTAAGTAGGTAGATATGAGTAAAGCAATATTAAAATTTATCAGATTATCTCCTATTAAAGCTAGATTAGTAGCACGTGAAGTACAAGGTATGAATGCAGAATTAGCATTAGCAAGTTTAGACTTTATGCCTAATAAGGGTGCGAAAATTATATCTAAAGTGATTGCAAGTGCAGTGGCTAATGGTGGATTTGAACCAGAAGAGGTTGTTATTTCATCTTGTAGAGTAGATAGAGGTCCTGTTCTTAAAAGATTTAGACCTAGAGCAAGAGGAAGTGCGAGTGGTATCAGAAAACCAACTTCACATGTATTTGTTGAAGTAACTAAAGCTGCAAAGAAGGAAGACTAAGATGGGTCAAAAAGTAAATCCAATTGGTTTAAGACTTGGAATCAATAGAAACTGGGATTCAAGATGGTTTCCTGGAGAAAATTTAGCGGCAAATATTGGTGAAGACTACAAAATTAGAAAGTTTTTGAAAAAAGAACTTTACTATGCTGGTGTTAGCCAAATTCTTATCGAAAGAACTGCTAAAAAATTAAGAGTTACAGTTGTTGCTGCAAGACCTGGTATCATTATTGGTAAAAAAGGTGCAGATATCGAGAAGTTAAGAGTTAAACTTAATAAGCTTATCGGTAAAGACGTTAATGTAAATATTAAAGAAGAGAGAAAGCCACAAGCTTCTGCACAATTAGCAGCTGAAAATGTTGCTATGCAATTAGAGCGTCGTGTTGCTTTTAGAAGAGCTATGAAAAAAGTTATTCAAGGTGCTCAAAAGTCTGGTGCAAAAGGTATTAAAATATCTGTTTCTGGTAGACTTGGTGGTGCTGAGATGGCTAGAACTGAGTGGTATTTAGAAGGTAGAGTTCCTTTACATACACTTAGAGCTAAAATAGATTACGGTTTTGCAGAAGCTCATACAACATACGGAATTATCGGTATTAAAGTATGGATCTTTAAAGGCGAAGTACTTACTACAGGTATTCAAGCTGAGCCAAAAGAAGAGGCTAATAAACCAAGAAAACCAAGAAGAGGTAAGAACTAATGTTAATGCCTAAAAGAACAAAATACAAAAAGCAAATGAAAGGCCGTAATCGTGGTAAATCATTTAGAGGTAATACTATCTCTTTTGGTGATATCGCGTTAAAAGCTACAGAAGCTGGTCGTATAGATTCACGTCAAATAGAAGCAGCTCGTATTGCATATACAAGACACGTTAAGCGTCAAGCAAAAACATGGATTCGTGTATTCCCGGATAAACCACTTACAGCTAAACCACTTGAAACAAGAATGGGTAAAGGTAAGGGTGCTGTTGATAGATGGGTTATGAATATTAAGCCTGGTAGAATCATTTTTGAAATGGCAGGCGTTAGTGAAGAGTTAGCTCGTGAAGCTCTTACTCTAGCTATGCATAAGTTACCTTTCAAAACAAAGATAGTTACGAAAGAGATCGAAAATGAAATATACTGATTTAAATGAAAAATCTGCAATTGAATTAGCAGAATTATTAAAAGAAAAAAAGGTTCTTTTGTTTACAGTAAAACAAAAGTTAAAGACAATGCAACTAACTAACTCAAATGAGATTAGAGAAGTTAGAAGAGATATTGCACGTATTAGTACGGCTATTTCGGCTCAAAATAAGTGATTAGGGGTAAGTAATGGCATTAAAAAGAGAAATACAAGGCGTAGTTGTACAAAAAACTGGTGATAAAACAGCAACAGTTTTGGTAGAAAGACGTGTTATGCACCCTAAATATCGTAAAATTGTTAAACGTTTTAAGAAATTTCTTGTACATGACGAGAGCAACCAAGCAAAAGCTGGTGATGTTGTAAAAGCTGTTGAATGTAGACCAATCTCAAAAAGAAAATCTTTTAGATTAACTACTATAGTTACAGTGGGAGTTGAATAATGATACAAGGTTTTACTAGATTAGCTGTTGCAGATAACACTGGTGCTAAAGAAATTATGTGTATTAAAGTTCTTGGTGGTTCTAAGCGTCGTTATGCGACTGTAGGTGACGTTATTGTTGCTTCTGTTAAAAAAGTTTTACCAACAGGTAAAGTGAAAAAAGGACAGGTAGTAAAAGCGGTAATCGTTAGAACTAAAAAAGAAATACAAAGAGAAAATGGCTCACTTATCAGATTTGATGAGAATGCAGCTGTTATTCTTAATGATAAAAAAGAACCAATTGGAACAAGAATTTTTGGACCTGTTGGTAGAGAAGTGAGATATTCTGGTTTTATGAAGATTGTATCACTAGCTCCGGAGGTGCTTTAATGGCAACTAAATTTAAAATTAAAAAAGGCGATAGTGTAAAAATTATTGCTGGTGATGATAAGGGCAAAGTAGCTAAAGTACTTCAAGTACTTACAAAATCTTCAAAAGTTATTGTTGAGGGTTGTAAAGTAGCTAAAAAAGCAATTAAGCCTGATGACAAAAATCCTAATGGTGGATTTGTAAATAAAGAAATGCCAATTAACATTTCTAATGTTGCAAAAGTAGAGGGTGAATAATGAACAGATTAAAAGCTAGATATCAAGCTGAGATAAAAGATGCTCTTGTAAAAGAATTTGACATCAAAAACCCTATGCTAATTCCTGCTTTAGAAAAAGTTGTTATTAGTGTTGGTGCTGGTGATGATGGTAAAGATAGTAAAATTTTACAAAATATTGTAGATACAATATCTTTAATTTCTGGACAAAAAGCACAAGTAAAAAATGCTAAGAAATCTGTAGCGGGTTTCAAAGTAAGAGAAGGTTATCCTGTAGGCGTTAAAGTTACTATCCGTAATGAACAAATGTATGCATTCTTGGACAAACTGATTTCAGTTGCACTTCCAAGAGTTAAGGATTTCCGTGGATTACCAAGAACTGGTTTTGACGGACGTGCAAACTATAATTTTGGTTTAACTGAGCAATTGATGTTCCCAGAAGTTCTTTTTGATAATGTTTTAAAGACTCATGGAATGAACATAACAATTGTTACAACTGCTGCTAATGATAAGCAAGCTTTTAAGCTTCTTGAATTAGTTGGTATTCCGTTCGCGAAGGGCAAGTAACATGGCAAAAAAATCTATGATTGCAAAGGCTGCTAGAAAGCCTAAGTTTAGTGTTAGAGGATATTCAAGATGTCAAATTTGTGGGCGTCCTCACTCAGTTTACAGAGATTTTGGTGTATGTAGAGTTTGTCTTAGAAAAATGGCAAATGAAGGTCTGATTCCCGGACTTAAAAAAGCAAGCTGGTAAGGAAAAATATAATGATTAATGATCTCTTAGCAGATGCACTAACAAGAATTAGAAATGCATCATTAAGAAAACTTGATGTAACACAGTTAATGCACTCAAAGCTTGTAGAAGCTGTAATGGGTGTATTTCAAGCAAAAGGTTACATTGAAAGTTTTAATGTTATTGAAGATGGCAATAAGAAATTTATTAAAGTTGCTCTTAAATATGACAAAAACGGAAGCAGTGTTATAACTGAAGTTAAAAAAATATCTAAGCCAGGACGCCGTGTTTATAAAGCTTCTGATGATATTAAAAAATTTAAAAATGGGTATGGTACTTTTGTAGTAAGTACTTCTCATGGTGTACTAAGCAACGACGATGCTCATAAAGCAAAAGTTGGTGGTGAAGTACTTTGTAGTATTTGGTAAAATACTAACTTTTATGGTATTCGATAACCATTCTAAAAAGTAGTCTTATCGTAGACAAGTAAAAGGAAATAAATGTCACGTATTGGAAAGCAACCAGTAACTGTCCCAGCTGATCTTAATGTATCAGTTGATGGAGCTGTAGTTGTATTTAAAAAAGGTAGTGCTTCAAAAGAATTGGACACTAAAGGCAATGTTGATGTAAAAGTAGACGGTGGTCAAATTATATTCTCTGCAAAGAGTGATGATAGACAAGACCGTGCATACTGGGGTACATATCGTGCTTTAGCTCAAAACATTATAGTAGGACTAACAACAGGTTTTCAAAAACAATTGGAAATCAATGGTGTTGGTTATAGAGCTGCAGTTAAAGGAAATGTTCTTGAATTGCAACTTGGTTTTTCACACCCAATTAACTATGAATTCCCTAAAGGTCTTCAAGTTACAGTTGAAAAAAACTTAATTACTATTAAAGGTGATGACAAGCAAGTTGTTGGTCAAGTTGCTGCTGAAGTTAGAAGTTTTAGACCACCTGAGCCTTACAAAGGTAAAGGTGTTAAATATGTTGAAGAACATATTATCCGCAAAGCCGGAAAAACTGCTAAGAAATAGGGGTAGCATATGAGAGCAAATTTATTAAAAAGAAAACTTGCGCTTAGAATTAAGCGTAAGAAAAGAGTTAGAGCAGATATCTTCGGTACAGTTGAACGTCCTAGAATTTCTATTTTTAAATCAAATAGATATGTTTATGTACAAGCAATTGATGATGTTAATAATGTTACATTGGTAAGTGCAGATGGTGCTAAATTAGGTTTAAAAGCAAGTAAGGCTGGAGCAATTGAACTTGCAAAAGTTTTTGCTGAGTCTCTGAAAGAAAAGAAGTTAACAACAGTTGTATATGATAGAAATGGATATCTTTATCATGGTGTTATTGCTGCTTTTGCAGAAGGCTTAAGAGAAAACGGCATTACGCTGTAATATAAGGAAAGACGATTCAATGGAAAAGTATAATAGAGAAGAATTTGAAGAAGTCATCGTTAACATCGGCCGTGTAACAAAAGTTGTTAAGGGTGGTAGACGTTTTAGATTTACAGCACTAGTAGTTGTTGGAAATAAAGATGGTTTAGTAGGCTTCGGTTTTGGTAAAGCTAAAGAAGTTCCTGATGCGATTAAAAAAGCAGTAGATGACGCTTTTAAAAGTATTATAAAAGTTAATACTAAAGGTTCAACAATTGCTCATGATATCGAAGTAAAATACAACGCAAGTAGAGTTTTACTTAGACCAGCAAGTGAAGGTACTGGTGTTATTGCTGGTGGAGCAACACGTCCTGTTGTTGAGCTTGCAGGTATTAAAGATATTTTGACAAAGTCACTAGGATCAAACAACGCGGCTAACGTGGTAAGAGCAACAATGAAAGCTCTTAGCATGCTTAAAGCTTAAGAAGGATTTATAATGGCATTAAATAATCTAACTCCTGCTGATGGTTCAACTCACTCAAGAAAGAGAGTTGGCCGTGGTCAAGGAAGTGGTATGGGTAAAACAGCGAGTCGTGGTTGTAATGGTCAAAAGTCTCGTTCAGGTTACAAAATAAAAAGAGGATTTGAAGGTGGACAACAACCACTACAAAGAAGACTTCCAAAAGTTGGATTTGTTTCTCGTGTAACTAAACCATATACTATAAATGTAGAAAGAGTAAAAGCAGTTGCTGAACTTGCTGAAATCACTATGGATTCAATCAGAAGTGTTCACAAGATAGCTGGAAGTGTTAGTAAAGTAAAACTTATCGGTGCAGGTGCAAAAGAACTTGCTGCTAAAATTAAAGACGATAATATAACTTTTACTGGTAAATAAAATGAGTAATGATCTTACTAAAAAGATTTTAATTACTTTAGGGTTTATTTTTGCGTACAGGATACTGGCTTATGTGCCAGTGCCTGGCGTAAATCTTGCTGTAATTAAAGAATTTTTCGATTCAAATAGCTCAAATGCATTAGGTATGTTTAATATGTTCAGTGGTAACGCTGCACAAAGATTAAGTATAATTTCATTAGGAATTATGCCATATATTACTGCATCAATCGTTATGGAACTTCTCGCTGCTACATTCCCTGCTTTTGGTAAAATGAAAAAAGAGCGTGATGGGATGGTTAAATATATGCAAATCATTCGTTATGCAACTATCGGTATTACTATTATTCAAGCAATTGGTGTTTCAGTTGGTTTGCAAAGTATGACTGGACGTGCAGGTGAGAGTGCTATCATGATTGATATGACTACATTTACTGCAATTGCAGCTGCTTCAATGCTAACAGGGACTATGCTTCTTATGTGGATTGGTGAGCAGATTACGCAACGTGGTATTGGTAATGGTATCAGTTTAATTATTTTTGCAGGTATTGTTTCAGGTATCCCTTCAGCAATAGGAGGTACAATTAATCTAGTAAATACTGGAGAATTGAATTTCTTAGTTGTTATAGGAATTTTACTTGTTATATTAGCTACAGTTGGTTCAATTATTTATGTGGAAATGGGTGAACGTCGTGTTCCTATCTCATATTCTAGAAAAGTAATTATGCAAAACCAACATAAAAGAATTATGAATTATGTACCTATTAAAGTAAATCTTAGTGGGGTAATTCCTCCAATTTTTGCAAGTGCAATTTTGATGTTTCCATCAACTATTATGCAAGCAAGTACTAATCCAATTATTCAAAAAATCAATGATTTTTTAAGTCCTAATAGTTATGCATTTAATGTATTAACTTTTATATTTGTTATATTTTTCGCATATTTTTACGCATCAATTGTGTTTAATGCAAAAGATATTTCAGAAAACTTAAAAAAGCAAGGTGGCTTTATTCCTGGTGTTCGTCCAGGCGAGAGTACGGCTCTTTTTCTTAATGAAGTTGCAAGTAGATTGACTTTTTGGGGTTCTATATATCTTGGTCTTATTTCAACACTTCCATGGGTTTTAGTAAAAACTATGGGTGTTCCATTCTTTTTTGGAGGAACAGCAGTGTTAATTGTTGTACAAGTTGCTCTTGATACAATGAGAAAAATTGAGGCTCAAATGTACATGAATAAATATGAAACATTGAGTGCAGTAGGTCTTTAATGGCAATAGCTATTAGAAAACCACAAGATATTGAGTGCTTAAGAATATCTAATAAAATGGTGGCTCAAACTTTAGAGCTACTTTCTCAAAATGCTCGCCCAGGTATGACTCTTTTAGAGTTAAATGAAATGGGTGAGGAATTTATAAGAGCAAATGGTGGAAGACCAGCCTTTAAGGGGTTATATGGTTTTCCAGCAGGTGTTTGTACCTCTGTAAACGAAGTAATCATTCATGGAATACCTAATAATTATACATTAAAAGATGGGGACATTGTAGGTTTTGATATTGGTGTTGAAAAGAACGGATGGTATGGAGATGCAGCTGTTAGTGTAGGAATTGGTGAAATTTCAAAAGAAAATCAAGATTTAATTGATTGTTCACGAGATACACTTTATCACGCAATAGAAAATATAAAAGTAGGTATGAGATTTAAAGAACTTAGCCTAGTTTTAGAAGAATTTATTCACTCGCGTGGATTTGTTCCTTTAAGAAGTTTTTGTGGACATGGAATAGGCAGAAAACCTCATGAAGAACCTGAAATACCAAATTACTTAGAAGGTCCTAATGCAAAACAGGGTCCAAAAATAAAAAATGGTATGGTTTTTTGTTTAGAACCTATGATTTGTCAAAAAAGTGGAACAGCTAAAATTTTAGAAGATAAATGGTCAGTAGTCTCAGAAGATGGTTTGTTTGGTAGTCATTATGAGCATACTGTAGCAATTGTAAATAATAGAGCCGAAATTTTGTCGGCAGTATAGGGAGGAAAAATGGCAAAAGATGATGTTATTGAAGTAGATGGTAAAGTATTAGAAGCATTACCAAATGCAACATTTAAAGTAGAAGTTCAAAATGGGCATGTAGTTTTATGTCATATTGCAGGTAAAATGAGAATGCATTATATAAAAATAATGCCAGGTGATACTGTAAAGGTGGAATTAACACCTTATAGTTTAGATAAAGGACGTATAACTTATAGATATAAGTAAACTATTAGTTTATTTTCTGTATAATATGCCCCTTTTGTAAAGCTGTGTGAAGAATACTTGGAAAAATCACCACTGTTTTTCCAAATATTGGTATAACCTTAGTTCGTTATACCTGTGACAGTTTACGAATTTTAGTGGAAAAAACGACTCAGGAGAGATCATGAAAGTACGACCTTCTGTAAAGAAGATGTGCGATAAGTGCAAAGTGGTTAAACGTAAAGGTATCGTTAGAATCATTTGTTCAAATCCAAAACACAAACAGAGACAAGGATAAGCATGGCAAGAATTGCAGGTGTAGACCTTCCTAAGAAGAAGAGAATAGAGTATGGTTTAACTTATATCTATGGTATTGGTTTAACTACTTCTAGAGCAATCTTAAATGCTGTGGGAATTTCTTTTGATAAAAGAGTTCACGAGCTAACTGAATCAGATGTTGCATCGATTCGTAATGAGATTCAAGAGAAATATTCTGTTGAAGGTGATTTAAGAAAGAAAGTTACATTAGATATTAAAGCTCTAATGGACATGGGTAGCTACAGAGGGTTAAGACACAGACGTGGTCTTCCTGTACGTGGTCAAAAAACAAAAACTAATGCGCGCACGAGAAAAGGTAAGAAAAAAACCGTCGGCGCAAAAGCATAATTACTCAGAGGGACAATTAAATGGCAAAAAGAAGAGTAGTACGTAAAAAAGTTGCAAAAAAGAATATCGCTAAAGGTATAGTATATATTTCTGCAACATTTAACAATACTGTCGTAACTGTTACTGATGAAATGGGTAATGTTATAGCATGGAGTAGTGCAGGTAGTTTAAGTTTTAAAGGTAGCAAAAAATCAACTCCTTATGCAGCGCAGCAAGCAGTTGAAGATGCACTTAATAAAGCAAAAGAACATGGTATCAAAGAAGTTGGTATTAAAGTTCAAGGACCTGGCTCAGGACGTGAAACAGCTGTAAAATGTGTTGGTGCAATGGAAGGGATTAAAGTGACTTTTTTAAAGGACATTAGCCCACTGCCACATAATGGTTGTAGACCACCAAAGCGTAGAAGAGTTTAATTTTTTAACTTATAAAAGTTATTAATTACAATAAAACGAAATTATTTTTTTGGTTTATGCAATAGATTAGGAGAAAAGATGGCGAGATATAGAGGACCTGTCGAGAAACTTGAAAGAAGACTTGGCGTAAGTTTGGCCCTAAAGGGTGAGCGTCGCCTTGCTGGTAAAAGCGCATTGGATAAACGTCCATATGCACCAGGTCAACACGGTCAAAGAAGAACAAAAATTAGTGAATATGGACTTCAATTAAGAGAGAAGCAAAAAGCTAAGTTTATGTATGGAGTTTCTGAAAAACAATTTAGAAGATTGTTTAAAGAAGCAGCAAGAAGAGAAGGAAATACAGGTTCAAACCTTATCCTTCTTATAGAAAGACGTTTAGATAACGTTGTTTATAGAATGGGTTTTGCAACTACTAGAAGAAACGCAAGACAATTAACAACTCACGGACACGTTCTTGTAAATGGAAAGAAATTAGATATTCCTTCTTATCAAGTACGTCAAGGTGATAAAATTGAGATTTGTGAAAAAACTAAAAATAATCCTCAAGTTCAACGTTCAATTGAGTTAACAGCTCAAACTGGTATTGTTCCATGGGTTGATGTTGAAAAAGAGAAAGCAATGGGTGTGTTTACACGTATCCCTGAGCGTGAAGAAGTAGTTATCCCGGTTGAAGAGAGATTGATCGTCGAGCTATACTCTAAATAATAAGTGAGGTAGTATAAGTGAAAAAAATCAGTACAGCGGCACATATGCCAACAGAAATTGAAGTAGAAAATATTTCAAACAATAAAGCTCAGATAATAGCATATCCATTTGAAGCTGGTTTTGCTGTAACTCTAGCTCACCCATTAAGAAGATTATTACTTAGCAGCACAGTTGGATTTGCTCCAACTGCTGTTAAGATAGATGGTGTAACACATGAATTTGATAGTATGCGTGGTATGCTTGAAGATGTTGCTTTATTTATAATCAATCTTAAAAATATACGTTTTAAAATCAAAGGTGATGAAGAACGTGTAGAAGTGAATTATTCATTTGGTGGACCAAAAGAGATTTATGGTAGTGACCTTTCTAATGAATTAATAGAAGTTGTTACACCTGAGGGTTATTTAGCGACTATTAATGAGGATGCAGAATTAAACTTTTCTTTAATTGTAGAGAAAGGTATAGGTTATGTTCCTAGTGAAACTATTAGAGATTTAGTTGATAGTGACTATATTGCTTTGGATGCTTTTTTTACACCAGTAAAAAAAGCTTTATACGATATTGAAAATATTCTTGTAGAAGATAATCCAAACTTTGAAAAAGTTATTTTTACTATAGAAACAGATGGATTAATTTCTCCAATTGAAGCTTTTAAAGATTCTTTGGAAGCAATGTATACTCAAATGTCAGTATTTAACGGTGTTTTAGATATAGATATCGCTCCAAAAGAAGAGAGCGCTAGTGATAATGTTGAATTAAACAAATTATTACAAAGTGTTGAGGAATTAAATTTAAGTGCAAGAAGTTTCAATTGCCTAGACAGAGCAGAAGTGAGATTTGTGGGTGAATTAGCATTAATGAGTGAATTAGAGCTTAAAAATCTTAAAAATCTTGGCAAAAAATCTCTTGAAGAGATTAATGCTGTCATGGAAGAGATTGGATTCCCAGTTGGATCTGATTTTTCAGATGATACTATTGACGTACTTAAGAAAAAAATTGCAGATTTAAAATCTGAAGAGAATGAGGGTTAATAATGAGACATAAGCATGGATATAGAAAGCTTGGCCGTACTTCATCACATAGAAGTGCTCTTTTAAAGAATATGGCTATAGCGATTATTAAAAGTGAAAAAATAGAGACTACTCTTCCAAAAGCTAAAGAGCTTAGAGGATATGTAGAAAAATTAATTACTAAAGCAAGTACAGGTGATTTTAATGCTCATAGAGTAGTTTTTGCAGCACTTCAAGATAAAGAGTGTACTAAAAAATTAGTTGATGAAATTGCACCTAAATATGCTGATAGAAATGGTGGTTATACAAGAATCATCAAAACTCGTATCAGAAGAGGCGATGCTGCTCCTATGGCTTTCATAGAGTTAGTATAATTCTTCTTTTTTGGAGACCTTTTGGTCTCCAACTTCTTTTTAAAATATAAACTTTCTTTCATAATTCAGTCGCATATAAGCGAATATATTGTTAAATAGCTATCAGATAAAAATGATGATAATGGAGATATAATGATACCCTTTTCAGATGAGGAATTACTTCCTGCTGTTGAAAAATCTTTAGAAAAAGTAAAGCCTATGTTAGCACTTGATGGTGGTGGGATGACTTTATTAGCTATTAAAGGTGGAAAAGTATTTATACAACTTCAAGGAGCTTGTGTTGGTTGTGCTTCAAGTGGTCAGACATTAAAGTACGGAGTAGAAAGACAATTAAGAATTGATATTCATCCTGAATTAGAAGTTATAAATATTGCTCCAGGTATGGAAGATACAATAGAAAAGTATGAGTAAAGGTTTATAATTTGGCAAATAAATTTATAAAAAGAGCAATTGAAAGTTTTTATCAGAAAAATTTTAAAAGTTCTCTTTTAAATTTTTCTTTAGCATTAGAAGAATTACCAAATTCTTCAGAGGCTAGAATTGGTGCAATTCTCTCTGATTTGGCTATGGAAAAAGAGGATGAGGCAGTAGCTCTTTTTGAGTACTATTTGTTAAGTAAAGATAGCGGCATAAAAAATATCGAAGCAACTGTAGAAGAAATTATTGATTCTGTTGATTTATCTTTAGAGAGTTTAGAGGCTCTTTTTTTAGAAGATGAAATTGAAGATAAAATTAATGAAGAAAATGGAATAGCTTATGAAGATTTTAAAATTTTTATTGAAAACAAAAGTAGTTTTAAAGAAGCTTTTGAAGATATAATGTTTTCTACAAAAGTTATCATTCATAAAAAAGATGATTTTATTGATTTTTTAGAACAACTTATAGATAATGGTTTTAAAGATATTTCACTTAATTATTTCGAGAGTGCAGTTCAAATGTATCCTAATGATGAAAGACTTCTTTCTTTAGTAAAAAAAGTAGAAAATTGATAATTGAAGTAGAAAATTTTGCTCCTTATAATGCAATTACAGATGATTCAACACAGTGTAATGAAAATATAGCATTTGTATTAACTCATCAAAATCAAAAATATTTAGATGATGTTAAAAATAAACCTACATGTAAAATAATAACTCCAAAAGATTGTCTAGACATATTGGGAATAAAATCAAATATAAAAATTATAGGTATAACTGGAACAAATGGTAAAACTACAACAGCGGCGGCTATTTATTCTATACTTTTGGATTTAAATAAAAAAGTAGCTATGCAAGGAACTCGTGGGTGTTTTATTAATGATAAAAAATGTGATGAGAAAAGTTTAACTACACCTCCTATTTTACAGACAATGAAGAATATAAAAAATGCAATTGATGAAGGTTGTGAATATTTTGTCATGGAAGTTAGTTCTCATGCAATTGAGCAAAAACGCATTGAAGGTTTAGAATTTGCATTAAAAGTATTTACAAATGTTACTCAAGATCATTTGGATTATCATGGTAGTTTGGATGCTTATATAGCTGTTAAAAGTAGTTTTTTTGAAGATGAAACTCCAAAACTTATAAATAAAGATGATGGTAAAATAAGATTTAATAGAAAAAATTGTATGACTTATGGGGCTGATAATCCTGCAACATATAAAGTAGCAGCTTATTCACTTAAAAATGGAGTGAGTGCTGTTTTACAGAAATTTGATAAAATGCAAGATTTTCACTCATCTATCCATGGGTTTTTTAATTTGTATAATTTAGTTGCAGCAATTGGTGCTATTGATATGCTAGAAGTTGCCTCATTAGATAAAATTTGTGCAGTTATAGATAACTTTGGTGGCGTAGAAGGGCGTATGGAAGTAGTAAGTGAAAATCCTCTTGTTATTGTTGATTTTGCACACACTCCAGATGGCATGGATAAAGTTCTTGATTCACTTAAAGAAAAAGAGATGATTGTTGTTTTTGGAGCAGGTGGGGATAGAGATAAAAGTAAAAGACCTAAAATGGGAAATATAGCAGCAAGATATGGTAAAAAAGTTATTGTCACAAGTGATAATCCAAGAAGTGAAGATCCTAAATTAATTATAGAAGATATTCTAACAGGAATAAAATCATGTAAATCTTTACATGTAGAAGTCGATAGAAAAAAAGCTATAGAGTACGCTTTGAGTGTAAGAGAAAATGATGAAATAATAGTTATCTTAGGTAAAGGTGATGAGACTTATCAAGAGATAAAAGGAGAAAAATTTCCTTTTGATGATAGAAAAATAGTGAAAAAAATAGTATCTTAACTTATTTTTTTCAGCTAAATTCTATATCTTTTTGATACAATCAGGCAAAAATTGTATTAAAGGTAAATTATGGGTATTCCTCAACCAGCATTTTATATATTTAAGTGTGAACAAAGTTCACCTCCAGGTATGCCAAAACCAAGTTGTGTCAATGAAATAACACGTGAATTGTATCAATATATGTCAAATAAACTCATGGTTTTAGGTATAACAACAACAGTGCATCCAATAAGAACAGCTTGCTTAAATCGCTGTCAAATGGGACCAGTTATGCTAGTAGAGCCAGGACATCACATGTACATTGGACTTACTAAGGAAAAAATTGATAAAATAATAGATGAACATATCATCAAGGGTATTCCAGTGCAAGAGTATATTATTCCAGAGGAGTTTTGGGATAAAGCAATTAGCCCAGCTAAGATGATGGAAATGGAACAAAGGGTATAAAAAAATGACATTTGATATGTTGTATAGTAAAATACATAGAGCATCTGTTACAGATGCAAATCTTAACTATGTAGGATCAATTACAATTGATGAAGAGTTAATGGAAGCATCAAATCTGATTGTTGGTCAAAAAGTAGAAATTGTAAATATAAATAATGGGGAAAGATTTAGTACCTATGTTATAAAAGGTGAACGTGGTAAACGTGATATTTGTTTAAATGGTGCAGCTGCGAGAAAAGCAGAGATAGGTGATAGAATAATTATTATAGCCTATGCTTCAATGAATGAAGAAGAACGAGCAAAGTTTAAACCGTATGTGGTTTTAGTAGATGAGAATAATAATATAAATGAAATAAGAGACTTTATTTAATGTTTGATAATATGGATTTTTCAAAAATGGGAGAGATGTTAAAAGTAGCACAAGAAAATGCCCAAAAAATGCAAGAAGAAGCAAAAAACAAAGAGTACACTTCCAAAAGTGGTGGTGGACTTATCAGTGTTAGTATTAGTGGAGAGGGCGAAATAAACGATATAAGTATAGATGACTCTCTTTTAAGTGACAAAGAATCACTACAAATCCTTCTTATAAGCGCTACAAATGATGCAATTAAAATGGTAGAAGATAGCAAAAAACAAGCAGCAGCACAAATGCTTTCAGGCATGGGAGGCTTCGGCGCTAAAGGATAATGATGATGATACGGTTGGTTATTTCTTTTTTTATATTTTTTCAGGTTGCAAATTCTGCAAGTTTTACTTACCCTGATTTTAGTCAGTGTTACAAAATAAATACAAAGTCTTTTGTTTATTTTGGAGATACAAGAGCAATAGCAGTTACAAAACATTTAGCTGTTGCATATTCACAAAAAAAACCTACAGTAAACTTTGTGAAGTTTGATCCTTTTTTAAATCTTTATCTTTTTTCTTCTAAAAAAACTTTAAAACCAGTAAGATTAAAAAGTACTCATTTGCTTAAATTAGGCGAATGGATAGCAGGTATGGACGACACTTCTTTGTATGCTGGTAACTTTGCAAAAAGTGGAGACTTATTGGATAGTTTTTATTTACAAAATGCTCAGTTAGAAGAGAACAGCATTATCTCTTGCTTATGTTGTGAAGTGTATGGTTTAGGTATAGGGGCTGGGTCGTTTATAGGAAGTGAATATATAAAAAGATTTATAAATTCTAAAGAGATTTATTATGGTGATATTGGTGTCAGATTTGAGAAACAAGCAAAAAGTTTTGTTGTAAAAAATATTGATCCATTTTTTAAAAATCAGATGTTTCAAAGTGGTGATAAAATTTTAAAAATTAATGGTAAAAAAGTTTCTTCTTTGAAACAGTTAAATCAAACTGTACTTTTTGCAAAACCAAAAAGTACTATAAAAATAGAATTTTTAAGACAAAATAAAATATATAAAAATAGCATAACAGTTGCATCAAGAATGGGTGGTGGATATTTGAGTGACTCATTTTTAGAAAGAAAAGGCGTATTTTTTGATAAAGATATGAAAATAAATAAAATTAATGAAAAAAGTTTTGGTATGATAAATGGGTTAAAAATAGGTGATAAGCTTATACAAATAGACCATCACAAAATAAAAAGTTCAAATGATTTAAAAATGTATTTGTCAAAAACAAAACAAAAGACAGTACAACTTCTTTTTGATAGAAAAGATTTTCAATTTTTTGTAAAACTAGGGCTTTAATTTGTTAAAAGATTTTGAAATTTTTTTAAAAGAAAATTTACCGAGTGTGGAAAGTTTTCACCCTGATTTTAATAATGCCTTAGGTGAAATGTTAGATGCTGGAGGAAAAAGGTTTCGCCCACTTTTACTTTTAAGTGTAGTAAATAGTTCAAGCCCTCTTTTAGTCAAAAATGCGATGCATATTGCTTTAGCATTAGAAATGCTTCATACATATTCTTTGATACACGATGATTTACCAGCTATGGATAATGCTGAGCTTCGCCGTGGACATCCAACTTTACATGTAAGTTATGATGAAGTGACGGCTATCTTAGTTGGGGATGCTTTAAATACTCATGCATTTTATATGATAGCAAATGCTCCATTGAGTGATGAAGTAAAGGTAAGATTGATATCTGTTTTAGCAAGAGATGGTGGCATAAGTGGCATGATAATAGGTCAGGCAATTGATTGTAAATTTGAAGATAAAAAGATTACTTTAGATGAGTTAAAGTTCTTACATGTAAACAAAACAGCTAAACTCATAGCAGCATCACTTTTAATGGGTGCTATTATTGCTGGATTGAGTAGAGAAGAAGAAAAAAGTATTTATGAATTTGGACTAAAGCTTGGACTTTTATTTCAAGTTCAAGACGATATTATAGATGCAACACTCACAAGTGATGAAGCAGGCAAACCAACAGGAAATGACGGGCATAAAAACTCTTTTGTAAATTTACTCGGAGTAGAGGGTGCAAATAAAGAGAAGAGTAGACTTTTAACAGAGTTAGAAGATGAAACAAAAAAGCTAGATACTAATTTAGCCAAAACACTACAAAAAATTATAAGTGATTATTTTAAAGGATAAATGGAATGGAAGATAAGTTAATGTTACAAAAGCAAGCTGATACTATTAGATTTTTATGTGCTGATATGGTACAACAAGCAAATAGTGGGCATCCGGGTGCTCCTATGGGTCTTGCAGATATTGTTACAGTTTTAAGTAGACACATCAAGCATAATCCAAAAGATACAAAATGGTTAAATAGAGATAGATTAGTTTTTTCTGGAGGACATGCTTCATCTTTAGTATATTCTTTTTTACACTTAAGCGGATATGATGTAAGTTTAGAAGATTTAAAAGAGTTTAGACAATTAGGTAGTAAAACTCCAGGACATCCTGAATATGGAGATGTTCCAGGTGTTGAAGTTACAACAGGTCCTTTAGGTCAAGGAATTACAAATGCTGTAGGTTTTGCAATGGCTGCAAAATATGCAGGAAATATTTTAAATAGTGATAAAGCCAGTGTAATTGATCATAAAGTATACTGTTTATGTGGTGATGGAGATTTACAAGAAGGAATTAGTTATGAATCTTGTTCTTTAGCAGGTCATTTAGGACTTGATAATCTTGTAGTGATTTATGATTCAAATGAAATTACAATTGAAGGTAGTACAGATATAGCTTGGAGTGAAAACGTTAAGCTAAGATTTGAAGCACAAGGTTGGCAAGTAGCACGTATTGATGGTCATAATTTTGATGAGATAAATGAAGTATTAGAAAATTCAAAAAGCCAAAGTAAACCTCTTATGATTATTGCTGATACTACTATTGCTAAGGGTGCTTGTGAAATGGAAGGAAGCCATCATTCTCATGGAGCTCCTTTAGGTGACGAAGAGATTGCAAACTCTAAGAAAAAAGCTGGATTTGATCCCCAAAAGAAATTTTTCATACCTGAAGATGTTAAAGCAAGATTTGAATGTGCTATAGAAAAAGGTGATTTAGCACAATCTGAGTGGAATAAAGTAATCAAAAATGAGTTAAGTGAAGAACAAAGTACTCTTTTAGCCGGGCTTTTAAATCCAGATACTGCAAAAATAGAGTGGCCAACATATGAAGCAGAAACGGGAGTTGCTACTCGTGATAGTAATGGACAAATTTTAAATGCAGTTGCTAAGGCATTACCTGGTTTCATGGGTGGAAGTGCCGATCTTGGTCCTTCAAATAAGAGTGAACTAAAAGGCATGGGTGATTTCCCACATGGCAGAAACATTCACTTTGGTATTCGTGAACATTCAATGGCAGCTATTACAAACTCTTTTGCTCTTTATGGTCTGTTTATTCCTTATAGTGCAACATTTTTTATCTTTAGTGATTATTTAAAACCAGCAGCAAGATTAAGTGCATTGATGAGCTTGAAAAACTTTTATGTCTGGACTCACGATAGTATTGGTGTAGGTGAAGATGGACCAACACATCAACCAATTGAGCAATTAAGTCAATACAGAGCAATGCCAAACTTTTATACATACCGTCCAGCAGATGCAAGTGAAAATGTAAAATCATGGCAAAAAGCATTGAGTATGAATGCACCAGCTTCATTTGTTTGTTCTCGTCAAAAACTTACAGTTTTAAAAGATGACAGAGCTATAGGTGATGTTGAAAATGGTGGTTATCTTCTTACAAAAAGAGAGGGAGCTACTTTAACTTTAATGGCAAGTGGTAGTGAAGTATATCTTGTACTTAAAACAGCTTGTGCCTTAGAAAAAATGGGTATTAAAGCAAATGTAGTAAGTGTACCTTGTTTTGATTTACTAATTGAACAAGATAAAGCATATATAGACTCTATCATTGACCCAGCTACAAAAGTTCTTGCAGTTGAAGCAGGAGCAGGAACTGAGTGGTATAGATTTGCTGATGAAGTGATATGTATGACTCGTTTTGGAGCTTCAAGTCCAGCTGATAAACTATTTATCAAGTTTGGATTTACAGAAGAAAATATAGCAAAAAAAGCGTGTGAGTTAGTTGGAGTTCCTTATAACGAAATAAGTAGTTGTAAATAAATGTATAAAGCAGTAATCTTTGATTTAGATGGTACTTTACTTGATACTTTAAAAGATATTGCAATAAGCAGTAATTACGTACTCGAACAGTATGGTAAAAGTCCTCTTCCTATAGAGGACTTTAAATTACTTGTAGGAAAAGGTGCCTCTCAACTTTTTATAGACCTTTTACCAGATTTATGTGCTGATGAACATAAAAAAGCAAGAGCTTTATTTGAAGAACACTACGCAAAGCAGTTTGATAAAAATACAAAAATGTATGATGATATCAATAAATTATTAACCTTTTTTCAAGTAAGAGGTTATAAAATGGCAGTTTTATCAAACAAACCTAACTCTTTTACAAAAAAATGTGTACTTAAATATCTCAGACGTTGGCATTTTGATGCAGTTTATGGCATACGAGAAGGGATTCCGAGAAAACCTGATAGTGCTGGTGCGGATGAGATATTACAAGAGTTAAATATTGATGCAAATGAGTGTCTATTTGTAGGAGATACAAAGACAGATATGCAAACAGCAGTAAATGCAAATCTTACTCCTATAGGTGTTTTATGGGGATTTAGAGAAAAAAAAGAGTTACTTGAACATGGTGCAAAATTTATTGTACAAAAGCCAAGTGAACTTATAAAATTAGTAGTGACAATGGAAATATTGGAGAGAGATAGATGTCAAAAGTAGCAATAGTAACAGCAGCAAGTATGGGTATGGGTAAAGCTTGTGCAATTGAGTTGATAAATAGTGGATATAAAGTTATCATCATGTCACGTGGTGAAGAAATACTCAATGTTGCAAAAGAGATAGGCGCTGATGCTATGCAAGGAAGTATTACATGTAAAGAAGATATCGTTTCTTTAGTAAAACTTGCAATGAATCAATACGGAAGAATAGATGCTGTTGTAAATAACGCTGGTTATATTCCTAAAGGCGATTTTTTTGAACTTAGTGACGAGAATTGGCATGAAGGTTTAGATATTGTTATAGGAAGTGTAAACACTATGTTAAAGCTAGTAACTCCTATCTTCCAATCACAAGGTGGTGGTAGTGTCGTTAATATTTCTACGTATGCTGCTTATGAGCCTAGTCCAGTTTTCCCAATCTCTGCTTGTTTAAGAGCAGCACTTGGTAGTTACATTAAACTTTACGCTGATAAGTATGCAAAAGATAATATTCGTATAAACAATGTTCTTCCAGGATTTGTAGACTCTAAACCAGTAAATGAAAAGTTTTTAAAAGATATTCCTATGGGAAGATATGGAAAAGTAGAAGAGATAGCAAAAACAGTGAGATTTTTACTGAGTGAGGATGCAAGTTATACAACAGGCCAAAACATTAGAGTTGATGGTGGAATTACTCGTTCAGTATAGGGAATTAGATGGATATAATACAAATAGTTTTTTTAAGTTTAGTTCAGGGATTTACGGAGTTTTTACCAATATCAAGTTCTGCACATCTTATTTTAGTTCCTAAGTTTTTAGGGTGGTCTGATCAGGGTTTAGCTTTTGATGTTGCTTTACATGTAGGAACTCTTATTGCTGTTTTATATTATTTTAAATCTGATATATTTTGCATTTTAAAAGACTTTTTAGAAAGTTTTAAAAAAAGAGAAAAAGTTGGTGAAAGTACTTTAGGATGGGCAGTTATCGTAGGGACTATTCCTGTAGGGCTTGCAGGTATTAGCTTTAATGATTTTATAAGTAATAACCTACGTTCGCCAGAAGTCATCGCTGCAACAACTTTAATATTTGGTTTAGCTCTATTTTTTTCTGATAGAAATGTTGGTAAAAAAAGTGAAATCAATATAACTATAAAAGTAGCAATACTCATTGGTATTGCTCAAGCTATCGCTTTAATTCCTGGAACTTCTCGTTCAGGTATTACAATGACAGCAGCACTTTTTTTAGGTTTTAGTCGTGTGGCATCTGCAAGATTTTCATTTTTACTTTCTATTCCTGTTATTATTTTAGCAGGTGGACTTAAAACACTTGAACTTATTGAAAGCAAAGCAGTTGTTGTTTGGAGTGAACTCTTTTTTGGAATAGGCTTATCAGCTCTTAGTGCATATGCTTGTATATATTTTTTCTTAAAGCTTATTTCTAAAACTTCAATGTTGCCATTTGTAATATATAGATTTATTTTAGGTATTTTTTTACTATCGGTATTCTAAACAGTGACTCTTAAAAAAATTCAATTTATATTTATTGTTATTTCACTATTAGCTTTGGTTATACTAATAAGAAACTGGTATAGCACGTATAATTTTAATAAAAATCCTATACCTCAAAAATATCAAGAAGCAATAGCAAAAGAAGAACAAAGAGTATTAGTTAATATGCAAAAAAACTTTGGTTTTCAATATAAAGTACCTATTATCATTACAGATAAAATTCCAGGAAAAATTTATGGAGTTACATCTTTGGGTCAAGATGGTAGTGTAAAAATATATCTTAATAAAAAAGTTATGAAAGAAAGTATAGAGTATATAATTTCTAATGTAATTGCTCATGAATATGCACATGCAGTACTTTTTAAAATTCATGCATATAACAATAAAAATGATGGTCACTCAAAACTTTGGCAAAACACTTGTGTGAAATTGGGTGGTGCTAAGTGTGAGCAATATGTAAATTCTCATGATGTCATTATGAAAAAGCTTCCATTTTAATATTTGCTTTAAATATTTTTTACGTTATAATCCTCAGTTTTAAATTTTAAAGAGGATTAATATGAGTCAAAAATGTAGTTTAGTATCTAAATACTCTAAAGGCAATTTAGTTGTACAAATTCTTATTGGTATAGTTTTAGGAGTAGTTGTAGCAATGGTTTCACCAGAGCTTGCATCAGCTGCATCTATATTAGGAAGTCTTTTTGTTGGTGCTTTAAAAGCAATAGCTCCTATTTTAGTTTTTATACTTGTGGCAACGGCAATTGCAACAAAAGAAGTAGATAGTACAGCAAATATGAAACCGATTGTTATGCTTTATCTTATTGGTACATTTTCAGCAGCACTTATAGCAGTTAGTGCAAGTTTTTTATTTCCAGTAGAGTTAGTTCTTATTGACGCTGCTAATACTAATTTAACTCCACCAGATAGTGTGATATCAGTTTTAAAAGGGGTACTTTTTAACATGGTTGATAACCCAGTAAATGCCTTAGCAACTGGTAACTTTATTGGTATTTTAGTTTGGGCAATTGCTATTGGTATTGCTATGCATTATAGTTCTAAAGAAACAAAAAATCTCTTTCATGATGTTTCAACTGGTGTAACTAAAATAGTTCGTTTTATTATTCGTTTAGCTCCATTTGGTATCTTTGGTCTTGTTGCAAATACGTTTGCAGAGACAGGATTTGAAGCACTGTTTAGTTATGGTAGACTTCTAAGCGTACTTGTAGGAACAATGCTTTTTATCGCATTTGTTGTAAATCCTATAATCGTTTTTGTTAAAACAAGACGTAATCCATATCCACTTATTTTTACTTGTGTTCGTGAAAGTGGTATTACAGCTTTCTTTACACGTAGTTCTGCTGCAAATATTCCTGTAAATATGAATTTATGTAAGAAACTTGGTCTTCATGAAGATACATATTCTATCTCAATTCCTTTAGGGGCAACAACAAATATGGCTGGAGCTGCTGTTACTATTACAGTTCTTACTTTAGCTACTGTTCATACTTTAGGTATTCACGTAGATATGGCAACAGCACTTCTTTTAAGTGTAGTTTCTGCACTTGCAGCTTGTGGTGCTAGTGGTGTTGCTGGTGGATCTTTGCTTTTAATACCTTTGGCTTGTAGTCTTTTTGGTATTAGTAATGATATCGCTCTTCAAGTTGTTGCTATTGGTTTTATTATTGGGGTTGTTCAAGATTCTCTTGAGACGGCGCTTAACAGTTCAACAGATGTCGTATTTACAGCGGCATGTGATGCTAAAAAAATCTAATTATATCTTTACATGTAAGGATTTTTCCTTACATGTAAACCTTTTAAGCATCTAATCTTTTACGCAAATATCTATTAACATCAGTATAAACGAAACCATTTTTATCTACAAATTGTAAATCATTTTTGTTTAACTCTTTATGACTTTTTTTACCCATGACTGCAAGTACCGTTTTTATCCCTTTAATAAGATTATTATGATAACTTTCGATATGTAAAGATTGTTTCATTACTAAATAAGCACTTCTTTTTTTAGCATCTTGTGTAGCTAGTCCAACAGGACAGTGTCTTCCTCCTGCTCCTGAACACTCCCTTGCACGAATACACCCAGCACTCATCATAAATCCTCTAGCAACCCCTACCATATCGGCACCAAGGCTCAGAGCTATTACCGCATCATCAGGAGTAAGTATTTTTCCACTAGCAAAAAGTTTTACTTCATCTCTTACTCCGTATTCTTCGAGAACACTATTTACTACAAAAAGAGCATCTTTTATACCTAATCCAATTCTATCCATAAGTTCTAATGGTGCAGTAGCACTACCTCCATCACCACCATCAACTGTAATATAATCAGGAATGCCTTCCATTTTGTTTTGTTTTCTATTTTTGATCTCTTGAGCAATTTCTTCTATATTATTTCTACCAGAGATGACTATTTTAAATCCTACTGGTTTATTTGAGAGTTTTTGTAATCTTCCAACAAAATCTAAAAGTTCTTTAGTCGTATTTGCAAAAGGAAATCTATTTGGAGAAAAAATATTTTTATATGGTTCTAATCCTCTATAATAGGCGATTGCAGGGGTTACTTTTTCAGCTATAAGTTTTCCACCTGTCTGTTTTGCTCCTTGGGCTATTTTTATCTCAGTTGCACGACAAAAACTCATGACTTTTTTATATCTATCTTCATCAAAGTTGCCATCTTTGTTTCTACATCCATAAAAACCTGAACTCATTTGATAAATAATATCAGGCATATCTTCAGGAATTTCTTTTGGAAATAGTTTAAATGGAAGTTGCCAATTTGGTCTAAAAAATATTAAAGAGTTAAAATCTATTACGTATGTATCATAAGTTTCTTTTGTAAGTAAAAGGGCTCGAAGAACTTTAAGTGCAACAGCACGGTTAAAAAACATTACTAAAAGCATATAAATAGTTCTATTAACTCCTGAAATTGGAATGTTTTCCATATACTCATCACCTCCGTGATTAGCGTGAGTTACAAAAAAGTTTGAAGTGAGTCCACCTTCTCCTGTATTTATTGGAAAATTTCCATTGGTTGCCCCTATAACAAATGCTCTTGTTCCCTCTGGTGATATAGAGCCATCACTCATGGCTGAGCGATAAATGATTGATTTTGTAACAAAGGGATATTTTCTTTTTTCACCTATAGTAATACTAAAGTCATCGCTTACTTCACTATCATTTAGGACTTGATTTGAGTGTTTTATAAGAAATTTTGGAAGAGGTTGTGGTTGTCCTGGTGAAAAAGATATATAATTTGGCATATCTCTACTTGCATTATATACCCAGTTGATTTTATCTCTTGATTCGTAAAAATCTTCATTAGCAAAGTATTGGCGAAATGGTTCACGAATTGCTTCAAGAAAATATCTCATTCTTCCAATAATAGGGTAATTAATAAGAAGTTGATGTTTTCTTTGTACATATTTATCGTGCACAAACCAAGCAAACATAATAATTATAAAAATTGCTGTAGATATTTCAATAAATAATTCAAAAAACATATTTAATCCTTTTATAATAATATTTAAATAAATATTAGCACAAATTTAATAAACCAACAGATATATGGCACAATAAAATACTAATTTGTATATAATGAACAAAAATAAGGTAAATATATGGAAAAATTAGTAGGAAGATATAGTTTAATAGAAGAAATTATTAATGCAACAACTCATGGGATTGGTATATTATTAAGTATTGTAGGTTTAGCTGTTTTAGTCGCATATGCATCACTTACAGAATCTGCAACAATAATAACAAGTTGTGCGATATTTGGAGCATCATTGATTTTTGCTTATACTTCATCAACACTTTATCATGCAATAACTAATGAAAAAGCAAAACAAATTTTTAGGCAATTTGATCATGCATCTATATATCTTTTGATTGCAGGTACTTATACACCAGTTGTTTTAGTACTGTTGGGAAACACTTGGGGTTGGAGTATATTTTTTATTATTTGGTCAGTTGCTATTGTGGGCATTGTTTTAAAGTTCGTTTGCCCTCATCGATTTAAAAAATTATCCGTTGTACTATATATAACAATGGGTTGGTTTGTCGTAGTTGCTATTAATCAACTTATGGAAAACATGGCAGTAAATGGTCTTTGGCTTATGCTCATAGGAGGGCTTTTTTATTCTATTGGTGTTATCTTTTACGTTAGAAAATCAATTCCTTATAATCATGCAATATGGCACATTTTTGTATTGTGTGGTAGCATCTCTCATTACTTTATGGTGCTCTTTTATGTGCTCCCTTAATTAGTATAAAATTAAATCAACTAAACAAATAAAAAGTAATCTTTAGTTAAAATAGAGTCAAAAACTTAATAGGGCGAGATATGTTACTTCTTACACCAGGGCCAACACCGGTACCTGAAGATATTAGAATGGCGATGAGTGGGCCAACAATCCACCACAGAACACCTGAGTTTGAAGAAATTTTTGAAAAAACAAGAGAACTTTTAAAAGAACTTTTTGATATGGAAGAAGTGTTAATGTTAGCAAGTAGTGGAACAGGTGCGATGGAAGCTACTGTTTTAAATCTTTGTAAAACTAAAGCACTTACTATTAATTCTGGAAAATTTGGTGAGAGATTTGGAAAAATCTGTGAAGCATATGGTAAAGAGTATAGTGAGCTAAAGTATGATTGGGATACTCCTTCTAATGTTGCAGATGTAGTAAATGCAATTAAAAATGATGAAAGTATAGATGCTATTTTCATACAAATTTGTGAAAGTGCAGGAGGTCTTCGTCATCCAGTAGAACAAATCGCAAAAGAAGTAAAAAAAATCAGACCAAATATCATGGTAGTTGCTGATGGCATCACTGCAGTTGGTGTAGAAAAAATTGATACTACAAATATCGATGCTTTGATTAGTGGTTCACAAAAAGCTCTTATGTTACCTCCAGGATTAGCTTTAATTGGACTTAGTGGTAGTGCCATGAAAGTTATAGAAGAGGGTGGTGTTGGTTATTATTTAAATTTAAAAACTGAATTAAAAAAGCAAAAACAAAATACAACAGCATATACAGCAGCAACAACTCTTATCATCGGTTTAAAAGCAATGTTAGAAAAATTACATGAAGATGGTTTTGATAAACTTTATAGTGATACAAAAAAACGTTCACTTGCAACAAAGAAAGCGCTTGAAGCACTTGATTTAAAAATATTTCCAAAAGTTCCTGCAGATGCTATGAGTGCAGTGTATGATGAAGATGCAGCACAAATAAGAAAAATTTTAAAAACGAAATATGATGTAAATATGGCAGGGGGGCAAGACCATGTTAAAACAACACTATTTAGAATTAATCATATGGGACTAGTTGCTCCTTATGAGGCAGCATGGACATTAAATGCTATAGAAATGGCTCTTGATGAAATAGGTCGTCGTCCTTATGATGGAGCGGCAAATGCAATTTTTAGTAAAGAATTATATAATGATTGATGAACACGAAATACCTACTGGAAGTAGGTTGTATTTTGGGAAAAGTGCTAAACTTAAAAGAGAGATTGAAGCCGTATCGAGTGAATTTTTAGGTGAAGCTGGTTTTGAAGAAATTGTAACTCCATTTTTTTCTTATCACCAACACCAGAGTTTAAATGAAAAAGAAATTATTCGTTTTTCAGATGAACAAAACAATATAGTATCTTTAAGGGCTGATAGTACTTTAGATGTAGTAAGATTGATGACTAAAAGGCTTGGTAGAAGTACAAAACAAAATAAGTGGTTTTATATACAACCAGTTTTTAGATACCCAAATACAGAGATAAATCAAATAGGAGCAGAGTTTATAGGCAATAATGATTTAAGCTCAAGTATAGGTATTTGTGAAAAAGTTTTTACAAAATTTGATTTAAATCCTTTAGTTCATATAAGTAATATAAAGATTCCGAAGATAATTGCTGAAGAGTTAAATCTTAGTTTAGATATTTTTGAAAAAGCGGAACTTCAAAAAATCTTGTCTTTAGAAATAGATTGGTTAGAAAAACTTGCTTGTTTACAAAGACCTGAGGATATTGACAAGGTTATAGAAATAGTGCCGCAAAATATTAAAGTGGAATTAAAAAAGATGAAATCACTTTATGAAAAATTAAATTATAAAAATGTTCATTTTTCACCACTTTATTATGTCAATATGCGTTATTATGATGAACTATTTTTTCGGTTTATTGATAAAAACTGTACCCTTGCAAAAGGTGGAAGTTATGAGAGTGAAGGATTAGAGTCTACAGGATTTGGACTTTATACAGATGCGTTTATAGAAACATTAATAAAAAAATAAATTAAATAAAATAAAGAAAGATTTCTTCGCAAGGCTATAGCTTTAGTGATAGGAATTTTTGCTGAACTTTTGTTCAGTAAAAGGAGAAAGTTAAATGAGTAGTAAAGCAGATTTAATAGTAGGAATTCAGTGGGGCGATGAGGGAAAAGGTAAGATAGTGGATATGCTAGCTCAAAAGTATGATGTGGTATGTAGAAGCCAAGGTGGACACAATGCTGGACATACTATTTGGGTTGATGGTGTTAGACATGCACTTCACTTAATTCCTTCAGGTGTTTTAAATAAAGACGCTATAAATATTATCGGTAATGGTGTAGTTTTATCTCCTAAAGCAATTATAGAAGAAATGGAGCAATTTGAATCTCTTGAAGGGCGTCTTTTTATAAGTGATAAAGCACATTTAAATCTTCCATACCATTCACTTATTGATCAAGCCAGAGAAAAATTAAAAGGTGATAATGCCATTGGAACTACTGGAAAAGGTATTGGACCAGCATATGCTTCAAAGATTAATAGAGTTGGAAATAGAGCGGGTGAACTTTTAAATCCAGAACAACTTTGTAAGTCATTATTATTAAGTTTTCATACAAATAAACCAGTATATGATGCACTTAAAATAGAAACTCCTAATGAAGCTGAACTTTTAGCAGAGTTGAAATTCTATAAAGAGAAATTAGGCGCATTTATAACTAATACAACAAATATGGTTTGGGATGCACTGGATAATAATAAAAAAATGCTTTTAGAAGGTGCACAAGGTACACTTCTTGATATTGATCATGGAACATATCCTTATGTTACAAGTTCATCAACAGTAAGTGCAGGTGCTTGTACAGGTCTTGGAATTAATCCAAAAGATATTGGCGTAGTTACAGGTATCGTAAAAGCATATACAACACGTGTTGGGCATGGACCTTTCCCAACAGAAGATTTTGGAAAAGTTGGTGAAACTTTAGCTGATGTTGGTAAAGAAGTCGGAACAACAACAGGACGTGGTAGAAGATGTGGTTGGTTTGATGCTGTTGTTGTAAAACACTCTTCAAGGCTGAATGGTTGTGATCAATTTGCTTTAATGAAATTAGATGTTCTTGATGGTTTTGAAACAATTAAAATTTGTAGAGCTTATGAGTATAATGGTGATGAAATTGATTATGTTCCAAGTGATTTAGAAAATTGTAAACCAATTTATGAAGATATTCAAGGTTGGGACAGTGTTGAGGGAATTTCCGATTATGATAAATTACCTCAAGGGGCAAAAGATTATGTTAAACGTATAGAAGAGCTAACAAATACAAAAATAGGAATCATCTCAACAAGTCCAGATAGAAATGATACGATAGTTTTATAAAAAAGCTTTACATGTAAGGATAAATTTCTTACATGTAAAAATCAATACAATATATAAAATGGAGGGAAACAATGTTATTTACAGAAGTTTCACTTCGTGCTTTAGTGAGAGGAATTTAACTTGAACGTGTTCAAGTTAAAGGAGAAAGTCAGATGAATAGTAAATTCACTCCTATTGCTAAAGTAAGAAAACAACAACGAGATAAAGTAGAAACGCTTTTAGCAAAAGAAAGATATAAAAAAAGTGAGTTAGAGAAAAAAATTCTTGATACTCGTCGCGAAATAGAAGAGATGAAAAGTCCTAAAGAGGGAAGTATCTCTTTAATTTCTGTATTCAGAGAACACTTAGCTATACTTAGACGTGAAAAAGACAATTTGCAAGAAGCAATGCTAAAAAGCGAGAGTGAAATCATGAGACTTCAAAGTGAATATAAACAAGCCAATACAGAGTACGAAAAAATAAAGTATCTTGAAGAGCAAGATTTTGAAGAATGGATGGAAAAGATAAAAAAACAAGAACAGTTAGATATGGATGAAATATCTAATATTTTGTTTAACAACAAGGAGTAGATACATTGAAATTTTTGTTTATTATTCTTATTTTTATAACTACAGTTTTTAGTGAAACTATTGATTGTACAAAAGTTTTTGAAGAGAGAAAAGTTGAGCTTTTAAAAGAAGTTGAAAAAATTGATGAAGCAAGACAATCTTTTGAAGCACTTCAAGCAGCAACTAATGTGCTTTTTGATAAACAAAGAGCAAAACTTGATTCTCAAAAAGAAGATTTAAATGCAACGATGCAAGTAATATCTGCTAAAGAAGAAAATATTAAAAATATGCTTAAAAAAAATCAAGAACTTCTTGATGCCATTAATGGTGCTAAAAATGATAAGATAAGTGATACATATTCAAAAATGAAAGACTCTGCAGCAGCAGGGATTTTAGAAGCATTACCTATAAATGAAGCAGCAGCAGTAATATTTACGCTTCAAGCAAAAAAAGTATCAAAGATTATGGCAAAAATGGATCCAGTCAAAGCTTCAAAAATTACACAGAGGCTTAGAATTGGACCACCATTTGATAATGAAAAGGACCAGAATAAGGAGTAAAAATGGATTTTTTAACGATTATGGCTTTTAGTGGCGCTCTTTTTATTTTCATGGCAAGTCCAGGACCTGGAACATTTGCTATTATTGCAAGAGCATTAGGTTCAGGATTTAATCATGCATTTTCCATGTCATTAGGAATAGTCCTTGGCGATTTAATATTTTTATTGATGGCTATTTTTGGTCTTAATGCTATTGCTAATATGATGGGTGAGGTTTTTATTATAGTAAAGTATATTGGTGGTATTTATCTTTTGTATTTAGGATATAAAATTTTTACTTCTAAAGCAAACGAAAATTCTGTAAAAAATGTAAAAAGTATCTCTTATGGAAAAGATTTTATAACAGGATTATTTGTTTGTCTTTCAAATCCAAAAGTTATACTTTTTTACTTAGGATTTTTACCAACTTTTATAGATTTAAATGCACTGACAACATCAGATATTTGGTTAGTTTCTTCTTTAGTTGTTAGTATTTTAACCTTAGTTTTAGGTAGCTATGCATATTTTGCTGCTAAAGCAAAAAAGGTAATTAAACGACCAAAAACCCAAAATATTATGAATAAACTAGCTGGAAGTGTAATGCTTGGAGCTGGTGGATATTTACTTGTAAAAAATTAAATTTTTATCATTCAGTAGTGTTATTTTAGTGACACTACTCTCACCTAAACAGATATTTACCTTACTTTAGATAAAATACTGAAAATTCTAACGTAAGGTCTGCAATGAAGATCAGATTACCACATGCACCATATATTGCAAATAAAATAGCAATTGATTTACTTAACAGTGGTTTTATAAAACTAATCAGTGGATTAGAACCAGTAGTAAAAGCATCTCAAGAACTAATAGAAGAAGATATTAATAAAGAGATGGCTCTTGAAGAGAGAGTTGATGAGCTTTTGGATGAAAACGAAGATGATATGGAGTTTATGCAAGTAGACAGACGTAATATGTTTTGGTTAATTAAGAAAAAATTAGCAAAAGAGTACGACGTAGTTTTATCATATGAAGATAGATATAGTGCTCTTTCACATAAAATTATGGAGCTTCTTTGGAAAGATAATTTAGTTGAGTACAATGTTACAGAAAACCGTGTTAAAAACATAATTTATGGAGCTATGGAAAAATATATTGAAAGTTTTCAAGACGTCGAAGAGATTGTTGCTGAAAAAATCACTCATTATAAGCGAAAACTAATTCCTGGAAGCCCAGAGTATGATTTAGTATTTGAGCGACTTTATGAGGAAGAATTAAGAAAAAAAGGATTACTTTTATGAGTTTAAAACCTATTTGGATTTATTTAGAGAATGGCATTTATTTAGAAGCAAATAGTTTTGGATATAGTGGAACTAAAGTGGGTGAAATTGTATTTAATACATCTATGAGTGGATATCAAGAAATTATGAGTGACCCTAGTTATGCTGGTCAATTTATTGTTTTTACAATGCCTGAAATTGGAATTGTTGGAACGAATGACAATGATATGGAAAGCAAAACTATTCATGCTAGTGGGATGTTAATTAGAAATTTAAATGAAGAAGCATCTAATTTTAGAGCAACTGCATCATTAAGTGAGTTTTTAAATACTCATGAGAGTTTGGGAATTTGTGATATTGATACAAGATATCTTACGAAGATGATTCGTGATGGTGGCCCTAAAATGATGATAGCTTCAACAGAAGTTAGCGATAAAGATGAATTACAAAAGATTCTTGAGAATACTCCTAGAATCGAAGAAATTAATTATGCACAAAAAGTAAGTACAAAAGAAGCTTATACACATACAGATGCTGCTTGGGATGATGTAAAACTTGAGTATAAAACGGCTCAAGCCAATAGTGGTAAAAAAATAGTAGCAGTTGATTTTGGAGTTAAAAGAAATATTTTAAATGAATTGTGTGAAGTAGGATTAGATGTAGAAGTTGTACCTTCTACTTTTAATGAAGATGAACTTATAAATAGATATAAAAGTGGCGATATTAAAGGTGTATTTTTATCAAATGGTCCTGGTGAACCTCTTGTTCTTAAAACTGAAGCAAAAAAAATAAAAAAATTAATCGATGCAAAAGTACCTATGTTTGCTATTTGTCTTGGACATCAATTGATCTCAATTGCCCTTGGACATCCTACATATAAATTAAAATTTGGTCAACATGGTGGAAATCATCCTGTTAAAAATGAAAAAACTAATATAGTTGAAATAACTGCACAAAATCATAATTATAATGTTCCTGATTCTGTTTGTTCTATTGCTAAAGTAACACATATGAATCTATTTGATAATACAATAGAAGGGCTAGATTATATAGATAAGCCGGTATTTTCAGTACAACATCATCCAGAAGCTAGTCCTGGACCACATGATAGTAAGTATATATTCAAAGAGTTTGCAGATAGACTCTAAGGGATAAATTATAGAAACTATTAACTTTGTAGCTATTATAAGTGTTGCTTTTTTAGGAAGCCTTGGTCATTGCATTGGAATGTGCGGTGGTTTTGTTGTCGCTTATAGTAGTGCAAAGATTGATTCAAATTCGAATAAATTGACGCAATTTATTTCTCATCTTTTTTACAATTTAGGAAGAGTTACTTCTTATGTAATGCTTGGAGTCATTTTTGGCTTTTTAGGAAGTGTTATCTCTTTTTCAAAAACTTCTACAGGTTATCTCTATTTTGTTATTGGCATAATAATGGTTTTAATGGGGCTTTCTCTCATGGGGAAAATTAATTTTTTAACTTCTTTAGAGTGTTCTTTATCTTCAAATTCTTTTGTTAAAAAACTTTTTTCAAATTTAATTCATTCAAAATCATTTGCTAGTTTTTATGGTTTAGGCCTTTTAAATGGACTGTTACCTTGTGGATTAGTATACTTTTTTGCAATTTCTGCAGCGGCTACTAGTTCAGTTTTTTGGGGAGCAATTACAATGTTGATTTTTGGTCTTTCTACAATTCCTACATTATTAAGTTTCGGATTTATTATAGGCTTTTTAAAGAGTGGTAATTTTAGAGAAATTATGATTAAAATAGCGTCAATTGTTATTATCCTTTATGGCATTTACATCTCTTATCTAGGATACATGGCAGTAATATGAATTTAAAAAAATATCAAGAAGCAATAGAACAAAGTAATATAGTTTCAAAAACAGATTTAGATGGAATCATTACTTTTGTTAATGATGAATTTTGTAAAATCTCTGGATATAAGAGAGAAGAGTTAATAGGCGAAAATCATAATATCATACGACACCCAGATGTTCCAAAAGATGTATTTGAAAAATTGTGGAACACTATAAAAGAGAAAAAAGCCTATATATCAACAGTTAAAAATAAAGCAAAAAATGGAAGTACTTTTTATGTTAATACTACAGTGATTCCTATGCTTAATGAAAAGGGCACTATAGAAGAGTTTATTGCTATACGATATGATGTTACAGATAGTATTGAGCTGACAGAAAAGTTAAAACAAAAAGAAGAAGAGTTAGAAAATCTCAACATTACTTTAGAGCAAAGAGTAAAAGAGCAAACTCAGCAACTTTTAGATCTAAATCAAACCTTAGAGCTTAGAATAAAAGAAGAAGTTGAGAAGAATAGAGATAAAGATAGATTTCTTTTTCAGCAATCTCGTCTTGCAGCGATGGGAGAGATGATAGGAAATATTGCTCACCAATGGAGGCAACCACTCTCAGAGCTTGGAATCATTCTTTATACAATGAAAAAAATATTTAAAAACACAAATGTAGATGATAAAGAGTTTTTAAAGAGTTATGAGAGTTCTAAAAAAGTCATTAAAAAAATGTCTGAAACTATTGAAGATTTTAGGAACTTTTTTAATCCTCATCGTCCAATTGAGACATTTTCAATTAAAAATGCATTAGATGAAGCAATGCTTATTATGCAAGGAACTTTACAGCGTCATGAAATAACATTAAAAGTAGATTGTTATGATGAAGTTTCTATAAAAGGGTATTTAAGTGAATTTTCTCAAGTTTTAATAAATCTTTTAAATAATTCAAAAGATGCTTTTAATAAATATTCAGTAGACAATAGAGTGATAAATTTAGAAATAAATAAGATAGAAGATAATTATGCTATTATTAGCTTCAAAGATAACGCTGGTGGAATAGAAAAAGAGGTGCTAGATAAAATTTTTGAACCATATTTTACAACAAAACATGCAAGTATGGGGACAGGTTTAGGTTTATATATGAGTCGAATGATTATTCAAAATAGTATGAGTGGAACACTAGAAGCGGAAAATTGTGATGATGGAATGTGTTTTTATATAAAAGTTCCATGTGTGGATAAGGAGAATATTGATGGGTAAGTTGAGTAAGTTAACAATTTTATTTGTTGAAGATGAAAGAGAGTTAAGAAGTGCTTTAGAAGGTGCTATAGGTGATGAGTTTGATAAATTTATAGTTGCTCGTGATGGTGAAGATGGTTTAAAAAAATTTAAAAAATATAAACCTGATGTTGTTATAACAGATATTTTAATGCCTATATGTGATGGATTAGAAATGTCTAAAGAGATTAAAAAAATATCTAAAGAGACGCCAATAGTTGTATTAAGTGCTTTTAGTGAAAAAGAGCGATTACTGAAAGCGATTGATGTGGGAATAGATAAGTATTTGATTAAACCAATTGATCCAGACGAATTAATGAGTGCATTAAATATTGTAGCGGATGAAATGCTTTCTTTAGATGAATTAATTGATATTAATGCTGGATATCAATTTGATAAAGTTAGAAAAGTACTTATAAAAAATGGTAAAACTATTTCTTTGACGAAAAAAGAGCTTTTATTTATATCAATATTAGTCAAAAATCTTGGAGTATTTGTCCTACATGAAGAGATAAAAAAGTATGTTTGGACAAATAAAAATGTAACAGATGCTGCTATTAGAACATTCATAAAAAGAGTTCGAGAAAAAACAGGAAAAGAATTTATTAAAAATGTTCCTGGACTTGGTTATAAAATAAATACTGACGTATAAAATATACCTACACTTTTAAATGTGTAGGTATATCATTTCTTATTATAAACTTAAAAATATTTCATTTAACACAAATTTAATCTTATTAAGCTATATCGTATAGTTTATATATTATAATTTCCTCAATTATGTGATATTTTTGTGACATAAAAAAGAATTAGGAGGGATTGATGCAGTCTAGTAATATGATTAACTATGACTATTCAGTTGCAAAGTGCTTTGCAATTGCCACTATAGTGTTTGGCATTGTTGGCATGGCTATTGGTGTTCTTATCGCTTTCCAAATGGCTTATCCAGAGTTAAATTATTTAGCTGGTGAGTATAGTACATTTGGAAGACTTAGACCACTTCATACTGATGCGGTTATATTTGGTTTCATACTAAGTGGAGTTTGGTCTACATGGTACTATATTGGACAAAGGGTTCTTAAAGTATCTATGGCAGAATCACCATTTTTAATGTTTATGGGTAAATTACACTTTTGGCTTTATATTGTTGGTGTAGCTGTTGTTGTTGTAACTCTTTTTATGGGTATTACAACTTCAAAAGAGTATGCTGAATTTGAATGGCCAATTGATATTGTTATTGTTTTAATATGGGTAATTTGGGGTATGGGTATTTTTGGACTTATTGGAATAAGAAGAGAAAAAACCCTTTATATATCTATTTGGTATTTCATTGCAACTTTTCTTGGTGTAGCAATGCTTTATCTTTTTAATAACATGGCAGTTCCAACTTATTTTGTTGCGGGACTTGGTAAGTGGTATCACTCAGTTTCTATGTATGCAGGAACAAATGATGCAATGGTACAATGGTGGTATGGACATAATGCAGTTGCATTCGTTTTTACTGTTCCTATTATTGCAATGGTTTACTACTTTTTACCAAAAGAATCTGGTCAGCCAGTATTTTCTTATAAATTATCACTTCTTAGTTTTTGGGGATTGATGTTTGTTTATCTTTGGGCTGGTGGACATCACTTGTTATACTCAACAGTTCCTGATTGGGTACAAACTATGGGTTCAATTTTTTCAGTTGTTTTAATTCTTCCTTCTTGGGGTAGTGCAATTAATATGCTACTTACTATGAAAGGTGAATGGGGACAATTAAAATCAAATCCATTAATTAAATTTATGATTCTTGCTTCAACATTCTATATGTTTTCAACTATCGAAGGTCCTATTCAAGCAATAAAATCAGTTAATGCCTTAGCTCATTTTACTGATTGGATTCCAGGTCACGTTCATGATGGAACATTAGGTTGGGTTGGTTTTATGATTATAGCATCGCTTCTTCATATGGCACCAAGAATGTTTAAAAGAGAAATTTATAGTAAAAAATTATTAGAAGCACAATTTTGGATTCAAACTACGGGTATTGTTCTTTATTTCTCAAGTATGTGGATAGCGGGTATTACTCAAGGTATGATGTGGAGAGCAGCAGATCAATATGGTAACTTAGCTTACTCATTTATTGATACAGTGAATGTACTTCATCCATATTACACTATTAGAGGTGTTGGTGGATTGTTGTATCTAGTTGGTTTCTTTATGTTTTCATATAATTTTTATAAAACAATGACTGCAAGTAAAGCAATTGAGGAAGAACCTCAAAGTGCTTCACCTATGGCAGCATAAAAGGAGGAGTATAAAATGTTTCATTGGTTAGAAAAAAATCCATTCTTTTTTGCAGTAGGTGTATTTGTTGTTATTGCTTATGCAGGAGTCGTAACTGTACTACCAGATTTTATGAATAGTGCAAGACCAGTAGTAGGTACTAAACCTTATACTGTATTGCAATTAGCTGGTCGTCATGTATATATAAAAGATAGTTGTAATGCTTGTCATTCACAATTAATTCGTCCTTTTAAATCTGAAACAGACCGTTATGGAATGTATAGTTTAAGTGGAGAATATGCTTATGATAGACCTTTTCTTTGGGGTTCAAAAAGAACTGGTCCAGATTTAATGAGAGTTGGAAATTATAGAACAACGGATTGGCATGAACATCATATGCTTGATCCTTTAAGTGTAGTTCCAGGCTCAATTATGCCTTCATATAAACACATGTTTAGTAATGTTGCAGATGTTGAAACAGCATATGCAGAGGCACTTACAGTGAAAAAAGTATTTAATGTCCCTTATGATGAAAAAGGTATGCCAAAACTTGGAACTTATGATGAAGCTACTAAAATGGCTTTAGCAGAAGCAAAACCTATCGTTGACGATATGAAAAATCCAGAAGTAAAAGAGGCATTTGCTAGAGGTGAGATTAAAGAAATTGTTGCAATCATTGCATATTTGAACAGCTTAAAATAAAGGTATAAACGGTGGAAATGGAATCAATTAGAGAGTTACAAGCTTATGGTTATGCGTTTGCAAGTTTTGTTTTTGCAATGATCCTTTATGGATATATTTATCATTTGTACACTTCAAAAAAGAAGGGTGGAAAAGATTATGAAAAATATTCAAAAATGGCTTTAAACGATAGCATAGAAGATTCTCCAGTTGAGAAAATAGAACCGTCTAACGAAGATAAAGAGGAGCGATAAATGAATTGGCTGAATGATAATGTAAACTTGCTGTCACTTATAGGCGCTGCAGCAATTATACTTATAACTGCTTTTGTAGCTGGAAAATATATTAAGCAGATGAAGACAGACAAGAGTACAGGAGAATTAGCAGAAGAAAATTGGGATGGAATTGGTGAGTATAAAAATCCACTTCCTATTGGTTGGGCTGTTTCGTTTTTGGGATTAATTATATGGGCAATATGGTATTTTCTAGCGGGTTATCCATTAAATGGGTATTCTCAAATTGGAGAATATAATGAAGAAGTAGCTGCTTATAATACAAAATTTGAAAGTAAATGGGCAAATCCAGATGAAGATACCCTAATGGGTATGGGTGAAGGAGTGTTTTTAGTACAATGTGCTCCTTGTCATGGTATTACTGGGGATGGTATTAATGGAAAAGCAACAGATTTAACTTCTTGGGGTCCTGAAAGTGCTATTGTAAATACAATTGCAATTGGTGCAAAAGGTTCAGGTTATCCATTGGGTGAAATGCCTGCTGGTTTATTAGATCCTGAAAGTGCTAAAGCAGTAGCTGCTTATATGGTTGAAAAAATTTCTAAAGCTGGTCCAAGTAAAAATCCTGATTTAGTAAGTACAGGTGAAGCTCTTTGGGCAACTTGTAGTGCTTGTCATGGAGAAGATGGAAAAGGTATGGCAGGTTCATCACCAGATATCTCAAATTATGGAAAACCAGAGTTTATTGTTAATGTATTAAATCGTGGAAAAAAAGGTATGATAGGAAGTATGCCTTCTTTCAATGATGGACGTTTGACTGATATCCAAAAATTTGCTGTTGGCAAGTACGTTAACTCATTGTCACAATAAGGGATTACTATGGAAAATACAAATAGAAACGTTTTTGGACTAAATGGTATTACTGGAATGTTGATTGCAACAGTTTTGTTGTTGAGTATACTTACAGTATTAACTATATTGGGTCTTAAAGCACAACAAGAGGTTGCTAATAAGCCTTATGAGATTACTAATCCACAGGCTATCAAGATGATTGATAAAACAAACTCTAATTTAATAAAGAAATAGGAGAGAATGATGGCTGAAAATATGGACAAAATAATCACATTAGCTCTTATTGCAATAGCAGTAGTAGCTGCTTGGGCAGTTTTAACACCAAATCATCTATTTATTGGTTAATTTTGATTAGTAAATTAAATGATATAAAGCGTAGAGTTTTTTTACTCTGCGCTTTATTTTTAAGTATAAGTGCAGTTGCTAATGCCTCATTTGTTGTAGTTAATGATGAGATTATTAGCCAAAAAGTTACTCAAAAAATCAATACTATGGGAAGTGAGCTTTTTACAAACACGGGTATTAGTGTATATGTAGCTCTTCCTCAAAGTTTAGAAAAAAAGAGTATTTTTGAGTATGAAAAAGAGATTTCTTTAAAGCTAAGAAAACCTTATGTTTTATTGACTATTGCTAAAAATGAAGAGCAATTAGACATTTTATATACTCAAGGATTAGAAAAAAGATTTGATAAAGAAGCAGTTCTTTCGCCATTTCCTTGGAGTGGTACAATCTTACCAATCTTGACTCAAAAAAAAGAGAATGACCAATATAATGCAGCCACATTAAATGGTTATGCAGACATTGTAGAGCAAATTGCAAAATCTTATAATGTGAAATTGCAAAGTGCTATTGGAAATACAAATAAAAATATTTATCTATATCTTAAGATTATTATTTATGGATTTTTGTTAATTGTTATTGGCAAATATTTATATAAAAAAATGGGAAAAAGATGATTAAAAAAGAAAGAAATTATTGGCCTCATGCCATAGTAGTAGTACTTATTTTAATGGTTTTTGCTTGTGCAAGCGTTGTTAAAATAGCCATGGATAATCCTGTACAGATGGATAGTTTTTATCTTGAAAAGTATCAAAGTGTAGATAACAATATTAATGATATAAAAAAAGAACAGAAGCTATTTGATGAAAACTATGTTTTAAGTTATAAAACAAAAAAATTTAAAATGGGTGAGCCAAATAAGTTTTTAATGAGTATAGAAAATAGAGATACAAAAAGCTTAGTAAAAAAAGCAGAAATCAAGCTTGTAGTTACAAGGCCAGAAACTAATGAGTTTAATCAAGAAATAACAATTAGAAATTCAAAGAATGGAATTTTTATTTTTGAAGGTATTAAAGCAGATAAACCAGGACGTTGGCAAATTTTGACAAAAATAAATATTGGTAATAATCATGGTTTTAATAAATATGAGGTTTATGCTAGTAAATAAAAATATTTTCAATAATACTTTAAAGGTTGATTAAAATAATATTATAATATAATAAGTAAAATGCATATGATATTTATTCTTATTGAAGGATAGACTATAAAAAAAGCAATACTTATTTTTATTATTTTTTTAATGGCTTGTTTTTATTTTTATAATCAGCCAAAAAAAGTTTCTAAAATTTACAAAATTGGAATTCTTTCTCACGCAAGAGTTCTTGATATGTCTTTAAAAGGTTTTAAAGACGGCCTTAAAAGTTTTGGATACAGTGAAAATCAAAATATAAAATATTATTATGATGGAGCAACCAATGATATTAGTAAGTTGCCAAATGCTTTGCAAAAATTATTAGATAAAAATGTTGATATGATTTTATCACTTGGAACTCCTGCCTCGATACAAGCTCAAAAAGGTACAAAAATTAATAAGATTCCAGTTCTATTTGCTCCTGCAAGTAACCCTATAGCTTCAGGGCTTGTAAAAAGTATAAGTTCGCCTGGCGAAAATGTAACAGGTGTTACTTTTGGATTACAAGAAGTGAAGAGGTTAGAATGGCTTCTAAAATTTTTACCCCATGTTAAAAAAATATATTATCCTTATAATAGTAAGGATACAAGTCCTGCTGCTACGTTAAAAAGACTTCAAAAGTATTTGAAAGGTAGTGATATTGAAATAATTATTGCAGATGTCGCTTCAGAAGAACAAATTAAAAAGTCTTTGAAAAATTTACCTCAAGATATAGATGTTGTATACGTAAGTACGGATGCTTTAGTTGCTTCATATTTGCAATATTATTTAAGCGTATTTAATAAACTTAAAATACCTATTAGCGTTCCTCATCGTATTGGTGTTGAGCAAGGTGCTTTTATGTCGTATGGATTTAGTTTATATGAATTGGGCTTTCAATCAGCTAGGATTGCTAAAGAAATATTAGAAGGAATGAACCCTGGAGATATTCCTGTTGAATATTCTGAATTTAAATTAAGTATTAATATTGATAACATGAAAGAGTTAGGAATAAAAATACCCGAAACTATTTTAAAGCAGGCAATTATAGTAGGTAAAGATGTTTATTAGTATTAAAAAGAGAATGACTATGTCTCTGCTTTTAGCATCAATTGTTCCACTGTTCTTTTTTTCTGTTATTTTGTTAATTACAGAATACTATATCCAACAAGAACAAACTTATTTATTGCAAAAAGAAAAAAGCATACAAATTTCTGAACATATAAAAGAGTATTTTAGCAAATTAGAAAATAATATGAATTTTTTGTGTAAGATGACACCTTTTATTTCGGTAAATCTTGAGAAAAAGAAAGATTTACTCTCAAGACTTATTTTACAAGAAAATCAATTTGAAAGATTTTCTTTAAGAGATAATAATGCAAAAGAGTTATTTTATACAGATAGACTAGTACCGTATGTAAAAAGTCAAGAACCTCAATATATCAATAAAAAATTAATTTATAAAGCATTTAGAGATAAAAAAAACTATTTTGATCAAATGCATTTTAGTACGAGCACTTATGAGCCTTTAATAGATGCTACTTTTTTACTTAAAAATACACAAACATTAAAAATTGAAAATATGTTAGTTGTGACTATGAGAATGAAAAAGATATGGGAATATTTATCTTCAGTTACACATTTAAGTGGTGAAGATATTTTTGTAACAAATTCAAAAGATATTATCTTAGCACATAAAAATCCTTCTGTTGTTATTAAAAAAACAAGTGCTATAAGTGCCTCAAAAAAAGGTTTGATAAAAGATAGAAATAATAATTATGTTTTGCGTAGCGTGAAGAGTTTTAAAATAAAAGGTTTTGAATTTAATGTAATTGTGCAAAGAAATATAGCTAATGCTTTCTCTAAGTTTTTATATATTTTTCTTTATTCATTTACTCTGAGTATGCTATTGGTAGTATTTATTTTTCTTGTCATTAAACATATTGATAAAAGTATAATAAATCCTCTTTTAAGTTTATCAAATGTTGCAACAATGCTTTCACAAGGTAATTTAAGTAAAAAAGCAGATGTCTATGGTAATGATGAACTTTCATTTTTAGCAGTGACATTTAATGAAATGAGTGAAAAGATTAGCAAAACAATGAATAGCCTAAAAGATGAAATAAAATTAAAAACGGTTATTCAAAATGATTTGGAAAATAGTGAAAAAAGACTTTTAGCTATCATTAACAATACAAATTCTATTATCTACCTCAAAGATAAAAACGAGAATTATGTAATGGTAAATGATGAATTTTTAAAATTTGTGAATAAATCACGAGAGGATGTTATTAACCATCATATATCGACAATATTTAGTGGAGATAAACTATCTAGTTGTTTAGCTAAAGATACTCAAATAAAATTAAATAAAGAAGTTATTATTTCAGAAGAGAAGTTTGTGGGATATAATGTAGAGGAAAGATGTTTTTTAATTAATCGTTTTCCTATTTTTGATAATGGTGGAAACCTTATTAATATTGCAGGAGTTGCCACAGATATTACAGAGCTTAAAAAAATTCAAAATAAATTAGAAGATTTTAATAAAGATTTAGAAAAAAAGATTCTTAAAAAGACACAAGACTTAACAAATGCCAATAAAAAGTTAGAAAAGACTATAAAAAGCCTGCATAAAACACAAGAGCAACTTATTTTTTCTGAAAAAATAGCTTCTTTAGGACGATTGGTTTCTGGTGTGGCTCATGAAATCAATACACCTTTAGGTATCGCTTTAACTGGTTTGAGTTATCTTGATGAAATTACTATTTCTATCAATGAATTACATAATGATGGTAATATGAGTCAAGATGAGTTTGAAAGGTATTTAAAAACAGCTAAACAATTATCTCATCAATCATTGTCAAATATTGAACGTGCTACACACCTTGTCCAAACATTTAAACAATTATCAGTTACAAATTTTGATGAGGAAAAAAGAAAGATTAATATATATCAATATACAGAGGGTCTCATTGCAAGTATTGAAGAAGAGACAAAAAACTCAAAAGTTGTTATTCAAAATAATATTTCAAAAGAGATTAACATTCATACATATGCTGGGGCATATGGACAAGTAATCTCGAATCTTATTACAAATTCATTAACGCATGGATATGGAAATGAAGGAAAAGGAACGATAACAATTTCAATTGAAAAACTAGATAAAAATTTAAAAATTATATATACTGATGATGGAATTGGTATTGATAAAGAGCATTTATCTCATATTTTTGAACCATTTTTTACGACACAAAGACATTCTGGTGGAACAGGACTTGGTCTTAATATTTTGTACAATATAGTAAGGCAGCAATTAAAAGGTGAAGTAACTTGTAAAAGTGAATTAGGGCATGGAGTATGCTTTGAAATTGTAATTCCAAATAAATAGAAATTCATATTGAAATATTTTTTAACCTTCTTGAGTAGTCCTAGTATAATTTAATAAATATCCTATGTTATAATATAAAACTTTAATTTAAGCGAAACAAATGACCGAAATATTTCCAACTTCAAGATGTGTAAGAGAGTTTTATTCTCACTTTTATGATAAAGATAGATTGTTACCAAAAGCTATGGGTATAGCAGAGTTTGAATCAAAAGCTATTGTTGTTCCTCACAAAAGCCTAGCCGATGAAGATACTCGAGTTTTAGTTATGCAAGAGGCTTCTGGTTTTGAAAACTTTGGTGAACTCAAAATTGATAGAGAGTTTCTCTCATTTATAAAAAATTCTTCATATCTTTTTCGTTTTTTTGAAGAGTTGTCATTAGAAAATGTGCAGATTGAGGATTTAGAATTAGCCGATACTTATGCACAATTTGAAGAGCATTTGAGTATTTTAAAAGAGTTATTGCAAAGGTATAAAACCCTTCTCAATCAAAAAAAACTTTATGACAAAATAACGTTGCCAGAAGTCTATGAGTTAAATGACGAATTTTTACAATCGAGTGAAGGTTTTATTTTTCATTTAGAAGGCTTTTTAAATAAATTTGAATTAGATCTGTTTTTAAAAGTTGCACAAATAACTTCATTTAAAATATCCTTACATGTAACAAAATATAATCAAAAAATGATAGAGCTTTTTGAGGCTTTAGAAATATCTTTACATGTAAACCACTCTTATGTTATTAACCTTAGTACAAACACTATTGAACAGAGTCAAGTGATAAAATCAAAAGATATAAATTATGATGTGAGAGGATTTAGTTCACGCTCACTTCAAAGCTCATTTGTATATGAAAAGATTGCTCAGTTTGTACAAAATGGAATCAATCCAGAGAATATAGCCGTTATAGTTCCTGATGAGAGTTTTGCGGATACACTCAAAGCTTTTGATAGTTTTAAAAATTTAAACTTTGCTATGGGTGAGAGTTATATACATAGTAAGCTTTATAAGAAACTTGACGCAGTTGATAAATGTATTCGCCTAAAAGATTATGAGCATAAGTTTCGTCTTAATCGTTTGAAAATAGAACAGAGCACTATTGATGATTTTCAAAAACTTTGGAGAAAAAAGTTACAAGCTGATGAAATCATCTCTTTGTTAAAAGTTTTTTGTGACCCTCAAAAAGCAGATGAAATTTATGATGAAGAACTTTTTAAATTCTCTAATCTTTTAAAAAACCTTGGAAGTATTGAACTCCAACAAGCCATAAAACTATTTCTCAATAGACTCTCAAAAAAATCTAAAGATGATGTGATGGGTGGAAAGATAACTGTCATGGGTCTTTTAGAGAGTCGTGGTATGAGTTATGATGGTGTTATTGTTGTGGATTTTAGTGATGAGTTTGTTCCAAAAAGAAGCCAAAAAGATATGTTTTTAAGCTCTTCTATTAGAAGCCATGCAAAACTTCCAAATAAAACAGATAGAGAAAATTTACAAAGATATTTTTATTATAGACTTTTAGAAAATGCAAAAGAAGTAGCTATTAGTTTTACCAAAAATGACCAAAGTATGGGTTCTCGTTTTTTAGATGAACTTGGTTTACATGTAAAGGTAAATTCTGATGAGATTTCATACTTTAAACCGCTGTTTTCTAGTAGTAAATTAGCTTCAAGATATGACCCAGAGATAGTAGAAGGAAGTTACGATGTAAGAAGCGGAACGCTTTCTGCGAGTAAGCTAAAAACAATCCTTACATGTAAACGACAATTTTATTACAAATACATACTCAAATCTCAAGAAGCTAAAGTGCCCAATGATACTATCAATGAAGCAGATATTGGCAATATCTTGCATGACGCCTTGCATCATGTTTTAAAAGATATGAAAGTAGTAGATGAAGACAATCTGATGATTCTTTTAAGAAGATACTTACAAAGCGAAGAAAAGAGTCTTATATGGCACTATCATCTTGATATTTGGTTGGATTATCTCAAAGACTTTGCAAAACTTGAAGCCAAAAGATACCTTGAAGGATATAGAATATATTCTCTTGAAAAGCCATATACGATAGAGCATAGAGGTTTTACCTTAGAAGGAAAGATTGATAGGATAGATATAAAAGATGAGAGATTTTGTGTTATAGATTATAAGAGTGGAAAAATCCCAAAAAGTACTATTAAAACACTGGATAAAGAGACAAATTTTCAACTGGAGTTTTATTATCTTTTGACAAACCAGATAAAAGAGGTTCAGAGTGTTTATTATTATGATTTAAAAAAAGCCCAGTTGGTTTGCGAAAATCTTTTTGAAGAGAAGTTAGATAAACTCAATGAGATTTTCCAAGAACTAGAAAAGCCACTGGTAAATTTTGAAAAATGTGATTCAAAAGCATCTTGTATGTATTGTCCTTTTGTAAAGTTATGTGGAAGGGAAGTGTAATGAGTATGTTTGAGCCTTATTTAGCCCTAGAAGCAAGTGCTGGAAGTGGCAAGACGTATGCACTTTCTGTGAGGTATATTTCTCTTTTGTACTTAGGGGCAAGTCCAGCAAAGATACTCACCCTTACTTTTACGAACAAAGCAGCGGCGGAGATGAAGAGTCGTATTTGTGATGTATTAAAAGAGTTAGAAAACAGAAGTGAGCTTGAAGCTATCAGTGAGCAAGTTGGACTTACATGTAAAGAACTTCTTGAGAGAAAAGAAGAGGTATTAGAGAAGTTTTTAAAAGAGGATTTGCTTATCTCTACCATAGATTCATTTTTTGCAAAGATTTTAAGAAAGTTTGCTTTGAATGCTGGTTTTATGCCAGACTTTAAGATAGAGACAAATAGCTTAGAAAATGAAGTATTAGAGAAGTTTTTGCGGATTTGTATACAAGAGAAAAAATACAACTCTTTACTAAAGTTTAGTATCAATGAGCAAAAAAAGCTTTCAGATATTTTTTCACTCTTAGACGAGTTTTATGACAAAGAGAGTGAGTTTGACCCTAAAAAAATTCAAACTACCTTACATGTAAATCCAAAACAGGTTTTATCAATACTAAATGAGTTAAAAGAGTTGTTTGCAAAAGAGGGAGCAAAAGAGGGAGTTTTAAAAACTTTTGAGGCTGAGAGTATTTCAGAGGTTGTGAAAAAGAAGTATCTTGCAAAAGATGATTTGGCATACTGGCAGTATAAAAAACACGTAACCCCACAGATAAGTGAACTTTTTGATGAGTTAAAAGAGGTTTTATCTACGTACTTAAATGAGCGAGAAAAATATCTTTTAGGAGAGTTGAGTGAACTTTTTTATATATATAAGTATGCCATTCGTTCGCTTAACAAAGAACTCTCAACTCTAAGTTTTTCAGATGTCACCAATGCTTTGTACACACTTTTAGAAGATGAGATTTCAAAAGACTTTTTATATTTTAGACTCGATGGCAAGATAGAGCATATCCTCATAGATGAGTTTCAAGATACAAATATCATGCAGTACAAAATCTTAGCGCCACTCATGAGTGAGATAGTCTCAGGTGTAGGAGCAAGTGAGTTTAAGTCACTCTTTTTTGTAGGAGATATCAAACAGTCAATCTATCGTTTTCGTGGAGGAGCGAAAGAGCTTTTCAAACACGCTCGTGAAGAGTTTGGTGTCAAAAGAGATGTTTTAGATACAAACTATAGAAGTGCAATAAATGTCGTAGAGTATGTCAATGATATCTTTGTTCATGAGATAAAAGGTTATGAAAGACAGCTGGTAAAATCAAAAGAAGAGGGTTATGTTGAAGTTGGTTTTTCTGAGTCTATTGAAGAGATGGTTTTACAAAAAGTTACATTTTTATTGGATGAGGGAGTAGAAGCAAAAGACATAGCAATCCTTACTCATCAAAACAAAGATGCCAAAACACTTAAAAATGTATTGATACAAAATATTAAAGATATCAATGTTCAAACAGAAGCCACCATAAAACTTATAAGTGTTCCAATTGTTGGAGCTATTATTGATTTGTTGAAGTATGCCTACTTTAAAGAGGAGTTATATAAACAAAACTTTTTAGTAGCGATTGGTTTTGATTGGCGTGAGAAGTTAGATATGAGTTGGCTCAATCTAAATCAGACTCCAATGAAAATGATAATTTCAATCGTAAAAAGATATGAAATTTTTGAAGATGATATGGATATTATCAAACTTATAGAACTAAGTTCAAGGTACAGTGATATAGAATCATTTTTATTTGAGTGTGATGAGTTTGGTGAAGATGCAAAAAGTGAAGACAATGATGGTGTAAAAATACTCACTATTCACAAATCAAAAGGTTTAGAGTTTGAACATGTCATTGTAGCTGATAGACTTGGAAGTCCACGTGGAGGTGGAGGCACTTTATTGTATGAGTATGATGATATAAATTTGGTTGGTATTTATCAAAGGGTAAGCCAGAGAGAATTTATAGATAAAAAATATGAAAATGCTAAAGCAAAAGAAGATGTTTTAGAAAAAGAAGATGTTTTAAATATGCATTATGTTGCTTTTACAAGAGCAGAGAGTTCTTTGATAGTTTGTGCAAAAGAGCAAAAAAGTGCTTTTAAACATTTAACTCTAGAAGAAGTTCGTAAGGGAAGTGTACATGTAAAACAAAAGTCTTTTGCATCCCAAAAAGTTTTAGTAAGTATGAACCAGACTTTAGAGAGTTATGGAACACAAGAGAGTACAAAAACACTTGAAGAAGACTCTAGTGAAGCTGATCATTTTGCTATTACCTATGGACTTGCGATGCACTTTTGTTTAGAGATGATGAGCGGGTTTAACAAAGAGTCTTTGGATAAAGCTTTTGTCTGTACATGTAACAAATATCGGGTTGTATTATCTATGAGTGAATTAGAGAGTATATACAGTAGAATTACTATGCTCATTAACAATGAAGAGTTTTTATCTTTAGTAAAAAACGGAAAGTTTTACAAAGAACAACCTTTAGTTTATAATGGGGAGAGAAAACAGATAGATTTATTGGTTGAAAAAGATGATGAGGTTATCGTCATAGATTATAAAAGCTCAGCAGATGTTTATGATTCACATTTGGCACAAATCGGTATTTATAAAGAGGCAATGTTGAGTATTTATGCTAAAGAAGTCTCTTGTTATTTGGTTTATTTACAAGAAAATGATATAAAACTGAGAAAAAGCTGAAATTAAGCTTTATTGAAGTTTTATTTGTATACAATCTCACTTCAAATAAATAAGAAGGTTTTAGAATGAAATTGACTAAATCAATGAAATCTAACGAAGTACAACGCGATTGGATCGTTGTTGATGCTGCTGGTAAGAGATTCGGTAGAGTTCTTACAGAAGTTGCAACGTACTTAAGAGGAAAACATAAACCATGCTTTACTCCAAATGTTGATTGTGGTGACTTTGTTGTTATTATCAATGCAGAGAAAGTAGAGTTTAGTGGAAATAAATTAGATACGAAAGAATATTACAGACACACTGGATATTTTGGTGGTGTTAGAACTGATAAACTAGCAGATCTTTTAGAAAACAACCCAGCTAAACTATATAGATTAGCTGTTCGTGGTATGCTTCCTAAAACAAATCTTGCAAAAGATATGATTAAAAAGCTAAAAGTATATGCAGGTAGTGAACACCCTCATACTGCTCAAATTAGTCAGAGTGAAGGAAAATAAATATGGCAAACGTATATGCAACTGGAAAAAGAAAAAGTGCAATTGCTAAAGTATGGGTAACTCCTGGTACTGGTAAAATTGTTGTTAATGGACTTAGCCTTGACCAATGGTTAGGTGGTCACGAGACTATCAAGATGAAAGTTCGTCAACCATTAGTAGTTACAAAACAAGTTGAAAGTTTTGATATTAAAGCTTCAACTTTAGGTGGCGGATATTCAGCACAAGCAGAAGCACTAAGACATGGTATTTCAAAAGCATTAGCTTCTATGGAATCTGATTTTAGAGCTGAGTTAAAACCACTAGGTTTACTTACACGTGATTCAAGAAGTGTTGAGCGTAAGAAATTTGGTAGAAAAAAAGCAAGAAAGTCTCCTCAATTCTCAAAGCGTTAATGGTCCTTTTACAAAACTTTTTAAAAGTTTTTGTGAAAGTCTTAACTGTTTTTATAGACTTTATATTTATGGAAGGGTTTATCCCTTCCAACTTCCCTTATACTCCTTATAAATAAATTTAAATTTTGATATAATCCCCTTTAAAAATGTAAATTATTCACGTAATATAATTTATTTCAAAAGAGGATACAATGCAATTTACAACCCCCTTAAAAAGTAATAGTACAAAAATAATGCTCATAGGTAGCGGTGAACTTGGTAAAGAAGTTGTCATAGAAGCTAATAGATTAGGCATAGAAACTGTAGCTGTTGATTCTTATAACAACGCTCCTGCTCACTTAGTAGCTAATAGAAGTTACGTAATTGATATGAAAGATAAGGAAGAGCTTTTAGAGGTTATAAGAAGAGAAAAACCAACTTATATTCTTCCTGAAATTGAAGCATTAAGCATCGAAGCGTTGATTGAAGCTGAAAAAGAAGGTTTTCATGTTATCCCAAATGCAGATGCAGTGAAAAAAACAATGAATAGAAAAAATATAAGAGAGTTTGCAGCAAAACAATTAGGTGTAAAAACAAGTGAGTATCTTTTTGTAAAAGACTATGAAACTTTATGTGCTGGGGTAGAGAAGATAGGAATTCCTTGTGTAGTAAAACCAGTTATGAGCTCATCTGGTCATGGACAAAGTGTAGTAAAATCTAAAGAAGATATTCAAAAAGCTTGGGAAATTGCTAAAGAAGCACGTGGAGATTCTAGTGAGCTTATTATTGAAGAGTTTGTAAAGTTTGATTATGAGATTACCTTACTAACTGTTAGAAATGAAAAAGAGACAGTATTTTGTGAGCCTATAGGACATATTCAAGAAGATGGTGATTATGTTCTTTCATGGCAGCCTATGAGTATGAGTGAAACTGCTTTGAAAAAAGCACAAGATATAGCAAAAAGGGTTACTGATGGTCTTGGTGGACGTGGACTTTTTGGAGTAGAATTTTTTGTAAAAGGTGATGAAGTATATTTTAGTGAATTAAGTCCAAGACCTCATGATACTGGTATGGTTACTCTTATCACACAATCTCAAAGTGAATTTGCTTTACATGTAAGAGCTATTTTAGGACTACCTTTAGATTATATATTTTATGGTGCTGGTGCAAGTGGAGCTTATAAAAGTGGCGTAGAGTCTGTAACACCAACATTGAATATCCCTGAAAATGCATTTAGTAAAAATTCATTTGTAAGAGTGTTTGGAAAACCAAATAGTCACGAAGGTAGACGTATGGCGGTTGCTTTAGTTTTAGATGAAGTTGAAAGTGCAAAGAAAAAAGCGAGAGAAATTGCTTTAGGTATTACTGAGTAAATGAAACAAAACAAAATTCTTATAAGTGCGTGTTTACTTGGAGAAAATGTTAAGTATGATGGTGGACATAATGATATTAGAGCAGATAGTTTTATACAAAAACTTTTAATGGAAAATTTACTTGTTTCTATTTGTCCTGAAGTTGAAGGTGGACTAGAAACTCCAAGAATCCCTGTGGAGCTTATAGATAATAAAGCTATTAATCAAGAAGGAGAAGATAAAACATCTTTTTTTGAATTTGGTGCACAAAAAGCGTTAGAGCTTTGTAAGCAACATGATATAAAGTATGCCATCCTAAAATTTCGTTCACCTTCTTGTGGTAGTGATATTATCTATGATGGTACTTTTACACACACATTTACAAGTGGAGATGGAATAACAGCAAAATTGCTCAAAGAAAATGGTATAAAAGTTTATAGTGAAAAAAATCTAGAAGAATTAAAAAAAATTTTGATTAATTAAGATAAAATTAGTCTCATTTACTATTTGTTTATAAAAAATTAAATAAGTGTTTAAACAATGATTATATACTTCTTTTACCAAGACAAAAACCTCCTTTTTGTAGATAGAACCGAAAAACTTTAATAATCAAGCATCCTAGTTGCCCGGCTAGGATGCTTTTTTTATGTCTATAAATAATTTCATTTTCACTTTCCAACAAAGCTAATAAAATACTATTTTAAATTTTAGAAATATAACAAGGATATGTAAAAATTTCATTAAGATTGTTGTGTAAAAGTGTTGAGTGATTTATATTTTTAAGATACAAACTTGCTACATGCGTCAATCCACTATCTTTAAACCAAGAAGGATAAGTACCAGCTGAAAATCCAGTAATTACTTTGATAGGTACATTTTTGCTAAAATGTAAAATTGCATCGATAGTAGAGCCAAGAAGAGTCGCTCCAGTAATAATGAGAATATCTGCTTGAGAGATAGCTTCATATTCATAAATATCATTATAGATTTTATTTTCTACATCTGTATGTTGTCTACAAAAGACACTAATATTTTTTCTTTTTTCTTTGAGTGCTTTGACTACAGGTTGCAGGTGACCAATAAAAATAATTTTTGAATTCTCGTGGGAATTTTTTAAAATAAATTTTGTTAAATTATCTCGTAAATCTTCTTCTAATTTTAGTTTTTCTTTTGAAAGTAAATATTGTGATATTGCATTCATTGTGCTGAGTGAAAAAGCTCTTTTACCTGCGTCATATACATTACCTTGAATAAGTAAGTTTTTAAGATCTCCTGGGCAAAATCTACCAATAGCTCCTTCTGTTTTGGGGGTAAGGCAGACACCTGTCGCTTCATTTAAACCATCGGTAATTTTTGTATATGTAAAGAGAGCACCCATACCAGATTCAACGAATTGCAGTGAGTTTTCTTCGATACAGCGTAAAGCATTTTCTTGTAGCTTATAAAAAAGCATTAAAATTCTCCTATTTCTTTTATAAATTAGATTTTAAAATATATCGCATATATTATTTTAAGTAGTATTTAATTTTTAAATGTTAGTATAATACGAAATTAATATAATTATTATATTTTGATAATTATAACATATTTATAATATTAATTATAAGGGCTTTTTTATGAAAAAAATATTGATTCTAATGAGTATTTTAGCATTATATGCATGGGCAAAACCATATACGGATATGTTGGGAAGAGTAGTAGATATTAAGAAAAATCAAACTTTTGTATTTATTGGGCCAGGAGCTTTAAGACTAGGGGTATATCTTGGGCTTAAAAATCGAGTAATTGGAATTGAGAGAATTGAGCAAATGAAGCGTAAAATAAATATTCAATCACCATATCGTATGTATTTAGGAGAAAAGTTTACTCATAGTCGTCCTCTTATTGGAAATGGTGGTCCTGGAAAGATGCCAAATTTAGAAGCACTTGTAAATGTTAATCCTGATGTAATTTTTACTTCATTTATTAAAAAAGATCAAATAGAAATTATTAGACAAAAAACTGGTATTCCAGTAGTCGCTTTAAGCTATGGTTCCTCTTATGGTGGTAAAGGAAATAAAAATTTAGATGAGATTAAAAACTCTTTATACCTCATATCACAAATAGCTCATGTAGAAGAAAGAGCAAAAGAAATAATAGATTTTATAGAATTTCAAGAAAAAAAACTTTCTAAAATTAAACCTTCAAAAAAAAGTTTGTATGTAGGTGGTGTTGCTTATAAAGGTATACAACCTATTACAAGTACAGAGGTTGATTATCCTCCTTTTGTTCTTTTAGGGCAAAAAAATTGTGTTTTCGAAAACAGTACAATAAAAGGGCATCAGTTTATTGATTTTGAAGCACTATTGAAAGCAAATCCAGAAGTAATTTTTACAGATATGCAAAGCCATGATAAAATAACACAAGATTATAAAAAAAATAAACCAATGTATGAAACACTACAAGCATATAAAAACATGGATGTAAAGGAAGTTTTGGGATTTAATAATTATAGTACAAATGTAGAAAATCTTCTTGTTATTGCTTGGCAAATTGCTACATATTTAGGTGAGAGTATTGATATAAATAAGAAAGCTGAAGATATTTATGAAGTATTTTATCCAAAAAATGGAAAAGTACTTTTACATAAACTTGAGTATAATTTAGGAAATGTATGACTCTTTCTAGTGTATATAAAAGACGAAAAAAAAAGAGAGTAGTTGTTCTTTTAATACTCCTTATTATCCTTTTAATACTTTTGTACTTAAGTCTTATTAGTGGTTCATCTGGTATAGTTTGGAAAGATAGTACAAAACTTTTTTCTTTAAGCGAACAAGATAAAACTTTTCAAATAATCGTAAATTCAATTCGTTTACCTAGAGCATTAGCAGGAATAATGGTAGGAGCATTATTAGGGTTAAGTGGTGCAGTAATGCAAGGTATTTTGCAAAATCCGTTGGCTTCACCTTTTACGCTTGGGATTTCTCAAGGAGCAGGGTTTGGAGCTGCTATTGCTATTATTGTTTTACCAGAATATACTATAGGTAGTAGTTGTTTTGGTGAATTTTATATTGCTATAAGTGCATTTACATCTAGTATGTTATGTACTTTTTGTATTCTTTGGATGAGTTCCAAAGTTGGCATGAATCCAACTAGTATTATTTTAGCTGGTGTTGGATTAGGTTCACTATTTCATTCAGGTACAATGTTTTTACAGTATTTTACTGATGAAATGAATGCAGCAGCTACACTTTTTTGGACATTTGGAGATTTGAGTAGGGCAAGAGAGTTTTCTCTTTATATTTTACTGATGGTTTTTATACCAGCAAGTATCTTTTTTCTAGTATCCCATTGGAAGTTTGATGCTTTGTGTTTTGGTGATGAGAGTGCCTTTAATAAAGGTGTTAACGTGAATAAATTTCGCATGGTTGCTTTGATTGTTGCATCTTTATGTGCAGCTGTAGGGGTGGCATTTTTTGGAATAATAGGTTTTATTGGGCTTATTGCCCCTCATATGGTTCGCATGATTATAGGCACAAGTCATAGTATTTTATTACCACTTTCAGCTATTTTTGGAGGAGTTTTACTTTTAGGAGCTGATTTATTAGCACGAACTTTTTTATATCCTATAGTTTTACCTGTTGGAATTTTAACCTCTTTTATAGGAGCCCCTTTATTGCTTTATTTATTAGTAACTCTTAAGAGAATAAAAGAATGAGTTTAAATGTAAAAGATTTGCATTATACATTGGCAAAGCAAACACTGTTACAAGATATAAATTTTCAAGCCAAAAAAGGAGAAGTAGTAGGTATTATAGGTCCAAATGGAGCTGGAAAGAGTACTCTTTTAAAACATATAGCAGCTATTTTACCTATAAAAAAAGAACAAATAATGCTTGATGGAAAAGACATTTCAAAATTAAAACCAAGAGAAATTTCACGACATATTGCATATCTTTCACAATTTGCTTCATTTCCTCAAATAAGTGTACTTGAATCATTAGAACTTGGTAGACGATCTTATAGTGGAATGATGTTAAGCCAATTGGATAAAGAGATGATTTCTCAAAGTATAGAAGAGTTTGACTTGCACAAACTTTTGCATAGAAGCATTGATACACTTAGTGGAGGTGAGCGACAAAAAGTTATGATAGCTAGTGCTATGCTACAAGAACCTGATGTGTTATTACTTGATGAACCTATTTCTCACCTTGATCCTAAAAATCAGCTTGAAATGCTTAGTGCAATCCATAAAGTAACATATGAAAAAAATTTAGTGACATTAGTAGTACTGCATGATTTACAACATGCTATTCATTATTGTGACTCCTTATTAATGCTTAAACTTGGTGAAATTAAATATCATATAAAGACAGATATGTTAGAGGAAAAGATGTTAGAAGAACTTTTTGATATACAAACAAAATTGTACTATGTAAGTGGACATATCTTTGTTTATTATGGTCATCATCATTAGTTTAAGAATAAATTGTAAGACTAAGGGACTCTATTTTTGATATAATTGATTCATGAAAATATTTATATTATGTATGTTTACATGTAGTACTGTTTTTTCTTCTGTATTGCATATGTCAATTTCTGCAAGTCCTAGTAGGATTAATCCTATAATTTCTACAGACTCTATTGGTTCACAAATATCAAGGTGGGTATTTAATGGACTTATCTCTTATGATAAAAATGCAAAAATAAAAATGGAGTTAGCAAAAAGTTATAAATTTTTAGATGATACTACGTTAGAATTTGAATTAAGGGATGATGTCTTATGGAGTGATGGGAAGCCTTTTACTGCAAAAGATGTTTTATTTACCTATGAGACAATTATCTCCCCAAAGATATTTACTCCATATGCAGCAAGTTTTACACACATAAAATCAGTAAAAATAATCAATGATTACAAAGTGGTTATTAAATATAAATATCCCTATTTTCAAGCACTTAATATTTGGATGATGGAGATATTACCAATGCATATTTTGCAAAATGAAAAAGATTTAATGACTTCAAAATTTAATCAATCTCCTATTGGTACAGGACCCTATACATTGGAAAAGTTTTCTATTTCTAGTGATATAGTAATACAATCAAATCCAAAATATTTTGTACATAAACCTAATATTGATAAGATGATATTTCATTTTTTACCTGATAGATCAGCTCAGTTTTTAATGCTCAAATCAAAAAAATTAGATGTTGGCAGTTTATCACCTTTGCAATTTGAACGTCAAATAGATGATGACTTTAAAAAGAACTTTAATATTTATGAAGATATAGCACATGTTTACTCTTATGTTGGCATGAATTTAAAAAATAAAAAGTTTAAAGATAAAAGAGTAAGAGAAGCTCTGAGTTATGCAATCAATAGACAAGAGTTAGTTGATATACTCTATTTTGGTCATGGCAGAGTTTGTAATGGCCCTTTTCTACCAGGAACAGGTGCGTATAACAAAGATGTAAAAGCACCCAAACAAGATATAAATAGAGCCAAAAAACTTTTAAAAGAATTAGGCTACGATGATAAAAATCCTTTTGAATTTACACTAACAACAAATACTGGTTCTTCTGGAGCTTATGCGGCTCAAATTTTGCAATATCAGTTAAAAAAAGCAGGGATTATAATGCATCTTAGAGTGATGGAATGGCAAGCATTTTTAAATACTGTAGTTAAGCCAAGAAAATTTGAAGCTGTTCTTATGGCATGGTCTTTAGGCCTTAAAGCAAATGCTTATAGTATTTGGCATAGTGAATCAAGTAAAAAAGGTGGGTTTAATTATATAGGATATAAAAATGAGAAAGTAGATTTTCTCATAAAAAAGGCAGAAAAAATTATCGACCAAGATAAATTTGATGCAATTTATCGAGATATGTATAAAGAAATTACAGATGATATTCCTTATCTGTTTTTAGTAATTCCTAATTCAATTACAGTAGTCAACAAAAAGATTAAACCAGTAAGTCCATCTATCATAGGTGTGATGCATAACTTGATAGATTGGGTTAAGAACCCTTAATACATTTTATGATAAAATGACTAAATTAATACATTCTAAGGGTAAATTATGAAAAATATATTAATCTTATTGGTTCTATTTTTGTCTTTTTCTTTTGCAGGTCAAAATAGTATTTTTAAAACAGTTGAAGGTGCAACAAACTCTGGAATAACAGAAGGATCAATGATACCTGATTCAAAAAGACCAGATGGTTTTATTATAAAACATATAAAAAATGATTTTGACAATGATGGCATTCAAGATCAATATGATGAGTGTTTAGATACCCCTGAGGGCAAAGTAGTTACAAGTGATGGTTGTATTAAGCTTATCCGTTTAAATGTAAGATTTGACTTTGATAAGTCAAATATCAAAAATGAATATAAAGATGAAATTGAAGAAGCTGTAAAATTTTTAAAACAAAATAAAACGTTAACTACTACTATAGAAGGACATACAGATTCAGTTGGAACTGAAAAATATAATTATGTACTTTCTCAGTTAAGAGCAAAAAAAGTAGCAATTGCTTTAGGTAATGAGGGTATTGATAATAAAAGAATTGTTACAAAAGGTTATGGTGAAACGAAACCAGTTGCTAATAATGATAGTGAAGAAGGAAGAACCCAAAATAGACGAGTTGACATTAGTTTTAACAAATAAAAAGGAAAACTATGAAAAAGATATTATTATGTTTAGTAGTTGTTACTACTTTGGCATTTGCAGGACAAGGTGATTATAAATCAGAAATGACGGCTACTGTGGGTGGCGTTAAAGCAGAAGGTAATTTAGATTTAGAAAATGCTTTAAATTTAGGTCTTAGATACGGTGTTTATGTAGAAGACACATTTTTTGATATGTTTGAAGTTGGTTTTGAGAGATCAAGTGATGTTGATTATGACAATTCATCAGAAGATACAGATATTAATAGGTTTTTTGTAAACCTTGTAAAAGAGTATGATGTAGCAAAAGATACAGCTTTATATGCATTAGTTGGACTTGGTTATGAAAACTATAGAAATCCTATGTTTGATAACGATGATGATGGATTTTTTCAATATGGTATAGGTGTCAAACAGTGGATAACAGATCAATTTGCATTAAAAGCAGAAGTAAGACATGGAATAAACTTTGATGGAGATAATAACCTATTTTATAACTTAGGTTTTGTAATCCCTTTTGGTAAAAAAGTTAAAGATGAGATGCCAATCAAATCTGAGCCAGTTGTAGAGCAAAAATCTGAACCAGTTGTTATAGAAGAACCAAAAAAAGTTATTTCTGTAGATGATGATAAAGATGGTGTTTTAAATGAAAATGATAAATGTCCAACAACAAAAATGGGGAAAATAGTAGATAAAGATGGCTGTGTGAAAATAGTTCGTTTACATGTAAATTTTGCTTATGACAAAGTAGAAATTTCATCTTCATATGTTATAAAGATACAAGAAGTTGCAGATTTTATGAATGAAAATGAAGATTATACAGTAGTTTTAGAAGGTCATACTGATTCAAAAGGAACAGAGCAATATAATCAAAAATTATCAGAAAAAAGAGCAATGGCTGTTTCAAAAGTACTGGTTGATTTAGGTATTGCAAAAGAGAGAATATCTACAGTTGGTTATGGGGAATCAAAACCAATTGCAACTAATGAAACAGAGGATGGAAGAGCTAAAAATAGAAGAGTAGATGCTAGTTATAATAAATAATAAGGATTAAAATGGATTTTAGTATTGATACAATATCATCTTTTATAACTTTATATAGTTTTAGAATTGTTAGTGCTATTGTTATATTTTATGTAGGGAAAAAAGTAGCTTCAATTGTAACTTCTGTAATTGTTAAAATGATGGCAAAATCTAAGGTAGATGTGACTTTGAGTAAATTTTTAGAAAATATAGTATATGGTTTACTTATTGTTGTAGTAGTTTTAACTGCTCTTAATACTTTAGGAGTCAACACTACTTCTTTTGTTGCTGTTTTAGCAGCTGCAGGTTTTGCTATTGGTTTAGCATTTAAAGATACTGTAGCGAATATTGGGGCAGGGGTTTTACTTGTATTTTTTAGACCATTTAAAGTAGGTGATTTTATACAAGCCGCAGGTGAAAGTGGTATCGTAGAAGAGATTAACCTTTTTAGTGTGATTATGAAAACAGTGGATAATAAAGAGATTATTATCCCAAACTCTTCAATCATTGGAGGAAACATAACAAATTTTTCAGCAAAAACTACTAGAAGAGTGGATTTTGTTTTTGGTATTGGTTACGATGATGATTTGAAATTGGCTAAGGCTACTTTACAAGAGATAATTGACTCTGATGAGAGGGTTTTAAAAGAGCCTGCAACTTTTGTTGCTGTTAGTGAACTTGCTGATAGTAGTGTAAATTTTGTTGTACGTGCATGGGTTAATAGCTCTGATTATTGGGGAGTTTATTTTGATACAATAGAAAAGGTTAAATTAACTTTTGATGAAAAAAATATTTCTATTCCATATCCTCAAATGGATATTCATTCAAAAAATTAAGATATAATACAGCCTTTACATGTAAAGGCTGTATATATGACAATACTTTTTGATTTAGATGGAACTCTTATAGATTCTACAGACGCAATTATAGAAAGTTTTGAAGTTGCGTATGATAGTTTTGGAGAAACTCCTGCTAGTAAAGAAGAGATAAAATCTCTTATAGGTTATCCTCTTGATATTATGTTTGAAAAATTAGGTATAAAAGGTGATAAATGGGAATATGTAAATGCGTATAAAGAGCACTACAGAGTGATTTCTCGTGCTAAAACAACTCTTTTGCCATTTGCTCGTGAAGCTGTAGAAGCAGCAGCAAAATTTGCCACCTTAGGTGTAGTAACAACAAAAACAGCAAGATATTCACAAGAGCTTTTAGAGCATATGGAGATTATGCATCATTTTAAGGTGCTAATAGGTCGAGAGAATGTAGAAAATCCAAAACCTCATGCAGAACCAATTCTTAAAGCAATACAATACTTAAATGCTTTACATGATTCAACTTGGATGGTGGGAGATACTATTCTTGATTTACATTCAGCTAAGAGTGCAGGGGTGAAATCTGTAGCTGTATTATGTGGTTATGGAGAGAAACAAGAGTTAGCAAAACATACTGATTTTATAGCGGATAATGCATATGATGCAGTACAACTTATAAAGTAAATGTTATATTTTTTTCATATAATTAGTATATTATTTCATGATTAAAGCTATATATTTCTTTTTTGTTTAAAGTTATATTAATCAAGAAATAGTAATATATCTGTATCATATAGACGTTATATAAAAGTGAATAACTAATGTCTTAAATGAAACTCAAATAAATAAAAATAATTAAAAATTAAGGGGAATTGCAATGTCAAAAGTCATGAAAACTATGGATGGTAATGAAGCAGCAGCTTATGCTTCATACGCATTCACAGAAGTTGCAGGAATTTATCCTATCACACCAAGTTCACCAATGGCAGATTTTACAGATCTTTGGGCAGCACAAGGTAAAAAGAATATATTTGGAATGCCTGTAAAGGTAGTTGAATTACAAAGTGAAGGTGGAGCAGCTGGTACTGTTCATGGTTCACTTCAAGCTGGTGCTTTAACTACAACTTATACAGCTTCTCAAGGTCTTCTTTTAAAAATTCCTAATATGTACAAAATGGCTGGACAATTACTTCCAAGTGTTATTCATGTAAGTGCAAGAACTTTGGCTACGCATGCATTATCAATTTTTGGTGATCATCAAGATGTATATGCTGCTCGTCAAACAGGTTATGCAATGCTTGCAACAAGTTCAGTTCAAGAAGTTATGGATTTAGCAGGTGTTGCTCATCTTGCAGCAATTAAAGGGCGTGTTCCTTTCATGCATTTCTTTGATGGCTTTAGAACTTCTCATGAAATTCAAAAAATTGAACTAATTGATTATGCTGATTTTAACAGACTTGTTGATCATGAAGCTATTCAAGAGTTTAGAGATAACGCAATGAACCCAGAAAGTCCAAAAACTCGTGGTACTGCTCAAAATGATGATATATATTTTCAAGGAAGAGAAGCTCAAAATAAATTTTATGATGCACTTCCTGATATTGTAGCAGATTATATGAGTGAAATTTCAAAAATAACAGGCCGTGAATATAAACCATTTACTTATTATGGGGCACCTGATGCTGAAAGAATTATTATTGCTATGGGTTCTGTTATTGAAGCTGCAAAAGAGACAGTGGATATGCTTAGAGCAAAAGGTGAAAAAGTAGGACTTGTTACGGTACATCTTTATCGTCCATTTAGCATAAAATATTTGATGGATGTACTTCCTGATTCTGTTAAAAAAATCTCAGTTCTTGATAGAACAAAAGAGGCTGGTTCTATTGGTGAGCCATTATATCTTGATATTAGAAGTGCATTTTATGGACAAAAAAGTGCTCCTATCGTAGTTGGTGGACGTTATGGATTATCATCAAAAGATGTAAATCCTGCTCAAATTGTAGCGGTATATGATGCTTTAAAAGTAGATGAACCTAAAAATAGTTTTACTGTAGGTATTATTGATGATGTTACACATACATCATTAGAAGTTGGAGAAAATCTTTCATTAGGTCATGAAAGCACTAAAGAGTGTTTATTTTATGGATTAGGTGCTGATGGTACTGTTGGTGCAAATAAAAACTCAGTAAAAATTATCGGTGATAAAACAGATTTATATGCACAAGCGTATTTTGCTTATGATTCAAAAAAATCAGGTGGTTATACAAGAAGTCATCTTAGATTTGGTAAAGAACCAATCCGTTCAACATACTTAGTATCAAAACCTGATTTTGTTGCCTGTACAGTTGCTGGATATGTTGATCTGTATGATATGATTGGTGGACTTAAAGATGGAGGAACATTTTTACTAAACTCTATTTGGTCTGTGGAAGATACGATCGCTAAAATGCCAAATCATATTAAAAAAACACTAGCTGATAAAAAAGCAAAATTTTATATTATTAATGCAACTAAACTTGCACGTGATATCGGTCTTGGCGGTAGAACGAATACAATTATGCAATCAGCTTTCTTTAAACTTGCAGAAATTATTGATTTTGAAGATGCACAAACTTTTATGAAAGAATTTGCTCATAAATCTTATATCAAAAAAGGTGAAAAGATTGTAGAGATGAACTACAAAGCTATTGATACAGGAGCTAATGGAGTTGAAGAAGTTCCAGTAGATGCTGCTTGGTCAAATCTTGATATAAGTGAATCAAAAGAAGATGCTAAATACATTGGAACTGATTTTGTTGAAAAAATTGCTAAACCAATAAATGCTGCAAAAGGTGATAGCTTACCAGTTTCAGTTTTTGATGGTTATGAAGATGGATCATTTGAAAATGGTACTTCACAATATGAAAAACGTGGTATCGGGGTTATGGTTCCTAAGTGGATTGAAGAAAATTGTATCCAATGTAATCAATGTGCTTTTGTTTGTCCACATGCTGTAATTAGACCTTTCTTGATTAATGATGATGAATTAGAAAAAGCTCCTGTTGGTGTTAAAAATCATGTTCTTGATGCAAAAGGTAAAGACTTAAAAGGATTTAAATATAAAATCCAAGTTTCAACACTTGATTGTACAGGATGTGATCTTTGTGCAGAAGCTTGTCCTACAAAAGAAAAATCTTTAGTAATGGTTCCACTTGGAGAGCAAATAGATGCAGGTGAACAAGATAATGCAGATTACTTATTTAATGAAGTAACTTACAAAGATGATATTGTTTCAAAAAGTACTGTTAAAGGTTCGCAGTTCGCTAAACCTTTATTTGAATTCCATGCTGCATGTCCAGGATGTGGTGAAACTCCATATATTACTCTAATCACTCAACTTTTTGGTGATAGAATGATGATTGCAAATGCAACAGGTTGTTCATCAATTTATGGTGGTTCTGCTCCAACTACTCCTTATAGAAAAAATGATAAAGGTGAAGGTCCAGCGTGGGCAAACTCACTTTTTGAAGATAATGCTGAATTTGGTTTAGGTATGGAAGTTGCAATGGAAACTATGCGTCACCGTATTGAAAATATTATGGTTGAAAATATGGATGCCACTCCAAATGCATTAACAGCACTTTATAAAGATTGGATAGAATTTAAAAATGATGGAAAGAAAACTCAAGAAATAAGAGATATTTTAGTACCTCAACTAGAAGCAAATAAAAATGTTCCTGGTGTAAAAGAGTTATTATCACTGAAAAAATATATTGTAAGAAAATCACAATGGATCTTTGGTGGTGATGGTTGGGCTTATGATATTGGTTATGGTGGGCTTGATCATGTTCTTGCAAGTGGTGAAAATGTAAATATGCTAGTTCTTGATACAGAAGTTTACTCAAATACTGGTGGACAAAGTTCAAAATCAGCTCGTACTGGTTCTATTGCTCAGTTTACTGCAGCTGGTAAACCTACACAAAAGAAAGATTTAGGTTATATCTCTATGACTTATGGAAATATATATATAGCTCAAATTAACTCTAATGCTTCACAAGCACAAACACTTAAAGCAATTGAAGCTGCTGAAGCTTATGATGGACCATCATTAATCATCGCTTATTCACCATGTATTGCTCATGGTATTAAAGGTGGTATGGGTAATTCAGGTAATCAAGGTGAACTTGCTACTAAATGTGGTTACTGGCCAATTTATACATATGATCCAAGACTTGAAGCTGAGGGTAAAAATCCTATTAAAATAACAGGTAAAGAGCCAGATTGGGATTCTTATGAAGATTTCTTAATGAACGAAGTAAGATATGCTTCACTTAAAAAATCAAATCCAGAGCATGCACAAGCACTGTTTGATGCAAATAAAAAAGATGCTCAAAGAAGATGGAGACAGTTAAATCGTTTAGCAAGTGCTGACTTTTCAAATGAGTTAGACGCTTAATAAAACGGAGAGGATTTTAAATCCTCTCCATTTTTTCCTAATTTTTTTCTACTTTACCAAACACTTCATCTGCGAAGTGTGAAAATTTTCCTCTAACAGATTTATCTAATTCTATTGCAAAGAGAGGCAATGGGTTTTTTTCATTTTGTGTTTGCTTTAACAAAGATGTAAGACCATTGTTGTATCTGTTTAAATACATATTATCAATTTGTCTGTTTGAACCAATAACTATAGCTTTACAGTTGTTATCAAGACGAGATAATATAAGCTGGGTTGTATTATTTGAGCTATTTTGCCATTCATCCAATATAACTATAGCATTGCTAAGAGTTCTTCCTCTAGCTTCTCCTGGCCAAAGTTTTTCTATGTGGTATTTTCCCATCATTTCTTCAATTTTACTTTCTATTGCCATTTGCATATCTACATTTTCTTTTTTTCTTAATCTTTTTTTGGCAATAAACTCAAGTGTATCAAAGAGTGCCATATTGTATATTCTGAACTTTTCATCATTACCCGCTAAATATCCAACATCTGCTCCTTTATCAACACTTTCTATAGAGTTTCTTACATAGACAATTTTTTCATAATTTCCTTTATCTATAAGTCTCATTGCAGCAGTAAAAGCCATAAGTGTTTTACCACTACCAGCTCTTGCATCAACTATATGAATATCATAAATATTACTTAAAATTGATTTCATAAAAAATTTCTGTTTTAAATTAATTGGTTTTACTTCTAAACCTTTAAAATCTTCATTTTCATCTATTACATGTATAAGACCACTAGGAGATATAACCGCATATAAAGTATTGCCATCATCTGATACAAATTCATATGAATAATTTCCATATTTATACTCTTCATCATAGTCTCTAATATCTTTATTATTGATTGTATTAAAGTAGCTAGAGTCTAAACTAAGAGTTTTAATAAATTGAAATGCTGGAACATCACTTCTGTCTTCTCTAAGGCTTTCAACTTTTACATTAGCAAGAAGACCAAACATACGAGCATAGACATCTAAAGAGAGAAAAACAATCTTTTGTCCTTTATAGTAATCTTGTGATGCCGTAGCTACTTCTACTATACGTTTATCATTTGATTCATCTAAATGATTTGTATCTATATCTGAATCGTATTTTACTTTTGCAAAAAGATGTAAGTTAATGTCATCTAGTTTCATTTTAACAATACGGCAGTTATTTTTAAAGTCAACTTCACTTACTTTACTCGCAGCTAACATCCTTGCAAAGGTCCTAGCTTGGAAACCAAGTTCAGTGAAATTTTTCTTAAAATTTTCTAATTCAATTAAAACAGTTTCTGGAATAACAATTATATTATTGCCATTATCTGAGAGCTCTTTTATCATATGGTTATTATGGAGGATGATATTTGTATCAAGAACGTAAATTTTGCTGGACATGCATATCCTTTATAGTTTAATTTATTGTATGTTTAAATAATTACCTTATAGTAACAATACCTTTTTATTTTTTAGTAAAAAGTTAAAATGAATAAGTTGTTGATGTAAAAGAGTTAGTAAGTAGTGAAAGTATTTTGTTATTGTAGTAGTAGACGTATTTTGTTTCATAAAAACTCTTTTTGTCAATTCTATCATTAATAATTATAACAAAAAGAGTCTCATAGTTCAAAGTTATATTATAAATTTATTTGAGTTTTTGCCTCATTATTAGATTTTACAACATCACCACTCCCATGAATAATATGAGGAATACAGTTTGTACATATCTCTACAGCTTCCCCACTTTTAGTCGCTTTAATAAACACAGCATCTTTTTCATCTTGACTTGATTTAAAACAAACATTGCATACTTGTATGTTATCAATTTGCATTTTTATTCCTTTATTGAAATTTTTTAGATTATACATCAGTAAAATAAAAAATGAAATGAAATAAGTCAAGACAAAGTGATAATAACTATCATAAATTTATAAGAAAAATATTAAACTTTTCATTGCTTCTATACTTACATCAAGAGGTTCATTATCCATGATAATAAGAGAATTTTTAACATGATGAATCATTTGAGTAAGAATAATTTCAAAATTAAAGTTTGAACTGGAGTAAATACTCTCTTTTTCGTTAGCTATATATTGAAGTTTTTGAATAAGTTCCCAAGAAGGTTTTTCACCATTTTTTATATTCTCTTGCAATTCTATTTGCCAATTATTTTGCCAAGTTAAAAAAAGATATTTATTATTGATGTCTTTTTTTGTTCTAATTTGCCATCTTAAAACTTTGAGTGCATAATAGAGAGATTCTAGAGATTTTTTATCATAGGAGAGTGTTGTAACTTGATGAGATTCATTTAATTGATATGCTTTGTACATATATTTATAAATACCTAAGATTAGATAATCGTTGCGATTTTTGATAGGTTTTTCTTTATCAAGAGCAATTTTTAAATATTGGTTATAGTCTGATATGTATTTATTTTCATATTTTAAAAAAAGTTTATTTGTATTATTGTTTAGTTCTTGGTATATGTAAGGGGCATATTGTTTGTCAAAACTTTTAGGATTTCTAGCATCAAGTTTCTTTTTATAGCTAATAAGAAGTTTTACCATCTCGTAATAGTCTTTTTTCAGATGCGTTGCATTATCTGTTTGAAACAGTTCTTTAATTTTTTGTTGAGAATTTGTGCAACCGGAAAAAATCATAATCATAAGTAATATAGATATAAATTTCATAGTGAGGATTATATCATAATTTATGTGATATAATTCAAATAAAAACAAGGATATATAATGCCATTATTAGATAGTTTTATGGTTGACCATACAAAAATGCCTGCGCCTGCAGTAAGAGTTGCAAAGACGATGAAAACACCATCAAATGATACAATTACTGTATTTGATTTAAGATTTTGTAGACCAAATGAAGATATTCTTTCGAGTGAAGGAATTCATACTTTAGAGCATCTTTATGCAGGCTTTATGAGAGAGCATTTAAATGGTGATGGAGTTGAGATTATAGATATTTCGCCAATGGGATGTAGAACAGGTTTTTATATGAGTTTACTTGGATCTCCTGATGAGCAAAGAGTTGCTCGTGCTTGGAAAGAGTCGATGGAAGATATTTTGAATGTACAAAAACAAGAAGATATTCCAGAGCTTAATATTTATCAGTGCGGAACTTGTGAAATGCACTCATTAGAAGATGCTAAACAAATTGCAAATAATATTTTAAGCAAAGAGATAGGAGTTATGAGTAATCAAGATTTAAAGTTAGATCCAAGTAAGGTAAATTAATTTATAATTAGTTGAAGAAACTTTTTAGTGACTAAATTTTGTAATTGAATGTAAATTTTAGGGAATATTTTTACGTCATAGCTGTACTGTCAATGTATATATGCTTTATTTAATATAGATTAAATATGGAAATTGTTAATTTATTCTTTTTATAAGGATAAATTTATTTTACATTTAATACACAATTAATTCACTTTTGTGTAATATACTTTATTCAATAAATCGAAGGAGAAGATGAAATGAAAAGATTATTGGCTTTATTAATTACAGCTTTTATGATGGTGGGAATGATGAGTTCGTCAGCATTTGCTGATGCAGCTAAAGGACAAAAGTATTACTTGAAATTCTTGAAAAAGAAAACAAGTTTAAAAGGTTCAGAGTTTGCAGTACAACATACTCAAGAAGAGTGGAAAACTCTTTTTGCAGATGGTGGCGCAAAGTTTATTGCTGAATACTCAACTAAGTATCCAAAGTTAGAAAAATTCTTTAATGGTGATAAGTTTAAGAATAAGTACATGAAGCATATTTCAGATTTTTGTATAGAATATGCAAGTGATAGTGGAAACGTTCCATCGTGCTAATTAACAGGGGCTAATTTAGCCCCTTCTTTTTTATAAATTAATTTTTTTCCAAATCCCAATCTATTGTCAGTAAATTTTAAAAACTCTACATGTAAAGTCCATAAAGTTGGATTTAATGCTAAAGCATAGGGGAATGTTTTTATATAGAGTGCTTTTTCTTTCGTGTTTGCTATTTTTATAATTCCTGTTAATTGTAACCCTCTAATCTTACCTATTTCATTTGTTTCAAGAGCGATAGTTGCTGAAAAATTTGGATTTTCTTGTAAATGTTTTATATGTTTTGTAGATTCATCCGAAGCAATAATAAATTTGGTTTCTTTAGTTGAAAAAGCGTAGAAACAGCTTGCACTATAGGGTTTGTTTTCATAAGTACTTGCTAGACTGAGTAAATGATGCTCCTTGATAAATTCAATTATTTTTTCATTTATCATTTACTTAAGCTTTGTAACGTATTTTGTATAATTTCTAAATTATTAATGACATATATTATACAAATAATCCAGATAATAGAGATAATGCTTTGCCACAATAAAAAAACTTTTTTTCTTAGTTTATGTTTTACTAAAATCATTGCTAAAAAAGCACCTATAAAACCACCTGCTATTGAAAAAAAATGAAGTGAGAGTTCACGAACACGTTTTCTCTCTTTTATAGAATGGTATTTGTCAATAATGAAAAGTAAAAAAGTAAATATATTGATTGAAACAAGATACCAAACTATAACAGGAATTGAAGGTATGAAGCTGTTAAATACAAAAGATAAAGCAGCTAAAGAAAACATGAGAATTATACGAAAACCATTACAACACATAAAAACTCTTTTTTGTTGAGTATAGCATATTTTATAACCATTGTATGGATATATAATATGTTAATTTTTTCTACATTATTGTTTTGTAGTAAGAATTATAGAGCTATTTAATGCTTCTTTCAAGACAATTGAACCAAAATAATGCTAATATAACTACTTTTACAAAGAGGTAATTTTATACAAATGTTTTCGATAGTAATAAAATATATATTTTAGAAATATTTTTATTGAAGAGTTACTATAATTATTGAAAGTATTGGTAGAATTACTTACAAAATTACTTAAGAAGGAAGATAATGACAAACGTTGAGTATGTAAAAGAAATGTTTGCCCTTCAGCAAAAACTAAATGATGAGACTAATGGTATTGGTTGGGAAAATGGATATACAAAAAATGACCGTATTATAAATTGGAGACGCTGTATTTATATGGAAAGTGCTGAATTAATAGATAGTTTTAATTGGAAGCATTGGAAAGATATAAATAAAGCAACAGATTGGGATAACGCTACTATTGAAGTAGTGGATATCTGGCATTTTGTGATGAGTTTACTTTTAGAAGATTATAAAGTAAATGATAGAGGAGATTTAGATAAACTAGTAGACGATGTTTTAGATGTTCAAGGATTTGAAAGATTTTCTAAAGAAGCTGGAAGTCGTGATGCTGCTCAATCTATGGAACTTATAAACGATATAGAATCAATTATGCATATGACAACAACTTCTCATATAGATTTATTTGATGGTTTGTTAAAAGAGTATTTTTCTATGTCTTTAAAATGTGGAGTAGATTTAAAAACTTTGTATAAATTTTATATAGCAAAAAATGTTTTAAATCAGTTTCGTCAAGACCATGGCTATAAAGAAGGAACATATAAGAAAGTTTGGAATGGAAAAGAAGATAATGAAGTTATGCTTGAAATTTTGGATAATGAAAGTTTGGGTTCAAAAGAACTTTATGCTGCGCTAGAAAAGGTATATAAAAACTAATGCATGAAATGACTTTAACAAAGGCAACAAAAGATTTTTTTTCACAAAAATTTCTTTTTATGTCTTTGACCCCTTTTATAATTCCTATTTTAGTATTAGGAGCTATTTTTTTATATGGAAGTAATGAACTGTTTGTTCTTTTAAGAGATGGCTCTGTGAGCGGGGACTTTTCTTATATAAATGAGAGTGAATATCCTACTTTTGCATATCTTTTAAGTTTTAGTGTAGTTCACTGGATTGTGATGACTCTTTTTGTTTTACTTGGTTCTTTTGGTGTAGTTCTTTTTTCTTTAGTAATAGCAGTGATTACAGTAGGATTATTGACTCCTTTAATTGTAAAAAATGTAAGAGAAAAAAATTATTCACATGTAAAACCTGCTAAAGCAGATAGTATTATTTTCTCATTATGGCATATATTTAAAATTTTTATGAAATTTTTATTACTCCTTTTATGTTCTTTACCATTTTTATTTATTCCATTATTTAATTTTATGGTTTTTCAATTACCATTTTTTTATCTTTTTTATAGACTTATGATGTATGATCTTGTCTCAGTAGGAATAAGTGATGATGCGGAAAAAATTATAAAAGAAAATAGAGTATATCTTTTAATAGTAATGGGTATATTTTTTCTTTTATCTTTGATACCTTTATTGGGGCTTCTTCTACAAGTATTTTTTGTAGTTTATTTAAGTCATTTTATACTTTCTAAATCACAAGCTATTGTATCTACTAGTAACAATAAGATAGAAAATATATAATTAATTTTTAAATTTATTGGATATTTAATATAAGTTCAGTATAATACCCGACATTTTATTTTTAGGACTAATTTTGAAAAAAGAAATTTTATCATTATTCCTAAGAAGTATTATACTATTTGTACTTTTTAGTAGTGGTTTACATGCCGCTACATTCTCAGATAAACAACTAGAAACACTAAAAATGGTACATGAGGTAGCCCTTCAGTATCCTAATAATACTGGTGAAACTTTTGAAAATACAGCAATGGCAATTTGTCTTACAGAGACAAGTGCAGGTGTATTTAAAGTTGGAGATATAGGAAAAGACCCCAATATATTTAATGCTTCTTTAGGAATTATGCAAGTAAGACTTGAAACTGCGAAATTTTTAGCAAACAAACTAAACTGGACAGAAGTTATAAACATGAGTGATATAAAACTTGTCAATAAACTTTTAGGTGACGATAGATTTAACGTGACTGTTGCAGTCAGATTTATAGTTTGGCTAAATGAGTATACGAAACATAACTACTTTAGAACAGTTAGTAGATATAATGGTGGAAATTATAACTATCCATATTATCATCGTGTTATGAACAATATGGCTTTAATCAGAAGAACAGTTAAATTAAATTAGCATAATTTATGCATATGGTGGATTTTAGAATAATACTGATTCTGCCATATAGCATTTTATTTCCATAAATATAACATAATCCAAATTTTCTTCTTTTTGTTATTGAGGTATTTTTTGATTACAATTATGCCCTCATCGACTTTTACAAATGAGGGCTTAATAAAAAGAAGAAATTTATAATTTGTGAAGTTTTTTATACCAAAGACTGTGATGTTCCTTAACATACTCTTCATCCATTTCACCCGTTTTAAACATTGCTTTATACGCAGCTTTATTTGCTGGATGAGTAGCAAAATAAATATGTATGATAAGAACAACCGCCAAAACAATAAAGCTTATGGCATGAATAGCGCGTATGAGTGAAGCTGTTTCAGCACTAAAGAGTTCTCTAAAAAGAAGCGAATATCCAGAAATCATTAAAGCTGCTGTACAAATTGCCATTACCCAAGCACTTGCTTTTTGACCTATATTCATTTTTCCAAATTCAGCATGTTCTAAATCAATATAGTTTTTTTTCATTTCTATTAATCCATCTACAGAAGCTTGAACACCCCACTTATCTGGCCAAATACTTAATGTATTGATTTTTTTGAGCATTGAAAAAATAAATGGTATTATTACAATAGTAAGTAAAAAACCACTGCTTAGATGAATAACTCTTAAAAATGAAATACCTGAAGCTAGGATATGATCTGTTTGTCCATTGCCTGTAAACCAGTTTATTGGGATACCTACACCATAAGCGATAAAATTAAAACTTTTGGACAAAATAGGCAATCCGGAAATAATTAAAAAAGCCATAAGATGTATCAAATGTTTATGAAACCACATTTCTAAAGAATTATATGCTTGTATTTTCTTATTCATGAATTTCTCCTTCAGCTATTTTTTTCTTTCTTTTGTCTAGCCAGTATATAAGATGAGCTGTAGTTCCTATAATCGCAGTAGCAGCAAGTGCCCCACCACCAACTTTTGCATAGTCACGCCATTGTATTGCTGTTCTGTTAGGAGCAGTATCAAGTTGATACGCTGCTAAATCAGAGGCAGGAACAATTGTAATCCATCTAAGCTCTCCAACAAAGTTATTTATTTTTTCTGCACCATACACAACATACTTATTTCCTGTTGTGGATGTATAAAGTGCTGCTCTACGATTTGCTTCATTTAGTACTTCATCAGTAGGACCAGAAAACATAGCTTGAGTTGGACATGCTTCTACACAACTTTGCTTCATGCCATTTTCAACTCTATCATAGCAGCCATGGCATTTATATGCTTTTTCATTGCTCGTACTATACTTTGGTACATCAAAAGGACAAGCATCACCGCAGCTTTTACATCCTATGCAAATATCTTCATTGATAACAACTTCACCACCTTTTCTTGTACTTATTGCTCCTGTTGGGCAAATTTCCTCACATGGTGAATTTTCACAGTGATTGCAATGATGAAATGCAGTTACTTGTCGTGCTTCTGGATATATACCAATCTCCGTACGTTTAGGACTAAGATGATTTAAATGTGCCAAAGTATGTTGTACACTTTTTTCCATGCCAATTGCATTTTCACGTTGAAGACGTAAACGCTCTTCTACTGAACAATTGATCATACAAGCAAAACAACGTATACAGGGTGTCGTGTCATAACATTTTATTTGAATACTCATACTGATTTCCTTATGCTAATTATAAAATCTTGACCTGGTTGACCTGCTGTCAAAGGATTAAATGTAAAATTTGAAATATGATTTGGATTAATTCCCATGTCATCTGTATTATGAAGCTTTTTAGCAACACTATTATAATAACCAGCACCCATCCCATAGTAAGAAAAAAGAGCATCTGGATGGACTGTTTGGCTAAGTATAACTTTTGTTTTAATGATAAGATTTGGTTTATCAATATTGAAAACTTCTATAATATCACCTGATTTTAGCCCTAATGAAAGACCTTTTTGAGTATTTATAAAGGCTGCATCAGTATTGTTTTCTTGATTTATGGTACTTAGAAGCAGATTGTTTTTAGTTTGTTGTCCTGTAAAACTTCCTAAAGGATGAAACCCAGTTATTGGTATAAATTCACTATTTGAGAGCTTTTCTTTTTTTTCTATCCAAAATGGTTTTACAAATACAGGAAGGGGTGAAGATTGCTCAAGTCTATCATACCCTCTGTTTTTTAGAGTGATATACTGCTGTGCTAAAAACATAGAATAAAGTTCAATTTTTCCAGTAGGAGTACCTTTGGTCTTAATACCATATTTTTGCTCACCAGTCCATATTTGTCCTTCAAGAATAGATTCAAGTGGCGGTAGCGTTTTTTGTTCTTTGGCACTCATACCATGTAAACCTGCATACTGTTTTTTCCAAATAGCCATCATGCCTTCTTTATTATATGCATCAAAATGTTTTTCATATAATTGAGGGTCTAAAACACGTTTTGCCAATTGATTAATAATCCAGTAACCATCTTTAGACTCATAAAGTGGTTCAACCGCTTTACGATTGACACCTATCGTAGGAATAGGAGTTTTGTATTTTGTATTTAAAGCTTCATCTCTTTCCATAAAAGTACAATCAGGTAAAATAATATCAGCATACATCGTAGTTTCATTCCAAAAAGGAGAGATACATACAATGGTTTCTAGTTTATTTAGTGCAGTTACAATTTTTTCACTTCCAGAAGATCCACCAATAATATTTTGACCATAAAATACAGCCATTCTTTGTTTATATGGTTTTTCACTTAAGATAGTTTCTATCCAGGTACGGCGGTAGTATTTGCTACTCATAAATGCTCGTGAAACATCGTTTTTTATATACCACTTTGAAACTGATTTATCTTGAATATGTGGAATATCTTTTATGAAAGATCCTGTTTTAACAGAACGATTATAAAATACTCCTCCTTTTTGACCAAGCGATCCCATCAATACATTTATTTGAGTAATTAATATCTTTTCACGCATACTTGAAGCATAACGTTCTGATCTATATCCACGTTCAATAAAACACGCAGGTTTTGCATCATGAAGTTTTTTTGCACATTCACGGATATTTTTAGCATTTACCGTACTTTGTTTTTCTGCCCATTCGGGAGAAAATTTTTTGCAAGAATCAATCATAAGTTGTAAAGCTGTTTTACATGTAATAGTTTGCCCATCAACTTCAACTTCATATTTTCCAAATAAATTACTTTTTTGATTTGCTGATTTAAATTTATTTCCATCTTTTGTAGAAACTAAATAATCTGTAATAGTAACTTTTTTACCTTTGTGTTCTTTTTCAATATTTTGAGTGATAACAGGTAGTCCTGTAGTAGTATTTATAAGCATATCTACATTGGTATATTTTTCCAAATAATTGATGTCATAGTATTTATTTTTAAAAATTTCATTCATAAGCCCAAGTAAAAATGCTGCGTCAGTACCAGGTCTTATGGATAACCATTCAGTATCACTTTCACCTGCTTCTGATGGCTTACGAGGGTCTACAACAGTAAGTTGCATGCCATTTCGCTTACCACGTCCAAACATATTTCCCCATGCGTGACAAACAAGTCCTCCTCCAGGATTCCTTTGAAGCAGTACACCATATTTTGCATTTTCGTAATCAGGACTAAGTGTTCCTGTTCCTACTGAAGGAATACCAGAATCAAGTTTACCACCAATAATAGAAGTCAATCCAACCGTAAGACCATTGGCAAAACATGTATCGCCATAACCAACTTTATTGGGCGTTCCATACAATTTAAAGAACTCTGCATCCATTAATGGAGCACTACTAAAACGAGGAAGATATGCGAGTGATTTTTGGTCACCTTTAGCTGCAAGAGATTTCATTTTGTCTGAAACCATATTAAGTGCTTCATCCCATGAAGCTTGTCTAAATTTACCTTCTCCACGTTTTCCTATACGAATCAGAGGAGTCTTAATGCGATCAGGATCGTACAGTGTGCCCATAGCAGCTCGTCCACGTCCACAAAGACCACCATATGGAGTATCCATATTTGCTTCCATGCGAACTAGTCTACCATTACGTACTGTAGCTATCGCAGGACATTTTTGTGCACACATGCGGCAAAGTAGTGGAACCTTTTTTTCAATTCCAAAATCAGCATTTGTGACTGTCTTGGCTTGACTGACAGTTTTTCCACCTAAGGTTACGCCAGCAATTGTTGAAACGCTTCCTTTAAGAAACTTTCTTCTTGAAGTAGTGCCCATATTTCCATCCTTAAAATAGATTTATAAATTACTTTTAGAAATTTTCTTAAAGAAACTTTATCATAGGAAAGGGTTGAAAGAGGGGGAGAAGAGTGCATTAGTATTAAATAAAAATAAAAATACTATTGTTTTTATTCAGTAAATGGGAGAGAGTAATTTTCTCAATTTTGTTCTATATAAGTGAAATTTTTTAGGACGGATTATATACTATACTTCGGCTTTTAGGGGTTTCAAAAAACTCTATGCGGGAGACATCGACATTTATCTTTTTCATTTTTTCAGCAACAATTCTCATAAGCCATGTAGAGATATTTTCACTTGTAGGTACAAAATCTACTATGATATATCCTTCATACATTTCTATAAGGTGTTCAGGTTTATCTCTTAATACATCTAAGTTTGGTCTTTGAAAGCCATCTTCAAAATCAATTAAATTTTGTTTGTCTGCAAAATCAGGAAGCAGAGTTGCAAAAAGAGGGTCATTGATGTCTATAATAAATTTATGATCAAGAGTTTTATCTAAAAAAACTTTAAACCAGTTAAGATGGTGAAAATCTGTAACCATACCGTTTTCAAGTTTGTCACTCTCTAGATATACTATTAAACGACCTTGATGACCATGTAGATGACGACAAGCTAAACAACTATCCATAGAAAATTCTACATTGAGAGTTTGCGACCAAACCCTATGCCCATAACAAAAATCAAACTGCTTAGCTATTTCCCACTTCATTTTACGCCTTATTAAATTCATATTTGGTATTATACCAAATAGAATTTAAGTAGGGATATTATGTGTAACAAAAGGATTAAAAATGTTTAGTACAGAGTTTTTCTTAACTTCGTTGATAGTTGTACTAATACCTGGAACAGGTGTAATTTATACTCTTTCAACAGGTTTATTTGTAGGTAAAAAAGAGAGTATTTTTGCTGCTCTTGGATGCACATCAGGAATTATTCCTCATTTAGTAGCGTCTGTTTTGGGCTTGTCTGCTTTACTTCATACCAGTGCTGTTGCATTTAGTATTGTTAAATATATAGGCGTAGCGTATCTTCTTTATCTTGCTTATTCTATGTGGAAAGATACGAGTACTTTGCAAATAGATGCTAATACTCAAAAAACTAATTTATTAAAAATAGTTACAAAAGGTTTTTTGATTAATATTTTAAATCCAAAATTATCTATATTCTTTTTAGCATTTTTACCACAGTTTGTTTCACCACATGCTTCTTCACCTATGACAGAGATGTTTTTTTTAAGTTTTTCTTTTATGTTTATGACTTTTGTAATCTTTGTTTTTTATGGTTTATTTGCCAATAAAGCTAGAGTATATGTCATAAATTCTCCAAAAATCATGAGTAGAATTCAAAAAACATTTGCTGCTATTTTTGTTTTATTTAGTGCAAAACTTGCTATGGCTGAGAGATAAAAAAAATAACTGCTCATACACAAATTCTACATTGAGAGTTGAAGCTCAAAGTCTATTGCATAACAAAAACTACTAATTTAATAATTTCATCGAGATAGTATATTACTAAGAGGGTATATAAGCCTCTCTTTGAGAAAAATAAAAGGATGCATAACCTCTATTTTAGGTGTTTCTGAGCATTTTGTTTTTTTAAGATTTCTTTTAGCAAAATTATTTATTTTTTTGATTATAATTTCTGTGTAGAATAAGGATTTAAGTTAAAAAGGGGTTCCTGAAAACTTTGTTTAAAACATTGGTCGTGTATTGCAAAAGTTCTCAGAAACATGTTGTACTCTAAAAAAAGAGTACTTTTATACTAACAAAATAAACTTAGTTTATTGTTAAGCTATAGGAGAAAAAGTGTTTAAATATATCATTGTTACGTTGATGGTTTTTCAACTATCTATAAGTGCGCAGGAACAAAAACCAGCAGAAGAAGATTTACATAGTAGTGTCATATGTGAAGCAAATTTTGATAAATGTATATCGAAATGTGATGAAAATGAACAAGAAGCAAAATGTTCTAATCAATGTGAGGAAGCATTTAACGAATGCATAACTAAAGGAGAACAAAACAATTAAAAAACATTATCCTTATTCTACATGAAAAATATTGGAGAATAAAATGAATTTCAAATCATATAAAGAAGCAGTGCTTTCTTATTATGAAGAACTATGGAATGAAAAGAACAAAAGTTATATAGATTTACTTTTTGATGATGAAATTACTTTTAGAGGTTCGCTAAATGTTGAAACAAAAGGTAAAAAAGAATTTGAAAAATATATGGATAATGTAAATCAAGGTTTGCCTAATTTGTATCATGGTGTTGAAATGATGGTTTGTGAGAATAATTTGATTTCTGCAAAGGTTCATTATCATGGTACTCATACAGGAAAGTTATTTAAGCTTGAAGCAACTAATAAAACGATTAGATATAGCGGTGCTTCATTTTTTCAATTTCGTAATAAAAAAATTGTTAATATTTGGGTTTTAGGTGATTTAATTAATCTTTATAAGCAGTTAGATGTTAAGGACATTATATGAATTCTGTGATATATGAATTAAGAGCAAACAATATTAAAGATGAAGATATTGAAATAATTATGGATAGGGTAAAAAATAGACTTTCTGAGGAAAATTTAGATATAGAACTACAAAAATTGGGCTATCCTAAAATATTTACAGTTGACTACGACAATTATGATTATGATAGTTTTGATGACTATGATGATTTTGAGTTAATGCAAAAATCTGATAAATATAGTGATTTTGACTAATAACAAATGCTATAGAAATTTTCTATAGCATTTTACGCCTTATTAAATTCATATTAGATATTATGTCGTATAGAATTTAAATAGAGGTTTTTATGCTAAAAATAGTAGATATTTTTTACTCAATACAAGGTGAAGGAAATTTTAGTGGAGTGCCTTGTATCTTCGTTCGACTTCACGGTTGTAATCTTGATTGTTCTTTTTGTGATGAGGATTTACATAAGGGAGCCTATGAGAGTAAAACAATTGATGAAATCTTAGAACACATAAGTCAACACCCTTCAAAATATGTAGTTATCACTGGTGGTGAACCATCTTTAAACGATATCAATGAGTTTATAGATGCTTTACATGTAAAGGATTATCATGTGGCTATTGAGAGCAACGGATATAAGTTTGAGCATATCAAAAATGCAGACTGGATAACATACTCTCCAAAAGATTGGGACTCTTTACATGTAGAAGGTTTTAATGAGTATAAGTTCATAGTAGGAGCAGATTCTGATATAAATAAACTTTTACATGTAAACCAAGAAAAACCAATATATATACAACCAGAGAATTTTAAAGATAGAGTCAATAAAGAAAATGCAGATTACTGTATAGAACTCGTTAAAAAGCATCCTCAGTTTAAATTGAGTGTGCAGTTACATAAGTATTTAGGGGTAGAGTAGTGAGTACAGTTGATAAAAATGGTTCGGCGTTAATAGTTTTTAGTGGAGGACAAGATAGTACGACTTGTCTAGGTTGGGCAAAAAATAGATTTGAAGATGTAGAAACTTTGACATTTGATTATGGTCAAAAACATAGAGTTGAGATTTATCAAGCTAAAAAGATTGCAGATGCAATGAATGTAAATAACTTTGTATTAAATATCAATGCTTTTTCACAGTTAAATGATTCTGCTTTGATTGATGGGAGTTTAGATATCTCTAGTAGCCATCGAACAAAACCAAATCTTCCAGCTTCTTTTGTACCAAACCGTAATGCTATATTTTTTACTTTAGCTCATGCATACGCTCAAAAGCTTGGCATAAACAATATCATAGTAGGGATTAATCAAACAGATTATTCTGGTTATCCTGATTGTAGACAAAACTTTATAGAAGCGTTGGAAATCTCTTTGAACCTTGGAAGTGAATCAGATATAAAGTTTCACTATCCTTTGATGCATCTTAGTAAGGGTGAGACTTTTAAAATGAGTGAAAATGAAGGTATCTTAGATATGGTCATAGACGAATCACACACTTGTTACAATGGTGACCATAACACGAAAAACGAATGGGGATACGGATGTGGAGAGTGTCCAGCATGTATCTTAAGAGCTAAAGGTTGGGAAGATTATAAAGAGCATGTTTAATTTTAAATTGTATTATAATTATATAGTTAAATGTATTTAATTGAAATAAATTTTTTATGATATAATCCCTATATAAAAGCATTTTAGAAGATTTTTTGTAAATAATAAATTTCATAAATGTAGAAAAGGATTTTTGTGAGTGTAGAAAATATTAAGTTAGTTGCTCCATCTTTTGATTCAACATTAGTTGATGTTTTATTAGAATTAAATCATGTAAGAAAGCTTGTACTCTCTGGTTCAACTTATCCAGAAATATTTTTTCAGTTAAAAGAGATTTTTCATATGATGGAGAGTATTGGCTCTGCAAGAATAGAAGGAAATAGAACAACTATTTCAGAGTATATAGAAGAAAAAATAAACAAAACACAAGACAAGAGTGAGCAATACTCAGAAATTGCTAATGTAGAAGAAGCGATGAAATATATAGAAGAGAGTATATCTTTTGAGAGTAAAATTACGCATCAATTTATAAGAGAGCTTCATCATTTAACAGTAAATAAATTGAGTAAAGAAGGCGATAAAACACCTGGTTCTTACAGAAAAACAAATGTAGGGATTGCATTATCTGAACATAAACCACCAGAGCATTATTTAGTTCAAGAGCATATGGAAGATTTGTTAAATTTTATAAATGAAGAAACATCAAATAAATATGACCTACTAAAAGTTGCACAAGTACATCATCGTTTTACTTGGATACACCCTTTTGGAAATGGTAACGGTAGGACAGTAAGACTTCTTACTTATGCACTTTTGATAAAGTATGGTTTTAATGTAAAAGAGGGAAGTTTGTTGAACCCCTCAGCTGTTTTTTTTAATGACAGAGATAAATACTATGAAATGCTAAGTATTGCAGATAAAATGGATGATGAGAGTATGTTAGTATGGACTGAGTATGTTCTAAAAGGGATACTTGAAGAGATAGAGAAGATAAATAAACTTACAGATTATAGTTTTTTATCAAAGCATATATTGTTTCCTGCTATTGCTCATGCCAAAGATAGAGGTCAGATAAATGATAAAGAGTATAAGATTTTGTCAATTGCTATAAAACATCAAATCTTTGCTTCAAAAGATATAAGTGATGCAAAAATAGGACTTACTGAAAGGCAGAGAACTTTTACAATCTCTAAACTAAAAGAGAGTGGACTAATCTATCCAGACAAAAAAGGTGGAAGAAAATACTTTATCAATTTTGTAAGTAGTCATCTGCTTAGAAGCATCATACTTATGCTAGAAAAAGAGAAATTTATCCCTGAGATAAATAGATAAACTTAGGATTTATTTTTTAATTCATCATATTTTTCTAAGATGTTTTCTTTTTCCCCAAAGGCTTTTCTATCGTATTGAGTAAGCTTCTTTTCAATGTCGTCATTTAAAGTTATATGTTCAAAAAATTCAAATTCTTCTATAAGTGGTTTGAATTTTTTAGAGCCAATACTCCCCAAACAGTGATAAAATAAAAACTCTAACTCCTCTTTTGTAAATTGTGCTCTTAAAATATTTACATATAATTGTTTATCTTTTATTTGAGAGTTAGCTATAAACTTTAGAATTTGGTAGTTTTGTATAAAGTAAGTTCCCGTGTTTCCTTCATAGATTTTATTAAAAGCATCATAATCTAAGGTATAGTTTTTTTCTAAAATTAATAAGTAGTTTTTTATTGCAATATAAGCAGAAAACGATCCGTTCATAAAAATTCTGTCTCTATCATATCCTTCATTAATATTGTTAATGAAAAGTTCATTAAAACTATTCCTAAATATATTGATTGTTAAATTATTTCTAGTATTATTAAACAAATCCATAAGTTGAAAAAAATTATTTTCAAATGTTTGTTGTCTTATAGAAGCATTTTGTATTTTAAAAGACTCACTCTGTTCTTCTTGGGCTATTCTTGATGCCTTTAATTCTTCTTTAGTATCTTTCAACTCTTCACGTGAAAGTTCTAATTCTTCAGTTTGTATTTTAATAGTATATATAATTGCAAATAAGCTAAACAAAGCAAATAATGGATTTAGTGTACCACCCATAAAATCACCAAAAGTTCCCCAATCATTTTTTTCTAAGGAAAATCCGCCATGAAAATTTAAAAAATAAAAACCCAATGTGATTACAAAAAGAAATATTGCAATGTATAAAATCAAATTTAGACGAGAAAGTTTTTTAGAGTTAGGTTTAGTTGACATTCAAATCCTTTTAAAAGTTAAATATTATTTTATCCAATACTCTAACAAATTCCTAGCAATTGCTATTTTCCTAGGTGTAGAAATACCAAAGCTTTCATCACCATCAAGTATTTGTTTAATATCATCTTTATGTACCCATTTTGCATCTTCTATCTCATGAGGGTCTATGGTTATCTCTTTTGTTTTTGCCTTTACATGTACGCCTATCATAAGTGTTGAAGGAAATGGCCAAGGTTGGCTAGCGATGTAAGTTACTTCGCCTCCTGTGATGCCAGCTTCTTCGAAGAGTTCACGCTTAGCTGCTTCTTCTATGCTTTCTCCACTTTCCATATACCCTGCCAAACAAGAATAGCGGTTTTCTTTGAAGTTCACCCCACGTCCTAAAAGACAATATTCACCATGAGTTACAAGCATGATAACCACAGGGTCTACACGAGGAAAATGCTCTTTTTTACACGCCACACAATCTCTTCTCCATCCAGCATGCTCCATGAGTGTATTTGCTCCACACTCTGCACAGTGTTTATGAGAAGAGTGCCAGTTTAATACCGAAGAGGCTTGGGCTAAAATACCAAGTGATTTTTCTTTTACATATAAGGCAAATTCTCTCAATCCAGCAGTCGCTAGATTTGAGGGAAATGTGTTTACATGTAAACAAAAATAGTGGACATTTTTATCTTCTCCAAGTAAGATAATCTCCTCTTTGTTGTATGTACATGTAAGAAGGTCTTGTTGCGTAAAAAGATATTGTTTGTTTTGAGTAAGTAAGTTGCCTTCAAAAAAGAGTAAAAATTTACTTGATGGTAAGTTTTGTAGTTTTTGTACTTCTTTTTTATCTCTTCTTGTAGCATCTAGTCTATCAAGAGGGTTTTGTGAGAAAAAAGGGTATAAGTTCTTCATAGATAATGTACCTTGGCAATTTTTTTATAAGTTTACTATTTATTTAATAAAAGTTAATAGAGTGTTTAGACTATAGGTATATAATTTTATTACCAAGACAAAAACCTCCTTTTTGTAGATAGTATGCAAAAGCGTTCGAGATGCCCACCTCGGACGCTTTTTTTTTGCCTATTAAGGATATACATATAAAACTTCTTTTTTCATGCTTATCAAATAAAGCATAGTATATAATTCCTTATGAAATATATTAGCCATTACCCACAACAATTACAAGATCAAATTCAACATCTTATAGATAATGATAAACTTGGTATTTATTTAGAGAAAAAATATCCAAAGAAACATAGTATAAAAACTGATAAAACTTTGTACTCATATGTTATGGATTTGAAAAATGAGTATTTAAAAAAGTTTCAAATCTCAAAAGTACTCTATGATGGCAAGATAAATGATGTGAGTCAATCTTTGGGAACACATACTTTTATCTCACGGGTTCAAGGTGGAAAGTTAAAAGCAAAAAACATTATAAAAGTAGCTACTATTTTTAAAGATGTTCCTGAGGAGTTTTTAAAAATGATAGTTGTTCACGAACTTGCACATTTTAAAGAGAAAGAGCATAACAAGGCATTTTACAAGTTTTGTGAGCATATGCAAAAAGATTATCATCAAGTAGAGTTTGATGTACGAGTATATCTTCTTCATCTTGATATATTACAAAAGAGGAAAATATGAAAAAAATATATATAGCAGGTTTTGATGTTTTTAAGCCTGATAGCTTAGAGATAGGCAAAAAATATAAGCTTACATGTAAAGAGTTTGGATATGAAGGATTGTACCCTTTGGATAACCAAATAGATGAGTCGTGGAGTAAAGAAGTTGCTAGGGATTTTATTTATAAAAAAAATATAGAACTCATAGAAAAATCAGATCTAGTTGTAGCCAATGGAAATCCTTTTAGAGGGGATGAGCTTGATAGTGGAACCGCTTTTGAGATAGGTTATGCAATTGCTTTGAAAAAACAAGTAGTTATTTATATGGAAGATACAAGAGATTATAAACAAAAGTGTACATGTAAAGATGAAAATAGAGATAATGTTGATAAAAATGGTATGTTTATAGAAGATTTTAATTATCCATTAAATTTAATGTTTTTAGATTGTAATATCGTACAAGGTGGGTTTCAAGAAGCTATTCATTTTTTAAAAAACAAGTAATTTACTATTTGTTTATAATAAGTTAATACAACGTTTAAGTTAAAGATATATACTTTTATTAACCAAACAAAACAAAAACCTCCTTTTTGTAGATAGAACTTAATATAACGTTCAGAGTTGCCCGCTCTGAACGTTTTTTTTTGCCAAAATTTTTGAACTTTAGATTATATCTGTCCTCCCTAAAACATTCCTCTATGTACTAGCACACTTTTTACCCTCTTTGAAATGCTAAAATCAAGATAATATAATTTAAAAGGAGCATGTATGCTTGGTGAAATTAATACATTTTTAAATGATTTAATTTGGGGGAATATCCTTATATATTTATTACCTATTTTAGGTATCTTTTTTACTGTGAGTTCGCGGTTTGTCCAATTTCGTTATTTCTTTAAAATGTGGCACATTTTAAAAGAGACTGACCACGATAAAGAAGGGCACATTAGTTCTTTTCAGGCGTTGATGCTTTCAGTGGCTGGTCGTGTTGGTGGTGGTAATATTGCAGGTGTTGCGGTTGCTATTACTTTAGGTGGTGCTGGATCTGTTTTTTGGATGTGGGTTATTGCCTTAGTTGGTATGGCAACGAGCTTTTTTGAGTGTTCTTTAGCCCAACTTTACAAAGAAAAAGATGGTTTTGATGAGAATATTTATCGAGGTGGACCAGCATATTATGCTACTAAAGGGTTGGGGCAAAAATGGCTAGGTGCTGTTATATCTATTTTACTTATTATCACTTTTGGTTTTGCCTTTAATGCAACACAATCATTTATAATTTCAAGCTCATTCGCATCTTCATTTGGTTTTCCAACATGGATTACAGGTTCGATATTAACTCTTATTTTTGGTATTACTATTTTTGGTGGTGTTCAAAGAATTGCACGTATCTCTGAGATAATTGTTCCTATTATGGCTATTGGCTATCTTCTTATTGCTATTGTTGTTATTGCGTTAAATATTGCAGAAATTCCTGCACTTGTTTCTATGATTGTAACAGAAGCATTCAACCCAAGCTCGGCAATTGGTGGTGGCTTTGGTGCTGTAATTATTCAAGGTGCAAAACGTGGTATGTTCTCAAACGAAGCTGGTCTTGGTTCTGCTCCAAATGTTGCAGCAGTTGCATATGTAGCACATCCAGTACAACAAGGTATTGTTCAATCTTTTTCTGTATTTATTGATACAATTATCCTTTGTTCTTGTACAGCTTTTATTATTTTACTCTCAGGTGTTTATACTCCAGGAGCTGAAGGTGTTCAAGGTATACTCTTAACACAAAATGCACTTATTGAACATATTGGACCATTAGGTGGGTATTTTGTAACTTTTGCTCTTTTATTATTTGGTTTTTCTTCTATGCTTTATAACTATTATTTGGCAGAAAATAGTTTAAACTTTTTTGAAAATCATAATCGTACAATTTTTAATGTATTTAGAGTTGTATGTATAGCGCTTATTGTTTGGGGATCATTTCAAGATTTAAGTTCAATTTTCTCTTTTGCAGATTTGAGTATGGGACTTTTAGCTATTACAAATATGATAGTTATTGCACTACTTTATAAACCAGCACTTGCTCTTATTAGAGGGTATGATGCGCAGTTAAAAGAAGGCATTAAACCAGTGCTTCGTTATGATAATTATGATGAGTTTAAAGTTCATCCTGAACCGTGGAAAGAAATTGTTGATGATATCAACGTAAAAACTAAAAAATAAAGTATTTTTGCACACTTTTTTACAAGAGTGTGCAAGTTTTTTTTAACTTTGGCTTTACTATAATAGTATATCAATTATAAGGATATATGAATCAAAAAACAAATTATGTTTAATAAAGAAGGTGTTCCTTTTTTTATTATTATGTTTCCTTTTTTATGTTTAATCTTTTTCTCTTTTTTTACAGCTTCTTATTATTTAAAACTTTCAGAAGAAGTAAGTACTTCTACTCAAATGATTTACAAACAAAAAAATCTTAGTCAAGAAAATATCAACCAACGTATAGAACAAATTCACATACAAAAAAAAGAACAATTTATTAATTATCTTTGGATTATAACTCTGAGTGTTTTAGTTTTTATGCTTCTTTTTTCTTTAGTGATGAATAATATTGTTCATGATATTATAAAACGTTATAAAGAAAAAGTTCATGCAAAGGAAGATTCTTTACGAGAGTTAAATCGAACTTTGACTTTTCAAGTGGCAGAAGGTATTAAAAAAGGAAAAGAAAAAGATAAAACTATTTTAAGAGAGTCTCGGTTAGCTATACTAGGTTCTATGCTTTCTATGATTGCTCACCAATGGAGACAACCTTTAAGTGAACTCTCTGGTATATTAATGCAAATCGAGATAGCTACGAGATTTAAAAAATTGACCAATGAAAAACTTTTTAGTTCACTCGAACGCAGTAATGAGCGAATAGAGTATATGTCTAATACTATTGATGATTTTAGGCATTTTTATAAACCTGATAAAAAGAAAGAGTTGTTTTGGCTTGGAGAAGCATGTCAAAAAGCACTCAACCTGATAAATGCAGCATTAATAAATGCAGATATCAGAGTAGTTACTCGTATAAAAAAAGATGAACAATTTATGGGTTATCCTTCAGAGTTTGCACAAGCCATTTTAAATATTTTGAGTAATGCTAAAGATGTTTTAGTAGATAGAAAGATTGAAAATCCAACTATTACACTTTCATTAAATACTACAGATACTCACATTGTTGTTGTCATTCAAGATAATGGTGGTGGTATTGAAGAAACAAGTATGGACAATATTTTTGATCCATATTTTAGTACTAAAGATGCGTCAAAAGGTACTGGTCTTGGACTGTATATTGCTCAAATTATTATAGAAAAAAATTTAGGTGCTAAGTTGCTAGTATCTAATGGTGATTTTGGAGCTGTATTTACAATAGTGTTTGAAAGGATAGAAGATGAATGCAATTTTTCTTGAAGAGTTACGTACTATTCCTATCTTATGTGTTGAGGATGAAGATGGAATTCGTCAAGTTATTGTAGAAACTTTGAAATATTATTTTGAAAATGTGTATGAAGCAAGAGATGGTGATGAAGCGTATGATAAATATTTAGAACATAAACCTAAAATTATTTTATCAGACATTCAAATGAAAAATTGTGATGGAGTAGAGTTTGTTAGCAAGATTAGAAAACATGATTTACATACCAATATCATAATGCTAACAGCTTATTCAAATGAAGAGTATTTAATGGATTTAATTAATTTAAATATAAATCACTATATTTTAAAGCCATTAAATTTAAAAAAACTAGACGAGGCATTGTTAAAGTATTTAAATAAAGAGCATAAGCCAATAACTTTGTTAAATGATTTTGTTTTAGATTTAGAAAAACGAGAATTAATCTATAAAAACATACAAACAATAACTTTAAGAAAAAAAGAAAAAGAGTTTTTAAAACTATTATATGAAAAAGATAAAAGTGTATTAACTTATGAGCAAATAGAGAATGCATTATGGCTAGATAGAGAAATGACAGCATATGCTTTAAAGTCTTTTATAAAAGAACTTAGAGCTAAATTACCAGTAAATATCATTAAAAATATCCCACAAGAAGGCTATATTTTAAAGAAATAGTAAAAATATATTAAATAATAAAAATTATCATTGACAAATAATTATTATTTAGTTATAATTTCACATATATAACATAAAACAGTTTATTTACTGTTCTATGTTATAATTTTTTACTAATTAAAAAGGAGCTTAAATGCGTCAATATGAAAGTTATAAATGTCCAAAATGTGGTAATGTTATCGAAGTACAAAATGTAGGTGGAGGTACTCTAGCCTGTTGTGGTGTTGAGATGGAATGTATTACAGAAAATCTAACAGCAGTAAACCTAATGAAAGCATTTGCTGGTGAATCTCAAGCTAGAAACAAGTATGAGTATTTTGCAAGAGTGGCGCAAAAAGAGGGTTATAGAGATATAGCTGAGCACTTCCAAAGAGCTGCAAACAATGAAAAACATCATGCAAAAATGGAGTATCAACTACATAATAAAATGGTTTATGGACAAGAGAGTGGTTTTGGAAACACACTAGAAAATCTTGCAGCAGCTAGAGATGGTGAAAGCTATGAAAATGTAACTATGTATCCTGATTTTGAAGCAATTGCAAAGGCAGAAGGATATAAAGATGCAGCAACACTTTTCAAAGGAATTGGAAAGATTGAAGTTGAACATGAAAATATGTATAAAATGCTTTTAGCAAGACTTGAAGCTGGAGAAGAGTTTGTAAGTGAAGATGGTGAAGAAGCTTGGATCTGTGAAATATGTGGACATATCCATTATGGTAAAAAAGCATTGAAAAAATGTCCTGTATGTGCACATGGACAAGAGTACCAATCAAGATTTAATACTAAAAAATAATCACTTAAGATAAAAAAATACTCCTGTAATTAGATATAATCCTTTTACAGGAGTTTTGATGCATTTAAAATATAAAATTATTTCAGTAATAGCAGGTTTGTTATTGTCTGTTTCCATTGTAAGTTCTATTATTAACTACCGAATAGATGTTCTCTCAACGCAGGATCAATTAAAAAATATTTCTTTACCCCTTTCTATTGACAATATCTATACTGAAATACAACAACGAATAATTGAACCTTTGATAGTTTCTTCATTAATGGCAAATGATACTTTTTTAAAAGATTGGGTAATTTATGGTGAAAAAGATATCAAATCGATACAAAAATACCTTCAAGAATTGCAAAAAAAATATCAAATTTTTACTTCATTTTTAGTCTCAGACGATACAAAAAATTATTATCATTCAAAGGGAATTATTGATAAAATTAATAAAAATAATGTTGAGGACGATTGGTATTTTAATTTTAAAAAAAGTCCTGATTTATACGAAGTTAATTTAGACTATAATAAAAATTTAGGTGATTCTTTAGTTATGTTTATCAATTATAAAGTTAAAGATTATGCCAATGATTTTATAGCAATAACGGGTGTTGGAATTAAACTTTTAGAAGTGGAGAAAATGTTACGCTCTTTTAAGCAAAAATATAAATATGATGTGTATTTTGCTGATGAAAATGGTGAGATTGTACTTTTTACAAAAGAACTGAATAAAAGAGGAAATATATCTAGCATTGAAGGTTTAAAAGATATTCAAGCAGATATTTTTGCAAATAAAATCAATAAATTTGAATATACATACAAAGATAATGAGTATTTATTGAGTACCAAATATATAAAAAAACTTAAACTTTATCTTTTAGTTGAGATTGATAAGAAAGAGTATATGGAGGATTTGAATAAGACATTTTATATGAACCTTACTATCTCTGTTATTGTGACTTTACTTGTAGTTTTGATTATTATATATACTATTAATATTTATCAAAAGCAGTTAGAATTACTTGCCGATGAGGATTCATTAACTGGACTTGCTAATAGAAGAAAATTTAATGAAAATTTTGAAAAAATGTTTGATTTATATTATAGAAGAAACCTCAAAAGTTTGGCATTAATTTTGATTGATATAGATGATTTTAAAAGTGTTAATGATACGTTTGGGCATCTTACAGGGGATAAAACGCTTGTACGGTTTTCAGAACTGTTAAAAAGTGAAGTCCGCAAAACTGATATACTTGCAAGATGGGGTGGTGAAGAGTTTGCTATCCTTTTAATTGACACTACTAAAGAAGAAGCTATTCAAATTGCTGAAAAAATAAGAGTAGCTGTAAAAGAGGATGTAGATTTACACAGACTTTTAGAAAAGCAAATGACGATTAGTTTAGGACTTGGTGAATTAACAAGTAACGATAGTCAAGATGGTTTAATTTTAAAAGTTGATGAAGCTCTTTACAAAGCAAAAAATGCAGGAAAAGATCAGCTTATCATAATATAAAATAATATTTAGTGAGCCAAGGTAAATTGGGATAAAATAGTTTTTACAGCATACACACTTAAAGAGTTTCCTATAAGTTTGTAAGACTGTCTTTTAGTTATGGTTTTTGGAAAGATGAAATTATCCCCAAAACCCATAAGAGAGGCTATCTCATTTGGTTCAAACAGTCTTACATTATCTTTACATGTAAGATAAGCACCTGAGTGCATCCATGATTTTGAGTATGATGAGGTAAAACAAGTAGTATAAGCATCTTTATTAGTCGCTTCGATTATACGAAAACCATCTCTAAATTTTTCTAAAATATCTTTTGGTATCAAATAGGGCTCGTCAGGCTCTTTTATGTACTGGCTTAACTCTTTACATGTAAAGCTTCTTTTTATCTCTTTAAGAGGTTTTAAAGATGCACATAGATAGTATCTCATACGTCTATTTGGAATGCCTAGTTCACTTGGGCATAAAAGTGTCTCCGTGATATTGTAACCTACTTTTTCAAGTGTGCTTACGAGTAAATCTCTAGCTTGTGAGTTTTTAAATCCTTCTACATTTTCAAGGGCTACATGTAGAGGTGGATTTTTACATGTACAAATTGCGTTAAGTATGTTTTTAAAACTATCGCTTCTATTGTCTGCTAAATCTTTTTGTACACCTTTTTTTGTATAAGGCTGACAAGGAGGAGACATCCAAAGGAAGTTTACATGTAAAGCATCTAAGTAATTGGCATCAAATTTTTCAAGGTTGAATTTTTCGGCTTTATGAGTAAAATTTGTATTGTAAGTAGCTATTGCAGCATCGTTTTGATCATAGGCATATGTAACATCTATTTCATAATCTTCACAAGCTTTACTAAAACCACCAATACCACAATACAATTCAACTGCTTTAATCAATATATGCCTTTTTTGGGCTTATTTTAGCATAGATTTGAGTTTTTTCTTTTCTTGTTGTTCAAGAAGGAGGATTTGAGTTTGTTGGATATAATATTTTATTGCATCTTTTTGGATTTTATCTAATTTTATGATTTTTTGTCCTCTTAAATATTTCCCTTTTCCTAGCAAAAGTTGAGGAATATCTTCTATAGATGAGCCTTTAAACCAGCCAATATGTACAGTATTATCTTTTGTTTTAATGTAACAAAAACCATTATTAAACTCTTTAGAAAAAATAGAAGTGATGTTCTGTGAGTATTTTTCTGTTACTTTTGTATTATATTTTTCAATATTTTTGATGATGAAAGAGCGAACTTTTAAATAAAGCTCAGCAGTATTTGAATTTAAATCTTTGTCTATTTGCATGTTTTCTCTATGTGTAAAATATCCTTTTAGTATTATACAGTGAAATTGTACTAAAAGGATATAAAGGGAAAATCAACCAAACTTACCAGTGATATACTGTTCTGTTTTTTCTTCTTTAGGGTTTACAAATATTTTTTCAGTTTCATCGTATTCTATTAAATCACCCATATGAAAAAATGCTGTATAGTCTGCTATACGAGCAGCTTGTTGCATGTTGTGAGTAACTACAACAATAGTAAACTTTTCTTTGAGTTTTGTCATAAGGTTTTCGATGTTTTGAGTTGATATAGGATCAAGGGCACTTGTTGGTTCATCCATCAAAATAACATCTGGTTTTACAGCTATGGTTCTAGCGATACAAAGACGTTGTTGTTGTCCACCTGAAAGTGCTGTTCCACTCTCTTGAAGTTTATCTTTTACTTCTTCCCATAATCCAGCATCTTTTAGTGAGTTTTCTACCAACTCATCACACTCTTTTCCTTTTTTGACCATATCATGCATAAGTGGAGCATATGCGATGTTGTCATAAATACTTTTAGGAAAAGGATTTGGTTGTTGAAAAACCATACCGACTTTTTTTCTAACAGCTACTTCATCAACACCATCTTCATAAATATCATGACCATCAAGCGTCACTTTACCATCAATTCGAACACTATCAATCAGATCATTCATACGGTTAAGACATCTTAAATATGTTGATTTACCACATCCAGAAGGACCAATAAATGCAGTGATTTTGTTTTCATATATATCTAAACTTACACCTTTTAGTGCTTGTTTTTCGCCATACCATAATTTTAATTTTTCTGATTTTACTTTTACTGTCATTTCATTTCCTACCATGTTTTTGTATATTTTTTTCTAAGATAAATTGCTATTGCATTTAAAGACAATAAAATGCCTAAAAGCACAAGAATACCTGCTGCTGTTCTTTCTACATATGCACGTTCAGGCATACCTGACCATGTATATATTTGAGCTGGCATGACAGTTGTAGCATCCATAAAAGATGTACTAATATCAGGGATAAAGGCAATCATCCCTACCATAATGAGTGGAGCAGTTTCTCCCATAGCTTGAGCAAGTGCAATAATAGCACCTGTAAGCATACCTGGTGATGAGATAGGAAGTACGTGATCACGTACAATTTGCCATTTTGTAAGTCCTAATGCAAATCCAGCTTGGCGAATTGAATCAGGAACAGATTTTAGAGCGGCTTTTGAGCTTACTACGATAACAGGAAGACTCATTAAAGCTAAAGTCATACCACCTACAAGAGGAGATGAGCGTGGAACTCCAAAAAAGTTTATAAATACTGCAAGTCCCAAAAGACCAAAAAGTATTGAAGGAATGGCCGCTAGATTGTTAATATTTATTTCAATCATTTGCGTAAACTTGTTATCACTTGCAAACTCTTCAAGATATACAGCAGTCATAATACCTAAAGGAACGGCTATTAACATTGTGATAACCATCGTCATAACAGTACCTAAAATCGAAGCCATGAAACCAGAGAATTCAGGGATTTTTGAATCACCCTTTTTAAAAAATATATTGTTAAAACGTCGTTCAACTTTACCGTCTCTGTTCATCTGCTTGATTTTTTCAATTTGCTTTGGTTTGAGTCTATTGTATTTACCTTTTATGTATTGGTCAACATTTGAGTTTGCTAATGTCCAACGTTCTTCTTGTGTGTCCATCCATGAAGGATTTTCTTTTATACGATTTGGTAAACCTCTAAGCCATGCACGACTCACTGCAAAACCATACTCTTTTCTATCAACTGCTAAGTGAGAAAATTTTGCTGTTTTTTGATTTATATTTACAGGTACTTTGACATAAGTTTGTGTAAATGCACCATAACCTTTAAAAAACATATCTGATAAAAAGAATACTAAAAATGTTACACTTGCTATAAGTGACATGAGTGTAAGTAGTCTAAACCTAGCTGCTTTTTTCTTTCTTTTTGCTAGTTGTGGTATGTGAAAATATTCATTTGAATTCATATAATTATTTCTCTTTTATAGATTTGATATTTTGTATTTTTTGTGAAATTTACGGATAGTGTAAACTGAGACAATATTTATACTAAGCGTTACAACAAATAGTACAAGTCCAAGGGCAAAAGCACTTAATGTTTCAGGTGAACTAAACTCTTGATCTCCTGTCATTGCATCGACAATACGAACTGTAACTGTTGTCATAGTTTCAAGTGGATCCCATGTAAGGTTTGCTTGAAGGCCTGCTGCCATAACAACTATCATTGTTTCACCCAAAGCTCTAGAAATTCCTAGTAGTGTTGCAGAAATAATACCAGGAAGAGCAGAAGGTAAAACTACAAATTTTATAGTTTCCGCTTTTGTCATACCAAGAGCTAGTGAGCCATGACGAACATGTTTTGGAACTGAACTTATAACATCATCTGAAAGTGATGAGATAATAGGAATAATCATAATTCCCATAACAATTCCAGGAGCTAAGGCATTTTGAAAAGAGACATTAAAGCCAAATATTTCAAAAAACTCAACAATTGCAGGAGCTACTGTAATAGCTGCAAAGAAACCATAAACGACTGTTGGAATTCCTGCAAGTATTTCAAGCATAGGTTTTACTGATTCTCTTGTTGTTTTATTTGCATACTCACTCATGTAAATTGCTGATGAAAGTCCAACTGGAAGTGCAATCAACATAGCAATAGCAGTGATGTAAAAAGTACCAGCAAAAAGAGGCAGTGCCCCAAATCTATCACCTTCAGGAAACCATTCACTCCCAAAGATAAAATAGAAGATACTTTGTACTTTAAAAAAAGCAATAGATTCAAATAGGATTGAAAATAGTATGCCAAATGTTGTAAGTATAGTAATAAGAGATGCAAGCATCAAAAGGGCTTTTATAATCCCTTCTCTAAATTTTCTGTCAAACACTTATTTTCCTAATTATTTAATGTTTATTAGTATAGCTATGAAATGTTACAAAATGGATACAGCATGCATGTAAAGGGACTATTACTAAGTAGTTTTAGTCTATTTTGAATATTTTATTATTATTGAAAGTTTTAAATGTTGTAGTTTTTTTGAGGGTTTTAAAAGTGGTTGTCTATGAAGACAACCACTTAATTTGTAAGTTTTAGTGAATTTTTCTAGCTTTAACCATATCAAGTGTAAGAGGAGTTAATTTACCTACGCTTGCTTGGATTTCTTGTTTTAAATCTTTAGCCATTGGGATAAGACCTATAGTTTTAAGTACACCATCTGAACTAATCATATTATCACTCATAAACATTTTAAGGTAAGGTTTCATAGCTTTTACCTTGTCTAAGTGAGATTTTTTTACATAGAAGTAAAGACTTCTAGAAACTGGATAACTTGCATCAGCAATTGTTAAAGGAGTTGGTTTTTTACCATCTATTTTTGCCGCATCAATTTTATCTGCATTTTCTGCTAAGAAGCTATATCCAAAGATACCAAAAGCAGCTTTATTACGCTCTAGTTTTTGAACGATTAAGTTATCATTTTCACCTGAAGGGATATATACACCATCTTGTCTGATTGTATGGTATTTTTTCTTACCATATCCAGGCATTTTTTTACTCATTTTTTCCATTACTAGTTCTTCAAAAGCATCTCTAGTTCCTGAACTTGTTGGAGGGCCATAGATGATGATTTCTCTGTTTGGAAGACTCGCATCAATATCACTCCATTTTTTATATGGATTATCAACCAATTTTCCATTTACTGGAACTTTTGCAGCAACTGCTAAAAGTAATTGTTTTCTTGTAAAAGATGCAGCACCATTTTTATTAGATTGTGCAAAAGCAATACCATCATAACCTACCATAGAACCAGCTATATCAGTTACACCGTTCTTTTGACATAAATTCCACTCTTTTACTTTCATAGCACGTGATGCATTTGTAATATCTGGAGTATTCATACCATTACCAGCACAAAACAATTTCATACCACCACCTGAACCAGTTGATTCTACAACAGGAGTTGGGAAACTTGTAGTTGCACCTAGCTCTTCTGCTACATAAGATGAAAATGGATAAACAGTAGATGAACCTACTATTTTAATTTGGTCACGTGCTTGTGCAGCACTAGCCGCGATGATTAATGCAGTTGTTGTTACCGCTACTTTTCTTAATAAACTCATTTAATTCTCCTTAAAATGTTAAGGATATTGTAACTATGAATTATTACAATTTGGATACAGTATTGTGCCTGCTTAGAATACTGTTTTTATACTCTATTTCTTCAACTACTTCATTTTGAAAAGGTGAATTAAGATGCTTTTTTAGGGCTTTTACTCTGTATAAATCTATAAGAGGAGTTGTAAACGAGAGTTGATTTTCATGTCCAGCTTGTTTGGTAATAAGTTCTTTGTTTATGAGTTTTATATCATATTTACTAAGAATTCTCAACCACAAATCATAGTCTTCACAAACCTTTAAATCTTCATCAAAAAGACCGATTTCATCAAAAATACTTTTATGTGCAAAAAACGTTGAAACTCCAATCTTGCAAAGTCGTAATGAGTTTAAAAAAGTAGGTTCATCTTTTTTTTGATGCTTTTTTTTATTTATAGTTTTACCATTTCGCATCCATACTTCATCTGTATAGGATGCTTTTAATAACGGAGAGTTTACATGTAAAGATATATGTTCTTGTATCTTATCTTTGTGCCATATATCATCAGAGTCCAAAAAAGCTATCCATTCATATTTTGCCGCTTGAATTCCTTTGTTTCTTGCACTCGAAACTCCACGGTTTTTTTGATAGATATATGTTATATCTTCATTTTTTAAAAGCTCTCTTGTTCCATCGGTTGAGCCATCATCTACTACTATTATTTGCTTTACATGTAAGGATTGATTTTGTACACTTTTTATGGCATCTAGTATAAAGTTTTTTCTATTGTAAGTTGGGATTATAGCTGTGATTTTCATAAAAGAGAGTTTAACAAAATATATGTTAAAACCTTACTAAATAGCTTATAAACTAAACTTACTCAAATCATTTTTTAAATTATCAGAATCCAGATCGATTTGTCTTGCAGATTCTCTTACTAGTTTGCTTGATTTTCTATTGTTTACTGACATATCAATTGTTTTTTGCATTTTTTCAATAAGGATTTTTGTCTTTTGTGATACATAGGTGTTTAGACTAATGACATTTGAAGATACTTTTACAGAGTCAATTAAGTTGTTTTGAGCAGTATTAGCAAAACTTACAAGTTGGCTTGCTGTTTTTGAGACATTTTTCATTTGTGTTGAGATGACAGCTATCTCATCATTGTTATTGTGGATTTCTTCAGATATGATATTGAGAGTTACATTGATTTGCTCTAGGCTCAAGCGAGTATTGTCTGCAAGATTTCTTACCTCATCTGCTACAACTGCAAAACTACGACCGTGTTCACCAGCACGTGCTGCTTCAATAGCAGCATTGAGGGCTAAGAGGTTTGTTTGGTCCGCAATATCAGATATTATATTGAGCACTTCTTTTGTTTTTTTGGTTTGATCAGTTAAAGAGCTCATTTTTGATGCTATTGTTGATTGTTGCTCGCTACTTTCATTTACTGTTTTTATAACAGATTCTAATTGATACGTAAAAGATTCCATTGTATTTTTATTGTCATTTAAATCACTATTTGTTTTTATTGCCATATTTTCTGCTTTATCTAAGTTATCAACTACATCATTTACCAGTGTATTTATGGTGTCTATATCTCCTAATTGTGCTTTGATAGTTGCTGCTAAGTCAATAGAAGTTTCTTTAAGAACATCGCTTGTATTTACATTTTTATCAGAGATATCTATAGCAGATACAATAGCTTCTTTTACTTTAGCAAATACACTTTCTAAAGATTTAGCTATAAAGTTGATTTCATCATTTGAGTTCTTTGAGTAGCTTATCTTATGGTCAAGGTAAATAGTACCATTTTTGACTATATTATTTAAATAAGTAGTTATTCTTTGCATGTTTTTTGAGAGTTGTTTGACAGATAAAATCATGATTGCAATAACACATACAAGTAAAATCATAGCGATAACTACACCAGTAAGTATAAAATTACTTTTTTTTGTAGTTTCATCTCTTTTTTTAGAAGCTGTTTGTAAAGAGTGTTTGTTTTTAGCAAGTGCACTATTGACTTGATTCATATCATTGTTTACATTATCTACCATTGCAAGAAAGCTATTATTAGTTTTAATAGTCCTTTTTAAGATATTGCTTGTTATATTTTTGATAGTTTCTTTTATATCTTTCCCCGCAAATTCATCTAAGTTCTTTTCCAAAATTTTTGCTTGAATCTTTAATTGTTGTGCGAAAGATTTGATATACATATTTTGAGCTGTTTTACTTTGTGTCCATTTTTGTAGTTCTTTAGAGATGCGTTGTATCTTTCTTTTTTCTCTTAGTTTATATGTAAGCATTCCTAGTTGGTTATCGAGTTCTCTTAATATCTCTAAGTCTGCATAAAAAACGGCAATTTCATTAGTTTTATCTTGGATATTTAAAAATATATCTAAAGTTTTTTGATTTATATTTGTTATTTCATTGATATTTTTTGTAAAAATTTGAGAATTTTTTACTTCACTATTTTGATAAGAAGTTATATTTAACTGATAGATAAAAAAAAGACTAGCAAGTCCTAAAAAAGTGATGGATATTAAAATTGCAATAATTGTAAATTTTTTAACAATCGAAAGGTTTGATAAGTTCATACTATATTCCTAATAAATTTTGGAAATTATATGCAAAATTTATTACAAAAAAGAGACAGATTTAATAATCTATTTGTCTCTTTTCATATCAAAATCTAATGTCTCATATCTCACTAGATAACAAAGCACGTTTATGAGCTTCGCTACATTGAATAGGGGCTTTTTCTCCATTTTTAGTAACAGAGACATAAGTGATAACACCACTTGTTACATGTACGCAACGTCTTATGCCTTCAATATTTCTCTCAGCAGTTACTTCTACGACAGTTTTTATTGATGTATTGCCTATTTTGATGATTCTTGCATAATAACTTACCGCATCACCTACGAAAATAGGCTCATGAAACTCCATTGCATTTACTGCTATTGTTACAACTCTCTCTAAGTGTAAATCACGAGCAGCTAAAGCCCCTGCAATATCCATTTGAGACATTATCCATCCCCCAAATATATTACCAGCAGGATTTGTATCTTTAGGCATTGCCAAAATTTTGATGCGTGGTTCACCCATGTCTTTCATTAGTAAATTCCTATTTTTTTTGTAATAGTAGTCTAATTAAGGTAAAAACTATCTTATTAATCCATCAATAAAGCTACAATTTGTGCTTGAATTGTTGCAATCTGGGTTTGTATTGAACCTTTTGCATCAGAAGAGGCATAAGCGAGTTTTGATTGGAGTTTTTTAACCATTGCTTCAAGTTTTGATAATAAATCATTATTACTATGGTTTGTAGTATTGCTTTTATCAGTATAGATGTTTTTTGCCATTAGTTTGGAGATGTCTTGAGTTGTGGCATCTGCTTTTTCTAAGGTTTCTTTTGATTGAACCGCTAAATCAACTTGTGAAACTACTCCTGCTTTTCCATTTTCAAACAAAAAGAATCCACTTTTTTTGACTTCTCCCAAAAGCTCATTTGTTTGGGTTTTAATATCAAACGGTGTTTGTGTATTGCCTAAGTATATTGCTCCAATTCCCAGCTCACCTATCGAAACTAATTTATCTTTGTTTTGTGTTTTCATCCAAACTTGAAGGCGGTCAAAGATTTTGTCATTTTCATCTATCCAGCCATTTTTGTCATCATCAAATGTTGCTAAATCTTCAAATCCATTTCCTGATTTTGTTCCAAATAGTTCACTTCCATCATCAATCTTGCCATTTTTATTGTTATCGAGTGCTAAAAAACCACTATTATGCTTAAGAGCGGATATTTGGTCGCTTGTGCCATCACTATCTATATCAAATTCAAATTTATGAGAACTTAGCATAGGAAGATCTGTATTAAGCGAGATAATAAGAGGATCTTTTAGTGCCTCAGTTGCAAGAGTTGTTTTTGTTTGATAAACAAAACTTCTTGAAAGTGATATATCTAAAGATATTTCTATCTCACGATCTTTTGATTGAATAAAAGCTTGCGTTTGGAAGTTAAGTGCTTGAGCTTCTGTATGAGTTCTTGTTATCTCTACATCTTCACCTATAGATTGCATAGATACATTATTGAGATTTTTAAGTATGCTTGAAGAGAGTTTAGCATTTAGCTCATGCAGTGCTAATTCTTGTTTTATTTTATTTATATCAGTTTTTTGAACTTCTTTTGAAGAAGAGTTAGTGTTTGTACTATTTTGTATTTGTGCTTCAATAGAATCAGCTGCAAGGTTAAAATACTGAGAGTTCATCGAGATAGAATGATTTTGAATATACATGATACTTCCTTGTACGTTTATTCATACACACATATATCGACAATTTAATAATACTCTAAAGAGTACTAGGCTCATGACACATGGCACAAACATTGTAAATAGTCTCTTCTTCACTAGGGTCTTTAGCAAATACTTTGAGTCCTCCAGGATGTTTTTTTGGAGCACCTTTGTGAGCAGTTTCTTCTGTGAGTGCATTTTTATCTCCACCATGACAGAGAGTACAATTTGGCTCGTTGATACTTTGGGCAAGTGTTGTTATTGTGTTCATCATGGTTATCTCTTGATGAATCTCACTGAGCTGATTGTCGTGGCAAGATATACATTGATTTGCATAGATATTGCTTATAAGAATTAAAGTGATAATTAGTTTGTGCATAGTTGTCCTAAAGAAGTGTAGAAGTCTTATGAAAGACTTCTACATGTAAAGTTATTTATTTATAACAGGAAGTGGTCCAATGTATCCTGTATAACCCATCATTTGACCTTTTGAATTAGCTATATTTGGCATATCTTTTTCTTTTGTAAGAGCATCACCTTCACCATAAGGGTGTTGTACAACACTCATAATATAACCATAACCTTTTACGTTATTGTTAAAATATAAAGAAGTTGTTTCACTTCCATATGGAGTAGTTTCTATTCTTGTTAATTTTTTATCATCAAGATTATATGCCCATACAAAGTCATTTTGGTGTCCGCTTCCTGTATCTTCACCAATAAGAAGTGTAGAAGTGTTTGGAATGTACGAGATATTATCTGGATTTGCTAATGAGCTTAGAGCACAGGTATTTCCTTTTACTGATTTGTCTTGGAAGCCTGAAACCTCTCCGATCATCATATTTGGAACAAATGAAGAGTTGATAACATTACCATCTAAATCAAGAGGAGTGTTCATGCCAATACTTAGTTTATATACAGTTCCACAAGGATTGTAAGGAAGTTTTATATCGTTGTGTCCACCTTTATCATACTTAGTATTAGGCTTGTTTTTCTTTTTATTGTCTTCCATACCTTTACCAATAGAACTCATAGCAATGTATATCGAATGGTTGTTTTGGTTGTAAGAAAAACCTTCCATTTTTCTAAATTCTGTTGTAGCACCTTTGAGTGAAGCGTATCTTCTACTCTCTAATCTTGAAGCAATTTTTTCCATATTTGCTTTTACTTTTAGGTTTTCTTGTCCCATTGTTGTATTTATTGATGGATACTCTTTAGAAGAGTCAAAAATATCTTTAAAAGTAATTTTTTTATCAAGTGCAAGTTTTATTTCATCGCTTGTAGCATGGCCTAAATTTACCCATTGAAGATATGCTTTTCCACCATTCTTACTACTTTGTTGAATCCATTTTGCAGCATAAAGTACACCAGCATCAAGTTTTTCTTCTTCATCTGCAATAAACATAAAAAGAGCTACGTTTGTTCCATCATCCGTTAAAAATACAGTTTTGTTATCTGGCATTACGTAAGCAAGCTCATGAGAAAATCTTCCCATAGCGTAGTGTTTCGTAACTTTCACATCACCTTTTTCATTTAAAACTTTTATTTCAGGAGTCCAACCATAATCATAAGGATTAAGAGCATTTAAATCACCATTGACATAAGCGCCCATAGCATCATAATAAGCATTTATTGAACCATTTTCTTTTACTTTTGCTGCATTTGGTTCGTACTCTTCACTTCCTATATGAGTATTCCAAGGAGTTATACTTCCAGCACATGGAACCCATAAACCATTAAATTGTGAAAAATCTATATTTCTTGTATTGATTGCTTTTAAATTTCCATCTTTTTGCTGTTCTAATTCTGTAAGATACATAGCAGCAGGACGACTTTCAAAATGGTTTACCATAAAGATTTTTTCACCAACTGGTAGTAAAGATGTATAGTCATTTGAATTAGATATTCTTAAAGAACCATCAGTATTTCTTATTGTATTGCCTTTTTTATCAAATAAAAGACCAAAAGTTCCACTACCAGATTTTTCTCCACTTCTTAAAATAGTATGAAAATCTATAGGGTATGTTTTACCGTCGATTGTAACTTCTTTTGAAGCTCTTACTTCTCTTTTTTCTTTATCTGTTGTTGGCACAGAAACCTCTTGGAAACTGATTGAATGTTTTTGTGTGTTTGATACTTGTGGTGAAGCTGTACAGCCAACTAACAATGAAGCAACAATTGTTGATAACCCCAATAACTTATAATTCATAATATCTCCTATGTAAAATGATGAGAAATATTAGTATGAATTAATTACAATTTGGTTTCAATTTTAAAAGAAAAATCAGAGCCAACTCCAACTTCACTTTGTATATCTAAATCACTATTATGAAGGTTTAAAATGTACTTAACAAGTGCAAGCCCAAGTCCTATAGAGTTATCCCAAGATAGGGTATTTGAGCGATAGAATTTGTTTGTAACTTTTTCTATTTCATCAGGAGCTATTCCTATACCTGTATCTTTTACATGTAAAGTTCCATTTTCTATTTCTATATGAATGTCACTGTGGGAGTATTTGACAGCATTGTCAATAAGATTTGTAATTACGAGTTCAATCATTGTTTTATCAGCATTGACAATATAGCTTTCACCTTTACATGTAAATTCTCTATCATTGTTATTATCTTTAAAACTACTGAGTATATCTTGCGTTAAATTATATAAATCAAATTTTGTGAGTTTTGGAGATAGATCACCATTTTCAAATTTTGTTGCTAGGGAAAGTCTATCTATCATGCTTGAAATTTTGTGAGAATTTTTTATGATTTTTTCTAAAAATCTCTCTTTTATACTGGTATTTGCGTTAGGATCATCCATAAGAGTTTGAGCATATCCTATCACTGAAGCTATAGGGTTTTTAAATTCATGACTGATTGCTGAGATGATATCGCTTCTTTGTTTACTTATAAGTTTTATTTTTGCTGTATATTTTCTTTTTTGTTTTGATCTTTTTTCAAGTATACGAGCGAGTTTTTCTATGTGAGATTCTATTGTAAAAAATTCTTTTGCAAAAGAAGCATTTACAACTGCTTTAAAATTTTTATTAGAAATCTCATCGAGGGTATTTGTTACTTTACCTATCTCTTTTTCAATTTTTTGACTTAGTTTATAAAAAACATAAAGACCTAAAAAAATAGAAGAAGCAAAGATAATAGTAAGTTTGATCCACATATTGTAAAATTCTTGAGAAATAGAGTTTAACTTCATAGAAAGTCGTATGAAAATAGGTTGTTCTTTGTAGTAAGTTTGACTTGCTAAGTATAAAAAGTCAATACCTATTGTTTTTGAGTGACGTACGGCATAACCATCTTCATTGGCTCTTGAAAGTTTTATTTCTCTTCTATCACTATGGTTTTCCATCTCTTTTTTATCATAATCACTCTCAGCCAGAATGACACCATCATCGTCTATAACAGTAAGTCTGTTGTTTGTAGCTTTTTTTACACGTAAAGCAAATTCATCTAAATTTTTAATCAAAGGAAGTTGTGCTTTTACGAGTTCTACTTCTTTTTTTATAAAGTTTTTATACTGTTGGAGATTTATCTCTTTTACTGTAAAATAACTTACTGCTGTAGTAAGAAGTAGTGTAGTAACAAATATAAGTAAAAAGTTGATGATAAAATGTTGGTGAAGCTTCACGAGATACTGTACCCCACACCCCAAACAGATTTAATGTACTCTTTAGAGCCATCGGGGTCAATTTTCTTTTTTAAGCGATTGACTGCAACATTAACTGTTTTATCTTGAAAAAATGTTTCATCTTTCCAAACATGAGTGAGGAGATACTCTCGATTTAAAACGTTGTTTTTATTTTCTATGAGAGTTTTTAAAAGTTCAAATTCTAGCTTTGTTAAATCAATTTCTTTTTTATTTACATATACTTTTCGTGATTTATTATCTAGTAAAATATCTTTATGTTCTATGGTTTCAAGGCTTGTTGGGTTTGTTCTTTTTAAAATAGCTTTGATTCTAAGGATAAGTTCTTTTATGTTGTATGGTTTTGTAAGATAGTCATCACCACCACGCTCAAAACCTTCTTCTATATCTTCATCTTTGTCTTTTGCAGTAGCAAAAATCGTTGGGATATTAATCCCAACTTCACGCAAGTTTTTTACAAACTCACTGCCTTCAATATTTGGTAGGTTTCTATCTACTATCATTAAATCAACTTTTTCTTCTTTTAAAAGTTTTTCAACATTTTTAGTAGATAAAAAACCGACTGTTTCAAATCCAGCTTTTTGTAAGTTATACTCTAAAAGTTCTAATAAATCTTCTTCATCTTCAATTATAACTATCATACAATGACCTTAACCAAAGTGTTTAATTTCCCCACCAACTCTTGCAAATAACATAAGTTTTGTTATGTTTACAGCACGATCTGCCATACGTTCAAGTTTTCTCATTGTACTTAAAATTTCTATAGATTCTGCTGATTTTTCAATATCTTTACATAAATCAGCCATAATGTTTTTTTCTAAGATAGAGTATAAATCATCAGTTTTACTCTCTTCAACACAAGTTTTTCTATAAAGGTCATTTGCTGCATCTTTTGAGTCCACTTCTAAAGACTCTATAGAACAAGTTATCGCTTTAAAAGCACTTTTTGCAAGATGATTTGAGTACTCTTGAAGAGTTGTAAAGTCTATTTCACTTGTAATATGATTTTTCATGCGCTTACTAAAACTTTTTACATTGTCACTGAGTCTTACTAGTTCACTCGTGATTTTTAAGTAAGCAACAATTTCTCTAAGCTCAACTGCTTCTGGTTCAAACAGTGCTAAAATTTTTAAAATATTTTGATCAATGTCATTGGCACTTTGTTCAACATTTTTAAGAGAGTCTCTTGCATCATTAAATTTTGAAATATCTAGTGATTGAACACCGATTTCAGCACTTGCAACAGCATCTTTGATATCTGCTCCTAAGTCATGTAATTGAACCTTTAACTCTTGTAATTGTTCTTCATATCTGTCTAACATAATTTTCCTTGGTATTTTATTGCCTAAACTCTACTAAATCATTGTTACGATTTGGTAACACCTGATATAACTTACGGTTATCAAATTGTAATTATAGAATAATAAAATAGCAAAATGAAGGAGATATTATGGTAGATATTGAAAAAGCAATACAAAAGAAATTTCCAAAGTTTGAGCACTACCCACAGTTTGTAAAAAAGCCATTTACATATATGAGTAAAAAACTGATGTATGAAGAAGAGATAAATAGTTTTTTAGAAAAATATAATACTTTGGAAAGTTTTGATTTTATTGAAGCTATATTAGAGTACTTTGGATTTGGATATAGTATTTCTAATAAAGCAAAGCGTAATATTCCAGCTTCAGGAAGAGTAGTAATTATAGCAAATCATCCTCTTGGTGCTTTGGATGCACTTAGCCTTATCTCTTTAATTAAAGAGATAAGAAGTGATGTAAAAATAGTTGCAAATGATATACTTATGCAAGTTCCTCAACTTCAATCTTTACTAATCCCTGTAGATAATATCTCACAATCTTCTACAAAAGAGCAGATAAAAAACGTATATAAAGCACTTGAAAATGATGAAGCAGTTATCATTTTTCCTTCAGGTGAAGTTTCACGTGCAAGAGTTACTGGTATAAAAGATACGTATTGGCAAAAAGGCTTTTTAAGATTTGCAAAAAAGACAAATTCTCCTATATTACCAGTTTTTATAGAAGCAAAAAATTCTTCTTTTTTTTATACACTCTCAGCACTCAATAAAAAGCTTTCAGGACTTTTTTTAGTAAGAGAAATGTTTTTGCAAAGATCAAAAGGAGTAAGTTTTAAAGTAGGAGAGCTTATACCTTATAAAAATATATCAAAAACTGAATTATCTGAAAAAATGCTTGTTAATCTTTTAAAAAAACACCTCTATAAAATAAGTAAAAATAAGCCAGGAATATTTCAAACACAAACTTCTATTGCTCATCCTGAAAATCGACAAGAAATAAAAAAAGAGTTAAAAAATGCAGAGTTTTTAAGTACAACGAATGATGGTAAAAAAATCTATTTAGCAGAGTATGAAAAGAGTCCAACTATTTTAAAAGAGATAGGACGACTTAGAGAATATAGTTTTAGAAAAGTAGAAGAGGGAACAGGATCTAAAAGAGATACAGATTCTTATGATAAATATTATAAGCATATAGTTTTATGGGATGATGAAGAGTTAGAAGTGGTAGGAAGTTATAGAATAGGAGAGTCAGGGTTTATAAAACAATATTTTGAAATTGAAGGTTTTTATTCGAGTACACTTTTTAAGTATCAAGAGTCATTCAATAAGTATCTTATAAACTCTATTGAATTAGGAAGAAGTTTTGTACAACCTAAGTATTGGGGTTCTCGAGCACTTGATTATCTTTGGCAAGGCATAGGCGCATATTTAGCTAAAAATAGTGATGTAAAGTATATGTTTGGACCAGTTTCTCTAAGTGATATGTATCCTAAAATAGCAAAAAATTTGCTAATTACTTTTTATAAACTTTATTTTAGCCCTAAAGAGGAAATAGTTGTTGCAAAAAATAGTTTTTTTATGAGTAAGTTAGAAAAAGAAGAAGCAAGAAACTTTTTTTGTGCAAATGATTATGCTGCAGATTTTCGTATACTAAAAGAACAACTCTCTCACTTAGGACTTAGTGTTCCTACTTTATATAAGCAGTATGCTGATTTGTGTGAAGAGGGCGGTATAGAATTTGTGGATTTTAATGTAGATGGAGATTTCTCAAATTGTGTAGATAGTTTTATTATAGTAGATATAGATAAAATAAAAGAAGTAAAAAGAAAAAGATATATTAAATAGTGTTTACATGTAAAGTTTATTGTTTTTTGTTATCTTTTCTTTTTTGGTAGCGTTTTTCTTTTTTTACTGAGTGTATCCATAACCAATTGACTGTAAAATAAGTAAAGGTTGAAACTCCAATAGCATATACTAAGGTTCCAAGATATAAAGGAATAAAAATATTGCTAAGGTTGTTTTCAAACCATTGCATTGTAAGTTCTACACTTGCTACTTCACTTCCTAAAATAAAACTTCCTGTGATGTATTCCATATAGTACATAAAAGGCATAGTGATTGGGTTGCTTAACCAAACCGCTGTAAAGGCAATGGGGATATTAAATTTAAAAAAAGGAATCATAGCTACGACTGCAAGCATTTGAAAGGGCATAGGTATGAAACCCCAAAATATACCCACTAACAAACCACGAGTTGTAGCTTTCCTGTTTGATGAGAGATATTCTCTAGGAATATTATATTTTTTTATAAATGAATCTAGGTTACTTTTTTTCTTATTTTTTCTTTTAAATACTCTTCTAATCATGGAGTGAAGTATATCATAAATATAGTAGTCGTATAATAATAAATAAGAACTATGTAAAAGTGTGTTAATGCCATGAAAATATATAAGGAGTCATGATGTTTAGCAAAGAAAAAATCAAAGAGATAGTAACTATATCTTTAATCGCAGATTCTTATAGCCTTGGAGCTCATTGGGTTTATGATGAGGAACAGCTCAAAAATTTAGATATTGATTGGGAAAAGTTAAATGCTCCACAAGCTATGTGGCATAAGGGTAAGAGTGCTGGAGATTTTACACATATTGGTGACCAAGCTTATTGGTTGTATCAGTTTTTACAAGACAAAGAAACTTTTTATCCTTTAGAGTATTTAACTTTTTGGAAAGAGAAAATGAGTGACTATGAAGGTTATATTGATGGTGCAACAAGAGAGACTTTAGAAAATATAGATAATGGCAAGTTGAGTGGTTCAAACTCTGATGACTTTTCTGTTATAGGAAGAATGTTTTCTTTGTTACTTGTTTCTAAAACGGAAGAAGATTTTTTAAAAAATGTAAAAAAATTTATAAAGTTATCACATGATAATGAAAAAGTTATAGAAGTAGCTCTCTTTTTTGCAAAATTACTTTTACATGTAAAGGATTCAAAAAATATAGAAATGAGTATGCGTACACTCTCAGAGCATTTTAGTGAGTATGTCAAACAAAGTGTCAAAGAAGGTATAGATTCCAAAGATAAAGACAGTTTTACTACAATAAGGAACTTTGGACCTGCTTGTGGGATAGATGAAGGTTTTCGTGGAATTATTCACCTTTTAGTGAAGTATCCAGATGATTTGAAAGAACTTTTAATGCAAAATGCAAAAGCAGGAGGAGATAGTTCATCTCGTTCTATGATTGCCTCTAGTATATTGACTGCTATAAAGACACAAGAGAGTCTTCCTAAAGATTGGTACAAAATAAATTTATAATTTCCATATAAAAGGCTCAAACTTTATCCAATAGTTTAAGCCTTTTTACTACACAAATACTACACATTTCATAAATAATTACTACACACTTAGCCGTTATAATTTCAGTACAAATCAAAACAAGGAAAGAAAGATGAAGACAGGAAATAAGCTAAAATTAGCAGGAATTCTTTTAGGAACAACACTTATTACAGCAACTGCAGCAGTAGCTGGATCAGGTGATGGTAAATGTGGAGCAGGAAGTTGTGGTGATAAAAAAGTAAAATCTGAAAAGATGATGACTAAAGCTAAAGATGGTAAATGTGGAGCAGGAAGTTGTGGTGACAAAAAAGCAATGACTAAAGAAGCAAAAAAAATGAAAAGTGCTAGTAAAAGTGCCGATGCAAAATGTGGCGCTGGTAAATGCGGCTAGTATTTGAGGTAAAGTTATGAACAACATAAATGGATTAGGCTTAGGGCTTAGAAGAGATTTTTTACAAGAGATTGATGCTGATGGATTTTTACCTGATTGGTGGGAAATTGCACCTGAAAATTGGTTTGATATTCCATTTCATCATAGAGAAAAATTTGAAGAAGTGATATCTTTGCGACCAGTAGTTGCTCATGGCTTATCTTTATCAATAGGTTCACATGAACCTATTGATAAAAAGTTTTTAAAACAGATGAAAAGTTTTTTAGATAGGTACAAAATAGAAGACTATTCAGATCATATTAGTTTTACTTCACTTTTGGGTTCACAAACTTATGATTTATTGCCTCTTAGTATGACTAAAAAAAGTATAGAGCATACAAGTGATAAGATAAAAAGAGTGATGGATTATATGCAAAGAGAGCTTATTTTGGAAAATGCAACATATTATTATGTTCCTGATTCTGATATGAGAGAAGTTGAGTTTATAAATGAGCTTATGGAAAAATCAGGAGCAAAATTGCTTTTAGATGTAAATAATATTTATGTAAATGCGCAAAATCATGGATTTGATGCACATGAGTTTTTAAATGAACTAGATGTAAGTAAAGCAGCATATATTCATGTTGCTGGACATTATGAAGATGAAGAGTTAGGTATGATTATAGACTCTCATGGAATGCCTGTCAAACAAGAAGTATGGGATTTTTTAGGTGATACTTTAAAAAAAGTGGATATTCCTGTAATGATAGAGAGAGATAACAATATACCTCAATACTCTGTCATGGAAAAAGAGTATAAAATACTCAAAAAGGTAGTTAAAAATGCGAGAATTTAAAGCACAAAAAAAGCTTATTGATATTGCTTTTGAAAATGCCAAACTACCGAAAAATCACCAAGGCTATAAGATATATAAAGCTTTGGTATTTCATAGATTTTTTGAAGTCTTAAGTAATGCTTATCCTATATTTTATGAAGAAGTGGATAAAAAGAGATTTGAAAAAATTATTTATGAATTTATGAGGTATGGTGCTAAGAGTGAAGTGATGTGGAAGTTACCCAATGAATTTAGGACTTTTGTAAAAAAACACAAGAAGTTCCAAGAAATTCCTTATGTGAATGAGCTTTTATGGTTTGAGTGGGTTGAAGTAGCATTGATGATGAGAAATTACAAAAGCCAAAAAGAAAAAAAGTTTTCTTATTCTAAAAATTATAAATTAAACTCTAGTGTACTTTTAAAAAAGTTAGACTATAAGGTCTTTGAGAAAGAAAGCTATGATAAAAAAGGTGAGTATTATCTTTTAGCATATTATGATTTTAATGATTTGCAAGTCTATTATAGAGAGATTTCTTTACCAATGTATATGTTTTTAAAAGAGTTAAACAAAAATGGCTTAAATCAAGCGATTAATTTGATAGCAAAAAAAAGCAAACAAACGAAAAAAGAAGTAAAAGAGTTTTTTAAAGCTTCATTAGAAGAGTTAATAAACCTAAGAATTTTAAAAAGGATCTGAGATGTCAATGAAAAATTGTTATTTCAAAGTAGAAAAAATCACAGATAATTTTCAAAGTATTGCATTATTGTTTGCAAGACTAACTATAGCGTATGGTTTTTTTGAACCAGCTATGAAAAAGTGGCAAGGTATGGATAATGTAGTGGCATGGTTTGGTTCAATGGGAATTCCTTTTCCTTCCCTAAACGCTTATATGGCAGCTTCTACGGAAACTTTAGGAGTAGTTTTACTTACGTTTGGATTGTTTACGAGACTTATATCTATACCACTTATAGTAATTATGTTAGTAGCTATATTTTTAGTGCATTTTCAAAATGGTTTTAGTGCAGCAGCAAATGGATTTGAAATACCATTTTATTATATGTTGTTTTTGATGATTTTTACATCTTTTGGAGCAGGTAAGATAAGTTTGGATAATTTTTTCTTTAAAAAGTAGGAGAGTTGGGAGTGAAAGTCACTCCCTCTTAGATTATGCAGCTTTTTTAATTACTTTTTTAGCAACTTTTTTAGCAACTTTTTTTGCAGTTGGTTTTGCTTTAGTAACAGCTTTAGTAACTTTTTTTAGTACTTTATCAGCACATTTTTTAGTTATAACTTTTTTAGATACAGCTTTTTTTGTAGCTTTCTTAGCAACTTTTGATACAGCTTTCTTCTTTAGAACTTTAGACATGTTATGTCCCCTTTTAATTTAATTTTTAATTACTAATAGTAATAAATTATAGTAATTGTATACTTTTTATTCTTTTTTGTCAAGAAATAAGTTATAATTATAAGAGATTATGGTGAAGGATGAGGAAATGACTTTTATAGAGTTTAAAAAATATTTATTAGAGGCAGAAATAACATTGCCTAAATTTAGTAAATTAATTAAAGTAAGTGAAAAAAATATTCAATCGTATAAGAAAAAAGGTGAAGTTCCAAATACTATAGCTGTTATAGTAAAAAGTTTTTCAAAAATGCATGAAGTTGGTATTGATTACCGTAGTAGCATAGAAGAATTAGAACTTGTTGCAAAAGTAAAAAAAGGTGCAGGATTTGCAAAAAAAGCTGAAAAAGTTAAAAAAGAAGAGAAAGCCTTTTAACGTATACATGTAGACTACACATAAAAATACTATAATAGAATTCAATAAAGACAGAACTTATAAGAATGTGTTTCTTATAAAGGAAAAACAATGAAAATTTTATTATTAGAAGACGATTTGATTTTATCAGATATTTTAACACACCATTTAAGAGAAAGTGGTTTTGAAGTTATACATGTAGAAGATGGAGAGAGTGCATTGGAATGTGCTACTGAATCTAAGTTTGATTTAATGCTTTTGGACATAAATGTTCCGAAAAAAAGTGGACTTGAAGTTGTCAAGACTTTAAGAGAGTATAACAATACAACCCCAGCAATTATTATAACAGCTTATCACGATACGTCACATATGAAAAATGGTTTTGAAAGTGGTTGTGATGACTATATAAAAAAACCTTTTGATTTAGAAGAGTTAGATTTACGTATAAAAAATATTCAAAAAAGATTTTCAATAGAGAGTGAAGATGAGATCAAATTGGATATTGATACAACTTTAGTATCAACAAAAAATAGGCTAGTTGTTCAAGGTAAAGAGTATCAATTAGCAAATAAAGAGTGTGAAATTTTAGGTTATCTTTTAGCCCATAAAAAAAGAGTCGTCTCTTCAGATGAGTTGATGCAAAATTTGTGGGAGTATGAATCTATGCCTAGTGATGCTACAATTAGGGTATATATCAAAAATTTACGAAATATTTTAGGAAAAGATAGAATTAAAACCATAAGAGGAAGTGGGTACTACTTTGAATAAAGAAGAAAAAAGAGCACTGATTAGTTTTTTAGCTATATATATTTTTTCAGCTATGATATTGGTGAGTATTATTGGTGTTTTGTATTATAAAAAAGAGATAGTAGCTATAGATGATAGATGTTCTATTGAAATGGCAAATGCAGCCATGATAGTTGAAAAAGATTTGATACAAGCAAAAATGGAGGGTAGAGAGTATAAGTTTGCTTCGCCTTCAAAAACTTTAAATATAGGGCTTTATGACAAAGATGGAAAAGCTATTTTATCAAATATACAAAGTAAAAAAGTTTATGTTTCAAAAAAAGCTTATAAAAGTAATACTCACGAGTATCATATAGATAAACTTTCAATGCCTGTGTTTGGTATACACTACATTGCTGTAGAAGGAAATGAAGCGGATTCTCAAAAATTTAGACTTATTCTAATCATAGCAACTGTGATTTTGATTGCAACTATTTTTGTAGGTTTTGTTGGGTATTTTTTGAGCAAGTTACTTATAGCTCCTATAAAATCAAGAATGGAAAAACTTAATTGTTTTATAAAAGATAGTTCACACGATTTAAATACACCAATATCTGCTTTAATGATGAGTGTTTCTTCTTTAAGACATAAAGATAAGATAGATAGTAGAGTTTTAAATCATATCTCAATTAGTACAAAACTTATCTCACAGATATATAATTCTCTCTCTTTTATTGCTTTTAACGATAAAGATGAAGTACTAAATCAAGATTTTGATTTAGCAGATATTGTAAGAGAGAGCGTAAAGTTTTTTGATGAAATAGCAGTAAATAGAGGTAATACAATACTTTGTGAGTTAGAACCTACTATAATAAATATGGATAAATCTCGTATACAAAAAGTTATTAATAATCTAATATCGAATGCATTAAAGTACTCTTATCCAAAAACAGAAGTTTTGATCAAATTAAAAGATCATGTTTTTAGTATACAAGATAAAGGAATTGGTATTGCTAAAGAAGACCAAGAAGCAATCTTTAACCGATACGAGAGAAAGAGTAAAGATATAGGGGGTTTTGGTATAGGACTCGATATAGTAAAATCAGTTTGTCATACGTACAACATAAAAATTGGAATAGATTCAAAACTTGAAGAGGGAACTACTTTTTATCTAAACTTTTCTAGTTAAATTTTTTAAGTTCTCTTTTTAAATCACCAATAAGACCAGTTTGTCTTAAGGCTATATACGTTCGTAGTTTAGATTTAATAAGTCTATTTGGAGTGATGTTTAATACAATTTTATTGTTTATAATACTATATAAAACAGCTTTTGTTTTTACCATAGTTAAGAAACTTTTTTTTGTAGGAATTTGAAATTGTAAAGTAAGTTCTGTATTCCAAAGAGGATTTTTTGTAAGAGTTTCTAAATTGGTTGGTTTTACATCCAAAACAACAGAATTCTCAGAGAGTGATATGATAGATCCTTCAAGTAACTTTTTATTTTCTAAAGATAAAGAAGCATAGATATTTCGTTCAGGTTCCACCCTTATACCACTTCTCTCTACAGGAGAAGAGTCTAAAAATTCTAAATTGCTTAAAACCATTAAAGATTTGTTTGGCTCAATCTTTGTTATCGATGCTTTTATAATAGCAGGGATAAGGTCATGTTGGATAAAAGTAAATTTTTCAATTTCATAAAAAGGAAGTTTTATTGGGTCTATTTTTATTTGAATAAGTCCTTGGTCAAATTTTAAAACTTGCACTTTTTCTGTTATTGGAAGACCTTGATAAAAATTATAGAGTTTTATATCGCTTACTTTTTTAAATATATTGTTTAAAACTTTTTTATCACTTTGTGTTTCATAAAAATCAAAATCAGATGTTCCATAAAAAGTTTTTGTTTTAGAAGATAATTTGGACATAACATAATATTTGTCTAGTCTGTCTAGTAGAGTTTTATAGGTATCATTTTCATGAAGAAGTGTAATTCCTATGTTAGTTATTTCAGTTTTAAATTTGAATTTAATTTTTTGTATCATTTGGGTGATGATAGATTTTGCTTCATGGATTTTACAATCTCTGAGAAAAATAATAAAAGTATCATTGGGTTGTTGCAAAATAGAGTTAAAATCAGAAAAAGAGTGTATAAAAGATATGAGGTCTTTAAAGAAGAAGCTATCTTCAAGATCGACATCATAGCCAAACTTGACTATGCTAAGAGGAGTGTTGTGGTTTTGAGCAAACTCTATATTTGCTTCAATAATACCTTTATTAATGATATTGTTGATTTGAATTTCTCTTGTTTCCACGTGTTCCCTATCTTTTTTATCTAATCATACCAAAAAAAAACTATTTCTCAAACTCTCATCCAGCCATGCATTTTTTTTGCTGAGATTATATTATATTGGGCATTTAATTCTATAGAATTTAATGCAACAAAATTAGAATTTTCAAATGTTTTAGAGAGACTATCTGTAGACTCTTTTTTAGAAAGTATAAAAAGATGTCCCGCATTTTTAATGATTCTATAGAGTTTATTCGCTATTTCTGTGATATCTTCTTTTTTTTCTAGGCTAGCACATAAAAATAAAAAATCATATTGGATGGCATTATGGTTGTACCTATTTTGCTCAAAGCTAAAATCATCTACATGTAAATGATTTGGATAAATTTTTTGTTTTAAACTCTTTACATGTAAAGAAGCATTTATACTTTGTGAAAACTTGGCTAAACTTGTAACACACTCATAATTTTCATCTTCTATGATCGAGATAAAAAGACCAGGATGATGAGGAATAAGATCATATAGTAGTTCTAGCTCTTTCATTAGCTAGTTACCTCATGAAGTTCTCTAAACATATATGCTTCAACAATATCTTCAATACTTCTTTGCATAGGAGCTACTAAAATACCAATGCCTTCAATAAAAAACTCACTGATAAATTCTTGTGAACTAATAACAACAACATAATCTATAAGCTCATTAATATCTTCCTTTTTTTCATAGGTGTCGAGTTGTTTTAGTGTTCCATTGTCTAATGAAGCCAATGCCCAAGCAGAGTTTTCTTCCATGCTGCATAAATTATTTTCAGAATTTATAGGAATAAGTAAATTCAAAATTTTCCTTTTTTTTCATAGTTTACCATTTAAGAGTTATTTTGTCTTCTTAATTTGGTATAATTCACTTTTAAAAGGAAGAAAATGAGTAAAAATTTTACAAATGAGTTAAAAGAAGTATATACATTAGTTGGAAATAGACAAAAAGAGTTAGGGGAGTATTTTAAAATACTAGAAGAAGACGATGATGATACATTTGCTGATATGAATAGATATATAGATAAGTTTATTCAAAAGATTGGACTCTCTTTAGTAAAAGAAAATAGGCTTTCAGTTTTAAGTAGACTTATATCTTTAAGAGATGAGCAGTTAGTACAATCTTTAGTAAAAGAGAATTTTAGTGATGAGAAAATTAGTGAGATAAAAGAGTTAGCTTATCTATGGGTAAAAGAGTTTTATATACAAAGACATGAAGAGTTTTTACAAAGCATAGAAGAAAAAGAACTTTTAAATGAGTTTTATAGAAGACTTTTAAGAGGGGTTCATGAAGTGGGAATTGCTATGAGTGAATGGCAAAGTTTATGGACAAAACATATTATTAACACAATTAACCCTGAACTTCAACATGAGTTTGGAGATGAAACAGTAGCTTTCTTAGAGAAACAAAAGCTTTATGATACGGATGAAAATGGAAATAAAGCGGATAGAGCGTATTCCGTTTTGAAAAAAGATAAATCAGGATACAGTGTTCAAGCATATGCTGAGTTTTTTGAAAATGAAGTAAATGAAGTAACTAAAGCGTATGAGACACTGATAAAAGATTTAGAATTATTAGAAGATGAAGATACGAATCAAAAAGAGGTTTATATATCGTATTTTAAAACTCTTCAAAATGCTTTTGGAGAAAAAGAAAGAAAAAATCTTATTCAAAGATGGCAAGATGTTGATAGAGCTTGGATGAAAGTAACGAGTCCTCTTCAAGTAGGTCATCCTTTAGAGTATTATGAAGATCATTTTAGAAAAGCTGTTGCATTAGAATGGGATGTTAGAATATCAAATCCAGATAATCTTGGGGCAGATAAAACATACAAAAATATTCTTTACATGTATAATACTTTATTTGAAAAATTAGGAAGTCAAAAGAAAAAAGTTTTAGAGTTAACTCTTGCAAATTTACAAAGAGTTGGATTATATATTGGTCGTCCTGCACTTTTTTATGGAGCAGAATTTAACGGACTTTTTTCAGCTCAAGTTGTTCCAAATGATGAACAAGTAAGTAAAGAAGAGGGAAAAAAGATATTTGCATTTTCGGATAATATTCTTGATTCTTTAAGAGCAAAACCATTTTTAAAAATTCAAAATAAAATCTTTGGAAAAGAGTTTATGGATGTTGAGAGAGAATTGGTTTTCAAAAAGAGTGAGCTTTGGCACAAAGTATATGAAGTAACAACTATAGGACATGAATATGGACATATTTTATGGCTAGATAATGATACTGAGAGTAGAATGAATGTTAGTGGAGTTTTTAAAAATATAGAAGAGTTTAAGGCAACCACTGGTGGATTGATGGCATTTTTTATGAATGAAGATGAGAGTTGTAAGTCTTATGTACTCAGTGATGTGATCAAAAGAGCTGTTGGTTTGATAGGTTGGATGAAAACAGATGAGGTGCAACCTTATTATTGTGAAGGGTTGATTCACTTGAAAGGGTTATTTGAAACACAGGTATTAAGTTTTGATGAAAGTTTGAGCATAGATACAAGTGATGATGCTTATGAGAGACTCAAAAAATGGTATCAAACTACATATGAAGATTTAGCATCTCACTATTTGGCAAAAAAAGATGCAAATGAGTTTTTATCAAAATATGCAGTAAAAATCAACCATTCGTATATGCCACTTGATAAAAAAGTTAAATCTTTTGTAGACTACTATTGGAGTTTACATCAAGATATTGGTAGAGATATTGATGAGGATGAACATAGAGAAGATTGGATTTGATTTTAAAGGATTTTCGATGCATAAGTATATATTGATTTTATTAGCTCTATTTTTAGTTGGTTGTTCTCCAAAATATGTCGTGAAAAAACAGTATATTCCTAAAAAAGAGAAAAGTTTTGCAGGCTGTGTACAAACTTGTGAAGTAGAAAAAAGTGTATGTAAGCAGGATTGTAAAAATCAATTTGATTTTTGTATGAGTGATGCATATACTAGGTCAAAAGATATTTCTAATATAGAATTTTTAAAATATGATGAGGAGTATGAAGAGTATCTTTTAAAACTAAGTGATTATAAAAGGCATAGACATCAGTTTGATAGAAATTATCGTAAGGTGGAAAATGATTATAGATATTTTCGTAAACGGTGTGCTAGAACAAAAAAACATTATCCTTGTTATCGAGAACATGAGTTAAATAAAAAATTATTACATATGAGAAGCAATGTTATAGTTTATCCAGTAGCACCTATAAAACCATCTTTTGAAGCTATTTTAGTTAAGCAACAGAGTTTTTGTAAAAGTAATTGTGGATGTGATGAGAGTTTTGATAGATGTTATGTAGAGTGTGGAGGAGCAGTAGTCCCTTATAAATTTTGTATAAAAAACTGTGATTAATTTTGTAACTGTTTAGTAATTTCGATTTAATATACTTTGAAAAAAGGAGTAGATTAAAGTGGATAAAAAATGGCTAGATTTAATAGACACAGTTGATTATGCTTTTCAGCCTATAGTAAATATTCATAGTGGAAAAATGTATGGGCTTGAAGCATTGATTCGCAATTATGAGTCTGACGAATTTCACTCAATAGACTCCGTTTTTGATACAGCTTATAGTGAAAATGTTTTGTATAAGTTGGATATGATTTTAAGACAAAAAGCCATAGAAAAATTTGCAAATTATGAGTTTGCAAAAGATTTAAAACTTTTTTATAACCTTGACAATAGAATAACTTCGATGCCTGATTTTTCTTCTGGTAAAACAATTGATGTCATGGATATGTTTGATTTAGATAAAGCTAACATATGTTTTGAGCTCTCTGAAAAACATCAAGCAGGAGCATTTACGGGAATCGATCATTTAGTTTTAAATATATACAAACAACAAGGTTATAAAATGGCTATTGATGATTTTGGAGTTGGATTTTCTGGACTTCAAATGTTGTATCGCTCAGAACCAGACATTATTAAAATAGATAGATTTTTTATATCTGATATAGATACAAATAAAAAGAAAAAACTTTTTGTAAATTCTATTGTTGAAATGTCACAAGCTATGGGTATTTATGTGGTTGCTGAAGGTGTTGAAACCCTCAAAGAGTATGAAGAGTGTAAACGTCTTGGTTGCAATATGATTCAAGGATATTTTGTAGCAAAACCTACTCAAAATTTAAAAGATTTAAGATTAGAATATAAAAATATTTCTGATTTATCGTTACAAAACAAAAGAGACAACCATAAAATACAAAATATAAAAGATTATTTAGAAATTTTGCCTACACTTAAAGATACATCAAATCTAGATGATGTATTTGAATATCTTAGAGATAATTTAGGAACATCAATTATACCTATACTCTCAAAAGATTTAGGACCAGTTGGCATTATAAAAGAAGTAGATTTAAAACAATATACTTATTCTCAATTTGGATATTCGATTTTAAAAAATCAGACGAAAGGAGAGATTAAAAAGTTTACAATTCCTTGTGGGATTGCTGATATTAATGATCCTTTAGGCAAAATACTTAAAATATACTCTTACAATAGTGATAATGGCGGTATTATAATAACACAAGATAATCAATATGTGGGGTATTTAAGTGCTAAAGTTATTTTGGATATAGTCAATGAAAAAAGCGTATTAGATGCAAAAGAGCAAAATCCACTAACGGGTTTAAATGGAAATAAAATTATTAATGAATATATAAGCGATAGATTAAAATCAGGACAAGAATATGTGATGATTTATTTTGATTTTGATAATTTTAAACCTTATAATGATTTTTATGGATTTAGAAAAGGTGATAGAGTTATATTACTTTTTGCTGATATCCTTAAAAAAGATTCTAAATTTAAAGATCATTTAGTTGGTCATATTGGCGGAGATGATTTTTTCTTGGCATGGAATTGTTCAGAAGATTCGTATGATAAAATATATGAAAAAATTAAAAAGATAGTAGATAAATTTTCTCATGATGTGGAAAGTTTTTATGATGAAAAAGATAGAAAAAATGGCTATATAAATGCAAAAAATAGAGAGGGAGAATTGAAAAAATTTGATCTTCTTACTGTAAGTGCAGCAGCAATTTTAGTAAAAAGCACTGAAAAAACAAAAGAAGAAACAGTAGTTGAAGAACTCTCTAGACTTAAAAAAAGTGCAAAAACTATGAAAAATCATATAGCTTTAGCTACATTTTTAAATTAATTGTCAATATTTTTAAAAAAAAACCTATTTCTTATGCCTATTTAAGGCTAATGGGTTATAATCGCCATTATAATACTTTTTATGTAAAGAATCGTTGTGAAAAAACACATTGCTGAACAAACAGTTATATTTTTTAGTGTTTCAAAATGGTTGATTTTATCTTCAGCAGTCGGAATTATGATTGGTGCATTGATGTCAATCTTTTTAAAACTTTTACATTCTGCAGAAGATAGCAGAAATATACTTCCTTTTAATTATTATTATTTACTTCCTTTTGCTTTAATGTTAACTATTTGGATTGTAAGAACTTTTGATCGAACAGCGACTGGGCATGGTACAGAAAAAGTGATAGAAGCCGTTCATAAAAAAGATGGTTTTATTAATGTAAAAGTTATACCTGTAAAACTTGTTGCAACTATTATTACTATTTTTGCAGGGGGTTCAGTAGGTAAAGAAGGACCTGGTGCACAAATAGGTGCTGGAGCTGCCTCATTTGCTTCAACAATACTAAAATTTTCTAAAAAAGATAGAAAGAAACTTGTAATTTGTGGTATTAGTGCAGGGTTTGCTTCAGTGTTTGGTACACCAATAGCAGGAGCTGTATTTGGAATCGAAGTTCTTATCATCGGTGTAATTATGTATGATGTTCTTTTACCTTCTTTTATAGCAGGATTTGCAGCTTTTACAACAGCCAAGTTCTTAGGTGTACATTATACTTACTATGATATAGATTTTTTTAGAAGTTTAAATTTAGATTTAATGTTAATATCTCAAGTTGTAGTTGCTGGCATATTTTTTGGAGTAGTTTCAGATTTATTTATAACTATTACTCATAAAGTGGAAGCTTTTATGGATAAAATACCTTATGACAGATACTTAAAAGCATTTGTAGCTGGTCTTATTATGGTTATCTTATCTTTGCTTATTTCAGATAAATATTTAGGATTAGGATTAGATACTATATCAAATGCACTTCATTCAGAAGTGATATTTTCAGATACTGTTCATTGGTATGATTTTCTTTTAAAAACGTTATTCACCTCTTTAACTTTAGGTGCTGGAGGAAGTGGTGGTGTTATTACTCCTGTATTTTTTGTAGGAGCAACGAGTGGTGTTGCTTTTGGTCATATTATTGGGGATAATATAGCTCTTTTTGCTGCACTTGGTTTTGTAAGTGTACTTGCAGGAACAACAAACTCTCCAATAGCTTCAATTATTATGGCAGTTGAGCTTTTTGGGACTCAAATATCTAATTATGCTGCAGTTAGTGTTGTTATTGCATTTTTAATAACAGGACATAGAAGTGTTTTTCCTTCTCAGCGTATAGGTGGATTTTCTAAAGCAGAAAACATTGAAGTAGGAGAAGGTAGTGATATAGAGCATACTCCAATTAGTGTTAATATGAAAGATATTGAAAAATTAAGACATATTAGAAGTAAGTTGCGTTATAAAAGTATAAAGTGGCAAATTAAGCATTTAAAAGATGAAAAAAAATCATAAACTATCATAAAGTGTATAAGCAACAAAAAACATAACAAGAGCTGTAAAAAAGTCTAGATATTTCCATGTAATTGGTTGTTTAAATAAAGGTATAAGTACACGACTCCCATAGGCTAAGGCAAAAAACCAAATAATAGATGCTGCAGTTGCTCCTAAAACAAAAAGATTTTGCTGTATTCCCACATATTTACTCCCAATAGTTCCTATTAGAATAACTGTATCTAAATAAACATGAGGATTTAAAAAAGATAAAGAAAAAAGAGTTGCTAAAATGAGTAGAGTAGATTTTTTACTAGAATGAGTATCTACTTTCATAGAGTGTTTACTAAAAGTAGATTTGAGTGCTATAACACCATAGGCTATTAGAAAAATGATACCAAACCAAGTAATATATATGATAAATTGAGGAAATGCTTCTAAAAGCTTACCCAAGCCTTTTACTCCTGCTATAATAAGAGCAGCATCAATCAAAGAACAAGTAAGTGCTACAGCAAATACAGACTCTTTTAATAGACCACGTTTGAGTACATAAATATTTTGTGCACCAATTGCCACTATGAGTCCAATACTTATTAAAAAACCATTGATAAAAGAACTTAACAATATAAATACCTTTGAAAATTTGTATGAATTGTAGCCAAAGCGAAAGTACTTTGCAAGAAGAGTGTAGCTAAGAGAAATTCCCTTAGCTACATGTAAAGAATTATTTTGCAGCTTTGGCTTGTTTAATCCAGCTATCAAAAGTTGTTTTATTTTGTTTTATCCACATTTTTGCATGTTTGATAATATCTTTTTCTTTATTTTCACCTTTGCTCATTAGCATATTTTCACCACTAACATCATTTACACTTAGTTTCATAATAGCAAATAGTTTTGCTATGTCTTTGTGATTTTGTGCTGCTTTATTTGCTACTATTCTTTGAGAATTTATAGCAAAACCATAGTTTGCACCATTTGAAAGCTTAGTACTTTTTAATACTGGATGCGCTGATTTTTTTACTTGTAAAAAAACAACATCTTTACCAGGAACAAGTTTTCCACTTACCCAATAAGGTGTCCATGTATAATAAAGAATAGATTTACCCGTACGGTAACTAGCAATAGTATCAGTAATAATCGCAGCATACTGACCTTGATTATGTGTGATTGTATCTCTTAATCCAAATGCATCAAGTTGATGCTCAATTACTTTTTCACAGCCCCATCCAGGTGCACAACCAGCTAAATCTGCTTTACCATTTCCATTAGAATCAAAAAGCTTTGCAATTTTTGGATCTTTTAAATCGTTGATATATTTAATATTGTATTTGTCTGCAGTTTTTTTATCTATTAAATAACCTTGAGCACAGTTAGAGATATAATCTCCTGCAATAAAAAGATTTTCTTCTCCTACTGCTTTTATCATATTACTTTGAAGTGGTGCCCAGTTTGCTGCCATAAAAGAAACACCATCTTTATCTTGAGCAATAATTTTATATGCCACTGCATAATCTACACCATTTGTTACTTCAACATCATGTCCTAAAGCTCTTAGTGCCTCAGCAACAATTTGCATTTGAAAGCCTTCTTCGGCTATGCTTGTTTTAACAGCTGTAACTTTTACAGCAAATAGATTACTTGCCAATAAAATTGACAACATCATAAATACGATTTTTTTCATTTTTTTTCCTTTTAATTGAGTTTATTTTTTAGTTTATAAAAAAATCCTATTGGCCCTTTTTCAAACCAACGAATTTTTTCATCTTTATTTTTATGTCCCATTGACTGAGTTAGTCTATCTAACACAACAGCTAGTAAAACGATACCAAGTCCACCAACAGCAGCCAAACCAATATCTAATCTACCAATTCCTCTTAAAACCATTTGTCCCAATCCTCCAACAGCTATCATAGATGCAATTACAACCATTGATAGTGCTAGCATAAGTGTTTGGTTAATGCCAGCCATGATAGTAGGCATAGCAACAGGAAGTTGGACGCGAAATAGCATTTGAGCTTCATTTGCACCAAAAGAACGAGATGCTTCAATTAGGTCTTCAGGAACTTGTCTTATACCCAAATTGGTAAGCCTTATAAGAGGAGGTAAAGCAAAGATAATAGTAACGATAACTCCAGGAACATTTCCTATACCAAAAAGCATAACTATTGGGATAAGATAAACAAAAGCTGGTGTTGTTTGCATAGCATCTAGTAATGGCCTTACAATAGAATCGACTCTGTCACTTTTTGCACTCCATATTCCTAGTGGGAGTCCTATAAGTACAGAAAAGAGTACGGCTGTAAAAACAAGTGCAAGTGTTATCATTGATTCTTCCCACGCTCCAACTAATCCAATCGTAACAAATGAGATGAGTGTCCCTAATGCTAGTTTTTTTGAAGAAAATTGCAATGCCAAAAGTACAAAAAATATAATAATAACATATGGAGAAAGTGAAAGTAAAAAGTTTTCAATAAATTTAAGCATAATTTCAATTGGCATTTTTGCAGCAAGAAAAAATTCTCTAAAGTGATCAACACTCCAGTTTATACCATCATTTGTCCATGTATCAAAAGGTATAATTGTTTCATTAAATGGATGCAATATATCAAATTCTTTTACTTTTTCAACACTCGTTTGAGACCAATCAACTGAAGTGACTTTATCAGCTTGGGCTGTTGAAGCATTGCCCCATGGATCAGATTGCATATTCTACTCCTTCATCAAGAGTTTTTAGTAACTTAGTTTTAGAGATACTACCTTGATATTTACCATTTTCATCAACCACAACTGTTTGAAAACTACAATCTGCAACTGTACCTATGAGGTCACTAATAGCTGTAGTATTCACTATTGAGGTATTTTCAACAATAGCATCAGTGATGGTTTCGTGTTTTTTAAGAGAATCCATAGTTACAACACCAAGATATTTACCATTTTTAGTAAGATAGTATCCATAGTCACTATCATAATCATCCATATATTTGTATGCTGACTTTACTCCAAAACCTTCTTTTTGAATAAGTGTTGGGATACTTTTCTTTACAATATGTGAGGCACTTAAAATTGAAGTGACATCAACACCTTGAAAGAATGAACGTACATAATCATCTGCAGGATTTGAAATAATCTCTTCAGGAGTACCTATTTGAGATATAACACCGCCTTGCATAATAGCTATTCTATCTCCGATTCTTATAGCTTCATCTAAATCATGGGAGATAAATACAATCGTTCTTTTTGAATTTTCTTGAAGTTCGATAAGTTCATCTTGCATTTGTGTTCTTATGAGTGGATCAAGGGCTGAAAAAGCTTCGTCCATAAGTAAGACATCAGGATCATTAGCAAGTGCACGAGCTAAGCCAACACGTTGTTGCATACCACCACTGAGTTCACTCGGATATGATAGTTCATGATGCTCAAGTCCTACTTGTTTAAGAGCAGCTTTTGCGCTTTCATATCTATTTTTTTTATCAATACCACTTAACTCTAATCCAAAAGAGACATTATCAATGATATTCATGTGTGGCATAAGAGCAAAGGATTGAAAAACCATAGAGAGTTTTTTACGTCTTATCTCTATGAGTTCCTTATCACTAAGGTTAGTTATATCAGTATTGTCGATAATAATTTGTCCAGAACTTGGCTCTATGAGTCTATTTAATAGTCTGACAAGAGTTGATTTTCCTGAGCCTGAAAGACCCATTATAACAAAAATCTCTCCTTCATATATTTCAAAACTAGCGTCTTTGACACCTATTGTCATTCCTGTTTGTTTAAATATCTCATCTTTGTCAATGCCTTCTTCTAAAAGTTTCATGGCTTTTTTAGGGGTATTACCAAAGATTTTATATACATTTTTTACTACAATTTTCGTCTTTTTCTTTTCAGAAATAATTTATCCTTTATGTTTAAATTAAACAATATAGATGTAATATATTTACATTGAGTGTGTATAAATATAACATATTAGTCTTATTTTGAAGTTAAAAGTATAAATTTTAATAATTGATAAAGTATAATTTGAAAAAGTAAAAGGATGATTTTGGCACTTTTAGATAATGATAAATTGATTCTTCCTATTAGTAGTATTGCAGAATTGCTGAATGCGAAAGTAAGAACATTAAAAATGTATGAAGATAAAGGACTTTTTCCTAAAAAAAATGGACAGCTTAAAAAACTGTATTCGATTAATGATATAAAGCTTATCTCTTTTGTATATTATCTTGCAAGTGTTAAAAAAGTTAATGCAAATGGAATTAGATATATACTTGATATTTTAGAGAACAATATGGATGAAAACAATAGACAAGAGTTTTTAGATATTGTTGAAGCAAAAATGGAATCGTTATCTGGTATTGATGTTAAAGATGTAGAAATTATTTAATACCCAAGGGAAGATGTCTATTTTATAAAAATGTTAGGTAATATAAGGTTATTGTAAAAATAGACATTTATAAAGATATTATTTGTAATTTAACATATGGTTTGGGATTTTCTTAAGGAGTGGTGGCCTGACTCGGAATCGAACCAAGGACACGATGATTTTCAGTCATCTGCTCTACCGACTGAGCTATCAGGCCACTGTGTTAAAGAGATGAAAGTATAGCCAAATAGTCTTAAATTTAGATAAAATAAATGTGAGGTATCTCTTCTATTTTAGTGTGTTGTAAGTCACTACGTGATAACATTCTTTTCTAGTTTAACGAATAGGGTAATTTATTTATATGAGAATTTTTTTGTTTATTGCAGTTTTTTTATTTACTTTTGTAGAGAGTGGACAAGCTAAAGATATAAGTTCACTATTAGATGAATTAGTAAGAAAAGATGATTTATCTGAGTATACAAAAAAAGAAACAGCAGGTTTTATTAAGGTTTTTACACGTGAAGATTTAGATCGTATGAAAATTAAATCTTTTGATGAACTTTTAGAAAAAATTCCTTATGTAAAAAATAAGACAAATCATTTTGGGTTAAGTGACCCATACTACAAACCTTATCAAATAAGCAATCCTTCAAGAACTAGACTTTTTATTAATGATAAAGAAGTTTTAGCACCGCTTTATGGTAGTGGGTTAGGACTTTTTGGTCAGATTGATATGAGCTATATTAATCATGTGGAAATTTATATTGGAATTCCTTCTTATGAGATAGCAATAGAGCCTTCTATTGCAGTTATTAAAGCATATACTAAAATTGGTAAGAGAGAAAATACTACAACATTAGGAACATCTTTAGCAAATCATGGTACATATGATGGATATGCATATAAATCTGAAAAGCTAGATGAGTATTCATATTTATCATATATTAACCATAGGAATTTAAAAAGAGATAAGGTAAATAGTCTGGGAAGTAAACTTTCTCGTGATAAAAAAAATACACATTTATATACTCAAATATCTAATGAGACATCAAACTTTGAATTACAAGCATTTGATGCTTCTGTTGATACTTTTGTAGGTTATAGTACAAATATGAATCCGGATGATGCATATTCAAATGCACAGTATTTTTCTGCTGGCTATACATATCAAACACTTGAGAAAGATTTAAAAGCAACTTTTTATTATACGTACTTTAATGCTTATTATAATGAGACATCAACTAGTCCTGTGGGATTTGTTGGAATATCACCTTTTTATGAGTATGAAAGAGATACAAAAGAACATATGATTGATGCTAGAATAACGAAAATATATGATTATAAGAACGGTTCTATTTTATTTGGTTTTGGTGATAAATTGAAAAAATTTAATCTTGATTTAATAAAAGTAGATGGTGTTGAGCACAACATAAATTCTTCTTATGATACAGAAAATATAACCTCTTTATTTACAGAGATAAAATATTTTCCAGACACATATAATCAAATCATTTTCTCTTTAAATGCACAACATTATTATGAAAATGCTAGTGTGGATGATGATGTCATCTATGGCTCTAGATTGGGGCATATTTATAGTAAAGATAATTTTACTCAAAAAACATTTCTTGTTTATGGCAAGTTTCATCCTTCTACTAGTATATTATTAAGCAATGATGAAAGCTCATTGGGAAATAATCAATTAGAAGCAGAAAAAGTATATTTTATTTCGACAGAGTTATTATTAGATTATGATAACTTCAACTATTCGTTGACTTTTTCAAGAGGTGCATATGAAAATGGTCTTATAGCAGATCCCATAAAAAATAAATATATAAATTTAGAAAATAAGTATATTATTAATGGTACATCTCTTAGAGGGGCATTTTCTTTTAATAGTACTGATAAAATTGATTTTATGGCTTGGGCTTTAATAATGGATTATGGAGAAAATACTTCTGATAGATATCAAAATAGCTATGGAGGATTTTTATCTTTGTATAAAAAGATATTAGTATTTGATACGTATAATTCGATTTCTTATGTCAAGGGAGAGAATAATAATCCAGATGGTTGGAATTATAATGCAACCATTAAATATGCATATTCAAAAAAGTTATCTTTTTTTATTAAAGGTAAGAATTTACTCAATAAAGCATTAACGAGTGATTATATAAGAGTAAATCCTATAAATGGTAATGTAACACAATTAGATAATGTAGCAAATATAGATAGAACAGTGTGGTTTGGATTGGAGTATAAGTTTTGAAAATAATTTTTATACTTATGTTAAGTTTTATATCATTGTTTAGTTTTGATGCTTTACATGTAAAGGCTGAGATATTATCACATATAGCTCATGAATTAGTCAAAAAAGATGTAGTAAATATATATATTGATGATAAAAAATTCATAAAAACGAAAGGTCTTATATCAAGTGTAAAATATACTTCTTGTCAAAATGCAGATGTTATTTTTATATCTAAAAAAGAAACTTTAAATAAAAAGTGTAATTCTAAGTATCTTTTTACTACGTCTTACTATTTATATCAATCTCTTCCTGATGTAATAGGGGTGTTTTTTTGGCAAAAAGGCAGACCAAATATAATTATCAAATCCTCTATGATAAAAAAACTCAATATTTCTTTATCTGAATCATTTAAAAAATATGTTGAGTAGCATCATATGAAAAAGATTTTATTTGTAAATAAAAATTTATTTTTTGTAATCTCAATAATAACTCTTCTTGGGAGTTTTTGGTTGTATTTCAACTTTAAAGATGTACTTGGAAAACATAAAGATGAAATTCAGCGTATAGAGATAAATAGAGCTCATAAAACATCAGAAAAGATTTTATTAAACATACAACCACATATTATAGATAAGGTATTAAGTCTTAAAGATAATTTGAAAATAACTACAAAGATATCGAAACTTTTAACATATTATCGTAATGATGAATTTAAATATGTATATATCATCTATATTGATGAAAATGGAGCTTACCGTTACTTAGCTGATGGTTCTGAATTGGATGAGAGAGCATACTTAGCACAAAAATTTACACCAAGTAAAACTCTTTTATGGCAAAGAGTTCTCAAAGAAAAAAAAGAAGTATATGATTTACAAGATAATGCTGAAGGTTTATGGCTAACGTATTTAACACCTATTTTAAAAGATGGAAAAGTAGAGGGAATTTTAGCTTTAGATGTTTCAACTCAAGAATTTAACAATTTTTCTAAACTAATAACACCATTAAATAAAGCACTCAATATTTTCTTTCTTTTAATATTTGCTATTTTTGTTGTTATATTACTTCAAGGAATACTTTTTTATAATGAGCTTAAAAAAAGTATGATAGATTCTTTAACAAAATTGTATAATCGGCACTATTTAGAACAGGTTTCTTCAAAAATTAAATTAGATAAAATGGCAATTATTATGTTAGATGTTGATCATTTTAAATCAGTAAATGATAGATATGGTCATGCTATAGGAGATTTAGTTCTTATCGCAACCGCAAGAAAATTGATTGCGGCTACTAGGTTGGAAGATAAAGTCATAAGATATGGTGGTGAAGAATTTCTTATATTAATTAAGTCGGCTAAAGTAAAACAAGATGTAATAAAAGTAGCACAAAGAATTAAAAATGCCATTGGTAAAGAAAAAATTAGAGTAAATGATGAATTAAGCATTAATATTACAGTATCCATTGGTCTGAACCTTTGTGAAAATTCTACGAAGTTTTTTTACGATGAAGTAAAACATGCAGATGAAATGTTATATAAAGCAAAAAGAAATGGACGTAATAGAATAGAAATTTATAAGAATTAATCTACTTTTTGAACTAATGCTTTATTATATCTCTTTAAAGAATTAGGAGAGATCCATTTTTTATAAGACTCAGTAAAATAATTTTTGTTTTTGTCTATAATTTTATTAATTTTTTCAATTATTTTTTTGCCATTTTGAGTTTTTGAACATCCAACATAAATTTTAATCAAACTACTAGAATCTTTTATAGGGTATTGGATAAACTCTTCTTGCATATTGTATTTTTTTTTAATATATTTCACCATAGTAGGATATTCTATTATAAAATCTACTCTTTTATAAGCTAGCATATAAAGCAATCCTTTTGTTAAATCTTCTCCTTTTCTTGGCATTGAAGTTAGGTTTGATTGATATTTTTTAATAAGTTTATCTGTGTTGTTACTATAAGATCTTTTTTCAACATAACCAAATATAAATTTATTATCTTTTAAAAGTTTTTCTAAATCTATCTCATTGTTAGAGGTTAAATATTTTTCATATTTTTGTTTATCTTGTTTTCTTATAGTTAATTCATTTGGCAAGGAATATAGGGCTGGCTTTGAGTATTCTACAAAATTTATTCTATCTTTATTCATATTCATTCCTGCTATACAAGCATTATCTAAACGTTTTAGATTAATAAGAGATACTTTTACAGTTGCTATTTCTAAAGTATGTTGCAGTTCAGGTAAGTTTTTTATAATAGTTGTACGAATAGCATCACAATACCCACGCTCTTTTAGGGGACCTTCTGTAATATCTGCAGGAGGAAAAGATGCACTACTCCAGTATATTGAAGAGATATCTTTTGAGAAAGAAAAAGTAAATAAAATAGATAGTAAATAAAAATATTTCAACATATTTAAACCTATATATAATAAATTTTATTAAGTATATCATATTTATTCCAAATAAACTAAGAGAAAAAATATAAGATTAAAATGCAGATTGTGTTTTAAAATTTTTTGTTATAATTTCTTCAAGGAGTTATAAAAATGAAAGATTTAGTATTTGTATCATGGAATGTTAATGGTATAAGAGCAGTTGATAAAAAAGAAGCACTAAAATGGGTAGATAAAAAACAGATTGATTTTTTAGCTTTACAAGAGATCAAAGCACAAAAAGAGCAAATCCCAACAAGTATATTTGATAAAGAATTTTTAGAGTTACATGTAAACTCATCTTCAAATAAAGGACAATCAGGTGTTGCAGTATATAGTGATGTAAAATCAAAACATGTAGATACAACAAAGGATGTAGATATATTGGATGAAGGGCGTATCAATGAATTTCATTTTGATGATATAGCTTTTTTTAATGTTTATTTTCCAAATGGACAAAGAAATGAAGAGAGATTAGAATACAAAATGGCTTTTTATGATAGATTTTTAGAATATATTGAAGAGTTAAAGAAACAAGGAAAGTCTATTGTAATTTGTGGAGATGTAAATACAGCTCATACAGAGATAGACATTGCACGTCCAAAAGCAAATGAGAATACATCAGGTTTTTTAAAGATGGAGCGAGAATGGATAGATAAGTTACTATCTCACGGATATATAGATACTTTTAGGCATGTACATGGTGACATTAAAGATAGATATTCTTGGTGGTCATATCGTGCAAGTGCAAGAAAAAATAATGTAGGATGGAGAATAGATTACTTTTACGTATCTGATGATTTAAAAGATAAAATACTAGGAGCTGAGATTCATGATGATATCTTAGGAAGTGATCACTGCCCTATAAGTTTAACTTTAAAAAGATAGTGGAAAATAAATTAAACAATAATTTTTATTAATTAGCAATGAAATTTGTATTAATATTCATTATTATGATTACAAATACAGATTCAAAAACACAATATACAAATGCCCTCATTAAAGAAGATTCTCCTTATCTCCAGCAACATGCATATAATCCAGTAGCATGGTATGCTTGGGGAGAGGAAGCCTTTGAGTTGGCAAAAACACAAAATAAGTTGATATTTCTTTCTATTGGGTACAGTACTTGTCACTGGTGCCATGTTATGGAAGAAGAATCCTTTGAAAATGAAGAAATAGCAAAAATTTTAAATAAATACTTTATCAGCATAAAGGTAGATAGAGAAGAGATGCCTCATATAGATAAATACTATCAAGATGTTCATAATCTTTTAAATAAACGTGGAGGAGGATGGCCTTTAACTATAGTTATGACGCCTTTTGCAAAAGCTTTTTTTGCTGCAACGTACATACCAAATCAGCCAAAATATGGAAGAAGTGGTATAAAAGAACTCTTACTTCAAATAGAAGGTGTTTATCAAAGAGATACGCAAAAAGTGATACAAAGTTCTTTAGAAATTGAAAGAATTTTGAAAGAACATAAAGACTCCTCAAATAAGGAAAAGGTAGTTCTTAATAGCACTATAGTAAGTCAGTTTATTAGTGATGTTGAAAGCTCATTTGATAATAAACATTTTGGAATTGGAATAGAGCCTAAATTTCCTCATGCTTCTACAGTTGAAACACTTTTGGATATATATAGTGTGTATAATGATGAAAAAGCTTTAGATATGGCTACAAGTATGTTAAAAGCTATGGCAAATGGTGGTATAAATGACCAGATAGAAGGAGGGTTTTATAGATATAGTGTAGATGCTGCTTGGATGATACCTCATTTTGAAAAGATGTTGTACACAAATGCAGAACTTTTAAGTGCCTATGCAAAAGCTTATAAAATTACTCAAGATGAATTTTATAAAAATCAAGTTGATGCCATTGTAAACTTTGTAAGAGTTAGATTTGAAAAAGACTTACTTCATTATAGTGCAAGTGATGCTGATTCTCTTGTTGGTGAAACAAAAGAGGAGGGTGCTTATTTTGTATTTGATTATAAGCAAACTAAAGAGTATTTGCAGCAAAAAGGTTATAAAAATACACAAGAAATTTTAGAGTATTTTAATATTTCAAAACAAGGAAACTTTGAACATCAACAAAACAATCCTTATTTAAATGGAAAAAATGAACCTGAAAATTTATCACAGATAAAAAAAGATTTAAAAAAATTGCGAACTCAAAAAGAGTATCCTTTTATTGATTATAAAATTTTAACAGCTTGGAATGCTCTGTATATAACGTCTTTGTTTGAAGCAGGATATTCTAAAGAAGCATGCATATACTTAGATACTTTAGTGAATAAATTATATATTGATGGTGAATTATATCATCAAAGGTTAATAGAAAAAAAACCTAAAGTAAAAGGACTTTTTGAGGACTACTCTTTTTTAATTTCTGCTCTTATAAAAGCTTATGATAGTAGTTTAGATCAAAAGTATCTAACTTTGGCATTAACACTTAATGATGAAGCAATAACTAAGTTTTATAAAAATGAAAATTGGTATATGAGTGATGATACGTTTCAAACAGTAAGTTCAATTTATGATAGTTCATATAAAAGTGCACTCTCAAATATGTTAGATAATCTTTTAAAACTAGCTGTTCTTCACGAAGATTTAAATTTACAAAAAATCTTTAAAGATAGTTTGGATACAAATTCATTAACTCTTACTTCAAGTCCTAGTAATTCAGCTTGGTTAGTAAGGAATTATATCTCTTTTGAAAAAGGTTATATAGTTTTAAAAGCAACGAAAGAGATGTTAAAAAAAGAAAAAATACCTTTAAATCCATTTTTACTTAAAAAAGTTATAAACGAAAAAAAATATTTAGCATGTTCAGTAAATAGTTGTTTTGCATATAGTAATAATCTTGATGAAATTCTAAAAAAAATTGAAGCATATTAGGGATAAATATTTATTTATCCTTTAATATACTTATTAGTTGATTAATCTTATAATTTCACCTAATGCTGTTAGATCTAAGTTTAGATACACATGAATAGGCACTTCATCCAATAAATTCCTCTTACATGTACAACTATAATTCGGCATAATTTTTTTAAGGACAATAAAATGGGCGTAGAAGCACACAAAGATTTGTTAGCAAGTATAGGTGTTGATGTCGATAGACATGCAAAAATGATGGGAATGGGATTAGAGGCTTATCAAAATCAATTTTTATTACAAAATAATAGACCAGAAGCAATGAAATATTTTGATTGGTTTATGAGTGAAATTCAAGGCGATAGAATCGCAGAAATAAATAAGCTAAAAGAACAAAAAAAACCAGCTGTTGGTACTTTTTGTATTTTTGTTCCAGAAGAGATAATTGTAGGTGCTGGTGGTGCCTGTTTTGGTCTTTGTGGCGGAAGTGGTGCTACTATTGCCGATGCTGAAACGGAGTTACCAAGAAATATCTGTCCTCTTATAAAATCAGCTCATGGTTTTAAACTTCAACGTACCTGTGCTTATACGCAATCTTCGGATTTTATTTATGGTGAAACTACCTGTGAAGCAAAGAAAAAAACATGGGAGATTCTCAATAAACATCATCCTGTACATGTAATGAATATTCCACACATGAAACGTGAAAAAGATTTAAAAATGTGGAAAGAAGAGATAGTAGAATTTAAAGAACATATAGAAGAAGTAACAGGTAAAAAACTTAGTGTAGAAGAGATGAAAGAGGGCACAAGAATCGTTAATGAAAAAAGAAAAGCTCTTTTAAGATTGGATAGTCTAAGAAGTATGAATCCTGATGTTGTACCAATAAGCGGTAAAGATGGATTATTTGTAACGCAAATGGGATTTTTAGATGATCCTGTGAGATATACACAAAAAGTGAATGAACTTTGTGATGAATTAGAAAAAAGAGTAGAAGATAAAGTAAGTGTTTTTGAAAAAGAAACGCCTCGTCTTATGGTTTTAGGTACTCCTTTTGCACCACCAAATTGGAAACTTCATACAGCAGTTGAAACCACTGGTGGAGCTATTATCAATGAAGAGTCTTGTATAGGACATAGATACTATAAAGACAATGTTGATTTAGAAGGTGTAGAAGATGAAGATACATTGATGAGTAGATTAATGAACAGATATAGTAAAATTGATTGTGCATGTTTTACTCCAAATACTCCAAGAATTGATAAAATTTTAGAAATGTATAAGGACAGAAAAGCAGATGGCGTGATTTATTATTCACTTTCATTTTGTCACACTTATAATGTAGAATCTCATTTAGTAACAGAAGCCTTAGAAAAAGAAGGTATTCCTTGTTTAGTGATTGAGTCTGATTACTCACCAGAAGATGCAGGACAAATTAAAACTCGTGTAGAAGCATTTTTAGAGAGTTTAACTTTTAAGAAAAAAGCACAAGCTTTTAAAGGCAAATAGTATGTTTTGGGGCGTGGATGTAGGTTCGACTTATACAAAGATTACAGGGATAAATGAAAAACAAGAGATAACTCATAGTACAGTTATCCCAACTATTGTAAATCAAGATATAGTAGTACAAGAGTATTTAAGCGATAAAGCAGTTGAGATGATAGTTTCAACTGGTTATGGCAGATATATGATTGAAGATACGTTTTCATGCCCCGTTATAAGTGAGATAAAAGCTCATGCAAAAGGTGCTTATTTTTTTAATCAAGAAGCTGAGCTTGTGATTGACTTGGGTGGACAAGATAGCAAAGTGATAAAACTAGATTCTCGTGGTGGTTTTGTGGATTTTCGTATGAATGACAAATGCGCAGCGGGAACAGGAAAGTTTTTAGAAATTGCAGCAAATCGTATGGGTTTAGATATGACAACTTTTTCAAATATTGGTTTTGATGCCAATAAAGAGTTAGTCATCTCTAGTATGTGTGCAGTTTTTGCTGAGAGTGAAGTCATCTCTTTGATAGCAAAAAAAGAGAGTGCAGCAAATATCACTTATGGAGTGCATGAATCAATAGCTTCTCGTTTAGCCTCTATGGCACAAAAGTTTGCCAATAAAAGTGAGCATATAGTTTTTACAGGTGGGGGTGCGATGAACCCTTTTTTAAAACATTTACTAGCTCAAAAATTAGAAAAAAATATAATAGTCCCCAAACAACCTCAGTTGATTGGTTCACTTGGTGCAGCGTTGAGTGGTTTAGAGTTTAGTTAAAAAAGAGTAAAAGGATATGTGGAGGAAAAAGTTCACAGTATCCTGATATCCTTTTTATAAGTCGATAATTTTTCATTTTAGAAACCAGATAGATAATTTAACTACAAATTATAAAAGGGCAAGTTTTTTAAACAACTCCCCACGCTGGGCATATGAGCTAAATTGGTCTAAACTAGCAGCTGCTGGCGAGAGAAGAGCTAAAGTCTTGTTTGTATGTTCTTTATGAATAAGAGGCATAGCATCTTTTAACTCATAACAAGCAATGACCTCTTTGTTTATTTTATTTGCTAAATTTACTATCTTATCAGTATTTGAACCTATAGCAAATATCTTTACATGTAAAGGTTTCATAATTTCAAAGAGAGGGTCTAAGGAGACACCTTTATCATCTCCACCTAAGATAAGTAGTATCTTCTCATCTTTGTATCTTTTTAAAGCTTCTATTGTAGCATCTACATTAGTTCCTTTGGTATCATCAACCCAGATTCTACCTTTGTTATCTGTAAACTCTTCAAGTTTATGAATATCAGTTTTAAAAGAGTTTATTTTTGCATAATCTATTTCATCATAAATGATAAGTGAAGGAGCCATTGCTAAAATAGCATCCATTAAAAAAGGTGATTTAAACTCTACTTTTTTTATGTCTATACCAAGAGTTTTTGCTAAATCATATTCATCTGTATAAGTTATTTTTTTAGCATTGGTTGGATAGTTTTCATACTCTTTTGGAATAATCACTACGCTTCCCTCTTTCATTCTATCAAGCGGCGTAAGTTTTGCTTTTTCATACTCTTCAAAACTTTGATGCCAGCTAATATGGTCTGGTTTGATTGGAAGAAGTAGATATAATCCTGGCGTTGCTTTTTTTGTGTAATGAAGCGTAAAAGAGCTACTCTCTAGTATCCAAATAGGAGCATTTTTATCAAGTTCTGCTAGAGGTGTACCTATGTTTCCTCCACTGATTGCTCCTTTTTGTTTTAAAAGATGTGTTGCCATCTGTGTAGTAGTTGTTTTTCCATTTGTTCCACTTATCCAGATAGAAAAAGGCATATCTTCATGAAAAAAATCATATTCGCTTACAAGATTGTTTGCATTTTTTACTAATTCGTGTTGAGGAGGAAATCCTGGGCTTGGGATTTGCATTGTACTCTTACATGTAGAAAATTTTGCAGGAGGTAAAAGTCTGTTTCCATACTCATCTACACTCTCTTCTTTAAAATTGTCATCAAAAATTAAACAATTTTGTAATTTTTTTGCAATTGCTTTTGTTGTTTTTCCATAACCAAATAGTGAAATCATCTTACTTTTAACTCCATTAATGCTAATAAATTTGACATAAGGGCTATAATCCAAAATCTTACAATAATCTTATTTTCTGCCCAACCTTTTATCTCAAAATGGTGATGAATTGGTGCCATGTGAAAAATTCTTTTTTTACGAGTTTTAAAACTACCAATTTGAAGGATAACAGATACGGTTTCAATAACAAATACTAACCCAACAAGAAGGAGTAAAAGTTCATTCTTAGAAATGATTGCCATATATGCTATAAATGCACCAATGCTCAAACTCCCACTATCTCCCATGAAAAGTTCAGCTGGGTAACAGTTGTACCAAAGAAAAGCAGTTAAAGCACCTATAAGTGCAGCAGCTAAGATAACAACTTCTCCAGAACCACTTACCTTTGGTAAAAACAGATAACTGCTTAATACAGCATGTCCACCGATGTACACAAATACACCAAGACTTAGCAGTGAAAAAATAGAAGGAACAGTAGCTAGTCCATCAAGTCCATCTGTTAGATTAACAGCATTACTTGCTGAAACCATTACTAAAATCCAAAAAATAATAGCAAATAGTTCCATATGTATAACAGGGTTTTTATAAAATGGTACAAATAGTTCATTCCCTATACTTGAACCAAAAAAGAGAATAAATGCTATTAGAGCAGCAGATATTGTTTGAAGTATGATTTTTGCACGTCTACTAAGTCCTGATTGGTTCGTTCCACCAAATATTTTTGATAAATCATCTTTAATACCAATTAGTCCAAAAAGTATAATAGTCAAAGTTCCTGCAATAACATAAATATTTTGGAGTTTTGCACAAAGTAAAGTGGCTAATATAGTTGAAGTTAAAAAGACTATACCACCCATCGTTGGAGTATTGCATTTTTCTTGATGTGCTTTTGGGGCTAGTTCATATATGGGTTGGCTCGCATTTTTATTTTTAGCCCATTTTATAAATTTTGGTACTAAGTATAGAGTGAGCAAAAAAGAAACAAAGAACGCAATTCCTGCACGTACAGTAATGTATTGAAAAATATTTATAGTAGTTATTTGATAAAGCCAATAGAGCATTTATGATTCCCATTTGTAATATATTTTATTAAAAGTTTTATTCTAGTAAAATATTACTTATAAGCTAATAATAAAGGTTGAATTTGCCAATAAAATGTAAAAAAACGGTACTTATTATCACAGATGGTATCGGACACTGTCAAACAAAAAAAAATAATGCATTTATGAGTGCAAAAAAAACAACGTATGATAAATTATTTAAAGAAATTCCAAATTCTCTTATACAAACATCAGGATTAAGTGTAGGTTTGCCTGAAGGGCAAATGGGAAATAGTGAAGTAGGCCATATGAGTATAGGAAGTGGTAGAGTTTTATATCAAAATCTTGTGAAAATCTCTATGGCTTTGAAAGATAATTCACTTCGCACCAATGAAGCTTTAAAAAGTCTTTTACATGTAAAGGGTGATATTCATATAATTGGGCTCTTAAGTGATGGAGGTGTTCACTCTCATATAGATCATATTATAGGATTAGAAAAGATTGCTAAAGAGTGTGGCAAAAATGTCTATATTCATGCCATTATGGATGGAAGAGATGTTTCTCCAACTTCAGGGATAAATTATATTCAACACTTAGAAAAAAACAATATAAAAATCGCTTCGATTAGTGGACGTTTTTATACAATGGATAGAGATAACAGATGGGATAGAGTCAAAAAAGGTTATGACTCTTTATTTGGAAAATCTCTTACATGTAAAGAGACTCCAAGTGAATATATACAAAAGATGTATGCACAAGATATAACAGATGAGTTTATTGAACCAATCTCTTTTGGAGTAGCTATAAAAGAAGATGACGGTGTGCTTTTTGCAAATTTTAGAAATGATAGAATGAGAGAGATAAGTAAGGCTGTTGGGAGTGAAAACTTTGAAGAGTTTCAAAGAGATCTGCTTCCTGCAAAAGTGATTACGATGACTGAGTATGATAGTTCTTATGACTTTGATATTATGTTTAAAAGTGAAGCACCAAAAAATACTTTGGCTGAGGTTATCTCAAATGCAGGACTTTCTCAACTTCATACTGCTGAGACTGAAAAGTATGCTCATGTTACTTTCTTTTTAAATGGAGGCATAGAAGAGCCATTTGCTAATGAGAGCAGAGTTTTAGTTCCAAGTCCAAAAGTAAAAACATATGATATGAAACCTGAGATGAGTGCAAAAGAGGTTTGTGATGAGGTCTTAAGAGCGATGCAAAGTGAATATGATTTTATAGTTGTAAACTTTGCAAATGGCGATATGGTAGGGCATACTGGGAATTTTGAAGCAGGAGTAAAAGCTGTTGAAGCAGTTGATACTCAATTAGGTCGTATCTATGATAATAGTAAAGATTATAATATAATTCAAATCAGTGACCATGGAAACTGTGAAGAGATGGTAGATAATAAAGGTAATGTTTTAACAAATCATACAACATATGATGTGTATTGTTTTTTAAAAGCCCAAGGTGTAAAAAAAATAAAAAATGGTGGCTTAAATAATATAGCTCCAACTATTTTAAAACTCATGGATTTAGAAATCCCATTAGAAATGGATGAAGCTTTAATTTAATTAAGAAGAAGGCAAAGTTCTTTTTAAATTCTACTCAAGAAGTAAGTTTTAGTGAGAGGAATTTAAAAGGGACTTTGTTCCTTTTAAAGGAGAAATAAAAATGAAATTTACAGGAAAAAATGTATTAGTAACAGGTGCTGCGAGTGGCATAGGAAAACAATTAGCTATAACTTTAGCTGGATATGGTTTGAAAGTATGGATAAATTACCGTTCTCGTCCAGAATCAGCTGATGCAATTAAAGAAGAAATAGAAGCTAATGGTGGAGAAGCCGCTGTTATAGGTTTTGATGTGGCTGATGAAGAAGCATTTATAGAAGGAGTAAAAACTATTATTTCGAGTGATGGAGAAATCTCTTATCTTGTAAATAATGCAGGAATTACGAATGATAAACTTGCTATGAGGATGAAAAAAGAAGATTTTACATCTGTAATAGATATCAATCTAACTTCTGCTTTTGTAGGCTGTAGAGAAGCTCTTAAAGCAATGGGTAAAAAACGTTTTGGTGCTATTGTAAATATAGCTTCTATTGTAGGTGAAACTGGAAATGCAGGACAAGTAAATTATTCTGCAAGTAAAGGTGGGCTTATTGCGATGACAAAAAGTTTTGCGCAAGAAGGTAGTGCAAGAGGAATTAGATTCAATGCAGTAACTCCAGGTTTCATCGCAACTGAGATGACAGATAAATTGAGTGAGGAAATTAAAGATAGCTATACATCAAAAATTCCTCTTAAAAGATTTGGTAACCCTGAAGATATAGCTGAAGCAGTGGCATTTTTACTCAGTGATAGTTCAGCATATATAACAGGAGAAGTACTAAAAGTAAATGGTGGAATGTATATGTAAAATAGCTTTGTTTTACGTAAACAAACTAGTTTTAAAGATTATTTTGGTAGAATAACAAAAATTTTTATAAGGAGCTGTAATGGCACTATTAGATGATGTAAAAGAAGTTGTAGTTGAACAATTAAATGTTAACCCTGATGAAATCAAAGAAGATTCAAAATTTGTTGAAGATTTAGGTGCAGATTCATTAGATGTAGTTGAGTTAGTAATGGCATTAGAAGAAAAATTTGATATTGAAATTCCTGATGCAGATGCTGAAAAAATCGCAACTGTTAGTGATGCAATTAAATACGTAGAAGACCACCAATAAGTAAAATTCCCCTTATTGGGGATTTTATTTTATGTATTTTAAACTAAGGGAGCAAAGTTGAGAAGAGTAGTAGTTACTGGTATAGGTATGATAAATTCGTTGGGCTTAGATAAAGAGAGTTCTTTTAAGGCTATAGTAGATGGACAGTGTGGCATTAAAAGCATTTCCTTGTTTGATACAGAGAAGCACTCTGTAAAAATAGCAGGCGAAATTACAGACTTTGATCCTACAACAGTAATGAATCCAAAAGATGTAAAGAAAGCAGATAGATTTATTCAGCTTGGATTAGCAGCAGCAAAAGAAGCTATGGCTGATGCAAAATTTGAATCATTTGATGCAGATACTTTTGGAGTGAGCTCAGCTTCAGGGATTGGTGGATTACCAACAATCGAAAAACACTCTATAATTAATAATACAAGAGGACCAAGAAAGATATCTCCGTTTTTCATTCCTTCAGCTCTTATCAATATGCTAGGTGGGTTAGTTTCAATAGAACATGGGACAAAAGGACCTAATCTTTCTTCTGTAACAGCATGTGCTGCTGGAACTCATGCTATTGGTGAAGCTGTGAAAACTATACTTTTAGGTGGAGCAGATAAAATGTTAGTAGTTGGGGCAGAATCAGCTATATCAGAAGTTGGTATTGGTGGATTTGCAGCTATGAAGGCACTATCAACTAGAAATGATGAACCACAGCGTGCTTCACGTCCATTTGACAAAGACAGAGATGGTTTTGTTATGGGAGAGGGTGCTGGATCACTTGTTCTTGAAGTATATGAAGATGCTGTTAAACGTGGTGCTCATATTTATGGTGAAGTTGTTGGTTTTGGTGAGAGTGGTGATGCACATCATATAACAACTCCAACACTAGATGGTCCACTTCGTGCTATGAAAGCAGCACTTAAAATGGCTGGTGATGTGAATGTTGATTATATTAATGCTCATGGAACTAGTACTTCTGCAAATGATAAAAATGAAACAGCAGCTATAAAAGAAGCATTTGGTACAAGTGTCCCAGTAGTTAGTTCTACAAAAGGACAGGTTGGACATTGTTTAGGAGCTGCAGGTGCTATTGAAGCAGTTATATCTTTAATGGCAATGAGAGATTCTGTAATTCCTCCAACAATTAACCAAGAAAACGCTGATGAGGATTGTGATTTAGATTACACTCCAAATAGTGCTAGAAAGCAAGAATTAAATTGTGTTATGAGTAACTCTTTTGGTTTTGGTGGAACTAACGGTTCAGTTATATTTAAACGTATCTAAGGATAGATGTGGCTACTTACCTAGACTTTGAAAAGAGTATAAAACAAATAGATGAAGATATAGCATCTGCAAGAATAAAAGCAGATAATCATGCTGTTGAGATTTTAGAAAAAGAGCTTGAAAAAGAAGTTTCTAAAACGTATAAAAATTTAAGTGATTATCAAAAACTTCAACTTGCTCGTCACCCTGATCGTCCTTATGCAATAGATTATATAAGATTACTTTTACAAGATAGTTATGAATTACATGGAGACCGTGCATTTAAAGATGATTTAGCGATAGTATGTTATATAGGATATATCGCTGAGCGTAAAGTCATGGTTATTGGTGAGCAAAAAGGTCGTGGTACTAAAAATAAATTAAAAAGAAACTTTGGGATGCCAAATCCTGAAGGCTATAGAAAAGCACTTCGTATGGCAAAAATGGCAGAAAAATTTGATTTGCCAGTTTTATTTTTAGTGGACACTCCGGGTGCTTATCCTGGAATTGGGGCTGAAGAGAGAGGTCAAAGTGAAGCAATTGCTAGAAATCTTTATGAAATGAGCAAATTAAATACGAAAAGTGTTTCAGTGGTCATTGGTGAAGGTGGAAGTGGTGGAGCACTTGCTATTGGTGTAGCTGACCGTGTTGCTATGATGAGATATTCTGTGTTTTCAGTAATTTCACCAGAAGGTTGTGCTGCAATTTTATGGAATGATCCAGCAAAACAAGAGAGTGCTACAAAAGCTATGAAAATAACGGCTGATGATTTGCTTGGATTTGATTTAATTGATGATGTGATTGAAGAGCCTATAACAGGTGCTCATAGAGATAAAGTAGCCGCTGCTAAGGTTTTAGCTGACTATTTTATCAAGTCACTTGAAGAGATGGATCAATTAAGCGATGAAGATAGAATGAATAAACGATATGAAAGAATTTGTTCTATGGGAGCTTTTGAAGAAAAATAAAGAGAGGGGGAAATGATTCCCCTTAACTCAACTAACTATTTCTCACAGTATTCATATAAATATTTATACATTAGGTAGTGACCCTTTTTAAGGGTCACTTATCTTTAATGTACTTCTCTCCAAATTTTAACTTTCCAAAGGTAAGCTAAAATAGTAAAGATAATCATAAAACCTACTACTTTCATTCCAAGTGATTCACGTTCTTCTTTTTTTCTATCACCTGTATCTTCAAGGAAGTTTATAACTTGTTCTTGAGACTCTTTTGTTAATCCAACTCTAGGCATAGCAGTACCATGAAGTTGTTTTTGAGGGTTGTTAATAAACGTTTGTAAGTAATCTTTCCCTTTTGATCTAATCATCATTGAAAGATCAGGAGGAGTACTACCCATATAGTTTGCTAATGCACCTTTTTCAGTATTGCTAAATCTTTTAGCATATTTGATGTCATGACAACGTTGACATGCATTTTCAAAAACTTCTTCATCTTTTAAAGTTTTTGGAGCAATTGATTTAAGATAAGCTACTATATCAGCTAACTCTTGATTCATATCTCCACCTAGGCCAAAAAACTGAGGCATTGGGTGAGGTTTTGTTTCACTAAATTTATGTTCTACTTTGAGTGCTTTTACAGGGTCTTTAATAAGTGCAGCTAAAAAAGTACCATCATAAAGTTTACCAGCTGTACTTAAATCAGGAGGAACTACACCAAATGAAGCTGAAGCAGTTGCATCATCCATTGGACTTGGCATACCTTGGCTTTTAATACCATGACAACCAACACATCCTGCATTCATAAAAGTTTCAGCACCTTTAGTAGCATCTCCTTTAGATAAATCAATCTTAGCAATTTCATTCCAAAAAGTAGTTGTACTATCCAATAGTTTTTTATCAGCTTTTAGTTGATTTTCTGCAATTTCAACATTTTTATTATTACTTTTTGCTTCATCAAGCTTTTCTTCTGCTTTTTTAACTTCTTCTGTTGCATAGTCAATAGATTCTTCTTGAAAGTTAAAATTTGCAGGAGCAACATGAGGATGCATTTGAGAATGAGCAAATGGTTCAACACCAATATACACTACCAATGTAAAAAATATAACTACACCAAGTATTTTTAATTCTCTCATTTTACACCTCCTGTATGTTTAGCATCGCATTTTGTTATAAATGGAAGAGCAACAAATAGAAGTATAAATGACACAGCTGCTACAAATCCTATATATGTATTTATTCCCATAGGAGGTAATTTACCATACACAGTAAGAACAATCATATCTATTAGAAGTAACCAAAACCAAATTTTAAATTTAGGACGTCTATGTGCAGGAGCAACATTAGGGTCTCTATCTAAGAAAGGAAATACCATAAAGATTACATTTGCAAAACCAAATGCAGCTAAGCCTATATCCATCGCAGCCATTGGACCAACATCAAAGAAAAATCCTCTAAGAACTTCGTAGCTCCATAAGAAATACCACTCAGGATAAATGTGTGCTGGTGTTTTCATTGGATTTGCTGGTTCAAAGTTAATTGGATCCATTGCAAAATCAAAATGATAAAATGTTAAGTAAAAATAAAATACTAAAAATGCACCTGATACAAAGAAATCTTTTGATAAAAAGACTGGCCAAAAAGGGACAACTTTTGATTCTTTTTTATTTCCTGCTAAATATTTATCTGATTCTTTATCAAAATCAATATCTTCTGATTCTTGATTATTTACATGTGGGATTCTTAATGAATAAAAGTGAACTACAATTAAGACAATAATTACTAATGGTAAAAGAAGTACATGTAACATAAAAAATCTTGTTAGAGTAGGATCTGCAACCGCAAAGTCACCACGAATCCAAATTACAAGAGCATCACCTATAACAGGAATACCTCCAAATAAGTTAGTGATAACCTGTGCAGCCCAATAACTCATCTGACCCCAAGGTAACATATATCCACTAAATGCTTCAGCTGAGAACATGCCAAATAGAGCCATTCCTGTTAGCCAAATCATTTCACGACCTTTTTTATAAGAGCCATAATAGATACCTGTAAACATATGAATATAAATAACTAAAAAGATTGCAGATGCAGCAACACCATGCATATGTCGCCATAACCAGCCATATTCAACTTCTTGCATAATTGTATAATTTACACTATCAAACGCTAATTTTACATCTGGTTTGTAGTACATTAAAAGAAAAATTCCACTAATAATAAGGATTGTAAATAAAACTACTAAAACTACACCCATTGCCCATAAAAAGTTAATATTTTTTGGGATCCAATACTCTGTCATTAAAACTTTTGTTAGTTTTTTTGTCGCTAGACGTTGGTCAAACCAATCACCAATGCCTTCAGCTTTTCTGATTTCTGCCATTTTTAATCCTTACGCTTTTGGAACTAATTTTTTGTACTCTGGGCCTTCTTCACCCAAAACAAGTTTCGTACCGTCAATTTTAAATGGAGGTATATCAAGTGGACGAGGAGGAGGACCAAAAGTATTGACACCACTAGCATCAAATTCTCCACCATGACAGGCACATTTAAATTGCTTAGTTGCAGGATACCAATTAGGAATACAGCCAAGATGGGTACAAAGACCAATTACAACAGTGTAGTTAGCATCTCCAACTACAACATCTCTTGATTCTTCTTTTTTCATTTCATCTGTTTTTTTGAGTAGAAAAATTGGTTTTCCTCTCCATGTAATTGTTCTTAATTCTCCCGCTTCAAGTGGTGAGAGATCAACAGTGGTAAATCCAGCGGCTTTTACACTTGGAAGTGGATCCCAAGTCTTTTTCATTGCAACAAGTGAGAATGCCCCACCAACAGCAGCAACGCCACCAAATGCCATGCCAAGAAAGTCTCTTCTACTTTGCTTAACTGCCATTCTTAATTCCTTTCATCTAGTTTGATTTGTTTTATCTTATCGTATTGCTTTAAGAAAACATATGATTAAAGTCAAATGTAATATAAATGTCACTATTTTATCATAAAAATTTACAAAATACCTTTATTCGAGACATTATGACTAAATAAAGTGGCAAAAAAGTGCCTAAAAATAATTATTTATTTAATTTTTTTAAATAATAAGTGGTTTTTTTGAATATTTTATAGTAATTTTTTATTTTAATAAATATAATTTTTACTTAAATTAAAGATAATAGTATCTTAAAATTTGATTTACGTTAATAAATTTTTAATTGGTTTATTTATTATTGTGAAGCATTATATATCCTCTATAAAGTTCCAATTCTCCTTCTTTTTCTAAATCTTTTAAAATTCTACTTATGACAACTCTTGAAGTTCCCATATTTTGGGCTATTTTTTCATGAGTTATATGTATCTTGTTGATTTTTTTATTTTTTAAAAAAGAGAGTATTCTTGTTTTGAGAGGTTTGAATTTTATATCTTCTATTAAAGTTGCTAAAGAAGTTAGTTTGAGTGTAAAAATATTAAACATATGTTCTTGGTAAGCTAAGGATTCTTTCATTAGTTTTTTGACACTATTTTTATCTAGTATATAGCCACTTATTTCACTTAGGCTTACTGCACTTCCAAGAGCTGGGGTTGATGAAATAGTACTTGAAGTATTGACAACACATTGCTCCCCAGCTTCTAAAGTATAAAGTGTGATTTCATCACCATTTTCATTTTGTAGATACACTTTTAAGCTACCCGTTTCAAGGTAGAGAATACCTTCACATAAATCACCTTGCCAAAAAAGAATCTGCCCTTTAGGAAAACAGACTCTTTTTGCATGGTTAAAAAATACCTTTTTTTCTTTACTTGACAAGTTTTTGAAAAAGCAATAGCTTTCTTCTATTGTTTTGTGCAACATCCACCATCTTTGTTACAAGTTGTATTAACGTTAAAAATGCAGTAAGCTGGGCAAAAACCTAATAAGCCTGTTATTGCAGGAACCACACCAATATACGCTAATGGTTGTTGTCCAAGATATGCAAATGCTATTAATCCTAAACCTACTAAAACTCTCACTACTCTATCTATTTTTCCTACGTTAGATTTCATAATATATTCCTTATGTTAATTTATAATATAAGTATAGTAGTTTGCTTTTCTTTTGTCTGTAACCTATGTTACATTATAATTTCTTTATTCAAAATATTATATAAAATATAAACTTCCTCTACTATTTTTTAGAAAGAAAATAAAGAACTTTAACGTTCAAGAGTTCAATTGTTTTAATCATAAAAAAAGGTTTCAATTTAATGAGAGTTTTTGATTAAGTTTTTTAAATAAAAATATTATTAAAAGGAATATATTTTGCTTGTATTTATTATGTTCAATATAAAGGAGCAAAAATGAATGTTAATTCAATTGTAAGTTCTCAATCAATATCTCAAGTAAAGAATACTGAACAAGTGAGAGAATCTAAAAACAAAGAAGAACTTTCCTCAAGTTTTAATATTGATAATCATCAACTTGAAAGCTTAGATGAAAGAGGCAATGAAATACTTAATCAACTTTTAGTTGGTAAAACAGATCGTGAAAAAAGTGATATTAAAGTTATTTTAGATGGTATGTTAATGTTTGAAGCACATTTGGATTCTTCTGGTAATCCTGTATTTACAGTTAATAAAGATACAAGTGAGGAATCAATTTTAGCTAAACTAGATAAGAAAATGCAAGAACAGAAAGCAAACACAGGTAATCAAGAAATTTTAAGAATAATGGAGCAACTAAAAGAGTTATATGAAGTTGGTTATTCTCCCTTAGACCAAAAGGTTTAAGAAAAAAGTATTATCTAAACAAATGGTTTTTGTTTTGTAAACCTGTTAGTCTTGACATGTAGGAGAAAATCTCTTACATGTCAAGGTATAAATCTACTTTCTTCTGTGGTGCATTTTTATGTATATATGAAGGATATCAATAGCTGCTGGAGTCATTCCACTTATTTCACTAGCTGCAAAAAGTGTTGGTGGTGTAAACTTTTGTAGCTTTTCAACAACTTCGTTACTTAAACCACTTATTTCACTAAAGTCCATCATTGGAGGGATTTTTATGTTTATCATCTCTTTCATATGGTCAATTTGATTTTTTTGTTTTTCTATATAGTTTTTGTACTTTGCTTCTACTAAGATTTGCTCTTTTGCTTCTGGAGTAAAGCTAGCAATTTCTTCAGATAATTTTTCAAGTTTTTCTATTGTAAAAGTTTTTCTTGCAACTATTTTTTGTAAAGAGACTTTGTCTGTTATTTTATCTTCACCAAGTTCTTCTAAGTATGCAATATTCTCTTTTGAAGGGGTTAAAAAAGTTTCTTCGAGATACTCTAGACCTCTTTTTGTTTCATCTATTTTTTGTACCACTTTTTTATGAGTTTTTTCATCTATAAGACCTATTTTATAACCGTAAGGAGTTAATCTTATATCAGCATTATCTTCACGTAAAAGCAAGCGATACTCAGCACGACTAGTAAACATACGATAAGGCTCTTTCGTTCCTTTTGTAACTAAATCGTCTATAAGCACACCGATATAAGCTTCATCACGTCTAAAGATAAGAGGTTCTTCATCGTTAAGACTTAATATGGCATTTATACCTGCCATAAGACCTTGTGCTGCTGCTTCTTCGTATCCTGTTGTTCCATTAATCTGTCCCGCACAATACAAGCCATTTACTTTTTTTGTCTCTAGTGCGTGAGTTAATTCTGTTGGATTTACGTAATCGTACTCAATTGCATAACCATATCTTACGATTTTTGCATTTTCTAAACCACTGATGGAGTGTAACATACTTAGTTGAGTATCGGGTGGCAAAGAAGTGCTCAGTCCATTTATGTAGTACTCTGTTGCTTCTTCCGTTTGAGGTTCTACAAAAAGATGGTGTCTATCTTTATCTCTAAATCTATTTATCTTATCTTCAATACTAGGACAATATCTTGGACCTGTTCCTTCAATTTGACCTGTAAAAAGAGGGGCTCTATGAAAGTTTCCTTCTATGATATTGTGTGTATTTTCATTGGTATAAGCAATATAACATGGAAGTTGATGGGGTTTAAAAGTGCTTTTTTCTGTTCTAAAACTAAAAGGCATTGGGTCTTCATCCCCTGGTTGTATTTCCATTTTTGAAAAATCTATACTTTTACCATCTACTCTAGGACATGTTCCTGTTTTTAATCTTCCCATATCTAGTCCAAGTGATTTTAATGAATCAGATAAATTGACTGCTGCAAACTCTCCAACACGTCCAGCTTCTTGTTTATATTCACCAATGTGAATTAAACCTTTTAAAAATGTTCCTGTTGTAAGAATAATTTTTTTAGCATGGTAGTGATTTTTTAGGTGAGTAATTATACCTGTAACAGCACCATCTTTAGTGATGATTTCTTCTGCTATTTCTTGTGCTACATCAAGGTTTTCACTGTTGAGCACTAAGTTTTTCATATAAACTCTATATTTATCCATATCGATTTGAGCACGACTTCCTCTTACTGCTGGACCTTTTGATTGGTTTAAAATTCTATATTGTATTCCATTGATATCCGTTGCCAATCCCATTTGTCCACCAAGTGCATCAAGCTCTTTTACTAGATGACCTTTTGCAAGTCCTCCAACAGCTGGATTACAGCTAGTAGCTCCTATTTGTTCTGCCAGTATTGTTATAAGTAGTGTTTTTTTGCCAAGTCTTGCACTTACTAGTGCCGCTTCTATACCAGCATGACCTCCACCAACTACAATAACATCATATTTCATAAAATTCCTTAAATATATTATTGCGACATTATACTACTTATTTACTGTAAATATGTTTGAATATTGACTTTAGTATACTTAAATTATCTTTTTAAATGTGATATAATAATTCTTTACATGTAAAGAGGAAAACAAATGTTCACAGGACTTATAAGAGAATTTGCAACTGTAGTGAGTTACGAAAATAGCTATTTAACTTTAAAAGCAAAATACAAACCAGGGATAGGCGATAGTATAGCAACTAATGGAGTATGTTTAACAGTTGTAAGCGTAGCAAAGGATACTTTTACAGTAGAACTTTCAGCAGAAACTAGAGAAATTATGGCAATAGAAAATTTAAAAGGTAAAGTTCATATAGAACCAGCCATGGCTATTGGAGATAGACTTGAAGGTCATATAGTACAAGGTCATATAGATTGTGTAGGGACTATAAAATCAATCACAAAAAATCAAAATGCAACAGATATGGTTGTTGCTTTACCAAAAGAGTATCAAAAGTTTATTATTCCAAAAGGCAGTATTGCCATTGATGGTGTGAGTTTGACTCTTAATGATATAAAAGAAGATGGTTTTAGGCTTACTATTATTGCTCATACTTTAGATCAAACCATTTTTAGTGATTATAGGGTAGGAAGACGTGTTAATATTGAAACAGACATGTTTGCAAGATATATTTATCATATGTTTAAGGGTAAAAAAGAGATAACTTGGGATAATGTCGATAATTTGATGGCATTGTATTAGTGTATTTTTTTACAGATAGATTTGTTGGTGTCGATAGAGAAAAATTACAAAAAAAAGTAGGCAATAAAAAACTTATTTTTATGAACCAAATCCACTCATCTAATGTAAAAGTAGTGAACAAAAACTCACCAAGTGCTCTAGAGAAAACGGATGCAATGATAACAAACGATAAAGATGTAGCTTTATGTGTTGTTGTAGCTGATTGTAATCCTGTTATTTTTTTAGATGAGAGTAAAGGTGTAGTTGGGGTTGCTCATGCTGGCAGAGTTGGTTCTTATGAAAAGATTGCACAAAAAACGGTTTTAGCGATGAGCGAAGAGTTTGGTTGTGTAAAAAAAGATATACATGTGAAGATTGGACCATCTATCAAAGCGTGCTGTTATGAAGTAGGCAGTGAGGTTATAGGTGGATTTGAAACCTTTACATGTAAGAAAAATGCAAAGATATTTTTGGATTTAATTGCTTTAAATAAACAACAATTACAAGAAGTAGGAATAGAAGAGAAAAATATAGAAATTTCTTCTACATGTACCTGTTGTGATGAAAACTATTTTTCATACAGAAGAGAAGCGACAAAATCAAGATTTTGTGGTGTCGTGAGTTTATGAATATATTTGAAAATCTTAATATTCCTAAAGTTGGAGAAAATTTTGAGGCTTTGTATGAGAAAGATGGTATTCTTATAGAGAGAATTATAAGTTCAGATACACCTGATATTAAAGAGTATAGTCAGCCTTATGATGAATGGCTTGTTCTTTTAAAAGGAGAAGCCACTCTTGAAATAAACCATGAGATGATTTTACTTGAAGTTGGAGATACAAAGCTCATAAAAAAAGATACTCCACATAAGGTAATAAGTACAAAAAAAGGAACTATTTGGTTATGTATTCACCTAAAAAACAGATAAATCAAATATTTACTCCAAGAGAAATTAAAATAATGCAAAAAGCAAAGGCTTATGGTATAGGAACTTTAAGTAATGAAGATTTAGCAAAGGAACTTTTTAATCTTACTTTTTATGTAGATTTGGATAAAAAATATATACAAGAGATACTTAAACTTTATAGTATTTTTGATAAAACCGTAGAAACTGCTCAAATAAGTTCATAATAGAATTCAGATAAACACTACCTGAATTCTATAAATCACTTAATTATGAACAACTACCACCACAACAACTTTTTGCAACTGTTGCTTCTTTGATTGCAGCTAAAGCAGCATCATAGTTAGGCTCTTCAGTAATTTCTGAACAAATTTCTTTGTAAGCTATTTTACCACTTGCATCAAGTATAAAAATTGCTCTAGCAGTAACACCAGCTAATGGACCATCTGCGAGAAGAACACCATAAGCATTAGCAAAATCTTTATTTCTAAAGTCACTACCTACTGCTAAGTTTTCAATACCTTCAGTTGTACAGAATCTTCCCATTGCAAATGGTAAATCCATAGATACAACAGTAACAGAAGCATTTTCTACTTTAGCCGCTTCTACATTAAATCTTCTAGTTTCAGCAGCACATACTGGAGTATCTAGTGAAGGTACAACAACAATTATTTGTGCTTTACCTTGTGCTCCACCTATTTCTATTTCACTTAAATCTTTAGCTACTACTTTTACGATTGGTGCTAAATCACCAACATTTACTTCATTACCTGCGATATTTACTAAATTGCCCTTTAGATTAGTTGTTGCCATATTTTTATTCCTTAAATTAATTTGTTATAAGATTATAGCTAAATAGGATAAAAAATATCTTAATTAAATTTTTCATAATTTTTTACAAGTAAACAACTATTTAGCTATTTGTAGCTATCGAAATAAAAATAGAGGTTTTTTTGATTTTAAAAGCATTTGTGTCGTAAAACTTCCAAAAATTACAGTTCTAAATCTGTTGTGGCTATACGCACCCATCGCAATAACATCCAGATTGTTTTCATCTTGATATTTGATAATTTCTTCAACGTTATCTCCACTTAAAGATTTTGTTTCAACTTCGATATTTGCATTTGCAAATAGTGCTTTTGCTGTATCTAAAAGTTTGTTTGAGATGGTTGTATCTTTATTTACATTTACAATATGTCTTTTTACATTGGTAAAAATTGGGCTTTGTTTTGCCTCTTTTATAGCTTTATTTGCATAATCACTGCCATCATAAGCCATCAATAGTGAGTCTATTTGTTTAAATTCACCATTTACAAGTAATATAGGGATATTAATAGTTCTAATAAGCTCCTCTATGTGAGAGCCTATCTTTTTATCACCACTATCTTCTCCTGTTAAACCAATTATTGCTATTTTTAAATCTTTAGATAAGTCATCTAGTGTTTCATAAAGAGTTCCATGTTTTTGTAGAGTTGAGCAGTTAGATAAACCTTGAGATTTAACATACTCTTTCATCTGTTTTAAAATACTTTTACCCTTAGCAATAAGTTGTTTACTTTCATTCATCTCTTCATCAACAAGCTCATCCAATAAATCTTCTTTTGAACCAAATCCTATGCTTCCAGATAAATCAACTTTTTTTGTTGTATGTGAGTGTTCTACTACATTTAATAAAATAAGAGGTAAGTCTAGTTTTTTTGAAATACTTATACCATAGTCACAAACTGCATGTGAAAGTTTTGATCCATCTACACAAACTAATATTTTTTCCATTTTAGTGTCCTCCCATTACTTTTTCAATCTCTTCAGGTTTATCATGAATTCCAAATCTATCTATAACAGTAGAACTTGCTTCATTTTGACCGATTATCTCCACATCTGTTCCTTCTCTTCTTAACTTTATAACAGCTTTATCAAGAGAATATACTGCTGAAATATCCCAAAAGTGTGCTCTTGTTAAATCAATAACTACTTTATCTACTACTTCCTTAAAATCAAAAGTTTTATAAAATTTATCTGCACTATTGAAAAAAACTTGTCCAATGAACTTGTAAGTTTTCACTGTATTATCTTCGTTATAAGAAGTTTCACTGTACATAAAGTGGGAAATTTTGTTGGCAAAAAATAGTGAAGCTAAAAGCACTCCAGAAAACACTCCATGTGCTAAATTATGAGTATATATTGTAACTACAACAGTTGTAAGCATGACTAGATTTGTTGATAACGGTAGAGATTTAAGTTTTTTAATACTCCCCCAATCAAATGTTCCAATAGAAACCATTATCATAACAGCAACCAATGCAGCCATAGGAATAATATTTATTACATCACTTAAAAACACAACCATAAGTAGCAGATATATACCAGCTAATAGTGTTGAAAGTCTTTTTCTACCACCTGATTTTATATTGATGACTGATTGTCCAATCATCGCACATCCAGCCATACCACCCATAAGTCCTGATGCAATATTTGCAATACCTTGACCTTTGCACTCTTTGTTATTATCACTTGTTGTATCTGTTAAATCATCAACAATAGTTGATGTCATTAAAGATTCAAGTAAGCCAACAACTGCAAGAGAAGCTGAATAAGGTAAAATTATCATTAAAGTTTCAATATTTAAAGGAATATTAGGAAGTAAAAAGACAGGTAAAGTATCCGGAAGTTGTCCCATGTCTCCCACAGTTCTTACATCTATACCCATAAAATATACAAATATTGTTAAAACCACAATAGTGACTAAAGGAGATGGTAACATCGAGCCTATTTTAGGAACATAAGGGAAAAGGTATATGATGCCAAGTCCAACTGTAGTTAAAGCATATACATGCCAAGTTACATTCGTAAGCTCAGGAAGTTGCGCCATAAAAATCAAAATAGCTAAAGCATTGACAAAACCAACTACAACGGCTCTTGGAACAAAACTCATAAATCGCCCAAGTCGTAAGTATCCTGCTATTATTTGAAATACACCTGTTAGAAGTGTCGCAGCTAATAAATACTGTAATCCATAATCTTTTACCAGTGTAACCATTACAAGAGCCATAGCTCCAGTTGCTGCACTAATCATACCAGGTCTTCCACCAACAAAAGCAATAACAACTGCTATACAAAATGATGCGTATAATCCAACTTTTGGATCAACACCTGCTATAATTGAAAAAGCGATTGCTTCAGGAATGAGTGCTAGTGCAACGACCATACCAGCTAAAGCGTCATTTTTGACATTTCCAAACCACTCATCTTTTTTAAAATATGATTTTACCATTTAATTCCTTGTTCATTTTACTCTTGAGTTATTATTGTAGGAGAGTGCTTTTTAAATTCAACAAAATATATTCCTACTTTTTGAGAGAAGGGATTGTACTGTTTTTTTGTTTTATATTTGATTAAGTTAACTTATTACTTGGCTCAGAAAAGTAAAATCCTTGTAAATAGTCTATGTCAAAGTTACTTAAAGCTGTTATAATATTTTTAGAACTAACATGTTCAGCAATTACTTTTGCATCAAGTGTTTTTGCAAATTTGACTATGGCATCCACGATATGGTATTCATTCGAATTGAGTGTGAGATTTTTAATCAATGAACCATCTATTTTTATATAGTCTGGTTTGATTTGTAAAAGGTAAGAAAAGTTTGAATAACCTGAACCAAAATCATCTATGGCAAATTTTACACCTAGTCTTTTCATAAGTTTTATAAAGGGTTTTACCTCTTCAAAGTCTCCAATCTCTTCAGTTTCTAATAATTCAAAAATAAGCTTATTTTGAACATTGTACTGATGAATTTTTTTATAAATAAAATTTACAGTTTTTTTATTTCTGATATCATCAATTGATAAGTTAAGAGAGAAAAAAACATCTTTGTGTTCAAAAAATTTAAATGTTTTTTCTACCATTATTTGCGTTAATTGTGGATATAGTTTTGCTTCTTTAGCAATATCTAAGAAAAAATATGGAGATATTATTTTGTTTTCAACTTCATCTTTTATTCTTATTAGAGCTTCATATTTTTTATTTTTTGGATTTTTGATATCAATAATTTCTTGAAAAAAAGGAATGATCATATCATTTGAAATAGCATATTGAATTTTTTCTTTCCAGAACATATGATTTTTATGTTTATTCATATTTTGATTTGAATCGCTGTAAATTAGATAAGAAACTTTTTTACGTACAGCTTCATTGAGTGCTAAATCAGCCTTTTCTAAAAGATTACCTTCTCCAGCGGAAATTCCACAAGTAAAACTGATTGTTATATCTACATGTAAATCATGATTAATAAAATGTGTATTACTAACTAATTGAGAGAGTGTTTCTATAGTGTTTTTAATCACTTTATAAGTACTTTTTTTTCCTAATAATAAATATTCATCAGAGCCAATCCGATAGATATTCATCTGTTTATCTTGAGCAAATTTTCTCAGTAAATGAGCAAATTCAACTAAAACAAAATTACCGGCTTTGACTCCATAATAGTCATTAATGTTTTTAAATAAATCTATATCTAAAAGGTAAAGTGTGGGATTAGAATAATTGTTTATATCTTTCCAAAAAGACATTCTATTTTTTAGTTTTGTTAATTCATCTGTGTAAAGTTTATTTTGTAAGTCTTTATTTAAAAAATTTATAGATTGGGCCATTTCATTAAAAGCATTTTTCAATTTACCAATTTCATCTTTTCCTTTAGTTTCAATTTGGTATTCAAAGTCTCGTTCTTTGATTTTTTCTATTCCTATAGTGACACTATTTATTTTATTTGATATATGATTGGCTATGTATATTGCTACATATATAACGAGAATAATCAAAATAATTGTTATTAAGATCATATTGTTAGTATGACTTTTTATATTTTGAAATATATGTTTTGTAATTTGTAAAATATTTTCTTCTATACTGTTTTCTTCTTTAGCCAGGTCTTTATCAATTTTTTCTTTAGTTTTTGTAGCGGCTTTATGAAATTCTTCAGTATTTGCACCTATAGTGATAAATCCAAAACCTCTTTTTGAATTTTTATATTGACCAGTATAATAAGGTATAGTTGCAGCAGTTGTGAGTTTCCATACATTGCTCCAAAAAATAATAAAAGAGCCATAACCACCATCTTCTGTAAGTTGACTCCATCCTTGGCATTGTGGTGCAAAGTTTAAATAACGACAATCTAAAGCAATCTGTCCTTTTTTAATCTGAGCAGTATTGGGTTTTTTCTTTAAGGATTGATTTAAAAATAGAGGTTGTTCTTTTAAAAATAAATTGAGATTTTTTTTGCCACTTTTTTTAAAAGCAGAAGCTAATTCTTCATCAATCCAACCAGGTACAATTTCTCCCGTTTGTCGATTATAACCAACAATAAAATAATCTCTTGGGTGTGAAATAGATTTAAATTCAGAACTCCACATAAAAGCATAATTTCCTTTACTCGCATCAGAAATATCTAAAGATGCAGCACTAATAGGTTCAACAAAATCAGTAAAATCCATGATATGCTGATGATCAAGTGCAAAAGTTAAATAGCCTTGTAATTTATTTTTTTTATATACAGGTGTCACAAAACGGATAATACCGTCAAATTTTTTACCAACAGGATTTTCTATTCCGGCATAAGCATATTTTTTAGGTTCAAATTTTATATTTGCAAGTTGTGCTTTTGCTTTTGTGAAAGAGCCGATAATAGGTGAAGGGATATATTCGCCTATGACTTGCGAAACATAAATTTCATTTTTTTTGAGTTTTAATGATTTTTGATAATATTCTTCTGCACGGCAATATGTATTTTGTTTTAATGATATGTTTTTTAGTTTTTTATCAAGAGAAGAGACTTTATAGATTTCTTGACCTTGAAGATTATAGTAAGTTATTTCCTTATAAATAGGTATAAGTTTTTTTCTTGCTGGTTTAATATTTATTTTATGAAATTCTTTGGCATTATCTTGTAACTTTGCGACTTCTTTATTTTGCCGAAGTATAGGAGTGTTTAGGGGTATCCATTTATCAATTTTATCATTGTATTGATAATTAACAGGAATATGTATGGCACTATTTTTGCGATTGTAAAAATTTTCTAAAGATTTTTGATTTATTTTTTGATTTGCTAAGTAAAGTATGTCTTTGTCTCTTTTTTTTAAAAAATCAGCAACACTATTAGCTATTGATAATGTTTGATTCTCTATCATGTCTTGAGATTTTTTATCTAATTCTTTTATACTGTCAGAAATGGCTGAATGAGTTATTTTTTGTATTGAATCGTGGCTTTTTTCTATTATTTTTTTAGAATTATCATGAATTATATCTTTTATTTCTAAAAAACTAAATATACCCAAAGCAGACAATAAGAACAATGGTATAATTTTAAAGACAATAAATATTATAATAAGTTTTGTCTTTATAGAGTAATTATTATAATCGAGCATAATATAGAGTTTAACTTTAATAATATAAAGTAAAACTTAAATTAACTTATTTGTATTTACTTACTTGATATTTGTATATTTGTGGGTGATTTTTGAAACAATCTAGAGGAAGCCCAGCTTTATTTATAAGGTGAGCGAAAAAAGATTCAAATTCTGGTAATTCTTCCCATACTTGCGGTAAAAAAGTTGCTTGATTTTGATATAGTTTTAAAATTACTCCATCAACATTTGGAGTAATTTTACTTTTTAAATCTTCAATATCAGTATAATTTACTAATTGAGCAGGAGTAAGTATTGAAACTTCGATATTTATAGTATTTAACTCTTCACGAGTGAGTTTAGGAAATCTAGGGTCTCTAAAAGAAGCATTTTTTGCATTGGATATAATATCTTCTATAAGAGGACGAGATGCAACTAAAGAGCCAATACAGCCACGTAATGTTCCATTTTTTGTTAATGTGACAAAAGACGCACCATTTTCATTTATCCATGGATTTTCTTTTGATATTTTTTCTATATCAATACCATCTTTATAATCAAATTCATCTTTAATCGCTTGTCTTGCAATATCAAGAAGCATATTAGATATGTTCATTTGGTTTGCCTATAAAAAATCCTTGAGCATAATCAACTCCTAAGTCTTTTACTTTGTCAAAAACTTCTTGCGAATGAACATATTCAGCTACTGTTTTTATACCTAATTCTTTAGCAAAATTGACAATGGTTCTTGCAATAATTACCATGTCATCATTTTGGTCTATATTCTTTATCAAACTACCATCTATTTTAATGAAATCTACTTGTAATTCAACTATTCTTTCAAAGTTGGAGTATCCTGAGCCAAAATCATCTATGGCTATTTTTGCCCCATAAGATTTTACTTGTTGTATAAAGTTCATCACTTCTTTATAGTTTTCAATACCTTCACTTTCTAAAAGTTCAAAAATTATCCAAGGACCTATGCCTGTTTCTTCCAGAGTATTTAAAATGAATTTTCTAGTGGCTTTATTTGTTATATCTAAGTATGAAAGGTTGACAGAAAATTCACAAGGGCAAATACTAAAAGTATCAATACTCTTTTTTATGAGTGAACAAGAAAGTTTAGGATAAATTTTTGAGCGTTTTGCTATATCCAAAAACTCATATGGAATTAATATATTTCCTTTTTCATCTTGTACTCTCATTAAAGATTCATATTTTTCAATTTCACCTGTATTTATATTCATAATAGGTTGAAAATAAGGTAATACTAAATCCTGATCAATAGCATTTTTTAATACTTTAGAAACTTGTATATTTTTTGTATACTCTTCTTCTTTATTACTTTTTATATCATAAATTGCAAAAGATTTTTTTGTTAGCTTTGCATCTTTATATGCAATTTGAGCAAGCTTGAGCTGATTGATTCTTCCTTGTGATGCTCCTATTGTCATGGAAATTTCAATTTCTGTTCCATTGCATAAAAATTTTTCTTTAATAATTGCTTGAGAAACATTGCGTAGATAGTTTAATAGTTCTTTTTCTTGAATTTTTTCTAAGTTTACCATGACATAAATGTCAGCTTCAAATTTATAAAGTTTGGACTTATCTGTCAATAAATTATTTTCTAGCCACTTAGAAAACTGTAAAAGTATTTTATCACCAAATAGATTTCCATAAAGATTATTGATTGTATCAAAAGAGTCTATATTAAAAATAATATACGTGGCCTCATTTTTTGAGTTCAAAATACTTTTATCAGTAAAAAGTTTTAGCCTATTAGGAAGTTTGGTTAAAGAGTCTTGATAAAGACTGTTTTTGATATTAGTTTTACTAAGGGTCAATTCTGTTATATCTGTTGCTAAAAAAAGTATCTCTTTGAGTCCTTCGTTATTATTGAAAATAGGAATGAATGAACAGTTTAAATGAATTTTATTACCATCAGGAGTATCAATAGTTTGGACACCATCCCATGATTGTTTATATTTGAGTGTTTCTAATATCTCCTGAGCATCAGAATGAAATAAATCCTTTAATGTCATTTTTTGACACTCTTCTTTTGTTTTATGAATAATTTGACAAAATTGTCTATTTGTTTGGATGATATTATGATTTACATTGAGTTTTGCAAATATTGCATTATTTTCAAATGCCTCTAAATATGTTTGAGGAGAAATCGTTTCTATGTCATTATCTTTTTGTATTATTTTAGTTTTAATTAAAAATAGTTCAATAATTACTAGAGTAAATAGTGATATGATAAAAAAGATAGAAAAATTAATTAAATTAAATAAAAATGTTATCATTAAACCTAATAATAATATTAAAAACAATATTTTTATCTTTATACTCTTACTGTAATCCAAAAAATACCTTTTGCCTATATATAGGGGATTACTTTAGCAAAATAGTTTTAAAAAACACTTTAATTTACTAAAGATTTATTATATTAAAGTTTCTACGGTTTGTTTGGAATGTTTTTTGTGAAAGCATATTTTAAACTATTTTTGTGTATAATCACGTCCTAAATCTCACACACACCAATCCTTTTAGGTTGCACGATTTCGTGTTGATGGGTGTGGAGGCTAAACCAAAAGGGGTAAAACCCAAATCAAATTAAAGGAGACTTCATGGTAACAATGAAGGATTTACTAGAGTGCGGTGTGCACTTTGGACACCAAACTAGAAGATGGAATCCAAAAATGAAAAAATTCATTTTTGGTGAAAGAAAAAATATCTATATTATAGATTTACAAAAAACTCTAAGATATTTTAGACATACTTACAATATCGTAAGAGATGCAGCAGCTGAAGGTAAAACAGTACTTTTCGTAGGTACTAAGAAACAAGCTAGTCATTCTATTAAAGAAGCAGCTATCGCTTGTGGTATGCCTTATGTTAACCATAGATGGTTAGGCGGAATGTTAACTAACTACAATACAATTAAACTTTCAATTAGAAAACTTGACATCATTGAAAAAATGGAAGAAGATGGACAAATTGAATTATTAACAAAAAAAGAAGCACTTATGCTTCGTAGAAAAAAAGCTAAATTATTAGATTATCTTGGTGGTATTAGAGATTTAAAAACTACTCCAGATATGATTTTTGTTATAGATACAGTAAAAGAAAAAATTGCAGTTAACGAAGCAAGAAGATTAGGAATTCCTGTTGTTGCTCCACTTGATACTAACTGTGATCCTGATGTTGTTGATTATCCAATTCCTGGTAATGATGATGCTATTCGTTCAATTCAACTATTTTGTAGAGAAATGAAAGAAGCAATTATCGAAGGTAAAGAAATTAAAGCTCAAGATGAAGCAGCTCCAGAAGTAGAAGAAGAATTAATAGCTGAAGAAGAAAAAGCAGCGTTAGTTGAAGAAGCTGTAACTGAAGGTGAAAAAGAAGCTGTAACTGAAGAAAAAACAGAGGAAGCATAATCATGGCTGAAGTAACTGCAAAATTAGTTAAAGAGTTAAGAGAATCAACTGGTGCTGGTATGATGGATTGTAAAAAAGCACTTGTTGAATGTGATGCAGATATTGCAAAAGCAACAGAACTTTTAAAAGAAAAAGGTCTTGGAAAAGCTGAAAAGAAAGCTGATAGAATTGCAGCAGAAGGACTTGCAGGTTTAAAACTTGATGGTAACAGAGGTGTTGCTATTGAGATAAACTCAGAGACTGACTTTGTTGCAAAAAATGAAGCATTTAAAGAACTTGTAGTTAAAACTACAGAGTTTGTATATGATAATAACCCTAGCGATGTAGCTGCTGTAACAAGTGGTGAATTTGGTGGATATTTTACAGATGCTGTTTCTAAGATTGGCGAAAAAATCGAACTTAGAAGATTCTCTGTAATTGAAGCTGGAGAAAATGAATCTATCAATGGATATATTCACTCAAATAACCGTATAGCTGTTATTGTTAAAGCCAAATGTGATAGTGCTAAAACTGCTGAAGAAATGAAGCCATTTTTGAAAAATATTGCTATGCATGCAAGTGCAATGAAACCTTCAACTTTATCATATACTGATTTTGATATGGACTATGTTCAAAGCGAAACAAATGGTAGAATTGAAATTATCAAAAAAGATAATGAAGAGTTATATAGATTAAAAAAACCTTTGAAAAATGTACCTGATTATGTATCTCGTTTACAATTAACTGATGAAGTTATTGCAAATGTAGAAGCTAAAATCAAAGAAGAACTTTTAGCAGAAGGAAAACCTGAGAAAATTTTTGATAGAATCGTTCCAGGTAAAGTTGCTAGATATATTTTAGATAATACTACTCTAGATCAAGAGCAGTGTTTATTAAACCAACAATATGTTATGGATGATAAATTAACAGTTGCTGAAGCTGTAGTTGCTGAAGCATCAAAAGTTGGTGGAACTGCTGAAATAGTTGAGTTTGTAAGAATTGAAGTGGGTGAAGGAATCGAGAAAAAAGTCGAAGATTTTGCTGCTGAAGTTGCTGCACAAGTAGGCTAATAAACTGTTACAAGTAAGAGGGAATTCTTCCCTCTTATCTCTTTAATTACGAAGGATCTTAATGTCTCTTTTAGAAGTCAAAAATCTTTCACACTCTTTTGATTACCAACTTTTTTCTGATATAAATTTTTCTTTAAATAAACAAGAATCAATTGCAATTGTTGGTGTAAGTGGTAGTGGTAAATCAACCCTTTTACACATATGTGCGACTCTTTTAAAACCTCAAGCAGGTAGTGTTACATTGTTAGATAAGAATTTATATGAGCAAAAAAGTAAAGAAATTTTAAAAATACGAAGAGAAGATATTGGTATAATTTTTCAATCACATTATCTTTTTAAGGGCTTTAATACTTTTGAGAATATTGAGCTAGCTACACTTTTGAATAATACAACTATAGATACTGAGTTATTAAAGCATTTGGGTATAGAAAATTTGATGGATCAAAAAATTGGTGAACTCTCTGGTGGGCAACAGCAGCGTGTTTCTATAGCACGTGTGCTTTCAAAAAAACCAAAAATAATATTTGCAGATGAACCAACTGGTAATTTAGATAACAAAACAGCAAATGAAGTGATGGATATTTTATTTTCCTATATTAAAAAGAATAATGCTGCACTTTTGTTAGTTACACATGATATGACTTTAGCTAATAGATGTAATAGTACAATGAAATGCAGTCTTTAATAGAATTTTTAGGACAAAACCACGTTATACTTTTTTTGTTACTTTTTGCTAGACTAAGCGGATTATTTGCATTTTTCCCATTTTTTTCTCACATGAGAATACCAATGAGTGTAAAAACGGCAATGGTCCTTTTTATGGCAGTCTTTCTTTTTCCTCAAGCAACCTTACCAAATATTGATTTTAGTGTTGGGGCTATTGCCTTAGCTATAGTAAGTGAAATTATGCTTGGTTTTATTGCAGGTATTTTTTTATTGATAGTATTTGCAATACTTCAAATGGCAGGTATGCAAGTATCGTTTATTATGGGTTTTACTATGGCTAGTGTTATGGATCCACAATCTGGTACATCAATGCCTATTATAAGTACTTTTTTCACACTAGTTGCTCTTGTTGTTATGTTAGCTTTTAACGGACATCATATGATGATAATGTTTATCGTAGAATCTTTGAAAATTTTACCATTGGGTGATTTTTATCCAAACCACGGAATATGGGACTATTTAGTGCATGCAGTATCAAATATGTTTATTTTTGGATTTATTCTTTCTTTTCCAATAGTTGGATTGTCTCTCTTAGCAGATATTGTTTTTGGAATGCTTATGAAAACTATGCCACAATTTAACTTATTAGTAGTTGGTTTCCCTATTAAGATTATGGTAGCATTGATAGTGTTGATAGCAGTGTTAACTTCGATTATGTTGATTTTTAAAAGAGAGTTTCTTGAAGCAATTGAAAAATTAACGATACTATTTATATAGACCTAATTTATTTTATACTAAAATGACATAACTATTCTAAATTTAGGAGTGACGTCATGCATTTTCTTCTTGTAAACAATAACCCAGCAGTATCTAGATTAATTACTTTAAGCGTTGAAAAACTAGGATTTAATATTGATGAAGTAACTTCATTTGATGATATACCAGAAGAAAGTTATGATATTGTATTTGTAGATAATGAATTATATAGTGAAATAACTATTGATGACTTTATTGAAGAAGGACTTTCTAGACACTTTGTTTATATATCTCCTAGAGGGCAAGAAAAACCAGCTAATATGAATTCTATTTTAGAAAAACCATTTTTGCCAACAGATTTTATTGATTTAATAGCAAAAATTGATAGTGAGAAAAATAACGAAAAGTTAGATATAGGCTTAGATGATACTGAAGAAAAAACTTCTACAACTGAATTTGAAGATAAAGTACATGATGAAGAAGATGATGATATTTTAGATGATTTTGATTTTGATCATGATATAGGCGACATTGATATGGATGAAATAGAAAATGAAATCTCAAAAATAGATGATAGTGAAATAAATTTTGAAGATGATGAAATAGGTCTTGATGAAGATATTTTAAATGAAAGTGAAGTAGAAAATACAGCTATGAACGAAGAAGTTGAAGAAGATAACCCTTCAATTTTGGATAGTGAAGATATTGATGAAGTCAAGCAATTGTTAGAAGAAAATGATGAAGAAATTACAGAAGACGTTGATGGTCTTGTTAGTGCCCTTAGAGATATAGATGAAGATAAAAAAAGTGAAGATT
>NZ_JFBL01000004.1 GCF_000597725.1 Sulfurospirillum arcachonense DSM 9755
ATATATTAGAAAAATTAGACTTAGAAGAAAATAGAGAAGATGATGATTTAGACATTAGTGATCTTGAAAAGGTAATGGATTCAATAGAGATAGAAGAAGATTTAAAACTAGAAGATGAAGATGACGAAGAAGAGATAGCTTCTCTAGAAGAGGATTTAGAAGATACTTCTGTAGAAGAATTAGAAACAACACTCGATTCTCTTGTTGAAATGAGTACCGAAATTTCAAATATAGATGAATTAAGTGAAAATGATCTTTTAGCAGCACTTGGAAATGAATCTGAAGTTTCTGAAGAAGTTTCTGTAGCAGTAGAGGTTAATGAAGAATTAACTATAGAAGATGAGATAGAAGAAAAAGTTAGTCAAAGTGTAAAAGATACATTGAATGAAAGTTCGATTAAAGATGCTTTAAAAGGTATGAAAGTAAATATAACAATAACGTTTGAAGAGGATAATTAAATATGATAATAATACGTAAAGCAGAAGTATTGAAAAAGGAATATTAACGTGAAAGGAAGCATGTTAATTATATCTGGACCAAGTGGGTCTGGTAAAAGTTCTTTAATGAATGAAATGTTTAAAAAAATAGAAGATATTTATTTCTCAATCTCAACTACAACAAGAGATATAAGAGATGGAGAAGTTGATGGTGTTAATTATCATTATATCTCAAAAGAAGAGTTTGAACAAGATATAGAAGAAGGGCTTTTTTTAGAGTGGGCTAAGGTTCATGATAATTATTATGGAACTTCTTTAAAGCCTATGTTACAAGCTTTACATAATGGTAAATTAGTAGTTCTTGATATAGATGTGCAAGGTCATAAAATTGCAAGAGAAAAATTTGGTAACTCTATTACTTCTATTTTTTTAACGACAGCAAATCAAAAAATTTTAAAGTATAGATTATCAAATAGAGGAACTGATACTGATGAAGTTATAGAAAAAAGAATAAATAATGCAGTTTCTGAAATGACAAGAATTAAAGAATATGATTATATTTTGGTTAATGATAACTTTGATGAAACGTTAAAAAAACTTACTGCAATAGCCGTATCTTCGAGATGTAAAGTAAGTGCTATTGATACAGAAGATTTTATAAGTTCTTGGGTTTATTAAAACTCAAAGTACTTCTTAATTTACCTTTAGAATATAATGGTATAATATCCGGATTAAAAAATTTAAAGTAAAGAGATAAAGGAGATAGTATGGGCGTTCCTAGTATGCCAGAACTACTAATTATTTTAGCAATCGTTGTATTGTTATTTGGAGCAAAAAAAATTCCAGATCTTGCAAAAGGTATTGGTAAAGGTATTAAGAGTTTCAAAAGTGAAATGAAAGAAGATGAAATAGCTGAAAATAAAGCTGATGAAAAAATAGAAAAAAAAGAAGAAACTACATCTGCTGATAAAGTAGAAGATACTAAACAAGCTTAAGAGACATAGTATTGAAAAAACGTGTCATACAAGCGATAAAAGACGAATTACAAAGAGAGTTTATTTTAGAAAAACCTAAAGACCTCTCTTTTGGTCACTATGCAACACCAATCGCATTTTCACTTGCAAAAGAGCTGAAAAAATCACCAATGGTAATCGCAGAAGAATTATGTAAAAAATTTGAAAATAGTGTTATATTTAAAGAAGTTACCTCTGTGAAAGGGTATATCAATTTTAGACTTAGTGAAGAGTTTTTAAATGAATATGCAACTTTCGCAATTATGAATGAAAAAGATTTTGCAAAATCAAATAAAAATGAGTCAATCCTTTTAGAGTACGTAAGTGCAAATCCTACAGGTCCTTTACATATCGGACATGCTAGAGGAGCTGTTTTAGGTGATTCTCTTGTTCGTATTGGAAATCATTTAGGATATAAAGTAGTTAGTGAGTATTATGTGAATGATGCTGGAAGTCAAATGGAAATGCTTGGACTTTCTATTTATCTAGCAGGTCGTGAAAATGTTTTACATGTAGATGTTGAGTGGCCTGAAGAGTTTTATAGAGGTGAATATATTGTTGATTTGGCACATGAGGCGAAAGATGAACTTGGCTTAGCTATTTTTGAAGATGAAAAAAATATAGAAAAACTGTCATTTTGGGGCAAAGATAAAATGATAGAGCTTATAAAATCAAATCTCTCGGCTGTTGGTATAGAATTTGAACAGTTCGTAAGTGAAAAATCTCTTTATAACAAATGGGATGATAGTTTTGATAAGCTTCAAAAATCTAATAAAACATATAAAGAAGCTGGAAAAACTTGGATTCGTTCAACAGATTTAGGTGATGAAAAAGATAGAGTTGTAATTCGTGATGATGGAAGACCTACTTATCTTGCGGGTGACATTATTTATCATGACAATAAATATCAAAGAGAATATGACCACTATATAAATATTTGGGGTGCAGATCACCATGGATACATTTCAAGAGTAAAAGCAGCAATCAACTTTTTAGGATATGATGAAAAAAAATTAGAAGTAATTTTAGCTCAAATGGTTTCTTTGTTAAAAGCAGGCGAACCATATAAGATGAGTAAACGTGCTGGTAATTTTATCTTAATGAGTGATGTTGTAAAAGATGTTGGAAGTGATGCTTTAAGATTTGTATTTTTAAGTAAAAAAAGCGATACTCATTTAGAGTTTGATGTAGATATGTTTAAACAAGAAGATAGTTCAAACCCTATTTTCTATATAAACTATGCACATGCTAGAATAAATCAAGTATTTAACAAAAGTGGTAAAACTGTAGAAGATATTAAAGATGTTAAATTAGAAGATTTAAATGATGATGCAGCGAATCTTTTATACAGTGCATTATTATTGCCAGAAGTTTTAGAAGACGCTTTTGAATCACGTCAATTACAAAAAGTAACTGAGTACTTAAAGTCTCTTTCTGCTAGTCTACATAAATTTTATAATGAAAATAGAGTTGTAGGTGAAGTTAATGAAGAGAAGTATTTGAAACTCTTTGCAATGGTTGGAGTAAGTATCCGTTTAGGTCTTCATCTCATAGGTATCAAAGCAAAAGATAAAATGTAAAACTTGAAATATAAGTAGAAATAAATCTACTTATATTTCAAAATTTTTAAGAACAATTAGAACAAATTCCCCTTAAAACTACAAAACTTTTTTCTATTTGAAAATTGTTTTCTACTGAAATATCATTATATACATTATCTAAATTTATATTGTAATCTTGTACATAATTACATTTTTTACATAAAAGATGAACATGTGATTCTTTTTTTATTTCATATTGATGTTTTAGTTCAGGTAATTTTATCTCTTCGATAATATTTGATGCAATTAAGTCATTTATATTTCTATACAGAGTAGCTTTAGATAAGGTAGTAAAATTTTTGGTAAGTTGAGAATACAATAAATCAATATCTATATGTCCTGCTTTATCAATGTTGTGTAGTATAGATAATCTTTGGTGTGTTGATTTTAGGTTATTGTTTTTTAATAATTTTTGATATTTTTCCATATTTAACCTTTCTTGCTAATAAGACATTAATTATCCTAATTATATAAAAATAATATAAATAAGACATTAATTATCTTAGTTAAAAAGAAATTTCATAAAAAATATTGAACAGTATAAAATCTTTAATGATATTAAATCCTATTTAAGATTTTATACTGTATAATTTTTTACTTTAAAAAAAGGAGTAGAAATGAAAATTTCTAAAGTTTTAAGTTTGTGTGTTTTGGGTAGTACAGTTTTATTTGGAGCCAACTCTTTAGTGAGTGAGGCAATGAATTATGGTTTAAAAGCTATTCCGCAAAGTAATTATGAGCTTTTAAAACTTATTGATGATGCTAAAGATCCTATAACATCTCAAAAGGTAGAACTTGGTAAAAAATTATATTTTGACCCTAGAATGTCAAAAAGTAGTTTAATAAGCTGTAATACTTGTCATAATCTAGGTTTAGGTGGAGCAGATGGAGTTAGTGCTGCTATTGGGCATGGTTGGACAGTAAATCCTCACCATCTAAATTCGCCAACAGTTTATAATTCAGTATTTTTTAAAGCTCAGTTTTGGGATGGAAGAAGTCCTCATTTAGCTGACCAAGCACAAGGTCCTGTTCAAGCTGGTCCAGAGATGGCAGCACCACCAAAGCTTGTTGAAGCAAGAATTAATTCAATCTCAGAATACGTAAATGAGTTTAAAAGTGCATATGGCTCAAATGTAAAAATAGATTTTGCAAAGATAACTTCTACTATATCTATTTTTGAAAAAACATTAGTGACTCCATCTAGATATGATGATTTTTTAAATGGAGATGATGAAGCCTTAAGTTCTCAAGAAAAAGAAGGATTTAAAATATTTTTAGATAAAGGTTGTGCAACTTGTCACAATGGCATTGCTCTTGGTGGAACTATGCAAGCATTTGAAATTGCTAATAAATATAGATTTACAAAAGTTGGTGATTTTAAAGGTGATAAACAAGGTATGGTAAAAACTCCTACACTTAGAAATATTACTCAAACAGCTCCATATTTTCATAATGGTCAAATTTGGTCACTAAGAGATGCAGTTAAAGAGATGGGTAGTGTGCAACTTGGAATTAAGATTAATGATAAAGATGCTAGCAAGATTGTTACTTTCTTAAAAGCATTAGATGGAAGAAAACCAGTTATTAGTTATCCTCAATTACCTGAGAGTACAGATACAACACCAAAGCCTAATTCTAAATAGGCTAAAGTTGGGAGAAGAGTATCTACTCTTCTCCTGCTTCAAATTGTAATTTTTTCATTTCAGCATCGCGTTCTGATAAAAATTCTTCAATATTATATTTTGATCTATATTGTGGACTCATTAGGTGAATTAAAATATCTCCTAAGTCAATAACAATCCATTCATTTTCATCATCTATTTGTAAAAAAGACTCATTTTTATCTTTTAAACCTTTTTTTAAATCATCTAGTAAAGAGATACCATGTCTCTCACCCATAGTTGTTGCAAGAACAACTTGTTCTACAAAATAGTCTTTATCACTCATATCAAAAATTTGGATATTCTCTGCTTTTTTGTTATCTAAAATATTAACTATATTTTCTATTCTTTGTTTCATTTTATAATGCCTTTTAATTTCATCTTCGATGATTTGTGGTATGAAAGAGGAGTTCATATTTTCTCGTAAGTTTGAAGAGCTAATTTTAGCATTTATTGCTAATTTTATCAAGTTTTCTGGAATGATTTTATTATCTCTTGAAGCAACTACAAATTGGACTAATTTTGAGAGTTCTTCATACTTATACCATTTATGTAGAGTAGCTAAATTATCAGCACCTATTATGAGATAAATTTTTTGTATATTTGCATATTTTTTTTTAAGGTATTGTATAGTTTCTATTGTAGGAACTGATCTTTCTTGTTCTATTTCATAATTTAAAATTTCTAATTTATCTTTACATGTAAAGACTTTTTGAAGCCAATTTAATCGTAAGGAAGATGATGCAAATGATTTTTTTTTAAAAGGATTTAAGTAGGTTGGAACTATAAAAAGTTTGTCTATATGCAAAGAGTTTAATGCTTCATTAATAATTTGAATATGGCCAACATGAAGGGGATCAAAAGAGCCACCAAATACTGCTATTTTCATTAAAGATTTTCCTTATCTCATTTTAGATAAAATACTTAAATTTACAATGTAGTATAACAAAAGTTACCGTACAATAGCGAGGTTTTAGTTATACAAATTAAATTACAAGGAAAATTTATGGCATTAAAAGTTGCGATTAATGGGTTTGGAAGAATAGGAAGATGTGTTGCTAGAATTATAGATTCTAGAGATGATGTAGATTTAGTATGTGTGAATGACACAGCTAGTAGAGAGATGACTGAGCAACTTTTAAAATATGATAGTGTACATGGTACATTTGCGGGAGAGATTAAGAGTCTAGAAGATAACTATATGCAAATAGGAAATTCTAAAGTCAAAATGTTTTCTACAAGAGATCCAAAAGAACTTAATTTTGCTGATTATAGTGTGGATGTTGTGTTAGAGTGTACAGGTGCATTTTTAACGACTGAAAAAGCTCAAGTTTTTATTGATAATGGTGTAAAAAAAGTAGTTATGTCTGCACCTGCAAAAGATGATACACCAACATTTGTTATTGGTGTAAATGAAGACAAGTATGCTGGTCAGGCTATTGTTTCAAATGCAAGTTGTACAACAAACTGTTTAGGACCAGTTGCAAAAGTTCTTGATGATGCTTTTGGTATTGATAAAGGCCTTATGACAACAGTACATGCTTATACAAATGGACAAAATATTTTAGATAATAAGAGCGGAAGAGATTTACGTAGAGCTCGTGCTGCTGCTGTGAATATTATACCTACAACGACAGGTGCTGCAAAAGCTATCGGTTTAGTACTTCCTCAACTAAAAGGTAGATTACACGGACAAAGTGTAAGAGTTCCAACTCCAAATGTTTCAATGGTAGATTTAAATGTTTTAGTAAAAAAAGATACGACCATTGAAGAAATAAATGCTATTTTGAAAGAAAAAGCAAATGGAGAATTAAAAGGTATTTTAGAAGTTGATGAAAGTTATAGAGTGTCTCAAGACTTCCAAAGCTGCCCAATTAGCTCAATTGTTGCAAGTGATTTAACTCAAGTAATTGCAGGTAATATGGTTAAAGTTATGGCTTGGTATGATAATGAGTGGGGGTATTCAACTCGTTTAATTGATATGGCTCTACACGTAAGTAAATAAGGAAAATAATGGTTAGATCTATTCGTGATATAGATATAGAAAATAAAAGAGTATTTATTCGTTGTGATTTTAATGTACCTTTAGACGAGTTTATGAATATAACTGATGATAGACGTATTCGCTCAGCAATTCAAACAATTAGATATTGTTTAGACCAAAAGTGTACCGTTGTTATTGCTAGTCATTTAGGTCGTCCAAAAGGTATTTTTGAAGCAAAATACTCTTTGGATCCTGTTTTTAAAAGACTCACTCGTATTCTTAATTGTAATGTAAAATTTGCAAAAGATGTTATAGGTGTAGATGCTAAAGAAAAGGTAGCATCTTTAGAAAATGGGGAAGTTCTTCTTTTAGAAAATCTAAGATTTGATAAAGGGGAAACAAAAAATGATGAGAATTTTGCAAAAGAGTTAGCAAGTTTTGCAGAGATTTTTATTAATGATGCTTTTGGTGTATGTCATAGAGCTCATGCTTCTGTAGAAGCAATTACAAAGTTTTTTGATACAGATCACAGTGCAGCTGGATTTTTATTACAAAAAGAAGTAGAGTTTTCGAAAAATTTATTAAAAGCACCTGCACGTCCTTTTGTTGCTGTTGTTGGAGGAAGTAAAGTAAGTGGGAAACTACAAGCACTTATAAATTTACTTCCTAGAATTGATAAGCTAATTATTGGTGGTGGAATGGCATTTACATTTTTAAAAGCACAAGGTTTAGATGTTGGAAATTCCCTTGTAGAGGATGATTTAATTCCAGAAGCTTTAAATGTATTAGAAGAAGCAAGAAAACTTGGTGTTAAATTGTATCTTCCTGTTGATGTAGTTGCAGCACAAACATTTTCTCAAGAATCTGCTATTAAATTTGTAACAACACAAGAAATTCCAAAAGGTTGGATGGGATTAGATATTGGACCTGCTAGTTCAAGACTTTTTAGAGAAGCTTTAAGTGATGCACAAACAATTCTTTGGAATGGTCCAATGGGTGTTTTTGAATTGGAAAAATTTGCTAAAGGAAGCTTTAAAATTTCTCATGCAATTAGTGAAGCTCATGCAACTACAGTTGTTGGTGGTGGAGATACTGCTGATGTTGTGGCACGTGCAGGGGACGCCGATGAAATGACATTTATTTCAACAGGTGGTGGAGCTAGTTTAGAGCTTATTGAAGGAAAAGAACTACCTGGTGTAAAACCTTTAAATACTAAGGAAATGGACTAATGATAATTGCATCAAATTTTAAAACTAATCATACAAGAAAAAGTACAAAAGAGTTTGTTTTAAAAGTAGAAAATTTTGTGCAACAAAATAATTTGGATGTAGAGGTTCGTATTTATCCTACAGCCACTGCTTTAGATAAATTTGATGTAAATAAAACTATAAAAGTTGGAGCACAAAACTTCTATCCAACTTATAATGGTTCTTTTACAGGAGAAGTTGGATTTGAGCAACTTGAAGAGTTTGGTGTAGATACAGTTCTTATTGGACACTCAGAGCGTCGTCATGTTTTAAAAGAAAGCAATGAACTGACAGCGCAAAAATATAATTTTGCTAAAGAACAGAATCTAGAAATAGTCTATTGTGTTGGTGAACCTAAAGAGGTAAGAGTTGCTGGAATTGATGCAGTAATGGCTTATGTTTGGGAACAGTTTGCTGGAATTGATTTGGATTATAAAAAACTTGTTGTTGCTTATGAGCCTGTTTGGGCAATTGGAACTGGATTAACAGCTAGTGATGATGATATAAAAGAAGTTTTACAAAGACTAAGAGAAAAGATAACAAAACCACTTTTATATGGTGGGAGTGTTAAAGTGGATAATGTTGGTGATATTTTAAAAATACAAAATTGTAATGGTGTTCTAGTTGGAACTGCAAGTTGGGAAGCAGAAGATTTTTGTAAAATGATAGAAGCTGCAAAAAAATAAATTAAAATGAGGAAGTAATAGATGATAATGAAGGGCAAAAAAGGTTTAATAGTAGGAATAGCAAATAATAAATCAATAGCTTATGGAATAGCAAAAGCATGTAAAGCACAGGGTGCTGAGTTAGCATTTACTTTTTTAAATGAGCAGTTAGAAAAACGTGTTCGTCCTATTGCAGAAGAACTTGATGGACAAGCTGTATATGAACTTGATGTGAATAATCCTGCACATTTAGCTGAGTTAACACAATCTTTAGAAAAAGATTTTGGAAAAATTGATTTTGTTGTTCATTCTGTTGCATTTGCTCCTCGTGAAGCTCTTGATGGTAATTTTATTGATACAACTAGAGAAGCATTTGATATTGCTATGGGAACTTCAGTATACTCTCTAGTATCACTAACTCGTGCTTGTTTTCCTATTATGAATGATGGTGGTTCTATTCTTACTCTGACATATTTAGGTGGTCCTAAATATGTACCTCATTATAATGTTATGGGTGTGGCAAAAGCTGCACTTGAGTCAACTGTTCGTTATCTTGCTGTTGATTGTGGTAAACGTCAAATTAGAGTAAATGGTATTAGTGCAGGACCTATTAGAACTTTAGCAGCTGCTGGAATTGGTGATTTTAGAATGATCTTAAATTGGAATGAAACAAATTCACCTCTTGGTAGAAATGTAACTACTGATGAAGTTGGAAATTCTGGAATGTATCTTTTAAGTGATCTTGCATCTGCAGTAACAGGTGAAATTCATTATGTAGATAGCGGATATAATATTATGGGTATGGGTCTTGCTGAAACAGATGAAGAGGGAAAAACAAGTCTCGCTTGGGATTTAAGAAATAAATAAATGAAATACAGAAACTTTGTTTCGTACTTTAGTGATATGAATTTGACTTGGGCTTGGCTCAAGTTAAAGAAGACAGTTAAATGATTGCACTACAAAAAATCTCTTATGTAGTGTTAATGCTTTTAATAATATGTCTAATATCTTTTGGAGCTATTCATTTAGCTCCAAATTCTTTTTTTGCAACTGGTGAACTAAATCCAAACATAACAGCAGAGTCAATAGAACAGTTAAAAAGAGTTTATGGCTTAGATAAATCTTTACCTGCACAATTTATATCTTGGCTTAGTGCTGTTGTACAACTAGATTTTGGTATATCTTTTGCAAGTGGGAAAAGCGTTCGTGATGAAATACTTTCTCGTTTGCCTATAACGTTGCTTTTAAATATAATCAGTTTAGTATTAGTTTTTAGTATATCTATGTTTTTAGGGATAAAATCAGCACTAAAACAAAATAATAGATTTGATAAATTGGTAAAACAATTTTCCCTTTTTTCTTATGCTATGCCTTCTTTTTATTTAGCACTTCTTTTAGTCATAATTTTTAGTGTAAAGTTTAATTTATTTCCTATTTCAGGGCTCCATTCAGTTGATGTTAAAAGTGGATTTAGTTACTATATAGACTTCGCTTGGCATTTGATTTTGCCTATTTTTGTTATGGTTTTTGGAGGTATTGGAAGTCTTACTATGTATATAAGAAGTTTAACTTTAAGTATTTTAAAAAGTGATTATATCTTTTTTGCACTTTCACGTGGAATCAAAGGTAATAAGCTTTTTAGGTATTTTATATTACCCAATATTTCGCCACCTATTGTAACTATTTTGGGTCTATCGCTTCCTGGTCTTATTGGAGGAAGTGTTATTTTAGAATCAATTTTTGCAATAAATGGGATGGGGCTTCTTTTTTATCAAAGTGCACTTAGTAGAGATTATCCTGTGATTATGGGAATTCTTATTGTATCTGCATTTTTAACTTTAATAGGAAATATTGTTGCAGATTTAGTTTTACTTAAGTTAAATCCACATTATAAAAACTCAAATAAAGTTTAATTAAGCTTAAAAATTGTAATCTTTAGTAAGCATATATACATAAAGGTTTATTATGAAGATAAAATATTCTGGACCTAGGCCTTTTATAACCCATCATGGAGTAACATTTAAAGATGGAAAAGAAGATAAATATGTTTATCTTATGATTGGTATACAAATACTTCAAGCAATCGATAAAGATTTTGGTGAAAAAAAATCTTACTCATATGATATTACTACAAAAAGATTAAGCAATGAAGAAATTTTAAATATCATGCTTCAATACGAGCCAAGCCTTGAAAAAGATACAAATTTAGAAAGAATATCTTATGAAGAAAAACTCGATGAAGAGATATACAATGTCAGTACTAAAGACAATCTGACAGAATTAGAAAAAGAGATATTAGCGAATAATTTAAAAATTATGAAAGAATATAGAATTCAAAGAGCAATTAATAAAATATATTATATGCACAATATTTATGAAATTGGATCAGTGATAAAACGAGAGAAAATAACTGAGATTGATACACCATTTTATGAAAAGTATTGGCATGTATTAAGAACGATTCAAGGTGAGTTAACAAAAGGAAAAAGCTCAATAAATACGGAATTAAAAATTGAAGAAAATGCAAAAGGAGATATGGTAGCTAAGTTACTTATATCAAATATTTAGGGGTTTACATGTAAAGGTTTAACCTTTACATGTAAAGATATATTAGTTCTCACCAAACAGGTTTTGAAGTGCATTTGGATCTTTGGCTGAGTCAGTAGATTCCCCATTACCACTACTTTGACCTTCTAATTCTACAAGTTCTATATCCATTCCAACAAGCATAGAAGTTAAACGAATATTTATACCACTTTTACCAATAGCTTTAGATTTTTGATCACTTGGTAGAGTTACAATAGCTTTATCATCCACTATTTTTACATTTGAGATGATAGCAGGACTAAGGGCTCGTGAGATAAAAATTTCTGGAATTGACGAGTACTCTATACAGTCAATATTTTCACCATTTAATTCTCCACTTACAGCATTGATTCTCATACCTTTTGTTCCAACTGTTGCACCTACTGCATCAATATTTGGATGAAGTGAAGTCAGGGCTACTTTAGCTCTTTCTCCAGGGATTCTCGCTGAACTATTGATAGTTATCATTTCATCTTTAATTTCAGGGACTTCAAGAGTTAGAAGAGATTCTAAAAATTTTGGACTTGTTCTTGAAATTTCTACATAAATACCTTGGGCTTTATCTATAAAAACTTTTCTTATAACTGCTTTAACAACATCACCAACTTTAAATTTTTCACCTTTGATTCTGTTTTTTCTTGGCATTACTGCACGAACTTCATCAAATTCAACATAAGTTGCTTCTTCATTATCTATTCTTGTTACAGTTCCAACAATACTATCACCAACCATATTTTTATATTTTTCAAATATTTGATTTTCTAATAATCTTTGTATATGGAATTCCAATTCTCTATGTAAAGTAGCAGCTGCTGTACGTCCGAGGTTATCTAGAGGTAATTCATAAGTAAGTTCATCTCCTATTTCAATATTTGGATCAACTTCTTTTGCTTCACTTATTGCAGTATATTTGTCTTTTTCATTTTCTAATCTTTCATCATCATCTTTAACTACTAATACTTTTTGATAAAGGTTTAATGTTTTAGTATCAGTATCTATAATAGTTTCATAATCATAATCTTCACCATATATTCTTTTTGCTGTTTTTGTTAATGCAAAACATACAGTTTTTTTTACATCTTCAATATTTAAGTCTTTTTCATGAGCAATTGATTCTATTATATCTATAATTTTTTCCATATTTTCCTCTTCATTTTTAATTTTTCATAATTACTAAAAAATAATTTAGTAATTAAAATTTTGTACTAATAGAGTATTTTTACTCTATTCATTTCTCTTTAAAAAACTCTATTTTTACTAAAATAATTTAATCATTATTCAAGCATAATCATAGCTTTTTTATTGTCGCAATATAAAAGTTATGTTAATGTTTTTTAGGGATTGCTGGAGAAGGTCTGAATTATATCTTAAATATGCTTTTAGTTACTTTAATGCGAAATTTATTCAAATATTGTTATACTCTTCGATTATAATAATGTTTGAGAAAGAGGAAGACTCATGGAATTAAAATTAGCAAGAAATGAAATAAATGCAAAACCAAAAACAATTCTTTTAGAAAAAGTAGAAGAGATAATAGCAAAAGAGGGTCACAAAATATTTTATTTTGATAAAGAAAACTCGCATAAAGACTTAGTAGCTTTAGTAGAGTATTTTGAAGAAAAAGACTTTAGTGTCTATCTTCGTGAAGTAAAATATGGACTAGGGGAAGAGGATTATATGTATGAGATACATATACTGTAAGGTTTGATTTTTTGAGTAATAAAAAGAAATTATATATTGAAACTTTAGGTTGTGCAATGAATACTCGTGATACCGAGCATATCATTGCAGAACTAAGTTCAAAAGATAGTTATGAGCTTTGCAATGAGGCAAAAATTGCAGACTTGATTATGATAAACACTTGTAGTGTTAGAGAAAAACCAGTTAATAAACTTTTTTCAGAAATTGGTGTTTTTAATAAATTAAAAAAAGATGGAGCCAAAATAGGGATTTGTGGATGTACTGCAAGCCATTTAGGTGATGAGATTTTTAAACGTGCACCATCTGTTAGTTTTGTACTTGGTGCAAGAAATGTATCAAAAGTAGTTGAAGCTGTAAATACAGATAAGTTTTTAAGTGTTGATATAGATTATGATGAGAGTACTTATGCTTTTGGTGAATTTAGAAACTCTATGAATAAAGCTTATGTAAATATTTCTATAGGTTGTGATAAACAATGTACATATTGCATAGTTCCTCATACTCGTGGTGATGAGATATCAATTCCTCCTGAATTAATCATTAAAGAAGCTAAAAAAGCAGCACTTAGCGGTGCAAAAGAGATTTTTTTACTTGGCCAAAATGTTAATAATTATGGGAAAAGATTCTCCTCAAAAAGAGATGAAAAAATAGACTTTTCAGATTTATTAAATTTAATAAGCCAAATAGAAGAAGTTGAGCGTATACGATTTACTTCTCCACATCCTTTACATATGGATGATAAATTTTTAGAGACATTTGCTAAAAATCCCAAAGTTTGTAAGTCTATGCATATGCCTCTTCAAAGTGGTTCTACCCATATTTTAGAGCAGATGAAAAGAGGATACACAAAAGAGTGGTTTTTAAATAGAGCCATGAAACTTAGAGAATTAGTTCCTAATGTATCTATTAGTACAGATATTATAGTAGCATTTCCAGGTGAGAGTGAAAAAGACTTTGAAGATAGTATGGATGTGATTGAAAAAGTAAGATTTGAGCAAATATTTGCTTTTAAATACTCTGCTCGTCCATTAACAAAAGCAGCAGAATTTACAAATCAAATAGATTCGGAAACTGGTTCAGCAAGACTTAAAAAGCTTCAAGATAGACAAAATGAAATACTTGATGAAATTGCAAGTCAAAAATCTGGTCAAGTTTTAGATGTGTATTTTGAAGAGTTAAGAAATAATGGGTTAGTAGCAGGAAGAAGTGATAATAATGCACTTGTTCAAGTTGAGGGCAATGAAGAGTTACTTGGAAAGACGTTAAAAGTAAAAATAACAAACCCTAGACGTCTGGCACTTTATGGCGAAATTGTTCAATAAGACTACAAAAAGAAAAATGGAGGCCCTCTTGGTGCCTCCTTTGTTATATATTCTCCTTTATTTTATATACTTTACATGTAAAAAAAGATACCATTTTGATAGAACAAAAGTTTTAGATACACCTAGTGTATTTGTTTTTTGGCATGGTGAGTTATTGATGCTGACATTTGGATATATGGATTATAGAAGATCAAAAAATGTAGATACTATGGTAAGTCGACATCATGATGGAGAGATAGCAACGAGATTGTTAAATCTTTTAGGGGCAGGGGCAATTAGAGGAAGTTCTTCAAAAGGTGCAATGCAGGCTTTAAAAAGTGCTTTTAAATCTCTTAATCTAGGAAGAGATGTTGCAATAACTCCAGATGGCCCAAAAGGTCCAAGATACTCTGTTGCTGATGGAGCAGTCGTAATAGCTCAAAAGAAAAATGTTCCAATAGTAACAATGAATTGCAAAGCAACAAAAGCTTGGAGATTAAATAGTTGGGATAAGTTTTCAATCCCAAAACCTTTTTGTACATTAGATTTTTATTATAGTGATCCCTTTTATATCACAGAGGATAATTTAAACGATGCAAAAGAAAAAATTAAAGAAAGGCTCATGAAAAATGCTTTCTAAGATTAATTTGATTATTTTTACGATTGTTATTTTTGCAGGAAGTTTTTACTACTTTAATTCTAATTCTTCTTATCAAAACTCTATTCAAGCAAGGGTGTATTATTTTTTAGGCAATTATGATAGTGCTTATGAGTTAGCAAAAAAAGCTTATGAAGAAGATACGTACAATAAAATGGCAAATACAGTTATGATTCAAAGTAAAATTGCTAAAACGTATGAATCGTATATTCAGCAGGGAAATGATTATCTTCAAAAAATAGATGAAATTAGTATAAAAAAAGATTATACACAAGCAGATAAAGCAAGAGTAAAAATGATGTGTGAGATTATGATTGAAAGTTATAAAAATTTGGCTCCATCAACTCTTACTGATAAAACTCTTCAAGAAACAAGTCAAAAAATGCAAAAAAAGTTTATACAGTTATATGAAGAATTGTTTTAGGAACTTCTTTTGCTTTAATAAAGTATCATACCGAATATTTGGTATAATACAAACAAATTAGTAAAAAACGGGTGTATATGGCATTAAAAAAAGTTTTTCAAAAATATTTTTCAAATTTATTTATCTCTATAGTACAAGAAAATAATGAATGGATTATCTACTCAAAAATTCTTAAAAATGGAGTTATAAAAGATAAATTTTCTGAAAGCTTTATAATCTCAGAAGATGGCAGTATCCCTCCTAAAATGGAAAAATATTTAGAAGAATTTCATGCAAAATATAATTTTATATATGTATCTGTATTTTTAGATTCAATGGGACAGGGTGCAATAAGTGGCACTAGTGCTAATGATTTTGAAAAAAATAGTATTGATATGAAAAATGTAGTGCATTTTGACATAGATAAAAAGTGGTCAGTGTATGCCTCATTTATAGATATAAATTGGGTTAAAAAACTTTTTCAATCTACAGGAATAGATTTTATATATTCACCTTTTGTTATACAAAATGTACTTATAAAGAAGCAAAAGTCTATAACACAGCCTATTTTATACATTTTGAACCATAAAGATTCAGTTACAATTAGTATTTTTGAAAATGAGGAACTTACATTTGGTGCTTATTTTAAAACAACTACAGATGATAATCTCTCAAGTGGAGAAGAAGATTGGGACAATGTTGACGAAGAAGAGGGCGTTGATAATTTAATAGAATTAGATACTATTGAAGATGATGAACTTGGTAGTGTGGACGAATTAGAAAATTTAGATGAATTAGATAGTTTAGATGATGTGGAAGATAATGATTTTGAAGATATTGACTCAGAAAGAGATCATAATTTAGGACATTTTGAAGGTGATGAAGAGAGTATAGAAGAAGAGAGTAATTTGGAATTATTTGGTAGAGATATATTATTATATAAGTATTTAAACACTTCATTACAAGAATTTTATAAAAATCCACTGTATAAAAGTAACTTTATAGAAAAAGTTGTTATTTTTGATGGATATGAAATTAGTTCGGAATTAATAGAGATGATTGAAGATGAGCTTTTGATGGATATTGAGATGAATAAAATCAATATCAATGAAGTAGTTTGTGATATGTCTATAAAAGAGGCTTTACAATGAAATTAAAATATAGTTTAATTACGCCTCGAAAAAAATATTTTTTTACTATGTTTACAAAAGTTTGGATGGTTTTTATATTTTCCATAGTTGTTTTATTAAATATATTTAATCTATTTGTAATTTATAAAAATTATGATTTTAAAAATACTGCAAAAGAGTATGGTTTAGAACGTGTTAAATTAGAAAAAAACATAGATAATATAGACGAAAAAATAGGATTTATTTTAAGACAAAAAGCAGTTGCTGAAGAGATATATGCAAATAATATCATTTTAAAAGATAGCATGAAAAATCTTTTTGATTTAGTTCCTGATCAAATTACTTTAAATAAGGTAATTATGGAAAAAAATTCACTTGTTATTTATGGGGTAACTCCTACAAAAGACGCGTATAATTTTCTTTTAGCAGCACCTTTAAAATCTATATTTCATACAAGTAACACAATTTTTTATCTTACTGATAAAGGTTGGTATAATTTTGTTAGTACTAATAAAATAATTAATCCAGAGGACTTTTTATAATGGATAAAAGTATGGAGAAAATAGATATAGTAAAGTTATTGCTTTATCTATTGGTTTTTATTGTATTAACTCTGTTTATGGTTTTAGGAGTTATTGTTCCTAATATTAAAGATTATCGTGCATCAAAAGGTGTTTATAAAAAGGCATTTATTCATAAAATGAGAGTTGAAAATGTCCTTGCTGATAGAAATAAAGAATTGAGTAATTTAAAGACAGAAAATAGACGCGCAATAACTTCCTTTGTACGTAAGTTTTCTACAGAAAATTTCATAAAGTATGCAGGTACGTTTTTTAATGATGTATCTTTAGTCAAAGTTAGTAAAAAAGATTATAAAAAAGAGTTTGTAGAATATGAGTTGAGAGTCAGTTCAAGCCTTAAGAGTCCTACAAATTTTTATACTTTTTTAGAAGGTCTTAATAGATATGAAAATATAGTCCAAGCAGATTTTCCTATACATATGGAATCAAATGCAAGTAAAATAAGTTCAGCTTTTACGATTAAAGTATATGATATAAATTCTACAAAATAGTTTCAATAGAAATATTTTCTTTATACATGTAAGGTCTTATCTTTGAAGGGATTTTTTCTACCCTACAAGCTTCTTTAAATTTTTTATCCATAGTTATTTTAATCCAAGGACAAATATAGATTTTATTTTGAGAAAAAACAACAGCTATTTTTGATGAGACAATACAATCTTTTGTTCGTAGTATCTCTTCTCTACTAGCACTACTTAAAAGAGTTCCTAGTTTTTTAACAATCTTATCGATTCCTCTAATATTGATTAAATCATCTTCGTTATTTTCTAAAATATAGAGGTTTTTTATATGTTGTGTATTCTTAGGCAATAGTCTTTTTGTATCTCTTTGAAGATAGTCAAAACTTTTTTTAATGCCATTGGCATACTTTTCACAAAAAGCATTTGAAAACTCATTTCTTATTTGATTTCTAAAATACTTTTTATCATTATTAGAAGCATCTAAAAAGTATTTTATTTTGTTTACATGTAAAAATGTTTCAATCTGTTTTTTTTCTACATGTAACAAAGGGCGTATGGTCTTAAAATTTTGCGTTTCTTCTACTTCGTTCATACCACTAAGTTCTACAGCTCCAGCCCCACGGCTTAATTGCATTAAGAACCATTCAAATTTATCGTTTAAATGGTGTGCTGTTAAAAGGACATCATAAGCATTTTTATCTATAATTTCTTGAAAAAATGTGTATCGTGTGCTTCTTGCATTATGTTCAAAATTGTTATTCTCAAGTTTACATGTAAGAGTAAAGCACTCTTTGTTATTTTGTTTTGCTAGTTGTTTAGCATACTCTTCTTCTAAAGAGCTTTCTTTTCTAGTTTGGTAATTTACTAAGGCAACATCAAATTTTATGTTTAATTCTTTGAGTATAAAAAAAAGGGCAGTTGAATCACTACCCCCAGAAAAGGCTAAAAGATTTTTTGTAGTTTTTAATATTTCTATCGCGTTAGCTGATAGTTTTGGTAACTGTTGCAACTAGTTTATCTCCAGCAAGTTCACTTACTTTTGCTTCATAACATTTTCCTACTTCTAACTCTCCAACTTCAGAGTCATTTAGTAGGATTTCACCATCAATTTCAGGAGCCCAAAGTAATTTTTTAGCACCCATAAAAAACTCATGTTCGCTACTTGGTCCTTCACATACGACATGTAAGGTTTTTCCTATTTCTACTTGTAAAGATTTTTCGTGTTTTTGTTTTACTATCTCTTCAATTTTCTCAATTCTCTCATTAATAATATCTTCTTCTATCTTTTCATCCATCTCATAAGCAGCAGTATCTTCTTCATCTGAGTATGGAAATAATGATACTCTGTCAAAATCAAAGTCAGTAACAAAGTCTAAAAGCTCATTGAACTCTTTTTCACTCTCTTTAGGATGACCAACAATAAGACCTGTTCTTAAAAAACTATTTTCTGCTTTTCTCATCATAGTGAGTTGTTCAGTAATCCTAGCTTTTCCTGCACCTCTTTTCATTGTTTTAAGCATCATATTACTTATATGCTGTATTGGCATGTCAAAGTAGTTGTGAAAGGTTTTAGAGTTTATTATAGCTTGTATTAGTGCATCAGAAGTTGTTGTAGGGTAAAGATATAAAATCCTTGCACTTTTTACTCCTTCTATATTCTCAATAGTTTTAATAAGTTTTATTAGACCTTCCTTTTCACCCAAATCTCTCATAAAAGAGCTACTATCCTGAGAAATAAAAGAAAAATCGTAAAAGCCTTTTTTTACAAGATTTGTTACTTCCTTTTCTATTGATTCAAGCGTTCTTGAGTGAAGTTTACCTTTGAAATTTGGAATAGCACAAAAACTACAACTTTGGTTACACCCTTCACTAAGTTTGATATATGCATGTGAATTTGAGCCGGTTATAACTCTTTCTTCATCATTTAAAAGGTAAGTTGCAGGAGTAAATCGACTCTCTTTTTTATTAATGATTTCATCAATTTTGTCATAATCCCCAACACCAGTAAACAGATCTACCTCTTTAAGCTCTTCTTGTAACTCTTCACGATAACGCTCAGTCAAACAGCCAGTTACTACAAGTAAAGACTCTTTACGTCTTAGTTCATGAAGTGAAAAAATAGTATCTAAACTCTCTTCTTTTGCAGGTCCTATAAATCCGCAAGTATTTACGATGAGTACATCAGCATTTTCTGGCTCATTGATGATTGTATAGTTTTTTAATTTTCCTAGCATTACTTCTGAATCTACTAAGTTTTTATTGCATCCTAGTGAAACTAGGTATAAATTTTTACTCATTTTTTATCTTTATAATTTTTTTGCATTATACAATATAATTTCTTCTTATTGCTGAGTTACGTTTTTTAGTTTATCAAATGTTTTTACTACTAAAAGTACTATTATCCCAAAGATGATACCTACTAAAAACTCATTGGCCATTGCAGGGATAAAATCTAAAAAGTAATGATGTATGGCATTGATATTATGCGAGAGAATACCACCACCTACAAGAATCATAGCAATTGTACCAACAAACGATAAAGTTTTAATGATTTTTGGCATAAGTGAAACTAAAAAATTTCCACTTTTAACACGATTTTTTTCTATAAGCCAAAATCCAACATTGTCTATTCTTACTATTAGTGCAACGAAACCATACACTCCTATTGTTGCTAAAATTGCAACAAAAGTTGTAGCAAAGATTTGAATTATAATTGGTTCATTTAAAACGGTTCCAAGGGCTATCATTACAATTTCTATTGATAAAATAAAATCAGTTAAAATAGCAGCTTTAATTTTTTTCTTTTCAACTTCAAGTATATTTTCATTTGAAGCTTTCAATACTTTTTTATCTTCACTTGTTATATGCTTTTTGTGAAAAAATTCTTCTATTTTTTCTATTCCTTCATATAAAAGATAAAGTCCACCAAGTATAAGAATGTAAGGGATAACGAATGGTGCAAAAAAACTGAGTAAAAAGGCCAAAGGTAAAATAATAATTTTATTTTTTAAAGAACCTTTAGTAATAGCCCAAATAACTTTAAGTTCTCTATGTTGCGCAAATCCAGTAGCTTTTTCTGAGTTTACTGCCAAGTCATCTCCTAAGATACCAGCTGTTTTTTGAGTAGCTATTTTACTCGCAACAGCAACGTCATCTGCAAGCATTGCTATATCATCTAAGAGTGCAAATATTCCTGATGCCATCTTAAACCCACATATTATCGATAAGTCTTGTAGTTCCTACTTTTGCAGCAACTAAGACTATACTATCTTTTAAGATGATTTTCTCAATCTTTTCAAATTTTCTATTTGTTATCTCTATATATTCAATTTGAAGTTCACTTAAAATTTCACTCATTTTTTCTTTTATCACCTCTACATTTAATTCACCTTTAATCATTTCTTTAGAAGCGATTTTTAGTGACTTTGATATATTAAGAGCTTTTTGTTTTTCTGCATCACTTAGATAGGTATTTCTTGAAGAAAGAGCTAATCCATTCTCATCTCTTATTATTTCACAAGGAACAATATTTGTATCAATAAAAAGAGTTTTAACCATATTTTGTATTAAAAATAGTTGTTGTGCATCTTTTTTACCAAAGTAAGCATTGGTTGCTTTTGTAAGATTTAGTAGTTTTAAGACAACTTGTAAAACTCCATCAAAATGTTTAGGACGTCTTTCTCCTTCTAAGATATAACTTTGTTTCATTGGAGCGATGATTGATGGTTCATTTTTGAAATATATATCATCTATATTTGGAATAAAAAGGGCATCTACTCCTGCGAGTTCACAGATTTTTAAATCTGCTTGATATCTATTGGGATAAGTTGTAAAATCTTCTCCTTCTAAAAATTGGGTTGGATTTACAAAAATAGAAACTATTGTATTTTGATTATTTGAGATAGATGTTTTTATTAAAGAGATATGCCCTTGATGTAGGGCTCCCATGGTTGGAACAAATCCTGTGTCTTGTTTTAAAGTTTTTCTATAATTTATTAGTTCTTCTGTTGTTTGTAATATTTTCATTTTAGGCACTTTGTTGTAAAATAAGAACTTATTATATCAAAAAAGGATTATAATTTGGATAGCTACGAATATACCGAGCTTTTAAAAAAATTAGCAATTAAAATAGACAATATCGCACAAATTATAAAACCTGATTCAATTAAAGCCAGATTGAGTGAGATTGAAGAGTTGGAACAAAATCCAGATTTTTGGAGTGATGCAAAAAATGCTGCTAGTATTTCAAAAGAAAAAACTAGTGCAAGTTCAATTTTAAATAGATACGAAAAAGCTAAAAGTGCTGTTGATGATACCAATGACATTTATGAGATGGCAAGTGAAGAGGGTGATGAAGATACTATTAGTGAACTTGTTGAGGATGCTTCTAGTTTAGAAACGCTTGTGAGTGACTTAGAGATTGCTATGATGCTTAGTGGTGAAGATGATAGTAAAGATGCTATTATCTCTATACATCCAGGGGCTGGTGGTACTGAGAGTCAAGATTGGGCTAGTATGCTTTATAGAATGTATTTAAGATGGGCAGAGAGGCATGATTTTAAAGTTGAAACACTTGATTTTCAAGAAGGTGATGAAGCAGGTTTAAAAGATGTGAGTTTTGTGATACGTGGGATGAATGCTTATGGTTATATGAAAGTAGAAAATGGTATTCATAGACTCGTAAGAATTTCTCCCTTTGACTCAAATGCAAAAAGACATACCTCATTTAGTTCTGTAATGGTGAGTCCTGAAGTTGATGATGATATTGATATTGTGATTGAAGATAAAGATTATAGACTTGATACTTATCGTGCAAGTGGAGCGGGTGGACAGCATGTTAATAAAACCGATTCAGCAGTACGTTTAACGCATATTGAAACAGGTATTGTAGTGCAATGTCAAAATGATAGAAGTCAGCATAAAAATAAAGCGAATGCTATGAAAATGTTGAAATCAAGGTTATATGAACTTGAATTAGAAAAGCAGCAAGCAGAAAAAGCAGGGATAGAAAAAAGTGAGATTGGTTGGGGACATCAAATACGCTCTTATGTTATGGCACCATACCAACAAGTAAAAGATACAAGAAGTAATATAGCTTACTCAAATGTAAGTGGCATTCTCGATGGTGACATATCAAAAATGTTGGAAGATGTATTAATATCTCAGCAAAGCAAATAAACCATAAAGGAGTAGTACGACCGAAAGGTTGTGCTTCAGTGCAAGGAATTTTTCAAGGACTTTGTTCTTGAAAAAGGAAACAATTAAATAAAAAAGGAAACAAATGACAAATGATGCTATTTTAAAGCAATTAGACTACACTGTAACTCAAAGTGCATTAGCGCAATTGGATAAAGTTAAAAAAAATACAAATGGATTTGATTATGTAGAGAAACACCTTATTACTCTTCATGATCAATTAAAATCTCATTTATCTTACGTGGCACTTTCAAGTAACCAAGACTATTTTAAAATTAAGAATGAAGCAAAAGGTGATGCTATGATTAATGAAGTAACTGAAATAATAAAAAAGTGGTCTGAAAAATTTAAAATAGAGATAGAAAAAGTAGATGGTAAAAATACGTATTATATTATAGGATACAAGTAAATTTATTAGTTACAGCCATTTTTTAGGCTGTAACTAACATAATGTTATTTTGATAGTTTTGTAATATATGTATTATATCTATCAATACCAAAGTCATTGTCGTTGATTAAAATCCAGTTGTTTTCATCAATATAAGCAATACCTTCAATTTTTTTAGGCATATTTTTAAGAGTACTTGTATCTAAAACTAGCTCTTTGGGCATAATATTATTTACATCTTTACTTTGTTCTAAGGATGGAGATGTCGCTATATCGTCCCATTTTGAACCTAAAATTGAATTTTTGAATTTTACTTTATAAAACTTTGTTGTTTTTGATACTCTTTCTAAAATTATAAGTTCATCATCTCCAATTGAAACCATTTCAGAAATTTTAACAGCATTTTGTTTTTTCTTATTATCTAGCTTAAATGATTGGGCTTTATCCATTTTATAAAGATATTCACCAATGACTTCATCTTTTTTTATGTCATATTTAAACATTCTTACAATATTAGATTTCTTGTATGCATTGGTATCAGGATTTGCTAGAGGACTTTGCATAGAAAAGTATAAATAGTTTTCATCTTGACTTATAGCAATTGATTCAATGCCTCTATTTAAAGGTCTTTTTGCAACTATTGCAGGAAGAGATGAGCTTATTTTATATTGAGCATTTTTTAAATTTTTTTCAAATCCAGCGGGAACAACTCTTTTTAGTATTTTTCCATCACTTGCGAGATGTAAAATAGATGCTCCATACTCTTCAGCAATCCAAAAACTTCCATCGGAGAGTTTTACCAAAGCTTCAGCATCTAATCCTTGTGGATCAAACGAGATTGGATTACCTTTAATGTCATAGGCGTTTTCAGTTCCTTCATTTGATACACCACTTACTTGGATTCCATTGGCATTTTTTATCTGTATCTTTTCTAGCACTTTATAATAATTTTTAAAAAGTTTTATTTTATAGATAGTTGGTGTAAAGTTGACTACAGGAAAAATTTTACCTTTTTTACATAGTTTTTCACCCATAAGTTTTTTAGAGTCTTTACATTTTATGTTAGGACCACGATCAGTAATAGTATAAAATATATCAGCAGGGTCATTTTTATAGTGGTATGCACCACTCCCAATACCAATATCAAGATGTAAGGTTTTATTTTTTAACTGTATAACATCAAGTTCTTCAGCAACTTGAACCTTTTTTATATCCCATGCTAAAGCATTACATGTAAGTAGTATGCCAACTAATAAAACAGATTTTATTTTCATCATCAATACTCCTAAATTAGATAAATTTTAGTTAATGTTATCAGTGAAGTATTACAAATTGGTATCAGTTAAATCTAAACCTTAGGGTATATTTTTATCTCTTTAGGTTCAAACATTTCTTGTATTTTTTTTACAAAAGGGTCATTGAGTATCTCTTTTGCTTCAGCTTCTTTTTTATCTGCTGTTATGTGACCTGAAATACAACTTTCTGTATTTGTCCCTTCATTTGGATTAAACTCAATTGACTCTATCATTGAAGAAGTATCTTCGTTTGCGTGAGAGTCATCTACCTTTTTTTTTTCTTCGTTTTGACTCATTTTGATTTTTGTGTCAATTCCAAATATTTCTTGGACAAATTGCCTTATGATAGGGTAACCATGTTTAAGTGAGTTTTTGTCTTCACCTTGTGCTGAAGATGACCAAGTAAGTGTTCCTTCTTCATATGAGATAAATTCTATATAGTTTTTAAAGCAAGTTGCTAAATCATAACTTCTATCTTCAAGTTTAACAATAAGTTGGGCAAAAAGTTCCATTCCTTTATTTTTTACAGGCTCAGGAATATTTTCTTGGACTTTTTCTATCTCTTCTTGTATAGGTTCAGGAGTCTTACTCGGTTCTTGTATAATTGGTCTTACATGTTCTTTATCTATTTTGTGTGCTTCCACAATTTCTTGTACTTTTGGTACTCTAAACTTTTCATCTTCAAGGGACTCTACCATCTCTTCAATAGTTTTTATATGTAACGCTTCAATCATTTTAAAAAACAGAAGTGTTAACACAAAACCATTATCTGCATTTAAAAAGAGGAGGTTTTTTGATTCACTTAAAATTCTAAAAAAACGTTCAGTAATGAGAGTTGAGAATCTTCCATCAGAGTTAAAAAATGACTCTTTGAGATAAGCTATAAGCTCATCAATAACAACTTCACATTCATAATTTTCTAACTCTTTTATTATCTCTATGAGTCTAGTTCGATCACCTTTTAAAATAGTATCAAAGATCATTTCAAGTTGTTTAGGGTCTAACAATCCCAACATAGAAGCTATAGCTTCAGGAGTAATATAGCCTTTTGAAAATATAATTGCTTGATCTAGAAGTGTTAAAGTATCTCTTAGTGAGCCATTTCCTGCACGACTAAGCATATCTAAGGCTTCACTCTCATAATTAACATTTTCAAGATTCAAAATATGTGATAAGTGATGTGTTATATCTTTATTTGCAATTTGTTTAAATCGAAAGTGCTGCGTACGAGAAAGTATAGTTGCTGGTAATTTTAAAGGATCTGTTGTAGCTAAGATAAATTTTACAAACTCTGGCGGTTCTTCAAGTGTTTTGAGTAGAGCATTAAATGCTTCTTTTGTAAGCATATGAACTTCATCAATGATAAATATTTTGTATCTTGCAGAATTTGGTCTATATTTTGTGTGTTCAATTAGATCACGAATGTCATCAATTTTTCTACTACTAGCAGCATCCATTTCTATGATATCTATATGTCTGCTTTCATTTGCCATTTTACAATGTTCACAAACTTCACAAGGTGTTGCAGTAGGACCATTTTCACAAACTAATGCTTTTGAAAAAATTCTCGCAGTTGAAGTTTTTCCACTCCCACGTAAACCTGAAAATAGGTATGCATGTGATACTCTATTTTGGTTTAAAGCAAGACTGAGAGTTTGAGTTACAGCGTCTTGTCCTATAAGCTTATCAAAGGAACTTGGACGATATTTTAGTGCTAGTACTTGAGACAAATCAAAACCCTTTATTTTTTATTGTATAATTTTACAATTATTACATATAAGAGGATATTAAATTGAAAAAGTTTATAGCTATTGGAACATTAATTTTATTAGCATTGGTAACTTTTAGTGGATGTGAAAAAAATGATTATCAACATCCACTACATAGAAGTAAATAATAAAAAGGCATAAGCCTTTTTATTCGTTCATATGAGATAAAAATTCTTCGTTAGATTCTGTTTTTAACATTTTTGCATATAAAAATTTGAGAGCTTCTACATCTTCCATTTGACTTATAGCACTTCTAAGAGCCCAAACACGTTGGAGTTTTTCTGGAGATTGAAGTAATTCTTCTTTTCTTGTAGCAGATTTCATAATGTTAATTGCTGGATAAATTCTTCTATCAGAAATATTTCTATCAAGAACCATTTCTGAGTTACCTGTTCCTTTAAATTCTTCAAAAATAACTTCGTCCATACGACTACCCGTATCTACAAGTGCCGTTGCTACGATTGTTAAACTTCCACCAAATTCGATATTTCTTGCAGCTCCAAAAAATCTTTTTGGTTTATGTAGAGCATTAGCATCAACACCACCTGTTAGGATTTTACCACTTGATGGGGTTACTGTATTGTAAGCACGAGCAAGTCTTGTGATTGAATCAAGTAAGATTACAACATCTTTACCCATTTCAACACTTCTTTTTGCTTTTTCTATTACTAAGTTTGCTACTCTTACATGGTTATTTGCTGGTTGGTCAAAGGTTGAGCTAAAAACTTCACCTCTAACACATCTTTCCATATCAGTAACTTCTTCAGGACGTTCATCTACTAATAAAACAATCAATTCAACATCAGGATGATTTTTAGCAAGTCCATGAGCTAACTCTTTCATGATTTCAGTTTTACCACTTCTTGGAGGTGCGACAATAAGAGCACGTTGACCTTTTCCAATAGGTGTAAAAAGATCGAGTACACGACCTGTTTTTTTCATTTGTTCGTATTCAAGTTTAAATGATTCTGTTGGGTATAGAGGTGTTAGGTTTTCAAAAAGAGGTCTTTTTTTACTGTCTTTTAACGGAAGATAATTAATAGCTTCTATTTTTAAAAGAGCATTATATCTCTCTTGATCTTTTGGAGGACGTACTTGTCCTGTTACAATATCACCATTTCTAAGAGCAAATTTTCGTACTTGTGTTGCACTTACATAAGAGTCATTAGCAGTATCAGAAAAGTTAGCATCTAAAGCTCTTAAAAAACCATAACCTTCATTTGTAATTTCTAAAATACCTGTAAAGAGTATAAAACCACCTTGTGATACTTGTGATTTTAAAATTTCAAACATCAAGTCTTGACGTTTTAATTCATTTGGGTTTTCAACTTGTAGCTCTAATGCAATCTCAAGTAACTTATCTAAAGGAGTGTTTCTTAGTTCTTCTATTTTGTAACCGCTCACTGGTACGTGAGTTCTTGCTTTGTTGTTATGGTGTTTAGTCGTCTTGTGGGGGTTAGACGCAGTACTGTTACCGCTCATTTTACCTTCTTTGTATATTTTATTGTTCTTGAAGCTGTTAAGTTTCAGAAGTATTATTGCTTTAAGGCAATTTGATTCATGTAGTTTATCAATCTTAAAACAGAATTTTATAATAAAGCAGAAATTTTGTCAAGAAAATCTCTTTTTTAATTAAAAGCAAAAAAGAAAATAGTTGGATAAATAATTAATCCAGCCCCTTTAATACCTATGGAGAGTGGATAGTTTGCTTTTAAAAGAGGGGCAAATGCTCCTAAATCTTTTTTCTTATAAATTTTATCCATAAGTGACATTTTAAAGCTAATATCTAAAAATTTAATTAAAATAAGTAAAGAAGATAAAAAAGAGTAGTTTTGAAATGACATTTGTGCGAATATCACAAAATAAAGGCTAGGATGGAGTAATATAAAGAAAATCACACCTTTTTTGTAAAAATAGAAGAGATTACCTACATAGTCTCTAAAATTCTTACCTCTTTGCCAAAAGAGCTCAAAGATTTCTAAAAATATTAGGATTATTAAAAATAGTTGTATGTTTTGACTCATTGATCGCTTCTTTGTTATTATAATTATTTCAAAAAATTTATGAATTTTATCATAAATTAGCTACATATAAAAGAAGCAAGGATATAATGACAAATTAAAAACAATTGAAAGAAAAATAAATGTCCAAAAGAAAATGTGATCATTGTCATTTAGAATATGATGAAAATGTTCTTATAAATGATAGTGGAAAATATTTTTGTTGCAAAGGTTGTCAAGGAATTTATCACCTTTTACAAGATGAAGGGTTAGATAGTTTTTATAAAAAAATGGGTGAAAATTCCATAGAACCTCCAAAAGAATTGCATGATGATATTAATAAGTTTGATTTAGATGGTTTTGTTAAAAAGTATGTCAAACAAAAGGATGGCTTTAGTGAAATATCTCTTATTATTGACGGTATTCATTGTTCTGCTTGCGTTTGGCTTAATGAAAAAGTATTGCATAAAACAGCGGGTGTTGTAGAAGCCTCTATAAATCATACAAATAATAAAGCAAAGGTGATTTGGGACAATGAAACCATAAAACTCTCCGAGATTATACAAACTATAAGGAATATAGGCTATAACGCTTATCCATATGATGCAAGTATGCAAGAAGAACAAGCTAATGCAAAACGAAGAGATTATTATTCTAGACTTTTAGTAGGTGTTTTTACTACTATGAATATTATGTGGATTGCAATTGCTCAATATGGAGGCTATTTTACTGGTATGAGGGCTGATATAAAAAGTATATTAAATTTTGCAGAGTTTATTTTAGCAACACCTGCTCTTTTTTATACAGGAGGTATCTTTTTTAAAGGTTCGTACTATGCTTTAAAAAACCGTTTTGTTAATATGGATTTACTTGTAGTCAGTGGAGCTTTAAGTGCATATCTGTTTTCAATATACTCTATGTTTAGTGGACATGGGGAAGTTTATTTTGAATCAGTTACTATGATAATTACTTTTGTATTTGCTGGAAAATATCTTGAAGTTCTTACAAAGAAAAAAGCAGTTGATACGATGGATAGCTTTAGTTCATTTGTTCCAAATGAAGTGAGTGTTATAAGGGATAATGAAAAAGTTATTATAGGTGTAGAAGCTGTAGAAGTTGGGGATATTATAGAGTTAAGAGGTGGAGATAAAGTTGCTTGTGATGGAGTTATAGTGAGTGGTGAAGGCTCTTTTGATAATTCAACTTTAAGTGGAGAGAGTGAGCCTGTTTTATTAGGCTTAAATGACCAAATATTAAGTGGCTCTATTTGTGTGGATAGTGTTATAAGATATAAAGTATTAAAGCCTTATGCTTCTTCAACACTGAGTAAAATAATCTCACTACTTGAAGACTCTATGGATAAAAAACCATATATAGAAAAGTTGGCAAATACTATATCTGGATATTTTTCAAGTGTAATTTTGGTTTTAGCAGTACTTACTTTTTGTGGTTGGTTTTATTATACAAACTCTTTTGAATCAGCTTTAATAGTAGCAATTTCTGTAGTAGTTATAGCTTGTCCTTGTGCTTTGGGTCTTGCTACTCCAGTAGCTACTTTAGTAGGAATTTCAAAAGCTGCAAAAAAGGGAGTTTTGTTTAAAGAAGCAACTTTTTTAGAAACTATTGCAAAATGTAGTACAGTTGTATTAGATAAAACAGGCACTATTACCAATGGAACTCCAAAAGTAGTAAGCTCTTTTATCCAAGAAAGTTTTGATAAATCTATACTCTATTCTCTGGTATGTCTTTCAACACATCCAATTAGTAAAGGTGTCAAAGAGTTTTTAACTGATGAAAAACTCTCATTTTATGATTTAGATGATGTAAAAACAGTAGAAGCAAAAGGCATAAAAGCTCTTTATAAAGGAAAGTATATTTATGCGGGTAATTTAGTTTTTATGAAAGAAAATGGCTTTACATGTAAAGAAAATGCAAACTCCTATAGCCATCTTTTTGTTGTATATGATTCTATAGAAGTAGCACAATTTTCTTTACAAGATTTACCTAGAGATGGAGCTTTAAAAACAATAGAATATATGAAAAAAAGTGGCTTAAAGGTTATAATGCTTACAGGTGATAATGAGCAAGTTGCTAAAAAGATTGCTGATGAGGTAGGAATCAGTGAGTATAAATCCTCTCTTTTGCCTCAAGAAAAAGCCGAATATATTGCTAATCTTAGAAAAAGTGGTGAAAAAGTTGTTATGGTAGGAGATGGTATAAATGACACTTTAGCTTTAGCAAATAGCGAAGTAGCAATAACTCTAGGCAGTGGCACAGATGTTGCCGTGAATGTAAGTGATATAGTGCTTATAAATGATTCTTTTGAAGGATTAAAAACCGTGTTTGAAATTTCAAAAAGTACTTTTTCAAAAGTTAAACAAAATTTAGCAATTTCTATTTTGTATAACGTAATAACAATTCCTTTAGCAATGGCAGGTTTTGTTATCCCTTTAATAGCTGCATTGAGTATGTCGTTTAGTTCTTTGATAGTAGTTGGAAATTCAATGAGGATAAAATGAGAGGAACACTTAAATGGATAATTGGGTAGTTGCAATGATGTTAACAGCTTCAACACTTCTTGGAGCATTTGGTCTTTGGGCACTTTTATGGGGATTAAAAACAGGACAATTTGATGATCCTAAAAAGTTTTTAGATGGAGCTCAATTAGACAGTGAAGAAGCTTTGCATGATGCTATAGATATGGAAAATAAGAAAAAAGACATTTTAGAAAAAAGAGAAGAGAAAAAGGAGAACGCTTATCGTCCTCCTGATTAAATATTTATTTTAAACCAGCAATATATGCAGATACTGCTTTTATTTGAGCATCATCATATGAAGCTACTTGACCCTTCATAAGAGCTTTCATTGCTTTTCCATAAGTACCTTTTTTATAACCGTGAAGTGCTGCTTCTATTTTAGCTGCATCCCAACCTTGGATAACTTCTGATTTATTTAAAGCTTTTTTTTCAGCTTTTGCACCGTGACATGCCGCACATTTTTTATAAAGTGATGCACCATCTGCTGCCATAAGCGTTGAAGCTGCCGCAATCATTAATGCTAATGATAATTTTTTCATTCTTACTCCTAGATATAATTTGAGATAAATTATATCGCATTTGGCTTTAACATTGCTTACTTATTAGCTTTAATGCTAGGACTGAGGTAAATATAATTTTTTTTTGCTATAATTATTTTAAGATAAGTGTGAGGTAAATATGAGATTAATGTTATTGTTTTTATTATTGTTTGGTGTGTTAGAAGCGAATGTTAATATAGTTTGTAAAGCTGGAAGTATGGATGCGACGAGTGCAAAAAAGTATATTAAGAAGTTTTTAGCAAGTCAGCCAGATAATATAGAATGTATCATAAAACTAGCAGATATTTATTTAAAAAGTGGGGAGTTACTCCAAGGATATAAACTTGTAACACAAGCGTATAACGTAAATCCATATGCAGTTGAGCATAGTTCTATATCAAATATTCTACCTTATGCTATGAAAATGACAAAACTAGAAGAAAGAGCAAAACAGAATAATGATGTTAATTTGTGGAATAAATTAGGCAACATTTTTTTTGATATGGGCATTTATGGAGAGTCAATTTCTGCCTATAAAAATAGTTTAGCTTTAGATGAAAATCAAGTAGATGTAAGTTTAAAATTAGCTTTATGTTATAAAAAAAGTAATAAAATTGATAAAGCAATAGAGCAATTAAAAACTTTAATAAGCCATAATAGTGAAAATTTTTATGCGAATTATTATATAGGTAAACTTTTATTATATTCTCAAAGAGATGAACAAAGTGCAAAAAAACATTTGATGGATGCACAAAAAATTTTAATATCTTCAAAAGGTAATTTTACAGCTAAAGAGTATCCTTATTTTATGAAAGATATAACTTTAGAATTAGGCAAATAGGGTATAATACCCTATGAAAAAAGCAATATTTTTAGACCGTGATGGCATTATAAATGTAGACCACTCTTATGTATATAAAATAGAAGATTTTGAGTTTTGTGAAGGTGTTTTTCAAACACTCAAATATTTTCAATCACTAAATTACTCTCTTTTTATAGTAACAAATCAATCAGGAATAGGCAGAGGATACTATACTCAAGAAAATTTTGAGAAACTTACTTCTTGGATGATTGATGCTTTTACATGTAAAGATATAAAAATCACAAAAGTATACCATTGTCCACACTCTCCGCAAGAAGGATGCAGTTGCAGAAAACCTCAAATCGGCATGTTTGAGCAAGCTCAAAATGAATTTGATATAGATATGCACAATTCATGGATGATAGGTGATAAAACAAGTGATATACAAGCAGGAATAAACGCAAATATACCCAATACAATCTTCGTAAACACTCTTATATGTAAAGACGCTAAATATAATGTTAAATCAATCTTAGATACAATAGACATCATAAAAAAATAGGAATATTAATGATATATAATGATATAGATTTTAATACAAAAAAAGTTTTGATTACAGGTGGTGCTGGATTTATAGGAAGTAATTTAGCTTTTTATTTTCAAGAAAATTTTCCTGAGTGCGAAGTAGTTGTGTTTGATAAGTTTAGAAGTGAAGAGACATTTTCAAATGGTAATTTAAAAAGTTTTGGACATTTTAAAAATCTTCTTGGTTTTCATGGAGAAATTATTAGTGGAGATATAAATTGTGCTAGTGATATAGAGAAACTAAAAACATATAACTTTGATTATATCTTTCATCAAGCTGCAATCTCTGATACTACTGTTATGGACCAAGCCATTATGGTTCAAACCAATGTAAATGCATTTAAAACTTTGCTTGATATGGCAATAGATATGAATGCAAATATGATTTATGCTTCAAGTGCTGCAACTTATGGGGATAGTGATGTTTTTAGTATAGGATATGAAAAACCAAATAATGTATATGGATTTTCAAAATTAATGATGGATAATTTAGCCTATAAATATATGAAAAAGTCTCCAATCTCTATTGTAGGTTTAAGATATTTTAATGTTTATGGAGAGCGAGAATTTTTTAAAAATAAAACAGCTTCTATGGTTTTACAATTTGGTTTGCAACTCTTAAGTGGTAAAAATGCAAAACTTTTTGAAGGAAGCGATAAAATCAGAAGAGATTTTATCTACATACAAGACGTTATACAAGCAAATATAAAAGCATGTGAACCTAAAAAAAGTGGTGTATATAATGTGGGTACTGGAAATGCAAGAAGTTTTCAAGACATCGTAGATACAATCAAAAATGAATTAAATATACAAATAACTGATGAGTATATTCCAAATCCATTTATTGGACAGTATCAGTTTTTTACTGAGGCTGATATATCTTTAAGTGAAGAATTTTTAGAGTATAAACCAAGATTTTCTTTAGAAGAGGGAATAAAATCTTATATAAATGAAATAAAAAGAATAGATAAAAATGGATAGATTAAAAAGTTATAAGCCACGTATTTTAGTTGTTGGTGATTTGATGCTTGATCACTATCTTTGGGGAAATTGTGAGAGAATTTCACCAGAAGCTCCTGTTCAAGTAGTAGATGTAAAAAAAGAGACAACAGTACTTGGTGGAGCAGGTAATGTTATCAATAACCTATTAGCAATGGGTGCAAATGTAAATGTTTTAAGTGTTATTGGTGAAGATAGTAACGGGGAAGAGCTTTTAGAGATGCTTAGTGACTCTGGTGCAGATGCAAGCCAACTTGTTAAGAAAAAAGGTCGAAATACAAGTAAAAAAAGCCGTGTCATAGCAGCACATCAACAAATCATAAGATACGATAGTGAGTCTAAAAATGATATAGATGAAAAAAGTGAAATGGAACTTTTTAATAGATTTAAAAAAATTATAACAGATGTTGATGCTCTTTTACTTTCTGATTATGGAAAAGGTGTTTTGACAGAATCTCTTACATGTAAACTCATAAAGTGTGCAAAAAAACATGAAAAATTTATTTTAGTTGATCCAAAAGGAGAAGACTACAGTAAGTATAAAGGTGCAACGCTTATAACACCAAATAAAAAAGAAGCTGTCTTAGCTACAAAGATAGATATACAAGATGAACAAAGTTTATATGAAGCAGGGGAGTTACTAAAAGACTCTTTAGAACTTGATTATACGATTATTACTCTTAGTGAAGATGGTATGGCTATATTTGGAGAAGAGGTGACTAAGGTACCAACAGTTGCTAGAGAAGTTTTTGATGTAACAGGAGCTGGGGATACTGTACTAGCTTCTTTTGGATATGCTTTATCTTGTGGACTAGATATAAAAGAAGCAGCTTTGTTTGCAACAAGTGCAGCAGCAGTTGTAGTTGGAAAACTTGGAAGTGCAACTGTGAGTTTAGATGAAGTAGATATGTATGAACAAAGTTTAAGAAGTGCTAAAGCAGATAGTAAAATAAAAACAAAAGAAGAAATTAGTAAATTATTGGAAAAGTTTAGAGATAAAAAAATAGTGTTTACTAATGGCTGTTTTGATATTCTTCATGTTGGGCATGTGAAATACCTTGAAATTGCAAAAAGTTTTGGAGATATGCTTATAGTGGGTCTAAATTCTGATGATTCAGTTAAAAGACTTAAAGGTGAGAGTAGGCCAATAAATCCTAGTGAAGATAGGGCATATGTTTTAAGTGCACTTGAGTCAGTAAGTTTTGTAGTTGAGTTTGAAGAAGATACCCCTTATGAGCTTATAAGCATAGTACAACCTGATGTTTTAGTAAAAGGTGGAGACTATGAAGGAAAAGTTGTAGTTGGAAGCGATATTGCAAAAGAAGTGAGATTGGTTGATTTTGTTGATGGAAAAAGTACTACAAATATAATTAAAAAGGCACAGTTATGAAAATTCTATGTGAAGCATTAGCTTTAGTGCAAGGAATTTTTTCGGGGCTTTGCTCAGGAAAAAGGAAACAATTAATATGATGGATATGATACAACGAGAGATGAATGCTCACAAAGAAGTGATAGAACTCACAATAGAGAATTTACAAAACCACATTTATACAGCATGTATTATAGCAAGTGAAACAATTAAAAATGGTAATAAAATTTTACTTTGTGGTAATGGTGGAAGTGCTGCAGATGCGCAACACATAGCAGCTGAGTTAAGTGGAAGATATAAAACAGAACGTCGTGGACTTCCAGGAATTGCTCTTACGACTGATACATCAGTTTTAACAGCTGTCGGAAATGACTATGGATACGATAGAGTATTTGAAAGACAAGTAGAAGCACTTGCTCGCGAGGGAGATTTGATAATAGGTATCTCAACAAGTGGCAATAGTAAAAATGTCTTAAGAGCTTTATCTCTTGGTAGAAATATGGGGTGTAAAACCATAGGCTTTTCTGGAGGCAATGGTGGTGCTATGAATGAATTTTGTGATATAAACTTAGTAATACCAAGTGATGATACACCAAGAATTCAAGAGATGCATATTATGATAGGACATATTATTTGTCAAGATATAGATGATGAATGTAAATAAAATATTAGTCATACGCTATAGTGGTTTGGGTGATATAGTTATGTTACTTCAAACACTCAAAAAATTAAAAGAAAAATACAATAACTCTACAATAACACTTTTAACAGACCACTCTAATAGTGCTATTTTAAAAAATACCTGTGGAGTAATAGATGAGATTATCCCTATAAATCGGAAAGTATTTAAAGAAAAAAAAATAATTGCACTTTTAAAAGAACTTCAAAGTCTTTTTTTTAATGTAAGAAAAAAACAGTATGATTTACTTATAGACTTTCAAAATTTTGGAGAAACAGCAACAATAAGTTATTTAGCCAAAGCCACTGAAAAAATAGGTGCTCCAAAAAAAGAAAAGTACTATTATGGTTATACAAAAATAGTTCAAAGAGATGAAAGTGGACATAGAAGCCAGTTTTTTAGTAGAATTGCAGAGGTGAGTGATAATTTAGACTTTTCAAAACTTTGTTTAGAATCTAATGGTGAAAAATATAAAAATTCTCTTTTAAAAAGATTAGATAAAAATAAAAAAATTATTGGTTTAAACATAGGTTCAACTCAAGATAGTAGAAGATGGAGTGAGCAAAATTTTTATAAATTGGCAAAAGAGTTAGAAGAAAAATATAATATTTTAGTATTTATAGGACCTGCAGAGAAAAAATTTGAGAGTACTTTTAAAGATTTATATGTAGTAAAAGATACTTCATTAAATCAGCTTTGTGGAGCAATCTCAATTTGTGATTATTTTGTTACTAATGATACTGGTCCAGCACATATAGCTGCTGGATTTGGTGTGCCAACTTTAACATTTTTTGAAATAGCTATAGATGAAAATACAGGTGCATTAATAGATAAGAAACTATTTATAAAAAATACCAAAATTAATGAAATAAGTGTAAAAGAAGCCAAAGATAAGCTTCTGCAATTAACAAATATATAGGTAGGTATTAGTCAAAATACTCACTTTTTTTAAAAGTTGGTTGATCTAAATCTTTATGTGATAATTTTAGGTTATTTTTGTGAATTTGCCAATCTATTTGCAAACTTGAGTCATTAAAAGCTATTCCTCTATCATGCTCTGGTGAATAGTAATTGTCTACTTTATATGCAAAGATTGCTTCTTCACTTAGTACAACAAACCCATGGGCAAATCCTTTTGGAATTAAGAGTTGTCTTTTATTTTCTTCTGTTAGTTCAATAGCTACATGTTTTCCAAACGTAGTACTATGTTTTCTTAAATCAACAGCAACATCAAGAATTTTACCTTTTATTACTCGAACTAGCTTTGTTTGGGCAAATGGTTCTAACTGATAATGAAGTCCTCTAAGGACTCCGTAGGATGATTTTGACTCATTGTCTTGGCAGAAATTTAAATTATATCCTAGAAAATTCTTTAACTTATCAGCTCTAAAAGTTTCAACAAAATAACCTCTATTATCACCATGTACAGTGGGTTCACATATAATTACATCTTCAATTTTAGTTCTTTTAAAGATCATGGATTCTTCCTTGATTTGCTCGTTGAATTAGATATTGCCCATATTGATTTTTCTTTAATGGCTCTGCTAATTCTAGAAGTTGCTCTTTAGTTATATAGCCTTTTTCATAAGATATTTCTTCTATACAAGCAACTTTCAAATTTTGACGATTTTCTATAGTTTGAATAAATGTAGATGCCTCTAGTAGGGATTCATGTGTACCCGTATCTAGCCAGGCATAACCTCTACCCATTAGTTCTACTTTTAAATTAGATTGTTTTAAGTACTCTTGATTAATTGATGTAATTTCTAATTCACCTCTATCACTTGGATTAACATTTTTAGCTATTTTTATTACAGAATTAGGATAAAAATATAATCCTATTATTGCATAATTACTTTTTGGATTTTTGGGCTTTTCTTCTATTAAAATGACATCACCTTGTTTATTAAACTCAGCAACACCGTACCTTTGTGGATCTTTTACATAATAACCAAAAATAGTTGCTTTGCTTTCTTCTTTAATATTTTTTACAGATTTTGCTAATAATTCTGTTAAACCATGACCATAAAATATATTGTCACCAAGTACTAAACATACATCATCATTACCTATAAACTTTTCTCCTAATATAAATGCTTGAGCTAATCCATCAGGTGTAGGTTGTTCTATGTAGCTAAATTTTAGTCCTAAATTTTTTCCAGAACCAAATAAATCTTTAAATCTAGGTAAATCATGGGGTGTTGATATAATAAGTATTTCATTTATTCCTGCTAACATTAAAACAGAAAGAGGATAATAGATCATAGGTTTATCATAAATTGGCACTAATTGTTTAGATACACCTTTTGTTATAGGATATAGTCTTGTACCAGAACCTCCAGCTAATATAATACCTTTCATACAATTTCCTTTATATGTGTTTTAATAAATTTATCTATATCGTTATTTAAAATCAAGTCAAAATTATTTTCTATTTTCCAAATAGGCCAATTCCACCATTTTATTTTTAGCAAACTTTGAATTTGAGTTTCATTAAAACGGTATTTTATGTGTTTTGCTGGATTTCCTCCCACAATAGAGTAAGGTTTTACATCTTTTGTAACAACAGCTCGAGCAGCTATAACAGCACCATCTCCTATAGTTACACCAGATAAAATTAAAGCCCCATCTCCAATCCATACATCATTACCTATAATGACATTACCTTTTGTTGTAGAACACTCTTTACAATTAAATTTTACACTAAAATGATAACTACTTACCCAATCATAGTGATGTTCTGCACCACTATAGATTTTAACTTCATCGGCTATTGAACAAAAAGAGCCTATTTGAATAGTATTATCATGACCATAAGCTTTGGGTTTACCATATGTATAATTTCCTATTTTATATTTTTTATATTTTTTATTATCTTTCATATAATAAGGCCTTCTTTTTTCCTTAATATATTTTTTTATTCTTTTTAACATTTTATTCTTTCATTGAAAATTTTGCATTATTGTTGCAGTACGATATTTATAAGAATAATTACTATTTTTTACTCTTTTTTCACCATTTTTTGCAATTTTTTTTGCAAAAAAATTGTCTTTTTGGAGTTTTTCTACTATTCCTTCTAACTCTTCAAGTGAGTTATAAATAAGAATTTCTTTTTCTGGTTCAAAACATAATTCTATATCTTTAACATTGTCATTTATCAAGCAACTTCCACAAGCTGTTGCTTCAAAACAACGCATATTTGCCATATTTATTATATTTTCTTTTTGAGCTACATTTAATGTAGCTAAAGTTGAATTATATATATTTACTATTTTTTGTTGAGAAACTTTTTTATTTGAAATATTCCATTTTTGTGAGATATTATTGAGTTTTTCCCATTTTGTACCATGTATTTGCATTGGATAATTTGAAATTTTTTGGAACGCTAAGTCTCGTTCTCGTGTAAATGAACCCACAAAATTGATAGAATTATTTCTAATTATATTGTTATTAATATGTAAGTTTTCATCATAACCAAATTGTAATAAATTTACATTTTTGAATCCATAATTTTTTGCATTTTCAATAAAAGCAGAATCACTAACGTATAAAAAGTCTAGAATATCTACGTAGGTGGTTTTATCTTCGTAAAAAAGGTCACCAACCCAACCTATTGTTATTATTTTTTTTTCTTTACATAGAGCGAATAACTCTTTATCCACAAAAAATGCTCCTACAAATACTGCAATATTTGGTTTGAAATTTTTTATAAGATTATCTAATTCATCTAATTGTAGAGATAGGTCATCTTTTTTAATACCTTTATAAATACTTTTCAAAAAAGTGTTTTTTAATGATAGTTTATTTGTAAAAAAGTGTTTTACTTCGTAGTTATTGGATAAAAAACCATTTATTGTGTGTTCTATCCAGCCTAAATGATTCTGCTTTCCTATAATTAATATTTTTTTATTTTTCATGTTCATTTTTTAGTTTTTTGACAATTATATCACTAATATACGGTATAAAATGATTTGAATCAAAAAAATTGTTCTTATCCATAACAATAAACTTTGTAACTTTTTCAAATATATTAATTGAGTTTTTAAGCATTTATTTGCTTTCCTTATATTTATTTATATACCAATTTATTGTTTTAACTATACCACTTTCAAAATTTTCATCAGCTTTCCAGCCAAGTTCATTTTCTATTTTTGTGGCATCAATAGCATATCGTCTATCATGTCCCGCTCGATCTTCAACAAATGTAATTAATTCTTTATAGCTTTTATTTATAGGTATTTTTTTATCTAAGATGGTACAAATTGAGTCAACAATTTGCAAATTTGTTCGCTCATTTCTTCCACCTATGTTATAAACATTTGACTCCTTACCTATATGATAAACAATGTCTATGCCTTTACAGTGGTCAAGTACATATAGCCAGTCTCTAATGTTTTTCCCATCACCATAAATAGGGATATTTTCTCCTGCCAATGCTTTTCTAATGATAGTAGGTATTAATTTTTCATTATGTTGTTTAGGCCCATAGTTATTAGAACAATTTGTTATAACAGTATTTAATCCATAAGTCTCTTGATAGCTTCTTACTATCATATCACTTGATGCTTTAGAGGCACTATATGGACTATTTGGCGCATAAGGTGTAACTTCTGTAAAAAGGTCTGTTTTATTTAGTGTTCCATATACTTCATCTGTTGAGATATGATGAAATCTACACCCTTTATAGTTTATTTTGTATTCAAATGGTTTATTCATCCAATAATGTTTAGCTACATCTATAAGTGTAAAAGTTCCATTTACATTTGTTTCTATAAAAATACCAGGATTTTTAATAGAGTTATCTACATGGCTTTCCGCTGCAAAGTGTATAACTCCTTTTATATCATATTCATTAAAGATAAATTCTACAAGTTCACGGTTACAAATATTACCTTTGATAAATTTATACCTAGGATTAGATTCTACTTCTTTTAGGTTTTTAAGATTCCCTGCATATGTTAGTAAATCTAAATTTATAATATTATATTCTGGGTATTTTTCTAGGAAATATGGAACAAAGTTACTTCCTATAAATCCAGCACATCCTGTTAGTAATATATTTTTCATTATTTTCTTTCTCCTAATTCTTTAAGGCATATATCTAAACTATCTTTCCAAAAAGGAATAGTTACGTTGAATTGATTTTTAATTTTTAATTTATTTAATAAACTATAGTGTGGTCTTTTAGCGGGTGTTGGATAATGTTTTGTTTCTATTGGATTTATTTTGCAAGATAGTTTTGCCATTTTCATTATCTCTTTTGCAAAATCATACCAACTTAAAACACCCTCATTGGAGTAATTGTATATTTCTACTTTTTTATTTTTTATTTTTGGTAATATTTCTAAAATAGTTTTTGCTAAATCACCGGCATAAGTAGGTGTCCCAATTTGGTCAAATATAATGTTCAGCTCTTCTTTTTGTTTTCCAAGGCTAATCATGGTTTTTAAAAAGTTATTTCCATAGCTCGAATATATCCATGAAGTTCTTATAATGATTGAGTTTAAAGGATTAATATCAATCATAGATTTTTCACCATCCAACTTTGTTTTACCGTATATGTTTTGAGGGTTTGTTGAATCTTCTTCATTATAAGGTTTATAGTTTTTACCATCGAAAACATAATCTGTAGAAATATGAATTAGCTGAATGTTTTTTTCTTTAGATATTTGTGCCAAATTTTTTACGGCTTTATTATTTATATTATTGGCTAAGTTTTTATTTTCTTCTGCTTTATCTACAGCTGTATATGCAGCACAATTGATGATTGTATTTATATTATTTTTTTCTATAAAAGATATTAGCTCTTCTTCCTTAGTAATATCCAATTTATACTTACATGTGAAAAAATAGTTATTTTCATAATTAAATGAAAGCTTTTTCAACTCCAAACCAAGTTGTCCGTTACTTCCTGTTATTAAAATATTTTTCATATTATTTTCTTACCATCATACGTTTTTTTAGAAAAAATAAAAAAGGCAAATAGTGTTAGTGAAGATAGAGAAGCTATACTTTTAATAATACTATGGTCAAATTGTGTTATAGTCAAGAAGGCAAAAAACAACCCAATATAGATAGTGTTTTTACTAGAGATTACTTTTTTTAATATTTGCCATAGTAGGTTTGTGTATACAAGGAAACCAAACAATCCAAGGAAAAGCAATATTTCAAGGATACTATTATGAACGCCACTGATCCCCTTTATCCCTATCTGACTATATGACATTAATCCATAACCAAAGAAAAGTTTCTGCTTTATTAATTCAAGAGAGTGTAGCCAAATTTCATATCTATGTGAACTATTTCCTTCTATTAAACTATAAAACCTATGTAATAAAGAATGATTAGATAAAAATATTGTTACCGATATAAATAAAAAAGTAGTAAAAAAAACAATATGATATTTATCTATTTTTTTACAATTTGTAGAAAATAAAATTAATGAGAATATTGTAAAAAATAACCAAGATGCTCGTGAGTATGAAAAAAATAGATTAAATACAAAAAGGATACAAAGTGCAATTAGTAAAAATATTTCATTTTTTCTCAAAGTAAGTAATTTGTAATGAAATAAAAGACCAGCACTAATAGAAGCTCCAATTGACATAAACATACCAAACGCATTTCTATTAAAAGTAGCACCTGCTAAACCATCGGAAGGATTATACTTGATTCCTTTAATAAAATCATAATGAAATACAGTTTGGAATAGACCATCGGCCGCTTGAATGAATAAGGAAAATAATATAGTAATAATTAAGAATTTTTTTGTAAAAAAGTTTTCTTTATATAAAAATAGTAATATTAAAAATAGAAGTAAATACCTAAATATATAATGAAATTCAGCTCTCCATCCTGTAAAATTAAAAATGTTGTTAAAACTATTAGATATTGTCATAGCCACTATCACTAACGAAAATGAAAGTAAAAGATTTTTATATTCTTTTATCATTTGAGTAACTTGTATTATCTTTTTTTTAGTACAAATATATATTAAAAATAAAACAATCATTAAAGCATAACTCATTGGATAAATTGATGTTTTCATAGGTATGAAGAGTATCCAAATAAAAAGAAATATTTTAAATAAAACTTGAAGATTATAGTTTTTTACTTTTAACATTAGTGATGTTCCTTAGATATGAAAATATTATTTTGTATATTTTTTCTAATTACTTTTTCATTAAAACAAGAATGTGCTTTTTCCCAACTATTCCTTGCTATAGTTTCTTTTTCTTTATCATATCGTCCTATAAGTAATAAGTCATATTTATGATTTTTTTGTTCATATGCTTTAAAAGTATCAATTGATTCATCACAAAAATTTGGCAGATAATCACATTTTTTTATTATGCTTTCTTCTATATTCATTTTTTTTAATTCACTATGACCTAAAAGCAATAAGTCAGGCTCAATATTTTTAATTGTTTCAATTAGTTTACTATTTACATGTTTTGTGCCAAATTTTTTATTTTTACAAAAAGTTGAGTTTTTAGCTATCTCTCTATAACTAAAGTCATAAACAAAATGACCATTTCTTATTAATCCATTACTCATTTTTCTATCAATTGAGTAGTAAACAGAGCCATTTTTAGATTCACTAAAATTTGCACAATGAACAATTTTTATATTTTTCATATTGAGCCTTTCAATTCTTGTACTAAATCATAAACTTGACTTGTAGTGATACTTTCCATACATTCATGTTTTGTTGGACAAATTGATTTATAACATGGATGACATTTTATATCTTCACTAGGTTTTATATAAAGGTGTTTCCCTATATATTTTTCAAATTTTACACAATGTTTTATATCTGTAGATCCAAAAATAGTTATTGTTGAAGTACCAACACTCGCAGCTATATGTGATGGTCCACTATCATTTCCTATATATATATCAGCTTGTTTTATTATTTGCTTTAAGCCTGTTAAATCTGTTTTATTTACAAAATTAATAACATTTGGAAATTTTTGAACTACCTTATTTGCATCATTTAGTTCTAGTTTTGTACCTACCAAAACTACTTTAAAGTTATTTAAAATTAATTTTTCAATAAGGTTTATATAATTGTTTATTCCCCATTGTTTACTTTGCCATTTTTCACTGCTTCCTGTAGAAATTACAATAACTTTTTTATTTGTTTTTATGAGTTGAGTCTCTTTTGTAGGTAGATAAATATTTTTATAATTTTCATTATTTATATATTTATCTACAGTGTATTCGTTTAAACCACTTTGTATAAGTGTATTTTTAATTGAGTTTACAGTGACTTTTATATGTAATAGTTTTTGAAGTAGATTTGCAGCGGAATTTACTGTTTTTTGTTTTTTAGCAAATAGTAACAGAAAATGTGAAAGACTATTGCAATGCAGGTTAAATACAATATTATACTTATATTTCCTTATTTCTTTTATACTTTGCAAATAGTTTTTATGTACTATATAATTATCAGCAAAATCTGTATCTTGATATAATTCTTTTCCTATATTTGAAGTTAAAAAAGTAATATTATGTTTTGGGTAAAAATATCTAATTGCCCTAAGAATAAGGCTTAAAGTTACTAAGTCACCTAGTGAAGAAAATCTTGTAATTAATATATTCATATTTATTTTGTATCCAATTGTTCTATAAAGTTAATAAAATTATTTTGTGTTTTACTATATAGATCTAGAAAACTATTGTGTCCATTAGTAGATATCTGTTTTCTAAGTGATCCATTTTCTATAATTATGATTAATTTTTCTGCTAGTATTTCTGCTTTATTTTCACATTGTATTAAATCGTTTGATGTGAAAAACTCATCTAAAGCACTACTTTTCATAGTTATAATGGTTTTTTTGCACGCAAGTGCTTGGTATACTTTATTAGGTACAACAGAAGTTGCTTTTGTACTATTACCAAAAACTCCAAGCACTATATCTGTATCTCTTATTTTATTTGCTAAGTTTTTTTCAGTTATAAAATTGCCGTCCATTTTCACATTAGTTAACTTTAGATTTACAAATAACTTTTTCATCTCTTTAAAAGTCTGACCATTTCCAATAATATTAGCATTAAAAGATATATTATTATTTTCCAATATTTTAAATGCATTTAAAATTATATCTATTCCATGAAGAGGAATAAATGAACCATAAAATAAAATTTCTATAATATCATGTTTTTTTTCTTTTGTATTTGGATAGTAAATATTTTTATCTGCAAGAACAGGCAAGACAAAATGTTTACCAGAAAATTTACCAAATAATTTTTCCCAGTACTCAAAATGTTTTTGAGTATCTGAAAGTAAGTACTTAGAAAATCTAAAATTAATCCAATCTTGAAAATATTTCCACCAAGCTCTTGGATTTATTTTGGAAATTTTTTTTCTATCAAAAACATATGTATCATAGTTTGAAATAAAAAAATCATTTATTATTTTATTTCTTTTAAAAAAATGTTTTATAAATTGATTTTTTGAAAAAGGTAAAAGGACATAAATATTATTTTTACATGTGGTATCTTTAAGAAGCTGTTTTATTATGTTGTATCTCGAGTAATCTTTGTCATGTCTTGATATATATTTAATCATTCCACCACTCGTATATATTTAATTTTTTTGTATTTTCTTTATGAAGATTTATTAAGTATTCTCCAATACGTTTTGCATTAAAAAGCTGATGAACTCTTGCATGAAGCCATTTTGATTTAGTCAATCTTTCTTCAGCGTTTTCTAAAAAGTATTCTGTTTTTTGTTTTAGTTCTTCTAAATTTGAATAATATTCTAATTTATCTTCAAAAAAATCTTCCCCATTTATTATTGGAGTACTGAGTGAAAATGAGCCATTTCCTAAAATATGCATAAGTCTATCAGAGGTGAACCATTTATATTGTAATGTGAAATTTCGATTATGATTGAGGCATATTTTAGAATCTACTATCTTTTGGAAATATTGTTCCCCAATAAGAACGGATTTTTTTGTATCTCCTATAAATTTTGATTTACAGTTTATTTTATTTTTTATATATTTGATTAATTGGCTTCTTTCTTCATCATTTCGGCCTGAAAATAAAAGATCATTTTCCCATGAATTATTTGTAAATGAAGTTCGTTTTTCAATACTATGATGGACTAAATTAGGAAGAAAATAACTATTTTCAGTATATGCAGTAGCTAAAGAGTGTGAAAAATAGCTTTTAATTTCATTTAAATATTCAGGAAAAGGAATATCGTTGTACCAAAACATCATTTTTATATTTTGTTTTTGAATTGATTCAAAAGTTTCTTTGGAAATAAGTTCGGCATGTCCAAAAATAATTAAATCTGGTTTTATATCATTTATTATTTTCAAAAAGTGGATGTTCATTTTTTTAGCACCACTTTTTTTGTTTTTAAAAAAAGAGAAATATCTAGCTATGTCTCTATAGTCAAAGTTATGTACAAAACAATTATTTTGAATCAATCCTAACGATATTTTTATAGGATTAGCATATAAAGCGCCACCACTTTTTGTTATAGTATTGAATGGTGCACAGTGTATTATTTTCATGAATTACTAACCTTTGTATACATCTATGGTTTTTTCTACCATCTGCTCAAGAGAAAAATTATCTTTAACATAACTAAATCCATCAAACTTTAATTCTTTTGCTTTTATAATTTGTTTTGCAAATTCTTTTTCATTACCAATTTTAACAAAATATCCATTTTTATTTTTGTTGATTATATCTAAAACGCCACCATGATTAGTTGCAATCACTGGTGTATTAAGTGCTAAGGCTTCAGCAACACTTCTTCCAAAACTTTCAGGTTTTTTAGAAGTACTTGTTACAATATCGCTTAAGTGATATATTTCAGCTACATGACTTTGGCTTCCTGTAAAAATAACGTTTACATGTAAAGAGTGTATTAGCTCTTTTAAGCCATCAAAATATTTCTGTTTGTCTTCTCTTACTCCACCAACAATTAAGCCGGTAACATTGGGAGTACCTTCTTGGATAATCGCAAGAGCTTTTATAAATGTTTCTAAATCTTTAAGTTGCGTTACTCTTCCAATAGTAGAAATAATAAATTTATCATTTAAATTGAATTTTTCTTTAAATTCACTTATGAAATTTTCATCAAGATTATTTGGATTAAAAGTAACTAAATCAATTCCTCTAGGGATGATACTTATTTTTTCTTCTTTTGCAGCATAGTGTTTTTGAATATACTCTTTTATAGCACCACTCACACAGATGATTTTATCAGCATTTGTCATTATGCGGCTGTATGAACTTACAGAGTTAAACCCATGTACTGTTGAAACAACCTTTACATGTAAGGATTTATTTGCATAGTAAGTTAGCCAAGCAGGGACTCTACTTCTTACATGTAAAACATCAGGATTGAGTTTTTTTAAAATCTTACGTAGACCCCAAACTCTCCAAAAGACCGTGAAAGGATTTTTGCTACAAACATCAAAGTTTATATGAGTACTTCCTTCTTTCTCTAATTGCTTTACTAGTTTACCACCATGGCTAATGACAATAGAGTCAAAACCTTTTTTAACAAGTTCACGACTAAGTTCAATGGTACCTCTCTCCACACCACCTTCATTAAGTTCTGGTAAAAGTTGGACTATTTTCACAATGCAACCTTTTGAAGATAAGGAGTATAATCAAACTTACCATCTATATTTTGCACAATATTTGCTAGTTTATGGTATTTTGTATCTTGTTTATTTGCTTGTAAATTTATTACATGTAAAGATGCATTTGAATTTGCTTTTGCTTCACTTAACATAGAAGTTGAATCAATAGTTATAAACAACTCTTCACATACATGTAAAAAATCAGGTATAGGATTTATAGAAGGGTTTTTAGAATAAATAACACTATAATCAAAATCATAATTTTCTAAAAGGGTATCTATCTGACTTGGAGTTCTTCTTGAAGTAGTTATGTACTTTAAGTGATTTGGATATTTTTTAAAAATAGAGTCAAGTTCTTTTTTTATTTCTTCTTTTTTCATTTCAAATATATTGTTACTTCCCCCAACGATGATACCTAAAGCCTTTTGATCTTTGTGTTTTATATAACCTTTTGGCTCACTTATAGATAAATTTATAGGAAGTTCTATTATGTTTTTTTCTTTTGGAGGATTGTCATGAGAACACGCTAAAATACAATCAAAATCACTATACCGAAAACTACTAGGAAGCATAATCGCAATTGATTTTATATTGAGTTTTTTAGCTAAATATTTGTTTGCATAGTATGTTGCAGAACCAGCTGAGACTATCGCTTGATAGTTATTGTTTTTTGCTTTTAAGTCAAAAAGATTTATGTAGATTCCAAAAAAATCAAGGAGATAAGTTAAAATTTTTAAATTATTATCTACTTCTAAAATATTATATTCAAGATTTTTTAATTTAGCAAATGCAATAGATTGATTAACATGTCCAGCTTTTTTGTCACTTAGTATTAAGATTTTCAACTAAGTCTCCATCTGTTGTGCATCCAAAACCATTGTTCAGGATATGTTCTGATAACTTCTTCAAATATATCATTATATCTTTGGGTCATTTTCTCAATTTTTTTGTTTTTATCACTCTCTTCTTCAGCAATGTATTCAATAGGTTCTATTATAAGTGGGGTATATTTTCCATCTTTATCTCTTGGTGCAAAAATAGGAATTATGAGAGGATTGTATTTTAATTTTAACACAGCTATAGAATTTGTAGTGTCCGCATCCAATCCAAAAAACTTTACTTTTATACTACTTTTTCCACCAGCTTTTTGGTCTATCAACAATCCAACATTTTTTGATTCTTTTAACGCTTTTATGATATTAAGGATGGCTTGTTCTTTATAAACATTTTTATTACCATATCTTTCTCTAAACGGAGTAGTGAGTTGTTTTTCTATTAACTTGTTGTTTCCCTTTCTTCCCACAGCAACCATTGGGTAACCATTACGTGGTAAAAATTGGGCTGCTAACTCCCAGTTAGAAAAGTGAGCCGTTATAATAATAACTCCATTTTTAGCATCTTTTGTATATTCTTTTAATTTTTCTAAAAATTCTTCTTTCCCATTTATCATAGCATCAAAGTCAAGTTTGTCATTTAGCATAAGAATTATTTCTGCCATTGTTATTGCTATATTGTCATATGCGCCAATAGCAAGTCTATATATCTCTTCTTCATTTTTGTCTGGGAAGGCAGCTTTTAGATTTTTAAAAGTCAATACACTTCTTCTTTTTTCATATTTAAAAAATAGTTTAGCGATAAATTTCATTGTTTTATATAGTGCAGAATTTGGGAGTAGTCCAACTAACCAAATAAAAAGTTTAACAATAAAATATTCTAATTTTTCTCTCATTCTAATTTTAGCCTTTAAATTAAGAGTATTATTATACAAGATTAGAGCTAAATAGATAATTAGGTGAGTTTAGTTATAATAATAACTTTGAAAAAAATTATAGGAATTATTTAAATGAATAGTATTTTTAGAGAGTATGATATACGTGGAATTTATGAAAAAGAGTTAAATGAAAGAACAACTAAACTTATAGGGTATTTTTTAGGTTTACATATAAAAAAAATTGGTGGTGTTGTAGCTCTTGGTTATGATGCCAGAAGTCACTCTCCAATTCTTTGTGATTATCTAACTAGTGGGTTTAATAAAGCTGGTTGTGAAGTTTTAAATATGGGACTTGTAGCAACTCCAGTAAATTATTTTGCAAACTATCAAAGCTTCGATGGTATAACTCCAAATGCATCTGTGATGATAACAGGCTCGCATAATCCAAGTGAGTATAATGGTTTTAAAATCACTATTGATAAAAAGCCTTTTTTTGGTGAAGATATTTATGCTTTGGGCAGAGAAATAATGAAAAATTTTGATATGTCAATCGAAGATAATGTTACATGTAAAAAAATAGATGCAAAAAATAGATATATTGATTTTTTAGTTAAAGAGTTTGAACATTTAAAAGATTTTGATACACCTTTTGTTTATGATTGTGGCAATGGTGTAGCAGGAGTTGTAGCTCCTCAAATCTTTGAAAAACTAGGCTTTACATGTAAGGGGTTATTTGTTGAACCAGATGGAACTTTCCCAAATCATCATCCAGACCCTACGGTTGAGAAAAACTTAGTAGATATTAAAAAAGAATTATCTAGGGAGTTTGACTATGGATTTGCTTATGATGGGGATGCTGATAGAATAGCATTTTTGACAAAAGAGAATAATGTCAAAGGCGATATCATGGCGATATTTTTTTCTGAGGCTATGGAAAATCCAACAGTTGTTGGAGAAGTAAAATGCTCACAGGTTATGTATGATACGATAAACGAGTATGGAAAAGCTTACATGTATAAAACAGGACATAGTAATTTAAAAGTAAAAATCGCTGAATTGAATGCTGATTTTGCAGCAGAAGTGAGTGGACATCTGTTTTTTAATGATAGATACTTTGGTTATGATGATGCTATATATGCAACTCTTCGTATGATAGAGCTTGTTAAAAATGGTTTGAATGTAGATGAGAGAATTGCAAAGCTTCCTTTGGTTTATTCAACTGAAGAGATAAAAGTTAAAACTACTGAAGAAGAAAAATTTGGATTAATAGAGAAAGTAAAAGAGTTATTGAAAAACCCTCCAAGTGATTTTCCATATATAAAAGAGATTATTGATGTAGATGGTGTTAGAGTTATATTTGATGAGGGTTGGGGACTTGTAAGAGCATCTAATACAACACCTGTTTTAGTAACTCGTTTTGAATCAACTAGCAAGAGTAAAGTTAAAGAGTATGAAGAAAAATTAAATGCACTTCTAAAAAAGGCGAAAGAGAGTTTATAATGAAGATTTTAGTAACAGGAACAGCTGGTTTTATAGGATATCATTTGTTGAATTATCTTTTAAAACGAGGTGATGAGGTTATTGGAATTGATTGTATAAATGATTATTATGATATCAATGTAAAGTACGGAAGGTTGGATAGAAGTGGTATACAAAAAAAAGAGTTAGAGTATGGAAAACTTATTCAATCAACAATACAAAAAAATTATAAATTTATTCAACTCAATCTTGAAGACAAAGAAAATTTAGAAAAACTTTTTAAAGAAGAGAAGTTTGATAAAGTATGTAACTTAGCAGCACAAGCTGGGGTTAGATACTCTTTAACAAATCCAGATGCTTACATACAAAGTAATATTGTGGGTTTTTTAAACATTTTAGAGTGTTGTCGCCATTACAAAATAAAGCATTTGGCATACGCAAGTAGTTCTAGTGTATATGGATTAAATAAATCACAACCTTTTTCTACAAGTGATGATGTAAGTCATCCTATTAGTCTTTATGCGGCAAGTAAAAAATCAAATGAACTTATGGCTCATACATACTCTCATCTTTATGATATTCCTACTACTGGACTTAGATTTTTTACAGTGTATGGACCTTGGGGAAGACCTGATATGGCACTGTTTTTATTCACAAAAGCAATTTTAGAAGGTAAAAGTATTGATGTCTTTAATCACGGAGAGATGCAAAGAGATTTTACGTATGTAGATGATATTGTTGAAGGTGTTGTTAGAGTTATAGATAATCCTCCTAAAGGTGTTAAAGAAGAGAATATGAATCCTTCAAATTCAACAGCACCTTACAAAGTGTACAACATAGGAAACAATAATCCAGTAAAACTTATGGATTTTATAGAAGCTATTGAAAAAAAGATAGGCAAGGTTGCAAAAAAAAATATGCTTCCACTTCAAGCAGGAGATGTTCCTAGTACATATGCGGACGTAAGTGATTTAATAGAAGATTTAGATTATAAACCTGAAATTAGCATAGAAGAGGGTATAGATAAGTTTGTTGATTGGTATGTTGATTTTTTCAAGGTAAAATTATGACAAACAGACTTTTTTTTGAAGTTAAACCTGAATATAGTGCTTTTGAAGCTATCTGTAAAGAACAAAATGAAATAGGTTATTATAGTCTGCCTGAACAAGATTTAGGTTATTTAGAACAATACAAAAAAGACTTTTATGCAAAAAATAAAAATGTAAAACATTTAGTAATTATTGGTATTGGTGGAAGTTCATTGGGGCTTAAGGCAATATATAGGACACTTAAAACGACTAAAAAATTTACTAAAAAAATCCATTTTTTAGAGAGTACTGATCCCATTGCTATTAAATCAGAGTTAGAAAAAGTAGAACTTGAATCTGCTCATTTTTTTGTTATCAGTAAATCAGGTACAACGATAGAAACAACGGCTATTTATAAATATATTTTAGGGCTTTTAAGTGAACAAAAAATTGACGAAGATTATATGTTTACATATGTTACAGATAAGGGAAGTTTACTTGAGGCTCATTCCAAATCTAAAAAATCATTTTGTTTAAATATCCCAAAAAATGTAGGGGGAAGATTTTCTGTTCTCTCTGCCGTTGGATTGGCTCCACTTTCACTCATAGAGGTTGATATAAAAGAACTATTAGATGGTGCAAAACAGATAAAAAATAGTTTTTTAAAAAATGGATATTTAAAAGACATATTATTGAAAAAAGCTACATATTATGCAAAAAATTCTATGAAGTATAATATCAATACGCTCTTTGTATATAGTGAGAGTTTTAAATATTTTACAGAGTGGTATGTTCAACTATGGGGTGAGAGTCTGGGTAAAAAACAGTTAAATAGTAGTTTTAATGTGGGACTTACTCCAGTGGGAATTACTGGACCAAAAGATCAGCACTCTTTTTTACAACTTATCGTAGATGGCTTTAGAGATAAAAGTGTCACCGTTTTAAAAATAAGAAATTTTAATTATGATATAAAAATTCCAGATATAAACCTTAAAGAACTTGAAAGTTTGGATTCTATAAATAAACTCTCTTTTAACTCTCTTATAAACTTACAAGCAGATTCTGTTATAGAAGCTTTAGTTGATAAAGGTGATATTCCAGTAGATACTATAGAATTAGAATGCATAGATGAAGAGAATATTGGAAAATTTATATTTTATTATGAATTGTTAACTTCACTTGTAGCTAATTTGATAGGTGTGGAAGCATATGGGCAACCTGGAGTTGAAGAGAGTAAAATAATATTAAAAAATAAATTATCAAAAGAGAGAAGTTTATATGAAAACTATTAAAAAATGTTTATTTCCAGCAGCTGGGGTACGGAACAAAATTTTTACCAGCAACGAAATCAATGCCTAAAGAGATGTTACCAATTATGACTAAGCTACTTATTTAGTATGGTGTTGAAGATGTGACACTATGGCTATAGTAACAGGGCGTGGTAAATGTTCAATCGAAGATCATTTTGATATAAGTTATGAGTTAGAACACCAGATTAAGGATACATCAAAAGAGCATTACCTTACGGAAATAAGAGATGTAATAGAAAAATGTACGTTTACTTATACTAGACAAGTAAAGATGAAAGGTCTAGGTCATGCGATACTTACAGGCAAGTCTTTAATAGGAAATGAACCATTTGCTGTGATACTTGCTGATGATTTATGTGATAGTGGAAATTTGAGTGTACTGTCTCAAATGGTAAAAGTATATAAAAATATGGCTGTTGTGTAGTAACTATAGAAGAAGTACCTAAAGAGGATACTAGTAAATATGGTGTTATTGCAGGTAATTTGGTTGATGGACTAATGATACTTATAGAGTTGAAACAATGGTAGAAAAACCAGCTTCTCAAGATGCTCCAAGTAACTTAGCGATTATAGGAAGATATATACTTACTCCTAATATTTTTGATATTTTAGAAAAAACTAAACCAGGAAAAGGTGGAGAAATCCAGATAACAGATGCTCTTTTAGAAATGGCTAAGCAGGGTAAAGTCATAGCTTATAAATTTAAAGGTAAGAGGTTTGACTGTGGTAGTGTAGATGGTTTTGTTAAAGCTACTAATTATTTTTATAAAAAATAGTGTTCTAAAGTATTATTTAATTTTTTATTAGATAGGATTTAATATCTTAATCTAAAGGAGAATATATGAAAATTGTGTTATTAGTTTTTGTTTTTATTGGTTTTTTATTTGCGAGTGTTGATATAAACAATGCAAATCAAAAAGATTTTACTACCTTAAAAGGTGTTGGAAGTAAAAAAGCTGAGCAAATTGTAGTATTTAGAAAAACTAATGGATGTTTTAAATCTATAAATGAATTAGCAAAAGTAAAAGGAATAGGCAAAAAAACTGTTGAAAAGAACAAAGGCAATCTTACTCTTGGAAAATGTCCAAATTAATCTACATGTAAGGCTTTTAATGAAGTCTTACATTCTTTTTTGATAAAATAATATATGATTATATGTAAATACCTACTAATTCTTTTTTTACCATTTTTTTTATTTGCTCAAAAGCCTGATTTATTGCTTTTAAAAACATATAATGAAAGTCTACATGTAGATGGATGGTTTATGAGTGAAAAGCTTGATGGAGTAAGAGCGTATTGGGATGGAAAAAAGCTTATATCACGAGGTGGTAAAGTATTTAAAGCTCCAAAGTGGTTTACTAAAGACTTCCCGCTATTTGAAATAGATGGTGAACTTTGGAGTAAAAGGGACGATTTTGATAATATATCAGGAATTGTTAGAAAGCAAACTCCTCATAAAGGTTGGAAAAATCTAACTTATAATATTTTTGAAGTTCCAAATCAAAAAGGTGGATTAAAAAATAGGTTAGATGTATTAGACGATTTTTTAAAAGTTAAACCCAATAAATATATAAAAATAATAAAACAAATTACATGTAAAGATAAACAACACTTAAAATCTTTTTTAAAAAAGATAGAAGATAAAGGTGGAGAAGGAGTAGTTATAAGAAATCAAAATGCTTTATATATAAATAAAAGAACAGCAGAAGCTTTAAAAGTAAAAAGTTTTTTTGACAGTGAATGTGAAGTAATAGGATATAAAAAAGGTAGAGGAAAATATGAAAATTTACTAGGTTCTCTTATTTGTAAAATGAAAAATGGAGTAATTATTAATCTAGGAAGTGGTTTAAGTGATATATTAAGGAGAAATCCACCTAAAAAAGGTATAATAGTAACTTTTAAATATCAGGGATTAACTAAAAATGGAAAACCAAGATTTCCAGTTTTTATGAGAGTAAAAGATGAAATTAAGTAAGTCTATTTAAATATAATTTAAAATTAAAGTAAAATATCAAGTTATATTTATTTTGTAGTAGGGCATATGATATAAAAATATAGAATAATGTTAAATTATGTTAGAGATAAAAATTGGATATGTTATAGTTTAAACAAAAAATATTCTTGTTAAAAATGTATGAAAAAATGAGTAAAAATGAAGATAAGTATAATAGGAACAGGATACGTAGGATTAGTAAGTGGTACATGTTTTGCCCAGATGGGTAATAGTGTTGTATGTGTAGATATAGATGAAAAAAAAGTAAAAGATTTGGAGAGTGGGATTATTCCTATCTATGAGCCAGGGCTTGAAGAGATGGTTTTGGAAAATTTTCAAGCTGGAACTTTAAAGTTTACTACAGATACAAAAAAAGCACTTGATATTAGTGATATATGTTTTATTGCAGTTGGAACTCCTATGGGAGAAGATGGAAGTGCAGATCTTAAGTATATGTTAGCAGTTGCAAAAAGTATAGGAGAACATATAAATAAACATACTTATGTCATAGATAAATCAACAGTTCCAGTAGGTACAGCAGATAAAGTAAGAGATGAAGTTCAACAAGCACTTGATAAGAGAAATTCAAAGTTAACTTTTGATGTTATAAGTAATCCAGAGTTTTTAAAAGAAGGAGCAGCGGTAGAAGACTTTTTGAAACCTGATCGTGTGGTCATCGGAGCAGATAATGAAAAAGCTTTTGAAGTTATGAGAGAACTTTATGCGCCTTTTACAAGGAATCACGATAGATTTATAACTATGGATATAAAAAGTGCAGAAATGACAAAATATGCAGCAAATGCTATGCTTGCAACAAAAATAAGTTTTATAAATGAAATGTCAAATATATGTGAAAGAGTTGGAGCAGATATCAATAAAGTCAGAAATGGCATAGGAAGTGATTCTCGTATAGGATATAGTTTTATTTATCCAGGCTGTGGATATGGGGGAAGCTGTTTTCCTAAAAATGTTCAAGCTTTAGCAAAAACTGGAAAAGACCATGGATATACTCCAAAAATATTAGATGCAGTTGAAGATGTAAATTATGCTCAAAAAAAGGTTATTTCAGATAAAATAATCAAAAAATTTGGAAACGACTTAACAGGTATGACTTTTGCTATTTGGGGACTTAGCTTTAAACCTGAAACTGATGATATGAGAGAAGCAACAAGTATAACAGTTATAAATGAGCTTACAAGCAAAGGTGCAAAGATAAAAGCATACGATCCAAAAGCTATAAATGAAGCAAAAGAATTTTATCTAAAAGACAATTTACATGTAGAGTATATGAATAGCAAATATGACGCATTGGATAACTGTGAAGCCATGATACTTTTAACAGAATGGAAAGAGTTCAGAAGTCCAGATTTTGATGAGATAAGTAAAAGACTTAAAAATAACATTATTTTTGATGGAAGAAATCAATATGATAAAAATAGGCTAGAAACTCAAGATTTTGAGTATTTCCAAATAGGTGTAAAGTAATATGAATAAAATAGCAGTTATAGGATTAGGTTACGTAGGACTTCCATTAGCAGTAGAGTTTGCAAAAAAGTATGATGTAGTTGGATTTGATATATATCAAACACGCATAGACGAACTTAAAAATGCACACGATAGAACTTTAGAGTTAACTGGAGAACAGTTAAAAGAAGCTATATCAAATGATATGAAGTTTACATCTAAAATTGAAGATATCTCTATATGTAACATTTATATAGTTACAGTTCCAACTCCAATTGATAAAAATAAACGCCCAGACTTAACGCCACTTATAAAAGCAAGTGAGAGTATAGGTAAAATTCTTAAAAAAGATGATGTTGTTATATATGAGAGTACTGTATATCCAGGAGCTACTGAAGAAGACTGTGTTCCTGTTTTAGAAAGAGTATCTGGTTTAAAGTTCAACAAAGACTTTTTTTGTGGATATAGTCCAGAGAGAATCAATCCAGGAGACAAAAAGCACACTGTAACAAAGATACTTAAAGTGACAAGTGGAAGTACTCCAAAAATTGCAGATAAAGTAGATGATTTATATGCAAGTATTATTACAGCTGGAACTCATAAAGCACCAAGTATAAAAGTAGCAGAAGCCGCAAAAGTGATAGAAAATAGCCAAAGAGATATAAATATAGCTTTTGTAAATGAACTTGCAATGATCTTTAGTAAACTTAATATTGATACAAATTCTGTCTTAGAAGCGGCAGGAACAAAGTGGAATTTTTTACCATTTCGTCCAGGCCTTGTTGGAGGCCACTGTATAGGAGTCGATCCTTATTATCTTACTCATAAAGCTCAGGAAGTTGGTTTTAATCCAGAGATTATACTAGCAGGTCGTCGTATCAATGATAATATGGGCATATACGTAGCAAACCAAGTAATAAAACTTATGATAAAAAAAGGTCATAAGATAGAAGGTTCAAAAGTATTAGTATTGGGAATTACTTTTAAAGAAAATTGTCCAGACATAAGAAACTCAAGGGTTATAGATGTAATAAACGAACTAAAAGAATTCGGATGTGATATAAGTGTAAGTGACCCATGGGCAGATAAAGAGGAAGTTAAAAAAGAGTACGGTTTAGATTTGAAAGAAGAAGAAAACTTAAAAGAGTATGAAGCTATTGTTTTAGCTGTCTCTCATGCTGAGTTTAAATCTTTACATATAAAGAAAAATGATAAGCAAGTTATATATGATATAAAAAATATTTTGAAAAATTCTGATGGAAGGTTATAAAATGGCAAGTACGAAAAATTTTGCACTCATAGGAGCCAGTGGATATATAGCACCACGACATATGAGGGCCATAAAAGAGACTGGTAATGAACTTGTGGCTGCATTAGATCCATATGATGGTATAGGTATTATGGATAGTAATTTTCCTCAAGCCAGTTTTTTTACAGAATTTGAAAGATTTGATAGATTTGTAGATAAATGGCATAGAGATGGTAATAAAAAAATAGAATATATAGGTATAACTACTCCTAACTATCTTCATGATGCACATATAAGATTTACACTTAAGAGTGGTGCTCATGCAATATGTGAAAAACCTCTTGTTTTAAATCCGCATAATATAGACCAGTTAAAAGTTATAGAGGAAGAAACGGGCAAAAAAGTTTATAATATTTTACAATTAAGACTTCATGAATCTATCATAGCTTTAAAAGAAAAAATTTCAAAAGAGTTAGAAAAAAATCCCAATAAAATTTATGATATTGATTTAACGTATCTCACTAGTCGTGGTAAATGGTATTTTGTTTCTTGGAAAGGTAATGAAGAAAAATCAGGAGGAATTGCTTCAAATATAGGAGTTCATTTTTTTGATATGCTCTCTTGGATTTTTGGACCAATTGAAGAAAATTTTGTTCATATAAAAGACCCCGACACAAATGCTGGGTTTATGAAACTAAAAAATGCAAATGTTAGATGGTTTTTATCTGTAAATTACAATTATATACCTAAAGACATAAAAGCCACTGGTAAAACTACATATAGAAGTATCACTGTTGATGGTGAAGAGTTTGAATTTAGTGAAGGTTTTACAGACTTACACACAAGGAGCTATGAACATATTTTAAGTGGTGGGGGATTTGGATTAGAAGAAGCTCGAAAGTCTATCAACATAGTTTCAGTTATACGAAAGCTAGTACCTCTTGGATTAAATGGTGAATATCATCCTTTTTGTAAAAAGGTGATAAGTTAATGGCCTCTTATTTTACACATGAGTCTTGCTATGTAGATGATAATGTTTCTATAGGGGATAATACAAAGATTTGGCATTTTTCACATATTTTATCAGGTTCTCATATCGGAGAAAATTGCTCTTTTGGACAGAATTGTGTAGTTGGACCTAAAGTAACAATTGGGAGTGGTGTTAAAGTACAAAACAATATCTCTATTTATGAAGGTGTAGAAATTGAAAATGATGTTTTTCTTGGACCTTCTATGGTGTTTACAAATATTATAAATCCAAGAGCATTTATAGTGAGACGTAAAGAGTTTAAACAAACACTTCTTAAAAAAGGTTGTTCAATTGGTGCAAATGCTACAGTAGTTTGTGGTGTAACTATTGGAGAATACGCACTTATAGGAAGTGGAGCAGTTGTAAATAAAGATGTAAAGCCATATGCACTTGTGGTAGGAGTTCCAGCAAGACAAATTGGATGGGTAAGTAAAGCTGGAAACACCTTAAAATTTGATGAAAATAGTATTGCTATAGATGATTTTGATACTACAAAATATAAAATAGAAAATGACAATTTAACTTTAATAGAAGAGTAACAATGAAAATAAATTTTGCAAATTTACAATATCAATATAATCTTTATAAAAATGAATTACAAGTGACACTAAAAGAACAAGGTATTCCAACAGTGGTACATTATCCTATGCCATTACATTTACAAGAAAGTTTTTCATATATGGGATATAACAAAGGTGATTTTCCAATTTCAGAAATAGTACCAAAAGAGATGATGAGCTTACCTATGAATCCTTATGTTATTAATGAAGTAATCGAGTATATTGTAGAAAATTTAAAATGAAAATACTTACAATATTAGGGGCAAGACCACAATTTATAAAAGCAGGTTCTGTTAGCAGAGAAATTGCGAAACATAATGAAATAAAAGAAATTATAGTGCATACTGGACAACACTATGATACAAATATGAGTGATATTTTTTTTGAAGAGATGAAAATACCCAAACCCAATTATTTTCTTGGTATTGGTGGTAAATCACATGGTGCGATGACTGGGCAAATGATTGAAAAGATTGAAGAGGTAGCACTAAAAGAAAAACCTGATTGGATTATGGTATATGGTGATACTAATTCGACTTTGGCAGGAGCTATAGTTGCTTCTAAGTTACATATAAAATTGGCGCATATTGAAGCAGGGCTTAGAAGTTTTAATATGAATATGCCAGAAGAAATAAATAGAATTCTTACTGATAGAGTGAGCAATATACTTTTTTGTCCTACTGATGTAGCTATAAAAAATTTAAGAGATGAAGGCTTTGCTAGTTTTAAGTGCAAAATTATTAAGTCAGGTGATGTTATGCAAGATGGGGCAATGTTTTATAAAAACTTAGCAGTAAAACCTACTTGTGAAATAAAAGATGAATATATTCTTTGCACTATACATAGAGCAGAAAATACAGATAATGTAAATAGATTAAGAAGTATATTTGAAGCTTTGAATAAAATAGGAAAAGATAAACAAGTTATATTACCAGTGCATCCAAGAACAAAAAAACTCTTAGAAAATTTAAATTTAGAGATAAAAAACTTAACATTAATAGACCCTATTGGTTATCTTAAAATGGTATGGTTAATAGATAATTGTGATTTTGTAATGACAGATAGTGGAGGACTTCAAAAAGAAGCTTTCTTTTTTGAAAAACAGTGTATTACCTTAAGAGATGAAACAGAGTGGGTTGAGTTAGTAAACTGTGGTGCTAACACTCTAGTTGGAGCAAATAAAGAAAAAATATTAAATTCATATAGAAATAATTCAGACTTTAATATAGATAATTTAAAGTTAAATTTATATGGCACTGGAAAAGCTGCTGAAATTATCATAAAAAAGCTATTGGAGTATAGATGAAGTGTCACATGTGTATAGAATTTTTATTTAGAAATATATAGGTATAGAAAAAATATAGAGATGAATTTAAGCTAATTTTCGATTGAATAAGGTATCAACTTTTAATAAAGATATTAATAAATTCGTGTAAGATTTTGTGTTTTAACATGGAATAAAATGGACGTATAGTTTACATATATTTTGCTTTTGCAAAATACATATATTGAAAAAAATAAAAAGGGAAATAAAAAATGTCAAATAAATTAAATAATGCAAAAGTTTTAGTAATAGGTGCTGCTGGATTTATTGGTGGTTTTGTTGTAAGTGAATTACTTAAAGAACCTGTAAAAGAAGTAATTATTTATGACAATTTTACTCGTGGTAAAATGGAAAATCTTGAAGATAGTTTAAAAGACCCAAGATGTTCTATTTTCCCTTATGGTGGAGACGTAAGAGAATTAGATATTTTAGATAAAGCTATGGATGGTGTTGATTATGTATTTCATTTAGCCGCTATGTGGTTATTACACTGTAAAGATTTCCCTAGAACTGCATTTGATGTAAATATCGCTGGTACATTTAATGTTTTAGAAGCTTGTGTAAAACACAAAGTTAAAAAACTAATCTATAGTTCATCTGCTTCTGTTTATGGAGATGCCGTTCAAGTTCCTATGACTGAAGATCATCCTTTTAATAATAAAAATTTTTATGGTGCTACAAAAATAGCTGGTGAGGCTATGTGTACAGCTTACAATGATAGATATGGTTTAGAAATAGTAGGTCTTAGATATATGAATGTTTATGGTCCTGGACAAGATCAACATGCTGTTTATAGTGGAGTAGTACCAATAGTTTTAAATAAGATTGATAGAAATGAAGCACCAAGTGTAAATGGTGATGGTTCTCAAGCTTACGATTTTATTTATGTTGAAGATATTGCAAGGTGTAATATAGCTGCAGCTAAATCTGATATAAAACTAGGCTACTATAATGTAGGAACAGAAGTACAAACTACTATAAAACAACTTTGCAATACAATGTTGAAGCTTAAAAATTCTGATTTGGAAATAAATTATATTCCATATAGTGCCGATGATGCAAGACAACTTGTACAAAATAGGATAGGTTCAAGAGAAAAAGCAGAAAAAGAACTTGGGTTTAAATACAAATACTCTTTAGAAGATGGTTTAAGTGCTCTAATTAAGTGGAGAGCAGAAAAAGGAATTAGGGGTTAATCAAATGAAAATGAATATACCTATTACTAAAACAATTTTTGGTGATGAAGAAAAAGAAGCTATGGTAAAACCCCTTGAAACAGGTTGGGTAGTTCAAGGACCAAATGTAGCAAAGTTTCAAAAGATGTTTAGTGAGTTTACTGGTGCAAAGTTTGCTCATGCTACTACAAGCTGTACTACTGCTTTGCACCTTGGATTAGAAGCTATGGGTATTACAAGAGGGGATAAGGTAATTGTTCCATCTTTTACTTATGTAGCAAGTGCAAATGCAGTTGAATATACAGGTGCAGAAGTTGTATTTTGTGATATTGATTTAAGAACATTTAATATAGATGAAACAAAATTAGAAGATTTAATAAAAAACGATACTTCAATAAAAGCAATTATGCCAGTAAATCTTTTTGGTCTTTGTTCAAATATGCCATATATTATGAATTTAGCAAAAAAATATGATTTAAAAGTTATTGAAGATAGTGCTTGTGGATTTGATGGTTGGATAGGAGATAATCACTCTGGTACATTTGCAGATGTAGGTTGTTTTTCATTTCATCCAAGAAAATCAATATGTACTGGTGAAGGTGGTATGCTAATTACTAATGATGATAAAATTGCAAATAAAGTATCTCAACTAAAAGACCATGGTGCAAGTAAATCTGATCTTCAAAGACATAAAGAAAAGGGTGGGTCACTACTTCCAGATTTTACCATGAGAGGGTACAACTATCGAATGACAGATATGCAAGGTGCTCTTGGTGTTTGTCAAATGGATAAAAAAGAATATATTATGAATGGTAGAAGAGAAGTTGCTGTAAAGTATGATGAAGCACTAAAAGATATATCACAATTAGTAACTCCGTATATCCCTGAGAACTATAAACATGGATATCAATCGTATGTTTGTATATTTACAGATGGGGAAGATATATCAAATCTAACAAAAGAACAAATAGATAGACTTAATATCAAAAGAAATATTTTTATGGAAAAACTAGAGGAAATGACAATAGCTACAAGGCAAGGTACTCATGCAGTTCATACTCTAGGGTATTATAAAAATAAAAATAATTTTAAAGATGAAGATTTCCTTATGAGTTATGCAGCAGATAGACTTTCTATTGCATTGCCTCTTTATGCTGGTATGAGTGATGAAGAGTTTGATTATGTTATCACAAATATAAAAGAGGCTTTAAAATAATATGTGCGGAATAGTAGGAGCTTTATCACTTAATAAACCATCTATAAATGTTGATTATGCTAAACCTATGGCAGATAAGATAGCTCATAGAGGTCCAGATGATGCAGGATATTTATGTTTTCATACGGGCTCTCGTCATAATATAAGAGTTTCTTTTTATCAAAATTTAACAGATGAAAAATTTAAAAATATAGATGATATGCTTCCTGCTATAGAATCATACTCAGCACAAAGAGAGTTACATTCACATGATTATGACCTTTATATGGGCCATAGAAGATTATCAATTCTTGATGTTAGTTATGCTGGACATCAACCGATGTCAGACTTATCTAAAAATATTTGGATAGCTTACAATGGTGAGATATATAACTTTAAAGAGTTAAGAGTAGAACTAGAAAAACTAGGGCATAGATTTAAAAGTCATACAGATACAGAAGTAATCATATATGCTTATATTGAGTGGGGAATAGAGTGTATCAAAAGATTTAATGGTATGTTTGCATTTTCTTTATATGATAACTTTCAAAAGAAGTTTTATCTTTGTCGTGATAGATATGGTATAAAGCCAGTTTATTATCATATTACACAAGATAAAACTTTTATATATGCAAGTGAGATAAAGTCTATTTTGGAATATAAAGATTATAAAAGTGAAGTAGATAAAGAAGCACTTTTGGAATACTTTACATTTCAAAATATATTTACAAATAAAACACTTCATAAAGATATACAAATACTTGAAGCTGGACATTACTTTGAAATTGATTTATTGTCTAAAAAAATAGAAAAAAAACAATATTGGGATTTTGATTTTAGTGAGCCAGAAACTATAAAAGATGAAAGAGAATATATAGAAGAACTAGATAGACTTTTTACTCAAGCAGTTGAGCGACAACTTGTAGCAGATGTTCAAGTAGGAAGCTACTTAAGTGGTGGTATGGATAGTGGTAGCATATCTGCAATTGCATCAAATCATTTTCAAAAGTCAAACGACTTTTTGAAAACTTTTACTGTAGGATTTGATTTATCAAGTGCAAGTGGGATGGAACTAAGCTTTGATGAGAGAGCAAAATCAGAATGTATATCTTATAAGTTTAAAACAGAACATTATGAGATGGTTTTAAAATCAGGTGATATGGAAAGATGCATGAATAAGTTTTCTTATCATCTTGAAGAACCAAGAGTAGGACAAAGTTATCCAAACTATTATGCGGCAAAACTTGCTAGTAAATTTGTAAAAGTAGTGCTTAGTGGTGCTGGTGGAGATGAACTTTTTGCTGGGTATCCTTGGCGATATTATAAAGCAGTAAACAATGATAGTTTTGATGACTATATAAATAAGTATTATAGCTTTTGGAAAAGACTTATACCAAATAAAAAGATACAAAATGTATTTTCTCCAATTATGGAAGAAGCAAAAAATGTATGGACAAGAGATATATTTGCAAATGTATTTAAAACTCCTATAAAAAATCAAACAGCAGAAGAGTATATAAACCATTCGCTATATTTTGAAGCAAAGACATTTTTACATGGGCTTCTAGTAGTAGATGATAAACTTTCTATGGCGCATAGTCTTGAGACAAGAGTTCCTTTTCTTGACAATGATTTAGTAGATTTCGCACAAAAAATACCTGCAAAATATAAACTAGGTGATTTGCATAAAGTTATGAAGATGAATGAAAATGAAATAGGAAAAATGCAAAAGACCAATGACGGAAAAGTAATCTTGCGAAAAGCTATGAGTAAATATATACCAGAAGATATTCATAAAGCTGTAAAACAAGGTTTTAGTTCTCCTGATCAAAGCTGGTTTAAGGGAGAAAGTATAGAGTTTGTAAAAGCAAAACTTTTAAATAACGATGCAAACATATATAAATATATGGATAAAGATGCCGTTCAAAAACTTGTAAATGAACACTTAACAGGAAAAGAAAATAGAAGATTGTTTATTTGGAGTTTATTGAATTTTGAAGAATGGAGTAATATTTATGGATAAATTATCTTTTGCCTTTTTTGGTGCTACTAATTATAGTAAAGAATTATTACTTTTTTTAATAGAAAAAAGTTTTTTTCCTAAAGTAGTATTTTCTATACCTCAAGAGTTTAATATTTCATATAGTGATAAAAAAGTGAAAAATACTAACTATAGTAATTTAAAAGAAATAGCTGATATATATAATATTCCTTACTATGAAATAGATTCAATAAATGGGAAAAAAACAAAAGATTATGAACCAATTATTAAAGAATTAAATCTTGATTTAATATTAGTACTTGGTTGGTATTATATGTTACCTAAATCAACTAGAAAACTTAGTAAATATGGAGCATGGGGTATTCATGCTTCCTTATTGCCAAAATATGCAGGCGGAGCACCACTTAATTGGGCTATTATAAATGGTGAAAAAGAAACAGGAGTTACACTTTTTCATATGGAAGATGGTGTAGATGATGGGGATATTATTGCCCAAAAATCTTTTACTATAGAGCATGAAGATACTATAAAAGAAGTGTATGACAAAGCAACTATAGCTTCAAAAGAAATTTTATTAGAAGTGCTATTTGAAGATATTAAAAATATAAAATTTATTCCACAAGATAAAAGTAAAATTGAAATTTTCCCTCAAAGAAAACCAGAAGATGGAAAAATTGATTTGAGTAAATCTTCTATTGAATTATATGATTTTATTAGAGCTCAATCTGATCCATATCCTGGAGCTTTTATAGAAACAAGAGATGGTAAAAAATTAATTATAGAAAAGGCAAGACTAGGATGAATTATTATATGGAAGATTTTACAGAATCTAATTATAAAAAAATATTAGAAAAAAATATTAATACTACTATTTTTTATAATGAAATTCATTATAATGAAATATTTATCTTATGGAGACATGATATTGATTACTCAATTCATAGAGCATATACATTAGCATTAATTGAAAAGAAGTATTCTATAAAAGCTACTTATTTTCTACAATTAAGCTCTTTTTTTTATAATATCTTTGAAGAAGAAATAAAAGAATTAATTATAAGAATATTATCTTTAGGTCATCAAATAGGATTGCATTTTGATCCAACACAGTACAATATTCAATCGAAAGAAGATTTAGAAAAATATCTAAATTTTGAAAAAAAAATTTTAGAAAATCTATTTCAAGTAGAAATAAAAGTTTTTTCTTTTCATAATCCAACTAAAGAAATATTAAAATATGATGATTTTAAATATTCAAGTATGATAAATACTTATGCTAAATATTTCAAAGAAAATGTAGAATATTGTAGTGATAGTAATGGATACTGGCGATATAAAAGGTTAGAAGATTTTTTAAATGAAAAACACACAAAAATTCAAGTCTTAACTCATCCTTCATGGTGGCAAAAAGAAATTATGAGCCCAAGGGATAGAATACAAAGATGTATAGATGGAAGGTCAAGAAATACAGCCAAAAAATATGATGTATTATTAAATAAGTATGGGAGAGAAAATGTCAAGTAAGAATTTAGAAAATGAAAAAATATATTTATCTTCTATAGAAAATGAAAATGATATATCAAAAATGTATTATTGGATAAATAATAAAGAACTGGTGAATTTTAATTCATCTTTTTTCCCTGTTCATCTTAAAAATCATATTGAATGGTTTGAAAATATTAGAAAAGATAAATCAACTGTAATATTTGGAATTAGAAAAAAGGAAGATAATGAGTTAATTGGAACTTGTCAATTACATTCAATAAATCCTATTCATAAAAAGGCAGAACTGCAAATACGATTACAACTTGAAAGTTCTTCAAAAGGCTATGGAAAAGAAGCTTTGAAAATATTAATAGATTATGGTTTTAATGATTTGAATCTTAACAAAATTTATTTGAATGTCTTTGAAACTAATTCTAGAGCAATTTCTTTATATGAAAAAATGGGTTTTCAAAAAGAAGGAATTTTGAGAAGAGACATTTTTTTAAATGGAAAATATATAAATGTTTATGTAATGAGTATATTAACTGAGGAATGGAATATAAGATAATGATTTGTGCAATACACCAACCCAATTTTTTTCCATGGTTAGGATATTTTGATAAGATAAAAAGATCCGATAAGTTTGTCGTGCTAGATGATGTTCAGTACCAAAAAAAGGGAGGAACATGGTCAAATAGAGTAGCCATTAGTATTCAAGGCAAAAGCCAATATATAACAGCTCCTATAAATCGTCCTAGTGGTTTGTGGAATATCAATGAAACCACATTTCAAAATATAAACTGGAGAGATAAAATAATTAAAACACTTCAAGCAAACTATTCTAAAGCTTCATATTTTAAAGAAAATAGAGATTTTATATTCGAATTAATTAACTATAATGAAAACAATGTTAGTAAATATAATCTGAATGCTATAGTGGAAATTTGTAAGTATTTAAATATTGAAATTGAAAAAAAACTAGTAATATCTTCTGATTATAATTTTTTATCTTCTTCCAATGAGTTACTTATAGATTTAACAAAAGCTACTGGATGTGACACATATATGGCAGGTGGTGGTGCTAGTGATTATCAAGATATATCATTGTTTGAAAAAGAAGGATTGAATTTTATCTATCAAGACTTTGAACATCCTTTGTATGAACAATCTAATACAAAAGAATTTATAAAAGGGTTGAGTATTATAGACTATATATTTAATACAAATGAAAGCTTTTAATGATTAAAAATCATCTTAATAGATTATTAAAAGGTTCATTTGTATATGGGATAGGTGGTATTTTACAAAAGTTTATAGGATTATTTTTACTTCCTTTTTTTACTTCAGTTTTGACACCTGAAGAATATGGTGTTGTTGCATTGATAGGATTGCTCAGCGTTGGTTTGGTTAGTTTTTTTAATCTTGGAACAGGAAGTTCTATGGGAATTTTGTATTTTCAAGAAAAAGATGAAATTAAAAGAATTAGTGTAATATGGTCAAATTTTCTACTTTTATCTTCTAATACAACAGTAATGTGTTCAATATTTATCTTTTTTTCTCAAGAAATTAGTACTTTAATATTTCAAACACACATTTATAGTGAGTATATTAATTTGTCAATTATATCTTTAGGTATGACTGTAATATACAATCCTTTTTTAGATTATTTACGTATGGAGGGGATGGCTAAGAAATATGTAATTATTACATTGATAAATACTTTAATTGCAATTGTTTTTAGTGTAGTTTTTGTACTTATTTGGAAGTGGGGTCTATTTGGATTTTTTTTGGCCTCTCTATGTAGCTCATTTGTAATGTTTTTATTTATATATATATTTATTATGAAAAAATTAAATTTTTATTTTAATTTAGAATTTATTAAGCCTTTAGTTAAGATAGGGTTTCCATCTATTTGGGGATTATTTGCTTTTTTAATTATTGATTATGCAGATAGACAAATGATAGAGAGATTTTTAGGATTAGTAGATTTGGGTATTTACTCCGTAGGATACTCTTTTGGTATGATGATGTTAATATTAGTAGGCGCTTTTGGAAGTGCATGGCCACCTTTTTTTATGTCTTTTATCAATAAAAAAGAAGAAGCAAAAGAAGTTTTTGGATATGTGCTGAATTATTATTTAATGTTTTTTGGTTTTATCGTTATTCTATTTTTTGTGGTTGCAAAACCTATTGTGGTTTTGATGACAGATAGTAAGTTTTATGATGCTTATACTATTGTTGGTCTTGTTGCATTAGCTTATATGTTAAAAGGGGTATATTTAATTTTATTGCCTGGGCTATATTTTGAAAAAAAATTAAAATATCAGTCTATGATTGAATGGGTAGCAGCAATATCTAATATAGGATTTAATTTATGGATGATTCCTTTATATGGAATGATTGGTGCTGCTTATGCAACGCTTATTAGTTATTTTATATTGGTGTTATTGTCTTGGTATATAGGGCAAAAGTATTTAGATGTAAATTATAATTGGAAAAAGATATATATTTTAATATTGTTTTTTTCTATAAGTATATATTTAGCTTATGTGATAAGTATGTTGGATAATTTAGTTGTTGAAGTTTTTTTCTCTGCGCTTTTAATCTGCTTTTGTTTATTTGTCTTATATTTCTTCCTTGATACAGAAGAAAAGAATTTTTTAAAAATTAAATTAAGGAGAAGAAATTATTGAATAAGTCTATTTTATTTGTTATACCTGATTATCATTGTAGTTTTTTTTATAGAGATGCTTTAAGAAAAAGAGGTTGGAAAGCTGACATTTATTTACCAAATAATTATCCTAAAAAATTATTATATACTGATAATGTTATAATAATTAAGAATGTAGTTAAAATCTTTAAACCTTTTTATCATTTTTTTGTATTTTGTATTTGGTTATTTAAATATAAATATTTTTTTATATATGGAGGACATAGGTTATTACCATTGTTGCCAGTTTTTGTTGAAAATTTATTTGGAAAAAATTTTTATTTAGATTTATTTTTATTAAAATTTTTAAATAAAAAACTTATTTATTTACCTAGTGGATGTATAGATATAGATTTAAAAAAAGAAATTTCAAAAATTGACGATGGAAATATATGTAATAATTGTGGGTGGGATGATAGTGTTTGTAAAGACGAAAGTAATATTAAAAAATTTAATATACTAAATAAATATTTTGATTTATTTTTGGGCTTCCCCGATATGGAATCAACACAGTATAAACAAATCACATATAAATATAAATCAATTGATTTATATTTATGGAAACCGGATATAAGAATTCCAGATAAATTTAAATTACCCAAAACAAAAAATCTAAGAATCCTACATAGTTTTTTCAAAGAAAATAGAGAAAATAATGGGAAAAATATAAAGGGATCCCCTTTTATAGTTGATGCGATAGATATATTAAAAGAAGAAGGCTTTGAAGTGGAGTATTTTTATGTAATTGATGTAGAGTCTAAAAATATGAGATATTATCAAGCTCAAGCAGATATCGTAGTTGAACAGTTAATATATGGTTGGTGGGGCTCAACTGGTGTGGAAACTATGGCTTTAGGAAAACCTGTGATATGTTATCTTCGAGAGGATGCAAAAGATAATTTTTATAAAAATTTTCCAGAATATAATAGTTTACCAATTATTGAAGCAAATGTATTAAATATATATGAAGTACTTAAAAAAACGGTTATGGATAACGAGTTTAGAGAAAAAAAAGCAAAAGAGTCAAGACTATTTGCGGAGAGTTTTTTTGATATAGAAAAAAATGTAATTGAATTTGAAAAAATATTATTGGAGTTATAAGTAAAATGAAAATATTGTTAATATACCACCAACACTTATATAAAAATGCATCAACAATTAGTGAACATGTAGAATCTTTCGAAAAATATATAAATCATAATGTATTGAAAACTAATACAGAATTAGGATTTCCAAAAAAATTATCCAATATAGAATTTGATGTTATTATTTTGCATTATTCACTATTTGGCAGAGGGGCAATATATGAATTAAATGATAATTATGTTAATTATATAAAGAATTCAAAAGCTTATAAGGTTGCATTTTTTCAAGATGAGTATCATTTTTGCCAAAAGAGGTTTTCATTTTTAAATGATTGTAAAATAGATAGTGTATATACACTGCTTGATCCAAAGTATTATGATGAGACTTATTATAAATATACTAATGTAAAATCAGTTTATTTGACATTAACTGGATATGTAGATAAGAAGCATATTGATATAGGAAAATTTTTTTATAAACCATATAATGAAAGAACTATAGATATAAGTTATAGAGCAAGAGAGTTGCCATATTATATGGGAAAAGAAGCACAAGAAAAAGTTGATATTGCAAAAGAGTTTATTAAAAGATTAGAAAAAAGAGATTTAAAAATAAATATTGATTATACAGAATCATCTAGACTTTATGGAGATGAATGGTACAAATTGATAGCAAATTCAAAAGTAGTTATTGGTGTAGAAGCAGGAGTATCAATATTTGATATAGATGGTAGGGCACAAGAAACTTATGAAAATTTTATAAAAAACAATCCAAAAGCTACAAAAGAAGAGATATTTAAAGTTTTAGAACCATGGGAAGGTAAAATGTACTATCGTACCATTAGTCCAAGAGTGTTCGAAGCTGCTTCTTTTAAGGTATTGCAAGTACTATTTGAAGGGGAATATCAAGGGATATTAAAACCAATGGTTCACTATATACCTCTTAAAAAAGATTTTTTAAATTTTGAGGAGGTATTAACAATGATAAAAGATGAAACATTAGTGAATAAAATCATAGATAATGCTTACAATGATTTGATACTATCAGGAAAATATTCATATCAAAGTTTTATAGAAGAGTTTGAAAAAACTTTACCTAGTGTTGAACAAAGTGTATGTGAGTATTCAAAAAATGAAATTTTATTGTTGATTAATAAAGATTTAAATTTTAGGTATCAACTAGCTAAATTGAAATCTTTTAGGTATAGGCAATTTATAGGAAGGAAATATCTTGTAAAAATAGTAAAATATGTATTAAAATTGGTAAGGAAATAACAATGGAAGAAATATATAATGAAACACGTGATTTTTGGAATACTAAACCATGTGGTTCATATATGTCAAGTTATAAAATATATTCTTATGAGTTTTTTCAAGATTTTGATACAAAATTTAGACTTTTATATCCTTATTTTGATGAAATATTAGATGTTGAACAATACAGAGATAAAAAAGTGTTACTTATAGGCTTAGGAAGTGGTTATGAATTGGGACAAATATCACAAGTAACCAATAAGTTAGTTGCACTAGATCTTTCTAATGAAACAATTGAACTTGCAAATAAAAGAAAAGAAGTATTTAATTTAACTTTAAAAACAGTTTGTGCTTCTGCTACAGATATGCCTTTTGAAGATAATAGTTTTGATGCATTAGTTTCTATTGGTTGTTTACATCATATACCTGATATTGATTTGGTGGTAAATGAATTAAATAGAGTTTTAAAAAAAGGTGCTACATTAAATATAATGTTATATTATAAGTATTCTGTTAGAACATTATTTGGGATATACTTGAAGAGATTATTTTTAAAAGAGTATAAAGGTTTAAACTATGAAGATTCTATTGCTACTGCGTATGATGGTGTGGGAAATCCTTACGCAAGACTTTACAGTAAAAAAGATGTAAAAAAAGTATTTAGGGGTTTCAAAGACTTTAGTTTTGAAATAGAAAATTTTGATAGCTCAGATTTACTACCTAGAATAGGTAGATTGCTTCCTCGTAATTTTTATTTGAAAACAATTGGAAAAATAATGGGATTAGATTTATATTTTAAAGCAATTAAAGAGTAAAGGAATAGTATGTGTGGAATAGTTGGAATAGTTAATTTAAAAAGTCAAAAATATAAAAATTTGGAAAAACATCTTACTATAATGAATGAAATACAAGCTCATAGGGGACCTGATGGCGATGGGATTTGGGTAAATAGTCAAGAAACTATAGGTTTTGGACATAAAAGACTGAGTATTATAGATTTATCATCTGATGGGAAACAGCCTATGATAGATAAAGAATTATCTATCACATTTAATGGTGAAATATATAATTATTTAGAATTAAAAGAAGAATTAAAAAATGATTATGATTTTAAAACGAACTCAGATACTGAAGTAATTTTAGCTTCTTATAGAAAATGGGGTAAAAAGTGTGTAAATCACTTTAGAGGGATGTTTGCTTTTGCAATTTGGGATGATAAAGAAAAAAAACTATTTTGTGCCAGAGATAGATTTGGAATAAAACCTTTTTATTATGCACAAATAGGAGATAACTTTTATTTTGCATCAGAAGCAAAATCACTATTACCTTTTTTTGAAAAGCTGGAAGTTGATAAAGAAGCATTAAAAGACTACTTGTATTTTCAATTTTATCTTGAGAATAAAACATTATTCAAAGGCATCAAGGAGCTGGGTGTAGCACATACTCTAACAATAAAAAATAACAAAATAGATATAAAAAAATACTGGGAAGTTTATTATGATATAGATTTTGACCATTCAGCCTCTTATTTTGAGAAAAAATTAAAAGAGTTGATTGAAGAATCTGTGAAGTATCATGTAAGAAGTGATGTTCCTGTTGGAGCTTATGCAAGTGGTGGAGTAGATTCAAGTTTGATGGCTATTCTTGCTTCAAAAAGTGAAGAAAAAAAACTTCATGCATTTCATGGTAAGTTTTCTATTAGTAGTACATTTGATGAAAGTGTATATGCCCAAAGTATTTGTGAAGATAATAATATTAACTTATGTCAAATAGATATTAATAGTCAAGATTTTATTGATACTATACGAAAGATAACATATCATCTTGATAATCCAGTTGCTGGACCTGGTTCATTTGCTCAATATATGACATCAAAACTTGCTTCACAAACTAGAAAAGTAGTTTTAGGTGGACAAGGTGGTGATGAGATATTTGGAGGATATACGAGATATTTAGTTGCTTATTTTGAACAATGTATCAAAGGAGCAGTTGAAGGGACTTTAGATAATGGGAATTATGTAGTTACTTATGAATCAATTATTCCTAATTTGATCTCTTTAAAAAACTATAAACCGATGCTAAAACAGTTTTGGAGCGATGGATTGTTTGAAGAAATAGATAAAAGGTATTATAGTCTAATAAATAGAGCACCAAATTTAGGTGATGAAATTTATTTGGATAAATTAGGTGACTATGATCCTTTTGAATCTTTTTCAAAATTATTTAATAGTGAAAATGTAGGTAAAGAATCTTATTTTGACAAGATGACTCACTTTGATTTTAAAACATTATTGCCTGCATTATTACAAGTTGAAGATAGAATGAGTATGGCTCATGGATTAGAAGCTAGAGTGCCTTTTTTAGACCATAAAATTGTTGAGTTTGCAGCAACTATTCCTGCAGATATAAAATTTAAAAACGGAACATTGAAAAAGTTGTTAGTAGAAAGTACAAAAGAATATTTACCAGAAAAGATTTTAAACAGAAAAGATAAGATGGGATTTCCTGTACCATTGAACCTATGGATGAAAGACGAATTAAAAGATTTTATAATATCCATATTTGATAGTGGACCAGAGCGAGAGTTTTTTAATAAAGAGTTGATTAAAAATAGTGTACAATCCGAGGGACAATTCGGTAGAAAAGTTTGGGGATTTTTATCTTTAGAACTATGGTACCAAGAGTTTATTGATAAACATGAAGATTATAAAAATTTAATAAAATAGGAGAAAATAGTGAAAGTTTTAATTACAGGTGGGTGTGGACAAATAGGGTCTCATGTAGCAGAGATGTTACTTGCAAGAGGTGATGAAGTTTTAGTTATTGATAATTTAGCAACAGGAAGAAGAGAACATTTAGTAGAACACAAAAATTTAAAAGTTGTAATCGATACTATCTCTGATAAAGAGTTGGTGGATTCTCTTATATCTGAATTTAGACCAGATGCTATAGTTCATACAGCTGCATCTTATAAGGATCCAGATGATTGGTACAATGATACTTTGACAAACTGTGTTGGTGGTTCAAATATGATTCATGCAGCAAAAGAGTTTGGTGTTAAAAAATTTATTTATTTTCAAACTGCCTTATGTTATGGTGTAAAACCTTTAGAACAACCTATTACTTTAAGTCATCCAAAATTTCCTGCAAATAGTAGTTATGCGATAACAAAAACAGCAAATGAAGATTTTTTAGAAATTTCAGGTTTAGATTTTGTTACATTTAGACTTGCAAATGTGGTAGGACCTAGAAATGTTAGTGGACCTCTTCCTATTTTTTATCAAAGACTTTCAGAAGGTAAAAAATGTTTTGTAACAAAAGCAAGAAGAGATTTCGTTTTTGTGGAAGATTTAGCAAAAGCGGTAGTAAGAGCTTGTGATGGTACTGGAAGTGGTGCTTATCATTTTTCATCAGGAAGTGATGTAGCAATTAAAGAGCTATATGATGCAGTTGTAGAAGCAATGGGATTAGAAGAATATCCTGAGCCAGAAATTAAAGATCTTCACCCAGATGATGCTCCTTCAATTTTACTTGATCCATCAAGAACATTTGAAGATTTTGGAAAAATTGAATTTACTCCAATTAAAAAAACAGTAGAAGCAGCAGTTAAATATTTCAATGAACATGGTGTTTATGGTGGATTTACTCATTTAAAAATGAATAAAGAGAACAAAAAATGAGACTTTTAATTACAGGAGGAGCAGGTTGTTTAGGTACAAATCTTATAGAACACTGGCTTCCTAATGGAAATGAAATATTTGTAATAGATAATTTTGCAACAGGTAAAAAAGAAGCTTTACCAAATGATATTAAGGGTTTAGAAGTTGTTGAAGGGGATATTTCTGATATAAACATATTAGAAAGTTGTTTTGAAAAATTTAGACCTACTCATGTTATTCATAGTGCTGCTTCTTATAAAGATCCATCTGATTGGGAAGAAGATACAAAAACAAATGTATTAGGTACAATAAATGTAGTTAAACTTTGCCAAAAATTTGAAGTGAAGAGATTAGTAAATTTTCAAACAGCATTGTGTTATGGACGACCAAAAAGTATTCCTATTTCTATTTCTCATGAAACAAAACCTTTTACAAGTTATGGAATTTCAAAAACAGCTGGGGAAGCTTTTTTATTAAACTCTGGATTATCTGTTGTATCTTTACGATTAGCTAATATTTGTGGTCCAAGACTTGCAATTGGTCCTATTCCAACATTTTATAAAAGATTACAAGAAGATAAAAGTTGTTTTTGTAGTGATACAATTAGAGATTTTTTAGATATGAGTGATTTTTTATCATTGATGGATATTGTTATTGATGAAAATGCTCCAAGAGGAGTTTACAATGTATCAACGGGAGAAGGGCATTCGATAAAAGATATTTTTGATGAAGTTGTAGATTATTTAAATTTAGAAAATATAGATGTTCCAATAGTGCCTGCAGGTGATGATGATGTACAAGCTGTAGTATTAGATTCTTCAGAGACAGAAAAAGTATTTAATTGGAAAGCAAAAGTATCTTTTAAAGATACAGTAAAAAATCAGTTAGATTGGTATGCAAAATATGGCATAAATGATATTTATAGTCATTTATCAACGCCTAAGTAAATAAAAAGGTTATTAATGAAATATGAAAATTTTGAAAATAGTAAAGTTCTAGTTGTTGGTGGAGCAGGATTTGTTGGAGCAAATCTAGTAAAAAATATTTTAAATGAAACAAAAAATGTTTTAGTAGTAGTTGTTGATAATTTAATGTCTTCAGAAAAAGAAAATTTACCAAATGATTTTAGGCTACAATTTTTAAAAGGTAGTATTGTAGATGATGAAATTTTAAAACATATTGATGATAGTTTTGATTTTATTTTTCATCTTGCTACTTTTCATGGAAATCAAAGTTCAATTTTTGATCCTTTGAAAGATCATGAAAATAATACTTTAACTACTTTAAAACTTATGAATCATATTAAAGATTATAAAAATTTGAAAAAATTAGTTTATTCTGCTGCAGGATGTTCTTGTGCTGAAAAAACATTTGATAAAGCATGTGCTACAGATGAGGAAGCACCAATTTCATTGGTTCAAGATAGTCCATATTCAATGTCTAAGATATTTGGAGAATTTTATTCTGTTTACTTTTTTAGACAACATGGATTACCTACAGTAAGAGCACGATTCCAAAATGTATATGGACCAGGTGAAGTATTAGGAGCAGGAGAATGGAGAGGGACATATGCGACTGTTTGGAGGAATGTAACTCCTACTTTTATTTATAAAGCAATTAATAATGAAAAAATTCCTTTAGAAAATGAAGGTATTGCAACACGAGACTTTATATTTGTAGATGATATATGTAAGGGATTAATGTTATGTGCATTAAATGGAACTGAAGGAGATGTTTATAATTTAGGAAGTGGGCAAGAAACTACGATTGCTGAATTGGCAGAAAAAATAAAATTGTATTCAAAAAGTACTTCAGAAATTGAATATTTACCTAAAAGAAACTGGGATAATTCAGGAAAAAGATTTGCTTCTATCATTAAATCTAAACAAGAGTTGGGATTTAAAGCAGTTATTAATATAGATGATGGCTTAAAAACAACAATTCACTGGACAAAAAATAATATAGACTTGATCAATGAAAATATTCAAAAACATTCTAGTCATATGGATAAAATATAAACTATTATGAGGACATTAATTTTATATGCCAATTATTCTTCAACAGCATCATATTATGACGATTGGTATGATGCTTTTGTTAATGATTCTTTTTTTAAAACCGAGTCATATGATATTTGTAATTTTTCAAAAGAGAAATTATTACAGCAAATAACTTCCTATGAATTAATTGTCTTATTGCACTCCACTAATGCAGACAATTTAATATATTTAAAGAATATACTTTACATATTAGAAAAAAGAAAAGGTTTTTTAGTTTCGTTTGTAGGAAATGAAGTTAATGTTCCCAATACTTATATGAAAGATAGGATTTCTATTTTAAAACAATTAGAACCCAATTATATATTTACTCAACTTTTAGCAAACACAGGTACATGGTTATATGAAGACTGTATAAACTCGAAAGTAATATCAATACCTCATGCTTTAAATAATAAAGCTTTTTATCCCATCAAAAATCTTGCTAGCAGAAATATTGATTTAGGTGTTAGGTCATTTAAATATGATATACATTTGGGAGATAAAGAAAGAAATGATTTTTTTAATGTTATTAATAAAAATTCAAAAAAGTATAACTTGTTATGTAATATAAGTTGTGATCCAAATAAAAGATTTAATAGAATTCAGTGGGCAGATTTTTTAAATAACTGTAAAGGTACTATTGCAACCGAAGCAGGAACTTATTATCTTGAAAAAGATGATAAAATGGTGATTGAAATACAAAAATTTCTTTCGGAAAAAAGAAAAGAAGAAGGTGGAATAACTATAGAGAAAGATTCTTCAATATTTGACTTTTACCATTTTTTACCAAAAAAAATGAAAGAGTTTATCAAATATATTTACTATAAGTATTCTGATACATTAAATATTAAATATGAATATTTAATATCAGAAGAAGAAAAATTCAATGAAGTATATCTATATATTATTAAAAATTATGATAGATGTGAATTTTATTCTAAAGCCATATCTTCAAGACATTTTGATGCTATTGGAACTAAAACTTCATTATTAATGTTAGAAGGACGGTATAATGATATATTAATTCCAAATGAACATTTTATTGAAATAAAAAAAGATTATTCAAATTTAGAGTCTCAATTAGAAAAATTTAAAGATATCTCATATATTGAAAACATGGCATCAGTCACATTGGAATATGTTTTAGATAGACATAGACATTTTCATAGAATTAATAAAATAAAATCTATTTTAGACATATAAATGATTTTCAATAGCTACGAATTTATATTTGTATTTTTACCTTTTACCTTTTATGTATATTTTTATTTAAACTCAAAGCGATTAACGGAAGCAAGTAAATCATTTTTAGTATTTACTTCACTATTTTTTTATTCTTGGTGGAATATACTATATTTACCTTTAATATTGTCATCCTTATTATTTAATTATGTTATAGGAAAATCATTAAATATAAAAAGTGAGCAAAAAAAGATTAATAAAAAGTCTATTTTAACTATAGGTATAGTGGCTAATTTATTCTTATTGGGTTATTTTAAATATTTTGATTTTTTTATATTTAATGTAAATTTTATTATGGGTTCTAATATAACCTTTATAAAATTAGCTTTACCTCTTGCTATTTCATTTTTCACTTTTCAACAGATTGCTTATCTAGTTGACAGCTACAGGTTTGAGACTAAAGAGTATGATTTTTTAAATTACGCTTTATTTATAACTTTCTTTCCTCAACTCATTGCAGGACCTATTGTTCATCATAAAGAAATGATGCCTCAGTTTGCTTTGATAAGAAATAAGGCTAAAAATTATAAAAATATAGCTTGTGGTTTATTTATATTTTCAATTGGTTTATTTAAAAAAGTTGTCATTGCTGATATTTTTGCTATTTGGGCAACCACTGGATTTGATCACTCTATTAGCCTTACTTTACTTGAAGCTTGGGCAACATCGTTATCCTATACTTTTCAACTTTATTTTGATTTTAGTGGTTATACAGATATGGCAATAGGCACTGCTTTACTTTTTAATATTAATCTTCCTATAAACTTTAACTCTCCATACAAAGCAGGAAATATACAAGATTTTTGGAGAAGATGGCATATAACATTATCAAGATTTTTAAGAGATTATGTTTATATTCCTCTTGGTGGCAATAGAGCAGGAAAGTCTAGAGTTTATTATAATCTAATGGCAACATTTATACTTGGTGGTCTTTGGCACGGTGCTGGTTGGACTTTTATCTTTTGGGGTACACTTCATGGGATTGCTTTAGTTATTCATAGACTTTGGAAAAATTTTGGCTTTACCATGAACAAATATCTTTCTTGGTTTATAACTTTTAACTTTGTGAATATTGCTTGGGTTTTTTTTAGAGCTAATGGGTTGTCTGATGCGATTAAGGTTTTAAATGGAATGGTTGGAAAAAATGGAATAGATATGATAAATCCAATTTGGATTTTAGCCATTATATTGGGTTTTATTATTGTTTTTTTCTTTAGAAACTCAAATTACAATTTAGTTCGATTTGTATACAGTAAAATGATGATATTTTATGTTTCTTTTTTACTCGTATGCTCTTTTGTGGCAATGAGGCTTCTCGGAGGGCAAAGTGAATTTTTATACTTTAACTTCTAATAAAATTAAAAAAAATATCTTTTTTACATTTATGCTTGTTATTTTTACTTTCTTCATGATAGATATATTTTTAGTTATGTATTCTGACTTAAGGACAACTAACAATAGTTTTATTGAAGAAAAAAGTTCAAAAATAAAGCATTTTACATTAAATAAAAAATTAAATAGAGATATTGTATTTATAGGTAGTAGTCGTACTATCTTTCATATATCGACCAAAATTTTTAAAGATTATGACTTGGATATATATAATTTTGGTGTAAGTGGAAATTTTTTAGTAGATTATCCTACCTATGTAAAAAGGGCAATTGAGCAAAAGCCCAAAAATATTGTGATTAGTATACCAATAAATACTTTATATAACGATATAACTGAAGTCAAAAATCCATTTTTAGAGGATATCTTTTTTTATAAGCATATATCTAATAAACAACTATTTTATAATTCTTTATATTATTGGCTTAAAAATAGACATATATTTTTGAGCTATTCTTCTGCAATAGTGGTTAAATTTAAATTATTTTATGATAGCTTCGAACCTGAAAATAAGAAGAAAGTAGTGATACATGAAATTAGTAAAGTAAAATCTAAAGCTGAGCAATATGATTGTAAAGTTTTTAGAAGGCAAAAGATCAACAAAAATAAAATTATATTAAAATGTATTAACGGTGATGGAATTTTACTTGGTTCTAATATCAATAAAAAATCAGAATACAAAGAGAATTTAAAAAATATTAATAAAAAAACATTTAAGATACTTAAAGAGTTGGTAAAAATAATAAGTGAAAACAAAATTCATCCAATAATAGTTTTTGAACCAATAGCACATAATCACTATTTATATGAAAGTCGTCATGTCAAAGAATGGATGCAAAATATACATTATATAGATTTGACAAATTTTAGGATAGAAGACTTTTTTTGGGCTGATAATGGACATTTAAATATTGAAGGAAGAAAAATATATAGTGATTATTTAGCTAAGTATTTAAAAAATAAATTGAGATAATTCCCTATTTTAATATATGAGTAATAAGAGAGGTGGAAAATTTTAACCTTAATATGATACATCACATGTTACTTTAGGAAAAGTAAGTTCTATTGAATATTTAAAAAAGTATAATTTAAGATTACTTACTCCATAAAAGTTAATTAGGTTTAGAAAAATGATTATATTTTATGTATCAACTAAAAGCAAGAGAAAATAAATGTGTGGAATAATTGGATTTATAGATAAAAACAAAAGTATAGATGTCTTAAATAATATGCTTCAAATACAATCATATCGAGGTCCGGATGACAGTGGAGTATATTTTGATGAAAAAAGTGGAGTTCACTTTGGACATAATAGATTATCAATACAAGATTTAAGCTCTCATGGACATCAACCTTTTCTAAGCAACTGTGAAAATTATGTGATAGTCTTTAATGGAGAGGTTTATAACTTTAAAAGTTTAAGAAGTGAACTTGAAAGTTTAGGATATAAGTTTATCTCAAATAGTGATACAGAAGTGATACTTTATAGTTATAAAGAGTGGGATATAAAGTGTATTGATAAGTTTATAGGTATGTTTGCTTTTGCTATTTTAGATAAGATTCAAGATAAACTAATAATAGTCAGAGATAGAGCTGGGGTTAAGCCTCTTTATTATTATACAAATAAAAACCAATTTATGTTTTCATCTGAAATAAAATCATTTCATAAGCATCCTGCTTTTAAAAAAGAGCAAAATTTAGAAGCTCTACCTTACTTTTTTCAGTTTGGATATATACCTGCTCCATATACGATATTTAAAAATTGTTTTAAACTAGAAGCTGGACATTACCTAGAATTGAAAATAGATAATTTTGAATTTGAAATTACAAAGTATTGGGATGTAAATAATTATTATTTACAAGAAAAAATTACAAAAAATGAAGATGAAATAATAGAAGACATTGAAAAAATACTTGATAATGCTATTGATTTACGAATGGTATCAGATGTGCCTGTAGGAGTGTTTTTAAGTGGTGGATATGATAGTTCTCTTGTAGCTTCTATACTTGCTAAAAAACAAGGTAAAAAAATCAATACTTTCACTATAGGTTTTGATGATGAAAAGTACAATGAAGCAAAACATGCAAAAAAAATAGCCGAATACTTAGGTACAAATCACACTGAATACTATATGAAAAATAATGATATGCTAAATCTAGTTGAAAGCTTACCATTTTACTATGATGAGCCATTTGGCGATAGTTCCGCTCTTCCTACAATGATAGTATCAAAGTTAGCTAGACAAAGTGTGATTGTGGCCTTAAGCGCAGATGGTGGAGATGAGGCTTTTTGTGGATATAGCAAATACTTCTTTTTAAATAAATTTCAAAATATTTTTTCAAATAAATTAAAAAAAGCAGTTGTAAAAAATGGTTTAAATATATTTAGTGCACAAAGTATTGAATATATTAATGAAAAACTACCAAAAAAGCTAAAACAAACAAATATTAAAGATAAATATACAAAATTTCAAAGAGCTATTAAGAGTAGCAGTTTAGAAAAAATGTTTGAAAATGCTAGTAGCTATGTGGATAAAAAAGAAATAGTAAGGTGCTTAAATGTAGCACAAAATCAAAAACTGTTTAAAAAATGGGAAAAAATAGGAAAAATAGAGCTTTTAAATCAGATGATGGCTATTGATTATAAATTATTTATGAATGATGATGTGCTTACAAAAGTAGATAGAGCAACTATGAGTGTAAGTTTAGAAGGAAGAGAACCTTTACTTGATCACCGAATTATAGAATATATGGCAAGAGTACCATTAAATATAAAGTATAAAAATAACCAAGGAAAATATTTACTTAGACAAGTGCTATATAAATATCTTCCAAAAGAGATGGTAGATAAACCAAAATCAGGGTTTCAAATACCACTTAATGAGTGGCTTAGAGGTGAATTAAAGCCTTTAGTATTAAAGTATTTAGATAATAAAATACTTGATAAAAATATTTTTGTTACAGAAGAAATAAATATATTAAAGAAAAGGTTTTTTGAAGGCGAAGATATAGGCACAACTATTTGGTTTATTTTAATGTATCAGATGTGGAAGGAAAAATGGCTTGACTAAGAAAATTTTGTTTATAGTAAATGTAGATTGGTTTTTTATATCTCATAGATTGCCTTTGGCAATAGAAGCTTTAAAAAAAGGTTATGAAGTTCATTTAGCTTGTGGTATAACTGACAAAAAAGAGTATTTAGAAAACTTAGGATTCAAAATACATTTACTAAATATCTCCAGAAGTGGTGCAGGAATAAAAAGTGAAATAAAAGTTTTTTTTGAAATACTTAAAGTATTAAAAGATAGTTCACCTGATATAGCTCATTTTGTGACTATAAAGCCTGTTCTTTATGGAGGAATAGCTTCGAGGTTTTTAAATATAGGTAAAAAAGTATTTTCTATATCTGGACTTGGATTCATATTTATAAAACAAGGTATAAAGGCTTCAATAGTAAGAATAGTAATAAAAAATCTGTATAGATTTGCACTTTGTGGAAGGAATTCTCATGTGATAGTTCAAAATCCCGATGATAAAGCTGTTATAAACTCTATACTGAAAGTACCTATTACTTTGATAAGTGGCTCAGGAGTAGATTTGAGTCAATATAAATATATTGAAGAGAATAATGAGAATATACAAGTATCTATGGCTTGTAGGCTCTTAAAAGATAAAGGTGTATTTGAATACATTGAAGTTGCAAAAATATTTTCACAGAGAGTGCATGACACAAGAAAACAAAAATTGCCAAATGTAGAATTTGAACTATATGGGGATATAGATATGCATAATCCTGCAAGTTTAACAAATGATGATGTAAAAAAGATAAAAGAAGATAATTTTGTTAAAGTATATGGTTTTAGTAGTGACATAGAAAAAGTATTTAGTGATTCAAATATAGTAGTGCTTCCATCATATAGAGAAGGCTTACCAAAAGTTCTTATAGAAGCAGCAGCTTGTGGTAGAGCTATTGTGACAACTGATGTACCAGGATGTAGAGATGCTATAAAGCCAGATATTACAGGATTGCTTTGTAAAGTAAAAAATGCAGAGTCTTTAGTTAAAAATATAGAAAAGTTGATAGTAGATAACGACTTAAGAAATAGTATGGGAAAAGCTGGAAGAAAACTTGCTGAAAATGAGTTTGATATAAAGAAAGTAGTTGAAAAACATTTTGCAATATATGAAGGTGATTTATGAAAAGAATACTAATCACAGGCTCAACAGGTTTTGTAGGAAGCTACTTCATAGATAAATACAAAGATAGATACGACATCCAAAAGTTTAGCTTTCTAAAAGATGATTTTAAATCTTTACATGTAAAAGATATAGATGTGGTTTTTCATCTATCAGCTTTGGTTCACCAAATGGGTGGAGCAAGTTTAGAAGAGTACGAAAGGGTGAACATTGCTCAGACGTTAGACCTAGCAAAAAAAGCAAAAGAGAGTGGTGTAAAACAGTTTGTTTTTATGAGTACAGTCAAAGTGTATGGGGAAGAAAATAATATAGTTTATAAAGAAACCTCTACATGTAAACCTCAAGATGAGTATGGTAAAAGCAAGCTAAAAGCAGAAATTGAGCTGTCTAAATTAGAAGATGAGAGTTTTAAAGTAGTTATCATAAGAACACCTATAGTATATGGATATGGAGTTAAAGCAAATATAAAAAGTCTTGTGCGTTTAGTAAAAAAAATTCCTATTCTTCCATTTGGTAAGATACAAAACAAAAGAAGCATGGTTTATATAGGCAATCTTTGTTATATGATAGATGAAATTATAATACAACAAAAATCTGGTATTTTTTTAGCTAGTGATAATAAACTTCTAAGTACTTCAAAGCTTTGTGAACTTATCGCGCAAAGTTTAGGCAAAAAAGTATATCTTTTTAAATTACCATTTTTTGAAAGTTTTTTAAAGTATATAAAGCCATCATTTCATAAAAGATTGTATGGAGATTTGCAAGTTGATAATACTCAAACCAAAGAGATGTTAAACTTACAAAATCTATATACTACAGAAAAGGGTATTTTATATATGATTCAAGGTGAAAAAAATGATAAGCAATAAACAAACAATTTTTTATATACTTATAGCATTTACATTTAGTGTTGCTATAAGACTTATCTGGGTTTATCAATTTAGTGATTATGATGCTTTTATGTGGAATAATCAATTTATGATAAATACCAATGATGGTTACTACTGGGCAGAAGGAGCTAGAGATATACTTAATTGGGATTTTAGTGAGTTTGCACGTTCTCCAGTTAATACAGCAGGTTCTCAGCTAACAGCTTTTTTTGCTTATATACTGCCTTTCTCTTTTGAAACAATTATACTTTATATGCCAGTTATTTTAAGCTCACTTATTGTTATCCCTATGATTTTGATAGCTCAGAGTCTAAAAAGGGTAGAGTTTGGCTTTGTTGCAGCTCTTTTGGCGAGTATAGCTTGGAGTTATTATAATCGTACTATGATAGGTTATTTTGATACTGATATGTTAAATATAGTCTTTCCAACTTTTCTTTTATGGTCACTTATCTTAGCAATAAAAACTCATGAAGAGAAGTACTTACTTTTTACAGCATTAGAGATAGTAGCTTATAGATGGTGGTATCCTCAGAGTTACTCTTTAGAATTTGCATTTTTTGGATTGATACTGTTTTATGTTCTAGTGTTTGAGAGAAAAAACCTTTACATGTACAAGTTACTATCTATTATGCTTTTTGCTATGATGGGTTTACCTGGTGTTGTAAGATTTATTACCGTTATAGGAGTATACCTTTTATATAAAAATAAAAAGATTGATTCATACATATATTATCTTTTCGGATTTGCTTTTTTACTTTTTATGTTTACCGGCGGATTTTCTCCTATCTGGGCGCAATTAAAAGGATATGTTTTTAAAGATACTGTTAAAGTTATGGGAGAAGATTTGCAACTTCATTTTTTCTCAGTCATGCAAACAGTAAGAGAAGCAGGAAAGATTCCATTCGAGACTTTTGCAAATCGTATAAGTGGACATACTATCACATTTATATTGTCTATAATAGGTTATATTCTATTGGTTTTTAGGCGTAGGGTTATACTTTTAGGACTTCCTATGATTGGCCTTGGATTTTTAGCTTATGTAGGAGGACTTAGGTTCACGATATATGCTGTTCCTATGATGGCTTTTGGTATTTCTTATCTTATCTTTACATGTAGTGATTATCTTAAGAAATTTTTGGCAAATGAACAGAGTAGTTTTTATATAAGAACTTTGTTTATCGTAGTTTGTACCTTAGCGGTTTTATATCCAAATCTTATTCATATAATTAATTATAAAGTTCCAACTGTGATGAACAAACAAGAAGTTACTGTTTTAGATAAATTAAAAAATATAGCAAATAGAGAAGATTATGTAGTTGCTTGGTGGGACTACGGATACCCTATTCGCTACTATAGTAATGTTGATACTCTTATTGATGGTGGAAAGCACAGTGGATCAGTAAACTTCCCAGTCAGTTATATGCTTACAAATTCACAACAAAGTTCAGCAAAGTTAGCTAGACTAGATGTAGAATATACTGAGCAAAGATTTTTGATGGAGATAAATAATCAAGATAGAAATCGTACAAATATAGCTAATATGACTTTAGATAATGGTTTTCAAGATGCAAATGATTTTTTGATTTCTTTATCTACAAATATAAAATTACCTAAAAAAACTAGAGACATATATTTTTACCTCCCATTTCGTATGCTTGGTATTTTTCCAACAGTAGCAAAATTTAGCGATATAGATTTGATGAGTGGAAAAATGAAGAGAAGACCTTTTATATATCAAACAAATAGGTTTAAAGACTCTAAAGAGGTTTTAAATTTAGATCGTGGAATTTTGTTTAATAAAAAAAGTGGAATATTACAAATTGGAAATCAAGAAGTTCCAGTAAAAGAGTTTTTAATAACGGCTTATGATAAAAATAAAAAATTGATTAGACAAAGACAAAGCATACATAAGGATGGTAATTTATATTTGGTATATATGCGTTCATATAATACTTTTTTAGTTTTAGATGAAGATATGATTAATTCTACTTATATACAACTTTTTGTATTTGAAAATTATGACAAAAATTTGTTTGAACCAGTTATCTTAGATCCTAGTGCGAAAGTTTATAAGTTAAAAATATGATTTATTTTTTACTTTTTTTGAGCTCTTTAGGTTTAACGTATATGATAAAAAACTATGCTATAAAAAAATCACTTTTAGCAGAAGTAAATGAGCGGAGTTCTCACAGTGTTCCAACTCCTCATGGTGGTGGTATTGCTTTAGCTATTACTTGGTTTGTAGGGCTCGTTTATCTTTACATGTACGAGATGATAAATCAAGATATATTTTATGCTCTTTTGGTTGGTGTAGTAATCTCTGTAGTGAGCTTTTTTGATGATATTTTTGATCTTAGTGCTAAGTTTAGAATTTTAGTTCAGGTTTTTGTAGCTTGTTTAGGTTTGTATTTTTTAGGTGGGTTAAACAGTGTATTGTTTATTGAAAATCAAATAGTAACAAATCTTTTTGCAATTTTACTCGTTATTTGGTTTATTAACCTTTATAATTTTTTAGATGGTATAGACGGCTATGCCGGTAGTGAAGCTATTTTTCTTGGGGTTGCTGGTTTTATATTGTTTCAAAGTAACTTATTTTTAGTCCTGATTGCTTCAGTAGCAGGTTTTCTAGTTTGGAATTGGCACAAAGCAAAAATATTTATGGGAGATGTAGGTAGCACACTTTTGGGTTACAATATTGCTATATTTACTATTTATTACTCAAATCAAGAGCCAACTAACTTATGGATATGGATTATGCTTTTTGGACTTTTTTGGTTTGATGCAACACTAACACTTTTTAGAAGATATAAAAACAAAGAAAAACTAAGTCAAGCTCATAAAAAACATGCTTATCAAAGATTAACTCAAAGTGGTTGGTCTCATAGTAAAGTGGTTATTTATTCTATTATTGTGAATATTGTTTTATTTTGTTTAGTATTTTTTATTTCAAATATTATTTTGGCTTTTTTAATATCACTTATAGTATTATATTTTGTTGTAAAATTTATTGATAGGAAGAAAATTTTTATATGAATATTAATTTAGATAAGAGAGTTTTAAATTTACTAGTTATTATATTTTTAACGTTTTTAACATTTACTTGGACTTTTTGGGTTTTTCATAAAGAAATAAAAGTTGATGTTATATTAGTTGTTATTTTAATTCGTATTTTTGCTTCGATTTTACTTTTTAAAGATTATTCTTTATCTTGGAGTAAAGCCACACAAAAGACTTTTATTATAAAGAGTTTTGTTTATGTTGGAGCTTTTTGTATTTATATGCCTTTTTATCATGGAGAAGTGAGAATAGCACTTTTTCTTTCAGAACTTTTTTTCTACTTGTTTATTATAAATTTTTCAATGTATATGTATTATCTTTATATAAATAGAAGTAAAGTAAAAAAGAGTAAAAGTTTAGTTATTTATGGAGCAGGACGTGCAGGGTTGAAACTAGAAGAAGAGTATCGCAACTCTGCATATAAAATTAAGTATTTTGTCGATGATGATAAATCTTTACATAAAAGAAGTATAGATGGAATTCAGATTATTGCCAAAAAGGAATTAAAAGAAAAAATAGATGATAAATATGATTTACTTATCATTGCAATGCCCTCAGCAGAACAAAGACGTATAAATGTTATTTATGAGAGACTAAATAGTTATTTTGAAGATATACGTATACTTCCTTCTATGGATAAAATTTTAGATGATAAATCATTTGTTTCTCAGTTAAAAAATATTGGCGTTGAAGATTTACTTGCTCGGCATCCAAAGGACTTAGATAAAGATGTTATATCAAAATTTTTAAAAAATAAAAAAGTACTTGTAACAGGTGCTGGTGGTAGCATAGGTAGTGAAATAAGTAGGCAGTGTTTAAAGTATGAAGTCAAAGAATTAACACTTTTAGATCATAGTGAATTTAATCTTTACTCAATTACTGAAGAGTTAAATGCACCTATGGTAAAATCAGTTATGCATAGTGTTTTAAATTATAAAGCATTAGAAAAAACTATTTTTACATGTAAACCAGATATTATCCTTCATGCAGCTGCTTACAAGCATGTTCCTTTGGTTGAAGAAAATATAGAAGAGGGTATTCAAAATAATGTTGTAGGCACTAAAAACTGCATAGATTTAGCTATAAAATATAATGTTACAAAGTTTATATTAATATCAACAGATAAAGCAGTTAGACCAACAAATGTTATGGGAACAACGAAACGTATTTGTGAACTTTATGCTGGTAATGTAGATGCAAAAAATACAGAGATTGCCTCTGTGCGTTTTGGTAATGTATTGGGAAGTAGTGGTTCTGTTATACCAAAATTTAAAGACCAAATAGAAAGAGGTGGACCAGTTACTGTAACACATCCTGATATTACACGTTATTTTATGCTTATACCTGAAGCATGTGAGCTTGTTCTTCAGACAGGAGCTATTGCAAAAGGTAAAGAAATATTTATATTAGATATGGGTGAACCTATCAAAATAGTTGATTTAGCGCATAAAATGATAGAATTATCAGGTAAAAAAGATATTCAAGTGGAGTTCTCTGGGCTTCGACCAGGTGAAAAACTTTATGAAGAATTACTTATAAATGATAGTGATGAAAAAACACAGTATGAGTCTATCACGGTGGCTAGAAATACAGATTATAATATTGATGATTTAAATGAAGATATAAAAGAACTTCTTACATGTAAAGATAAATTAACACAACTTAAAAAAATTGTTCCAGAATTTGATCATAATAAAGGTTGAATAAAAACTATACACTAAAATTAATCTTTTTTAGATAAAATGCCATATATTTAATAAAGAAGGTACTTTAATGGTAGTTCGTGAAATACAACAGTTTTCAGAAGTTAGGCCAAGAGCAAGAGCTTATTTTTGTTATCTTTTTACCAGAAATATGCCTAATCGTTTGCCTAGTCCAGATTTAAAGACAATAGAAAATTCACTTGATAAAATAGTAAATGAAGTAGATAGTTTTGAAGCATTGTATGTTCTTGATGCAAGTGGAAAACAAGTTACTGAAAATTTAACGAATAAACAAGAGTACAAAGGTGGATTAGGAACCAATAGAAGTAATAAATCTTATTTTTATCGCGCAGTTCGTCAAAAAAGATGTGTACTGACTGATCCATATCCTTCTATTTTAACCAATTCATTGACAGTTACAGCGGCATATCCTATTTATGACGATAAATCAGATTTAAAATATGTAGCGTGTATGGATATCTCTTTAGTAGATGTTTTAAAGATAGCTCATCCATCTTCACTTCAAGGCGTATTTGATAATTTTATAAAGTTTGCATATAGTACATTTTCATTGGCTCTTTTATTAGTAGCATTTTTACTTTTTTACAATGGTTTAGCAAGTCTTATTTCTCATGGATTTGTAAGTGCAATTGAAAATATAGAAATGATGTTTAAATCAACAATTCTTTTGACACTAGCATTAGCCATATTTGATTTGGTAAAAACCATATTTGAAGAAGAAGTTTTAGGACGGCATAAACGAGATCATACCACAGGTATTCATAAGACCATGGTTCGGTTTTTAGGCTCAATCATTATAGCCTTAGCAATAGAAGCATTGATGTTAGTATTTAAATTTGCTATTACAGATCCTACTCATATAGTTTCTGCTGTTTATCTTATAGGTGGGGTGTCAGTTCTTTTAGTGGCACTTGCTTTTTACGTAAAATCTGTATCACAAAAGGAAGAAGACGATGATAGCTCTAATTGATTACAATATGGGCAATTTGAGAAGTGTTATAAATTTATTTGAGAAAATAAATACAAAAATAGAAGTTATAAAAGACCCTGATCAATTAAAAAATTTTGATAAAGTTATATTGCCTGGTGTTGGTGCATATAAAGATGCCATGGAAAATTTGAACAGCAATGGTATGAAAGAATCAATACTTGAGTTCTCTAAGAGCGGTAAACCCCTTCTTGGCATTTGCTTAGGTATGCAACTTTTACTTGATAGTAGTGAAGAGTTTGGTTTTACCCAAGGTTTAGGACTTATCCCTGGAATTGTAAAAGAGTTTGATAAATCAAAATTTGATCATAAATTAAAAGTTCCTCATATGGGCTGGAATGAGCTTTTTGTGGAGCGTGATTCAAAACTTTTTGAAGGAATGAGTAAGGAGATTTATCTCTATTTTGTACACAGTTTTCATGCTACATGTAAAGATGAATATGTTATTGGAAAAACATTTTATGGTTATGACTTTGCGAGTGCTATAGAAAAAGACAATATTTATGGTGTACAACCTCATCCTGAAAAGTCACATGATAATGGATTGAAAATTTTACAAAATTTTACAAAAATATAAGGATAAAAGTGGATATTTTACCAGCAATAGATTTAAAAGATGGCCTTGCAGTTAGATTAACTCATGGGCTTATGGATACAGCTAAGATTTATTCAAATGAACCTTGGCAAGTAGCAAAACAGTTTGAAGATATGGGTTCAAAATGGCTTCATTTAGTAGATTTAAATGGGGCTTTTGCAGGAGAGCCAAAAAATATTGATCAGATAGAAAAAATTCGCCAAAATTGTAATTTAAAGTTAGAACTTGGTGGTGGAATTCGTGATGAAGATACAATAAGACGATATTGTGATTTAGGGATACAAAGAGTTATTTTAGGCTCAATTGCACTTAAAAATCCAGAGTTTGTCAAAAAAATGTGTAAATCTTACTCTATTGTAGTAGGTATTGACGCTATAGACGGTTATGTTGCAGTTGAAGGGTGGGCCCAAAAATCCACTATGAAAGCAACTGATTTGGCAAAAGATTTTGCAAATGCTGGAGTTGATGCTATAATATGTACAGATGTAGGAAAAGATGGGACACTTAGTGGTGTCAATGTTGATTTTACATTAGAAATTGCAAGAGCATCTGGAGTTGATACAATTGCAAGTGGTGGAGTAAAGGATATGAATGATATTCAACTTTTGTTAGACACAAAAGAAGTATCAGGAGTAATAGTTGGTAAAGCCTATTATGAAGGTACACTCGATTTAATGGATGCATTTAAACTAGTGAATACTAATTGAAGTTAAAGTAATTTCAAAGTAAATTTAGCTAAAATGTAGTCAAAATAACTTGTTAAAAGGAGTGACATTGAGATTGCTAGTAGTAGATGATAGCTCGACAATGCGCCGCATAATTAAAAATACATTAGCAAGGTTGGACTATAAAGACGTATTAGAAGCAGAACATGGTGTGCAAGCGTGGCAGATTATGTGTGAAAATGATGATATTGATGTTCTTATTACCGACTGGAATATGCCAGAGATGAATGGGCTTGAGTTAGTAAAAAAAGTAAGAGCTGAAAAAAAGTATGAAGATATGCCTATTATTATGGTTACGACTGAAGGCGGTAAAGCTGAAGTAATTGTTGCTTTGAAAGCTGGAGTTAACAACTACATAGTAAAACCTTTTACACCTGCTGTTTTAAAAGAAAAATTAGAGGATGTTTTAGGTTAATCATATATGAAGAAGACCTATTACGAATTACAAATCACCCCAATCGGCGAATACGACCGTTTCGCCGATTTTATCCTAACATTAACAAATGAAGCTATAGAAGAGTGCGATGGTGTAATAATCGTGCGTAGTGAAGATGACTTAGATACTATTGAATTTGGTGTAAAAGTTTTTGCTGAAAGTCTTGCAGCTTCTTTAAATCAAGATATTAGCGTTACAACAAAACTAGAAGAAAAGCCAAATATTGATTGGATAAGTAGTTATCAAAATTCTGTACAACCTATAGTAGTTGGAAAATTTTACATACATCCTAGTTGGATAGAACCTAAAAAAGATAAGTTAAATATTTTAATTGATCCTGCACTTTCATTTGGTTCAGGTCATCATGAGACTACTTATGGATGTCTTGTGATGTTACAAAAATATTTACAAAAAAATGATAAAGTTCTTGATGTTGGATGTGGTAGTGGAATTTTATCTATAGCTAGTTCAAAACTTGAAGCTGTTGTTGATTTGTGTGATACTGATGAATTAGCAGTAAAGAGTGCAAAAGAAAACTTTAAATTAAATAAAGAAAGATTTCATTCTTCTTGGCTAGGTTCAGTTCAAAAATCTGAAGCTCAGTATGATGTCGTTATAGCAAATATTATAGCTGATGTTCTTATTATGTTAGCTTCAGATTTAATTAATACAACAAAAAAAGAGGGTATATTGATACTCTCAGGAATATTAGATAAGTATATAGATAGAGTAGAAAAAAGATATAGTTCTTTAGAAGTTTTAGAAAAATATAAAAAAGATGAGTGGTATACACTTGTACTTAAAAGGTAATAAATGAACCAAAACAACGATAATAGAGACAATAAAAACAATAAAAATAATAATTTTTTTAACCAAAATCCACTTTTAGTTTTTGCGATATTTTCTATCGTAATTATTATGATATTTAAAAGCTTTTTAGCAACAGATGATGGTTTTGGTGGAGATAATATACTTGGAAACTCAAAAGCAGTTACAAAAAATATTAATTATTATGATTTTAAAGAATTAGTGAAAAAGAATCAAGTCACTTATGTAGCTATAGGACAAACTATACTAAGAGCCATTTCTGAAAATGGTGTTTCTAAAACAGTTTATATAGTAAAAAAAGTAGGGGAAGACAATACTCTTATTCCTCTTTTAGATGAGAAAAAAATTCCTTATGGTGGATATAATGAAACAAATGTGTTTACAGAGATACTTTTTTCATGGGTAATTCCTATTTTTATATTTTTTGGTATATGGATGCTTCTTGCTAATCGTATGCAAAAAAATATGGGTGGTGGAATCCTTGGAATGGGAAATAGTAAAAAACTTGTAAACTCAGAAAAACCAGATGTTACTTTTGATGATGTTGCTGGTGTGGAAGAATCAAAAGAAGAAGTAAAAGAGATAGTAGATTTTTTGAAAAATCCAGATCGTTATTTAAATCTTGGAGCAAAAATTCCAAAAGGTGTTCTTTTAGTAGGTCCTCCAGGTACTGGTAAAACACTTCTTGCAAAAGCAGTTGCTGGTGAAGCTAGTGTTCCTTTCTTTTCAGTTTCAGGATCATCTTTTATAGAGATGTTTGTTGGTGTTGGTGCAAGTCGTGTAAGAGACCTTTTTGAAAATGCAAAAAAAGAAGCTCCTGCTATTGTTTTTATTGACGAAATCGATGCTATTGGTAAAAGCCGTGCAGCAAATGGACAAATGGGTGGAAATGATGAGAGAGAACAAACACTAAATCAACTTCTTGCAGAAATGGATGGATTTAGCTCAGACAAGTCTCCTGTCATTGTACTTGCTGCTACAAATAGACCAGAAGTTCTTGATGCGGCACTTTTAAGACCAGGACGTTTTGATAGACAAGTATTAGTAGATAAGCCAGATTTTCAGGGTAGACGTGACATTTTAAAGGTTCATGTTAATGGTATTAAACTTTCAAAAGATATTGATTTAGAAGAGATTGCTAGACTGACTGCTGGGCTTGCTGGGGCAGATTTGGCAAATATTATCAACGAAGCTGCTTTACTTGGTGGAAGAAAAAACAAATCTCATGTGGAACAAGTAGATATGGTTGAAGCAGTAGAACGTGCAATTGCTGGACTTGAAAAGAAAAGCAGACGTATAAATCCTGAAGAAAAAAGAATAGTAGCTTACCATGAAAGTGGACATGCTCTTATAGCTGAAACTACAAAAGGTGCAAAAAGTGTATCTAAAGTTTCTATTATTCCAAGAGGATTAGCAGCACTTGGATATACACTAAATACTCCTGAAGAAAATAAATTTTTAGCTCAAAGACATGAACTTGTAGCAGAAGTTGATGTTTTATTGGGTGGTCGTGCGGCTGAAGAAGTTTTTATAGGTGAAATAAGTACTGGTGCAGGAAATGATTTAGAGCGTGCAACAGATATTATTAAATCTATGGTTGGTATGTATGGCATGAGTGAAGTTGCTGGACTAATGGTTCTTACTAAACAAAGAAATACATTCTTAGCAGGTGGCACATCTAATGAGTATAGTGAAAAAATGGCAGAAAATCTTGATGCCTATGTAAAAAATATGCTTCAAGAAAGATATGATGTTGTTCTTAATACATTAAATCAATATAAAGATTGTATTGAAAATATAGTCCTTACTTTAAAAGAATATGAGACTATAGATGGTGATAAGTTGCGTGAAATTATACACGCGTATGAAGATGAACATAATATAGTATCTATAGTAAGAAACAACAAACAAATGTCTAATCCAAAAAAAGATACTCCAAAAGATGAAGAAATAGACAATGAAAAATAATACATCAACACAGGTAATAGCAAAAGAAGGATGGAAATATATATTATTTGTATTTTGTCTTTTTGTTGTATCTGTGTGGTTTGATGTTTTTTCATGGGTCTTTTTTGTACTTTTAGTCTTTACAGGATTTTTATTTAGGAACCCAGAAAGGCTTCCTGCTGAAGATGATGATATGGCAGTACTTTCTCCATGTGATGGAACAATAACTAATATTTCAAAATTCTTATACACTGATGGGAAAGAATATATAAAAGTAGAGATACAAAAAACTCTTACAGAAGTATCAATTTTGAGAGCTCCTACGGTTATGAATATAAAAGAGTGTCAAAGAAGACATGGTCTTTTTCTAGCAGCTAGTTCAAACTTAAGTAAAGAGTTAGGTGAAAAAGTTACCCTTACATGTAAAAGTAGTTATAGTGAACTTTTTATGAATATAAATGCTGGTAGATTTGCTAGAAAAATTGAGCTATTTAAAACTGTTGGACCATTGAAATCAGCGCAAAGATTTGGTATTTTGGTTGAAGGTAATGTTGAATTATATTTAGCCTTGGATACAAGAATTAAAGTGGCAGTTGGAGATGAAGTAAAAGCTGGAGAGAGTGTATTAGGATACTTTGCACATAAAGGAAATATAAGTGAAAACTAATAGTGAAGGTAAGTTACAACTTATGTATATTTTTCCAAATCTTTTTACAGCAGCTAGCGCTTTTTTGGGGATGATTGGAATTATTGCTTCTTCAAATGGGCAATTTGAGAAAGCAGCAATTTATATTTTACTTTCGTTAGTATTTGATGGTTTAGATGGAAGAGTAGCAAGACTTACAAACACAACAAGTAAATTTGGTGCAGAGTTTGATTCATTGGCAGATGTTATAGCATTTGGAGCAGCTCCTTCAATGCTTTTTTACTTTAGTATAGGGCATCAATTTGGAAAACTAGGAGCACTTTTTTGTGCTATGTATGTAGTTTTTGGTGCTATTAGGCTTGCTAGATTTAATGTTATGAGTATTTCAACAGAGCCATCAGTATTTATTGGTATTCCAATTCCTGGAGCAGCTGTAGTATTGACTATGTGGATATTGACTTATCTTGAGTACCCAGTAATGCAAGGTTATGAAATTTTAATGTTATTGTCATTAGGAGTATTGTCTTTTCTTATGGTCAGTAACATTCGGTATCCAAGTTTTAAAAAAATTGATTTAAAAAAAGCAAATTTAATAAAAGTGCTAATAGCACTTATATTAGTGTTTTCATTGCTTTATTTATTTCCTATTGAGAGTACAACACTTCTTATAACAGCTTATCTTTTATATGGACTTTTAAGAGGTGTATATACTTTTATAGTTGCAAAACGAAAAAAAATCTAGTATAATTAACAAAATTAAATTACAGAAGTCACACTTCGTGCTTCAGTGATTGAAGATAGTATGGATTTTATTCATATTATCTGAGAAATTAAATAAAAAGGAGACGTCATGACATATGTACATGTAAAAAATATTTCAACAAAAAAGAGAAATAACGTTCTCCTTCTCTTCCTCCTCAGCCTCTAAAATTTAATATAACCCATAATGAATTAGCGTAGCTTTTAGTATTGATCTAAAGGCATTATAGTGATAATAATAAGGATAATTCCATGAACACACAAAATATAAAAATATTTGATACAACATTAAGAGATGGTGAGCAAAGCCCTGGTGCTTCAATGAATACAGAAGAAAAAATACAATTAGCTTTACAATTAGAAAAACTTGGAGTAGATATAATTGAAGCTGGATTTGCAGCAGCTAGTCCTGGTGATTTTGATGCAATTTCAAGAATTGCCGCGCAAGTAAAAAATGCAACAGTTTGTTCTTTAGCTCGCGCATTAGATAGAGATATAAAAGCAGCAGGTGAAGCTGTAGCACAAGCTAAAATGAAAAGAATTCATACTTTTATTGCTACAAGTCCAATTCACATGGAATATAAGCTAAAAATGACACCAGAACAAGTTATAAAAAAAGCAGTAGACGCAGTAACATATGCAAAAACATTTTGTGATGATGTAGAGTTTAGTTGTGAAGACGCAGGTAGAAGTGATATAGTTTTTATGAAAGAGATATTGGATGCTGTGATAAATGCAGGGGCCACAACTTTAAATATTCCTGATACGGTAGGTTATAGAATGCCAAGTGAAATGGGAGCTATTATAAAATCTTTACATGAAAGTGTAGGTGATCGTGCTATTCTTTCTGTTCATAATCATAATGATTTAGGATTAGCAACGGCTAGCTCGATTGAGTGTATATTAAATGGTGCGAGACAAGTAGAGTGTACTATCAATGGACTTGGAGAGCGTGCAGGAAATGCAGCTTTAGAAGAGGTTGTAATGGCTCTTCGTACACGTCATGATATATTTGGTGATTATGATACAAATATCAATATAAAAGAGTTATATCCAACAAGTAGATTGGTTTCTAGCATTACAGGTATTGAGCCACAACCAAATAAAGCTATTGTTGGGAAAAATGCTTTTGCTCATGAAAGTGGTATTCATCAAGATGGTGTTTTAAAACATATGGAAACATATGAAATTATGAAAGCTACAGATATAGGTTTAGATAAAAACTCTATTGTTTTAGGCAAACATTCAGGTCGTCATGCGTTTAAAGATAAACTTGAGAAATTAGGTTTTAGTTTAAAAGATGAAGAGATAAATGAAGCATTTGATAGATTTAAAATTTTAGCTGATGCGAAAAAAGAGATTTTTGATGATGATATTAGAGCATTAATTTCAGCAGAGATCACAAAAATCAATGAAGTATTTAAGTTAGTAACTTTACAATTAAGTGATTGTAACCCTGGTGGTGTTGCAAACGCAGCTGTTACGATTGCGTATGATGGTAAAGAAGTAACTGACGCGGCTATTGGAAATGGTACTATGGATGCAGTGTTTAAAGTGATTGATAGAGTTTGTAATGTCAATGGAGAACTAAGAGATTATCAAGTTGACGCTGTTACTGAAGGTAAAGATGCGCTTGCAAGAGTTATCGTTAAAGTTGCCTTTGAAGATGATAAACCAGCTATTATGGGACATGGTTTGAGTGTAGATACTATGCTAGCAACAGCAAAAGCTTATATAGGGGCTTTAAATAGTTATATGTCTATGAAAGATGGTTTAAGAAGTAGTAGTAATAAAACTGGGGCAAATATTTAATTTTTTAAGTAGGCCAAATTTAATTGGTCTACCTAGTTATTTTAAAGGCAAAATATTTAGATTCAAAGTTACTATCATCTATTTTATTATATTGGATAGTAGCTCCTTCCCAGTTTTCTATTTCTTGATACAACAATCCTAATCCATATCTTGCTTCAAGATTTTTTGGATTAGTTAGTTTAGATAATTCTAAAAGTGCAACAGCATTTTCTACATGATGAGCTCCTATACTTGCTACTGCAGCTAAAAAGATTGTTTCACTATCAGTCTTTTTTAATTCATCAATAAGTTGGTTATAAAGTACATAAGCTTCTTCAAAATTATGAGTGTAGATGTTGGTATAGGCTAAAGTTTGTACAATCGCAGCAACATCTGTTTTTTCTAATTCCATCTTTTTTATAAGACGATTTCTCTCATGATATAAAAGTCCTCCAATTTGAAGAAGTTTAATATAAGATTCTTTTACTATTCTTGGACCATAATAAAAAGAGTTATAATCTAAATCTAGTTTTTTGAAGTCTATTTGTATGCCTTTTGCATATTTTTTTATATCTGTTTTTTTATGTTTAACATTAAAGTTGATAATATTTGCCATAATATCTCTTGGAAGAACAGATTTGAGTAGAGTAGCTTTTTGTCTATAGGCTTTTTCGTTAAAAATCTTTTGCGCAATAATAGTGTCAAAAATGAGATTAAGTGGAGTTTTTTCCTTTTTATGTTCTAACCATCTTGTTAAAGAGAGTTGGTTGTTTTCTGTTAAGTGGACTAATGAAATAAAAAGGTTAGATTTTTCCAATTGATCTTCACTCGTTATACTTGCTTTTACATCTTCTTTTAATTTTTCTATATCAGTTCTTATGAGTTTACCACACATAATCGCAAATGCTCCAGCGGTATAATTATTGTTGTCTAAGTGATAACTTTTAGCAAAATGTTTATATGCTTTTGAAAAATCACCAATTTGTGCATATGTCAGAGCTAGATTGTAGTGAAGAATAGAGTGTTTTGGATATGTATCTATCATCTTTAAAAAGATTTGATTTGCTTGTTCTGTATGATGGTTAAGTGCTTTTTTTATCCCTGAGCTAATTGAAATATTGACTTTTGACATAGTAGAGCTCTGTTTGAGATAAGATAAAGCAGGACCTATCTCATCTATAAAAACATTCATACTCCCTTTTCTTATAAAATTGATAGTCTGTTTTGCATTAAAAACTTTAAAAGGAGCAAAATAAAATAGTAGACTATATGTTCTTTTATCATCAAAAAATAGTGCTTTATCAAACTCTTCTTGTGCAATATTTACATTAAATAAAGAGTCTTTTAGAGTTACTCTTATAGGGTATATTTTTGTAGCTTTTTCATTATATTGTTTATAGAGTTCATTCATTATTTTTGCACTATTTGGAAGTTCACCTAGTTTATTATAAACAAGGGCAAGAGCTGTTTTTACATGTAAAGGATGTTCAGTGTTTCCATTGGCTGCTAGAAGGTATTTTTTCGCAGCTTTAAACTCTCCAATCCTAGCATATAAAAGTCCCAAAGTAAAAGCGTCATTAGTTTTTGCACTTTTTTCTAATCTATTGATTGCTTGAGTATTTATATTAATTGAAGAGAGAATTTTTGAAGCAAGATAATCCTGTTCATAATTATAGTAGCTTGAACTAGCATGTGAAAGAGCTGCTAAAGATTCGTAATAATAACCCTTATAATAGTTAATTAATCCAACATAGTATGAGTATAAAGGAGCATTACTTTCCATAGGGAGATATGTGTATGCTAAATCAATATAATATTTAAATAAATTTTGCTTACCTAAGTGGAGTGCACAAACTGCTGCATTAATAGCACTTACACATCTTTGTTCTTCGTTGTCAATTGCTTTTTTAAATGAATCAAGAGATTCTTTATAAGCTTTTTCCTTGAGCTTTGCAACACCTATATTGTAGTAAGATATCGCTTCATTGAAAGTCGAAATTCTTTTGTATACGGTTAAGGCTTCTTTTTTGTTTCCACGTTCATATAAAATATTTGCTTTTTTTATCATATTTTCTAAATTAGAAGGTGAAAATTGGTCAAATTCATTTTTTTTGTGTAGTTTTTCTGCAAGTTTTGTTGTATTGACATCTAGTACTTTTGGCTCTTTAGCAGTATTTAAAGAGATAATAACAGTTATAATAATTATAAAAAGAATAAGAAAAACAACACCACCAATGATAAAAAGTTTTTTCTTTTGATCTATAGGTTGTTTTGTTTGCTCACTCTTTTCTTGTTTGGGTTCAAGAGTTTCGTCTTCACCTGCTTCAAGGATTATTATCTCTTCTTCAGCCATTACATGTAAGCCTTAAGTACTTCAGGAATTCTAATAGTTCCATCTTCGTTTTGGTAGTTCTCCATAATTGCTATAAGAGCTCTACCCACAGCCAATGATGAGCCGTTTAGTGTATGAACAAGTTTGTTTTTCTTGCCATCTTTATATCTTATTTTTGCTCTTCGTGCTTGGAAATCCATAGTATTTGAGATTGAGCTTATCTCTCTATATCTGTTTTGTCCAGGGAACCATACTTCTAAATCGATTGTTTTTGCAGCACTAAAACCAAGGTCGCCTCCACAAAGCATAACCTTTCTGTGAGCAAGTCCTAAAGAAGTCAGTAAGTCACTAGCACAATCTACCATTTGATTAAAAACATCTTCACTCTGCTCAGGTTTCGTAATCGATACTAACTCTACTTTTGAGAATTGGTGTTGTCTTATCATCCCTCTAGTATCTCGTCCAGCACTTCCTGCTTCTTTTCTAAAACATTCGCTATAACACGTCATTTTTATAGGGAGTTCATTTTCGTTGAGTATTTCATCTCTAAAAAGATTTGTAACAGGAACTTCTGCTGTTGGGATTAAAAAGAGGTCTTCACCATCAATTTTAAATAAATCATCCTCAAATTTTGGAAGTTGTCCTGTCCCAGTAAGTGTTTCACGGTTTGCTATGTAAGGTACACAAACTTCACTAAAACCACGTTTTGCATTAAAGTCTAACATGTAGTTTATCAATGCACGGCTTAGTTTTGCTCCATCACCTCGAAGAGCAGTAAATCTACTTTTAGCAAGTTTTACACCTCTTTCAAAATCTAACCAACCATTATCCAAATCCCAATGTTCTTTTGCTTCAAAATCAAATGTGGGAGGAGTAAGAATAAGCCCTAATTCTACATTTTCATTTTCATCTTCACCCTCAGGAACACTCTCATCAGGAATATTTGGAATTTCGCTTGCAATACTACTTAATTTTTCTTCTAAATCTTTTACAAGAGAGTTAAGTTCTGCTACTTTTGTTTTATTTTCAGAGAGTTCTGCTTTAAGAGCATTGATATCTTTTCCCTCTTTTGCATAAACTCCAAAAAGTTTACTCTTAGCATTTTGTTCAGCTTGTAACTCTTCTAATACTTTTTTCTCTTTTTTTAGTTCAAGTGAGATACTTCTTAGAGTATCAAGAACTTCTTCTTTGACTTTTTTCTTTCTTAGTTTTTCACAAATTGTTTCAAAATCATTTTGTAGTAATTTTATATCTAACATCTGTATTTTTCCTTAACGATAAATGCCAACGGCATCTCTAATAATTTCCATTTTTTTCTTTGCAATAGTACTTGCTTTTGCAGCACCTGCGTCAAGTATATCGTACACTTCTTGAGTATTATTTAGATAGTGTTCTCTTTTTTCTCTAGCTTCTTTAAAGTACTCCCAAATCAACTCTTTAAGATACATTTTAAAGTGACCGTGACCTTCGCCACCTTTTTCGTATCTTTTTTGTAAGTCTAGCAAACCATCATTGTCTAAAAATAGTTTAGCTAAAGCATATACGTTACAGTCTTTCCACTCTTTAGGATCTTCTAGTGGAGTTGAGTCAGTCTCTATTTTCCCTACAGTTTTTTTCAACTGTTTTTCTGTTTGAAAAATATCTATTGTATTGCCATAACTTTTACTCATCTTCGCACCATCAAGTCCAGGGATAGTTTGAAGCTCTTGGGCTACTTTATACTCAGGGATAGTAAAAATATCTCCATGATCGTTATTAAATTTTATAGCGATATCACGAGTTATCTCCACGTGCTGGATTTGGTCTTTTCCAACAGGTATAACTTCAGCATCATAAAGAAGTATGTCAGCTGCCATAAGTACAGGATAAGAAAAAAGAGAGTGATTAGCAGCGATACCTTTTGCTACTTTGTCTTTATAACTATGAGCACGCTCAAGTAGTCCCATAGGAGTATAACCTGAAAGTATCCAGTAAAGCTCAAGTACCTCTTTTACATCAGACTGTGCATAAACAGTCGCTTTGTTTGGGTCGATGCCCAATGATAAAAAGTTAATAGCAGCGTCAAGAGTGTTTTCTCTTAAAGCTTTTCCATCTTTTAGTGAAGTAAGTGCATGGTAGTTTGGTATAAAGATAAAAAGATCACTACTATCTTGTAAATCTTTCATCTGCTTGATAGCACCAAAATAGTTTCCTAAATGTAAGGCACCTGAAGGTTGTATTCCTGTTAAAACACGTGTCATTTAATTTCCTGTAATATATTTTTGATTATTTCGTCTATGCTTTTGTTTTCTACATTTATGATTATGTCAGCTTTTTCTTTGTAAAGAGGATCTCTTTCATCAAAAAGAGCTTTTGCTTTGTTCATGTCACTTAAAAGTGGACGTTTTGCTAGTTTTTTCTCACTATTGGCAGAAGATTTTATTCTCTCTAAGATACCTTCAAAACTTGATTTGAGGTATATCACTTTTCCAATTTTATGGAGATTTTTTACTTTATAAAAACCACCACCTGTTGAGATGAGGGTGTTTTTTACGCTTTTTTCTAACCACTTTGCAGTTTTTTTCTCTAAGGCTCGAAAGTACTCTTCACCCTCAGCTTCAAAGATAGCTTTGACTTTTCGGTTTTCCATACTCTCTATCAAGTCATCACAATCAACCCCAACTAGACCAGTCTCTTTCATGAGAGCTCTTGCAATTGTACCCTTACCAACACCCATAAAACCTATAAGAACTAAGTTTTTACTCATATGTCTAAACTTTCATCTCTTTCACCTTTTTTTCTTGCATAAAGTAAAATAGGGCTACCTTCAAGCTCAAACTTTTCTCTTAGTTTGTTCATAAGGTATCTTTTATAACTAAAGTGAAGTGCCTTTGGTCTGTTCATTACTAAAACTATACGAGGTGGTTTTACATCGTATTGGGTTGCAAAGTAGATTTTCACTTCTTTAGTTTGATCTGCTGGCATGTGATGTCTTATCGTCGCTTCTTTAAATACTTCATTGAGTTTTGAAGTAGAAATTCTTTGAGAATAGTTTTTGTAAACTTCTAAAATCAAATCTTTTATCTTGTAAACTCTTTTTTTGTTTAAAGCAGAAACGGTGATAACAGGAGCATATGCTAAAAATTTAAATCTATATCTAAGTTCATCAAGAGTTTTTTCATAACTCTCACATTTTTTGTCCCATTTGTTTAAAACTATGATAGTTGCTAAGTTGTTTTTATCTGCAAGGTTTGCTATACGCTCATCAAGTTCACGAAATGGTTCACTTCCATCAAGAACTAAAAGGGCAATGTCCGCACCTTCAAGCATCTCATTTGTACGCATAAGAGCAAATTTTTCTATGCCTTCTATTTTTCCACGACGTCTTAAACCAGCAGTATCTACGAAGTTCAATCTTTTGTCTTCATAGTCAATGTATTCATCAACAGGGTCAATGGTAGTTCCAGCAACACTACTAACAACAGCTCTTTCTTCTCCTACTAATGCATTTAAAAGTGAACTTTTCCCAACATTTGTACGTCCAATAATCCCTATGTTGATTTGGTTTGACTCTTCTTCTTCGATTTTCTCATCAATATCATGCGCTAAGATAGATTCTAAATCAATATTTTCATCATCATCTTCTTCTATTTCAAGTTCTAAATTTTCTTCAAGCTCAGGTAAAAATCCATCAATCCAATTTAAAAGTGCAGTAACCCCACGGTTGTGAGAAACTGAGATAGGAAACACATTTTGGGCTCCAAACTCGTCAAACTCCCAAGCTCTTTCTATTTCTTTGTCATTGTCTATTTTGTTAATAACTAAGGCGATTGGTTTTTTGTAACCTTGAAGTGAATAAAATATCTTTCTCTCTTCTTCACTTGGAAGCATTTTCCCATCTACCATCATGATGATAATGTCGGCTCTTACTGCCGCTTCCATTGATTTTTCTCTTACATTTTCAAAGAGCTCATTTGAGCTGTCAAGTCCACCAGTATCGAGGATAGTACAAGGTTTTTCACCTATGAGTACCTCATGGTCACGAACATCACGAGTCGTACCACTAAAATCAGAAGTGATAGCAATACGCTTTTTTGCTATCCTGTTAAATAAAGAACTCTTACCAACATTTGGTAATCCTATAAATGCTATAGTTTTCATAACTGCCTTTTTAAATCTCTTTACATGTAATAAATAATTTGTACTTTTAATATAAGAGTGTATTTTTTGTATCTATTATAGCACTAATTTGCTGTATCTTTAATGAGAGAAGATTTAGGGAAAAAAAAGGGTGAAGTTTTTAAAAGATAACTAAATTTTGTCAATTTTGCACAAGTTTTATTTTGCTATGATAAAATATTACTAAATTTTGAAAGGATTTTTAATGAAATCATTGTTAAATGTATTTAAACCTGAAGTTGCACATGCTCATTGTGATGTGCCTTGTGGTATCTATGATCCTATCGTAGCTCAAATAGCAGCTTTAAGTGTTGTTCGTATGGTCGATCAAATGCTTGCACTTCCTAAGAGTGATGATGTTAGTTATTTTAACACAATGGCACGTTATGTAACTGTTAAAGAGAGTGAAGCTATAAAATGTAAAGAAGAAATCCGTATTATTTGGGGAGATTTTATTAAAGGTCCACAATTAGAAAAATACCCAGAACTCCATACCATTGTACACAATATCATGGTGCTTGGAGGTGCTGCAAAACAACACGTTTCTCGTGAAAAAGCGATGGCTTTTCTAGCTGAAGTAAATAAGTTTGCAGAAATCTTTTGGGCACTAAAAGGTGTGGAAACAAAAGTAGCAAAAAGCCCATACTTTCCAAATGAAGATGTAGTTTATCCTGTTGTATGATAAAGCTTTTTCGCATTGTCGGCGACTCACTTTACCCTTTGTATAAAGAGGGTGATTTAGTCGTTGGCATTCGAGTAAAATTTGGTTTACATGTAAAGCCAAAAGATATCGTCACCTTTACTCGTAAAGGAGTAGGGGTGATGATAAAACAAGTACGCTCCATAGAAAACTCCCAAGTCTTTGTAGTAGGCACAACACCCCATAGTGTAGATAGCAGAGTGTTTGGCACTATACCCCTTGAAGAAATCTCTTATAAAATACTTTTTAGGGTTCCAAAATTTTCTTATTAAGCATAGGGATGGATTCGAATAAATAATATACTTTTTGAAAAGCAAATTTTTAATTATTAACAAGACACAACATAAGCCGAGTTAAGCTAATACTTTAACTACGACTATTACGCATAAAATATGACAATTTCATTATTCATAAATGTGTTTACTGTCTCGTTACGGACACAGTTTTTTATGTAAAATCTATTTTCCATTAACGTACTTTTTTCTATATTTTATTATAAAGATAAAATACTAATTATGTTAATATGTAAAATGACTATGAACACAACACAATCAAATAAAACAATAAATAATCTTGCTATAGAATTGTTAGAATACTACTATTTAAATGATCCTAGATCATTATGTGTAGCTTTTAGTGGTGGTAAAGATAGTACAGCAGTAGTCTATTTGGTTTGTAAGATGCTTTTACAACTAAGAGAAAAAAATATAGATTTAGATAAAAAGATCTATGTTATAAATTCCAATACTTTAGCAGAACTTCCACCTCTTTTAGATCATTTAGAAAAAGCACTTGACAGTGTTAGATCATATGCTTTAAAACATGATCTACCTATAATCGTAGAAGAAGTTTTTCCTGAACAAAAAGATACTTTAAATGTTCAATTTCTTGGTGTAGGTATGCCACCACCATCAAATACTTTTAGATGGTGTACTGATAAACTAAAAGTAAATCCAATAGATAAAAAAATTAAAGAAATTTTTCCAGATGGCAAATTTATATCTGTAATAGGTACAAGAAGAGATGAAAGTTTTAGTAGATCAACAAGAATAGAAAAGTTATCTGTGAAAGGAACAAATCTAAAGATCAATGATAGATATCCAAATGCTAGTAATCTTATGCCTATTGAAGATTGGACAACAAAAGATGTTTGGGAGTATCTTTTTAAACAAACAAATGATTTAGTAAATGTTGATTTTCTTTGGCAACTATATAGTGATGCAAGTGGTAAAAATGCTAGTGAATGTTCTTTCGTTGCCGCAGGTGGTAAAAATATAGATGATGGTAAGTTAGGCTGTGGTGTATCTCGCTTTGGCTGTTGGCAATGTTATATGGTTCGTGATACAGATAAAAGCCTTGATGGACTTATGAAGAGTGGTTATAACAACGTAGAACTATATAAAGAGTATAGAGATTGGTTTTGGAATCTTACTCAACAAGGTTGGGAGAAAACAAGAGATGTTTATAACCATAGAACACAAGTAAAAGATTTATATAATAAAGGTGGAAAAGATAATCCTAAATTTGGAATGACAATGCCTAAGGGTTTAAAACTTCAATTAAGAAAAAAATCATTTAAGCAACTACTAGACTTGCAGGACAGATTGAGTGAAAAAATTATAACTGTACAAGAAATTATATTAATTCAGAAAAGATGGTTAGATGAAGGAGATATTGAACTAACAGCGTTTAAATATGCTAGAAAACATAATATAAACATAGAACTTACTAATGCAATTAAGGACTTAAAAGGTAAATCTAAACTCGCAAAAATTTATTATAAAAATAATCTTTTAAAAAAAAATTTTTCTAAAGATTTTTCGATTCTAACATTAAAACGTTTTGCAGTTCAATATAATATAAATAAAGAAAAAATCACAAATAAGTTCTTTCCTTCAAAAGATGAAGAAAAACATATAAGAAAAGAATGGAAAAATGCAAAACGAATAGATACAAAAAAAGTATTTATAAAATTATATGATTTTCTTTGTTATAATCAAAATAAAATATAAAGGCTATATATGCTGTTAAGTCCTGAATATGAAAATAAGTTTAATGAAGCTAGTACACTTAAGGCAAAAGCTATTGTATTATATGGTCGAAATCTTGGTACGCTTATGGCAGAAAGTTTAAATAAGTTAGATATAGAATTAAATTATAAAGATGAGATTTTGTCTGAATTTAGTGATATAAAAGAATTTTATGATAGATTTTTAAAAAATTGTGAAAAATTTAATGTAAAAAGTTTAGATGAACAATCACAAGTTATCTCAGATTTTTTACTAAAAAAAATACCTTTAGAATGGGTACAGGAAGATTGTGGATTTAATAATGCAAATTCATTGGAAGAGGAAGAGGAAGAAGTAGTTAGTGATGGATATGATATTAATTCTATTGATATTAGACCTACAAATCTAACAATTCATCAAGTTTACCAAAAACATCAATATAAAGAGATAGATTTAAATCCAGATTTTCAGAGAAATGAAGTATGGAGTAGACAACAAAAAAGCCTACTTATTGAATCAATCCTTATACGTATTCCCATACCTGCTTTTTATATAGATGCACGAAATCCAAGAAAATGGAATGTAATTGATGGGCTTCAAAGATTAAGTACTATAATTAATTTTATTAAAGGTACGTTTGCCTTATCAAAATCACCAACTGGTAAAAAACAATTGGAATATTTAACAGAATTAGAAGGTAAAAAATATATGGAGTTGGATCGTAAATATCAAAGAAGAATAGAAGAATATACACTTTTGTTTAATATGGTATATCCAGGAACTTCAAATAAAGTTGCTTTTAATATATTTACTAGAATTAATACTTTGGGAACCAATTTAAGTGCACAAGAAATTAGACATGCTATGAATGATGGCACATCTACTAGACTATTGGGAAGATTATCTAAAGATGAAGATTTTATTAAAGCAATTTCAGAAAAGAATTATAAGTCAATGGAAAAAAGAATGGCTGATAGGGCTTTGATATTAAGATATTTAGCATTTAAATTATTTGGATATGAGAATTATTTAAAAAATGATATGAATGATTTTTTAGATAAGGCTATGAAAAAGTTAAATAAAATTAATGATAGAGATGAGAATGAAAAGTTAAAATTAGATAAAATTACTCAAAAATTCAATGAAAATATGAAAAAATCATATATCATTTTTAATGATAAATCATTTAGAAAGTTTTTTAGTTTAAATGAAAAGAAAAAATGGCCTATTAGTTTACCTTTATTTGAAACTGTAAATTGTGCATTAGACAATTATACTGTAGAAGAAATTGAAAAATATAAAAACGAAATTTTTGATAGTTTTTTTGAATTATTTAAAAATGATGATTTTATTGAATGGATATCAAAGGCAACTAATAATACTGATCATGTAAAATGGAGATTTGAAGCAGTAAATAAAATTTTCAAAGAGACAATAGGACATTAAATGAAAAAATTAGCTATTAAGAACTTTAAATGTTTTGAAGATACAGAAGTTGAGTTTAAAAACTTGACAATTCTTGCTGGAGCAAATGGAGCAGGAAAATCTACAGTAATTCAAGTTCTATTATTACTGAAACAATCTTATGATATTCATAGTGTTAGTTTAGATAATATGAAGTATTTATATTTAAATGACTACTATTGTGAATTAGGAACAGTAGGAGAAGTTTTATATGCAGGTTTTGAAGACGATACAATGTCTTTTAGTTTTTATAATGATGATAATGCAACTAGGGAACTTTTATGTAAAGGACAAACCAAAGGTAATAAATTAAATATTATAAAATCAATTCCAAATGAAATAGAAAGATCTATGAAAACAACTACTAGTTTTTTATATAACTTTGACTTTATCAGTGCTGATAGATTTGGGCCGAAAAATTATCATCATGCAGATGGAAATTTTTCAGAAATGAAAGTTGGAAAATTTGGAGAGTATACAAGTATTATTTTAAATAAAGAAATAAATAATGGAACATTTGTTGAAGCATTAAATAATACATTGTCTTTTATATTTGGAAATATTGAAATAGAACCAAAGTCAATTGATGAAGCAAATATATTTATGTATAAAATCAGAAATACAAAAGACACTAATCTAGGGTTTAAAACACCTGTTAATATGCCTTATGGAGTTAGCTATGTTTTACCTATTATAGTTAGCTGTTTAAGTAGGTTACATAAAAAAGAAGTATTAGATGAGACAGATACTATCATTATTGAAGAACCTGAGAGTCATTTACATCATGAAGTAGAATTAAATAGTAATATTGGAACAATTTTAATAGAAAATCCTGAAGCTCATTTACATCCATCAGCACAATCAAGATTAGGGATATTTTTATCAGAAATGGCAAATGCAGGTTTAAAAATTATTCTGGAGACACATAGTGATCATATAATTAATGGTATAAGAATAGCTATAAAAAAGAAAACAATAGATAATAATAATGTACTTTTTAATTTCTTTGAACAAGGCGAAAAATTAGGCCAAAATACTATACGAGAAATTAATATAGATAAAAATGGTAATTTAAGTGAATGGCCAAAAGGATTTTTTGATCAATATGAAAATGATTTAATGGATTTAATGTAATGTATTTATTTATTAATCATTATGCTTTTGATCAGCCAAATGAAGAAATAAGTAAAAAAGATGTAATTGAGGCTTTAGATAACTTAGGAAAATTATTTATAAATTTAAAAAAACAGAATATTGACTTAATAATTAATCAAAATTTATCAAACGTAAGAGTTTTAGGTGATTCATTATATAAATACATTAAAAATCTTGATTCTAATACAAGGTTATCATTAATTTCTTTATTGGCAAAAATAAAGCCTTTTTGTAGTGATACAGATACTTCTTTTGAGAAAGATGAAATACTTGCATTTGATAATTGTAAAGAAAAAGTTGATCAAACTGATATTTGTTATACATTTTTATCATGTGCTTTGTATTATTTAAGTCCTATATTAACGATTAATAATATATGTAGTAAAAAACAATTTTTAAATGAAGAAATAAATATTTCTTGTGATAGTAAAGAATATATATTGTCTAATTTTCATTTAGTACCTTATTCTGAAACAATAAAAAAACTATATATATATCAAAAAGAAAAAAAGTTAAATGAATTAAATAAAATAGATAATTGGTTTGAATATAAAGATTTTGTAAATAAAAACTTCTCTTACTGTAAAATAACTGATCATTGTCTTGAATCGTTAAAAGATAGATATTCTTATACAAATAGTTATTCTAAAGATTTTAGAAATAAAGTTCAAAGGCTTAATGATTTTGTAGATAAAAATGGTGGAAATCCATTAGCTATTGATTTTAAAGAAATAAGTCAAAAACATTATTCTCCAGAATCTTCAACAAGAATTGATGATCTTAAAAGAAGTCATTCTGGTATAAAAAACTTTTTAGGAAAAAGAGTAAATCTTAATTGGCATACATGGATTCAAAAAGATGACAGAGTTTATTTTGAAAGAGAAATAGATCATATTTGCTTTGTTCATTATGAAAAAAAAGTTTAATAAAAAATAAGAATTATTGCTAAAAATTTTCAAATACTAGTTTAAACATTAAACTTTTTAATTTAATAATTATTTATAGTAAAACCACAAACTTTTCTCTAAGTTTTTCCAAAAATTCCTTTACATGTAAGGATTTTTCGCTTTCTATTCTTTTTTCTATTTTTTCTTTGACGAGGTCAATTGCATTTAAGCATTCATCAAAAAGAGTATTTGCTTCTTTTGTACTCAAATCACAACTTTCCTTAGCAAATCGAATTAAAAATTTTCTACTCCACCACTTTTTACTTCCAAGAAGATAAAGAGCTGAGATGTCGTTTTTAATGTAAAGAGTTGTACAGACCACATCATAAGCTGGGGCTATTTTTATGTTGGTTATATCTTCGTAAACTAAGCCAAAGTTTTTTAAATGGGCATCTCCATTTTGCAATAGATTATTTATCACTATCATTTTAAAGAAATTACAAAGAGAGTTTTTTTTGTGTTTAGGGCTGACAAATATTTTTATACTTTTAGCTATTTGTTCATAAGAGCCTTCGTATTTATCTTCTGCACTTTTTGCTTGGAGTACACACATATCTTCAAAACCAATGTAGCTTCCATCTTCTTTTACATCAAATCTTTTCATAATAAAAAGCTGATTATCGTCAGAGATAAAAAACTCTGGTACTTCTATACCTGCAAGTTTTACAACACTCATACAATAGTACTCATTTAGAGCCAAGTGTGGGTACTCTTCTCCCCATGACTTTACTATGTACTCTTGTAAAGGAATGGTAACTTTGTCTTTTACTTTTGCTAAAACTTTTGGTTGCACCCCACTCAAAGCAGAATTAAGCGCAAACTTACTTACAAGTTCATCAAAGAGATGTTCACTCTCAGGATGGAGTAGATTTTCTAAACTAAGTGTTTTTTCTTGAGCGTTTGCATCTGATGCATAATTTACTCTTCCATTGATGCTACTTGCCATAAGTTTTAGTAAACCAAAATCATCTGTTTTAGCTATCTTAGAAAAGTGTTTTTTTATGATAGAAAGAAGGTAGCCTTCAGGTAGGTGCATTTCAAATATGGGATGAAGTTTGTTGTTTACATAACTCTTTGTGCGAACAGGCATACTCAAAGATACAAAACTCTCTTTATCATGAGTAGCATAATCAAATACATATTCACTATTTTCTAGAGTGAGAGTTCCTGCTTGTTCATTTGAAACTTTTACATGTAAACTATCTCTCATCTTTTAGTTCCTCAAAAGTTGGGAAAGGAGATTTTTCTTTACATGTAAGCTCAAAACCAAGATAATCGATTATTTGCAATACTTTTTTGATTCCAACATCAGAGCTTGTTGCATTTTCAAGTGAGCTTATAGTTGCTCTTGATATATTTAAATCTTTAGCTAACTGCTCTTGTGTAATCTTTTTATCTTTTCTAAGTTTAGAGATGTATTTTCCAAAATCTTTTGTATCCATAACTCTTCTTTGTATAGTATTTTGTACATTTTATATAAAAAAGATATAAATGTCAAATATTTTGTACAAAAAAGCCTTACATGTAAGGCTTTAAATTAGAGCTTTGCAAACTTCAGTCTTAACGAATTTAGAACAACACTCACAGAACTAAAGCTCATAGCAATTCCTGCGTACATTGGGCTTAGCATGACTCCTATGATTGGGTAGAGTACACCTGCTGCTAGTGGGATTCCTAGAGTATTGTAGAAAAATGCCCAAAAGAGGTTTTGTTTGATGGTTTTCATGGTTTTGACTGAGAGGTTGATACTTTTCATGACTGAGTTTAGTTCATTGTTCATGAGGATAATATCTCCTGCATCTTTGGTTATGTCTGAGCCGCTATTGAGTGCCACTCCAATGTCAGCTTGTTTTATAGAAACGCTGTCGTTTATGCCATCTCCTACAAACATGACTTTAGAATCATTTTGTAAGTCTTTGATGACTTTGTACTTTTCATCTGGTAAAACTTCTGCGTAAACGAGTTCAATCCCTATTTTACTTGCGAGTGTTTTTGCTGTTGTTTCGTTGTCTCCTGTGAGTAAAATTGGTACGATGTTTTTCTTTTTCAAGTCAGTTATGAGTTGCTCTGCTCCCTCTTTTAAACTATCTTCTAAAGAGATAACTCCAACACAAACAGAGTCAATACTCGCTAGTACTGCACCATATCCTTGTTTTAAGATACCCTCAAAACTCTCCAATATTTGAGGAGATATAGAGATATTGTTTTTCTCTAAAAGAGTGAGATTTCCTACAAGGATTTTTTGATTTTCATAGTCTGCACTCACTCCAAGTCCTGCGAGGATTTGTAAGTCTTGTATGTTTTTGTCTAGTTTTATCTCTTTTTGTTTTGCATACTTGACTATGGCTTGGCTGATTGGGTGTTCGCTTTGAAGTTCAGTTGATGCAATGATGCTAAGGTATTGCTCATCGATAAACATATCTTTTACCGAGATTTCGCCTTTTGTAAGAGTTCCGGTTTTATCAAAAACAGCATATTTTATATCTTTGATGATTTCTAGGATTTCAGGATTTTTTATGAGGATACCTTCTCGCGCACCTTTTCCCACTGAACTCACTATTGCAATTGGAGTAGCAAGACCAAGCGCACAAGGACAAGAGATGATAAGAACAGAGATAGAAGCCAAGATAGCACTCAAAGTATCGCCAACGATAAAGAACCAAGCAAAAAACGTGATGATTGAGATAGCTATGACAGTAGGAACAAAGATATTTGCTACTTTGTCTGCAAATCTTGCAATAGGAAGTTTTTTGCTTCCCGCATCGTTTAACAAAGAGATGATTTTTGACAGTGTTGTATCGTGGCTTTGTTTTAAAACTTTTACTTTTAAAGTGCCTGTTTTGTTTATGGTTCCTGCTATGACTTCATCGCCTATGGTTTTATAAACAGGCATTGGCTCACCTGTTATCATAGAAGTATCGATTTCAGCTTTTCCCTCGATGATAACCGCGTCAGTAGAGACTTTTTCACCTTGTTTTATCAGCACAATATCGTTTACATGTAAATCTTTTGCAAGGACTGATTTTATCTCTGCATTTTCATCTATGAGGTTGGCATTCAAAGGAGCCAAATCCATAAGGTTTTTCAAAAAATCAGTTGCTTTACCTTTACTTCTCTCTTCTAAAAGACGACCAAGAAGTATAAAAGTGATGATAACACTTGCTCCATCGAAGTAGACAAAACGGAGGTGTTCAGGGAAGAGGTCTGGCAAAAGAACCACAAAAGCAGAGTAAAAGTAAGCGGCACTTGTTCCAAGGGCAACTAAAACATTCATGTCATAGTTTTTATGACTAATAGCTTTAAAAGCAAGACTATAAAATCTTCCTCCAGGGTAAAATTGTACAATAGAAGCCAGAGCAAAGATAATAAAAGGATTGATGTCTTTGATAGGGAAAAACATCAAAACAAACATACATGTAGTGATAAAAGCAGAGATTAAAAAGAGGTTTTTTAGTTTTATATAACTCTGTTTTTTTGCAAGTTCTAAAGCTTGTATATCTTCTTCTACACCATATCCTAGCTTTTTGATTTTTGTTATGAGCTGGTTTTTATCTAAAAGTTGGGTATCTATAGTAAATTCCCCACTATTAGAAGTGAAGTTTACTTTAGAGTTATCTAAACCTTCCATTTTGTTTACTACTCGTTCTATTCCATTTGAACAGTTTACACAAGTCATGCCTGATATGTTTAGATTTATTTTTTCTTTTGACATTGTACATTCTTTAATGCTATTTGTAAAAGGTCTTTTACATGAGGATTTATTATCCTGTAAAAGGACATTTTTTTATCTTTTTTGTAAGTAACTATGTTGTATTTTCTAAGAATTTTAAGTTGATGAGAAACGTGAGATTGAGGGAGTTCAAGTAGATTAACCATCTCTCCCACACATATCTCATACTTTAAAAGAGCAAAAAGAATTTTTACTCTAGTAGGGTCACTCAAAGCCTTATATATGCATGTGATATCGACTAATTCTTTTTCTTTTGGAAGTGTTTTTTTGATATCTGGTATGAAGCTTACATCTTCACAACAAGAGCGAATAAGATTTTCAGTCATCTAAAATATCAAATCCAATATCAGCCATCTCATTGATAAATCTAGCTTCTTTTTTCTCATCTGGTATTTCAACAGTAACTTCTTTTGGGCTTGTTTCTAGGTTTACTTCAATCTCACCAAATTCATCTTCAAGTGAGTTTTTAATAAGGTTTGAACAGTTGATGCAGTTAATATTTTCTGCTTTAAACGTTTTTTTCATTGGGTGTTTCCTTTAATTTAGAATAAAACATATGTAATAATTTACATATGAAGATTTTATCATATGTTAAAGGAGAAGTCAAATCAAAAGTAAGAGGGAAGAAGAACCTTTACATGTAAAGATTCTTCTTATGTGTTAAATCATTTTATTTTCAGGTAGATTTTCAAAATAAATAGATTGACTTGGAAATGCAAAACTCGCATCATTTTGTTCTACTATTTTCATCATTTTAAGATTTATATCTTCTCTTACATTCAAATACTCTTTCCAAACAGTAGTTGTTGTGAAAAAATAACAAAAGACACTTAAAGAACTGCCTTCAAATTCATCAAAATTCACCATAATACTATCTTGATGCACATCTTTATGATTTTTAAGTAAAGCTCTTAACTCTTCTAATATTTTTTCCATTTGAGTAGTTGTTGTAGAGTAAGTTAACCCTAGTCTCATCTTGATTCTTCTTTTGCCCATACGTGACCAGTTTGTAATAGCGGTATTTGCTATGACCGCATTTGGAACATTGACTAAAGCTTGAGCAAATGTTCGGATTTTTGTAGAGCGGATGCCTATCTCTTCAACAGTTCCTTCAACATCAGGAGTAAGTACCCAATCACCTATTCTAAATGGACGGTCAGTAAATATAACAAGTGATCCAAAAAGATTTGCTGCGGTGTCTTTTGCTGCAAGTGCAAGTGCCATACCTACAAGACCCAAAGATGCAACAAAAGCACTTACATTTATGCCCCACTCACTAAGTATGCTCATAGCTCCGATTATGATTATAATAATTCTAAAAGTTTTGATTATAAAGTTTTCTATATCGGCACTTAATTCTTTACCAAAATTAAGTGAAAATTTCTTTACGATGTTTGAAGATTTATCGAGGGCTTTATAAAAAATGAGAAAGATGATAAAGATCATAAATGATTTAATCATTGAATTTAAAAAAGGTTCAATGCCTTCTATTTTTAACCACTCTTTTGCCATGTAAAAACCAAGTAGTATAAATGAGAGTTTTAGAGGGCTTTCTAATACTTCAAGCATATCATCATCAATAGTAGTTTTTGTTTTTTTGGTAAATCTTTTTAACATTTCCAAAATAGTTTTACTAAAGATAGTTTTTCCTAAAAACGATAAAGATATAATTACTATACTAATAATAATATCGATAACTTTTAAACCAAATATACCATATTCTAAATAAGCTTCCATAAACAACCTTGTTTGTAAAGATAAACGAATTTTAACACAAATTTCTCTATAATAATATACATTACATGTAAAGGTTTCAAGATGCGAATAATAATCATGATATTTGCTATCTTTTCTTCTCTTTTTGCTACAGACATAAGTGCTCAATATAAAGTTACTTTTGGGATATTTGGAGAGATTGGTATAGCTAAAACAAATTTACATGTAAATGATGATAATAGTTACAAAATAACAGTACATGCAAAATCAACAGGTCTAGCAAATGCTTTAAGCGGACAAAGAGAAGAGTGGTATGTAAGTGTAGGGAAGGTAGATAAAAAAGGTATATTGGTCCCTGATTATTATGAAAAAACAGTGCAAAGATATAGCCGAAAAGTCACTTTGAATGCAGATAGTTTGATACTCAAAAAAGATATAAAAAAGTATATATTTTCACACGATACAAAAGAGTTAAAACTAGAGATAACAAGGTATAGAAATGACAAAGTAAGTCATGAAGTAAAAAAAGGGGATTATTATGCTCCTAATGATTTGTTATCGCTGTTTTTTAACTTTAAAAAGATGTTGCCAAGTTTGGTAGTTACAAAAGCTTCAAAGTTTTATGCTGTTGGAGCCAATAAAAAAGATGGTAGGATAGACATCCAGCCTTTAAAAAATGAAAAAAAGATAAAAAAAGAATTAGAGTGGAGAGATGGACATATGATGAAGGTAGTTATAAATGATAAAATATTTGCAAGTAAAAAAGGAGAACTTTTAATCAATCTTCAAGATGATGGATTGTGCTTAGATGCTGTTTTAAAAGATGTTATTTTCTTTGGAGATATTAGAGGAACAAAAATTGATTAGAGGTATTAATACTGGTGTAAAATATATGTTTTTTGCCTCATTTTGTTTTGCTATTATGGGTGCATTTGCAAAAGAGCTTAGTGCTTATATGGATCCACTTGAAGTAGTGTTTTTTAGAAATGTTATAGGTGTAATTATAGTAGGTCTTTCTTTTTTAAAGATGCCTGTAAAACAAGTTGGTGGGAAACCTTTTTTACTTTTTTTCCGTGGATTTATGGGATTTATGGCTTTAGTAGCATTTTTTTATAACATAGCACATATCCCTTTAGCTGATGCGATGACTTTTTCAAGAACTTCTCCTATGTTTACAGCACTTCTTTCTTTTTGGTTTTTAAAAGAGAAACTTGTTTTTAAAGAACTAGTAGCACTTTTAGTTGGTTTTGCTGGAGTTGTTTTTATAATGAAACCAAATGGTCTTAGCCTTGATTTGACAGATGTTTTAGGACTTATCAGTGGTGTCGGTGCTGCTTTGGCTTATACAAGTGTAAAAGAGTTGAAAAAGTTTTATGATACTCGTATGATTGTATTGTCTTTTATGCTTACAGGGACTATTGGACCAATTTTACTTATAGTTTTTAATGATGCTTTAAATGTAGACTTTTTAAAAGCAACTTTTATAATGCCTGATTTAAAAATGTGGATTTTTATAGGTGGTTTAGGTTTAAGTGCAACTGTTGCACAAGTTTTTATGACAAAAGCCTATGGCTTTTCAAAAGCAGGTGTTGTGGGAGCTGTAAGTTACGCAAATATCATTTTCTCATTAGGGATTGGTTTAATGATGGGAGATGCTTTACCTGATGCCTTAGGTGCTTGTGGAATCGGCTTGGTTATACTTGGTGGTATTTTAGTAGCGAGAGCAAAAGATTAACTTATTTACTCAATATTATGCGAGTATTTGATATAATTAGAGCAATTTTAAATAGAGGATAGATATGATACTCATAGCAGGACCTTGTGTAATAGAAAGTAGAGAAAAACTGTTTTCAGTGGCAAAACAGTTGATGAAATACCATGAAGATGCAAATATAGATTTTTATTTTAAATCGAGTTTTGATAAAGCAAATAGAACAAGTATAGATAGTTTTAGAGGACCAGGAATCGATGAGGGATTAAAGCTTCTTGATGAGGTGAGAAGTGAGTTTGGATATAAGCTTTTAACTGATATTCATGAACCAAATCAAGCCAGACAAGTGGGTGAAGTAGTAGATGTACTTCAAATACCAGCTTTTTTATGTCGTCAAACTGATTTGTTAGTCGAAGCTGCTAAAACAAAAGCCGTAGTAAATATCAAAAAAGGGCAGTTTTTAAATCCAGCAGATATGAGATACTCTGTAAAAAAAGTTTTAGAAACTCGTGGCATAAAAGAAGAGGGCAAAGAAGTAGCTAGAGAAAATGGCGTTTGGTTGACTGAGCGTGGAAGTACTTTTGGCTATGGAAATTTAGTAGTAGATATGAGAAGTTTTATGATAATGAGTGAATTTGCTCCTGTAGTTTTTGATGCAACTCACTCTGTACAGATGCCAGGAATGGCTGGTGGAAGTAGTGGAGGAAAAAGAGAGTTTGTAGCTCCTTTAGCACGTGGGGCAGCTGCGATTGGGGTGGATGGATTTTTCTTTGAAACTCATGATAACCCTTGTGAAGCACTTTGTGATGGACCAAATATGTTAAGCCCAGAAGATTTAAGTAAAACAATAGAAGATATTAAAAAAATACAAAATAGTTTAAAATAAATAATACTAAATATAGCATAATATACTTTTTATATTAAAAATAGAGGTATATTATGTCAAAAAAAATTCTCTCTCTCGATTTAGGAATCACTTCCCTAGGCTATAGTGTTTTAGATGAAAAAGAAAATGATAGATATTTACTTTTAGATTATGGTGTCAATATGTTTGATGCTCCGTATGATAAAGAAGGTAATTCAAAAAAGCTTTTACACTCTAAAAGTATCTCAACTTCAAATCTTTATAATTTAAGAAAAAAACGTAAAAAAGAGTTAGCCAAGCTTTTTGAAGATTTTAAATTAGGTAAAAACAGTAGCTAGTATAATCTATGAGATAGAAACACAAAAAAACACCTACATTTAGAAATCATGATAATTACAACTATATGATACGAAGAGAGTATATACAAGAAGAGATAGAAAAAATTGTAAAAGTTCAAAAATAGTTTGGGCTTTTTGAAAATGGTTTTGATGTATCAAAATAAGAGTAAGTTGCGATTATATAGAGGTTTATTGTTGTTTTTTTACTCTAAGTATTTTTTTATGATAAAAGTTTTTTTAATATTTAATTTATATTAAATATTTTTTAGTATAGAATTTCACTTTTATTTAAAGTGCGTAATAAATAAGCGGATTATTTTTTTGTGATTTTGGTGTTTATATCGAAAGTAATTTTAATTGATTCTACTTTTTGTATGAGTTTATCTTTTGGGTAAGTTTCAAGTATTGTATATATTATTTTTCTATGGTCATTTGAGTTTTTCCAACCTATGATAGTTGTATATGGAATACCAATAATTTTGCTTAATTCTTTTACGTTCAATCTAACTCCAGTCAAATAATTTTCAACATTATATCACGTTAACCTCGACTTAAATTTTTATAATATATACAATAATCGTATTTTAAAATGTGTGATTTCTTTTGCATATTTTAAAATGTGTGATTTCTTTTGCATATTTTAAAAAATGTGCAATACAAATTACATTTTAAGGGGAACGTAAATGAAAAATTTACTTTTTATTTTATTAGGTTTAGGACTTGTGTGTACAAGTTCTTTTGCAGAAGGTATTACTGTTGTAGATAAAGCTGCCGAATTATTAGACTCGAACATCCTGAGAGGTGCTACAACTTTAGCTTTATTTGTGGTTGGATTTGTTTACTTATTTGGAAATATGGAGAAAGGAAAAGGATTAATGATTTCTGTAATTGTTGGATTGGCAATTCTTTCATCTGCTTCATGGATATCAGGTCAATTAAACTAAAATGTTTCACTCACCTAATATAAGAGAACTAACAAAAAAAGAAAAATATAAAGGGATTACAAGAACATCTTGGTCCTTTATTATTTTGATTGGTCTAGCTCTTTGGTCTTGGTTATTTATATTTGTAATTCCAATTATAGCAATACTATATATTTTCTTTTATGTACTCGAATATTTTGATGATGATATTATGGAAATAATACAAATTTCTTTGAAAAATAGGAGTACAAATGAATTTTTTTCTTAACCTTTTATATAAAGAAAAAATCTTACACTCTTTAATAGAAGAGAACAATATCATAGGTAAATATGATAATTATAATCTTGTAACAAGAGATCAAAATCTTGTTACAATCTTTTCTATTGATGGCGTAAGTTATTCGGCATTTACACAAGAGGAAAGATATAAGTTTTTAGATTTAAGAAATACATTTTTTAAATCTATTGATCCAATGATTTCTGTATCAGTTTTTCAAAAAAGAAGTAAATTAAAAATAGGTGCAGACTCACAATTAAAAAATCCCCATGCACAAGAAATATTATCAGTTTGGGAACAAGAAGTTGAGGGATTCCAAACAAGCTACTACATAGCTTTTGTAACAAAAAACAAAATAATAGGAAACTTCCTAGAGTCTAAAAAACAAAATATGACTTCTTCAAGAGGTCAAGCAGGAAACTTGGGATTTTTCAAGAACACTTTAGATGATCTTGCAACAAGTTTCCAAGAAATTTTAAATGAATATGGAATAACTAGACTAAATGGAGATGAGGCATTATCCTTTTATGCTAGTTATTGCAATATGGAAGAAACAATAACAACAGCTAAGACTGGAATTTTACGTGATCATTATATAAGTTCTAATTTGGAATTTAAAAAAGACTACATGATACATGACAACGGACAAAAAAAGTACTCAAGATTTATCAGTATCAAAGAATATGACACAAACGAGATAAATTCAAAACTTACTCATAGACTTTTAGGTGAGTCTATTGAACTTATGTTTTGTGAACAGATAAACAACCTGTCAAAAGAAAAAGCATTAAAAAAACTTGATTATAAAATCAATCATGCAGAAGAGATCGCTCTTGAAGAATTAATTAATATGAGAGAACTAGTAAAAACTGATCGTCAAACTTTGCTTTACTACTCTTTATCTATTCTTATCACTAGCGATAGTTTAGATCAGTTAAATATGAAGAGTGCAAAAGTAAAATCAATACTTTCTGAATATGGTTTAATTGGAACTATAGAAAATATAAATATGAAACCTTTATATTTTTCTTTTTTTCCAGGAAGAGACAATCTTAATGCTAGAAAAAGAATACAAACAAGTGAGAATATAAGTGTACTTAACTACTTTGAAAAAGATCTAATAGGTTTTCAAAAAAACTCTTTTGGATCAGGAGCTATAACAGTATTTCAAACATTAAGTGAATCACCATATTATTTTAACTTTCACAACAGTTCTAAAGATAATGCTTTAGGTCATACTTTACTTATTGCTGACTCTGAAAGTGGTAAAACTACCCTAATGTCATTTCTAATGACAAACTTACTTAAATACAATATTAATATTTTAGCTCTTGATAAACTAAACGGTATGCACAACTTTTGTAAATATGTAGGCGGTAATTATGCAGACATAAACGAAAGTTTTAAACTAAATCCTTTTAGCTTGAGCTATAACGAAGAGAACAAAAACTTTTTAATTCTTCTACTAACGCAAATGGCAGGTATTAAATCAGAAGAATTTGAAGAAACTCAAGCCATAGATGAAGCCATAGATGAAGTTTATCAACATATTGAGGGGAATAAAACATTTTCAGACTTCCTTGATTGTTTAGAAAGAGTTAATGAATTAGAAAATAGATTTTTAAAATACAAAAATGGAATATTTGATAATGAAGAGTGTTTTTTATCTTTTGATAATCAATTAACTACTTTAAATATGGACGCTATCTTAAAAGATGAAAAATTAGCAGCTTTGGTTAGTTTTTATACTTTCTACAAACTAAAGAAAATAAGTCAAGAAAAAGGAAAAGGATTTTTCTGTTTTAATGATGAGTTAAAAGACTCAATAGACAATCAAGAAACAGCTCATGCAATTTTAGAGTATATTCTTGAAGCAAGAAAGGCTAACGGAATATTTACAGCAGGTGTTCAGAATTTAGATTTTTTTGATAGTTTAAATAACAAAGCAAGTTTTCTTGATAATATGGCTCATTTTATTATCTTTCCTACTAAATCGCAAACTTCACTAAACAAGTTTAAAACAGAACTTGGATTAAGTGATAGCGAAATAACTTTTTTAAAAACTACAAATCCATCTGATCATAAAGTTTTATTAAAAAATCAAAAAACTAAAGAGGCAATCTTTTTAGATATTTCACTAAGTAGACTTGGAAAATACCTAAATGTTTTTGACTCTGGATCTAACAAAGTAGCAGAGATGAAAAGATTAATAAAAAATAGCGAAAATTGGAGAGAGGAATATTTAAATGTCTAACTTATATAAAGGAGAAAAAATGAAAAAGTTGTTATTAATAATTGGTCTTATATATGCGTTGATGTTGAGCGGATGTGCTGATAAAAACCCAACAAATCCTGCATATAAAAATTTTAAAAAATCACCTTGTGCTTGTATGGAGCAAGGAGAAATGAAAAATGTTTGAACAAGTTAAAGATGCAATTTCATTGTATCTTTTGGAAAAAAACCTTACCAACATGCTCTTTAAAATTAATATGGTTCAAAGTGCAATTATTTTTATATTAGTTATTTGCATAATCTCACTTTTCCCGTTAAAAGAAAAAGAGCCTTATTTTGTGAACTTTTCAAATGCTGATATGAATTTTATACAAGTTAGAAAAGCTAATGAAGAAATGCAAAATGACATAGCAGTTCAAGAGTCTTTGGTAAATAGTTATGTTTACATGAGAGAAACGAAAAACAATATAGATGATCGTTTCAGAACTGAAAGAGTTAGATTACAAAGTACCTTTGGAGTATGGAAAGATTTTGGAAAGATTTTCAAAAATGAAAATTCAATTTATCAAAATAAAGAAATTACTAGAGAAATTAAATTACTCAACACTTCTTTTATTCCTAACAACCCCATAGCTCAAATTGATTTTCAAGCAACAACAAAACGTAACGGTGAAATAATCAAAGTCGGTGATTATCGTGTAGTAGTTCAATTTCACTTTAAAAATGAAAAAATGAAATTTGAAGATATGAAAATCAACCCAACAACTTTTAAAGTCAATTCATATTCTTTAAGTGAAATCAGGACAAAGGATTATAAATGAAAAAACTTTTAATACTTTTACTTCTCCCTTTTTTGGTATTAGCTAATGATAGTGTTTTTGAAGATGAAGGAAATAATCAAGCTTCAAGCAACAATAATTTTAATCAATATATAGATCCAATGATAAATTTAGAAAATTTACAAGATTCATTTATTTATAAAGATAAGACAAAAAGCAGCATTAAAGAAAATGGTAATTCCGACAATATTTTAAATATAAAATACAAAGAAAACAAGACGTACAGAATTAGAACTCGTAATGCTATGGAAACTTTACTTATTTTACATAATGATAAAGTAGCTTTTGCACTTGTTGGTGACCCTAAAGGTTTTCAAATAAAGAACCTAGGTCTAGGAAAATATGATTTATCTAATATGGTAAAAATTAAACCATTAATGATAGGTGTTGATACGTCACTTACAATTATCGGTGAGAGTGGTAATATTTACTCTTTTTATCTTTTTTCTACAGATCATAAAAACGAAGACAACCCTCATTTAGTTGTATTTGTAAGTGAAGAGTTAGAGCATATTCAAAAGCTGCAAATCACTAATCTTGAAAAAGAGGATTTTGAAAAAGCTAGAAAAGCTAAAAAAGCTCAAGAGCAGAAGCTAAAAGAGAATATAGAAAACAATCCTAACTTCATAACTGTTGGTGAGGGAATAGAAAAAATTTCTATAGATAAAAGATATATCACTAGAGATTTTACACAAACAGGAGCAGAAGAACTAAAAGCTTATGACATATTCAGAGATAACAAATGGACTTATTTCAAATATGATAAGGACGATGCAAACAAAAAGTTTCCTGTAATATTTCGGGTAGTTGATGGATACGATAATCCAGTTAATACTCGTGTAGTAGGTGATTATATAATGGCTGAAACGATAGCAGACAAATTTACTTTACGTATAGGTGATAAATACGTTTGTGTTAGAAAAAAAGGTAAGAGTGATGAAAAATAAAAAATTACTCAATTTCTTTGTAATAATTTCCATTCCTCTTTTAATGATAGGTAGTTTATTTCTATATGCCTATCTTAGTCTAGATGAAGAAAATAAAATAAATAACTTTCAATCAGAGAATAACACTAAATTTCCAGTTGATGCTTATATGTTGCTACCTGAAAAAAAACATGCTCCCTATAAAGAAAAAAAAGTGGAGAAAAAAGAAGAGAAAAAAGACATAAAAATGAAAATTGATACCATACAAGAAGATCTTAATAAAAAAAAAGAAATTTTTGATCTTAACATATTTGAAAGTCAAGAAGAGATTAAAACAAAGGAGCTTGAGAAACAAAGAAAAATTATTTTAGCTTCAAGAATTCAACGAACAGATGAAAACATGCCACCTAAAAACTCTTTTATTAAACCTAAAAAAGAAAAAGATTTTGGAGATGGAAAATTCAGTAATTATTCAACTCAAGATAACTCTTCATATCAAACAAAACTTTATAGAACTATAACAGCCGATAAGATGATACCAGCAATTTTAACTAACTCTATTCATTCTACTTTATCGGGTAAAGTTGTAGCTCAAATTGAAGAAGATATTTATTCTTCTATGGGAGACACTCTTTTAATTCCTAAAGGCTCAAAAGCAATAGGCTTTTATAAAAATGATAACAAAATAGGGGAAAATCGTTTCATGTTAATGTGGCAACGAATTTTAACACCTTTTGGACATAACATACTTCTAACTAAAGCTCAAAGTGCAGATATTTTAGGTAATAGTGGAATAGTAGGAGTAATGGATGAGCGATATTGGGAAAGATACGGTTTACCTCTATCTCTTTCAACTCTTTCTAACTCTGTACTTCTTTTATTAAGCAATGCAACAGGAAATGGTAGCGATGGAAACAACAACAATACTCAAGTGATACTCAATAATTCTAGGGAAGATATAGGATATATAATGCGTAAAATCATTGATGAACAAACCACGATTAACCCACTTATAACCGTTGATTCAGGCAGTAGAATTTTTATTAATCCAACAGTAGATATTTGGTTTCCAAAGCCTAAAAATGGTGAAATATTAGCTAAATATTTCCATGAAAAACAAATACCCAAAAAAGGAGCAGAATAAATGAAAAAATTAGTTTTACTATTAATCATTTTGATTACATTAGTTAATGCACAAGAGCAAGAAGCTAAAAAAGAGAGTGATAGTTTAAATGTCAAAACAGAACAAGACATTTTTTTTAAAAATGGTTTTGGTACAATTTATGCAAAACCTATGCTAAAAGATAAACAATTACAAGAAAACATTAAACTTCAAGGTGAGTATAATGTTGAAAAAAACAAAAATGCAGTTATAAAATTTAATAAACTCCAATATAAAGGAAAGCTTTATGACTTAAGCAATCCTTTTTCAAAAAAAGGTAGATTGAAAAAGCGTGACATAGTAATGAAAAAAGATAGTAATATCTTAGTTACTGGCGGTGATAAACAAGAGTTTTTAGACATCATAAACTCAATTAAAGATGATGAGAAAAAAAGTAAAGATACAAAAAATAATGAAAATGATAACACAGTTTCTAATGCCTCTATACCTTCATCATCTTATCCATCTTCAAGCAATGATAAAGGATTTTCACCATTAGCTTATGATAATAATAATGATGATAGTGACAACGATACTTCAACATCAAATGACAGTTTACAGCAAACTGTACAATGTGACCCAAATTTTATAAAAGACGGTATAGCAACTTATTACGTTCAACAAGGACTAATTTGTGCGGGAAAAACTTCTAATGCTTATTATCCAAAATATAATACTTCATCATGCCCTAATAAAGTTGATTATGAAAAAAATACTATTCAATTAGGAAGTGAATTATATGTTACTGATATACAAGCAGGAGAGTTTTTAGTAAGAGGTTGCGTTTATGATGATGCTATTGAACTGTTAAGTGAGGTTGGAATGTGTAAAGCAAAACCAAATTATGAAAAAAACACAGCACAAATTCAAAAACAATATTACTATATATTTAAAAATCAACGTGAAGACGTTGGAAACTGTACACCTACTGACGAGACTATAAATCTTGAAAGTGAGGTTGGAAGTTGTACACCAGGTGTTGATTTTGAAAAGAATGAAGCAATTTTAAGAAAGCAATTCTTTTATGTACTTGATAATCAAAAAGTTGAGTTAGGCGAATGTACAATTTCCGATGATAGAATACCTTTGGAAAATGATTTATCAAGTTGTGAAGATGAAAGACACGATTTTACTATTAATAAATCATTCGCACAAACTCAATACTTTTATACGTGGCAAAATGTCAGATATGACATAGGCGACTGCGTGGATGCAGGGGAAAATTATATATACAATCATTACTTAGATGATACAACGTGCCAATATCAAGTAATAGATGGTAGAGTTTTGTATAAGCAACGTGTCGCTTATGATGATTTATTAGGTGTTAAAAAGTTTGCAACTGATTGTCAAACTACCTCAAGCGGTGGGCTTGAGATGCAAGAAGAATTTGCAGGATACACATATCAAGATGCTACAAAACAAGCAATAAGAAGAATAAACACTTATTTCTTTATTCCTGGAACTACAACTAAAGAGTATGTAGATAAAGGAATAGAAACAAGTAAAGCATATCCATATATAGAAAAACAATGTAATGTTGTAAATTCTGATGAAAATTTAACTACAACATTTTTTAGAGAAGTTACTTTTGAAGACACAGACGAAAATAAACTTGTGGAATTATATCCTTGTCAAGCTGACAAAGTGATACCGTATCAAAAACTTTCAGTTACAGAAGTACTCGTTGACACACTCACAAAACAAATTACTTTACCATCAGGAACAGGCTATAAAATACTTGGTACAGATAAAATGTTGGTAGGTCAACCAAATTGGACTAGAAAAAGTCCAAATCATACATCATCAAATGTAAAAGCAAAAAGTAGCGTGAAAACAGACCTCGCATATACATATAACTATATAAAAAAATATATTGGAAACAATTGGTTGGGTACAATTTTCACAGGAACAATAGGAGATTTTACTTATAAATATTCTCTTGGTAATTGGAGAACAGGAGGAAACGTAGCATTTAATACATTATCACCAAAAGCAGTTAATATTTCTGTAACACCTAATGATACGAGTAAGGAGTGTGGAGATAATTGGTGTTATGATTATGGATATATATGGAGATTTGCATTAAAACCAAATTATGCAGATAATCAAATCATAGATGTTATTGAGTCACAACAAGATTATTTGAGAGCTGATGGTACAACATATACACAGCCGAATAGTGGAACGCTTAAATATATAGCTAAGTAAGAGAAAAAAGATAAAGGTCGTAGGTGGCTTTAGAAGGCCACCTATTTAAATATAAAAAACTTAAAAGGGAAAAATATGGATATTACTCAAGAGCAACAAAGATTGAAAGAGCAACAAAAACTATTAAAAGATATACAAGAGAAAGAAAAAATTGTACTAGATAGAAAAAAAAGTTTAAAAAGAGCAGAACAAGCAAGAAATAACTTAATAACTAAATATTTAGAGCTTATTAGTCCTAAACAAAACGAGGAAAAAACAGATGAGTTTAACTAATAATCCTCATTTAAAATCAAAAGTATTTGTAAATGTACTTAGTAAATTTGCTAAATATTTAGAGATAGAAAATGTAAATGAAATTATTATAAATCAACCTGGAACAATCTATATAGATAAACTTGGTAAATATGAGGCTATACAAGATGATAATTTAACGGAAGATCTATTAAACTCTTTTGCAACACAACTGGCAAACACAAGAGAAACACAATTTAATAGAAAAAATCCTCGTCTATTTACTTCAATACCAGGAACTAATTATCGTGTTACTTTAGTTCACTCAAGTATATTAAGTGGTCAATCTATACAGATAAATATTAGAATACCAAACACTACAATTTTTGAGTTGGAAAAATTCATTATTAGCAAAGAACTTGGCACAGATATAACCTATGCTTTTTTAAAAAGCTTAGTAGCACAAAAGAAAAATGTTCTAATAAGCGGTGGTACTGGATCAGGAAAGACCTCATTATTAAATTCACTATTACAAGAAATGGATATATCAGATAGAGTTGTAACAATAGAGGACTCACCAGAAATTATAGTAAGCAATCCCAATAAAACTCAATTACTTGTATCAAAAACAGAAAATGGAATATTTACTTATGAAGATGGTGTCGATGCTGCAAATAGATTATCACCTGATCGTTTATTTATGGGTGAACTTGATGTTAGAAATACAATGCCTTTTTTACGTTTAAATAATACTGGACATACTGGATCTATTTCAACGCTTCATGCAAACTCGACAGAGGATGCGATAAATGCAATGAAAGCTAATGCTATGCTAGGACATAAGATACACGACAAAGAGGCATTAAATAGCTTTATTTGCTCGGCTATAGACTACATTATACAGATAAGAAAAGATCGTAAAAAAAATGAACGTATCATTACCGAAGTTTTAGATCTAAAAAAGATGAAATGGTAGCTATGAATAACGAAAATAAACATAGACGTATCAATGTTTGGCTTAGTAAGACTACTAGCAATAACTTAAAAAAATTAACAAAAAAATACAAAAAAACAGAAGCTGAATTAATAAGAAAATTGATAGATAAAAGATCTAATCTAAAAAGTTTACACAATATAGAACGCTTATTAACTTTTAATTCAAGAATTCTTTTAGATCTATCAAGAGTAACTAATAATTTAAATCAAATTGCTTATCAGTTAAACAAGCAAGAGCTAGAGTTTGATGAAATGGAATTTACTGTACTTTGTGAAGAACTTATAAAATCTACAAAAGAGGCAGAGGCAGAACTAAAAAAGAATATAAATATAATAGGAGAAGTAATATGAAAATCAAAATAGGTTTTTTGATATTTTCAATTGGTGCAATTATACCAATTTTTTATTTATCAATATGTATATATTTTAATAAAAATTTATATAGCTCATTTCAAATAGTGAATGATATATACTACGGATTTTTACAAGGAAGAAGTTTAGATCAAAAAGTTTATCTTGCAAGTACATATGCAATTACACCTTTTTTTCTCTCCCTTTTTCTCCTTGTACAAGGTAAGAATAGCAAAAAATATGGTTTTGCAACTTGGGCTAAATTGAAAGATATAGAAAAAATTGGTTTTAGCTTGAAAGGTGGTATTCCTATCGCTAACTTTAATGGAAAAACTATCTATATTAAAGATCCTCGTTCAGTTTTTATAATGGCAACACCAGGTGCAGGAAAAACAGCGGGTATTGCAATTCCTATCCTTTTAACTTTTAAGTATAGTTTGATAGTAACTGATATCAAAGGTGAGTTATATAAACTTACTTCAAAGTTTCGTGAAATGGTATTAAAAAATAAAATTTACTGTTTTAGTCCTTATGATAAAAAGAATAATACTTTTAAATTTAATCCTTTTTCAAAAAAAATAATTAAAAATTTTACTTTTAATGAACGTCTTAGACTTGTAAAAGAATTTTCAAATGTACTATTTGTAAAAGATAAAAACGCTGATAGCCATTGGATAGAAAGTGCAAAAGATTTATTTGTATTTTTTGCTATGTATGATATTACTAAATACAATGAAAGCTATCTATATGAGCTAGGAAGATACCCAAAAAAAGCAGCTGCAGAGTTATTGAATGATGATTATATGCAGCAGCTAGAAGAAGCAGAAGAAGAGGGAATAATAATTGATGAAATGAACTTGTTTTTAAAACAAGCTGCAGAAGATACAGAGCTTGACCCACTTGTAAGGGATATGGCTAGAGCTGCAAGTAGAATCAATCGTAAAGAGTTCCAAAGTATAGTTACTACATATACAAGAACACTTAATGTCTTTACTGATTATGACGTAGCAGAAGCTACAAATGATATGAGTATCACTTATGAGGCACTACGAAAAGAAAATATCACTATATATCTAAAAATGAAAGAGAAAGATATACCTACATTAGCACCATTAATTAGAATTTTTATAGAGGCAGTTTTACAAAATCTTATGGATGAAGAAAATAGTAATCCTCACGAATGTGTACCGATAATTGCAGATGAAATTATAAGGTTTGGAAAACTTGAAAAATTAATAGAATTTCCTGCTTTATCAAGATCATATAATATGCCTCTTTATTTTATAGGTCAAAATGAAGCACAAATTAAAAAATACTACTCACAAGACGACCTAGATATCATTTCAGGTACTTGTGCCTATAACATATATTTTGCGGTGAACAACGAAAAAGAAGCCGAAAGAATATCAAAATCAATAGGTACTTTTACAAGAACGAAAGAAAGCGAAAGCACTCAATTTAATAAAGCTACGGGTTCAAAATCAAAAAGTGATGAAGGCTATAGCCTTGTAACAGCACAAGACTTACTTAATCTTAAAAAAGATGAAATGATTATAACTGTTTATGGGTATAAAGCTAGACCAATCAAAGCTAAAATTAACTTTTACTTTGAAAACAAAAAGATGCAAAAGCTTATTAAAAAATATACCTTAAAGGAGACCTCATAAATGAAAAATCTAAATACTACTTCTTTTAATGGCCGCATGAAAGAAGACGCAATTAAAGCTTTTAGAGAGCTTGTTAAAATGTTACCTAATCTAAAAGACGTTGTAAATGCCTATGATAATGATGAAAAAGGTGATTACTATCACGATAAAACTCTCAAATTACTCTCAAGACGTAAAGACCTAAAAACTACTAGAGATAAATCTTATCTCAAAGATTGGAATGATGAAACTAAAGCTCATAAAATTATCACTAACGCAAAGGTACTTGAAAAAGGGAGAAATTTAAAAGAAGAGATATCAAAAGTACTTGATGAAAAAATCAAACTTTATAATCGTATTAATCAATTATCTAATTGGATAAATCCGAGTAAAGAACAAATACAAAAGTTGGAACAGATAAGGACTTATCAAAAAAGTCTTGAAAAAGAAAAAGCTAACCCCAAGAGCAGTAATAATACTCTAAATTTAATTAGTTTGGAATTAATGATACTACATTTAACAAGACAAGATTTGCAAAAAGAGGAATTTAAAAATGAAAAAAGTAATTAGCATTGTATTAACTTTAATACTTATAAAAACTCAAATGTTTGCCATTTTTGGCATGGGTGATATCGTGAGTGACCCTACAAGTTATACTTACTATATGAAACAAATTAAAGCTATGAACGACCAAATGGAGGGAGTTTTAAAACAAATAGAAAAGTTAAATGAACTAAATAAACTTACAGAGAAAGCAAATGATCTTTTGACAAATACTGGAGAGAAAATTTTCAATCCAAAAAAAAGAATCATGGGAATTGCAAATGATTTACAAAGTTCTATAAAGAGAATGCAGAGCTTGGGTGAACGTGTTAAAAATATGGGTGCAGAACGCTTTATGAAAGAGTATCATAATATTGATGAGCCATTGAATAATGATGATTTTCAAAAATGGCAAAAAGAGTTTGAGAAACTTTTCATAAGTGAAGATGATGAAACATACAATAATCTACAAAAAGAAATTCAAAAAGCAGTTAAAAGTGGTAACTATAAAAAATACGAAAGAGCCGTAGCAAATATGAATACATATTTAAAAATAAAAGGCATAGAAAAAGATAAGTTAAGACGTTATGCTCTTTTAGCTCCAACAGCTATTTATAATGAAAGATTTATGAGTGAAGCTGGAAAACAGAGAAGTGATGAAAGATTTAAGAAAATTGAAAAATATGCTCTTCAAATTGAGTCACAAAAAGATATGTTAAAGCAACAACAAACAACTAATGAAATTCTTTTGCTTTTGTTAGAAACAGTAGATGAACAACATGACTTACAAATGCATTTTTTTAATGCAATATCTTTGGCTGCTCTTAGCGAAAAAGAACAAGAACAAGCTAAAGTTGACCCTGAATCTTTAAAAAATACAAAAGAGAAATTAAAGAATGGAACTAGCTCTTTTGCTACTTTCAAATCAGAGGAAGAAAAGAAGAAAAACAAGAAGAAATTTTTACAAGATTTATATCAAAAAGCAGATCAGGATCCTAACTATAAAAAGTTAAACAAGTGGTAAAAATACATAGTAAGAAAAGGAGATTTAATGGAACTTGATATCTATAAATTTATAGCAGGTATTTTTCATTCGGTAACAGCAGATTTAACGGAGGCTTTTTATGAAGCAGGAGCAGGAATATATAACACTTGGTTTTTTACAAGTGTATATACTTTAGCAATTATGATTTTAGGTCTTTTTATAATGACTAAAAGAATATCTAACGAAGAGTTAGCACAAAAAGCAATCTTTGGAGTTATTCTACTTGGTTTGGTAAAAGCAATTATCATTAATCCTCATTGGTATCAAGTAGTACTTGATTTAGTTGATTTACCTAGAGTTATATTTAGCTCTTTCGTATCAGGAGCTATCAGCCAAGTAGACCCTAATGCTACACCATCAAACATGATTAATGCCCTTTCTACATCAATGTTAGATTTATTAAATACTATTAGAAATTATGGCTCATGGAAAGATTGGTTTCCATACTTCTTTTCAACTATATTTTTTCTAAGTGGTACATTTTTAATATTTGTCATAATAGCTATGATTCTATTTAGCTCTTTCTTGGCTCAAATAGTTTTATCATTAGGAATTATAGTTTTACCTACGTTGATATTCTTTAGAACTCAACACATATTCTTTGCATGGGCAAAGCTTTATATATCACTTTCACTCTATGCTCCATTTACTTTAATCTTTGGTGTACTAGCTCAAAAGATAGCAGAAGCTACAATGTTTATTACCGGAAATATGGAGTCAAATTTTTATGATAATATAGTTTATATTATAGCTCTAGTTATTGCACAGCTCTTAGTAGCTCTAGCGATTTTTAAAATACCAAATATCATAAATCAAATTATAGGAAGTGCAAATGAGGGCAGTTCTATTACAAGTGGACTTGGAGCAGTAAGTGCAGTTGGTACAATTATGACAGCCTTTACAAAGTTTACAGGTGTCAAGTTTGCAAGTAATATGGCAAAGCAAGGATATAATGCATACAAAAATAGAGGTAATTCTGCACCTAGTTCAATTGGAACAGGTGATATTAGAGATAGAATAAAACCAACAAAATAAACATAAAAGGGAGAAATTTATATATATTACTACGAATGAATAAATGTAAATTTCTCCCTTTTCCTTTCTGTCACTTCCACAAGAAAACTTTCTTGATAAGTTATTTTTGCATTAATCAATTTATCTGCTTTATAAATCTGTGACGATAAATAGTGTCTTCTAGTCTGTATTTAGTATGTGGTTTTACCACTTGTTTAACTTTTTATAATTAGGATTTTGTTCTGCTTTTCTGTATAAATCTTTTAGCATATTATTAAGATTTTTCTTTTTTTCTTCATCTGATTTGAAAGTAGCAAAAGAGCTAGTTCCATTGTTTAATTTCTCTTTTGTATTTTTTGATGTTTCAGCATTTAAAACTGTTAAAATTAAACTACTTATAAAAATAGCACATAGTAATTTTTTTATCTTTCATTCTCCTTTTTTTGTTCTTGGTCTTTAGCTCTTAAAACTTTTAGTTCACTTCCTAATGCTTGTTTTAACCACTTAGGAGTTTTAGGAGCTAAATATTTAACTTTTTGTTTATCTACATGTAAAAGTTTTTTATATGATTTTGTATTGTCAAAAATCATCTTTTCATCAACTTTATTATAGTAATTTTTTAAATTTTCTAAAGACCTTTTATATCTTCTAATTACGTCATTTTTAGGAATATCATGTAAGCCTTGTAAAGCACGTTGATTTATACGATTTATATTTTTATTATAGTTTTCTGTACCAACATATATTAAAGTGGTTTTATACCCCTCTTCTATTGCTTTATCAAGCATTTTTAAATGAGTGTTTCCTGATAATGTAGTTTCAACAATAAAATTCTTATTTTCTTTAATATATTCATTCATTTTATTTATTGATATTTTTCCTGCTGCTATATCTTTATTTGATATATTATTTGGTAGCTCTCTTGCTATTTTATCAGGATCAATAATTAACATATCATTTTTATTTTTTAAATAGCTTTCCGTAAAAGTAGATTTACCACTACCATTTGCACCACCAACAATTATAAAAACTGATTTTGAACTCATATATAAACCCTATTAGTTTCGATATACTCTTGTAAATCTTTATCAAACTCACAAATTACTTTCCGACCATCTTTATATTCATGTACCCAATTTCCTTGATTATCTTCATAACAAATTGGTAAATTATGTTTGAATGCTTTTTCTCTAGCTACATCTTGAGCACTTTTCGCTGCTTTTAATAAATTTTTAGAAATATTATTCATTTATTTACTCCTTAGTATGATATATTATATCTAAAGTATCATTAAAATGACATTAAAATGATATCATTATGATATCATAATGTAATTATTACAATATCATTTATTTTTATTTCTATGTTGTTGAATAAGCTCTCTTAATCCTTGTTTTGCTAATGCTGAAAATGACATATCCGGAAAACACTCATCTAAATCTTTTTGTAAATCTATTGGTATGCCATGAACTGGTTGAGATTTAATCTTATATATTTTAATATCACTTATAGCTTCACTCTTCTTTTTACTTAATAGCGTTTTATTATCTACTCTTGTATTCTTCTTTATCATTATAAAGCTCCTTTTAAATCATTAATCAATTTTTTCATTTGTTCCGCATGGTTTTTAAACCAATTATTATAGATACCATTTTCCAAACACTTATCTATTGTTATATCTTCTTTTATCATTATATCTAGCATTTTTGTATTATGAACCCAGTACTCAAGATTTTCAAACTCTTCTTTTGCTTTTTCTAAGTTCACTATCACTCTTATATTGAGTAAATATAAGGTTATAATCTATTTCCAATGTTCCTAACTCTTGAATTAGATTTTTTGTTTTAATACCTTACAAAATAGCTACCATTACAATAAATTTAGTCCAAGTTCTTTTAGTTTTTTGTATTTATGAAAATGAAAAGTTTTATACTCTTTTGTATTAGGTTCTATAAGCACAATATTTTTATCAGAGTTTCGTAAAGCATTTCTAGTTTGATTATATATAAGAATTCTCATAGATTTTTCGAACATTTCTAATACATTGTTTGTTTTGAAAAAATTTTGAGGTAAACTTTTTTCAAAAGAGCTTTCTCCAAGGACATCAACAGCTAAAACATTATGATAAGTTGCTTGATTGATTCCTAAATTTTCACAAAGAAAACCATCTCCATAAGTAATACCATCTATATGTTTTTCTTCAAAGATACCAGGTATGGCAATACTAGATAATATAGCATCTTTGATTTTAACATCATCATGAGAATTAAAGACTTTTATGTCTGCATTGGCTAGATTTGTTGCTATGATTTTGAGCGGTATTTTTGTATCTTTCATTTTCATATCAGAAAAAACAGTATTTAAAATATTTTCTATTTTTTCACTTTTTATAATGGAGTTGCCAGAAAAAGAAAATTTAAAGATTTTAAAAAGATTTGAAAATTTTTCAAAGAATAAAAAAATATCTTTTTCTTGCATTCCAATTGCAACGCAAGCGCCTATGATTGAACCCATACTTGTTCCAATGATTTCTGCAGGAACTAGAGCTTTTTGTTCTAAATCATGAACAATTCCTAGATGAGCTATACCTAAAGCACCACCACCTGATAAGACTAAACTAAAGTTGTTGGTTTTAAAATTTTTAATCATCTCTAATTGTAACACAAAGTTATTTTTATTAAAATGATAGTATAATGGGAAAAATATATATAAGGAATAAAATGAACATTATAGAAGGTCAGTTAGCTTTAGATGGAACAGAAAAAGTAGCGATAATAAATGCAAGATTTAATCATATAATTACAGATAGATTGGTAGAAGGTGCAAGAGATTCATATTTACGTCATGGTGGAAATGAAGCTAATCTTGATTTGATTTTAGTTCCAGGTGCATTTGAAGTACCTTTAGCATTGGACAAAGTTTTAGCAAGTGGTAAGTATGATGCTGTTTGTTGTGTTGGAGCAGTGATTAGAGGAAGTACTCCTCACTTTGATTATGTATCTGCTGAAGCTACAAAAGGTGTAGCAACTTGTGCTTTAAAATATCAAAAACCAGTAGTGTTTGGTGTTCTTACAACAGATACAATTGAGCAAGCAATAGAAAGAGCAGGAAGTAAAGCAGGAAATAAAGGGTTTGAAGTAATGACAGGACTTATCGAAATGATAAGCCTTTACAAGAACGTATAAGGAATCATATTGGCAACTAGACATCAAGTAAGAGAAAGCATAGTAGGATTATTATACGCAAGTGACATTGGTAACGAGGGTATAGATAAATTTGTTGATGAGATTTTTGAAGAGAAAAAAATAAGAAACAATCAACTAGAATTTGCAAAAGATTTATATAGTGGTATAAAAATAAATTTAGTAGAAGTAGATACAGTTATCAATGAATATTTAAAAGAGTGGAACTTAAGTGAAATAGGAAATATAGAACGTGCTATTTTAAGACTTGGAACATATGAACTTCTTCATTCTGATTTAGATGATGCTGTAGTTATAAATGAAGCTATTGAGTTAGCAAAAAAACTTTGTAATGATACAAGTCCTAAGTTCATCAATGGTGTTTTAGATGCTATTAAAAAAGAGAAGGAAAGTAAAGCGTGAAACTTTGTGTCGCGTTAGATTTACCGAATGCTAAAGAAAATCTTGATTTAGCAAAAGTTTTAAAGAGTGAAGACGTATGGTTAAAAGTAGGTCTTCGCTCCTACATACGAGATGGAAAACCTCTTTTAGAAGAGTTAAAAGCAATAAATCCAAATTTTAAACTATTTTTGGATTTAAAAGTTTATGATATACCAAATACTATGGCTGATGCTGCAGAATCTATGGCTGGACTTGGCGTTGATATGTTCAATGTGCATGCCTCAAGTGGTAAAAAAGCTATGAGTATGGTTATGGATAGACTTTGTGATATTCCAAATCCTCCTATTGTTTTGGCTGTGACTGCTTTGACAAGTTTTGATGAGCCTTCATTTCAAACAGTTTATAATGAAACAATAGATAAAAAAGCAGCACAATTTGCTAAAGATGCTTATGAAAGTGGACTAAATGGAGTTGTGTGTTCTGTTTTTGAAAGTGCACTTATAAAAAGTAGTACTACTCAAAACTTTTTGACTCTCACTCCTGGGATTAGACCTTTTGGAGAAGATGCTGGAGATCAACAAAGAGTGGCAAACTTAGAAACTGCAAAAAATGAGATGTCTGACTTTATAGTCGTAGGACGTCCAATCTACCAATCAAATGATCCATTAGGTGTAACAAAGAGAATATTAGAAAATATTTAGGAGACACTATGAAAAAGTTAATGATAAGTACAGTAGTACTTTTGGGCTTAATAATAGTTGGTCTGGTTGTAGCAATAGCTATGATTGACTTAAATCAGTATAAACCAAAAATAGAACAAGCAGTCAAAGACGCTTCTGGATATGATTTAAAAATCAATGGAGATATATCTACATCGTTTTCACCTATTGGTGTGAGTGTTACAGATGTAAGTGTAGCTGTTCCAAAGAAAAAAGCTTTTGTTTCATTTAAAAGTTTTGATGTTGCTTTGGAGTTAATACCACTTTTAAAACAAAAAGTAAAAGTAAACTATATTGTTTTATCAAATCTTGATTTAATGATAGAAAAAATGAAAAATGGTAAGTTTAATTTTGATATAGCTAGTAAAAAAGAAACAGTTTCTAAAACAACAAAAAAGCCAGTTTCTACAACTCAAAAAGAGCCAACAAAACTTCCTTTAGTGAATGTAACAGAAGTTAGATTGGAAAATGCAAATGTAACTTATATAGATAACATTTCGAATGCGAAAGCAAATGCAAACAATATAGATGTCACTATTAATGATATTAGTTTAGACTCTACAAAAGAAAAACTCAAAAGTATTGCTTTTAAAGGTAATGTTAGCATTGAAAAAATCCAATATAACAAATACACAATTACAAATACAACTTTAGATTTTGATTTAAAAGATGCAATCGCAAACTTAAATAGTATGAAATATACGATTTTTGGATCGCTTGCAAGTGCAAAAGCTAGAGTAGATATGAGTGGTAAAACACCAAAAGTATCTTTTGAAGAGTTGATCCCTGAGTTAAAATTAGAAAATTTTTCAAAAGAGGTTCTTGAAAAAGACTTATTAAAAGGAATTGTAAATTCAACAGCAAAATTGTCTTTTGTAGGAAATGATGAGTTGAGTGCAAGAAAGACTCTTGTGGGACATGTTCTATTGGATGGAAAAAAAGTTGGTATTAAAGGTTATGATTTAGACAAGATTGTCAAAAGCTACAATGATTTAAAAAGTGGAGATTTGAAAAAATCTGGTGCTTCTTTTTTAAGTTCTGCTCTTGAAAATACTGCTAAAGGTAAAAGTGCCTTTGATAGTCTTCAAGGTGGGACTACTGCTATTGAGCAGTTACATGTAAAGATTGATGTATCTAAAAAGATGGCAAACTTGAGTGATGTAGCTATCGCTACTTTAAACAATAGAGTTGCTCTTCAAGGAAGTATCAATTTAGTAGATGAAAGCTTAAAGGGTGTAAAAGTAGCTATTCTTGATAAACAAGGCTGTGCAAAGTATACACAGGGTATAGAAGGCACACTCTCTGCTCCTACAGGAAAAGGTACAACTTCAAGTAAAGTGTCTGTAGAACAAGTTCAAGAAGTCATAGGTATGGTATCTTCATTTTTTGGAAAATCAAAGAAAAAAGCAGCTGCAAAAACAACAGACGAAAAGTGTAAAGTATTTTACAATGGAGTTGTAAAACAGCCTTAGGAATATTTTTTGCTTTTTTTGATTAACTAATCAAAAGGAGTAAAGATGAAACTTTTAGGTAAAGTAGAAATCATAGTTCAATTAAAAGAAAAAATTGAGCAAATAGAACCTTCTAGTAAAAAAGAAGCTAAAAAGTTGAGAAAGCTTCTAGAAAAACTTACAAAAAGTGCTGATGTAAGTTTTATATAAATATAATCTGCTTAAAAGGTCGATTTTAAGCAGATTATTATATTTTAATGCTATAATTTCGGTCTACTTTTTGAGTAACTGGACAGGTGGGTGAGTTGGCTGAAACCACATCCCTGCTAAGGATGCGTACTGGTAACGGTACCGAGGGTTCGAATCCCTCCCTGTCCGCCACTTTATATTCACCAAACATGTATAACTCTATTAATAAAAAATTACTAGTGTCTGATTTCTTTTTGTAATGAGAATAAATTATAAATTTTTTTAATGATATAATTATTATTAATATTAAGCTAATTAAGATAAAAGTTTCGCTACTGTTTATAAATAAAAATTATAATGAGTGTATAATGCAAATAGATGACTTAATAATTTCTCACTTAACAAAAGAAAGTTTAAAAAGCATTCGAACTTCAGTTTATTGGTTAAATGTAGATGCACAAATTATTTATGTCAATGAGTATGCCGTAAAAATGTATGGTGGTACACACGAAGAGTTATTGCAAAAAAACATTAGACATATTACTTCAGTTATTAGTGATAGTGAATTCTCAATGAGAAAAAAATCTATAGCTGAAGCTCCTCAAGAGTTTGAATCTTTACATGTAAACAAGTTTGGTATTTCTTATCCTGTTCAAGTGACTTCAACTTACTTTGATATAGAAGATAAAAAAATAATTGTATGCTTTGTTCAAGATTTAACTGCTGTAAAAAAGGCAGAAAAGTTGCTTTATCAGTATGAAAAAATTGTTTCATCTAGTGCAGATTTAATTTCTTACATAGATAGAGATTATTGTTGTCAAGCTGTTAATCAATCTTTTTGTAATGCATTTGGATTAGATGAAGATGAAATCATAGGAAAGTATGTTTATGATTTTTTAGACCATGAGATATATGAAAATTATATAAAACCATATTTTGATAAAAGCATATTAGGTGAAAAAATAGATTACTCACAATGGATTATTTTAAATGATAAAACCAACCATTATATAAAAGTTAATTTTACTCCTTATAAAGTCGGTCAAGAATATGAAGGTGTTGTAATCAATTTTGTTGATATCACAGATGAAAAAATTGCAAAAGATCGAATAGAACATATGTCATTACATGATAGTCTAACAGATTTACCCAATAGAAGACTGTTTTATAAAAGAGCCAATCAGATACTATCAAAGGCAAGACGTTATGACAAGAGAGTTGCTTTATTGTTTATTGACCTTGATTATTTTAAAGAAGTAAATGACCAATATGGTCATGATATAGGCGATGAAGTTTTAATAGAGATTTCACATCGAATGAAAAGAAGATTGCGAAAAGAGGATACTTTAGCTCGTTTGGGTGGGGATGAATTTCTCGTGTTAGTTGAAAATATTTGTGATAATAAAGGTATTGCTATCTTAGCACAAGAGCTTCTCAATGAATTTGTCAAACCAATAATCACTACGAATAATAAAAGCTTAAGTATTTCTGGAAGTATTGGAATTTCTATTTTTCCTGATGATGCACAAGATATTGATAAGCTAGTTACATTAGCTGATAATTTAATGTATAGGGCAAAAGAAGAGGGGAAAAATAAATATGTTTTTGAAAGTCAACCAAAAATACAATTTATATAAAATAAATAACTTTTTTATTTTCCTCTTGAAGTTATCTCTATAAGATGGAAACCAAATTGAGTTTTAACTGGTCCGTGTACTACATGTAGAGCCTCATTAAAAATGACTTTATCAAATTCTTTTACCATTTGACCATTTTTAAATTTTCCTAAATCACCACCTTTTTTTCCTGAAGGACATTTTGAAAATTTTTTTGCTGCTTTTTCAAAAGTAATTTCTTTTGTAATTATCTCTTTTTTTAATTTTTTACATAATTTTTCTGTTTGTACAAGGATATGTCTTGCTGATGCTATTGCCATAATAAACTTTCATAATAGTAGATATTTTTAAAAAGATTATACCAAAATTTATAAAAACTAAGTAGTGTTGAAATATTAGTAAAATAGTTTTGTTATATCATCTATAGGAGATATACTTGAGCATTCTTTTATAAATATTCCTTTTGCTAAAAGAGAGTTTTTTAACCCTTCTCCTATTTGTTCTGAAATCCAATAATTAACATGATATTTTTTTAAAAATTCAGGTAAAACTTGTGATGGTTTAATCTCTTCTTGCAAAATGGGATTTGAGATATAGTTTATTCCAATAATTTTTTTATTTTTGATATGAATCAACGCAATTAGAGGGTTTTTGTTTGAGAGATTAGAAAAGTCTCCTTCTTTATTTGTACTAAGGGCTACTACAAATTTATCTTTGTTATCAACGATATGCAATTCATAACCTAAAATAATAGCAGTAGATATTTTTTTGCGTGCACTTTTTATAATTCTTGATAGTGTGGGCCTTGAAACATTCATTTGTTTAGCCGCATCTTCTTGGTATTGACCTTGATAGTCCATCAGAAAAATAGCTTCCATCTCATCACTATTTATCTCCATTGTACCAACGTATTTTTCTACTATTGGAGTGAATTTTCTACAGTGAGGCTTAAAACAACAATTTCTTTGTATTTTATTTCTTCCCATTACTATCCTTTATGTACACATATAATAGCAAAATTTAATTAAATTTTAATTGACATATGTTCAAAAAGAATGTATTCTTATAAAAATAATTATTATATGTAATATCTAGGAGAAGTAGATGGAAGAAAGTAGTGTGTGTGAAAAAAATAGGTTAAAATTTTTTCCTATTATGATGTATGCAATAGTTATGGGTATGAGTGGCCTTACTATTATGTACCAAAAAGCAGCCATTTGGCTTGATTTTCCTGTTCAAATTGGAATAGTTTTAATGTATGTTACAACGGCAATATTTTTTGCGGTAAGTTTTATATATATAACAAAATATTTTAAATATTCAATGGCTATAAAAAAAGAGTTTGCACATCCAGTTAGGATTAACTTTTTTGCAGCAATTTCTATATCAATGTTGATGTTAGCAATTATTTATAAAGAGCATTATGCAACTATATCAGCTTGCTTTTGGTATCCAGGGGCAATTTTGCATTTTTATCTTACGATGCATACAATATCATTTTGGATAAATCATAATCAAGAGTTAGATCATTCAAATCCTGCTTGGTTTATACCTGTAGTTGGAAATGTATTGGTGCCAGTGGCTGGAGTTGGTTTTGCAAGTCATGGTTTACTTATGTATTTTTTTAGTGTAGGTATTTTCTTTTGGATTATCTTGTTTGCAATTTTATTAAATAGAATTATATTTCATCATCAGTTGGCAATAAAATTTATGCCAACTTTGTTTATATTAATAGCACCACCTGCAGTTGGTTTTATAGCTTATTTCAAAATATTTGGAGTGATAGATACTTTTGCCATGATTTTATTTAATTTAGCACTGTTTTTTACGCTTTTAGTTGCATTTATGTATAAAAATTTTATTAAATTAAAGTTTTTTATATCATGGTGGGCATTTGTTTTTCCTTTAGCAGCTATGGCAATATCTTCAATGCTTATGTATCATAAAACCAATGATTTATTACTTTTAGCATTGTCATATGTTATGTTAAGTGTTACAACAATGGTCATAGCAGTAGTAGCTTATCAAACTATTATCCACATGAATAAAGCAGAAATTTGTATTCAAGAATAGATAAAAAATATAAAATAAGGTAATAAAATGAAAAAAACAATTTTTATGGATAAATATCCAGTATATACATTAAAATTAGAAAAAAATGAAGTTGAACAGAAAAATATAGCAGAACTTATAGAGTATTATAAAGAAAAAATAGATAATCATAAAATAGCAAAATTTATATCTATTTTTGATCATTATGCTCATACGAAGTCATTAGATGGTGAAATTATGGAAGGCTTGTTAGATGCGAAAAATATTATTTTTTGTTTTGGCCATGCAATACCAAATACAAAAATGGTTGCAGCACGTCCTAGAAGTATAGGTATATGTGAATTTGATAAATATTTTATAATAGAGTTTTTAGAAGCACCAAAAGAAGAGTTACATGCTCTCATGGAGTCATGGACAAAAGCATTGGTTAAATAAGAGTAATTTGTTATAATAGACACATAAATATAATAAAATTTTTAAGGAACATATAGATATGAAACTACTTTTAATTGGTGCAGGAAATATGGGTGGTGCAATGCTTAAAGGTTTACATGTACATGATATAACCGTGGTTGAAGCATCTAAAGATAAAACTGATATATTAAAAAAAACGTATCCAACTTTAAAAGTAGTAAATTCTATCCCTAAACTTGATGATTTTATAGTTATCTTAGCTATTAAACCACAGTCCTTAGATGCTTTACATGTAGAAGGAAAAGCAAAGGGACTTATCTCAATTTTAGCGGGGGTTTCACTAGAAAAACTTCAAACAAAAATAGCAGCTAAATCGTATGTTCGAGCTATGCCAAATATGGCTGCTTTAGTACAAAAGTCAGCAACTTCGTTGTGTGGAGATGAAGATTTAAAAGAGAATGCTTTAGAGATATTAAGCTCAGTTGGAAAATGCTTTTGGTTAGAAAGTGAAAATGAGCTTGATATTGCTACAGGTCTTGCAGGAAGTGCTCCTGCTTGGATAGCACTTGTTGCTGAAGCCCTTAGTGATGGAGCTGTAAATCTTGGTCTTAAAAGAGAGATAACGTATAAGTATATTGCGCAACTGTTTGAAGGAGTTGGCGAGGTTTTACAAAATGAGCATCCAGCACTTTTAAAAGATAAAGTAACTTCACCAAAAGGTACAACAATAGCGGGACTTACAAAATTAGAAGAGGGTGGAGTACGAGATAGTTTTATTAAAGCCATAGAAGCTTCATATGAAAGAACTAAAAAACTCTAAAGGAGTTTAGATTGTTTAAATTTTTATTTTTTTTTATTTTCCCTCTTTTTCTTTATGCAAAAAGTGGGACATTAGTTCGTATTGTAGATGCAGATACCATTATACTCAAAGATGGTATGGAGTTTACAACTTGCCATATGGGTGATATAGATGCTCTTGAGAGTGTTGTAAATAAAAAATTAAAAAAAGAGATAGATGAGTGTGGTTTTTCTAAAAAAGAGTTTTTAAGTGCGGGTAGTTTATCGTATGAGCATGCAAAAACTCTTTTAAAACTTGAAAGAAAGTATGATTACAAAATTGTCAGATATTTTTCAAATAAATATCCAGTATGTAAACTAATACTTCCAAAAGGTTTACATGTAGAGCTCCATCCAAATTTTGATGAAATCATGGTTGAGCGAGGCTTTGCTTTACCTTATATTATTCATTCAGATGAAACAGCGAAAAAAATTTTATTGAAAGTGGCAAGCGAAGCAAAAATTCAAAAAAGAGGATTGTGGAAAAGTCATCCCCATATCATGAAATGTTTAGTAAAACATAGATATTCTCTTAGAAGTTTAAGGTAGTTACTCTTCCTCTGGGTATAAAAATTTAAAAGGTTTTCTTACTATCTTTGGTTTATAGCCAGTAAATCCTCCCCATATAGCGACTAAAAGAAGACTCAGCCACAGAGGTGCCCCTAAATATGTGGATGATAAAAAGATTATTAAACTAATACCAACGATAATAGTAAAATCAATGATTGTGTCGACTATTTTTGTAGATTTATTTTTAGACATACATTCCTCCTTTCATCATATAATAATTAAGACTAACTAAAAAGAGATTAAATTTCTATAATTGTTCTATTTCTACTTGTGTTTTTAGCTTTATAAAGAGCATTATCTGCTCTTTTTATAACATATTCACTTTTATCACCTTTAAGTAGAGTAGAAATACCAATACTACATGTAAGAGTATCGATTGTATCAAAATGACTTGTCATTATGATATTTCTAAGTTTTTCTGCTAGTTTGTATCCGCTATTTATATTTGTTTGAGGTAAGAGGAGTATAAATTCTTCGCCTCCCCATCTAGCAAAAACATCAAATTCTCTAACATTGGAAAAAATTATTTTTGCAAATTCTTTTAATACAGCATCACCTACATCATGTCCATAGGTATCATTAACTTTTTTGAAATTATCAATATCTATTATAAGAAGGGTTAGAGGGTTAAAATATCTTATGCTTCGTAAAAATTCTGATTGATAAATAGTGTCAAATTTTTGTCTAGTGTAAACTTGTGTTAGCGAGTCTATATTGGCTTTCTTCTCAAATTTTGCAACTTTATTTTGTAGTTTAGTTATGTCAGAGAGTATAATTATATATAAGTCACTATTTTTTTGGAGCTTATCTATTTTTATACTCAGTGTATGAATATTACCTTTTTGATTTTGTATTTGCACTACTCTTTGAAGTTTATCCATAGAGTCCAGGTTACGTGTTAGATTTTCTAGATTACTATTTAAATCTATATCTATAGAAGTATCGTCTTTTATAAATGTTTTACTAATACAATCATATTTTTTGCTAAATTCATTTAAATCTTTTACATTAAAGAATTTTAAAAATGCATTGTTTACAGCATGAGTTTTTTTATTGGATTTTATTAATATAATTTCATCAAAAATATTAATACTAGCTTTATAGTGATTGGATTTTGACTTATTTTTAGAAGAAAATATTTTTTTAAGTGAAAAAACTAAAGCAATAAAAGTAATACTTAAAAAAATAAAAAATATTTTTTCGACATCAGATAAAGGTTTTTTTAGAGGTATGAGTATTTTAACAAAAGCAGGTATTTCATCATTGTTACCGTAGAAACCTTGAGTAGTACCATATTTTCGTATAACAGAAAGAGGAGCATCTTTAGGATGGCCATGGCACTCTAAACAGCTTTCTTTTAACCTCTCAACAGGTTTTGCATAGTATAGGTATTTCCCTTCTTTTGTGTCTATTATTTTTTTATAAGTACTTAGCTTGTTTTCTTTAAATTTATCAAGAAGAGTTGAATCTTCTTTTGATACTTTATTTATAATATTTTTAGGATTATGAGAAGAAAAAGATACTTTGATGGGCAGAAGATTATCTTTTTTTCTTAGTTCATTATAATAATTGTTGATTTGTTGATATGAATAGACACATACAAAGGCATTTTGTGAAAATTTGTTGTTTTGATTAATAACTTTGCTGGTTGCTTCCATATGCCTTAAAAACTCTTCAGCTTTGTATTGAGCATATGTTACAACACTTTTTTGAGTTTGATTGTAGCAAAATAATAGTATAATAGCGTATATAAACACTGTTATCAAAGTATATAGATATGATTTATTAATTTTCAATATGGCCTCACAATATTAAATATTATGGATATATCTTAGTATAATATTTTGAAAATTAAATACTCTTTAAATAGGAAGAAAATGCAAACAGTAGCACATGAGAATTCTCATGAACTAGAAATTAAAAAATCAACTTTTAAATCTTTTTTAGTCCCAATTGAGAAATTTGACTCTTTACATGTAGATTTAAAAGAGATACATCCAAAAGCAAATCACATAGTTTGGGCAAAAAGATATTTAAATGAATTTAACCAGATAGTGGAAAATTGTAGTGATGATGGTGAACCAAAAGGAACATCAGGTCCTCCTATTCTTAATGTTATGAGAGGTACTGAACTTATCGAGTGTGGGATATTAGTAGTAAGATATTTTGGAGGAACAAAACTTGGAACAGGAGGGCTTGTAAGAGCTTATGGGGGTGCGGCAAAAGAAGTAATAGCCCATGCAAGTCTTTTAGAATATATAAAAAAAGAACCTATAAGTTTTTTTACACAGTATGGACTAGTTCCTCGTTTTGAGCATTTTTTAGAAAAAAATAGTTTTCATATAGATAGAAGGACATATGAAGCAAACGGTATAATTTGGCATATGAATGTAAGCCAAAAAGAAAAATTAGATTTTTTAGATTTTGCTCTTTGTTATGAGAGAGATGGATTTAATGTAGAAGAAAAATAAAAAAATTTTAAAGTTCAATTGCTTCTATATCTATGTCAATGAGAACTTCATTTCCTACTGCTAGACCACCACTTTCTAAAAATTTATTCCAAGTTAAATCAAAGTCTTTTCTATTTATTTTTCCTGTAAGGGTAAATCCTACTCTTTGGTTCCCTTGAAAGTCTTTTACAGTACCATGGATAGTTGCAGACAACATTATTTCTTTGCTGATACCATTGAGAGTTAATATACCTTTTATAGTATTTAACGATGAAGAAGTCATTTTAAATTTTATTGTAGAAAATTTTTCAATATCAAAAAAATCAGGACTCTTTAGATGCTCATCTCTTTTTTTAATCCCCGTATAAATGGAAGATGTATCTATGGTTGCTACTAATTTTATGAATTTTTTAGTTTTATCATCATAATAAAGCTCTGCATCAAAGCTTTTAAAGTTACCTTTTACATTAGATATCATAAGATGTTTTATTGAAAAACCAAGGTGAGAATGAGTTTGATCTATAACGTATTCATTCGCCGAGCTTAATTGAAAACTTATAAAACAAAAGAATAATATTTTAAATACATTTTTCATTATAATCTTTTCCCCTAAAAAGAAAAGTATAATATATCAAGACTTATAATGTTTATGTAATAAAAAAGTAATTTAAAAAGGTAAGAAGAGATTTCTTACCTTATAAGATTTGTTGTATAAACTGCCAAGTTGCTATGCTACAAATACCAGCTAATAAACCTGCAAGTAGATCATCTCCCATAACTCCTAATCCACCTTTGACATCTCTGTCAATTCTTCCAATCAAAGAGGGTTTCCAAATATCAAATATTCTAAAAAAGATAAAAGAAAGAATGATTTGAGTGAAGTTTGCTGAAGCAAAAGTAAAAGCTAACCAAAGACCAGCTACTTCATCTATAACAATACTTTTATCATCATGAGTACCTGTAATTTTTTCATAGATGTTTATCTCTTTAATACCGACAATAGTAATAAGAAGAGTAAGTAAAAAAAGAGTATCAATTGTAAAGTATTGTAAAATAACTACACCAACAACTGCGGCAGCAAGACTTCCCACAGTTCCAGGAGCCCATGGAGATAATCCAGTATAAAAAAATGTTAAAAAGAATTTACGCATGTATAATTGACCTTATGTTAATGACATTGTTTGATGAAGTTTCATCAATTCAAGATAAAAATCTTTTTCATCATGTGATTCTAAAAGACCTGATGTTGGAAAAATATTATCATAGATTTTTTGAATATTTTTGAATCTATTTGGAAACATTTCGCTCAGTAGAATTGCTGAGATATCTCTCCTCATAAGAACAGCAGGTGGTAAAATACCAGCTTCTAAAAGTTCCATAAGAGTATCGGCATCATATTTAATATGATGATGTTGTCCATGAGGGCAAGTGTTTTTGCTAACAAGTGTAGTACATTCATTGCAGTATACAAATTCTGTTATCATTTCAACTTCTATATCAATTGAACTGTATCTATCTAGTATAGATTTCATCTCATTTTGGTCATAATACATCCCAATACCACTATGATTTCTTCCAAGCACAAGTTTATCACAACCTAAATTGTAAGCACAAATACTATCAAGTACTGCATTATTGTGACCATCAAATATATAGGTGTTTTCAAATGGAACAATAACAACTTTATTTTTTGGCAAATAATTATCAACAAAGTATTGAAGTGTTTTAAGTCTTAAACTATACGATAATAAATCTTGTGTATAAGGCTTTAGTAAAAAGATGACCAATAAATCAGTTTTTTCTAAAGTAATTCTAATAAGTCTTTCGTGTGCCCTATGAAAGGGTTTTGCACTCATCATTATAGAAGTGGTTTTTTTAGGATTTACTTTTTTCTTTGCTTCTTGAATTGTTTTTTTGATATTTTTAATATCATCAAAATCAAGTTCATATTCTCCACTTATAGCATAATCTCCAAGACGTTTTAAAAAGAGTTGTACTTCTGGATTTGATGTATCATATGTGCCAAAAACTTGCTCTATTCTTCTTTTTTTATCTACTTCAAAAACTTCGTCAAGTACAATATGCCCTTTGATTTCACCATCTACGATAAAATCAAATTTTTCACCTTTTTTAGCATTTTTCAAAAGATCTGAATTTTTTTTACCAAAAGGAGCAATTATGAATGGGAATGGAAAAGGAATACCTTTGTAAAAACCAGTTTCATCTACTTCTCTAGCTTCTTTTTTTGTCATCAGCTTATCTACTGGGTGAAAGATACCTTCTTTTGCAAAAGAGAGTGTTGCAAGAGCCTGTTTATCTATAGAAAGTTCTTTATTTTTTCTTGGTGATGCCATATTTCTTCCTTTTTTCCCAAAGACTTTTTCTAGAAATACCTAGTTTTTTTGATAATTCTGTATCTGGAAATTTACTTTGAAAATTAACTATGATATATTTTACATAATCATCGATACTTAAAATATCGCCCCTATCAAATACTTTATTATCTGTTGAAATTTCTATTTCAGGAATTACCTCTTGTGCCTCATTCATATCTGTTGTAGATATAATTGCACGTCTATCTTCTATAAGATTTAATATTTTGGTTTTTTCACTTTTTTTGATATTTTGTAGATCTACAAGATATAAAAGTTCATTATAAGGAGTTTTTACTATTTTCTCAACAGCGTTTGCACAGGAGAGAGATATAAATGTAAAAGGTTCCTTTGTTTCTACCGAATAGTGAAAAACAACAGCGTCTGCATGTTTTTGAAAGTTTGTTTTCAAGAGGACAGGAAGCTTTGTTTTTATATTGATTGGTTGTAAATCAGAACTTTCAAAAAGGTTATTAACATACTCTTTGTAAGTGACATTTTCTTTTTTAAGAGCATTGTAGTTTTTAAGATGCTGTAGTTTTCTTATAAGTTCTTCAATCATGAATGGTTTTTGGATATAGTCATTAGCCCCAGCTTTTATTGGGTTAGAGACAGTGTCATTACTAATATAAGATATCATCAAAATAATTATTGAAGATTTATGCTTTTCTATAACAGGATAAAAGTTTTGTCCAGATATGTTAGTAGAGAGTAAAACAGCTGCATATCTTTCGTCTTTGACTGCATCTTTTATGGATGAGGCTATATCGCATGTATAACCAATTTCTGTTAGTTTCGAGGCAATGCTTTGCGCTAAATAAATTTCATTTTCAACTATTAAAATTTTCATGAATTCTTCCAATTATAATATTTTAGTGTTACTGTCGCATTGACTGCGACTCCTTCTTCTCTTCCAACAAAACCAAGCTTTTCTGTTGTAGTTGCTTTTACATTAACATGTATAGGCATGATATTAAGAATATCAGCTATGGTTTCTCTCATTTTATTTTTATATGGTGACAACTTAGGAGCTTGAGCCATTATCGTTATATCACAATTTACTATATTAAAACCAATTTTGTATAAAAATGAGACAACTTTTTTGAGTAATTTTTTTGAATCAGCATTTTTAAAGGCTGGATCATTATCAGGGAAAAGTTCACCTATGTCACCAGCTCCTGCAGCTCCTAATAAAGCATCTATAAGAGCATGTAAAGCGACATCTCCATCAGAGTGAGCTTTAAATCCTCTCGTTTCTTTAATAGTTACTCCCCCAAGAACCATTGGTTTATCTTTTTCAAATTGATGAACATCGTAACCTTGTCCTACAAACATATCATTACTCGGTTTTGGTATATTTTGTAATATTTCAATATCTTCTAATGATGTTATTTTATTGGCTCGTTTATCACCTAAAACATAACTTACTTTCCCACCATTAGCTTTTATAGCACTACTATCGTCTGTAAAATTGTTTTCATTTAAAAGTGCTTTTTTTAAAGTTGCCGTTTTTGAGTATTGTGGTGTCTGTATAAGTTTAACTTTGTCTCTATTTATAGTCTCATTTTCATATACTACTGTATCATGGACTTTTAAATAAGGAACAACGATATCGATATCATCATCCTTTTGTATTATACGTTGTAGCATATCTTGAGGAATACAAGCACGAGCTACATCACTTACAAGGACATTTTGACTCTTTACATGTAAAAGAGCATTTTTTAATGATTCTTGTCTGGTGTTTCCACCTATTACATAAGTGAAATTTTTTTCAAAGAGTTTCATGTACTCTATTTCATCGTCAGAACAAACAATAATTACTTGTTCAAAATCAATGTTTTTTATTATATTAGTAGTTGCATAAAGCCACAAAGGGGTATGTTCAGTTCGTAACCATTGTTTTTTTACACTTGTCTTAAATCGCGAAGATGTACCAGCTCCCAACATTATTAGGGATAAATCGGGCAAATTTTGTCCTTTTTTCTGAAGTGTTACAATATTATACATTACAAAAGCTTTTTTTTATCTTTTTTGTGTTAAATTCCTTTCACTACTTAAAGATTTATTTGAATATTTATAAGGATATTTAGTATGAGAAAAGAATGGGTCGAAAAACGTGAAAATGATGACGTACGAACACAAATGTATTATGCAAGAAAAGGCATCATTACTGAAGAGATGGAATATGTTGCTAAAGTTGAAGACCTTTCGGCTGAATTAGTAAGAAAAGAGATAGCAAGAGGGCGTTTGATTATTCCTGCGAATATTAAACATACTTCATTAAAGCCTATGGCAATAGGGATTGCAGCAAAGTGTAAAGTCAATTCAAATATTGGTTCATCTGCTTTAGCATCAGATCCTGCACAAGAAGTTGAAAAAGTAAAAGTATCTGAAAAGTATGGTGCAGATACAGTTATGGATCTTTCTACTGGTGGAGATTTAGATGAGATTAGAAAAGAGGTGATTGCAAACTCTAACATACCAGTTGGTACAGTTCCAATGTATCAAATTTTACATGATATTAACAATAAAATAGAAGATTTAACAATAGAAAAAATGCTAGAAGTAATAGAGCGTCAAGCAAAGCAGGGTGTGAGTTATTTTACTATTCATGCTGGTTTTTTACTTCGTTTTATGCCTCATATCGCAAAAAGAAAAATGGGAATAGTAAGCCGTGGTGGCTCTTTAATGGCTGCTTGGATGATGCATTATCATAAAGAAAATCCTTTTTATACAGCATTTGATGAGATATTAGATATTTGTCGTAAATATGATGTTTCACTTTCTCTTGGTGATAGTTTGCGTCCAGGTTGTTTATATGATGCAAGTGATGAAGCACAATTAGGTGAGCTTAAAATCATGGGAGAACTTACTTTAAGAGCTTGGGAAAAAGATGTTCAAGTAATGATTGAAGGCCCTGGTCATGTTCCTTTAAATCAGATTGAGAGAAATATGAAAATTGAGAGAGAGTATTGCCATGAAGCTCCTTTTTATATTTTAGGACCACTTGTAACTGACATAGCTGCTGGATATGATCATATAAGTAGTGCGATAGGTGCTGCTGTTGGTGGATGGCATGGAGCAAGTATGCTTTGTTATGTTACAAAAAAAGAGCATTTAGGCTTACCAAATGCAGCTGATGTTAGAGAAGGAATCATAGCTTATAAAATAGCTGCACATGCTGCAGATATTGCTCGTGGTAGAAAAGATGCGATGAAACAAGATGATGCTATGAGTGATGCTAGATATAGTTTTGATTGGAATAAGCAGTTTGAACTTTGTTTAGACCCAGAGCGTGCAAAAGAGTATCATGACGAAACACTTCCTCAAGATGTTTTTAAAGAGGCAGAATTTTGTTCTATGTGTGGACCAAAGTTTTGTTCATATAAAATCTCACAAGAGATTGTAAAGAGTAATCCAGAATTAATACAAGCGTAAAAATAAATTTAAGTAAAGGAAAATATTAGATGTTAAATAAAGATAGCGTTCTTGAACAGCTAAAAGGTGTAAAGTATCCTGGTTTTGAAAAGGATATTGTCACTTTTGGTTTTGTTAAAGATATAGATATAAATGAAAATAATGTTTATGTAGAAGTAGATATACTTTCTGCAAGCCAAGAGATTGCAAAAGAATTAAAAACAAATATAAATACTGCAATTGAGAGTTTAGGTGCAAGTAGAATTGATATCGCAATTAAACAACCAAAAGAGCCAGCACAAAAAAGCAATTCTCAAAGTGGTAAAAATATAGCTCCACATGTAAAGAATTTTGTAATGGTAAGTAGTGGTAAAGGTGGGGTTGGAAAAACGACAACAACTACAAATCTAGCTATTGCACTTGCTAGCCAAGGTAAAAAAGTTGGACTACTTGATGCGGATATTTATGGTCCAAATATCCCTCGTATGTTAGGTGTGGTTGGAAAATCTCCTGAAATAGTAGGACAAAAAGTGAAGCCTATTTTAGCTCATGGTGTTGAGATGATGAGTATGGGAAGTCTTATGGAAGAGGGCCAATCTCTTATTTGGAGAGGTTCTATGATTATGAAAGCAATCGAGCAATTGCTGCGTGATATTCTTTGGAGTGATCTGGATGTATTGTTTATTGATATGCCTCCTGGAACTGGTGATGCTCAGCTTACTTTAGCTCAGAGTGTTCCTGTAACAACTGGTATATGTGTTACAACTCCTCAGCAAGTTGCACTTGATGATACTGAGAGAAGTTTGGATATGTTTAAAAAACTTCATATTCCAATAGCTGGAATTATGGAAAATATGAGTGGATTTATTTGTCCCGATACTGGAAAAGAGTATGATATATTTGGAAAAGGTACAACAGGACCTTTAGCTGAAAAATTTGAAACACAAATTATTGGAGAAATTCCAATAGAGCCTGCAGTTCGTGAAGGTGGAGATGCTGGTAAACCAGTAGTTCTTTTTAAACCTGAAAGTGAAACGGCAAAAAGATATCAAGAATCAGCTCGTAAACTTTGGGAAGCAATAGAGAAAGTAAATGAAGATGGTGGTGCTAATAATGAAGCCATTCAACCTACAACAAAACCTGGAGAGAGTGCTTGTTCAACTGCAGCAGCCGGTTCAAGTGATAATAGTGGTGGATGTGGTTGTAAATAGCCCTACGAGAATACAAGAAGGATTATAGTATAAATGAAAAATATAAATAGTGTTGAAGATTTTAAAAGTCTTATTGAGCAGACTGAAGCAATCGCAGGATATAAAAAGCCAATAGGTTTTGGTATCGCTAGAGTTGATAGAGGGCAATTAAATCCAGATAAAATACTTCAAGCAAATTTTCCAGTAATTAATTGGAATGAAAATTTTGGAAGTGCAGCAGTTTTTGTTGCAGCACTTATTGAAAGTGGTGTTGAAGTTGATTTTAGTGCAAGTGAATTTGTTTGTGATGTAAAGAAAAAATTTGTGAAAAATGCAATGTCTGCATTTGTTCCATATTTAAATGAAGCAACAGGTGATGCTCATAAAAATGTTCAAGTGATAAAAACGTTAGATTGGATAAAAAAGACAGATAGTTTAGGCAATGATTATAGACTTGTATTTCTTTTTGAGGATGAAGCTCCCAAGAGTGTTGAAAGTGTCTATTTAAAACTTTATGCACTCTCAACAGGAAAAGCACCTTTGAGAAGTTTAAATCTAAATGGGGCTTTTGGAGTACTTGATAATGTAGCTTGGTCAATGGGAATTCCAATTGAGTTAGAGTGGTTAAGAGTAAATGAAATAGAGATGAAACTTCAAGGGACTTATCCTATTATTGAATCAGTAGATAAATTTCCTCGTTTCTTATCTCATGTTATCCCTCAAGATAATACACGTATCCTAGATGCAAGTAAAGTTCGCATGGGAGCACAACTTAGTGCTGGAACAACTGTAATGCCAGGTGCAAGTTATATTAACTTCAACGCAGGTACTACAGGATCTGTTATGGTAGAAGGTCGTATTAGTTCTTCTGCTATAGTTGGAAAAGGAAGTGATGTTGGTGGAGGAGCTAGTATCTTAGGAGTATTAAGTGGAACTGATGGTAATCCAATCGCTATAGGAGAAAATACTCTTCTTGGTGCGAATTCAGTTACAGGAATTCCTTTAGGTGATGGTTGTATTGTAGATGCTGGTATTGCTATACTTGAAGGAACAAAGATAGGTATAACACCTGCACAACTTCTCAAAATACAAGAAGCAAATCCAGAATTTGAATATGTACAAAGTAAAGATATTCAATACTTTAAAGGTTTAGATTTAAGTGGTTTACATGGTATCCATTTTCGTCAAAATAGTAAAAATGGAATGATAATGGCTCTTAGAAGCCAAAGAGAAGTTGTTTTAAATAGCGATCTACATTAAACAATAAAAGGGGGCTTTAATAGTCCTCTTTATGTACTTTTTATAATATTATTCATAAACTCTTCAGCCCATTTGTTTGATATAGCATTATAAGTTTTATTTGCCACTATGGCGTCTTTAAATATCCAACCACCACAATTCGCACATTTTGTATTGTATTGTTCTAGTGTAGTAAAATCCATACTTTTAACTTCATTAAATCTTTTTTTACATTCTGCTTCAGTACATTTTAGCTTAGACATAAATAGTATCCTTCATCTATAATGAGAGATTATACTCTTGACGACTTAAATAGATATTAATTCATCATTGTGCAATTTCTACCATTTTCTTTGGCTTTATATAAGGCATTATCAGCTTTTTTCATAATTTCATCACTGTTTCTACCATCTTGAGGTGATGAGGCAGCACCTATGCTCACTGTAAGGTTGACAGTTTTTATATTTTTAGGCTTTATTTTTTTTTCTGGAGTTTTTGTAGGTCTGTTTTTGTCTCTTATAGTAAATTTTCTTGTTGCTATAGCTTCTCTAACATCTTCAAGATATACTAAAACTTCATTATGCTTTTTATTAGGAAAAAGTATTGTAAATTCTTCACCACCATATCTAAAAGCTTTCCCTCCACCTTTTACAGCATTTAATTGCTCTGCTACAAGTTTGAGTACATCATCTCCCACATCATGTCCATATGTATCATTAAATTTTTTAAAAAAATCAATATCAATCATTGCAAGAGTATAAGTAGACCCTAGTTTTAAAAATGCTTCTTCTAAAGCACGACGAGCAGGAATTTTTGTAAGAGTATCAATATAGGCCATAGTGTAAGCATCTTTAAGGAGGGATACTAAAAAAAGGATAGCTCCTAAAGAACTAAAAAGTATAAATGAACTTTTTGTCTGAAAAAAGAGTGAAGGAATAAGTAAACAAATAAGTACCCAAAATGGAGCTTTCTCAATATTACTTGTGAAAAAAATATTTGAAATAATTGTTACAAAAATTATAGATAAGATAGATATTAAAAATGTAAAATCATTTACTTTTATAAAAGAAGAAAAATCAAAATTAATAATAGAAATATCTAATGCATTTTTAAATTCTACTGAAAAAGTGGCTAGTAAATAGTAAGTTATTCCTAAGAGAAAAAATATAATAAAAATTTTTGAAATGCCATAAAAACAGAATAACCCTCTCTCTTGTAAAATACCAATAAATAAGAATCCTATAGCAGTAGTGATAGGGAAGAGATACCAAAAAGAGTAATCACCACCATCAAGCCCTAGAAAGTTCGGGTAAAACATATAAAAGCTAAAAAACAGAGGTATTAAAAGAAGCACAAAAGATTTACTTCTAGAAAAAAATATAGAAAACATCATTGTTATAATAATAAGACCTATAGTGATATTTTTAAATATAAGCAATATACTTTGAGGAATTATTTCAAAATATGTAATGATAAAAGTTAAAAAAATAGTTAAAAATGATATAAAGTGAAAAGATTTAATTGTTTGCATATATGTCCAAAGTTTTTGCAATTATAACTAAATAAGTTTATTTACATGTAAAGTATTCCATATTGAAATATTTACATCTTTGTAGTAGTGTTATTTTTTTTCTTATTTGTAGAGGTTACTACTTCTACTAAATTATGAATAATCTCTTTCTCATTGTCTTCTAAGAATAGTTGTATTCCATATCTAAAAACATGCTCTATGCCAATGATACTTGTTATAATGCCATTTGCTTCAAAGCTAACTTTAAAACCATTGTCTTCATCTTCATATGAGACAAAAGCAACAATATCTTGTCCTTTCTCAAAGTGGCTTTTAGTGGAACTCATAATACCCATACCACCTTCACTAAGATCTATCATATTTCCACTAATATATTCTTTTTCATTGGCTATATGAACGAGACTAGCATGAATTATAGCAGCTCTAGGGTATTTTCTACTCAAAAGAGGAGAATTTTCTAACTCTTCTAAATCTGTGATAAGAATGGTATTGTCTTCAGCACATAAAATCTCTGTTTTTACAGAAAAGTTTTTTTCATCACTATGATTTTTTAAAATAAAAGAGCTATGTTGATTTACTATCATTGTTATTTGCTCATTATTTACTTGAACAACTGCAGAGTGTTGACCGATTTGTTTTACTAAGGCTAAACAAGCCGTTGTCCCTAAATCATTATGAGTTATAAATTTTATGGGTCGCTCTAATCTATACATATTATGTAAATAAGAGATAGCATCTTTTTTTGCTAAATATGGTGAAATATCAAATGTTGATTTTTTAGTCTTTAAAGAACTCAGTATCTGCTCTTGTAAGTGATTACATATTCTGACAAGCTCTATACATTGTTTGTATTCTTTATCTTTTTTATATTGCATAAATGCTTCTATTAGATTGTACATAAGTGAAGAGAAGAAAAAACCTGTATTTTTAGAATTTATCCAACATAGGTGTTTTTCAAAACAATCTTTATTAGGGTCAAAAAGAACATCGTAAAAAGTACTTGAAAAAGTTTCTTTATTTACTAGAGCACATTTACATTTCTGTGATGATTCTAGAAATTGTGTTAATGATTGAACAAAGTTGTTTTTATATGAAATAAAAAATTCAGATTCTGATTTGAAAATCGTATTTTGTTTAATTCTATTGAGCTCTGTTATCATCTTTTTACCTTGTCCCCGTTTATATTAAGTTTAGAATTATAGCAAAATATTTATATATTGTATGATTTGTTGATTTTTATGAAAATTTAAATTATGGTATAATCGCGAAAAATATAAAGAAAGAAGTTAAATGTTAGAAGTAAATAATCTGTCAATGAGATTTTCATCTCAACTACTGTTTGAAGATATAAATTTAAAATTAGATGTTGGAAAAAGATATGGACTTATAGGAGCAAATGGAGCTGGAAAAAGTACTTTTATGAAAATACTTTCTGGAGAGTTAGAGCAAACTAGTGGGAATATCTCGATTCAAAGTGGTTTAAAAGTAGGAACACTTAGCCAAAATCAATATGCATATGAAGATTTTACGCTTAAAGATGCTGTTATGTATGGTAATAAAAGACTGTATGATGCTATAAAAGAGAAAGAAGATTTATATGTTAATGGTGATTTTGAAGATGAAAAAGTTAATGATAGATTATCTGAACTTGAGATAATTTGTTCAGAAGAAGACCCAACATACGAAGTAGATGTCAATATAGAAAAAATTCTTTGTGCACTTGATTTTCCGGTTGAAGTTCATAATGACTTGATGAGTTCACTTACAGGTGGAGATAAGTTTAAAATTTTACTAGCCCAAGTTCTTTATCCAAAACCAGATATTTTGTTTTTAGATGAGCCTACGAATAACTTGGATCTTGAAGCAATTTCATGGCTTGAAGAGCAGTTAAAAAAGCATGAAGGAACTATGGTTGTAATTTCTCATGATAGACACTTTTTAAACTCAGTTTGTACAAATATCCTTGATGTTGATTTTAGAAAAATTAGAGAGTTTACAGGAAACTATGATGATTGGTATATCGCTGCAAATTTAATTACAAAACAACAAGAATTAGAGCAAGGTAAAAAACTCAAAGAGAAAGAAGAACTAGAAGCTTTTGTTAGAAGATTTTCTGCAAATGCATCGAAAGCAAAACAAGCAACATCTCGTCAAAAAAGACTTGAGAAACTTGATATAGAAGATTTACAAGTTTCAACAAGACGTGATCCAAGTATCATCTTTAAAGCTAAAAGAGATATAGGAAATGAAGTTTTAGAAGTAATCAACGTAAATAAATCATATGATGAAGAAGTTTTAAAAGATTTTAGTTTCAAAGTAGAAAAAGATGATAAAATTGCTTTAATTGGAGCAAATGGTGTTGGTAAAACGACTCTTTTAAATATCATTATGGGTGAATTAAAACCAGAAAGTGGTGAAGTAAAATGGGGAGCTACGATTGAGCCTAGTTATTTTCCTCAAAATACTACTGAAATTATAGATGGAGATGACCTTCTTTTTGCATGGTTGCAACAGTATGATGCAAACAAAGATTTAGATGAAATTAGAAAATGCTTAGGTCGTATGCTTTTTACAGGTGAAGATCAAAAAAAGAGTGTTAAAAGTTTAAGTGGTGGAGAAAAACACCGTATGATGTTATCAAAAATGATGCTTCAAAAAGGGAACTTTTTAGCACTGGATGAACCAGATAATCATCTTGATTTGGAAGCTATTATAGCTCTTGGTGAAGGACTTTTTAAATTTCCAGGTAATGTTATTTGTGTTACTCACGATAGAGAGTTGATTGACGCATTTGCTAATCGTATTATTGAATTTAAAGCTGATGGAAGTATTATCGACTTTAAAGGTGACTATGAGAAGTATAAAGAAGAACATGGCGCGTAATCAACCATTTAGCCTAGGCTCATCCTTAGATAATGATAAGGCTTGGAGTAGTGATACGAAGAAGAAAATAAAAGAGATTCTTAAAGATAAAAAAGAACCTAGTGAGCATTCAATAGTATTTAAGATGGAAAAGAGAAGGGGAAAACCTGTGAGTATCATAGGTCCCTTTTACATTGCTAATAACGACTTAAAAGAACTTTGTAAAAAACTCAAAAAGAAACTTGGTAGTGGTGGAACATGTAAAGATGAGTGGATGGAGTTTCAAGGCGAGTGTCGTGAAAAACTCAAAGAGTTGATAAAACAAGAAGGGTATAGAACAAAAAGCTAATGGAACATATAGTAAATACACTTATTCCTATTTTTTCACTTATCCTTTTAGGTTTTTACTTTAAAAAAACAAAATTTCCTTCAATAGATTTTTGGCCAATGGCCGATAAGTTTACCTACTATGTTCTTATGCCTTCGTTATTAGTGTATAAACTCTCAAGTGCAAATATAAATTTAGAATATACTTTAAATTTAGTAATTACAGCCCTTTTGAGTGTATTAGTTGTATTTGTTAGCTTAGTAGTCTTTAATAAAATTGTAAAGTTTGAAAGTCGTGCTTTTACGTCTATCATGCAAGGTGGTATTCGATTTAACTCTTATGTATTTTTAGCTTTTATTGATTCATTGTATGGAGATAAAGGATTAGTTTTAGCTGCTATTGTTATGGCTTTTGTTATACCTTTTATCAACATTTTGTGTATTTCTACATTTGCAATATATACAAGAAAAGGGAACTTTTCATTTAAATCATTTTTAAAAACCATTGTGAAAAATCCACTTATATTAGCCTGTGCATTGGGTGGACTTATTAATGGCAGTGGGTTAGAGTTACCTCTTGTAAGTATGAAGTTTTTAGCCATACTAAGTAATGCCGCTCTTCCTGTAGGTCTACTCTCTGTAGGTGTTGGATTAGAGTTTAAATATCTTCGTTCTGCAAAAAAAGAGCTTGTTGTAGCTGTTTTTGGGAAACTTTTTTACTTTCCTCTTGTCATTTATGGCATTGGTTTTCTGTTTGGACTTAGTGGTATGATGCTGAGTATCGCTGTTGTTTTTGGTGCAATGCCAACAGCAGTGAGTGGATACATACTGGCTCGTGAGCTTGGGGGAGATACCACGTTAATGGCATCTATAATAACCCTTCAAACTCTTTTGTGTATGTTAACTCTATTTTTGGTTATTCCTATACTCTAATTCTTTTATTCTTTTAACAAGTTCTCCATCGATTGGAAATCTTCCTTCTTTATCTTTAGAAAATACTATCTCTCCATCAACTTCGACATCAAAAATACCGCCAAAGCTTGCTACTCCAACTATATCAGCATCTGTATAAACCGAGGCAATTTCATCTCCCACACGGGAAGCTTTTGGTCTATAACTTCACTGATTACAGTAAATTATATTAATTTGCATATGAATCCTTTTGTCTATAATCATAATATATCTAGATTAAATAACTCTTAAAAAAATAAAGTTGATATTGTGTGTTAAAAAAAATTGAATAAATCAATTTAAGATTTTTTTTAGCAAAAATCTTATTATTTTGGATTATAATTTTAAATAAAAAGATTTTTGTTATCATAGGAGAGCTAAAAGTGGAGATAAAATCTAATAAAGAGTTAGTACGTTTATATTATGAAGAGTTATGGAATGAAAAGAAACTAGAATATATCGATATTCTTTTTGATGATAATATAACATTTAGAGGTTCAATGAATATTGAGACTAAAGGTAAAGATGGCTTTTTACAATATTTAAATAATGTAGCAGCAGGAATTCCTGATTTATATCATGGTGTAGAAGTTATGGTATGTGAAAAAGATAGAATTGCTGCTCGTGCAATCTACAATGGAAGACACTCAGGAAAATTATTTGGGCTTGAGCCAACGGGCAAAACGATAAGATTTAATGGAGCATCTTCTTTTAAATTTAAAGATGGAAAAATCGTTGATATTTGGGTTTTAGGTGATTTAATGAATCTACAAAAACAATTAAATGTATTAGATATGAGGAATGTAATGTGAATTCGGTTATATATGAACTTCGTGCACATGATGTTAGAGAAGAAGATATAGAGTTAATTATACAAAGAGTCAAAAATAGACTTTCAGAAGAAAATTTAGACATAGAACTTCAAAAATTAGGTTATAAGAAAATTTTTACAGTTGATTATGATGGTTCAGACTACGATGAATATGATGAGTACGATGACTTTGAATTAATAAAAAGACCAAGAAATAATAGTTATGAGGATTAAATAGTATAGATAACTTATAGCGTTAATAATAATTAAATAAATATCAAAAGAATTTTATTAATTTTAAAATACTATAATTGATTTTAGTAGGTTACATTTTTTATAAGGAGTCTGCTATGAGAATTGAAAAAGATACTATGGGTGAAGTAGAGGTTCCTGTTGATGCTCTTTGGGGAGCACAAACAGGAAGAAGTCTTATGAATTTTCATATCGGTAAAGAGATAATGCCAAAAGGTATTATCCACTCTTTTGCCATATTGAAACGTTCAATTGCTATTGTAAATAATAAATTAGGAAAACTTGAAGATGAAAAAACACGAGCTATAGTTTTAGCTTGTGATGAAGTACTAGAAAATCTTCATGCAAAAGAATTTCCTCTTAGTGTATGGCAAACAGGGAGTGGCACTCAAACAAATATGAATGTAAATGAAGTGGTGGCAAATTTAGCTACTAAGATACTTGGTGGAGACTTTAAAAAGAAAAAACTAATCCATCCAAATGATGATGTCAATATGTCACAAAGCTCTAATGATACTTTTCCAACAGCAATGCATGTAGCTGCTATTTTAGCAGTAGAAGATAAATTGCTTCCAAAATTAATATCTTTAAAACAGACCCTAGAGCAAAAAGCACAAGAGTATAAAGATGTAGTAAAGATAGGACGTACCCATCTTCAAGATGCAACTCCTCTTAGTGTAGGACAAGAGATAAGCGGTTGGGCAGAGATGCTTCAAAAATCTGAAGAGATGATAAAAATGTCTTTGTTACATGTAAGAGAATTGGCACTTGGTGGCACTGCAGTTGGAACGGGGCTTAACGCTCATCCAAAGCTTGGAGTTATGGTGGCTGAAGAGATAAGTCGCTTTACATGTAAAGAGTTTATAACCGCACCAAATAAGTTTCATGCCCTTACTAGTCATGATGCATTGGTATTTTCTCATGGAGCATTAAAAGCATTGGCTGCAGATTTGATGAAAATAGCTAATGATGTCAGATGGTTAAGTAGTGGACCAAGATGTGGTATAGGGGAGTATAAAATCCCTGCAAATGAGCCAGGAAGTTCTATCATGCCAGGTAAAGTAAATCCAACTCAAGCAGAAGCAGTGACTATGGTTACATGTCAAGTATTTGGAAATGATACAACCATAGCGATGGCTGCAAGTCAAGGTAATTTTGAACTCAATGTTTTTAAACCAGTTCTTATAAATGCTTACTTGCAATCCGTAAAACTTTTAGGCGATGTGATGAGGTCTTTTAATGAAAATTGTATTGTTGGACTAGAGCCAATTCAAGAAAAGATTGATTTTAATCTTCATAACTCTTTGATGTTAGTAACTGCACTCAATCCTCATATAGGATATGAAAATGCAGCTAACATAGCAAAAAATGCACATGAAAAGGGTATAAGCTTAAAAGAGTCTGCTATGGAGTTTAATCTTTTAAGCGAAGAGGAGTTTGATGAAATCATCAATCCCCAAGATATGATATAACTCTTTACATGTAAAGAGTTATATCTCCCATTCTAATTGAAAAGTAGAGTGGGTTATGTTGTAGTCGTGTTCTAGTTTATGATTTATTTTCTCTATTAGACTTTGGTGATTATCTAAGTGAGAATTTTTTATCTTTATGTGCGCTGTGATGTTAAACATATCTTGTGTGATTTCCCATACATGTATATCATGAATATCGAGTATATTTTCATCAATATTAAGAATAAAACTTTCTAACTCTTGGATATTGACAGGCGAGCTTTCTAAAAGAGTATTTGTAGAGTCTTTTAAAACACCATATGCCCATTTACCAATCACAACAGCAACTAGAAGAGCAAGAAGTATATCTATAAAATACCAATTTGTATAATAAATAACAATATATCCTATGATAATAGCAACAGAAGATAAAGCATCAGCAAGCATATGCATAAATGCTGACTTTAGATTGATGTTTTCTTTATCACCTTGCATTAATATAAAGCCAGTGATAATGTTGACCACAAGTCCGATGATAGCTACAATCATTGAAATTTTTAAATCAATCGTCGTTGGATTTAAAAACCTCTCAACTGCTTCATAAAGAATCCAAACAATAGATAATACAATAGTAATTCCATTGATAAAAGCAGCAAGAACTTCGATACGATAATAACCAAAAGTTTTTTCAATCGGTGCTTTTTTACTTGCAATTACAATAGCTACAAGAGAAATTATGAGTGCAAATGAGTGTGTAAACATATGAATAGCATCACTTATTAATGCTAAAGAGTTTCCTATAAAACCAGCTATAAACTCTATAATCATTGTTACAAAAGTTATAGCTAGAGCTATTTTTAAAACTTTTTTATCTTGTCCTCTATGATCGTGTGAATGTCCATGATCATGTTCGTGGTCGTGGTCATGATGGTGGTGATGAACTTTTATGCGGGGTTTATGCTCATGTTTTCCATAATTACAATTTTCCATTTTATTTTCCAAATACTTTTATAATTTCAAGTAGATTATCTACTTGTGCTTCAGCTTCTATGCTATTTCCGCTCTTTATTTTTTCTACTAAATGACCTTTAGCAAAGTGTTCAACATAAGAGTTTATCATACCATTGAGTGCCCCTTTGACCGCTGTTAGTTGTCTAACGACTTCATAAGGATCTTCATCAAATCTATTGTTTTCATCTGTAATATTTACTTTAATAGAGTTTATTTGTCCTGATATTCTATTGATTCTATTGATCAATTTTTTTCTCTCTACATCACAGCAATATGCCATAAAATTTCCTTTAATATAGTATAGGGGGGTATAGTATAGTAAGTTAAATAAAAAAAAGCTGAAGAGATTTATATAACAATATAATTTGTATGTTTAAAGTGATTTTTTGATTATATCGATAAATTTTTCAAATGATGGTAAATTTAAATTTGCTTCTCTTTGTTTTTTGCCCCACATAGGCTCTGGAAAGTATGAGTCTTCTTCAAATCTTGCCATTACATGTATATGCAAGTGAGGAAGATAATTGCCAAACATAGCAATATTTACTTTTTTAGGATTGTAATACTCTATCATTTTCGTTTCTATGAGCAACATTGCATCAAGTAACATTGTTCTTGTTTTCGTATCGCATTCACTTAATTCTTTGTATTTTATATGTGGAAATATTTTTAGCCATGGAATTTCTGATTTTTCTATTTCCACGTAATATGTTTCATTTTCATAAATTTTCATTAAATCTATCCTTAAAAGTGCATTTTTGGCATAACTCTTCATATGCTATATTGTTTTTAAAATTTTTTTGTATTTTTTTAACTCTTTGAGTTTCTAAAATATCTTCTAAGCTATTTGTATGTAAGTTTCCAAGCTCTATTATACCATCTCCATCAAGACAACAAGGCACGATTCTTCCATCTGCTAAGATAGCTATTTGTGAAGATAATCCATGACAAAAATTATGAGAAAAGTGGGAGCTTTGAAGAGAAGGCCACTCAAAATAACTATCAAAGTGTAAGAGTATTTTTTTATCTAGTCTGAATGATTTTGGAGGATTTATGAGTAAGTCTTTAGGAAACTTGATTTTAAAATATTTTTCTAATCTATCAAATATTTGTTTGTTATAAGAGTTTTCACTTCCTTTGTCATCTAAATTCCAAAGTCTAAGATTTATAAAAATATCTTCATTGACTCTATTTTGACAAAGTGAAAAAATACCAGACATATACTCTTCAAATGTTTTTTTAGTAGAGTTTTTATTAAAACTATTGAGTGAAATATTTATCTGTTTTAAACTAGGATGAAAAATATTGCTATGCTGGTTTAAGTAGTAACCACTAGTTGTTATCATAACTTTAAATCCGTGTTTATACGCTAAGTCCAAATACATATTGATATTAGTAAGAATAAGTGGATCACCCATTACATGTAAAGCAATTTCTTTAGTGTAAGGTGAGAGTTGGTAAAGAACTTTTTCAAAGAAGTCTAATTTCATAGTGTGTGTAGGGTTTATTTTTGTTGGACAAAAATTACATTCTAATCCACATATATTTGTAATTTCTACATAAGCTCTATAAAATTTCATCTATTTCCTTTAGATGAAATAATAGCTAAAAGGCTCTTTTGATATAATGAAAAAAAATTTTATATAAAAATCAAGGAATTTTGTGAAAAGTAGTTTATTTTTATTTATATGTAGTATAGTTTTTTTAGGATGCAGTACGAGTGATTATCAATCACTAGCACGTGCAGCTGTAAGTAAAAATCCAAATGCAATTTTAAAAAGTTATGCAACGACTAAAGGAGTACAATATGCTTCAAATCCAAAAAGTTTGGAAAAAGATTTAAAATCAATAGATAAAAATATTGGTGAATTGTTTGCTGTTTTAACTGGTGAAGTTTCAAAAAAATGGGGTAAAAAAAATGTTAAAACACCAAGTAAAAAAGAGTATGTCAAGTATATGCAAAACTATAAAAGTAGGGCTTTAGTAGATTTTGATAAAGGAATCATCAGAGTCGAAACACTCGATAGCAAAAAAAGTTTAAAAACTGCAATAGTGACAACACTGTTACTTCCTGAAGATCCTAGAAGTGCAGATCTTTTTAGCTCAAATAGTGTTAAATTAGGAAGTACTCCTTATCTTTTGGGCGAAGTAAAAGATGACCAAAATAAAAACATACGCTACTCTTGGAGAGCAAATAGATATGCAGATATTCTTTTAAAGACAAAGTATAAAACACAAAACATACAAAAAGATGCAAAGAATACTAAAGTTCATTATGTTGAGTTTCCTATGGTGAAAGACCATGCAAGTGTACGGGTGGCAAAATTTAAGCCATATGTACAAAAGTATGCAAAAAAGTTTAGTGTAAGTGAAAATTTAATATACGCCATTATAAAAACAGAAAGTAATTTTAATCAGTTTGCAGTGAGTGGTGCAGGAGCTTATGGTTTGATGCAAATAGTTCCAAAAAGTGCAGGACGTGATGCTTACAAGTTTGTTAAAGGAAAAACTTGGACACCTTCAAAGTCATATTTATTTGAAGCAAAGAACAATATAGAATTGGGAAGTGCTTATATCAATATAATAGATAAAAAATATTTAGCAGGGATAAACAATCCAATTTCAAAAGAGTATTGTGTTATAAGTGCATACAATACTGGAAGTGGAAATGTTTTAAAGACTTTTCATAAGGATAGAAATAGTGCAAAAAAAGCTATTAATGCATCAAAACCAAATAGTGTATATTCAAAACTTAGAACAAGTCTTCCATATGCTGAGACTAGAAGATATTTAAAAAAAGTTGTAGATTATAAGAAAGATTTTGTAAACCTTTAAACAATAAGCTTAAAATAAAATATCTATATCATTGTTTTTTAAAAGTTTTTGTTCAAATTGAACTACTTTGTTTCTGCCTGTCTCTTTTGCTTCATATAAAGCAATATCTGAATATTTGATGGCTTTCCAAATAGAATTAGCATCAGTAGGATAGATGGAGCTTCCTACACTAAGAGTTTTACTAAATGTTTTTCCATTTTCCATAGTAATAATCTTTTTTTCAAAGTTAGTGCGAATTTTTTCAGCTATTTCTATAATTTGTGCATGATTACAATTGTAAAGTAAAATCAAAAATTCTTCTCCACCAAATCTAAAAGCAATATCTGATTTTCTTATAGATGTTTTTAAAATTTCTGCTAGTTCTTTTATTACAATATCTCCAACATCGTGTCCATAGGTATCATTGACTACTTTAAAGAAGTCTATATCTATCATAAGAATTCCATAATGAATATCATTTCTTTCTGCTTGAGCAATAGCTTTTTCTATATATTCATCTAAATATTTTCTATTAAAAAGACCTGTTAAAGGGTCTGTATTAGAAGATATTTTTAAAATTTCTGTTAAATTTTTGCTTACTATTTCAGGACGAGCTTCATTAATATAATCTTTAAATTGCCCAATTCTTTTTTTAGCTTTTTCTATTATTTTACGCTCATTAGTCCCTATTTTGATTATAAGTTCTAAGTCATTACTAATAACATAAGGAACACACAAATAGTGTTTAAATTTGTTGAAACACTGGTCACATATGTCTGTAAACGTACCAGAATCTACGGCTTGTTTTGTTCTCAGTGCTCTACATGTAGGGGATATTTCAGAAATAGTTTTTTCATAGGTAGAAAAGACTATTTTAGGACCAGAAGTACTTTTTTTATTAGCTTCTACGATAATAAAATCTTTTAATTTGAATCTTTCTTGTAAAATAACACCGATTCTTTTATATATTTGCATGTTGTTTTCGTCAAGTTCAATAGTTTTTTTAAATTCGTGTATAGCTGAAATTTCATTAATAAGCATTTTGAGTTCTATTAATATATCTCGCTTCCCTGTTTTTCTAAAAGTTAAAAAACTGTCAACAGTCTTTTCTATTTCTAAAAGAGCATCTTGAATTTTGTCAAGTAGAGAGTTTATTCCAAAGGTGACATTTTTATACTCTTCTCGATCGCTTACAGTTTTTACTCTTTTTGAATAATTACCTTCTTTTGCTTCTTCCATTACAGAGGTAATTGAACTAAAAAGACTTAATAAAGGATTCATAGATCTATTGATTATGTAAAAGACGATAAGCATCATAAACGTAGAAATAACTATTATAACGAGTGATATGGATAGCCCATTGGAACGTATATCACTTATATCTATTACCATACTAACTGTGCCTAAAACATCACCTTCTTTTGCATCATGGCAATGCATACAATTTGGATTTCCAACTTGAGAGGCTATATAAGGCATTGTTACCCTAAGTTTAGCTTGAGTTGAGTTTTCTAAAAATTTTTTATATATTTTGCCAGAATTCATAACTTCAGTTTCAATAGAGTCTTTTTTTCTCTCTTTATTTAACCCTTTTCCAAACTGTTTTTCAAGATCAGTACTTCTTGTTAGCCATAGTGATTCAATATTTGGTAATTTTTCTATTTTTTTAAGAAAATATGCTCTATTTTGCATAGTCCCATTGACCATTTGTGAAGTGAGACCAGTTTTTATAAGTTCAGCAGCTATTTCAGCTTTTTCTTCAGCACCTTTTGTCCCCATAGTTCTCATATTTACAATAGTAAATATAAGCAATATCATATATGAAATAAAAATCGACCCCAGAATTACAAGAGTTAACTTTTTTTTCATTTTATTCTACTGTTACACTTTTTGCTAAGTTTCTTGGCATATCAACATCATTACCTAATCGTATAGAAATTTCAAGCGCTAAGAGTTGAGTTATAATCATCATTTCAAAAAATTCACCCATTGGATGGTCTTGTTTTGAAGTCTTTATAAAATCATCAGCTAGTTCAAATTCTTCAGGAGATATAGCAAGTATAGTAGCATCACGAGCTGAAAGTTCTTCAACATTACTTTTTGTTTTATCATATAAAATGGTACGTGGCATAAGTGCGACTGTAAAAAGTTCACTATCAGCAAGAGCAATTGGACCATGTTTCATTTCACCAGCAGGATAACCCTCAGCATGAAGATAACTAATCTCTTTTAGTTTAAGAGCTCCTTCAAGTGCCAGTGGAAAAAATATATCTCTACCTATAAAGAAAAAACCATGTCCATGTAAGTATCTTTTTGATAAACGTTTTAATTTTTCATGAATATTATCTTTTACATGTAAAACAGAGGGAATATGTAAAATTGCTTTAATTTCACTTTGCATTTTGTCTGAGTTTATAGTACCTTTCTTTCTACCAAGAAAAAGAACAAAAAGCCATAAAGTTATAATTTGCGTTGCAAAGGCTTTTGTACTAGCAACTCCTTTTTCAATTCCAGCTCTTGTTAAAAGAGTAGCATCAGCTAATCTTACTATAGAAGAGTTATCTACGTTGCATATTGCAAGAGTTTTCATACCCGCTTTTTTTGCCATTTTTAAGGTTTCAAGAGTGTCAGCTGTCTCACCACTTTGAGAAATTACAATAAAAAGGGTTTTTTTATCTAAAAGAGGTTCTTTGTATCTAAATTCACTTGCTATTTCTACTTCACATCTTATTTTACTAATTCGCTCAAACAAATATGCAGAAGTTAAAGCTGCATGGTAACTTGTTCCACAAGCACAGATTTTAATAGCTTCAATATTATCAAAGTCTATATCTTTTAGCTCGTCAAGTTCTATATTTTCATCGTTAACTCTTCCCATAAGAGTTTCGCTTACAACTACAGATTGTTCATAAATCTCTTTTTCCATAAAAAATCTATACCCTTCTTTTTGAGCATATATTTTATCTTTACCAAGTGGTTTAAAACTTGGATTTATACATACGTCTTCTTTACACAGACATAATTCTTCTTTACTTAACCAGCCATATTCTCCATCTTCAAGATAAACAACTTCATTTGCATAACCTATAAGTGGAGAGTCAGATGAAGCAAAAAATTTATCATTTTCACTGTTTTTCCCTACGATAAGAGGTACAGCATTTTTAGCAAAGAAAATCGTATCAGGTTGATCTTTTGTTATAAGAAGTATTGCATAAGCTCCTTGAAGCATAGCGATAGTTTTTGTAAAAGCATCTTGTGCGCTTAATCCTGAATTGATATATTTTTCAAATTGATGAACAATAACTTCTGTATCAGTTTGGCTTAAAAATTTTATACCATCTTTTTGGAGTTCTTCTTTTATCTCTTTGTAGTTTTCTATAATCCCATTATGTATAACATATGAGTATTCTCCTTGATGAGGATGAGCATTGATCTCAGTTGGTTTTCCATGTGTTGCCCATCTTGTATGACCAATCCCTAAACCAAAACCTATGGAGTTAAAATTTTCTGTTTTATTTTTTAAATTATCTAGTTTTCCAGTAGCTTTAAAAGCTGAAATGTTCCCATCTTTTAAAACAGCAATTCCTGCACTATCATATCCTCTGTATTCTAATTCTTTCAACCCATTTAATAAAAATTCTTTTTTTTCGTTTGCGCCAATGTACCCAACTATTCCACACATATATTTACCTTGTTATAAATAATTCTAAAAGTTTATCTTTGTTTTCATATAAGTTTATCTTTTTTTCTATTAAAAAAAGATTTCTAGCTCTATTCTTAATAGTTTGAATTTTGGCAGTAGAAACCTCTATCTCTTCATCGTCAAAAACACTCATCATATAAGCCATCATACCTTTTTGATTTTTTGTATTTACTGTAAGTTTAACTACACTATTTGAGTGTTCAAAATCAATTTCTATTTCATTTTCTTTGATGATAGGTTTGCATAAAGTGGTTTTTTTATTCATATCAAAACTTGATTTTATAAGTTCTTCAATATGTGGTATATCACTTTGGTCTACATTTTCATTAAAATCAATTTTAAAATATTTTTTATTATCATAGAGTTTAAATATTTCCATATTGATTAAATCTAAAAAGCCTAATTTTCCCAAAAGATATCCTATGTTTAAATCTTCTGATTTTATGATAGATATACTCAAATGTGCATCGTTTTCTATTTCAAATTCATAAGGGTTCGCATCATTTGCAATTTTTGCAATTTTTGTTATTTCATACGGTTTATGTTTTATAAAAAAGTAATTAGAAACAATAGATAATATTTTTCTTTGGAGAGTTTTTGGAAGATTTATAAACTCTTCATTTTTCTTAAGAGTATTTTCTTTTCTTATCCTTCGTTTGGCTTCACCAATTAACTCTTTTTTATCAAACATTTCATTTGCTAAAAAGTAAAGCTCTTTTAATAATTTTGAGGTAAAAGCAGTATATATATTGGTTCCAACCGCATTTATATCACAATAAGTAAGAATATATAAAAGTTTTAATATAAGAGGGTTTTCTATATGTGTTATAAATGCTAAAACAACATCTTCACTATAAATATCTTCTCTAAGAGCAACATTGCTCATATGAGTATGGTGTTTTATGAGAGTATTTCCCATCTGTATAGCTTCTTCACTAAATTCAAGTTTATGAGCATATACCCTAAATATTTTTGCTCCAACTTCACTATGATTACCCGTTCTTCCTTTCCCTATATCATGGAAAAGAATAACCAGTTTTATAAGCGCTTTATTCTCACCACTCAAATCATCATAAAGTGCTTGTATAAAAGACTCTTTGATGTTTTCTAAATGATATAAACCCAAAAGAGAGTGTTTATCTACAGGATATTTATGATATCCATCAAATTGAGCTTGATGTTTAATATGAGCTATTGGTTTGATTAATTGTTTTAAAAGATTAGCTTTGTATAAAGTGTTAAATATTTGGTATGTGTAATTGTTATAGAAGATTTTTCTAAACTCTTTGTACATTGCAGGTGGGTTGTTTTTTGTAAATTTTGATTTTCGTATGTAATCGATATAACTTATATCAAATCTAATTTGTTTGTCGTCAAATAACAAACATTGTTTAATAATATTTAAAAGTGTAGTTGGTTTTTTATTTCGTGAAGCAACAATTAGATTGTCATATTTATAGATGTAAGGTTTGATTCTATTTTTACGTAGTTTAGCGATAGATTTTTTATCAAAATGAAAAGAAGAAACAAGTTTTTTTATAAATATGCTACATGTAATATCAATAGTATGCATTGCTGCAAAAGTTTTTTCACACAGTTGCTGTTGTGCATTTTTTATTTTTTTATCTTCAAATCCAAGTTTGTTTGCAATGTCTGGTATAAACTCAAGGTTGAGTGTATCTTGTTTCTTTTTTGCACTTAAGTGTAAAGCTGAGCGGACTCTATATAAAAACTCTAAGGCTATTCTATACTCCTTATATTCATTTTCACTTATATATTTTGGAACTAAATCTTTTGTTTTTGATATATTTAGGATTGCTTTAGATAACCAAAGTATAGTATTTGTATCTCTTAAACCACCCACACTATTTTTTATATCTGGTTCCATACTCATTGGATTTTGTTGTCGCCTTTTTTCATGCGCTTTTACTTTGTTTTGAACAAAGTTTTTAAGATCAAATTTGGCTATTTTTATAAGTTCTTTGTAGATTTCCATCCATAAAAAGTTTGATCCACACAAGAATCTAGATTCAAGCATTGCTGTTTTAATAGTCAAATCAGTATTACTAGCCTCAAAAATTTCATCAACTTTATGAACACGATGGCCTAGTTTTAGTCCAGAATCCCAAGCAAGATAAAGCATAGACTCTATAATCGCTTCTAAGTTATAGCCTTCAATATTCTTGTAAACTATCATTAAGTCTATATCTGAGTAGACACAAAGTTCTTCTCGTCCAAAACTCCCCATTGCTGTAAGAGTTATAGGAACTTGATTGACAAAAGGGATATAATCACCAAAAAATTTTCTTAGAGTATATTTGTATATAAGGATTAAAAATTGGTCGATTCTTTTTGTATGTTTTACAAGAAAATCTTTTCCCTGATTCTCTGTAAAGATTGTATCTAGTGAGTTCAAATAGTTCTTAATATGTTCTTTTATTACTTTTGAAATCTCAAAATCATTAGCACCTGTACTAATTAATTCTTCAATTTGATATTTTAAATCCATTTTATTTACCTTATATATCATCTATATTTCTTTCATGCTATAATACTAAAAAAATCTATAAAGTATTCTATAATACTGTCAGCAGGTAATTATGGTAGAAGACAAAATATATCTTAGTGTATTAGATTATATGTGTGCAAATTATGATTATTCTTTATATGCTACGGATTTTAATGCTCAGTATGTATCTGCTATGCAACGCTCTATTGCTTCAGTAAATACTACAGCAGGTGGGAATAGAATTAGTTCTATAAAAACAGCTCTACAAGATTTTTTTAACGCAATTTTTCAAAAAGTATTTGTTTATGAAGATGAAGAGCGACTCAAAATAGTAAAATATTTTGATAATGGGGCAGTTACAGAAGAACAAGATAAGCAGATACATGCTTTTAGATTAGAATTGGTTAAATATAAAGAAGATGTTGAATTGAGTTTTAAAAAAGATTCTCTTTATATGTTTGATAAAGCAACCAGAAAATGTTTTGAAATGGCATTGGTAGCTCTAAATGAAATTCCACAAAAAAATATTTTAAGAGAACAAATTAGCTTAGTTTATTCTTTAGACCGAAGAGATATTGTAATTTTTTTAAATGAAAAAATATTTTTAAAAAGATTTCATTATTTTCAAGATAAACATGTAGTGTCAAAAAATAAAGAAGAAATACTTTATGATAAAAGGTTTGTAGATAGTCTTTGGGAAGAAGTTCGATTACAAGTTCATGAATCATTCAAAAATGGGTTTGATTTTATAAAATATGATGCAAAAGATTTTTATAACAAATATCCACAGAAGTTTTTTTCTATAGTAAAGCTTATAGTAAAAAATTCTTTTGAAGATATTAGTGAATCAGATACAATTCAATATTCAAACATAGTTTTTAAGAATTATTTACCAAAAATGTTAGAGGAAGTAGCAAATTATATTTTTCAAGAAGTTTTAGAAAATGAATTAAAAGCAATAATTTTTTTAAAGTATTACTCTGAAAGTACAAGCGTTGCAAATAATAAGTTAAAACTTAATAAGGCTCCTTTGATGGATAAAAAAGGAAAGATTTATAAGTATCAAAATATATTAGCCTTATTGAAGCATAAAGAACTTTTAGATTCAAAAATAACACATAAAAAAATAGAATTAAAAAATATACAAACAAGAGTACAAAAGTCTTTACGTATTGTGGAACGGAGTGAAGATGAGATGGAGTCTATTCAAAAAAGAAGATTAGAATTACTCATAGCCATAGAAAAAGTAGAAGACGATATAAACTCTTTGACTAGCGGCAAAATTACAAAAAAACTAGATATCAGTCGGTTGGAGTTTGCAAAAAGAGATCTTTTAGATGCTTTTAAACAAGTAGAAATAAGATTACGTACGCAAACAAATATATTAAATAATACAAACAAAGAACTTGATAAATGGGAAGAAAAGAGAAGTGCAAAAAATCTTTTAAAAGAAAGTTTAGTTTTGGAGTATGCAAATATTGAAGAAGAGTACAAAAATCTTTGTTCAATTTTAGCAACAGCACTTAGTAAAGAACCTTTGGATTTATAATTTAACAAAATATTTAACATATTTGATTTATAATCGTAAATTAATTTAATGAAGGATTTGCATGATAGATAAACCATATTTGAAATTGTTTCCAAATGAAGAGGGCTATTTTGGAAAATTTGGTGGAGCATTTTTACCACCGCAGTTGATAGAACAGTTTAAAAAGATAGAACAAGCTTATCTTACTATTGGGAATTCGCATAATTTTATTATGGAACTTCGTGATATAAGAAAACATTATCAAGGCAGACCAACACCGGTTTATTATGCTAAACGTTTGAGTGAGTATGTAGGTGGAGCAAGGATTTATCTCAAACGTGAAGATTTAAATCATACTGGAGCGCATAAATTAAATCATTGTATGGGTGAAGCTTTACTTGCAAAATATCTTGGAAAGAAAAAACTTATTGCTGAAACAGGAGCTGGACAACATGGTGTAGCTTTGGCTACAGCTGCTGCATATTTTGGTTTAGAATGTGAAATACATATGGGTGAAGTTGATATAAAAAAAGAACATCCAAATGTAACTCGTATGAAGATTTTAGGTGCTAAAGTCGTTCCTGTTGGATTTGGTGGAAAAACGTTAAAAGAAGCAGTTGATTCTGCTTTTGATGCATACTTAAAGGATCCAGATAATTCAATTTATGCTATAGGATCTGTTGTTGGTCCTCACCCGTTTCCAAAAATGGTAAGAGACTTTCAAAGTGTAGTTGGTTTTGAAGCAAGAGATCAATTTTTAGAAATGACTGGTAATCTTCCTGATAATCTTGTAGCTTGTGTTGGTGGAGGAAGTAATGCTATGGGACTTTTTTCAGCATTTATTGACGATCCTTGTGAGATGTATGGCGTTGAACCAGCTGGAACTGGTGCAAAATTAGGAGAACATGCAGCAAGTCTTACTTATGGAAGTGAAGGAGTGCTTCATGGATTTAATTCTATTATGCTCAAAAATGAAGATGGCTCACCAGCAGCTGTTCACTCAATTGCAAGTGGATTAGATTATCCTTCGGTTGGACCAGAACATGCACATCTAAATAGTATACATAGAACAAAAGTAGCAACGGCAAATGACAAAGAAACTATCCAAGCATTTTATGATTTATCTCATTATGAAGGGATTATTCCAGCATTAGAGAGTGCCCATGCCGTAGCATTTGCTATGAAGCTTGCTAAAGAAAAACCATATGAATCTATTTTGGTTAATTTAAGTGGACGTGGAGATAAAGATATAGATTTTGTTGTTGAAAACTATCCACCAGAAAATTATTAGTAATTAGATGAGGGTTTTTCCCTCTTTTATCACAATGTAATCTTATTTAGATAAGATTACATTTTTAAATATAAATAGAAAGTTTTTTATGAACCTAATAGAAAAATTAGAGTCCGGTACTCGTCTTGATTTACAAGATGGTATTGCTCTTTACGATCTCGACCTTTTTACCCTAGGAAAATATGCAAATAAAAAGAGAAAAGCTCTTTATGGTAAAAAAGCTTTTTTTAATGTAAATAGACATATAAATCCTACAAATATTTGTAAGGATATTTGTAAATTTTGTGCTTTTAGTTCAAATAGAAAAAATCCAAATCCATATACTATGACGCATGAGCAAATTTTAAGTGACGTTGAAAAATCCTATCAAAATGGAATCAAAGAAGTGCATATAGTCTCAGCACATAATCCAGATACAGGATTAGAGTGGTATTTAGAAATCTTTTCTAAGATTAAAGAAAAGTTTCCATCTTTACATGTAAAAGCTTTAACTGCGGCTGAAATAAATTTTTTATCACAAGAGTATGATTTAACACTTGAGCAAATTATAGATAAAATGATTGAGTATGGTGTTGACTCACTACCTGGAGGTGGCGCTGAAATTTTTGATGAAGAAGTAAGAGCTTATATTTGTAAAGGTAAAGTAGATTCCCAAAAATGGCTTGACATTCATGAACTTTGGCATAAAAAAGGTAAACAATCAAATGCAACTATGCTTTTTGGGCATGTAGAAAAAAGAGAGCATAGGATTGATCATATGCTAAGGCTAAGAGATGTTCAAGATAGAACAAATGGTTTTAACGCTTTTATTCCTTTAGTGTATCAAAGAAATAATAATTACTTGAAAGTAGAAAATTTTTTAAGTTCGACAGAAATTTTAAAAACTATGGCTATTAGTAGACTTCTACTGGATAATATACCGCATATAAAATCATATTGGGCAACATCAACAATAAATTTATCATTAATTGCTCTTGAATTTGGAGCAGATGATTTAGATGGAACGATAGAAAAAGAAGCAATTCAGTCAGCTGCAGGAGCAAAAAGTGCTACTGGTATAAGACAGAAAGATTTTTTAGATTTGATTAGTACTAGTGGATTTGTTCCAGTTGAAAGAGATAGTTTATACAATGAATTAAAAATTTATAATTAGTAAAAAAAGAATTTAAAAGGGACTTTGTTCCTTGTAAAGAAGAAATTAAATTAAAAGGAGAACTCTTGAGTTTATTTAAACTTAAAGAACATAACACAGATGTAAAAACTGAGTTTACAGCTGGGTTTACTACATTTTTAACAATGATGTATATCGTTCCAGTAAACGCTATTATCATGAGTAAAACAGGCATGGATTTTGGAGCATTAATTACAGCAACAGCTTTAATTACTATTTTTTCTACCATGTTAAATGGATTATGGGCAAATACACCAATTGCAATGAGCGTTGGTATGGGATTAAATGCATATTTTACATTTGGTTTAGTGCTTGGTATGAAAATTCCATGGCAAAGTGCATTAGGTATAGTTTTTATTTCAGGTATGTTATTTTTAGTACTTTCATTTACTAAATTTAGAGTTTGGATTATGCAAAGTGTCCCTCATGATTTAAGACGTGCTATTAGTGCTGGTATTGGTGCTTTTATTGCTTTTATTGGACTAAAAAGTATGGGTATGGTTGTTGCAAATCCAGCAGTTCTTGTAGGACTTGGTGATTTTAGTGACTCAAAAGTTTTACTTGGAGTAGTTGGATTAATTCTTGTTTTTGGTTTATATGCTTGGAAAGTTAAAGGTGCTTTTATTTTAGCAATTATTTTAACTTCTATTATTGCTTGGGTATTAGGTATATCTCCATATCCTACAGAATTTATTTCAATGCCTTCATCAATTAGTCCAATTGTAATGCAATTAGATATAGTTTCTGCATTTTCGTTAGCTTTAGCTCCAGTTATTCTTACTTTTTTAATTACAGATATGTTTGATTCATTGGGTACTTTAGCAGGTGTTGGTTATCGTGCAGGGCTTTTTAAAGAAGAGGGTAAAGATTTACAAAAAACATTAGAAGCTGATGCTACAGCTACTGTTGCTGGTTCACTCTTAGGTGTTTCCACAACAACAAGCTTTGTTGAAAGTGCAAGTGGAGTTGAAGAAGGTGGGCGAACAGGTCTTACTGCAGTTGCTACAGGACTATTTTTTGTTTTAACACTTTTCATGATGCCTTTGTTTCAAGCAATTCCTGAAAATGCGATTTACCCAGTTTTAGTGATGGTTGGTGTGTTGATGTTTAGTGAGTTATCTCATATTGATTTTGACAATATTGCTACTGCTATTGCAACATTTTTAATTGTTATCATGATGCCATTAACATTTTCTATTACAAATGGATTAGCATTTGGTTTTATTGCTTATTTATTAATTAAATTATTAAAAAAAGAATTTGAAGATATTAACTTAGGTCTCATCTCTTTAGCAGTAATTAGTTTAATAGTGTTTATTGTTCAATAATTAAGAAAAGGATTTTAGTGCGTTATTACAGTTATGATGAATTTAGGGTTGATGTAAACAAGTTGGCCAAAGAATTAAAAGAGTATCAGCCAGATGTTGTTCTTGCAGTAGCTCGTGGTGGTATGACTTTGGGGCATTTTTTAGCAGAAGCTTTGGAAATGAGAGATTTATATGCAATTAACTCAATTCATTATGAAGAAACTAGAAAATTAGATACTATCAATATATTTAATATACCGGATTTAAGTAAAGCTAAAAAAGTGGTTATCGTTGATGATATTATTGATAGTGGTGAAACAATGATTGAAATTAAAAAAATTTTACAGAAAAAATATCCGGATTTAGATTTAAAAGTTGCTTCGATTTATTTTAAAGAAAAAGCACTTTTAAGACCAGATTATGCTATTCGTGAAGCTACAGAATGGATAGAATTTTTCTGGGATTTTGAAATAGACAATTTAAAATAAAAGAAGGAAGGTTTATCCTTTCTTCCCTCCTTTTTCCCAGATTATATATCAACTTCAAAATAGAATTTTAAATGCCTTAATTGAAAAACAAACCAATTAAAGATAAAATGGACTTTTAAAAGATAGGAATAGATATGATTTTAATGATAGACAATTATGATAGTTTTACTTATAATATTGTTCAATATTGCCTAGAATTAGGTGCTGATTTAAAAATTATTAGAAATGATGAATTAACTATAGAAGAGATTGAAAAACTTAATCCTGAAAAAATTATAATTTCTCCTGGTCCAGCAACTCCAAATGAAGCAGGAATTAGTCTAGCTGTAATTGAGCACTTTAAAGATAAATTACCAATATTAGGTATTTGTTTAGGACATCAAGCAATTGCACAAGTTTATGGAGCAAAAGTAGTAAGAGCCAAAAATATGATGCATGGTAAAACTTCCACGATAAAACAAAGTACACCTACATGTATATTTAAAGGTTTACCTGAAAGCTTTATTATGACTCGCTATCACTCACTTGTAGTTGAGAATAAAGATTTACCAAGTGAACTTATTCCTACATCATATAGTACAGATGATAATGAGATTATGTCTTTACATGTACAAGATAAAGATATATATGGAGTACAATTTCATCCAGAGTCAATTTTAAGTGAATATGGTTATGAAATATTGGACAATTTTTTAAAAATATGAACCTAATTTTATTAAAGCGTAAAAAATTGAATTTGTCCAAGTTCAAGGAGAAATAAAATGAAAGAAAATAATTTAGTTTTTGTTGTTGTCTTGATTAGTGTTTTATTTCTTTTATATGGAGTGAGTTCATTGTCAATTCGATATGAAGAAGCTGTTATTTTTTTTCAAAGTAATTCTTTAGTACATTATTTAGTCTATTTTTCAACTAAAATATTTGGGCAAACAGATTTAGCTTTAAGATTGCCTTTTATTCTTCTACATATAGCATCACTTATTTTATTATATAAAATAGGAAAATTATTTTTAAAAAGAAAGTTAGATAGAGTTATTAGTATAGCTTTATATGGAATGCTTCCAGGTGTAAATAGTGCGGCAATTTTGGTTAATGGAGCATATATTGCTATTTTTTTAACACTTCTCTTTGTTTATCTTTACATGTATGGTTATAGAAAAGCATCATTTGTTGTTCTTGTTATATCTCTTTTTGCAGATAATTCTTTTAGTATTTTATATTTATCACTATTTTTCTATAGTGTATTTAATAAAGAAAAACATTTACTTTGGTTTTCATTAATTCTTTTTGGTTTGTCTATGTACATGTTTGGTTTTGACACTGGAGGAAAACCAAAAGGGTACTTTTTAGATACATTAGGAGTTTATGCCGCTATTTTTTCACTTTTTCTTTTTTTATATCTTATATATGCACTTTATAGAATACTTATAAAAGAAGAGAAGAACTTACTTTGGTATATTTCGTTTTCATCATTAGTACTTTCTTTAATTCTTTCATTAAGACAAAGACTTCTTTTAGAAGATTTTGCACCTTTTGTGGTTATTGCTATTCCTTTAGTGGTAAAAGTTTTTTTTAATAGCTATAGAGTGAGGCTTCCAATACATAGAAAGTATCATAATATAGCTTTTGGTGTAGTTTTTGTTTTTTTGATTTTAAATTTATCTGTAAGTTATTTTAACAAACCACTCTACTATTTATATAAAGATACAAGTAAACATTTAGCGTATAAATATCATGTAGCAAAAGATTTGGCTCTAATATTAAAAGAAAAAAATATACGAAATATATATATAAATGATAAAAAATTAGCATTAAGATTGAAATTTTATGGGATAGAAGATGGTGGTAAATATACACTAGCAAATTCAATTTCTAAAACAGCAGATTTTGAACGGATAGATATAAAATATTTTAATAAAATAGTAAAGTCATTTTACTTATATTAGATAAGAATAACTATGAAAAAAGCATTTACAATGTTAGAATTAGTTTTTGTGATAATAATAGTTGGAATTCTATCAGTAGTGATAATCCCAAATTTTGATAAAAACAATCTTCGAGAAGCTGCAGAACAAGTTATAAGTCATATAAGATATACACAACACTTAGCTATGATGGATAATAAGTTTGTACCCTCTGAAGAAATGTCTAATATGCCAATAGGTTCAACAACGGCATGTACAGTAAGGGGTGCAAATAGCAAAAAAAAATGTAATGTAAAGTTTTGGTATTTGGGTAGATGGCAAATAAAATTTTCAAACCAATGGTACGTAATAATGTCAGATTCTTCAAACTCATCATATGATGGAAACCCTAATGCATCTAGTATTCATGTTGAAGTAGCTAAAGACTTTATTAACACTAATAAGTATTTAATAGGACATAATTCTTCTTCTTTTTTTTCTGGAACAAAAGAAGAAAGAATTAATGAAAATCTAAATTTAAAAAATAAATATGGTGTAAATAAAATTCTTATTTCTGGAGGAACTAATTCGAATGCATCAAGAATTATATTTGATAGTTTAGGAAGACCATATAGGGGAGATACTAAATTAAGTAATGTTAGTTATATGAAGAGTCCAACAGACAAATTAGCAACTACTAAAATTAATATAGCTTTATGCAATAAAGATGATTGTTCTGATAAAAATATAACTATTGTTATTGAGCCTGAAACAGGTTATACGCACATTTTGTAAATTTTGTGAGGTGATGGACAAAAGCTAAGCAAGTATTAAGTAAGTATTGTATATAATTTCGTCCTCGTTTGAGAGAACGGGCGTAAGAGAGTCCCTATTTTAGGGGTTATCAAGTTCATTAAAATTATAAATGTTAAATCAAACTTTGAAATCTAAATAAGCGACTTTACAGGTCAGGGATAACTTATAAAAAGAGATTAACTATCTCTAAATAAGTTAACAATCAACACTTCATAGTGTTAGTCTAGATTCAAACTAAAGTCTACTCGAAGAGTAAGCTTTAGTGAGAGGAATTTAACTTGGACTTAGTTCAAGTTAAAGGAG
>NZ_JFBL01000005.1 GCF_000597725.1 Sulfurospirillum arcachonense DSM 9755
CTCTCCATAAAATTGTCTCCTTTAACTTGAACTAAGTCCAAGTTAAATTCCTCTCACTAAAGCTTACTCTTCGAGTAGACTTTAGTTTGAATCTAGACTAACACTATGAAGTGTTGATTGTTAACTTATTTAGAGATAGTTAATCTCTTTTTATAAGTTATCCCTGACCTGTAAAGTCGCTTATTTAGATTTCAAAGTTTGATTTAACATTTATAATTTTAATGAACTTGATAACCCCTAAAATAGGGACTCTCTTACGCCCGTTCTCTCAAACGAGGACGAAATTATATACAATACTTACTTAATACTTGCTTAGCTTTATTTATAGATATAATAATATTTTTTACTACCTATTTTAATGCTATTTTGTATTCCATTATAACTGTTACGATAGGAGACCTAAAAAGTAAAATATATTTTAACTTTAAGAACTATTTATATAGATTATTGTTATACTAATTATAATTTATTCAAGGAGTGTGCCATGAAAAAGATTATAATTACTCTATGTTTAACATGTTTAGTTCTTTTTGCTAGCGATACCGTATCTAGTGATGATAATAACTGTGTTGAAACTATAGAAAGTGAAGTTGTTAAAATTGTCCATTCTAAAGCAAATGGGGAAGAAAAACAAAAAGCAATTGACTTACTTAAAAAAAGAGTATCAACAAATAATCACGATACTTGTGAATCTCAACTGCAAGAGGAGATAAAACGTCTTGTATTTGGTGATAAAAAAGTTGAACCTAATTCAATAGTAAAAAAACATATTAAAAAAATTAAAGCAAATGTAGATACAGCTGACATGAATGCGCAAGATTGTATAGCTAACTTTGAAGCTGAAGTTATTAAAATAATAAATTCTAATCCTAATAACAGTGATAAAGAAAAAACGAAACAAATAATGCATGAAATAATGCATGAAAGTGTAAAAGAAAATTGTGAATCTGAATTTAAATTAGTTAAATAAATAATTTCAATGCAGAGTTATCACCTAATGATGGTAACTCTAGCCTAATTTATTTTTTATTAACTATACTTCTATATAATAACACTAATTAAAGATATAAGGAGTGAAAATGGGATTATACGATAGAAATTACATAAGAAATAATGTACAAGAAAATACTTACGAAAAAACTCAAACAAGAAGTAATCAAGGTGTTTTTATAAAACAAACTTATCAACTTTTTGCAGCATCTCTTTTAGCAGCAACTGTTGGTGCCTATATTGGTATAGGAATGGCTGGATTAATTGCAAGCTTTTATTGGGGCTTTGTCATTTTAGAATTCGGACTATTATTTGGAGTATATGCAGCTAAGAAAAAAGCTGGGTTAAATCTAATTTTATTGTTCGGATTTACATTTATGAGTGGATTAACACTTGCACCTTTGCTAACACACATACTAGGAATGGCTGGTGGTGCTTCTATCATAGCTAATGCCTTTATGTTAACAACTGTTTCATTTGGTGGGTTATCTCTATTTGCTATGAATACTAAAAGAGATTTTAGCGCAATGGGAAAAATGCTATTTATAACTTTAATAGTAGTTGTTGTAGCAAGTTTAATCAATATTTTCCTAGGTAGCCCTATAATGCAATTAATCATTGCTAGCATAAGTTCTATTTTATTTAGTGCTTTTATCCTTTATGATACACAAAATATTATTAGAGGAGCTTATGAAACACCAATTGAAGGTGCTATAGCTTTATACCTAGACTTTTTAAATCTATTTATTTCACTTTTACAGATATTAGGTATTTTTGGAAGAGATGAATAAAACAAAAGAGGAGGTTTTACCTCCTCAAACACTTCGTATCCTTGATGCTAATTTTAACCGTCTAAGAGAAGGTATAAGAGTTGTAGAAGATATTTGCAGATATTACAAAAACTCAAAAGAGTTATCTTCACAACTAAAAGAGTTAAGACACAAATCAAGAGTTGAAAACTACAAAAAATTGCTTACATGTAGAGATATAACAAATGATCCTTTAAAGCAAACTACTAATAGCGAAAAAACGAGAGAATCACTAGAAGCTGTAATACTATCAAATATAAAAAGGGCTCAAGAAAGTGCTAGAGTTTTAGAAGAAATTTTCAAGCTATTTGATACACAAAATGCTGAAAAATTTAAACAAATAAGATACGATTTATATAAATTAGAACAAGATATACTGATTTAAAAGACAGGAGAAAAATCCCCTATCTTTTAAATATCTAATGCTCTCTTAAATCACCAATTGAAAATAAACTATCAAAAAGTTTATAAATAAGAAGACACACTCCAACAGAACCAAAAACTATCAAAATTTCTCCAAGGTGTGGCTTTACATAATTAAAATGACTTGCAATATCGTAAAAATCATACGTTTCATAGCCAGTACCAAATCTATTTGACATTGGATTCGCATTTCCTCCATAAACAAAAAGAAATCTTCCTACATACCCACCAATAACAACACTTATAGACGAGATAAGAGTCCAAATTGGTTTTCCTGGTTTAATGACAAGTAAAAAAGGTAAAGCAAGTGCTAATAATATATATCCCAAAAAGTAAACATATTTAAATGGTCCAAACAAAATTAAAAATGTCCAATCTTTATCTACTGCCATATATCCAAAAACTTCATATATTGCTAAAATAGAGATAAAAAACAACATTGCTTTTCTAATTTTCTCCATAAGTTCTTTGTATTCAAATTTATTTTTGTGAACTAAATAAGAATAAACCCCCATAATACCTAAAGAAGAAACGAAAGCGGAAATAATAAAATAAAACATCAATACTGGAAATTCTGTCCATAAATGGCGTGCTGTATTCATTGAAAAAAGTTTTGCTTGAATAAAGTATTCAACTAAATCAACACCAATACTTAATACAAGAATAGGAAGTGCTAATCTTTTAGCTAATTCTCTTTTATTTGTCAGAATTAAATAAATTTCAAATAAAACAAAAGGTATATAGGTACAATATAACGGTAACATAAGCCACATTCCAGTGTTAACATTTGGAGTCAATATCATCCATAACATATTAAGCATATTTAAATCTGTTGCGATTGTAAACAACCCTGCAAATACCATAGAAATACCTGTAACCATGAAACCTGCAGCTACCTTTGCAACTAAATGCATATTCATGAGTTCTGCAAGAGCTACTAAAAATATAATTCCACTGCCTGTATAAATCATATACATGTAATTAACAATAAAAAGGGTCCAAGGAACTTCTCTACTCACTTCTCCAACAGTTCCAAATACTGCTAATTTCATAGCTTCTTTAAGAGCTGGATTTGTAGGATCCATACCAGATGCATGTGCAGTTGCAGCTTCGCTAAAATATCTAAGATCAAATATTTCCAAAATACCTACACATGCAAGCCCTAACAAAATATACGATAAAAGCATTACTTTATTAAATAAAAGGTCTTTAATACTCACTTTATTTATTGTAAGTCCTGCAAAGATTATCTTTTCCATTCTATACTCCTTAAATCTCTTGCATAATTATATACTGGCTTAAAATCATCCCATGTATGTATAATAGTATCGTGTGAAATACTCTGCTTTGCATAATGCTCATCGTCTGGTACTATATAAAATAATTTTGGTAAAGTACCTGACTTTTCTTTTTGAAAAAAGAATCTTTTTGTTTTAAGAAGTTGTACTAAATCACTTTCTTCATCATCTAAATCACCAAAAAGTCTTACTTTTGTTGGACAAGTTGCTTGGCAAGCGGTTGTTCCATATTCTTCTATTCTATGATCACAAAAAGTACACTTATCTACAGCAACCATCGTATCATCTATAAACCTTGCATCATAAGGACATGCTTCCATACACCCTTTACATAATATGCACATGCTTGGATCTACTTTTACAATACCACCTGCGACAACATGACTCGCATGCGTAGGACACACATTTACACAAGGTGCATTAATACAGTGATTACATTGGGATGGATATAAGTTCATATATGGTTTGCCAAATATAGTACCTTCAACTGCTCCTACCCAAATTCGTTGTTTGTGAGCTCCTAATTGAACACCATTTTCTTCCTTACATGCTGTTTCACATGCTTTACAATTTATACAATTTTGATAATTAAGTGCCATTGCATAGTTCATAATTACACCTTTCTTAACGATACGATAGTATCATGCATAATTGCACTACCAAATACTGGTTCAATCCTATCTTCAATAATTTCATTGTCACTCGCTCCATTTCTATGAGCAAATGTCAAACCTGTAGATTTTGCACCAAAACCATGAATATAAAAAACAGTATTAGGAACAATTTTTGCCGTAGGATACGCTTTAATCTTTACCTGCCCCACTTTACTTGTTACTTCAATCATATCACCAAATTTAATATCAAGTAGCTTTGCATCTTTGTCATTAATCCAAATAAAATTTTCATTCATTAACTCTAAAAGCATAATATTATTCTGCGTTGCATTTTGCGTAAATTGAGCATGCCTTCCACTAATAAATTTAAACTTACCTTTTGGAACTTCTACATAATCTGTATCAATCCATGTTGGCATTGTAGCAATTCCTTTCTTCTGCATACTTGCTAACACACACTCTATTTTTGTACTTGGAGTAGAAAATAGCCTTCTTACTTCTGCGATATCTCGAGGATTTACACAAGTATCTATCTCTTCTGCCTCGTTTTCATTTTCTAATTTAACTACTGTATAGTTTTTCTTATCTTCAGGATAGTAGTTATAGCTATTATTATCCAATTTTTCAAAATTTTTCATCATATTTGGATAAAAAATACCTTTTTGACGGAGTAAAGTCCATGCTTCTTTGCCATATTGCTTAGTGAATATCTCCTCATTGATATGTTCTTGATTTTCTTCAAAGCTATCAGCAAGGTTAAATCCATTTTCTTCATAATAATCTTCTTCACTCTCATCTTTTTCTAAACCTTCAAGCTCTTCTTGAACATCTTCATCATATTTTTTAGTAATTTCCCATAAAGGTTTAGATAACTTTGTAGCTAATCCCTTCATAATCTCCAAGACAGGTTTACTTTCATACATAGGATCTATGACTTTTTGACGTAAAGCAATTGAAGGTTCAACTCCAGCAAATGATTTTATAGGATCTTCTCTTTCTAAATAAGTACATTCTGGTAAAATGACATCTGCATACATGGCTGTATCACTTGGCATAGTGTCTATCACAACCACTAAATCCAATTTTTCTAACATTTGTTTTGTTTTGGCAGTGTTTGGAACACAAAGCATAGGATTTTGTTTATAAACAAATAATCCTCTTATAGGATAGGGTGTTGTACCTTCTACTACCATATTCCTCCAAGCTATCCAAGAACCACTTCCACCAATAATAGCAGCAGCTTTTTTATCTATCCTTCCTTTTGCATTTGCATACATTGGTATATTTATTTCATGTCCATCTAATGGTAGTTTTTTACCAAAAACTATACCACCCTTGACATCAATACCACCACCAAGAGCTGTAAATATAGCTTGAGCACGTCTTAGTTGAAAATCATTTTTGGCAAAAGTAGAACGACGACCTTGATAATAAATTGATTGAGGTGCATTTGCCATAAACTCTGTTGCAACTCGACAAATATCTTTTGCTGGAATTCCTGTAATTTTTTCAGCCCACTCAGGAGTATATCCACTTTCTATGATATGCTTTCTATACTCTTCAAATCCATTAAAATTATTTTTGACATACGTTCTATTATATATCTCTTTAATCAATACTTGATAAGTTAAAGCTAAAACAAAAGCTAAATCAGTTCCAGGCTTAATTGCCAAATAGGTATCTGCATGAGCTGCTGTATTTGTAAATCTTGGATCTACGACAATTAGTTTTGTCCCTCTCCCTCTTGTTCTTTTAAAAAGATCCATTGTATCTGGTGTTACTATTGCCTCTGCACGATTTGCTCCACCCATAATGACATATTTTGCATTGTTTAAATCAGCTTGACCATATCCTCCAATAGTAAGAGCATATCCAGAAACTGCAGTTTGTAAACATATAGATGCATGGTTTATAAAATTTGTAGAACCAAATTTATCTGCCATAAAAGATTTATAGGTATGCTCTGCCATACCTTCACCAGCACAATACCCTATGCAAGAACGATTATCTTTCTCTTCATCTAAAATCTTTACCATTTTATCCTTGATATACTCATTTGCCTCATCCCAAGTTGCACGCCTAAATTTTCCATCTCCCCTTTCCCCGTCTCTTATAAGAGGATATTTAAGTCTGTCAGGGTCATATAAGGCATGAATACCTGCAGCCCCTCTTGCACATAACATATTTTTCGATTTTGGAAAATAGGGATTAGGATCTAATTTTACCACTACCCCATTTTGAACCTGAGCAATCACCGCACATTTGTTTACACACATTTCACAAATGGTAGGCACTTTCTTCATAAGTACATTATCTAGTTTCTCTTTTTGAGAGCTACTTGCCATAATGTCTGTTGAACTTAGCACTGTTCCGCCAAGAACACTAAGTGCAACACTACTTTGAAGAAATCTACGTCTTGAGATCTCTACTTTCATGTTTCTTCTCCATAATTTTATAACTTATAATAATGTAAATTATAAGTAGATAATGTTATTGTAGAGTTAGTTTCTTTATATTATTATTAAAAAATATTTTACTTATAAGTTTAAATTATTTATATAGCATATATATGCCTTTATAAAGGATTTTATAAAAAAGTAAAATTTATATAATTTGATAGAAAATTACTAAAAAAGTAAAATTTATTTTTATTAAAAAGAGATAAAAAGTATATTTTTTTGACTAAATGTGAGAATATGAGGAGTTTAACTCCTCATACTATATAAAAGAACTCATCTGTTAGCAACAACCTGCTGCATTATTTTTTAACAAGATGGTACATTACCACTATCACTAGCGTAATTAAATAAAAATTCATATACATGAGGTACATATTTATCTTTTAATGGTTTAGCTTTAGGACAAATTCTAATTAATTCATCATTAAGTTTGCCTGCATCTTGAAATGCTTTCCATTCTGATTGAGTATGTTTTTTTGCCATAGCTCCACCATCAAAACCACAAGGTTTTTTCATCTTCTTGATAAAAAGTTTTTGTCCTTTTGCCACTCCTGCAAATGCTGCTGTACTTATGAAACTTAATCCTACTACTGTTGCAAATAACAATACTAATAATTTTTTCAACACTCCCCTTCTCCTTTGTCAATTTGATTCTCTACATGTAAAGGAAATCCTTTACATGTAGAAGTGTAAATTAACCTAATGGCTCATTTACTTCTATTTTACATTTTGTCCCTTGACAATCTATATTTGCATCAAAATAAAATATTTTTGAAACATCCATTTTTGCATCATTTAATTTCATCCATGCTTCCATTGCTCTACCACCACTTGCACAATTTATTACAATTGTTTTATTTTTAGGTAATTTTGCATAAAATGCTACGGCATTTAGTTTTTCAGCTTCAATGTTTATAGCACCCGGTAAATGTCCTACTTTAAACTCACTTGGACTTCTTACATCTACTATTTGTACATGTGATAAGCTTTTCATATTTGCTTTAAACCACTCACCATCTACTGTACCATCATCTTCACCAAGTTTTATACCGCTTACCATTTTTGAAGCTTTTGGTGCTACCTTAGCTGGTGCTTTTTTTGCTTTAGAACCACCTGTTGTTGCCATACCCTCTTTTTTCCATACTGGCACACCACCAGCATATACTTTTACATTGGTATAACCTAAAGATAGTAATTTATCTGCAACTGCATGAGATTTATGACAATTATATCCACCACAAAAAGTGATAATTGGAGTAGTTTTATCTGCTGGAAATCTTCCTGCTAATTTATCCATTGCTGTATCTGGGATAGAAACTGCACTTGGAATTGTTGCTCCTAAGTACTTTTTATATGGTCTTGCATCAATTAGTACTGCTGAGCCTTTTTTATATGCTGCTGCTACTACTGGTGTTCCTACTTCTACATATGTCATTTTTTTCCACTCAGGCTCACCTGCTTGGTAAAGTTTTACATTTTTAAAACCTTTTTTCTTTAACATTCCTGCAACTTTTGGACTCTTACCACAATTCCAACCACCACAATAAACAATAATCTCTTTATCTTTAGCTACTTTATCTAATTGACCTACATATTTATCAAATGCAGTATCTGGGATATTTATACTTGATGGAATAGTAGAACTCGCATATTTTTTCGCTGGACGAGCATCAATTAAAAGTGCTTTTGCACCTTTTCTAGTTCCATTTCCAATAGCTTTTTTTGTATATTCATAATTAACTACTTTTAAGTTAAACTTTTTAATCAATCCTGCTACTTTTGCAGATGGTTTACTCATTGACTTTTGTGCTGGTGTAGTTGGTTTAGTTTCCACACATCCTGTAAATAACAATGCTGCACTCACCGCAAGTGCCCCCAATAGTTTATATCTCATCTTCTCCTCCTTTTTTAAATAAGGCACTAGGTGCCTTGATTTTGTTGTTAATGTTCCCTATCTGGATCTAAATTAAATACTTTTTCTGCTACATAAAATAAAAATATCGTTATACCAATTCCACCAAAACCTATAGCAAACTCTGTTGCTGAAGGAAAGTACTCTAAAAATGTTGGAGGCAATTGATACTCACTTCTTTTTAACATCGTCATAGGATAGATTAAAGTATCATGTACTAAATCATATCTCATAAAGAAAATTCCTATCATACCAGTTAATGATGCATAAACCATTGGTTTAATAGCTTGCCCATTTGTGAACAATATTATAGCAAAAGGTATTAACATTCCCAATAAAACTTCACCAAATATAAATGTTGGACTTGAAATTACATGTAAAATTGTCTCTGCACGCTCTGGCATTGTTCCATATAGTGCCGTAATAATTTTCCATGCTTCAAAAAATATAAGAATTCCAAGTAACATACCTAATATCTTGTTAAGTTTTAAAAACATCGCTTTTAGTTGTTCTGGATAATCGTTTCTATATTTAAACCCATAAATAATATACAGTAAATAACAACCTGTAATCATCGCTGAAAGGATAAAGTATACTGGATAAAATACCCCATTAGCTGTAGGACGAGAAATAAGAAAACCAAAAACAGCTCCAAGATTACTATGAGCTGCAAGACCTGATAAAAGTCCGCCTATACCAAATATTTTAGACCATTTATGATCCACTTTTATTGTTAAAAAGAAAAACTCAATAGTAATAAATACTAAATAAATCCCGTATAACGTTCCCATCCACCAAATTGCTGATGTAAAACCTGGCGTTAAAACATTGTAAATTATCATAGTAACAGGATGTCCAACTTCAAGAGCAATTACAGCAAAACCTGAAAGAAGAGTTATTATTGCACCAGCAATTGCACGCTTTCCAATTTGTTGAAACTCTTCCACCCCAAAGACATGCCCTATCGAAGAGATAATACAAAGTCCAGTTGAGCTAACAACAAAAAACACATACATAGCAATTAACAATCCCCAAGGATGTTGGCGTGTTACATTAAAAGCATGATGCCCATGTAAAATATAATATGCAGCCCCTGCTAAAAAAGCCCCTAGCAAAACTATACCTAAAACAGCTACTAACAAATTTAGTGGTGTTTTATTAAATTCAAATAAATTTTTAATAGAAAAATTGTTCATAATAACCCTCTATAGTAAGTAAAATAATTTTGGTTTAGTGCCAAGGTGTTCTTTCACTTGCTTATACTCTCTCTTAGCTATCAGCTGTGAAATATCACTATTAGGATCATCTAAATCACCAAAAGTTCTAACTTTTGTTGGACAAGTTGCTTGACAAGCTGTTGTTGTCTCTCCATTTGCCAATCTTGTATCAGAACAAAAGTTACATTTATCTACAGTAACTGTTCTATCATCAACATATCTTGCATCGTAAGGACACGCATTGATACAATACGTGCATAAAATACATTTTTCAATGTCAACTCTCACTACGCCATTATCGTCATAATATGTTGCATTTGTCGGACATACTTGCTGACAAGGTGCATTATCACAATGCTGACATTGACTTGGATGATATGTCATCGATGCAATCGATATATTTGGGAATTCTCCCTCAGCCTCTTTTTGCCCTACCCAGATTCTATAATTATCACGACCAGGAAGAACTCCATTTTCTGCCTTACATGCACTCTCACATGCACGACAATTTATACAACTTTTATAGTCTAATGCCATTCCATAACGTGCCATTATTAAACCTTTCTAATTTCAACAATTGTGTCGTGTAGACATGTTGCACCATGCATAGGTTCAATGGAATCTTCGATAATATTCGCATCATTTCCACCATTACCACTTGCTAGTGTTAACTCTTGAGATTTGTTACCAAATCCATGTATAAAAAATATTGTATCTAAGCCGATTTTTTCTGTTGGATATGCTTTTATGGTAGTTTTACCAACCTTACTGGCTACTTCAACTTCATCTCCAAATTTAATTCCCATTCTACTTGCTACTCTTTTATTAATCCACATGTAATTTGTTGGAACTAAATCTAAAAGCATTTTATTATTTGATGAACCTGATTGTGTAAATTGAGCATGACGACCAGTAATAAATCTAAACTGTCCATCAGGCACTGCTATTTCATACTCTTTTTTCCAAGTTGGCATAGCATCAATTCCACGCTTAGTCAATGAAGATAAATTACACTCAATTTTTCCAGAAGGAGTTTTAAACTTTTTATTCATTACTGAATAGTATTTTTTACTTTCAGGATAGTATTCATACTCATTTACATTTAACTTTTTAAAGTATTTATCCATATTTGGGTAAAAAACACCTTTTGCATGTAAAGATTCTGCAGCCCCTGCATATTTTGCAACAGCATGGTGATTTAAATCTTCTTGGGACTCTTCAAAAGCCTTTGTTAAATCAAACTCTTCATAAGTAGCTTCTTCTCCATCCTCTTCTATTGTATCTTGTACTTCTTCATCATATTTTTTAGTAATTTCAAAAAGTGGTTTAGACACTTTTTTACTTAACCCTCTCATTATTTCAATAACTGGTTTACTCTCATACATTGGCTCAACAACTTTGTTTCTTTGAACAATTGCAGGCTCAATCCCACCATACACTTTTGCAGGATCTGTTCTTTCTAAATATGTACACTCAGGAAGAATTACATCACTTAGCATAACAGTATCACTTGGCATAGTATCTATAGTTACAACTAAATCAAGCTTCTTTAAAAAAGCTTCTGTTTTTGCACTATTTGGCATATTTGCCATGGGATTATGTTTATAATTAAAAAGTGCTCTTATAGGATATGGATTTCTGCCTTCTAAAACCATATTTCTAAACCCTACCCATGTCCCACTTCCACCAACTACTGCTGCTTCTTTAGCATCAATTCTTGATTTTGCTTGATCATAAATAGGAGCAGATACTTCATGTCCTTCCATAGCTATACTTTTGCCAAAGCAAATACCACCTTTGATATCTATTCCTCCACCAAGAGCAGAAAAGATTGCCTGCGCACGTCTTAATTGAAAATCATTTTTACTCCAAGTTGTCCTACGACCTTGATAATAAATTGATTGTGGAGCATGATGCATAAAATCTCTAGCAACTTGATAGATATCTTCTGCTTTTATCCCTGTTATTTTTTCAGCCCATTCTGGTGTATATTCGTTCTGAAGTACATGTTTTTTGTATGTTGCAAAATCATTAAAATGATTTTCTACAAACTCTTTATTATAAATATCTTCTTTTATGACAACATAAGTCAAAGCTAAAACAAATGCTAAATCTGTTCCTACATTAATACCAAGCCACTTATCACTTTTAGCTGCAGTATTTGTAAATCTAGGATCAACAACAACAAGTTTTGCTCCACGTCCCGTAGTTCTTTTAAAAAAATCCATACTATCAGGGGTAACTATAGCTTCCGCACGATTTGCCCCAGCCATAACAACATAATCAGCATTTTCTAAATCTGCTTGTCCATATCCACCAATAGTAAGAGAATATCCTGAAACTGTTGTAGCTAAACAAAGACTCGCATGATTTAAAAAATGAGCAGAGCCAAAACCTGTATAAAAGTTTTTAAATGTATGCTCAGCCATCCCCTCACCTGCACAAAATGCGACAGTTGAGCGATTATCTTTTTCTTCATCTAATATTTTTGTTAATTTTTCACTTATATAAGAATATGCTTCATCCCAAGTAGCACGTTTAAATTTACCACTTCCTTTTTCCCCATCTCGTATAAGTGGGTACTTAAGACGGTCCACATCATAAATAGCTGCTAATCCTGAGTTTCCTCTTGGGCACAGCATATTTCTTGATTTTGGGAAATATGGATTTGGATCCAATTTTGTTACAATGCCATTTTTTACATATGCAAATGCAGCACACTTGTTTACACACATTTCACATAATGTAGCCACTTTTTTTGTTTTACCAATGTCTTCTGGTTTAGTAGATGCTGACGCACTTGCCATTATTGCTGAAGGACTCATACTAACTCCTCCTGCGATACTTAAAGCAACACTACCTTGAAGAAATCTCCTACGTGAGATCTCTGCTTTCATTTCTTCTCCTTCTGCGTATTTAAGTTTTAAGCTTTATTAGAAAATATCCACTTTTAACGTCTATTTGTATCTTATATTGTAGATACGTATGCTTATATAAAACTTACAAAAATAGTAAAAATAACTTTTACTTAATTAAAGAGAGGGGAAAGCCCTAAAATAAGGGAATATTTTTTTTCGAAAAAAAGTTAAAAAGTTAAAAAAATAAGATAAAAGTTCATTTTATTTTACTTTTTTTCTTGATTTTTTGATAAATAAAGTAAAAATATTATATAAATAATTAATTTTTTATTTTAAGAAAAAGCAATACTAGAAGAGATATATGGTAAATATTATAATTCTTTATTATGTTTATTATAACATCTATACACTGGGAGAAACTACATATAATACTTCGAACTCTAAATAGTCATGAGGATAATTTCTTATAAGATTTTTTGTTTGTGTAACAGTGAGTTTTTTCTTTCCTCCACTTACTCCACTTTTTTTAATATATCTAAATATTGACATATTATCGTCAAAAACTACTTTATATGTTTTTATTTCATAGTTTATATCAAAATATTTTTTTATTATTGTTACGAGTTCTTTTGCATCTGGTAAAAAAGTTTTGAGTCCACTTACATTATATATATCTTTAAAAGTATTACATGTAAAGATAGAAAATGCAATATTTTTACTCAATGATGCAGTAAACTTTATAAGTTCTTCTATATCATCTGACCATTGTAACGCTGATGAAGAAATAACAATATCAAAAGGAGCAAATTTTTGTATTTTTTTTTGAAAACTTTCTGATTCAAAGTTTTCATTTAAAACTAATATATTTGAAGACACTGGATGTTTTTCACACATACCCTTGGCACAATCAATACCAATAAAGTTCTCATATTGCCAAGTTATTTTTTTATTTATGTCCCCTGTACCACAACCTAAATCTAAAATTTTTTTTGGTTTTGATTTTATTTTAGATAACAAATATTTTGCTACTTTTTTTTGAACGATAGTATTCGCATCATAACTATGCGACTGTTTTGAAAACTCTCTAATATGCTTCAATAAATTCTCTTTTACCTAGTTTTTAATATTTTTGTGTATAATGCGTAGATTATACTAAATATTTAATAAAAAGGACATTTGATATGACCGGAATTTTGTTGGTCTCACAATTTATTTTAGCTGCTGTTTTAACAGTTGCCGTACTTTTACAGAAAAGTTCATCTATAGGTTTAGGTGCTTATAGTGGAAGTAATGAATCACTTTTTGGCGCAAAAGGACCAGCTGGTTTTATGGCTAAATTTACATTTGTTGTGGGTCTTATTTTTGTAGTGAATACAATCTCATTGGGTTATTTTTATAACCAAGAAAAAAATGTTTCTATCGCAGAAGATATCAAAATAGAAAAAAATGTAGTACCTGTAACACCAGAGTCTCCAAAAGCTCCAAGTGCACCAGCTGCTCCAAAAACTAAATAATTCAATAAATGAAATCTTTTCTACTATTGCTTCTCACAGCGGTAACTTTATGGGCGAATGCTCACATTTTTGTTTATCATAGATTTGGCGATAGTAGATATCCTACAACGAATACAACCATAGAAGAGTTACAAAAAGAGTTTGAATACTTTAAAACAAATGGTTATAAAGTTGTTCCTCTTTCTCTTCTTGTAAAAACTCTTAAAGAAAAAAAAGATGTCCCTGATAATTGGATTGTTTTAACAATAGATGATAATTTTAAAAGTTTTTATACAAATGCTTTATCAGTTTTTAAAAAGTACAATTATCCATTTTCTCTTTTTGTTTATGTACAAGCAACACAAGATAAATACAAAGATTATCTTACGTGGGAACAATTAAGAGAAATAGCAAAATATGGAAGTCTTGAATTTCACTCATATGGACATCCTCATATGACCTATTTAAGTGATGAAGAGTTAAAAAAAGATTTTGACAAAGGATTAGCACTTTTTAAAAAAGAGTTAAATTTAGTACCAAAAGTTTTTACTTATCCTTATGGTGAATATAATCAAAGAGTTCAAAAAGTAGTACGTTCATATGGATTTGATGCTATTATTAACCAAAACATGGGTGCTGTATCAAAATCAAGTGATGTATACGATATGGATAGAACTGCTCTTGTAGGAAAAGTCAATCTCAAGCATTACCTTAAGTATAAATTTTTGGATGCAAAGTGGATTGAACCTACTATTTTTCCAAAAAATTCTATGCTAAAATCTTTACATGTAAAAACAAATGAAAAAGAAAAAAAAGGTAACTTGTATATAACAGGTCATGGCTGGTTACAAACTACATTAAACGATGGTAACTTTAACTTAAAACTAAACAAAAAGTTGACAAATAAGAGATCTCGCATCATGATAACTGTGGGAAATAAGATTTCGTCAAAACTACTAATAAAGGACAAATATGGAATTAAATGAAATTTACTCTAACCAAAAAGAACTTGTAGAAAAAACTCTTGAAGCACTTAAAAGAGATTTTCTTACTATTAGAAGTGGTGCTGTATCTACTTCTGTTTTAGATAATGTAAAAGTTGATTATTATGGAACTCCAACAGCACTAAATCAAGTAGCAACTATACTTGCAAGTGATGCAACAACTATAAATGTTACTCCTTGGGAAAAAAATCTTTTAAAAGATGTTGAAAGAGCTATTGGAGAAGCAAATATTGGTGTTAATCCTAATAATGATGGAGAGTGCATAAAACTATTTTTTCCACCAATGACAACTGAGCAGAGAAAAGAAAATGCAAAGCATGCTAAAGTTATGGGTGACAAAGCAAAAATATCTATAAGAAATATTAGAAAAGATGCTAATGATAAAATTAAAAAACTTGAAAAAGATAAAACGATAACTGAAGATGAATCAAAAAAAGGTCATGATGAAGTACAAAAGATAACTGATGCTGGCGTTACTAGTGTAGAGACTCTAGTAAAAGCAAAAGAAGCTGAGTTATTAAAGATATAATATGAATTTAGAAAAAATATATAGAGATGCACAGGCTTATTTAGAGGGACACTTTCTTTTAAGTAGTGGAAAACACTCACAATTCTATCTTCAAAGTGCAAAAGTTTTAGAAGACCCAAAAGTAGCAGAAATATTAGCAAAAAACTTAGCTGATATGATTAAAGAAAGTGGTATACATGTAGATACTGTTTGCTCACCTGCTCTTGGTGGAGTTTTAGCTGGATATGAACTAGCACGTGCACTTGGTGTAAGATTTATTTTTGCTGAGCGTGTTGATGGTAAAATGACTATTAGACGTGGTTTTGAAGTAAAAAAAGATGAAAAAATACTTATGTGTGAAGATATCATTACAACTGGTGGCTCAGCACTTGAAGCAGCAAGCGAAGTAGAAAACCAAGGTGGAGAGATAGTAGGATACGCAGCTCTTGCAAACAGAGGTTTTTGTAAACGTGTAGGAAGCAACAAAGACGCCAAACCTACATGTAAACTTCCAAATGATGTTCCTTTCTTTGCTCTTGGAGATTTTGAATTTGAAATTTATGATGAGAAAGAGTGTCCTTTATGTAAAAATGGTACAAAAGCTTATAAACCTGGTAGTAGAGGAAACTAAATGAGATGGAGAGATGTAAAGCATGGTAAGATAACTCAAAAAAATATTACCCCAACAATACTAGACTTTACAATCTCTCCAATCTCAAATAGAATAAAGGCTTTTATAACCGATACATTTATGCTTTTAATGCCTCTTATGTATATGACTTTTTATCTTATTATGGGATCACGTGAAGTATTTGCTGAACGTATGCTAGAGGGTTGGGCTTTTATCTTTATTCCTCATTTTTTTATCATAATGGCATTTTATTTAATAAAGTCTCAAACTCCTGGTTATAAAGCATATGATATGAAATTAGTTGATAAAAATTTGAAAAAGCCAACTATTTTGCAATTTACTATACGATATTTTACTTTTTTTCTCTCAACTATTTTTATTGCCGGTCTTGTTCTAGCAATTACAAGAAAAGATAAAAAAACACTTCACGATCTTATCTCTGGAACAATGCCTATTCAAATAGAGAAATAAATTGCTTTTTTTTAAAATATCTGCTTTTTTCTTTTCTTACTTTAGTGTAACTGCTGTATATGTTATATTTATGCCAAAAATCTTACAAATGATTGGTTATAGTTCTCTTCAAATTGGTGTAGTATTTGCCTTAGCTCCTCTGATGCGTTTTCTTGTTCCTTTCTTATTTTTAAAACATATAGAACTTAATAAAAAAGTGTTTTATATCTCTTTAATATCTGTTTTTCTTAGTTCACTTCTATTTTATATAACTATTAAAAACTTTTATCTATTTATGATACCAAACTTAATTATTGGGGCTTCTTTGGGTCTAGTTTTACCTTATATTGAAACATATGCAATGGGGCATCTTCAAAAGGGCAATTTTGGTAAATGTAGGATGTTTGGCTCATTTGGTTTTATGATTACAGGTATTCTTCTAGCAAAAGATTTAGATAGTTATATTATTGGTTTGAATTATTATCTATTTTTTGTCATCACAGTTTTACTATTTGGTTTTTGGATTACTCATAATAACGAAGATTTTAAGCAAAAAGAAAAAAATCCAGATGAAGAAAAATTTGATTTGAAAAAAGTAACATATTTATGGGTAAGTCTATTTTTTATGCAGATAAGTTTTGGAGCATTTTACAACTTTTTTACTATTTATGAAACTGAAAGAGGTATTAGTTTAGAAATGACCAGTTATCTTTGGGCATTTGGTGTTATTTGTGAAATTGTATTTTTTTATTTTCAAGGTCCTCTTTTACAAAAAAATCTCTTAAGTGTTTTAAAATTTTCTGTATTTCTTACTATTTTAAGATGGTTGATTCTATTTCTTTTTCCTCAATCACTTGTGATGTCTTTTGTATCACAATCATTTCACGCAGTAAGTTTTGCTTTACACCATACAGCTGCGATTAGTCTACTCTATTCTATCTATCAAAATAAAAAACTTTCAGCTCAGTTTTATTATGGTTTTTCTTTTGGTTTAGGTGGATTTGTAGGGGCATTGCTTGCTGGATATTTTTATGGTGACTATCTCTATCTCTATGCTTCTTTTATGGCTCTACTCTCTTTTTTAGCACTATTTAAAGTCAAAAAAACAAATCTTATATAAACTCTATTTTGCTAAAACAAAATCACTAAAATACACATTTTCTATTTCTATACCAAAAGAATCATAAATTACATTTTGTAAATCTGCTTTATATTGTTGTTTCCCCTTATCAGTAGCTAATTGAGCACTATCTTGATTTGAAGAAAATCTAAGAACAGTATCTCTTATGTATGGCATCTTTTCTATCAACTCATCTCTACTGCTTTCATCCTTCATTTTAAAAGCCATGTCAGCTTTCATATACTTATAAGGCCCCTTACTCATATTGATGAGAATTTTATCCATTGAAACTTCTAATTTATCAGTACTTTTTGTACTCATTGTACTTCCTGGTGCTACCATTTTTCCAAAACCACCAAAACTTGTATTAGTCTTGCTACTTTTCATAAAAAATGTACCAACAATAAGATACGTAAGAGCAACTAATATAATTACCAAAGCTGATATTTTTAATATTTTGTTCATTCTCTATCCTAATATAATTGCTATTTTGAAAGTATACTATTTTTTAATAGATAAAATTCTTATCTTTTTGAGTATATTTACATCTAAATCGGTATTTTAAAATAAAATTTTATTGAGTGATTCTCTACATGTAAAGCTTTACATGTAGAGAATATATAATTATTTGTCTTTTTTAGTTTGTCTTTTTCTTTTAGTAGCGTCTAGTTCACGTTTTCTAATACGGATTCCAACAGGAGTTACTTCAACTAACTCATCATTTTCAATCCACTCTAGTGCCGCTTCTAAGTTCATTTGACGAGGTGGAACAAGTTTAATTGCTTCATCTGCACCACTACTTCTTACATTACTTAACTGCTTTCCTTTAATAGGATTTACATCTAAATCATTTGGACGAGCATGCTCACCTAAAACCATTCCTATATAAACTTTTGTTTGAGGTTCAATAAAAAGTGCCCCTCTTTCTTGAAGATTAAATAGTGAATAACCAAGAGCTGTACCATCTTCCATAGAGATAAGTGCACCATTTTTACGAGTTTCAACACCACCACTATGAGGTCTAAAATCTAAAAATGAGTGATTCATAACACCCTCACCTTTAGTATCTGTCAAAAACTGTCCTCTAAAACCGATAAGCCCACGAGCTGGAATTTCAAATTCGATTCTTGTTTGTCCATCACCCGTTGGGTTCATAGTTGTCATTTGTGCTTTTTTCTTTCCAAGCTTTTCAATTACAGTTCCTGTAAATTCATCTGGAACGTCAACTACTAAATGCTCATACGGCTCAAGTTTAACGCCATTTTCTTCTTTGATAATTACTTCTGGACGACCAAGAGAAAATTCAAAACCTTCACGTCTCATATTTTCAGCTAAGATAGTAATTTGAAGTTCACCACGACCTGAAACTTTAAACTTACCCTCACCAACATTGTCATATCTCATTGCAATGTTTGTTTTCATTTCAGCTTCTAATCTCTCATCAATCTTATTTGATGTTACATACTTCCCTTCAAGACCAGCAAGAGGAGAATCATTTACTGCAAAAACAACAGAAAGTGTAGGTTCTTCAATATGTAATGGATCAAGAGGCATAGGATTTGCAGGATCAACAACACTATCACCAACGTCTAACGTTTCAAAACCAGCGATTGCTACAATATCACCACTTCCAGCTTCTTCAATATCTATTCTATCAAGTCCTTTAAAACCGATTAGTTTTGAAATACGACCTTTTAGTTGTTCTCCATCAGCTTTTGCAAGCATAACATTTTGGTTTTTCTTTACTGTTCCATTAAAAATTCTCGCAACACCAATTTTTCCAACATAGTTATCATAATCAAGTGTAAAAACTTGAAGTTGCAGAGGATTATCAACTGAACCTGTTGGAGATGGTACATTTTTCAAAATTGTATCAAAAAGAGGTATTAAATTTTCATTCGCATCTTCCATTTCATATTTTGCATAACCATCTCTTGCAGCTGCATAAACTACAGGAAACTCTAATTGTTCTTCATTTGCATCTAATGCAACAAAAAGATCAAAAAGTTCATCAATTACACGCTCTGGATCTGCTGAATCTTTATCAATTTTATTGATAACAACAATAGGGCGAAGACCCAAAGAAAGTGCTTTTTTTACAACAAACTTAGTTTGAGGCATAACACCTTCATAAGCATCTACTAAAAGTAAAACACCATCTACCATTTTTAAAACACGTTCAACTTCTCCACCAAAGTCAGCATGGCCTGGAGTATCTATAATATTAATTTTTGTATCTTTATAGTGTATCGCTGTATTTTTAGAAAGGATTGTAATCCCTCTTTCTTTTTCTAAATCATTACTATCCATCATACGCTCATCTGTTTGAGTATGTGCATCAAATGTACCTGATTGTTTTAGTAATTCATCAACAAGTGTAGTTTTACCGTGGTCAACGTGAGCGATAACTGCGATATTTCTGTAATCTATATTCATCTTTTTTTTCTCCTTTTTAATGGGCGAAGCCCATCAAAAATTCCTCTCACTGAAGTTTCGCACTTGGCGAGAATCACTAGTGAAAAAAATATCTATTTTAATTTTTAGGGTTTCTTTTTTAATAAGCTGGATATTATACCCAAAAATTCTTAAAATATCTACATCTAATATAGTGGAACGTCTTTTGCTTTGTAATCGTAAGATAGTTTTCTCATATGAAAATATAGCTAAAAATTTTATATGAGCATTGGTTAAAGGATAAAAAATGAAAGAGATGTTTTCTATATCATCTGGTGCAAATATAGCAAAAACAAAACCTGTAGAAACAGCTTCATCAAAAGAAGTTCTTAGTGATGATAAATCTTCTTCAAAAGATTTTTTATCTATACTTTTTTCTCAAATTAAAGAATCAATTGATATGGGTAAAGACAATGGAAAACTTGCTATAGACATACCTACTGAAGAAGTCAAAATAGATTTAAGTAATGATACTGCTGAAAAATCTATTGATGAGCATCTTTTAGAAGATATCTTAAAAGTTATAACCCTATTAAAAAATCCTGATGATAAAAATGTATCATTTCCATCATTTTCAAATAAACTAGAAAAAATTATCAATAATGAAACTGCATTAAAAGAGTTAAAAGAAGTAAGTAACATAACTGACTTGCTAAAGCTATCTAAAAAATATGACTTAGGATTAGAAAAAATATCTATTAAAAGCCTCGATGTTGAAACTTTTAAAAAAGAGTTTCCTACTCTTGATAAAAAACAGTTTTTTGAACTGCCTAAAGAGACAAATACTAAAACTAATACCACTCCCATTCAAGCAAAAAAAGAATCTGATATAAAGGCAACTATAATTAATGTCAGAGATATGGAAAAATCTACAACGCAAATTAAAAAAGAACCTAGTATATTAGAAAAGATGATGAGTTCTCCTACAAAAGATATAAAAGAAGTTTCTAAACCAAAATCTGAAGCTTTACATGTAGATAAAGAAATCATAAAAGAAAAAATTATAGAAGATAAAAAAGAAATTACTACAAAAATAACTGAAGAAGTTAAAAAATCTGAAAAAACTATACAAGAAGTTACTCCCAAAGTTGTTGTAAAATCAGAAGAAAAAGATATTAAAGTAAAAACTATAAAAGAAGATTTAGATACTAAAATAAGTAAAGAAATAAAAACTCCAGATACTACAAGAGTAAATGAACCTAAAGTAGAATCAAATATACCTAAACAAGGCTCATTTGAAAATATACTACAAGGTATAAAACAGACTAAAACTACAATTGAAACTAAACCTACAAATGAAACCAATTTAAAAACTGAAAATTCAAAAGTAGAGAAGCTTCCAAGTGAAACAAATGAAGTTAAAACAGAACCAGTTACTAATAAAACAGATTTAAAACCTCAGATGAAAGCTGAAACACAATTTGCTAAACAAAACACTACGGCAAAAGAGACTTTTAACAACTTTGCAAATGATTTAAGAGAAAAAATAGAAAATTATAAACCACCTATTATGAAAGTACAAATGCTACTTAACCCTAAAGGTTTAGGTGAAGTTGATGTGGTAGTGGTTAACAGAGGAAATAATTTACATGTAAACATTTCTTCAAATACAAATACCATGTCTTTATTTACACAAAATCAAGCAGAATTTAAAAACTCTCTTGTGAACATGGGTTTTACAAACTTAGAAATGAATTTTTCAGATCAAAGAGAAAATAAAGAGCAACAGAACAACAATAAGTCGTCAAAAAGTTTTAATGATAACTTTGAAGATGAAAATTTAGAAGAAGAGACAACTGCTATAGAATTAGTTGTCCCTCAATATGTATAAAGGATAAATTATGAGTACTATAAATAGTGGAATAACACAAGATTTAAATACAATAGCAAATGGAACAAATTCTACTGCTTCAAGCGTAATAGAAAACCCTGATGGAGTTTTAGGCAAAGACTCTTTTATGAAGCTACTTTTAGTTGAACTTCAATACCAAGACCCAACAGAACCTATGGATAGTGAAAAAATTCTTACCCAAACTTCGCAACTCGCATCTCTTGAATCAGCCACTAATACAAATAAAACTATGGAAAAATTAGCTAGTAGATTAGATAGTAATGGAGATTTACAAGCACTCTCAGCCATAGGGAAAATGGCATCTTTAGGCTCTAATGCAATTACTCTCCAAGAAAAAGGAAATGCTCAATTTGAAATATATTTTGAAAATGAAATAAAATCAGGGGAACTAATCATTACTGATGTAAATGGTGAGAAAGTAAGAACAATATCACTCGATGAACAAGTTGGTGAAAGTGGTGTTTTAGCATTTGAATGGGATGGTACAGATAATAATGGGGAGAAATTAGACGCAGGATATTATAGTGTAACATCTGAATATCTTGATGCAAATGATGAACAGCAAGCAACTCAATTTGGTATTTACCCTGTTGAATCTGTCAGATACCAAGATGGTGAAGCTTTTATAAAACTTGGTTCTTCTTATGTTCCTATGAATTATATTCTAGAATTTTTCTAATAAGGAGAAGATAATATGAATGCATCATTTTATAATGGTATTTCTGGTATAGTTTCTTCCCAATATGGAATGGATGTTACTTCTAATAATATTTCTAATATAAGTACTATTGGATTTAAAGGGAGTTCTACAGAATTTTCATCACATTTTTCAAGTGCTCTATCTGATTCTTATTTTGATTCTACAACAAATGATATAGGATATGGTAGTAAAGCGAGTGGAACTGCACTAGATATGTCCCAAGGTATTTTTCAAGATACAGATAATGTTTTTGATTTAGCATTAGGTGCAGAAGGTTGGTTTGGTATACAAAGTCAAAACAACGAAACACTCTATACACGAGCAGGAAATTTTTCTTTAGATAAAAATGGTGATATGGTTGATGCAAATGGAAATTATCTTTTGGGTACATCTGCAGGTAATATCACTCCAACAACTCTTCCACCTGCTACAATGGAGGAATTTGGAAGATATTATAATAAAAATACTAATGAACTAGGACAAGCAAATCAAATAGCAAGTGTTACTAATATTACACTCAGTAGTGTTGAAGGACAAACAAAAATAAACCTTCCTGAAATCTTATATTATCCAGCTGAAGCTACATCAGCTGTTTCATTCTATGCAAATCTTGATCCTGAAATAATAATAGGTGGAACACAAATAGATTTAAACAGTATAGATATAACAAGTACTATTGATACAATAAATCAAACAATAACCATAAATGGGACTACTTTAAATACCCCTGAACTTCAAAATCCAAAACAATTAGATGTTGTTTTAATTACTATAACTGATATAAATGGTAAAGCAGTTGAAGCAAGGGCTTCATTGGATGTAAATTTAAATTGGGTAGTTAATAATGAAGATATTAGTTCTTTAGATACAACAAATCCTTTGGTTACAACAGCAAAACTTCAAACTACGCAAGAAATACCTAATGTGGAACATTTTAGTTCTACTGTTATATCACCAGAAGGTAAAAAAGATATTTTAGATATGACTTATACAAAAAGAGTTCCCCAATCTGATACTGAAAATATTTGGGATGGAGTTATACAAATCTTATCATTATATGAAACATATGATCCTAGTAAAACATATGACCCAACCTTATATAAAGTAGATGAATCTGCTGGAAAAGTTTATAAAATTTTAGATCAACAAGACTCTGTACTAGAGTTTGCCGGAAGTGGAGCAATTTTAAACGCAACAATGCCAACAATGTCAAATGGTGGAACTTTTCTTGAAATTAATGTAGGTGAACCAGATACATTTACTGGTTTTACGTCAAATGTAGCTTTAGATAGAACTAGAAGTTCAACATATAACGGTTATGTAGAAGGATATTTAAAAGATTATGGAATGGATGGTAATGGAAATGTCATAGCAGAATTTAGTAATGGAAGAAGTACTCCTGTTGCAAAAATTGCTGTGTATCATTTTCAAAATGACCAAGGACTTGAATCTATGGGTTCTACTATATTTAAAGCTACTCGTAATAGTGGTGATCCAATCTTTTATACAAATGAAAATGGTGAAACCATTCAAGGTAGCAAAATTTATTCAAATAAATTAGAAAATAGCAATGTCAATTTAGCTACAGCTTTGACAGAGCTAATTATAATGCAAAAATCGTTTGATTCAAATTCAAAAAGCATAACAACAAGTGATCAAATGATTCAAAATGCTATTAATATGAAAGTATAGGAACACTTTTTGCTTTAATTTAACTACAACAAATAGAATAATAACTAAGATTATTATCTGTAAAGGATTTTAAAATGATGAGATCACTATGGGCCGGCGTTTCCGGACTACAAGCACATCAACTTGCAATGGATGTTGAAGGTAATAATATTGCCAATGTAAATACAGCAGGATTTAAATACTCAAGAGTAAATTTTTCAGATATGTTAAGTCAGACTTCAAAAATAGCAACTGCTCCCCAAGGTGAACTTGGTGGTAAAAATGCAATGCAAATAGGTCTTGGAACTCAGGCAAATTCTATTACAAGAATATTTAAACAAGGATCAACTGAATCGACCGATAAAAATACAGATCTTGCCCTTCAAGGGGATGGTTTTTTTGTAGTATCACCTGATGGAGGTAATACTTATAAATATACTCGTAATGGTGATTTTTCATTTGATGCTAATGGTAATTTTACTGATAATAGTGGATATATTGTTCAAGGTTGGGTAAGAGATCCCGACACTGGAATCATTGATGCAACAGCCCCAATAGGAAATATTACAGTCCTTCCTGGACTTACAACTCCTGCATTTGCTACAGAATATATAACATTAGGTGGAAATCTAAACTCAGGTGATACTATCGATGTAACAAATTCAATTCCTATGTATAGTTTAGATTCAAATTCTGGATGGGTAGATACAGATGGTGATGGAATTATGAATAATACAGAAATGCATAACGAAAATGATTTATCAGATTATGAATTTGATCAAAACAAAGAAATAATTGAAAGAGGCCAAGATATGGGTTCTCTTTTTGATGATTCAGGTAACGCTTTAAGGCTACAAGATGATGAAGGTATATGGGTGAGTTACACCGATGCTGTAACAGAATCTCAAACTATTACAGCCGCAGCTGGTGTTAATGATATTGATATAGTAGTAAATGGAATTAATATTACAGGAAGTATAACTACATCATCTGCAATTGCATCTGAAAATGATAATGCACTTGCCACTTATATACAAGACTTAATTGATGCAGAAAGTACAAAAACAGGTGTTACTGCTAAAGTGAACAATAATAATGAACTAGTATTATCAAACACTAATAATAATGGTACAGAAGCAAGTGCAAAAAATATAAATTTAATTGTAAATACTGGTGCTGGTGTGGGATTGACTACAACTGAAGTAATAACAGCCTTTAAATATACTTATACATCATCTTCTGCTTCATCAAATCCAACGGTGAGAACTTCTGCTCGATCTTTTCATACAACTGAAGATTTAAGAGATGCTATACAAACAGATGCTCGTCTCTATACTGATTATCTAGGAAATGGTATGGATAATACAGCAGAAGTAGAATTAAATAAAAATGATGGGGTAAAAGTAATAGTCAATGCTGCAGGTAAATTTGAAATAAGTAATGAAGCTGGAGATGCTTTTAATGCTCAAGATGGGGATATTGTAGATTCTACAGTTTTACATACCTTAGCAGAAGTAACTGCTGTAACTGCTGCTCCTGCTGGTGCTTTAACTAACGATGTATATTTTCCTGTTGGAACTGCTTGGGGAACAGGAGCAACTACCCCTGTTGCTCCTGCAAATACTATAACCCTTCCTGCATCACCTGCTGGTGATGTTACACTTCCTGAAGGAACTGTTTATAATATCGGTGGTGGATCATTAACTGCTCCTGTTGGTGGTGTAGTTATAGCAGGTGGTAATACATTTAGTTCATTAGTTCTTCCTAATACAGCAGGATTAATTTTACCAACAGGTACAACATTTACAAATACAGCAGAACTTGTTTTAGCAGGAACAAATGTTAAATCAACAAACGATCATAATCTTAATTTAAAAAGTACTGCATATACTGATGAAGCTAATAAAATTGGTGAAAATGAAGGTTTAAAAAATGTAATGGGCCAATTTTCAGGAACAATACCAAGTGGTATTGGAACAAAAGCATCAGGAGGTCTTAAAGCTGCACATAATGGCTCAAGCATTGATATATTTGATTCACTTGGATCAAAACATACAGTAAAAGTTGAATTTACAAAAATAGGTTACACAACAGATGGTGGAACAGAATGGTCTATGCTTATAAGCGTACCAGAGCCTGGTGATATTAATTTAGGTGTTTATCCTAAAAATATAGTAACAGGAACTATGAGTTTTAATAGTGATGGTTCTCTTGCTTCATACAGTCCATCAAATATATCGTTTACTGCAAATAATGGTTCTACTCCAAATCAAAGTGTTTCTTTTAACTTTGGTACTCTTGGAAAATCTGATGGTATGAATAGTACTTCTGGTCCTTCTAAAGTTAAAAACCTCTCACAAGATGGTTATCCTGGTGGTGATTTAGCAGGTATAAGAGTTGATGAAACAGGAACACTTATAGGAACATTTTCAAACGGTAGAAGTTTTGGTTTAGCGCAAGTTTCAACAGCTAAATTTGCTAATAATGGTGGTTTAGAAAGTGATGGTGGAAATGCTTTTGTACAAACATCAAATTCAGGTGATCCATTAATCGGACAAGCTGGTATTGGTGGTCGTGGATCTATTCAAGCGAGTTCATTAGAGATGAGTAATGTTGATCTTTCTCGTTCTTTAACCCAACTTATTATAATCCAACGTGGTTATCAAGCAAACTCAAAAACTATTACTACCTCTGATCAACTGTTAAATACTCTTCTTCAACTAAAACAATAATTATTTTAACACACTATAATAGGCTTTTGCCTATTATAGTGTCATAGACTTAAATTTTTAAAACTTCAAAAGTTATTTTTGAGAATATTTAGATATAATCTTTCATAAAAATAATAGGGTTTATTATGAACATTACTCTGCAACAACACACATCATTAGAAGTCTGTGCAAGTGCTATACGAACTTGCTGGCAAAGTTTTGATAAAAGCGATAATGGTGGAGAAAAAGATAAAGAACTCATAGATAGAGTTGGCAATAAATTTAAACATGCTTCTACATTAGAACACTTAGTTTATACATTTTATATACAAGGTATTAGTAGGGCTTTACTTCAAGAATTAGCACGTCACAGAATAGCTAGTTTGAGTGTTAAATCTACTAGATATACTCTTAAAGAGTTAAAAAATGAAGAACCCTTCACATGTAGAGATTTTCAAAGAGCCGAAAAATACCTAGTAATGACAGATTCTGAAATTACAAATGAGATGAGTATTAAAGCACTTGAAAATTTAAGAATAGTACTTACTAAAGGAGTAAGCAATGACAAGGCAAAATATTGTCTTCCTGAGAGTTATAAAAGTGAATTAACATGGACAATTAATGCAAGAAGCCTTCAAAATTTTATAACTCTAAGAAGTGATAAATCTGCTCTTTGGGAAATAAGAGATTTAGCTCACAATCTTTATAATAATCTTCCTAAAGAACACAAATATCTTTTTGACATCAAAACATACGAATAAACTATAATCTAACTCTTTGGGCATGAGTAAGTGCAATCGCAATTGCATCTGTTATGTCCAAAGGTTTTATCTCTTTTTTTATACCTAAAATTCTTTTTACCATGAAAGCAACTTGCTCTTTTGCCGCTTTTCCATTACCTGTAACTGCTTTTTTTACTTGAAGTGGAGTATACTCATGGAAGTTTCCAAATACTTGTAAAACCTTTAAACTAAGTGCTCCTCTAAATTGAGCTAATTTTAAAACAGTTTTTGGATTAAATGCATAAAATATATCTTCTATAGAAACTTCATCAATTTTATGATTTTTAAATATAACATCTAAACCTTCACATAACTCAACTATCTGGTATTGCAGTACTTTCTCTTTTATTTTAATTAAACCAGCTTCAATTAAAACAGTAGAATTTCTCTCTTTTTTTATAATAGCATAACCACAATTTCTTGTTCCTGGATCAATTCCTAAAATTATCAATATTCACCCTCTATTCACATCTTATTCACATGGTGAAAAACTATTTTCACATAATAGTTTAACATATATTTCAAGTGATTTTAGATAAAATAAAGATGTTATTCACATTTTATTCACATTGTGACAAACCTTAAGGAGTATATTTGTTAGCAGATAACGTTTTAGACCTTTTAAAATCAGAAATTTCTGAATTGGAATATAATCGCTATATTAAACAATTAAAATTTCATGAAAAAGGCTCACGTTCTGATTATGTTGTTTTTATTGCTCCAAATATTCTTATTGCAAATTGGGTAAAAACAAAATATACAGATAAAATAGCCCATCTTTTTGAAGTCAAAACAGGTAAAAAACCTACTGTAAATATTATGCTTAAAGATCAAATTATAACAACAAGAAAAAAATCTGTTCCAATTGAACTCAATGAGCTTAATAAAAGTGCAAAAAATACAATTTTAAACCCTTCTTATACTTTTGATAGTTTTGTAGTAGGTAGTTCTAACCAATACGCTTATACTATTGCAAAAAGTGTTGCACAAAAACCAGGTATTATGTATAACCCTGCTTTTATATATGGACCAACTGGTCTTGGTAAAACTCATCTCATACATGCTATTGGTAATTATTCTCAAGCAAATGATAAAACTGTTATATATGCAACAATAGAACAGTTTATGAATGACTTTACATATAATTTAAGAAATCAATCCATGGAAAGATTTAGAGAAAAATATAGAAGCTGTGATATTTTACTTATTGATGATGCTCAATTTTTATCTAATAAAATTCAAACACAAGAAGAGTTTTTTCATACATTTAATGAACTTCACTCTGCAGGAAAACAGATAATTTTAACTTCTGATAAACCGCCAAAAAGTATAAATGGACTAGAAGATAGACTACAAAGTCGTTTTGAATGGGGACTGATAGCCGATATTGGTTTACCAGAACTAGAAACAAAAATAGCAATTATTAGAAAAAAATGTGAATTAGATGGTATCGATTTAAATACAGATATAATAAACTATATTGCATCAAATATGGGAGATAATATCCGTGAGATAGAAAGCGCTATTATAAACCTCAATGCATATGCTTCTTTAATGCGACAAGAAATTACTTTTGAATTTGCAAAAAATGTAATGAAAGAACAAATCAAAGAAAAAAAAGAAAATATAACTTTAGAAGATATAATCGCTATAATATCAAAAGAATTAAATATAAAACCAAGTGAAATAAAATCTAAAAAAAGAAGTAAAAATATCGTTGAAGCAAGAAGAATTGGAATTTATTTAGCAAGAACTTTAACGCCAAATTCTATGCCTGCTTTAGCATCATTTTTTGGTATGAAAGACCATACAGCTGTTTCACATAATATGAAAAAAATCAATGAACTAATAGAAACAAGTGAAACATTTAAATTAAAAGTAGACGAATTAAAAAATAGAGTTTTAACAAAGGATGAGTAAAAGTTTGTAACAAATATGTGAATGAATGTGAAAAACTAAATTTTTATTTTCACAGAGTTTAAGACCTATACGTAGGAACTTAAACTACTATTTCACTATTTCAATGCAAACTACTACTTTTACTATATTTATATAATATAATAAAGGAAAAAAAATGAAAATATCAATTAATAAAAATGTACTAGAAACAGTTTTATTAAATACACAACCATATTTAGAAAAAAAAGATTTAAGTCAAATTACCTCTCATTTATATATATCTTCTTTAGAAGATACTTTTGTAGTAAAAGCAACTGATTATGAAATCGGATTAGAATATACTACAAAAAATATAAAAATTATAGATTCTGGAATAGCTACTGCTAATGGTAAAAAATTATTAGATATAGTAAAAATACTTAAAGACGAAGAAGTCATACTCGAAACAATAAATGATTATCTTTATATAAAACAAAATAATTCAAAATTTAAACTTCCTATGTTTAATCCAAATGAATTTCCAGAATTTCCAAAAATTGAAGACAAACCAAAATTTGAATTAAATAGTACTCTCTTAGTAAGATCACTTAAAAAAATAGCAAATGCTATAGATACAAATAATCCAAAATTTGAATTAAATGGAGCGTTAATTGATATAAAAGAAGGATTTTTAAATCTTGTTGCAACAGATACAAGAAGATTAGCTTTAGTAAAATTAGAAAATCAAATAGAAGATAATTTTTCACTTATTATTCCTAAAAAAGCTATAAGTGAAATACAAAAACTTTTTTTTGATGATATAGAAATGTTTTATGATGAAAATACTTTAATAGCTAAATCAAATAATTTTCAATTTTTTACAAAACTTATTAATGGAAAATTTCCAGATTATGAAAGAATTATTCCAAAAGAAAAAAATTATAGATTACTTTTAAATAGAGAAAAAATGATAGATGCTATTAAACAAATATCAATAGTATCAAACGAAATGAAAATTACATTTAAATCAAATTCTATTTTATTTGAAAGTTTAAATGATGATAATATTGAAGCAAAAACAGAAATAGAATTTACAACAGGTTTAGATAATGAAATATTTTTAGCAGTTAATTCTCGATATCTTATTGATTTTCTTTCAAATATCGAAGATAGTAATTTTACTTTAGGTTTTAATGATACAGGATTACCTTTTTCACTTGAAAGTGAAAATTTTATGACAATTGTTATGCCTATTATGATATAACTTAAATGATACAAAATTTAAATAAAAGAAATTTAGTTTGGACAAGTTCTAATTTACAGGAGATAGTTTAATGAGCAATTACGGTGCAGATAATATTAAAGTTCTAAAAGGACTTGAAGCAGTTAGAAAAAGACCAGGAATGTATATTGGTGATACTAATATAAATGGTTTACATCATCTTATTTATGAAGTTGTTGATAATTCTATTGATGAAGCTATGGCTGGTTATTGTGACAAAATTACAGTTGAACTTACAAATGAAGGTTCGGCAATAATTACTGATAATGGACGTGGTATTCCAGTAAGTCATCATGCTGGTGAAAATATGTCAGCTGCAACAGTTGTTTTAACAGTTCTTCATGCTGGTGGTAAATTTGACAAAGATACATATAAAGTAAGTGGTGGTCTTCATGGTGTTGGTGTTTCTGTTGTTAATGCGCTTTCATCTAAATTAGTTGCTACCATTAAACGTGATGGAAATGAGCATAGACAAGAATTCTCATGTGGTATTCCTCAAAATGAATTAGGTGTAATTAAATCTACAAATAGAACAGGAACTTCAATAGAATTTTGGCCAGATGCTTCAATATTTGAAGTAACTGAGTTTGAATTTGATACTTTAGCAAAAAGATTTAGAGAAATTGCATATTTAAATAATAAAATAACTATAGAGTTTAAAGATCATAGAAATGGTAAAGCTGAAACTTATCATTTTGAAGGTGGTTTAAAGCAATTTGTAATGGATATGAATAAAAAAGATCAAATATCTACTCCTTTTCATTATACTGATAGTGTAGATGACGTAGAAGTTGATATTGCATTGATGTATAATTCAACTTATAGTGAAAATCTTTTGTCTTTTGTTAATAATATTAGAACAATAGATGGAGGAACACATGAAAGTGGATTTAGAGCAGGTCTTACTAGAGCAATTGTTAGTTATGTAAATGCAAATGCAAATGCTAGAGAAAAAGATGTAAAAATAACTGGTGATGATGTAAGAGAAGGACTTATTACAGTAGTAAGTGTAAAGGTTCCAGAACCTCAATTTGAAGGGCAAACAAAAGGAAAACTTGGATCAAGTTATGTTAAGCCAATAGTTCAAAAACTTACATATGAAAAATTAGTAAAATATTTTGAAGAAAATCCTTTAGAAGCAAAAGCTATTATGAATAAATCATTAGCAGCAGCTAGAGGTAGAGAAGCAGCGAAAAAAGCGAGAGACTTAACTCGTAGAAAAGACTCTATGAGTGTAGGTACACTTCCTGGTAAACTTGCTGATTGTCAAAGTAAAGATGCAACTATAAGTGAATTATACTTGGTGGAAGGGGATTCTGCGGGTGGTTCAGCAAAACAAGGACGTGATAGAGTTTTTCAAGCAATTTTACCACTAAAAGGTAAAATTTTAAATGTTGAAAAATCTCGTATTGATAAAATTTTAAAATCTGATGAAATTAAAAATATGATTACAGCGCTTGGTTGTGGTATTGGTGAAGAGTTTAATGAAGAAAAACTAAGATATCATAAACTTATTGTTATGACAGATGCGGATGTTGATGGTAGTCATATTCAAACTCTACTTTTAACATTTCTTTTTAGATTTTTACAACCAGTTGTTGATAATGGGTATGTATATTTAGCTCAACCTCCTTTATATAGATATAAAAAAGGTAAAAAAGAAATTTATCTTAAAGATGATACAGAATTAAATAATTATTTAATTGAAACAGGAATTGATTCTTTTACATTTGAAGGAATTGGAACAAGAGATTTAATAGATTTTTTCAAAATTGTATCTGCGTACCGTGGAATATTAAAAGAGTTAGAAAAAAGGTTTTCAGTAATTGCTATTATTCGTCATCTTATAGAAAATCCAGATTTAGTATCTCTTAGTACAAAAGATTTATTTGTAGAATTAGAAAAATTTATGGATAATATTGGATATAACCTTTTAAATCATAGTATTACAGAAGAGTATATTCATCTATATATTCAAACTGGAGATGGATTAGAAGAGTTAAAATTAGATGATAATTTCTTTACAAATCCTTTATATGAAGAAGCTCTTTACATAAATAGAAAAATCAATGAAAGAGATTTGAGCATATTAAAAGGGGTAGATCCTGTAGATATGCTAATAGATATTGAAAAAACAGCTAAAAAAGGTGCTTATATCCAAAGATATAAAGGTCTTGGTGAAATGAATCCTGAGCAACTTTGGGAAACTACAATGAACCCAGAAAATAGAAGACTTTTGCAAGTTAAAATTGATGATTATGATGAAGCTAGTGATACATTTACACTTTTTATGGGTGATGAAGTAGAACCTAGAAGAAATTATATTCAAGATCACGCAAAAGATGTAAAACATTTAGACGTATAATAATATATGTTATATTCAGAGTCAAAAGAGAGAGAAAATCGATTTATAATATCTTTAAAAATAGGTTTTCCTTTTGCTATTTTGACTCTAATTCTTTTTTATATATTTAAAATTTCTACAAGTGATATTGAAGTTTTTATATTATTGGTATTGTTAATACCAATTTATATATATTATATATTTTATTTAATTTATACTGGTTTTAAAACTACAGTTATTGATCCTACAACAAGAACATTTACAAGAAAAGAGATTCTAGAAAAAATTAATACTATCAAAAATAAAAGTTATGAATCAACAGTTATACTTATAAAAGTTGATAATATAATGGATATAAATGAAAGATATGGTATTACTAATGCTGATAACATATTAAAAATTTTTACTAAAAAACTTGATAAATTTTTAAAAAATTATAACTTTAAAAATATATCAATAGGAAAATATACAGGTGGTCATTTTTTATTGATTTTAAAAGGAAGAGAAAAAGAGTTAAAACATCTTATAACTATTTTTTCAAAAGAGTTAAAAAATATAGGTATAAATAATATAGAAATAAAAATAGATTATTCATTAATCAATTCTAATTATGATGAAAATGTAAATAACATAATAAAAAAATTAATTTCTTTATTAGAAGAGCATAAAAATAACATAGTTCCAAATATAAAACCAAATGAGTTTGAAAAAATAATATGTAACGCAATTGATGAAGAAAAATTTATTTTAAAATATCAACCATCTTATAATAAAAATACAAATACAAAGATTTTAGAGGTATTAGCAAAAATATACTCTAAAAGTGAAGGAATGCTTTCAAAAACACAAATACAAAGAGTAGTTAATCATATGGGATATGAAACTATATTTGATAAAAAAATATTTTCTATTTTATTAAAACAATTAGAAAATGAAGATTTATCGAATAAAAAAGTAAGTGTTAAAATTTCTCCTGTTACATTAAGAAATACTGAATTTAGGCAGTATTTAAATCAACTTTTTTTTAAAAGTCCTTTGAAAGAAGAAAATTTTATACTTGAATTTTCAGAAGACAAGAGTTATAAAGAGATAAAAAGATTTAAAGAAATTTTGAATCAATATAAAAAAAGTGGTTTTAAAATAGGATTAGATAATTTTGGAGGAGATAATTGTAGTTTAGAATACATTAAAAATCTTCCAATTGATATAGTAAAATTTGACATAGAATATACAAAAAATATTGATGATAAAAGATATAAAATAATAATGAATGCATATAAAAATTTATTAAAAGATTTAGGTATAGAAGTTATGATAAAATTCGTGGATAAAAAAGAGTTATTAGAAAAAGTAGAAAAATTTGAGTTTGATTATATTCAAGGTTTTATTATTTCTAAACCAAAAAGTTTAAAACAATTAGAGGAATCGTTATGAAATATGGAGAAAAAGAAATTAAAGAATTTGATGTTGATAAAGATTTAGAAATTTGGCCAAATAAACATAAGAAAAATTATCTGATAAAACTTACTTTGCCAGAATTTTGTTGTTTGTGCCCAAGAAGTGGATATCCTGATTTTGCAACTATTTATATTGATTATACTCCAAATGATTTAGTAGTAGAATTAAAAGCGATAAAACTTTACATTAATAGTTTTATGAATAGAAATATTTCGCATGAAGATAGTGCAAATGAAATTTATGATGTTTTAGATAATAAATTAAAACCAAAATATTTAAAAGTAGTTGCAGATTATAATCCTAGAGGAAATGTTCACACAGTTATAGAATTAGATTCAGAAAAAATTAGAAAATAAATAATATTTTTAAAGAAGTAGTTCTTTAAACAGGGGAGTTTGATATGTTATCACCAAAATTAATAGAACACTTATTTACATCAGCATCTATTCAAAGATGGAATGATTATCCAAGAATGGTAGAATTGGTAGAATTGGATAAACAAGCTCATAAATTTATAATTGCATTTTTTTTAGCAAATATGGAAGAAGATAAAATAAATCATGTACACATGATTGAAGCTGGGATATTTGAATTTTTAAGAAGAGGTGTTGTTACTGATATTCGTCCTGATGTTTTTAGAAAAGCATTGCAAAAAAAAGAACATGAAATAAATAAATGGGTTTTAGCAAAACTTCATGATCAACTCATAGATATTGAAAATGGAGATTTTTATAAAAGATTTGAAAAATATCTTAGTGATTCAACTATGTATAAAAAAGAGCGTTTTATATTAAAAGCGGCTTCTTATCTTGCTACTAAATGGGAATTTTCTATTGTATATCAAACAAGTAAATTTTTAAGTGGGATTGATAAAGTAAAAGAAGAAGTAGAAGAAGAGATAGAAGATTATTATGAGTTGATTGGTGTAAGAAAAATAGCACTCAATAAAAAATTAGCAAAAGTGATAGACTTAAGTGGTAGACTTAGATTTCAAAAAAGATGGGCACAAACTCCAAGAATTCCTGAAACGTCAGTTTTAGGACATATGTTAATTGTTGCAATTTTAGGTTATTTTTATTCAACACATATAAAAGCGTGTGAAAAAAGAGTTGAAAATAATTTTTATTGTGCATTATTTCATGATTTACCTGAAGCTTTAACAAGAGATATAATAAGCCCTGTTAAATACTCTGTAAATGGTCTAGATGATATTATAAGCGAGTATGAGATAAATATGATTGAGGACGAAATATTACCGTATATACCCTCTCATATAATAAAAAATTTTAAATATCTTTTAGGATTATATGGTGAGAATGAAAAAGATGAATTTTTAAATAAAATAAATGAAAATAATATAATTATAGTTGATACTCTTTCTACTTATAATGAAAATAAATATAATGCTATAGACGGAGTAGCACTTAAAAATTGTGATAGATTATCTGCTTTTATAGAAGCAATACTTTCTATATCTCATGGTGTTAAATCAAAAGAATTAATACAAGGAAAAGAGTTTATTAAAAAAGCATTGAAAGAAAAAGGTAAAGTTGATGGTGTTAATTTTTATCAATGGGCATTAGAAATAGAAAAATTTGTAATGGAGTAGTTATAAAAACCCCTCTTCAGATGACTGCGGCACATACTCAATAAGAGTGCTCTGCTGTGTTCCCACCCTGAAGCGTTGTTCTTAAAAAGACATTGCACAGGTCTAAAGAGGAGCGAGCGGTATTATACCAAAAAATTACTGCCAAGGCAATAGTTTTGCGCCTTTTATAAAATCTATAATAAAAAAAATATTTTCTTCATCATTAATAACTTTTGGAAGAGTTTTAAAGTTGGTTTTTTTATCTTTTTTATATCCATATAAATATACTATGGGTTCATAATCTTCTAAATCAAATTTATAGGATTTAAATTCTATAGAATCATCTTCATCATCAAAATATTCTTTTATTCTATTTTGTATTAAGTTTGATACAAATTGTAATTTTTTATTTATTTGTGTACATATTAAAATATCATCTTCATAACTTTTATCAAAAAATTCAGGATCTATATATGAAAATAATTCATTTGTTTTCATAATAAGTATCTCTTTTTCTTTAAAAATATTTTTTAAAATATCTTCAATTTCAGACTTTTTTTCTTTAAAATTCATATTTAATCCTCAATTGGAAATGTTATTTTATAAGTAACACCTTCATTTATCTTACTATATACTTCTATATTACCATGTAAAGCATTTTTAATTATATTATAAACTATATTTAAACCTAAACCAGAACCACCACCTTCTCTATTTGTAGTAAAAAAAGGATCAAAAATTTTATTTATATATTCTTTTTCTATTCCTTTACCATCATCTTTATAAATTAATTCAATATTATTATCTATTTTTTTTGCATATATATCAATGTGACCTATTGTATTTTTATCAAAGCCATGTATTAAAGAGTTCATTATAAAGTTAGTTAATATTTGAGAAAGAGAACCAGGATAACCATTTATTGTAATATCATTTTCACAATGTATAGTTATAACATGTTTAGTTTTTTTAATTCTGTTGTGTAAACTTAAGAGAATTTCTTCTATATATTTTTTTATGTTAAAACTTCTAATATGTTCATTAGATTGATCTACTGCTACTTGTTTAAAACTTTTTATTTGTTCTGCAGCACGTTTGATTGAATTATAAATAGAGTCTGAAATTTCATCTGAAATATTTATATAATTTTCAAATTCTTCTTGACTTAAATTATCTTTTTCATAAAGTTTTTTTAATTCTTTTGTAATATGTTGGAAATGAGTAATCCCTGTCAAGCTAATACCAATAGGAGTGTTTATTTCATGAGCAACGCCTGCTACAAGACCTCCTAAACTTGCCATTTTTTCACTTTCAACTAGTTGTTTTTGTGTAATTTGTAAATTATGTATATTATTTTTTAACTCTTTTGTTCTTTTTTCTACAGTTTTTTCAAGACTATTGTTTAATTCTAATATCTCTTTTTGTGCTTTTTTCCATTCACTTATTGTAAGTAAATTGCTTATTAAATCACTTATTCTACTTACAAATAGTATCTCATCTTGTGTCCACATTTTTTGTTTTTCAATGGTTTCAAAATATATTAATCCATACATTTCATTATGAAAAAGTACACTTACTTTTAAAAGAGATTTTATATTATCTTCTTTCATGACTTCTTGATTAAATTCTTTAATTCTACTATCTGTATATACGTCCATTATATCTATAACGCCATTTTCTTTTACAGTATTTAAAAAGTTTGGTAATTTGACTAAATCAATAGTATTCTTTGTTTCTAGATATTTATCTTCACTTTTTAAATATCTACATAAACATTTTATTTTTTTATCATTTTGTAATTTCCAAAAGCTTACTCTGTCAGCATCAAATGTTAAAATACATTTTTTAAGTAAAAAATTAAGAGCATCTTCAAAAGTTTTTTCAAATAGATTATTATCAGTTGTAAGTTCAATTATGGTGTTATATTGATTTTGTATTCTTTCTTTTTTAGCAAGGGCATCTTTTTCTATAGCTTTTCTTATTTTTATTTCTTCTTCAAGCTTTTTATTTGTTAATTCTAAATTTGTCTTGTATTTTGCTTGTTTTTGAATATCATTGATAAGATTTGTTCTCATAGTATTAATAGCATCTGCAACTATATCTATTGAATCAGGATTACTTTTAGAGTATTTTTTATCTAATATAAGTGGTATTGAAAGTTTTTTTGTATCTAAATCAATAGTATATTTTGCCATTGTAATAAGATGTTTAATTATCAGTTTGTGTACAACAAAAATAAGAAGGAAAGCTATAGAAAAAACTTTAAAAATTTCAATAAAGATTTTTTCTATAATTTTTTTGAATAATTTATCTACACTCTTTTCATAAGAACCTTGGATATAAATAGTACCTAATTTAGTATTTTCAAGATTTTTATGAATTAAATTGAATGTATTTTCTATAGTATATTTATTGTTTTTTTTACCAGCTTTTATAACATCAGAATTATTTTCATTAATTTGTACATATATGATACCAGGAAGTTTTAAAATACCATCTATGAGAATATCTAATTGTTTATTATCAAGTTGCCAAATTGCCATACTTATAGAATCTATTCGTGTATTTTTGATTTGATTTATACTGTCATTTACAGTTTTAATAGAGTCATCATAATCATTTTTTAATATAAAAATAGTTTGTATTAAAGTGAAAATTATACTAATTAAGAGTAAAAAACCTATAAGAGTAAATGTTAGTTTTTTATCGTTAAGTATTTTATTTTTATTCACAAGAATACCTTCAATTATGTGTATGCTTTTGTAATTGACTTAAAACTGATATAATTATACCAAATATTAGATGAAATAATTTCATCGCTAGGATTAGTAGATGTCTTTTAAAAGTGCTAAAACTTTTTTTCTTTCTTTTTTTAGAGAACTTTTTGTATATCATCATACATCATTAGAGTTTAGGGCAAAATTATTTGCAGCAATGATTGCTACAAATAAAATTGATGATATTGGTGAATATAAAATTTTAAAAAAAATTGCAAAAGATATATATGAAGATGATGAATACCGTGTTGATGTTCTTGTTCATACTACAAAAGAGTATGTAAATAAAATTATTTTAAATGATTCATTAGATATTGATTGTTTATTACTAGATATTGATAAAGAGATAAAAAAGAATAAAAGATTTGTTGAAAAAATAAATATGGATCATCTTCGTCGTTTTTATGCTTTTAATGGAGATGAAGATACTATGTTACTTCAAACAAGAGTTTTAGAATTTTTTGAAAATGAAATAGAAAATAGAAAAAAATATCTTACTTAGCAGCTATAGTTGTACATTCATCAAGAATTTTGCTCATTTTTAAAGCTATTTGTGTATTACCTAAATTGTATATATTTTTTAAAAACTTAGGGTCTCTATATTTTATATATACTTTTTTGTCTTCTGCAACATAGACTAACACTTTAAGAGGTAAATCTAAACCGACTGCAGGATCAGTTTTTAAAAGATTTAGACATATATTTGATTCTGAAAATATAATAAGTTTTGCTTCACCTATAATAAAATTACCACGTTTAAGTGCATTTTTTTTATGGTCGATTATAGTAAATTTTTTTGAGCCACGTTTTTCTGCTAGTTTGGTTAAAATATTGATAGTTTTAGTCACACTATTGTGACTAAGTTTAGTCACAATACCATTTTTATTCATAGATGCACTAAACAGTGATAAGGGAAGTATAAAAAGCAAAATATATATAATTTTTTTCATAACCACATCGTAGCAAAATAAACATTTAAGTTAAATTAAATTAACTATTCTATAAAAAAGTTAATTTTAAATTAATTTTATAGGTCAAAAAATAATAAAATTTTCCCTTTTAATTATTATATTTAATAATTTTTGATAAAATTAAAAATACTATAAGTGCTAATGCTGATACTAAAATAATAGATGCTCCAGAAGTAATATCAAAACTATACGAAACTAATAATCCAGTTAGTGTAAATATAGTTGAAATAATAGCAGATAAAATCATCATACTATAAAGTGAATTAGATAAATTTTCAGCGATATAAATAGGTATAGTAAGTAAAGCAATAACCAATATTAGTCCCACAATTTTGATAGCTATAACAACAGTTAATGCAGATAAAACAAGTATTATAGTATAAAAAGTTTTAACACTTACACCTCTTAAACGTGCATATTCACTATCGTATGAAACTGCCAATATATCTCTGTACCAAAATGTTACAACTGTTATAATAATCAAAACTAAGGCAGCCATAAACCATAGATCTTCTTTGCTTACTGCCAAAATTGATCCAAATAGGTAACTCATTAAATCAACATTATATCCTGGAGTTAAATCAACAAATAAAATACCTATAGCCATACCAACGGCCCAAATAAGGCCTATAAAAGTATCTGAACGATGCTTTTGATTTAATGTGATAAAAGCTATTAAAAGTGCAGCAAATACAGCAAATAATGATGCTCCTAAAAAGATAGGAATACCAAAATAAACCGCTAACCCAATACCTCCATATGAAGTATGTGCAATACCTCCAGCTAAAAAAACCATTCTGTTAACTACAATCAGTGAACCTATAATACCTGAAGCTATACTTACTAAAATACCAGCTATAAGTGCATTTTGTATAAACTCATAGGAAAGAGCTTCAAACATGTTTTTCTCCTAGCATTTGTAAAAGTTCAACTTCACAAAAATGCCCATCATTTGCATGAAATTTTCGTTTTTTACTCACATCATGAAAAGCCAAATTTTTATTAACGTGAGCAACACTTGAAGCATATTCTAAAATTATAGAGATATCATGGCTTACTACAACTATAGTTATATATTTATTTAATTCTTTTAAAAGATTATATATCTCTTTTTGCCCTTTTATATCAATGTTTGATGTGGGTTCATCTAAAAGAAGTATTTTAGGATGTGAACAAAGTGCACGTGCTATCATAACTCTTTGTCTTTGTCCTCCTGAGAGAGAACCAATTTTGTTTTGTGCAAACTCTTTCATCCCTACTTGTTCTAATACACCCAATGCACAATTTATTTCTTCTTTTTTATATCCAATTAAAGGTTTTTTATGTCCTACATGGCCCATCATAACAACTTCTATTACTTTAATAGGAAAGTTTGTATTTACATTTGTATTTTGTGGAACATATCCTATGGAAGTTAAATTTTTTGATGGGTTTTCTCCAAATATTTTTATAGATGGAATTTTTGGTTTTTCAAGAGCAATAATGAGCTTTAAAAGAGTACTTTTTCCACCACCATTTGGCCCTATTATGGCTAAAAATTCTTTTTCTTTTACATGTAAATTTACATTTTCTAATATAATGTCTTTTTCATAAGAAAAAGAGAGATTTTTTATTTCTATAACATTCATTTAATAGCTTTTTGGTGCTCTTTTATAAAGAGTAAACATAAAGTAACAATTTGAAACAACTTATTCATATTCAATCCGTATCTAGTTTTAATTACATAATATATACTTGTTTTATTATATCATAGAATTATACTGCATAAGAGGAGTGTGAAATGTTTGGTGTAAAAAAGCATGTAAAAGAGACAAGCTATTTAGCTTTAGAAGAAGAAAATAGAGAGTTGAAAGATCAACTTTATCGTTATGAAGAAGAGATAAAAAAACTTAAAAGTAAAGATGAAGGTAATCAAAAATTTTTAGCAGAAAACAAATTAAAAAATGCGTTAATTGAAAATTTGATGGAAGGCTGTGATGTTGGGACAAAAAATATTCAAGATAGTATGAGTGCAAATTTAAATGGTTTAGATGAAATTAATAATTTAAATGAAAATACATCAGCAGTTATACATAATTTACAAAATGAAGCAAATGAACTTTTTGTAGATATGGAACAAATATTAGAAAATTCAAATAGTTCAAAAAATAATGCAAATCATTTAAATGATAGTGTTGAAGAAATTTCAAAAGTTATAGAGCTTATCAAAGATATATCTGACCAAACAAATCTTTTGGCTTTGAATGCTGCTATTGAAGCAGCACGTGCAGGAGAACATGGTAGAGGTTTTGCTGTAGTTGCAGATGAAGTACGAAGCTTGGCAGAAAGAACACAAAAGGCTACATCAGAAGTTGAAATTAGTATTAATCAATTAAAACAAAATTCCAATGATATGTATTCTCAAAGTGAGGGTATGGAAGAAATAGCAAATAAATCAAATGAAAAAATTAATAATTTTAAAGTAGAATTTGATTCTTTGGTAAATGGGGCAAAAGATATTAAGATAGATACACAAAATATAACATATGAAGTGTTTGCATCATTGGCCAAATTAGATCATATACTCTTTAAAGTCAAAGGGTATAAATCAGTATTTGAACACAAAAATTTTGATGTAACCTGTTCTACAGATTGTAGATTTGGTCTTTGGTATGGGGATATAGGTAAAAAGCTATTTTCTACAACACCATCGTATTCAAAGATAGATGGACCTCATGAAACAGTACATAGAAGTATAAAAGAAGCACTTACTTGTGTTGAAAATGGAACCTGTTTAGATGATATAAATTTTGTCATATCAAAATTTCAAGCTTCAGAAAATGCTAGTTTAGAACTTTTTACTTTATTAAATAGTATGTTAGAAGAAGCTAAGAATAAATAGTTATAGTAGTCAAGTGGCAGAGAGGATGGGATTCGAACCCACGGTGAGTTACCCCACACACGCTTTCCAAGCGTGCTCCTTAAGCCACTCGGACACCTCTCTACAAAATTAAGTACGAAGTATATCTATTTTGTACTTAAACACTCTTTGCAGATAATATCAAATGATACTGTAGCACTAAGAATTTTGTTAGATGTTAGAGTCTCAATCTGTTCTACTAATTCATCCGTTTGAATTGTATAGTCTTCTATTTTTCCACATTCTTTACATATCAGATGGCTATGTTTCTCTTTTTTGATTTCAAAGTAATCTTTTTTGTTTACTAATTTTACTTCACTTAATAAGTCTTTTTTTAACATCTCATTTAAATTTCTATATATAGTTGATAAAGATAGAGTTGGAAATTTTACTTTTGTATATTTTTCAATATCATCAAGAGTAGCATGTCCGTATTTTTCTAAAACACCAAGTACACATAGTCTTTGAGGTGTAGCTTTTAATTCATATTGTTTTAATAGTTCTACATGTGACATAAATGTTCCTTTTTTATAATCATTATATCACAAATAAGAATTTTTTGCAAATAATTAATTTTATTCCAAATAGTTCTCATAATTTTTAAATTGAACAATAAATATGTATTTATAAAAAAGGGAGTAAATGGCATTATAATAAATACAAAAGTTATAAAATACAGATGCATATGATGTAAAAAATGTCATTATCTAATATATAGAAGAGGTTTTTTATAAGTGTGGATATTGGAAATCAGTTTTTTATGGTGAGAAACCCGCATAGGAGTGTGTGTGATAAGAATGACAGATTATCTCAAAAAACAAATTTCCACTTATCCAATAAAACTAGACTTTTCGGAGAAGATGAAAAGTAAAATTTCACAGAATTTTACCTTAACTAGAATATAAAAAATTGTCCTAAGTCAAGAAAATTAGCTTTTATTCATAATATTAATTATCACTTTATCAGTGAGATTCATACCATCTTGAGAGAGTTTTCCTATGTTTTTAAGGGTTTCTTCTACATTTTTTGCAATGATTCCATCACCACCTTGAAGAAATCTTCCCTCTTTTGCTAAGATATAAGAGTCAAATGCTGCATTTGTAGTAGTAGATATTTTCATTGCACACGATGATTTTGCTCCATCACAAATAATTCCTGAAACATTACCAAGTGTATTTATTACAGAGTTTGCAACTACTTCATATCTTTCATCATTTAAAAAAGCTAATGCTCCTGCCACAGCTGCGGCAGAACAGATAACACCACAGTATGCAGAAAGTCTTCCTACATTTGTTTTTATATGAATTGTTGCTAGATGTGAGAAAAATAGTGCTCTTATGAGTTTTTCTTGTGAAATTTTATTGATGCGGGCATATTCAATGAGGGGTAATGAAGAAGTCATCCCTTGATTGCCACTTCCACTTGTTGTCATAACAGGTAAAGAACAACCACTCATTCTAGCATCACTCCCCGCACTTGCAAAACTAGATGCTCTATTTCTTGCATCATCACCATAAAAACCTTTTTCTATATTATCACTTATGATTTTACCTATGTTTACACCATAGTGTCCCATAAGACCTTCACGAGCTATTTGTGAGTTTAAAGCAATCACTTTTGTAAATAGGGGTTCTATTTTATTTAGTTCTATTGTTTTTGCTAAAGAGTAAATGAGGTTTATGTTGAGTATTTTTCTATCTGTTAGGGCTGAGTTAAAATCTGCATCATTACATGGACGATCTAGTATAATTTCACCATTTTTTTCAATATGAGTTATATTTGTATGTAAATGTTTGATTTCAACAGAGGCTTTTTTCTCTTTTGATTCTAATGTTATTTTTGCATAGAGTTTTACATCAGTGTCTTCGTGGATAACTTCTATTTTTTTTGTTTGTAAAAACTCTTGTACTTTTTGCATATCTTCTTTAGTAATATCGCTTATAACCATCAAATCTTTTTTAGCATCTCCTGCTATGATTCCCATAACAACAGAAGTTTCAATACCTATCTTACCGCCACTATTTGGTATGACTACGCTTTTTACATTTTTTATCATATTGCCAGATACTTTTATGGTTACTTTTTCTATATCATCATCAAGTATATCTCTTACTTTTGCACCTACATAAGCCAATGCAATAGGTTCAGTACAGCCTTCAGCGACCACTACCTCTTCTTCTAAAATATTTAAAATTTTTTCTGTTATTTGTGTATCCATAAATGACTCCCAATTTAGCATAACTCTATTATAGAAGATTTTTTTTTAAAGATATAGAAAAAAATTGCTATACTTACATGTAAAGGATAAGAATGGACAAAAGATATAGAAACTTTTATATTCGTTTGGTAGTTGGGATTACATTTTTATTGGCAATATTGGTTAGTAGTATCCTAAACACATTTCAGAACTGAGTTTGATTTTCTTTTCAAATGGAGATGGCCCAAAGTACTTGCACTTTTCAACATAAATATTATACTTATAATCAAGATTCAGATCATCGTAAAATTTTTTTAGATTGACGAGTTTTATACCATATAAGTCTATTATCTCCAATTTTTTATATATAACAGAGTTGTTTTTTTCAATAAGATGAGATGGAGCAATACCCGTGTATTTGCAAAATGCTTGAGACTGAACAAAACCTGTTAAATCTTTACATGTAAGGACTATATCTTTGTACTTTTCTAAGATAGTTCTTTTGTCTAAAAACACAGCTCTACAACCATCATATTTTACAGCTTTTACATTTTTCCAAAATCGATAAGCATTCGAAGATATTCCCACTAGTTCACATAATTCTTTATTTAAAATATAGTTATCTAAAAATTCGTTATTTGAAAGTACATCCATTTGCATATAAACACCTTTAAGAAATTATAGATAAATAAATATTAAAAGTAAAGTATTATTAGTTTAAGTTAGCGTTAGCTATACTTTTTTTATGACAAAAATAAAATCAAATTATGATGTAATTATTGTAGGCTCTGGTCCTGCTGGATTGGGTGCGGCTTTTAAGTTAGCCCAAAACTCAGATTGTTCAGTTTTGTTATTAGAAAAGAAGAAGATAAGTTCGGGAGGACTTAGAAATGATTGCAAACAAAACTATACATATCCTGTAGGATTTCCATATGAGCATTGGACTAAAGAAGATGCTGATATTTTACTTGAAGAAGTAAAACAACACTTAAATCCAAAATTTGAAAAAAGACTCAATATTGAGAAATACCAAAAACGAGCAAAAAAAATAGGAGTTGAAATACTCTCTATAGACCAAGCCCACGTTGGAACAGACAAATCTTCAGAACTTATTGCGAGTCTTATTGAAAAACTCAAAGCTTTACATGTAGAGGTTGCTTTACATGTAGAAGTAAAAGAACTTGTGAAAAATACAAAAGAAATTATTTTAGAAGATGGACAAATAATATCGTTTAAGAATCTTGTTTTAGCACCTGGCCGTGCTGATTATGATTGGCTTCAAGAACAGATGCGTATTTTGGATATCAAATATAGTGATAATATAGTTGACATTGGCGTAAGAATAGAGACTAAAGAGGAAAATTATCCAATAGTTAGAGACTATTATGACCCTAAAATTTTATTCCCAAATAAAGTAAGAACATTTTGTACAAATTCAGGCTGTGCTCATATAGTCAGAGAGAAGTATAAAGGGTACTATTCTGTTAATGGACACTCACTATCAAAAGAAAACGAACGAAATAATTTAGTAAATTTTGCAATGTTAAAAACCATAAGATTAACCGAACCAGTAGTGAGCGGACAACAGTTTGGAAAGATACTTGGTGAGATGGTTATGCAACTTACTGGAGGTTCAGTTATCATGCAAAGAGTGGGTGATTTTAGGCTTGGAAGTAGAAGTAAAAAAGAGACTTTTAACTCTGATTTGTATGATTTTGAGCCAACGCTTAAACATGCAGTTGCTGCTGATTTATCATTGAGTATGCCAGCAAAAATACTTCGCGATATTTGGAAATCTTTAAAAATGTTAGATACTATTATCCCTGGAGTTTTACATCCTTCTACAATTATCTATTACCCCGAAATAAAGACATATTCCAATAAACCTATTTTTATAGATGATAATTTTATGGTTAAAGATGGTTACTACATCATAGGAGATGGAGCAGGAACAAGCAGAGGAATAACTGGAGCTTGGGCTTCAGGAATACGAGCAGCTAATGGAATATTAAAGAAAAAAAATTAGATATTTTTATAGTTTTTTTTCTTTTATTATCTTAAATAAAATATCTTTCATAATATCTATTTCGATGGGTTTTAAAATATACATATTACTCAAGTGAGATAATTCTTTTTCAAATTTACGTGAGGCTGTCATAGCCACTATAAATATCTCTTTATTGATTTCTCTTATTTTATTAATTAATTCCCAACCATCCATTAAGGGCATTTTTATGTCAGTAAAAATGATGTCATAGCTATTATCTTTAAACTTTTGTAGCCCCTCTTTACCATCTTTTGCAGTATCAACTTTAGCAAAAAGTTTTTTCATAAATCTAGAATTAACATCTCTAATCTCTTCTTCATCATCTATAATCAATACACTTAGATTCTCTACTTTACTTTTTATATCTTTTAAATTAGTCATAATCCCTCTTTATTTATTTTATTAATACTATTTCAAAACAAGCGCCTTCACTTGTATTTTTGACACTGATATTTCCATTAAAGTGTTGCGTTACAATAGTTTTACACATATATAGACCAAGTCCTGTTCCATTTAAACTTTTTTTAGTGCTAAAATACGGGTCAAATATCTTATCTATAATATTTTCATCAATACCTCCACCATTATCACAAACTGTAATTTTTAGGGTATTTTCTTCCTCTTTAGCATTAATTTGGATTCTTTTTTCTACATCTTTTTTATGCTCTAAAAAAGCATCTTTAGCATTTGTTATTAAGTTAATAAGAACTTGAACTAATTCACGTTTATTGATTATAATTTTTATATTTTTATCATATTGTATATCTAAAGATACAAAATGACTATTTAAACTTGCAGAAATTATTTTTTGAGTATCTTCAAAAATGTCTTCTAGTAAAAACTCTTCTTTTGTGTTGTCTTTAATAAAAAAGTTTTTAAAATCTTCTATAGTATTTGATAGGTATGTAATTTGGTGTAAGATACTGTAAGAGGTATTCGATAACTCTTTTTCTTTAATTTCATCTAATTCTAAATCAAGCAAAATATTATTTACATGCATAGATATGACAGATAGTGGCTGTCTCCATTGATGGGCTATCATGCTCAACATTTCACCCATTGCTGCATAACGTGACTGTATAACGATAAGGTCATCTTTTTGCTTCAGTTCAGTAATATCCAATGCAGTACTAATAACGGTGCGTTTTCCATTAATCAAACCTAGCGGAGCTGCACTAAATCTCCAAATAATAGTACGACCATCTTTGGTTTTAATATCGTATTTATCTTGATCTGCTTTTTCTTTTAAAGAGTATAAATTAGTAATTTTATTTTTGATTATATCTTGTTTATCTCCATAAGCTTTATTTACCCACTTATCAATAGTATTTATCTCGTTGTATGTATATCCTGTTAATTGTTCCCATACTTTATTTAGCATCATAATTTTTCCAGTTTCATTATGAACCATGATTGGATTAGGGGCTTCCATAATAATTGTTTCAAGCTCATTTTGTTTATTGATGAGTTCATTTTGTTTGGATATAAGTTCTGTTGTTAGCTTATCACTATTTGACATATGTTTTGAAATCCTCTTTATTACAAAATATGTAACAAATACAAACATAGAGACGAGTACAAAACCAATTATAATCATCGAAGATAAAAAATCATTGTATATCTCATCAGAATTTTTTTTAAAATCATCCGCTTTATTTTTAGCGTATAAATAAAGTTCTTTAGCTTGCATTGATAATTTTTTAAAATAAATAGTTGAATTATTTTTTATTTTTTCAATTGCATTGTTTGTTTTATTATTGTGAATTAGTGTAATAATTTGATTTCTCTTAAATTTGGAATATTTATATAATTGAAATACTTTTTTATATAAATTTTTACCCTCTTTCCCTAAAATATTTAATTCTATAATTTTAAAATTAGTATCAATAATTTTTTCACTTTCTTTGATTTCTTTAATGAGTGAGAGGATCTCTTTGTTATCTTGAATTAAAGATATATATTTTATATTATGGCGTATTTTGTATAATTCTAATTCGATAGTTAAAGAGGCATTAGAAACTTGTAAAGGGTGCGTGTAAATGTCTGTTATTAGAGTATTGATTGTATTGACTTTATATATATTATAAAATTTAGAAGCCAAAACAAACATACCTAAAATAATAAAGGAAAATAGTATAAAAAGGATTTCTTTTTTCGATTTTTGCATTTTTAATCCCTTCATAATAATATTAGGATATATTAATTTTAATATTAATTAGGTAAATATTATATTAAGTCTATAAATATAATATTAAGTCTATAAATATAATATTATTTATTTTAAGCAAGTATGAATTTGGTAAAATTGAAAGTGTTTTTTTCACTATAATCCGAGTTTTATTTTATTTCTACCACTTTTTTTAGCAGCATATAAAGCATTATCTGCTTTAATAAAAACATCATCAAAATTATCTGATTCTTTCATCTCAACTATTCCAAAACTAGCAGTAATTTTTATGTTTTTTTCTTTATATATAGAACTCATTTCTTCTAAACTAATCCTCATTCTTTCAACTATGTTTTTTGCTTTTTTTATATCCACACCAAATAATAAAATTGCAAATTCTTCACCACCAAAACGACCAAATAAATCACTTTCTCGAAGTTTTTCTTTAATTTGTTGAGCACATTTTTTTAAGATAATATCACCTGCTTTATGTCCATGTGCATCATTGACATTTTTAAAATGGTCTAAGTCAAATAAAACTAAAGAAAGTTGTTCATTTGCATTCCACGCTTTTTTTGTTTTAATTTTTAGAGCACTAAAAAAACCTCGGCGATTTAAAACACCAGTGAGAGAGTCAGTAATAGATTCTATTTTAAGTTTGTCTTGAGCTTCTTCTGTAAAGCTTAAAAATGAAAAAACGCCAATTGCAACACAAAAAACAGGCCAAAGAAATTGTGAGGAAACACTAGTAATAGAAAATATTTCAGGGGATATTTTAAGTATAATTGAACGGGCTATAAGAAATATTGACATAATTAAAAATATATAAACAAGAACAGTATCCGATGAGTTTTTTTCTTTTTTGACTTTAAAAAAGAGATAACTAGCAATCAAAAAAGCAAAAGGTATAAGTACACCATTGAGATACAAAACAGCATTGAAATTATCTAAAAAAGTGAAATAGCTTTGTATAATAGAGTGAATAGTAAATATGCTAATAATAAATATCCAAGGAACTTTTTTTTCACAGCGTTTAGAACTAAATACAATAATTCCCCAAATAAAGAGTACCGCAAATATTGCTGAGACTATCTTCATAAAAGTACTAGGTTCAAATACATATATAAACCAGCTTATAGAGAATGCAAAAAATGCTCCTGTTAAAAAGTAAACAGAGTTGGGTTTACCCTCTAAATCTTTTATGCGTGTTCCAGCTAAGGCTAATACTATATTTAACAATGCTAAAGTTAGAAAGTAAGTCTGTTCAGATGTCATTTTTACTATTTCCTAAATAATGTTTATTTCACTATATCGGCCAAACTATTTGCAAGAGCTAAAAGTTCATCTTTTTCATTGAGGCCATCAATAAATCTTTTAGGAATATTTTTTATGCCAACTTGTGCTCCTACTAAGGCTCCAGTGAGTATTGACCTTGCTTGGTTTTGTCCCCCGCCATTGAGTGCATGTAAAATAGCAGATTCAAAATCATCATGAAATCTTACCGCTAAATAATAACTTGCTGGTAACATATGATATATTGCACATGGCATACCATAAACAAGTGAAACTTTCCATGCAGGTTCTATTTTTATATTTGGATCAACAGCAGCTTGAGCCATAAATGAAGGAGATAATAGTGCATCTGGAGAAGCAAATAAACCTATATTTGAAGGGTCTTTACTTCCTGCTTTTGGTGGTTGTAAATTATCTGAGGTGACTGCGTGAAAAGGAAGCTCTCCTTTTTTGACCAATTTCATCAATTTAGTAGAAATGTCTTTATCTAGTTTTTCACCTTGTATAAGTTGTCCTAAAACAGCAGCATAAGCAACACTCATGGAGCCTACTATATCATCAACTTGAGTTAAAAATGTATTGTGTGAAACAGCTTTTGCAAGTTCTTTTGGATTAAAAGCATATTTTACAGCTAAAGCTAGAGTTCTTTCGATAGCTTCCGTTGTATCGGCTCTACTTCCTACTTCATCCCATGATAATTTTTGCTCAACTCTTTGTCTGTATACTTCTCTGATAGATTGTGAGGTATAACCTCCTGGGCCATTTGTTGGTGTTCCATCTATTTTTGTAAAAAGGTCTTCATCTAATTTTTTGCAAAAATCTTCTTGATTGTAACCATCGTTTTGAATAATCGATTGAATCATCAATTTTAAAATAAAACCTGATTGCGATAGATTTCCAGCTTTTTCATTTTCATGATACCTACCTTTTTTAGGAATTGTGTAAGTGGTAATCCAAGTTCCATAATCTTTATGCTGTTGTGCTAAATCATAGTACCAGTGTGGACCTAATGCGATAGCATCACCTATAAATGCTCCTATAATGGCACCTATTGCCCTATCTTTAGTTGTAATTGACATGGATTTCCTTAATAAAATTTATTGTTTGTTAGATATATTACCATATATGAATAAAAAAGTTTTAAATATATTTGTATTATACTTTGGCTAGTATTCTATTTTTTAGCGAATTATATAAGATACCCCAAACATTTAGATATACTGATTGTAACTCAAATAAAGGAGATACAATGGCTAAAGGTAAAGATGTTCAAAAAGCAGTTAAAACAAAATCTGAAAAATCGTTAAAAGAAAAAAGAGCTGATAAAAAAGCAAAAAAAGCTTTAAATAAATAATTGGTTTAGCCACAACCGAAAATATATCGGTTTGTGGTGATTATTTTTATTTACAATACTCATGAGGATAACTAGATTCGCGATTTTGAAATGATAGAATAGAAGATTTCTGAATCACTCCTTTTTCAATATTAATAGCTTTTCGTATGGTCTCATTTTGTTTCCAACTTTTACGACCTGCAAGAACAGTTGATAAATAAACAATTAAAGCTGCAGATATAGATCTTGTTGCACTTTCCCAAAGATAACTTGGAGTGTGATCAACTGCATAATAGTTTATAGTTTCATATTTAACTATAGGATTTTTGAATGTTGTTGGTTTTGCAAAAAAGAATCCCATTCCTTCGTCACAACTTACATCTATAATCAAACTATTGGGTTTGAGGCATGAACTTTCTTCTTTAATTACAAAGTTTGTAGGGTCTTGGGTATCTTGAAAGATTCCGTTTACGATAATATCTGCTTTACTAATAAAATCAGTAAGTGGTTGCTTAGATCCATCGTGCTCGACGACTAGCATTCTTTTTTCTCCTTCTTTTCCTTTTCGAATCTTTACGTAGTGACAATCAAGAACTTCTTCTCTGACTTCATGGTCTGGACGCTGAATACAGATAGTTATATCTCTAAAACCATGGGCTTTGAGCGCATATATCGCCCCACGACTAACCGCTCCAAAACCAAAAATGACTATCTTTCGTTGATTTCCATAATGACCATCGATACCGTTGAGCTGTAAAGCATGTATAACTGCACAATAACCAGCCATTTCGTTGTTTTTATAAAATGTATGACGACCAATATGACCTTCAGGAGACCAAACAAACATATCTTCAAAAGCAATAAGTGTTTGTTTACGCTCCAGTGCCGCTTGAGTAATATCTGTTTGTTGTACACAATGTACATAACCCCAAAGTGTTCCACCTTCTTGAAGTTCTTCTAAGTCAGCTAATACTGGTTTACTAATAATCACAGTACCAATATCTGCTAATATCTCATGACGTGAAGCTATGCCTCCTGAAAGCTTGGCAATTTGAGTATCAGAGATACCAAAAGGTATTCCATAACCTTCTTCAAATACAAGCTGGTGTCGAAGTTTTTCAGGAATACGAGATAAATGTGCAGGATGGATAGGGAAGCGTCGCTCATCTTCTTTTTTTGAAGTTCCAATGACTCCTACTTTTAATTTCTCATTTAGAATTGTAGCTATTTCGGCGTTCATTAATAATTTTCCTTAGGTGCATGCATCAATTTTTTATTGGTGTAATATAAAATAAAAGTGCATTGAAGACAAGCCTAACAAAAATTAGCGAGTGTTAATTAATGCGGATCTAGGCTTAGAAATGGGTTGTATGTATACTTTTGAAGGGTTGCAAAAGCATTATTATAATACAGATCGAGTATTATTGATATTGTCTTCAGTATAGCTGAATTTTTACTAAATATGTAAAAGCGTTAATTTATTAGTAATATGTTTTTATAATAAACCTCTTCTTAAAAATCAGTCTTTATAAATCATATGCCAAATTGGATAATAGTAGGGTATGTCTTTTTTCCTTTGTTAATAAAAAAATTAATTTAATCTGAGAGAATTTTGCAAGCTTTTATTATTAAGATTATAAACAGTAATTTAGTAAAACTTAAGTAAAACTTAATTTTATTTTAAAGCTAAATAATAGGAGGCAATGATGAGTAAGACAGCAAAAATGATAATACCATTAGTAATTGGTATTGTAGTAGCAATATGTCCAACACCAGAAGGGTTGAGTACAGATGCGCAATATTTCTTTGCAATATTTTTAGGGCTTGTAGCAGCTTTAGTTTTGGAACCAATACCAGGTCCTCTACTTGGTCTAATAAGTGTAATGCTTGTAGCAGGTTTTGGACTGATAGGTGAAACTGCAAAAGCAAGTCGTTCTTGGGCTTTAAGTGGTTTTTCAAGTGGAACAGTTTGGTTGATTTTTGCAGCATTTATGTTTGCACTTGGTTATAAAAAAAGTGGTTTGGGAAAAAGAATAGCCTTAATTCTCATAAAATTATTTGGTAAAACTTCATTAGGTTTAGGATATGCAGTGGCTTTCGCTGACTTATTGTTATCTCCATTTATACCATCTAATACAGCAAGAAGTGGTGGTACTATTTTCCCAATTGCTGTAAATATACCAGAGTTATTTGATTCTACTCCTGATAATAATCCAGAAAAAATTGGTTCTTATATCTCATGGGTTGCACTTGCTACTACATGTGTTACTAGTTCAATGTTTCTAACAGCATTAGCTCCTAATATATTGGCTATAGCTTTAGTAGAAAAAGGTACAGGTATACTCATAAATTGGAATCAATGGTTTACTTCTTTAGCCATGATTACAATACCACTATTTTTAGCTGTTCCATTAATAACGTATCTTATTTATCCACCTGAACAAAAGCATTCACCAGAAGCTCCAATTTGGGCAGATAAAGAATTAAAAAAAATAGGTAAAATTACACAAAAAGAATTCTTTATGTTAGGACTTGGCTTTTTAGCCGTATTGATGTGGGTCTTTAGTGATTTAATTGGAATCAATGGGACAATTTCTGCAATTATTATTTTATGTCTTTTGATACTCACTAATGTATTTACATGGGAAGATGTTATCTCAAATAAAGGTGCTTTTCATGTATTTATTTTTGTTGCAACATTGGTAACAATGGCGGGAGGATTAAAGAAAGTTGGATTTTTAAAATGGATTTCAGGACTTGTTGCTGGAAATTTAACGGGTATGGAACCATTATCAGTAGCTATTACGTTGTTAGTATTGTTTTTTGTATTTCATTACTTTTTTGCAAGTATAACAGCCCATACTGTGGCATTATTGCCTCTGTTTTTAGGAATTTCTTTACAGCTATTACCTACTGAAATGATACAACCATTGGCTATGTTACTTGTTGGTTCATTAGGTTTTATGGGTGTTTTAACACCATATACAACAGGACCTGCTCAAATTTGGTATGGTGCAGGATATATACGTTCTGCAACATGGTGGAAACTAGGAGCAATTTTTGGAGCTATTTATTTAGCATCTATTATTATCTTAGCATATTCAATTTTATAAAAGAGGGAGCTATTTTAGCTCTCTCTTTTTGATAGTATAGGGGTAAGATGATATAATAATATTCGCTTTTAATTTTTAAGAAAGGGAAAATATATTGAATGATTTTTGAACAAAGATTAGATTGGAATTTTTTTGTAATTAAAGGATTAATATGTTTTTTTATTATCTCTTTTTTAGTAATATCTCTTAAGGCAGAAGAATCTTACCCAAATAAACCTATTGAAATGATTGTTGGTTTTGGTAAAGGTGGCAATAGTGATACGTTAGCTCGTTCTATGGCTCCTTATTTATCTAAATTATTAAATATCCCCATTCATATACAAAATATACCAGGACGTGGTTCTGCTTCTGCTATTGAAGCTTTTTTAGAAAAAAAAGCTGATGGATATACTCTCCTTTGTTCCTCTTTTTCACCTTATTTAGCAGCGGCTATTTTGAGACAAGATACTAGTTTCTCTATGAAAGATCTAGATTTTCTTAATATCCAATCATATGGATATGATCTTGTGGCTGTAAATGAAAAAAGTAAAATTACATCTCTTTCTGAGCTGTTAAAAGAGATCAAAAGTAAGAAAAAAAAGTTTAAATTTGCTGTAGTTGAAAATTCAAATGGATATTTACTTTTAGGATTAATATTTGAAGCTATGAATATTTCTCTAAACAATATTGAAATTCATAAATACAATAGTGGAGGTGATGCTAAACAGGCTATGGCTCAAGGTGTTGTAGATGTCATGATTGTTAGCTCAAATAGATCAGAACTTATACGAGAGTATATTACACCTCTTGCTATTCATGCAAAAGAGAGACAAGCTGAGTGGGATATACCTACAGTTGATGAGGCACTTATACCTCTAGGAATTAAAGTTCCAGATCTTCCTGAGTATATGAGAGGATTTGCGGTTCAAAAATCTTTGAAACATAATTATCCTTTACGTTATGAAAAACTTAGCAATGCTTTTATGTTTCTTATGGCTAAAAAAAGCGTGCAAAGAGATTTGAAAAAAAATAAAATAGGTGGGGCTTGGACAAATCCTGAAAATTCTACTCAAATTCTTAATAAAGCATATAGGATTTTTAAAAAATATAATTATTTATTAGATGATAAATAATTTTTTGATTAAACTGGTACATCAACTTTTGGAAAGGTAATACTTATATTTAGTCCATGAGGTTTTATGTTTGTCAGTTCGATAGAACCATTATGTAATTCAACGATTTGTTTTACGATAGCTAATCCTAAACCAGTTCCTTGTTTTTTGGTATCAAGCCTAAAAAAGCGATTAAATATTTTTTTTAAATACTCTTTAGGAATACCAGGGCCATTATCTGAAATACTCATAGTGATGGTATTTTGATTTTCATGAATAGAAATTGTTAGGGTGTTTTTTTCTGTTGTATTTTCACTGAGGGCATATTTTTGTGCATTATTGATAAGATTATTTAATAGACTTTCAATAATGACATCTACACCATTAATCCAAAGGCTTTTTTTTGCTTCAAATATGATGTCAAACCCATCAGCATAAAGTATTGGTGCTTTAAGAAGTGCTACTTTTTTACATAGTTCAGTTAAATCAAATGGTTTAAAATTGATGCGATCATATACATCAGGATTTGTGTGGGCATGAAGTAAGAGTTGTTCTGATGTATGTACCATATTTCGGATGCTTTCAAGATAAAATTCTTTTTGTTCTTCATTGATAGAATCATCTGTTTCAATCATAATTCTTAATTCTGCTAGAGGTGTTCTAAGTTGATGTGAAACATCTTCATTAAATTGGGCTACATGTAAAAAACTTTTTTTAAGTCTTTTGAGTAGTTGGTTAATGCTTTGTACAAGTGCTATTACTTCAATAGGTGTTCGGTCTTCTTTGATAGGAGCAAGGTCATGCATATCTCGTCGTTTAATAGAGTATTGTAGTGCTACAAGAGGACTTAAACCTTTATTTACGGAATAAAAAGTACAAATAAGGGTACTTATAATGATTAAAAGAGTAATCAGCGCAAGCATGAAATATATTTTATAACGCATTGCATGTCTATCTTCTAGAGTTTCTGCAATAGTAATTACAACATTATAAGATTTTTTATTGCGTCTCATAGTATGTAAAGTTCTAAGGGCTCTAATTTCTTGACCAAAAAATATCGCATTATAGTAAGTTTGATTAGAATCAGATTTTGTTGTTTTAGGAATATTTCTAAATCCAGCAATCAAGTTTCCTGACAAATCTTCTATGCTATAAAAAAGGCTGCTATCTCCTGATGATGTTTGTAGATTGATGCCAAGATGACGTTGCTTAAATATAATTTTTGATTTATTCACGTAGAGGCGATCGATAATACTATTGCTTTCATGTTTTAAGATATCATCAAAATATTGGTTAATTTCATGGTTACTAAATAAATAAACAGCAATAATAGCCAAAAGCGTAATCAATAAAAATGAGTAACCAAGCCATCCAATTAATTGCCGTTTTATAGAAATATAATACATGTAAGTTACTTTGTAGAAATCATGTAGCCTAGGCCTGGAAATGTTTTAATTTGAACGTTTGAGCCCAATTTTTTTCGAATTCTTGAGATATATGTTTCAATTGCATGAGGGGTGAAGGTATTATCAAAGTTTCCTACATGGTTAGAAATATTTTCTTTGCTAAGTACTACATTGACTTGAGATATTAAGTATTCAAAAACACTGAGTTCTCTGTTACTAAGATGGATATGTTCATCTCCTTTTGTTAACATTCTAGTTAATACATTAAAAGTTAGATCTCCTAGTTGAATCGTAGTTTGTCCTTTTTGTTGAGAGCGACGAAGGAGTGCGTGAACTCTTGCAACAATCTCTTTAAGATCAAAAGGCTTTGCAATATAATCATCTGCGCCTGCTTCAAGCCCTAATATTTTTTGATCTAATTTAAAACGAGCGGAAGTGATTAATACAGGCATAGTTTTATTGTTTTTTCTCATTTTTTTAAGAATATCAATACCATCCATACCAGGTAAACCCAAGTCTAAGATGAGTAAATCATACTCTTGATAGTCTAGTACACTAGCCCCTTCTTCTCCATCATGTAAAACATCTATAGCATAGCCTTCTTGGGAAAGTCTTTTTTTTAGACCTGTAGCTAAACGAATATTGTCTTCTAGTATTAAAATACGCATGATGTTCCTTTTCAATATTTGAGTTAATAGTATCATATGCTCTAACGAAAATAATTGTAACATTGTACAATGCTGTTATAAATATTTTACTTATTTGTCTTCTCAAAACCCTGACAAAATATAATAGGGATTTAAATTTTTTCTATATTTTTTTTAGTATATCATTTGACAGTGAAATGAGAGTTTTAATCGTTAAAATACTTAGAATCAAATACCTTTATATGTAAAGAGAGAAAAGGATAGATTATGCTAAATAACCAAAAAGTTTCTGTTATAGGTACGGGTAATGTAGGTACAGCTATCGCATATCAATTAGCTATGCGTAACCTTTGTCGTCAAGTAGTGTTGATTGGTCGAACGTATGATAAAGCAAAAGGTAAAGCTCTTGATATCACACAAGCTTCGGCGACAATACAGTCAACGACACAAGTCCTTGGAAGTGCTAGTTTTTCTGATATGAAAGATAGTAAAATTGTTATAATTACTTCAGGAAGTCCAAGAAAACCTGGTATGAGTCGTGATGATCTTCTTATTAGTAACGCAGATATCACAAAAGATTTAGCACATAAAGTTAAAGAGTTTGCACCAGAATCAATTGTGATAGCAGTAGCAAATCCCCTTGATGCAATGACATATGTTGTTTTTCGTGAAACGGGATTCCCTAGAGAAAGAGTTTTAGGAATGGCAGGAGTGCTTGATAGTTCTCGTATGGAGGCATTAATCGCTCAAAAAACGGGTATGGGCTGTGGACAAGTACAAGCAATAGTTTTAGGTGGACATGGTGATGAGATGGTACCACTTCCTCGTTTTAGTACTGTTAATGGTGTGTCTGTTCAAGAGTTATTAAGTAAAAAAACCATAGATCAAGTGATAGAAAAAACACGTCGTGGTGGTGCGCAAATCGTAGATCTTTTAGGAACATCAGGCTATTTTGCACCAGCAAATAGTGCGGTTGTTATGGCTGAGGCCATTTTGAGAAACAGTGAGGCATTATTGCCGTGTGCTGTTCTTCTTGATGGAGAGTATGGATACCACGATGTTGTTACAGGTGTTCCTATTGTTTTGGGTGCTGATGGTATGAAAGATATCATTGAATTTTCACTAAATGAAAAGGAAAAAGAGGCATTCAAGCGTAGTATTGCAACAGTACAGTCAATGCTTAATATCCTTGAAAAACAAAATTTTTATGAATATGCCTAATTAAGTTCGAATGACCAAAATACTTTACATGTAAAGCTATTTTAGTCTAACTATCTAGAGTTTTTTGATTTCTATAGACTGTTTTTTCATCCTAAATAGTTCATAGTCTTCATTTTCAAATTCATCATAATCCAAAATTTCAAATTGATTATCAAAAAAACTTTTAAGTTCATCTTTTTGTAACAAAAAATCAGGGTTTGAGGGTGGCTTTTCATTTATCTTATCATGCATGTATGTTTCAATAAAAAGTATACCGCCTTTTTTAAGTCCGGCTGATAACTTAGGTATTAAATCTCTATCGAGAAAATTTGCCATAATGATTAGGTCATAAGAGTTTTTAGGCACTTCATATTCATCTAAATCAACTAATTTACAAGTGATGTTTTGAAAAGCTTTTTTATCAAGTTCATCCAGTGCTATTTGCGAAATATCTATTGCTTCAACTTCAAAACCATTTAAAGCTAGATAAATCGAGTTTCTTCCAGCTCCTGAAGCTACATCAAGAGCTTTTTTACCTTTTACTTTATGGAGTATTTGAGTCAGTTTTTTACTAGGCTCTTTTTTCTCAAGTAAAGAGGGTGTTTCTTTGTACTTTTTATTCCATTTTATTTTATCTTTTTGTGCCATTTAATTACTTTTTATTTGATTTCTAAATTTTTTGAGTTTTTTGTTCCAACCATCTTTATCAAATCCGTCTTTATCGTAGCCATCTTTGTCAAAAGATCTTGTAACTTTTTTATCTAAAATAAGTCTTTGTTTCATTATAGATTGTTTTGGTTTATCAAAATCTAATAGTTTTTTTCTTGCTGATTTAAAATAATATTGCACTATCTTTGTGGGTTTTGATTTTTTACCATAGATTTTTTTACCTACTAAATCAAAGCCAGTTTGCGTTTTTATATAGCGTACATCATCATAAAAACTTCTATTATATAATTCATCTTTCATTTGTGAACTTAGTTTTATTACATCAAAAGAGTAAGGTCTGCTTTCTTTCCCTTTTTTAACAAATTTCTTTAGTTTAGGACTCCATCCATCTTTATCCACACCATCTTTATGCAGTTTATGTATGTCAAGCCCATCAACGTCATACTTTGTTTTAGTGATTTTATTGATGCCATCTTTATTCCAGCCTTTATAGTCATATCCTTTTAAATCATAGATAGAATCTGTAAGTATATTGTGTCCTAAGTCGTTGAAGCCATCGGTGTTGTATCCTTGTTTACTTCTCCATGCATCATCTAAGTTATCTTTGTTAAAATACTTTTTAAATTTATTAAAACATTTTTGGCCTGTTTGAACCATGTACTTTTTATAAATCTTTTGGTTATTTGAAAATGAAAGTTCCATAAAATAGCTTTTTTCGTTTTTCCCGCAAGTTAAAAAATTGATACCGTCTATAGTATCAACTAAACAGTTGTGATCAAAATGTTTCAAAAGTTGATTTTTATAAGTAGATTTAAAAGAGACTTTGTCATCTAGCTTTGAACCACTTGCTTTAGAAATAACAATATCGGGACAAGAACTATTTTCAAGTTTGTAAAACGTTTGGATACTTATAGCATTTAACATAGATAATTTTTGACTTTTTACTCTGCTTTTAACATCTATAAATGATAGCTTACCTAAGCACATAGCTTTAACTTTAGAAGAGTAACCAGTATCAAATCTATCTGCGATGTTAGAGCACTTTATATAAGATAGTTTTTTAGCTGGGCTAAGCTTCTTTTTGATTTGTTTTTTTTCAGAGGTATTTGCTTGAGCGGAATTATTCTGACTTGTATTTGCACAAGCAGTAAATAAAATGGATATAACCACTAAAACAATAATATTTTTTATTTTCACATTTGACCTTATTATAGTTTTATAAAGTCACTATTATATCTTTTTATAATATTAAATAAAAATTAGTGAGGTTGATTTTTGATTAGTTGGCATTTAATTTTCCTTTTAAATGATTTAGATTATTAATTATTAAGTTATTACATGTAAGAAATAATAAAGAGAATAAAAAAACAAGGGAAAAACTATTTAAAAGAAAATATATTCCATAGGAGTAGATATAATTATAAAATATTCTTTTTGTATAAAACCCTGGTTGACTATCATTAAAAAACAAGTAACTTAAATAAATCCCTAAGAAACATATAGTTAGGTTAATAATAATATCTTTTAGAGAATATTTATTCTTTAAATTTAAACTTTTATCTTTAGGGGTTTTAATATAATAAATTGTAAATATTGAAAATAATATAACACTAAAAACAAAAATCCAAGAAAAACATACTTTAAAAGATAAAGGATTGAAAGTATATTTTTCAAAGTTGTGATAAAATACTTTAAAATATGGTTCTACATAAGGATATAAAGAGCTTATAAATTCATCTTTGTAAAGTCCTGTCATAGTAAAGATAAAGCCAAATAAAATAGAAATAAAAAATCCATAATAAAAAAGTCTAGCTTCAAATCTAAAAGCATCTAAGCTTTTATATTTATTTTTATCTTTCATTTTTTGTAGTTCTGGGTCTTTTAGATTATTATCAAGATAATACTTGTGAGTTAAACTTTTTTTATACTCTTCTATCTCTTTTCTTCTCTCAACTCTTTCAGCTCGAGTTTTATGTCTATATTTATGTGCTCTTTTTATTAAATACTTTGATGCAATTATTTTTTGCTCTAATTTTATAACAATCATTGCCATTAAAACAAAAAACACAATAAGATAAATCATTTTATGTTACCAGTACTGATTGATCTTGTTCTCTTTTTCAAGTTTTCCCTAACATAAATTATAATTTTTTTAACATGTAAATTTCGCATAATGATACCTGATAATTTATTAAAAAATTTTTTAAAAAGTCAACTAAGGAAGATATATTATGATTGTGGGGTTTGGGATGTATCTGAAGGTGTTTCTTCATCTTGTGGTTCGGTACTGTTTTGAGCTTGTTTTTTCTTACGCTTTTCTTCTTTTTTCTTCTGTTTTTCTAGTTCACGACTTCGTTTTTCATAACTGTAGTTTGTTTTTGCCATTAGTAAACCTCTTTTGTATTGATATTTTAGATGTTGTATAGATTATAGCGTAGTTTTTTTGATATCTATTTTTTAAGTAAATTTTGTCTATATTTTATACATTAAACTTCAAAAAAACTCTATAATATACCCTATAATAGGCTATGGAAAATCTATTATTAATCATATTTTTAACAATCGCAATTGCAACTGTTCTCAACATTATTTTAAAAAGATTTGAAATATCCCATATTATCGGTTATATCATAACGGGTACTATAATCAGTGATATTTTTGGATTTAATGGGCTCAATATCTACTCTTTGGAGCTTATCGGAGAGTTTGGAATAGTCTTTTTAATGTTTACAATAGGACTAGAACTCAGTCTGCATAAAATAAAAAAGATGAAAGATATCTTGCTTACCAATGGTCTGTTGCAAGTTTTATGTAGTGTTACGGTTATCTTTTTACTTGCGTATTATCTTTTCAAACTTGATTTAAATACATCACTTATCATCTCTTTTGCATTTTCACTTTCATCAACGGCTATTGTACTGACATATCTCAAAAAATCAAAAGATATTCTCACTCCTTATGGGCAAAAATCTATGGGGATACTTATATTTCAGGATTTAGCTGTTATCCCTATCTTGTTGCTTATTACTTTTTTATCAAATGACACTTTGTCTATGGGTGAAGTTTTACTTCAAACAGTAGTATCTGGTGTTTTGATACTTGCTTTTATGTTTACTATTGGTGAAAAAATAGTCGATGCCTTACTAAGATTTTCAGCAAAAACGCAACTAGAAGAGTTGTTTTTAGGCTCTGTTTTTTCTATCGTTATTGGAGCATCTTTACTTGCACATCAGTTTGGCTTTACTTACTCTTTAGGCGCATTTATAGCAGGTATGATTATAGCAGACACAAAATACAATGTAAAAGTAGAATCAGATATCTCTAGCTATAAAGATTTGTTGCTTGGTGTCTTTTTCTTTGGGGTGGGTACAAAGATAGATGTAATCTACTTTATAGAAAATCTTCATATTATTGTTTTTATCTTTGCATTGGTGATGCTTTTTAAAGGGCTGGTTATATATGCGATTATAAGACGTAACTCAGATAAAAATACCTCGGCAAAAACCGCTTTAGCTTTGGCTCAAATAGGTGAATTTTCTTTTGCAATCTTCGCCCTTGCTGGTTTAGAAAAACTCATAACACAAGAGATGGCTAGTCTTTTAATACTCACAAGTGTTATCTCTATGATCCTTACTCCGTTTATACTAAATCATATTTATAAACTCTCATCTTATTTTGAAAAAGAGTTTTTTGAAGCAGATGTTATCACGCCTATTGGCATGAAAAACCATATCATAGTAGTCGGATTTTCAACCTTAGGAAGAAGAGTTACTTCAAAACTAAAGAAAAAAGGGGCTGATTTTATTATCATCTCTGATAACCTCAAACATGTACTCTTAGCAAGAAAACTTGGATACAAGGCATACTTTGGTCACTTAAATAAGCTACCAGTTTTGGAGTCTTTAGCAGTAGATGAAGCAAAAGCCATAATCATCACAGCAAGTAGCGAACACAATAAACGACTCATAAGCGAGGCAATATTGGATTTTTCTCAAGATGCAAATATTATCGTAAAAATAGACGGTGTTGATGAGAGAAAAAGCATGAAAGATTTACAAAAACTAGAGTTTGTAGATGCAAGTTTTGAAGTCTCAAACCTACTTGTAAATCATGCCCTGAAAATATAAGAGATTTACAAAAGTTTTTCCTTACATGTAAGAATAATAGATTACATATTTTAGAGGTTTGATAAAAGTAAGTGAGAGAAGAAGATTTGAAAAAACCACCCTCTTCTCTTTTTTTATTTTAGTACGTCTAGTATCTCATTTGTAGCATTCATTACTCTAATGATTTTATTGTCTATTTTATATATATTAGAATAATTATCTACATATTTTTTAGGATAAGTAGTCTTATTTAATAGAACTCCTTGTTCTAAAATATTTCTATCTACAACTTCACCTTTTCTGATTTTATTTTTCCATCCAGGAGGTAATTCACCACCTCTTTGAACTTTTTTTGCTAAGCCTGGTGGCAAGTGTTTCTGTTTTTGCTTTTTCTCTTTTTTAACTTTATGACTTTTATCAGATTTTGCAGGTGCATTTGTACCTATAAGAAGGCTAGCACAAACTAGACTCAAGGCTATTTTTTTCCATAACATAATTCTTTCCTTATTCAGTGGATTTTTTAACAGCATATTTTGTGTGTTCAAATGTCTTTTTCATACTATCTTGTACTTTTTCAAGATCACTTTTTTTTCACATCCAACAAATGAAAGTGCAACAAATAAAACGGTTATCATAATAAAAATTTTCTTCATATTATTTCCCCTTTTTTTGTGAATGTATAAATTGTATCAAAAATTATAGAAAATGAACAGTAATATTAAAAGGTTTTTAAAAGTATTGTAAATAAGGGGTTTGTAAAGTAAAGTGGCCGGGAGAGGGAGATTCGAACTCCCGGAGGTATGACCCTCGCTGGTTTTCAAGACCAGTGCATTCAACCGCTCTGCCATCTCCCGACAATAAAAAATAAAGACAAATGTATATTTGGAGGCGACACTCGGATTCGAACCGAGGATCAAAGCTTTGCAGGCTCGTGCCTTACCACTTGGCTATGTCGCCAAAATACATGTTGTTTTGAAAAGTGGTGCCCGGGGCCGGACTTGAACCGGCACGCTCGAAACGAGCGAGGGATTTTAAGTCCCTTGCGTCTACCAATTCCGCCACCCGGGCAAACGCATTTATGTGCTTCTAAAAGTTTCAAAATTAATGGAGCGGGAAACGAGGTTCGAACTCGCGACCCCGACCTTGGCAAGGTCGTGCTCTACCGCTGAGCTATTCCCGCAATAAATTTGAGATGGAATTGTATCATTTCTTTTCTTAAAAGTAAAGGGCTACACACATTAAAATCAAAATTTGGTTATAATAACAAAAAATTTAAAGGTTATTTATGCGTAGTGATCAGGTTAAAAAGGGCCATGATAGGGCTCCTCATAGAAGTTTATTTAGAGCAACTGGTGTGAAGAGTGAAGATTTTGATAAACCATTTATTGGTGTTGCTAATTCTCATATAGATATTATCCCTGGGCATTTCTTTTTACAAGAGTATGGTGCTATCATGAAAGACGAGATAAGAAAGAACGGTTGTGTTCCTTTTGAGTTTAATACAATTGGCGTAGATGACGGTATTGCTATGGGACATGATGGTATGCTTTACTCACTTCCAAGTCGTGAGCTTATAGCAAACTCTATAGAGACTGTTATGAATGCTCATAAGCTTGATGCGATGATTTGTATGCCCAACTGTGATAAAATCGTTCCTGGTATGATTATGGGTGCTTTAAGAGTCAATGTTCCTACTGTTTTTGTAAGTGGTGGACCTATGAAAAAAGGTTATACAAAAGATGGTGCTCCTATAGATTTAGCGACAGCGTTTGAAGCAGTTGGAAAATTTGAAAATGGAGACATTAGTGAAGCAGAGTTAACAGACATTGAGTGCAATGCATGTCCAAGTGGCGGAAGTTGTTCAGGTATGTTTACTGCAAATAGTATGAACACACTTATGGAAGCTATGGGAATAGCACTTCCAGGCAATGGAACAATCCCAGCTTTAACTCCTGAGCGTGAAGTTCTGATACGTGCAGCTGCAAAAAGAGTATGTGAAATAGCTCTTGATGAAAAATATAACTTTAGAAATATTCTCAATGAAAAAGCAGTTAAAAATGCCTTTGCAATTGACATGGCTATGGGTGGAAGTTCAAACACAGTTCTTCACATGTTAGCAATTGCAAAAGAAGCAGGTGTTGATTTTAATATAGCTGATATTAATAAGATAAGCAAAAAAGTATCACACATAGCAAAGATTTCTCCATCTCTTTCAACTGTTCATATGGAAGATATCAATAGAGCAGGTGGTGTTGGGGCTGTTATGCATGAGATATCAAAACGTGACAATGGCTCAATGTATTTAGATAACCTAACAGTTACAGGTCAAACAATCGGTGAGCGTATTAAAAACGATGAGATTAAAGATACAAGTGTAATCCATACCCTAGACAATCCATACTCAAATGTAGGTGGACTTGCTATTCTTTTTGGAAACCTTGCTACTGCTGGTTGTGTTATAAAAACAGCAGGAATTACTGGAGAGAGAAGTTTTACTGGACGTGCTGTATGTTTTGACTCACAACAATCATGTATTGCAGGTATTGTTGGCGGAAAAGTAAAAGCTGGTGATGTTGTTGTTATACGCTATGAAGGTCCAAGAGGAGGTCCAGGTATGCAAGAGATGCTTGCTCCTACATCTTTAATTATGGGTATGGGTTTAGGCTCTAGCGTAGCTCTTATCACAGATGGTAGATTTAGTGGAGCTACAAGAGGGTTAAGTATTGGTCATGTTTCTCCTGAAGCTGCTGAAGGTGGTATGATAGGATTGCTTCAAGATGGTGATAGTATCTCTATAGATGTTGATGCTTATACTATTAATGTTGATTTGAGTGACGAAGAGATAGCAAAAAGAGAAGCAAACTTCAAACCAGTTGTGAAAGAGTTAAAAGGAAGTTGGTTAAAACAATATAGACAACTTGTAACAAACGCAAGTAATGGTGCTGTTTTAAAGACTGAGTTTTAATGATAGAGTTTTTTGATCTATTATTGCAACACACTATCACTATGATGGCGATAGTAGATCCTCTTGGAGTGAGTGCAGTAATGCTCTCTCTTCTCCCTTCAACTGCTACAAAAGAAGAAGTAAATAAGATAGCGTATAAATCTACTCTTACTATTATCATAGCTTTTGTTGTTGTTCTGTTTACGGGTAATTTTTTATTGAAAATTTTTGGTATAGAGTTAGATTCTTTAAAAGTCATGGGTGGGATTGTTCTTTTGATGACGGGAATTAAAATGGTCAATGGAGCAATAGAAGGAAAAAATCAGACTAAAGAAGAAAAAGAAGAAGCAAAAATGCATGAAGATTTTTCCATCATCCCTTTAGCAATTCCTATTACTTTTGGACCTGGAATTTTTGCTACAGTTGTTATCTTAAAGGGACATACACATACTTTTGTAGAGTTATTGGCTTTAGTGATGTCCTTTTTACTTGTAGCACTTGCCGTGTATCTCTCTTTTAAAAATAGTATATATATTAAAAAGTATCTAGGAATCACCGGTCAAAAAATCATAAGTAGATTGATGGGATTGATAGTAGGAGCTATAGCTGTACAGTTTATATTATCTGGGATATATGCATTGCTAAAGGGTTACGGGTACTAGTTAGAAATTAAGTAAAGTTATATTGTAAATTATGATATTGTTAACGAGATAGCGTAACCAAAACCAATTAATGCAAATACTGCTGCAACATCTATAAATTTTAAAATTTGGATAGAATTTGTTTCTTTTTTCATTTTATTTCCTTTTAAGTATTTTTGAAATGATACATAATTATCTTTAAAATAAAATAAAATATTAAAAAAAGAAGAGGTAAATTTTTATAATGTTTCATTTTTACTCTTATTTAAAGATTAAGAAGAAAAGCCCCAACTTAAATATTCAGCCATATTTAAGTTAAAAGAGATGTTTTTGTGATAAATTTTTCTAATAGGTTTATATTGTAATAATAATAAACTATTTATATTACTTTTCATTTTTTTTTACAAAAACCGATATTTGTTATAATATCTCTCACATGTAAAGAAAAAGGAGACAAGGTGAATGAAGGCGGATGGTCATGTCCTCATGAAATAAAAGGAACCTGTGATATTATAAAAAAAGAGTGTGACCCTGGCGATAAAGGTTGTGTCCTTTTTGGTAAAGCCAAGTTTGCAAGTATGGATTCTCCATCTAATGAAGCTTTTGAAAAAAGAATGGAAAGAAAGATGAAACAGATGTTAGAAGAAAACAAGGAATAACAATACAATGCGTGTGTCTACTAAAGAACTTTTTAATCTCATCTCTAAAGCAGATACAAAAGATGTGAAAAAAGCATTGGAAAAAATTGTTTCTAATAAAGAAGGTATTTTAGCAGATGAGAAAAATATAGGTTCTGATAAAATAAAAAATCAAACGACAAAAGAGTTAGTAAATTCTCTTTTAAAAGATCTGAGTAGCAATACAAAAACAAAAGAAAACGTTTTATCAACACTCAAAGAAAATGACATTCCAAAGATGATGAAAAATACAACGGTTGAGTTAAAATCACTATTAGATTTGGTAAAAAGTGATAAAACTCTTGCAAAATTTGCACCTGCTTTAGAAAAACTTCTTTTACATGTAAAAGAGATAAAACCTGAAACGTTAAAAACACAGTTATCTAATACTGGGCTTTTGTTAGAATCAAAACTAGCAACTTCTAAAACAGAAGTTATGCCAACTCCATTAAAAGAAGTACTAACAAATCTAAAAGAGTTAGTTGTAAAAAGTTTTCCAAAACAAGAGATAAAGGAGTTACCTTTAAAACAAATTGATACTCTTTTAAGTGCAAAAAAGGCAGATAAAAGTTTTATAGATACTCTAAGTAGTCTCATAAAAAATATAAAAAATGCACCAGATTTACTAAAAGAAGTACAACCGCAGATTAAAACTTTAGAAAACATACTCAAACAAGATACTCCCATACCTCAAACAAATATTAAAGAAGTTTTGACAAATCTAAAACAATCACTTACACAAAACACACAAAATAGTGATGTACATGTAAAGATAATAGATAAGCTTTTAAATACGCCAAAAGCAGATAAAGTTTTTATTGACGATATAAAATCACTTATAGCAAATCTCAAAACAAGTAAAAATATAAATAAACCAGTAGTTGAAGTGACTGCAAAACTTGAAACTTTGGTACAAAAAAGTACATTAATAGAATCAAAAATACAAAACATATCTGAAGTAGCACCAAAAGAAGTTCAAAAAGTTGCCAATGAAATAAAACAAGTTATGACAGAGTTAAAAGAGTTGAGTCTAAGTGCAAGTAGTAAAAAAGCACCAGCGATTTTAGAAAAGTCACAAACTATAGTTCAGATGGTAGATCAAACTTTAAAAACGCCAGAGTTTTTTCCAAAAGAACTTAGTAAAGCAACGATCTCAGAACAAATTCAAAGAGTAGTAAATCTCATAAAAAGTGAACTTGTAAAAGTAGATGCAAAAAATCCTTTACATGTAGAAGTTGCAAAACTTACAGAAAAGCTAGAGTTAACAATAAAAGAGCAAATAGCAAGTAAAAATATAGTACCAAATCAAAAACTACTTTTAGACACACCCATAAAAAGTGAGGGTTTTGCTGATACAAAAGCAACACTTTTAAGTATGAAACATGAATTAAGTACTTCAACCTTACCAAGTGCAAAAGAAGCTTTGATTCAAGTAGATAGGCTTTTGACTCGGATTGATTATTTTCAACTCGTTTCACTAGGTTCAAACTCAAATACTACATATCTTCCTTATGTCTGGGATGGTTTGCAAGAAGGTCAAGTGAGTATTAAAAAACTCAAAGAGAACCGATTTTTTTGTGAGATCAATTTAAAACTCAAAGAGTATGGTAAAATTGATTTGATGTTAATGCTTTTTGAAGATATACATGTAAACATATCTGTGTTTGCTGAGAAAAAAGAGTTTGTAGAGTTGGTACAAGAAAATATGCAAACATTGAAACAAGGGTTAAATAAACTAGGCTTAGTCCCCTCAAATATCAAGCTTTATGATGCTCTAAAAGATAAAAAACTCAAAGAAGATACAAGAGATTTTGCAAGTTCTAGACAGCTTGGCTCTAGTATAAATATAGAAGTTTAGGAGAAAGAGATAAAAAAAATATTGCAAAACTATTTTGGATTCAATAGTTTTAGACCATTACAGCGTGAAAGCATTGAAGCTATTATCAATAAAAAAGATTTACTTACTATTTTACCAACTGGTGGAGGAAAATCTCTTTGTTATCAACTCCCAGCACTCTATTTTGAAGGTCAAGTTACGGTTGTAATATCTCCTTTAATCGCTTTGATAAATGACCAAGTTATCAATCTTGGTTTGAACAATATAAAAGCAGATAAACTCACAAGTGAGCTCAATAACGAAGAGATAAGTGAAGTGTATAGAAAACTTAACAATAAAGAGTTATCTTTACTCTATGTATCTCCAGAGCGTGCTAATATGGAGAGTTTCAAAGCACTTTTACGACAGGTTGATGTGAGTTTTATAGTCATTGATGAAGCACATTGCGTGAGTGAGTGGGGACATGAATTTCGTCCTGATTATCGTAAACTTCATTTTTTAAAAGAAGAGTTTCCTCACATACCAATAGCAGCTTTTACAGCAACGGCTACATGTAAAGTGGCTGATGATATAGTAAGTGCTTTAAAACTAGACAATCCTACGAGATTAAAGGGAAGTTTTTTTAGAGATAACCTTATCTTAAATGTGAAAAAAAGAGTGGCTAATGGAAGAAAAGAGTTAGTAAATTTTTTGAAAAATTATGATGATGAGAGTGGGATAATCTATACGTTTACAAGAAAAGAGACTGAAGAGATAGCTTCTTTTTTACAAAGTAGAGGTTTTAATGCCTTAGCTTATCATGCGGGTTTAAAAAGTGAAATACGCAAAGAAAATCAAGATAAATTTATAAGAGATGAGACAAAAATCATAGTAGCAACCATAGCTTTTGGTATGGGAATTGATAAAAGTAATGTTCGTTTCGTAGTTCATATGGATTTACCAAAAAGCATGGAGAGTTATTATCAAGAGATTGGACGTGCTGGTCGTGATGGTTTGAAAAGTGAGTGTTTGCTTTTGTATGCAATGGGAGATGTTGTCAAAAAAAGTGAGTTGATGAACTCTATTGAAGATGAAGTCTATAAGAACTTTGCAAAGAACAAGATAGAAGAGCTTTACAATTATGCCAATTCAAGGCAGTGTAGGCATCAAGCAGTTACAGGTTACTTCGAAGAATCGTTAATTGAGTGTGAAAATCTATGTGATAATTGCCAAAAAGAAGCTGTTGAAGAGATAGACATAACACAAGAAGCAAGGATGTTACTTTCCACTATATATAGAAGTGGACAAAACTTTGGTTCAGCTCATATCGTTGATGTGATAAAGGGTAGCAAAAATAAAAAAGTTATTGAAAATGGGCATGATCGACTGAGTGTATATGGCATAGGAAAAGAGATAAGTAAAGATAGCTGGGGTTTAGTTATAGATAAACTTTTTGAAAAAAAAGCGGTAAAAAGAGGTGATTTTAGACAGCTAATGCTCACAAGTTTTGGAGCAAATGTTTTGAAAGGCAAACAAAATATTTATGCAGATGTTGATATTTTTGAAGAAGTTGCAAAAGAGATATCTTTGGATAAAGAGCATGAAATAAAAGATGAAAATTTTGAAGCACTTCGAGAAGTAAGAGCTGAGCTTGCAAGCCAAAAAGGTGTTCCAGCTTATGTTGTTTTCTCAGACGCTACACTTAAAGAAATAGCAAAAAAACTTCCTTGTGATGAAGAGAGTTTTTTAGATATAAACGGTGTTGGAAAAGTAAAACTTGAAAGATATGGTGAAGTCTTTATGAATAAAGTGAAAGAGTTAAAACAATGAAAGAGGCAAATGTAAAAAAAGCAGTAGCACTTAGATTTGATAAAGAAAAAGAAAAAGCACCAAGAGTAGTTGCAAAAGGTAAAAGTCTCGTTGCTGAGCGTATTATTAAAATAGCCAAAGAAAATGAGCTTCCAATAAAAAAAGATGAAGATTTAGTAGAGCTTCTTACAAAAATAGAGTTAGACAAAGAGATACCATCAAATTTATATAAAGCAGTTGCAGAAGTTTTTAGTTTTATTTATAATGTGACAAATAAAAAGTTATAGATGAGCATCTCTATGTTTTTTCCCATTAAATGTGAAAATCAAATCAAGTCTTATCTTTTCTCCACTCTTTAAAATTAAAAACTCTTTATAATCAATTACGCTTAAAGTCGCCACAACTCCTTTTATAGTCTCTTTTTGTTCATTGTCTAAATAAACTATCGTTGAAGGAATTTTTCTTTGAATAGCAACTGTTAATTGGTCGTAAAATTCATTTGATATTGGTGCGTACATGTAAATCTTTCTTTTTCTCTAATACTAGCAATAATTAGATAAATATAGATTAATTTTCAAGAAAATTATTTTTAACCTTCGTAAGTAAATCCATAAGAGTTTCTTTTTCTTTTTGAGAAAATCCCTCATATGTTTTAGATATAAGTTTAGAAGATATTTCGTTTAAAATAATTGGTTTGATTTCTAAACCTTTATTTGTAAGCTTGATTAAAGTGCTTCTACTATCATTTTTATCTTTGACTTTTTCTACCAAATCCATCTTTACTAGTTTATTGATAAGTGCTGTTAGAGTAGATTTGTCTTTATTTATAGATACAGATAGTTTCTTCATAGCTATGCCATTTTCATTTTTATATAAGTTAACCAAAATAGCCCCATGAGATGGAGCTAGTCCATCTAAGTTATGTTTTTTAAGCTCATTTATAATCAGTTTATTTGCATTGAGTTGTATATTAGCTATAGTAGCAATGATTGAGTTAGTATTTTTCATATGTTATTATATTTTATATCCTATTAAATTTAGATTTTAACGTATCCATAAATTTAAATTTTTATGGATACGAGTGACTTTTATTGATTAAAATTTGCCGTTAGAATTTTGCCATTTTGCTTCTACTGGAATCTCTTCGATAGTATCCCAGTGCTCAACAATCTTCCCATTTTCAATACGGAAAAGATCATAAAAAGAAGAATGTTTATTCATAAATGTTCCTTCACTTACCATAAGTACAAAATTACCTTCGCCTAAAATCATGTGATTTTTCTTATAAATCATTGGCATTCCAGATTCTGCCATTCCTTTAAGTGCTTCACCAAGTGCTCCCAAACTATCTTTTACATGTGGATTATGTTGATTGTATGTTTTGGTTGATATATACTCTGTAATTTTTGCTGGGTTTTTACCAAAAAAAACATCGTTTAATAAACCTTCTACTAAAGCTTTGTTTGCTTGGGTTTTATCAAGGTCTTTAATTTGCGTTGGCCCATCGATTTGAGAGCGTCCACTTGCAGTTTTTTCTACGATTGCTTGTAGATTGTCCCAGTGTTCAACAATTTTACCATTTTCAAAACGGAAGATATCAAAACCAATTTTTGGTCCAAAGAAGTTATATTTCGTGTGAGTGAAAACAAAATCACCATCTTTAAATACACGAGCAACGTCTACTTTAGCACTTCTTTTTGGAAGATGGCTTAATGCTTCACCAAAACCTGCAATACCATCTTTAACTGCTAAGTTATGTTGTATGTATTTAGTCGGGTTTATAACACCTGCTGGTTTTCTTTTTCCATTCTCTATAGAATTTAGAAGTTCAACAACTTGTTGTTTTTCTGAGTTCATTTTTGTTTCCTTTGTATTTGTACTTAACGCACATCCTGTAAAAACTGCTACACTCAATAGTGACATTAAAGCAGTTTTTGTTGTTAATAGTTTCATGCTTATTCCTTGTGGTTTTAGTTTGATATCAAACTTTATAAGTAGAATTATAGTTTTATATCAAACTAAAGTCAAGGGTTTTGTATTTTTTTGTAAAAAAAAGGTAAAATACGAAAAAATAAAAAGGTTAAAAATGGAAAACTTACCAAGTTGCCCAAAATGCAATAGTGAATATACTTATGAAGATGGAGCATTGTTAGTCTGCCCAGAATGTGCTCATGAGTGGTCAGCAGTAGCACCTGAAGAAGATAGTGAAGATGTTTTAGTTCATAAAGACTCAAATGGTGTTGTTTTGAGTGCAGGAGATACTGTCACAATCATAAAAGATTTAGATGTAAAAGGAGCTGGTTTTACTGCAAAAAGAGGAACTGCTGTAAGAAATATTTCATTGACTTCAAATCCTGAGCAAATAGAGGGAAGAGTTAATGGAGTAAAGATAGTTCTTTTAACTTGTTTTTTGAAAAAGTCGTAGTAAAGTAGTATTTTGGAGATATTATGAATATAAAAAAAATTGTTAAATTAAGTTTTTTTTTAATTGCTATTCTTGTTATATTAATTGCAACTATCAATTCTATAGTTTTATATCAAATAAAAGACAATGATTATTATAAAAAAAATATAGCAAAATTAATATCTCTTCAAGAAAATATGAATTCTTTATCAAAAGATTTAGTTATCTCCAAAAATCCTGATGATCTGTATCATATTAAATCAAATTTTCTTAAATATGAAAAAGAATTTGAAAAAACAAAAAAAATATTTACTTCAAATAAAAATGATAATTTTATAGACAGGTTTGTAGAAGATATTTATAGAGCACCTATTATTCGTAAAGACTTACAATTACTCTATTCAAATGAAAAAAATATTGAAGCTGCATTTGATAAAGCTCATGATTTACAAAAAAAGAAAATTGAGTTAAAGAAAAAATTTGATTTAGCATATCCTTTAGAAAATAAATTGAGAAAGAAAATAGGTAGCAGTGTTTCAAGTTCAGGCAACATTGTATTAGTTCATACTTTTGGAGGTATTGAATACTATAGTAAAGAGGCTCTTTTTCAAAAAAAAGATAAAGAAACTTTACAAAAATGGTTAAATAAAATATATTTTTTAAAAAATAAAAATATTAGAGGAATCAATGAATACATAGGTGTTGTGCAAAGAGTAGGTTCTTATGCTATTGATATAAATAAATTTGAAAAATTACAAGAAAAGCTAACAACAAGCATTATAGAAATAATTAATTTAAATAGAAAAGTAGATGTCAATATAGAAAATAATATAGAAAAGTTATCCTCCAGTTTTATTGACAAAACATACTTATATGTATTGATTTTATTAGGATGTACAATTTTTATTATTGTTTTAGTAGCATATTTAGTTAGTAAAAATGTTGATTTATCTGTTGATGAAATTGAAGAAAAAGTAGAAAATGGATTAGAAGAGATAAAAGCTTTAAATCATGAAATAGAAGTGACTCAAAAAGAAGTTGTTTTTACCATGGGTGCTATTGGTGAACAGCGAAGCAAAGAGACAGGAAACCATGTAAAAAGAGTTGCAGAGTATACAAAACTTTTGGCATTGAATTATGGCTTAGAAGAGAGTGAGGCAGAGATGTTAAAACAAGCAAGTCCTATGCATGATATAGGGAAAATAGCAATTCCTGATTCTGTTTTAAACAAACCAGGTCGTTTTAATGAAGAAGAGCGAAAGATTATGGATACACATGCCAAACTTGGTTATGATATGTTAAAAGGATCAAATAGAGCACTTCTTAAGATGGCTTCTATTGTGGCATATGAACATCATGAAAAATGGGATGGCTCTGGTTATCCACAAAAAAAGGCAGGAGAAGATATCCATATATATGGTCGAATAACAGCGGTAGCAGATGTTTTTGATGCACTTGGTAGTGATAGAGTTTATAAAAAAGCATGGGAAGATGAGAAAATTTTTAAGTTTTTTAAAGAAGAGAGAGGGGTTCATTTTGACCCCACCCTCATAGATATCTTTTTTGAAAATTTAGATAGTTTTTTAGCAATAAGAGATAAATTTAAAGATTAAATTTTATTTACTATTTGAAATTTCATATCCAAAAAATATAGTTTTGTCTTGATTTGCCTTCAGAGTAAAATTCCACTGGGTTTTACCTTTAGCATTTTGAGTATCAAATGCTGGTTCCACTAATGTTTTTACTTTTATATTGGCATCTTTTGAAACAGGAACTTTTGTTATAAAATTGATATTTTCACTATATGGATTTTTATTAATAATTGTAAATTTCCAGTTTTGGGTAGAAACTTTTTTATCACCAAAAAATGTTTTTTCATCAAGAGTTTTGATTAACTCTTTTTTCACTTGTATATGCTCATTCTCTCCAAAATATATTTTTGTTTCTTTATCTTTGTATATCTTTTCCATATATCTTTTAGCAACTGGATTTGAATCTAAAAAGTATTGTGCGTAAGCGCTAGAATAGTCTTTTTTTGTTTTTATAATTGCTTCTAAGTATGCTTTATTTGTACCATATGCATCTATTACACTTCTAAAAGTTGCATTTATGAGTTGGTTATCTACATGTAAAAGATTTTTTTCTCCACTAAAAAGTGATACATTAGATATTTTGTAAACAGATTTTGTAGCTAAGTCAGTATGTTGTATATTTCTAGTGTTTATTGAAGATTCTTTCACACTATCATTCATAGCCATGAGAGCTTTTTTATATACTTTTGGTCGTTCTTCTCCTAAGTAAGTTGGGTAAAAAGGTTGGGGAGCTACATTTTGGTTGTATCTGTAAGAGTAGATGTTTAAATCTATATTTTTAAAGTTTTCAGTACCTTGAAAAAGAAGTGTTGCTTTTTTTTCTATCGATATTGATTTATTGTTGATATTCGCACTTATATTATAAAAAGGAGTGTATTTAATGCTATTTTGTGGATATATAATTTGAAGTTTTTTATTTTCTCTATCACATGTATAAGTAATTTTAAGTTCTTTGTACTCTTTATCTAATGCTTGAGTCTCTTTTAATTCTTTTTCAATTTGAGTTAGTTCTTTTTTTAATGTATCAATTTGGGTAGCATTTGCGACTAAATTTTTTGTAAGATACAATGTAATACTATCTATTTTAGAAACTTTATCAATTTTTTGTAAAGAGAGGGATTTTAAAAGGGATTCTTTTGCTACAAGGGCTTCTATTTCATGAGTTATTTGCCGTTTTTTTTCATTGAGTTTTTCAATATTTTCATTTGGATTTTTAATTGTATTGGAAAGGTTATGCTTCTGTATTGCACATGATGATGCTATTTTGTATTTTATGTTTTCAAGAGTAGAGTATGCAGGAACTTGTGTTGTTATTTCTCCACTGTTTTGTAAAGTAAAAGATTTATTTAAAAAAGATTGATTTGCATAAATATCAAGTTCTACATGTAAAGGTTTAGTATTGGCTGAAAGATTTATTGTTAGTAGAGTTAATCCCAAAAGTAATTTTTTCATTTTAGTCCTTAATTATTTTTGTAGATTTTATCATAGAATAGTTAATAAGCGTATATAGACTGCTCTTTTAGTAATATAGAGCAGCCAGAATTTTTTTTAGTTATATTTGTATTGTTTTCTTTTTTGCAAGACACATAGCAACACCTTTTTCATAATAAGCCGCTTCATTTATGAATAAGGCATAAAGTGTTTCATCGTTTTGAAAAAATATTTCTTCTCCATCAAGAGTAACAAATAGTGGACTTCCTTTTGTGAGTTTGAAATAACCATTTTCTTGTAAGGTAGGATGAACCATAGCGTTGATATACCCATCTTCTCCTCTTGGAAAATCAATCATTTTTGAGTTCTCATAAACTTCAATATTTGTATATGTTTTTTTTAGTTTATCTGTATTGTATAATTCAAAAAAGTCTAAAACATGTTGGATCATTTTTTCAGTTTCAAAAAACATATCTGCTCGAAGAACACCTTGAGGGATTGAACCTACTTCTATAGTAAATCCACTAGGAGGAATAGAACTTACAAAGGCTATATCATCAGTATCCCCTTCCCATTTAAAGATATTTACCTCAGGCATACACTCTTTAAGATAACCTGCTACTTGCCAAGTGAGTTTATCGTTAGTACTTATACAAAGAGATAATCCCATTTTTGAAGTTGTTGAATGTAAATCTACAATGAAATCTATATTGGGATTTTGGCTTCCTTTGGGTCCTATTTTTTGATTTATCTCTTTTGCTAGTTTATCTTCATAAGAACCAAGTGAAGGATCATTTAATCCAGCTATTGTAAAAGTACGATTCAAATCTTTATCGACATATCGAGTGCACTGTTTCATTGCACCTATATTTGTATGCATAAAAAATGTTTCAAAATGCTCTCTTTTTACTAAGCTAGGATTTTTTTTAAATTTATTTATAAGATAAACACCTGTGAGTTCATTCCCATGAGTACCGCCTGTTATAGCAACTTTGTGAATTTTTTTCATAAATATCTCTTTTTAGATTTTCGTTGAGTATATTAAAATAAATTCATTTGTGTCAAATAATAGATAATTATTCTTGATATAAAATTTTTTTATCTATATTTCAATTTTTCTAGCATAAAGCTTATATTTATATTTTTTTGGTTAGGATTTGAAATAATTATTAATTAAAGGATAAGAAGATGCTTACACAGATTGATAAACTTTTAGAAGAAAATAAAAGCCAAATGTATTTAGATTTTGAGAAAATAGTAAATATAAATAGTTTTAGTTCAAACCTAGATGGAATAGATAAAGCATTAAATGCTTTAGTGGATATTGCAAGTGAAAAAGATATTGAACTACAAAAAGTTTATTCAAGTAAAAATGTAAGACCTCATCTTATGCATGGGAAAGAGAAAGAAAAAGATTATTTTGCATTTATTGGACATTTTGATACAGTGCATCCTGCTTCTAGTGATTTTAACACCTATATAGATGAAGGTGATACTATAAAAGGTCCTGGAACAAATGACATGAAAGCTGGACTTATTGTTGCTTTATATTCATATTCTATTCTTAAACAACTCTATCCAAATCGTGATTTACCAATTAAAATTCTTTTTAATTCAGATGAAGAGATAGGATCAACAGATTCTCAAGAAATAGTAGAAAAAGAGTTTATTAATGCAAAAGCTGGTTTTATATTTGAACCTGGGCGTATTGGTGGAGAGATAACAGTTCAAAGAAAAGGTCTTGCTGCTTTGGATATTGAGGTTATAGGTAAACCTGCACATGCTGGTGTTGCTCCTTGGGAAGGAGTTAATGCTATCTTAGCTTCATGTGAAATAATTCAAAAACTAGAAGCTTTAAATGACTATGAAAATGGCATTATAGTAGGGTGTAATGAGATTCATTCTGGTATTGCTAGAAATGTAGTGCCTCCATATAGTAAAATTACTGTTGATGTAAGATTTGAAAAAATGTCACAAAAAGAACCTTTATATAAAAAGATAGAAGAGATTTTAAATACACCAACCACTGTAGGAGCTGAAGTAAAATATGATCTACACTTAAATAGACCACCTTTTGAGAAAACTGAAGCCTCTGGAGAGTTAGCAAAACTTTATAGAAGTATTGCAAAAAAGCTTAATTATAGCTGTGAAGAAATGGCTACAGGAGGAGGATCTGATGGAAACTTTTTATCTGCAATGGGTGTACCAACTATTGATGGCTTAGGTGCTATTGGAGATTTTAGTCATACCAAAAAAGAGTACATAGTAAAAGACTCATTAGTTTATAGAACAAAGATTTTTGTTTTGTTTATGATTGATTTATTAGAAAATAATTAGTCTATATCAATGTTCTTTAAATATTCACTTATTTGAGGAACATTGTCTTTTCTACAAACTAAACAAGTTGGTATTTCAAGAACACTATTAGGAATTTTAGTAGTTTTTAATTTCTCAAGATACCCAAGTTTCTCAACAATTGATTTAGGGATAATAGATTCACCCATTCCAAGTTCTACACAAGCAAGAATAACTTCAAAGTCTGCAATTTCAATTGTATCATATTCGCTAACGCCTATATGTTCATAGTATTTTTTCATACCACTATGATATGCACAATTTTCTTCATACGCTAAAATAGTATGGTTCTCAACTGAACTATCTTTTTGTTGAAGAAATAAAAGTTCATTATCGAATTTATTTAGAACCATTATTTCACTATCATCAGGTTCATGATTTATAAAGCCAATATCTATCTTATATTCTAAAAGTAGCTTTACTATAGGTATTTTAGTTTTTCTTATAAGTTCTAATTCTAAGGTAGGAAAGTCAACTCTGATTTTTTGTAAGAATGGAATTAATCTTTTACTTGCATTTGTATATGTCGATGCAACAATCAATGAATCTTGAGAATTGATATTTTTCATTTGCATATGAATTTCTTTAAATTTTTTATCTATTTCATTTGCTAATGGGAGTAATTTTTCACCTTCTTTCGTAAGAATAATTCCTTTTGGTACTCTATGAAATAGTTTATAACCTAATTCTTTTTCAAGTTGTTTAATTCTTAGTGTAACATTGGCTTGAGTTACATTAAGTTTTTTTGCTCCTAGTGTAAAACTTTTACTTTTTGTAACAGTAGTGAAAATTTTTAAAAGATTTGAATCCATATGCGCTCCTGATAATTATATTGTGAAGTGGATACTTTATAGGCAAAAGACAACGTATACACCAAGATTAATCCTGTATAATGATTGAATTATAGCACTAAATTGCTTAAAAATTAAGTCTTTTGATATATGTTTTATTAAATATATATGCTATATAGGATAAATATTTTTAATGGATTCAATAATTAGAAATAATTTGACATATACCTATATTATGGAATATACTTAAATCAACTTTAAATAAAGGAGTTTATATGAAAAAGATGATTATGGGTTTAGCTACAGTAGCTTTACTTTTCTCAGCAGGAAATGCTGCAACGCTAAAAGTAGGTTTAGCATCAGGTGCAGGTAGTATGGATCCATACGCACATAATGAAACTGCTACAAATTCTATTCTTTCAAATATATTTGATGCATTGATTTCTTTTGATAAAGATCTTAAAACTCATCCAGCCCTAGCTGTTTCTTGGACAAATCCAGAACCAACTGTTTGGCTAATGAAACTTAGAAAAGGTGTTAAGTTTCATAATGGAAGCGATTTTAATGCTGATGATGTTGTTTTCTCTTATGATAGAGTAAAAAATTGGGACAAGTCAGGTTTCAAAGGTAAAGTTAGCATGATTAAAGAAGTCTCTAAAGTAGATGATTTTACTGTTAAGATTGTTACAAATGTACCGTATCCTATTTTATTAAGAAAACTTACTTATATTCATATTTTAGATAAAGAGACATTAGAAGGTAAATCAGAACAATGGATTGGATTACATGCTATAGGGACTGGACCTTACAAACTTGTTTCTTGGAGTAAGGGTGATCATATAAAATTAGATGCAAATCCTACTTATTGGCAAGGTAAAGGAAAGTATGATAAAGTTCTTTTAAGACCATTAACAAATAATGCGACAAGAGTTGCAGCAATACTAAGTAATGAAGTTGATATTATCAATAGAGTTCCTGTTGTTGATGTTAATAGAGTTAAAGCTAATGATAAGTTAGATTTCTTTGTTCAACCTGGGCTTAGACTAATTTACTTACAAATGGACCAAGATCGTGATAAATCACCATATATAAAAAGTCATGATGGTAAAAATCCATTAAAAGACATTAGAGTTAGAAGAGCATTGTATTATGGTATTAACGAAGACGCTATCATTAAATATGTTATGAAAACTTTTGCAAAACCTGCATCTCAATTGAGTCCAGAAGCAGTGTTTGGTTATGACCCTAGTATTAAAACAAGAGTAAAATACGATCCTAAAAAAGCAAAAGCTTTACTTGCAGAAGCTGGTTATCCTGATGGTTTTGAAATAGTTTTAGATGCGCCAAATAATAGATATATTAATGATTCACAAATTGCTCAAGCAATTGCCTCGTCATTAGCTAAAATTGGAATTACTGTTAAAGTCAATGCAACACCTAAATCTACTTTTTTTGCAGAAACTGGTAAATTAAATACAAGCTTTTTCCTTATAGGATGGGCAAGCAGTGATGGTGATGCAAGTTCTATTTTTGATGGAGTTGTCCATACTTTTGATAAAGATAAAGGTTATGGAAGATATAATAGAGGAAGATTTTCGAGTCCAAAAGCTGATAAATTGATAGAAAAATCAGCTGGTATTATGGATCCAAATGAAAGATTGAAAGTTTTACAAGAAGCGCAAAGGGTTGCTTTAGTTGAAGAGCAATGTTTTATACCACTTCATTATCAAGTAGATATATATGCAGCGAGTAAAAAAGTTCATTTTGAGCCTAGAACAGATAGCCGTATTTGGGCATTTGATATAAAATAAATAAATAATATCTCACCTTTTTAAAAGGTGAGATACTTTATTGGAGATTAATGACAAAATATATATTAAACAGACTTTTTCACTCGACCTTAGTTATGTTCACTATAAGCTTTATCGTCTTTTTTATTATGTTTAAAGCAGGTGATCCAGTTGAGCTTATGCTCCCCCCTGATGCCACACAACAAGATGTTGTAGAAATGAGAGCAGCACTTGGACTTGATAAATCATTTATAGTTCAATATCAAAAGTTTTTAAGTAATGTTGCGGAAGGAAACTTAGGAAACTCTTTTATATATGGGCAACCAGCTCTTGATATAGTGTTTGAAAGATTGCCAGCTACAATGGAACTTGCTGTTATTGCTATGATAGTTTCTATTTTGCTTGGTATTCCACTTGGTATTATATCTTCCATAAAACCAAATTCAATACTAAGTAGGATTATTATGTTCTTCTCTTTAGCGGGTATTTCAGTGCCTGTATTTTGGACAGGAATGATACTCGTGCTTATATTTTCTGTTATTTTAGGAGTTTTACCTAGTTCAGGACGAGGAGAGGTGTATCTTTTTACAAGTGCCTTTACATGGGATGGAATAAAACATTTAATTATGCCGGTTATTACACTTTCAGTTTTTCAATTAGCATTAATATTGAGACTTACAAGAACAGGTATGATGGAAGTTTTAATGCAAGATTATATTAAATTGGCTTCTGCAAAAGGTGTTCCAAGGAAAGTAATCGTTTATTATCACGCACTTAAAAATACTCTTATACCTTTAATTACAGTTATTGGTATACAGTTTGGGCAACTTGTTGCTTTTACTATCGTTACTGAGACTATTTTTGCTTGGCCAGGGACAGGAAAACTTATTATAGATTCTATTCAAAATCTTGATCGTCCAATTGTTGTTGCTTATTTATTGGTAATTTCTTTTATATTTGTTGCAATAAATTTTATAGTTGATGTGCTTTACACATTTATTGATCCAAGAGTGAGGGTATGATGAAATTATTTAAAAATGAATTATTAATTGAATATTTTGAAGATAAGCTAGCAGTTGTTGGGCTTTTTGTTTTCACTTTATTATGTATATTCGCACTTGCACCTGCAATTTTTTCTCCACAAAATCCTTATGATTTAGCACAGCTATTTTTGGAAAATAGTTTTCAAGGACCAAATCAAAATTTTCTTTTAGGTACTGATGAACAAGGAAGAGATATTTTATCTGCAATCATGTATGGATTAAGAGTGTCTTTATATGTAGGTCTTGCGAGTACTATTCTTTCTGTTATTATAGGCTTCTCTTTGGGATTGATTTCTGGTTATTATGGTGGATGGGTTGATACTATTATCATGAGAATAGCAGATATTCAACTCTCTTTTCCAGCTATATTAATAGCTTTAATTATTATGGCACTTTGGGGTGCTGGAATTGGGAAGATTATCATAGCAATTACCATTGTAAATTGGGTCTATTATGCAAGAACAGCAAGAGGTGTTGTACTTTCTGAGAAAGAAAAAGATTACGCACAATCTGCAAAAGCTTTAGGTATGCGTAATTTTGCCATTATATTTCGTGAAATTATGCCAAATGTTACAGCTCCTATTATAGTTATAGCAACTGTTAGAATTGCAAATGCAATTATACTTGAAGCAACATTAAGCTTTCTAGGACTTGGAGTACCAATTACTGAGCCATCTTTAGGGTCTTTAATTGCTAATGGTTATCAAGTTTTATTTAGTGGTTATTGGTGGACCTCAGTATTCCCAGGAATTATTCTGATGGTATTAATTATATCTATCAATCTTATAGGTGATAGAACAAGAGACATAATGAATCCGAGGTTAAAAAGATAATGGCACTATTAGAAGTAAATAATTTAAAAACTCATTTTTTTACAAGAAATGGTGTTGTAAAATCAGTAGATGGAATTAGTTTTTCTATAGAAAAAGGTGAGATATTAGGAATTGTAGGAGAATCAGGAGCAGGAAAATCTATAACAGGATTTTCTATGTTAGGGCTTATAGATAGTCCTGGTAAAATTGTTGAAGGTGAGATTTTATTTGATGGAGTAGATTTAGCTCAAAAAAGCGAAGAATATCTTCAAAAAATAAGAGGGAATGAAATTGCAATGATATTTCAAGATCCTCAAACATCTTTAAATCCTGTTATAAGTATTGGTGAACAACTGATGGAAGCAATACTTTATCATAACAAAAAGGCGTCAAAAAAAGAGGCATATAAAGCTAGTGTTGATATCTTAAAACTTGTTGGTCTTCCAGCAGCTGAAAAAAGGATGAGTAGTTATCCTCATCAGCTTTCTGGTGGAATGAAACAAAGAATTGTTATTGCAATGGCACTTTTAAATAATCCAAAACTTTTAATAGCGGATGAACCTACAACAGCACTTGATGTAACAATACAAGCTCAAATTTTATATCTTATGAAAAAATTAAGTAAAGATTTTGAGTCTTCTTTGATTTTAATTACACATGATATTGCTGTAGTCTCTCAACTTTGTGATAAGATTGCAGTTATGTATGCAGGACGTATTGTTGAATATGGGAAAAAAGAAGATATTATATTTAATCCAAAACACCCTTATACAAAAGGTTTGATTGAATGTTTACCTAAACTTGATGATAACAAAGAAAGGTTATATCAGATACCTGGTATTATGCCATCTTTATTAGGGTTACCAAAGGGTTGTTATTTTAAAGATAGATGTGAATATGCAGATGGAGAGTGTGATGTATACCCTCCTGAACAAGAGATAGATGGAAGGAGAATATTTTGTCACAAAGCGAAGTAAAATTACTCGAAGTAAGAGATGTTGAGAAAATTTTTTCTGTAAAAGTTGGTTCATTTGAAAAAAAAGATTTACATGCATTAAATAAAGTAAGTTTTGATGTTTTTAAAGGAAAAACTCTCTCTTTAGTTGGTGAGAGTGGATGCGGAAAGACAACCATAGGAAAAGTTATTTTAGGATTATATGAAGCTACGAATGGTTCAGTAGTATTTCAAGATAAAGATATAGCAAAATTATCTCCAGCGCAAAGAGGAATAAGCCAAAAAGATATTCAGATGATATTTCAAGATCCCTATTCTTCTTTAAATCCAAGAAAAAAAATAAAGACAATTTTAGAACAACCTCTAAAAATTCATACTAAAATGAAAAAGAAAGAACGCTTAGCAACAATGTTATCACTTTGTGATGATGTAGGAATTGACCATACGTATCTTGAAAGGTATCCTCATCAGTTCTCCGGTGGACAACGTCAAAGAATTGCAATAGCAAGAGCTATGATATTAAAACCGGAATTAATCTTAGCAGATGAGCCAATTTCAGCTCTGGATGTTTCGATTCAAGCACAAATATTAAATCTTATGATGGATTTAAAAGATAAGTATAAATTAACAACACTGTTTATAACACATGATATAAGTGTTGTTAAGCATTTAAGTGATTATGTTGCAGTGATGTATCTTGGAGAAATTGTAGAGTATGCTTCTAAAGATGAGTTATTTAAAAATCCTAAACATCCTTATACTGAAATGCTTTTTTCTACAGTTCCAGATATTCGTACACCATTGGCAACAGAAAGTGTTTTAAAAACAGGAGAAATACAAAGTCCAATAGATTTACCACAAGGTTGTTTTTTTGCTAATAGATGTCCTTATAAAGTAGATGCTTGTGAACAGAGTCATCCTGAGTTGGTAGATCTTGGAAATAAACATTTGGCAAGATGCCCTAGAATTGGAGAGTTTTAAATTGGTTAGAAGAAAACCTATTATAGGAATTTCAAGTAATTTAGTAATAGACGAAAGTGGAAGATTTAAAGACTTTTGGAGAACCTATGTTAATGAAGATTATGTAACAGCTATCTTAAAAGCAGGCGGAATTCCCTTTATAATACCCATTGTTGATGATAAAGAAGTAATAAGAGCACAAGTAGAGAATATAGATGCTATTATCTTTTCTGGAGGAGAAGCAGATATAAATCCAGCTATATATGGAGAAGAAATTTCAGAAAGAAGTACAGCTCCTAATAATAAAAGAGATTGGTTTGATTTTGAACTTGCAAAAATAGTTAAAGAGTTTAAAAAACCAACATTGACAGTATGTAGAGGACATCAAGTAGCAAATATTTTACGTGGAGGAACATTGCATCAAGATACTTCTTATGCAAATAACATGCATTTAACACATAATCAACAGTCTACTCCTGATTTTTTAGCACATGAAATAAAAATAGACAAAGATAGTTTATTGTATGATATTTTGAAAAAAGAAGAGATATGGGTCAATTCTTTTCATCATCAAGTTGTAAAAGATGTTCCAGAAATGCTTAAGGTAACTGCTGTTGCAACTGATGGAGCAATAGAAGCTGTTGAGTATAAAGATCCTGAGTATTTTTTCTTATCAGTTCAATGGCACCCTGAAATGATGGCTGCTCGTGATAATGAGGATATGCTTAAAATATTCAAAAGACTAATTAAAGAAGTAAAAGAGTAATAAGGAGTTTCAATGAAAAAAATTATAGTTGGTTTAGCAACGGCAGCGTTACTTTGTTCAGGAGCTAATGCAAAGACCTTGAGTGTAGGGATGTCTGATGGTGCACAAAGTATGGATCCATACTTTATTAACAATGATGATACAAATTCTATTTTAAATAATGTATTTGATAGTCTAATCTCTTTTGATAAAGACTTACATACTCAAGCAAATTTAGCAGAGTCATGGAGTAATCCTAGTCCAAAAGAGTGGATTTTTAAGTTAAGAAAAGGTGTAAAATTTCATAATGGTAGTGATTTTAATGCAGATGATGTAATTTTTTCTTATGATAGAGTAAGAAATTGGGATAAATCAGCTTTTAAAAGTAAAGTAAATATGATTGAATCAGTTTCAAAAGTTGATGAATATACTATCAAAATGGTTACAAATAAACCTTATCCAATCTTTTTAAGACAACTTACTTATGTTAATATTTTAGATAAAGAAACATTAGCAGGAAAAAGTGATCAATGGATAGGTTTAAATCCAGTAGGAACAGGACCTTATAAATTTGATTCATGGAATAAAGGTGATAGTATAAAAATGAGTGCCAACAATGGTTATTGGTTAGGAAAACCAACTTATGATAAAGTGATTTTTAAGCCATTAACAAATGCAGCAACAAGAGTTGCAGGTATTTTAAGTGGTGCTGTTGATATTATCAATAAAGTTCCAGCAGTAGATGTAGCAAAAATTAAAAATAACGAAAGAGTAGATTTTTTTATGGTTCCTTCTTTAAGAACTATTTATATTCATATGGATCAGCACCGTGAAAAATCTCCATTTATAAAAAGCCCAACAGGTAAAAATCCTTTGCAAGATATAAAAGTAAGACAAGCTTTTTCTTATGCAATTGATAGAGAAAGTATTACAAAGTATATTATGAAAGGCTTTGCAGTGACTGCAAATCAGCTTAATGCAAGTACTGTTTATGGATATGATAAAAGTATAGGAAAGTTTGAATTTAATCCAGAAAAAGCAAAAGCTTTGTTAAAAGAAGCTGGATATCCAAATGGTTTTGAAATTCAACTTGACTCTCTAAATACAGGAACTTATCCAAAAATTGCTCAAGCAGTAGCTTCTAGTTTAACAAGAATAGGTATAAAAGTTAAAGTAAATGCAACTCCTGGTTCTGTATTTTTTGGAAAAATGGGCAAAAGAGAAACTAGCTTTAGTTTAATCGGATGGGCAAGTGGTTCTGGAGATGCAAGTTCTTTTCTTGATAGTATAGTTCATTCTGTAAATCCTGATAAAGGATATGGAAAGTACAATTGGGGAAATTTTGCTAATGCAAAAGCGGATGAGTTAATAGAAAAATCAGCTAGCACAATGAATCCAGAAGAAAGATTAAAAGAACTCAAAGAGGTGCAAAAAATTGCTCTTGCAGAGTTTGGGTATCTACCTATTCATTATACAGTGAACTTATATGCTGCAAATAAAAAAGTTCATTTTGAACCAAGAATCAACGGTTACATTTGGGCATTTGACGTAAAATAGGAATAAACTAAACATTTTTAATAAAAGAGGGGTGTATTACCCCTCTATTTTCATCATATAAATTATTCTTTAAGATAAGTTACTCTAACATAGTAGAAGTACTAATGAAATGAGGGGCTAAATTATGGATAAATTAATTGCAGTTTTATCTGGTCTTGGGATTTTTTTATTTGGTATGCTTTATCTTGAAAGTGCATTAAAAGAATTTGCTGGACGTAAATTAAAAGACTATATAAAAAGATATACTTCCACAAACTTAAAAGCGATTGCTTTAGGTGCAGTCTCAACAGCTGTTTTGCAAAGTTCTTCCGTTATAACTCTCATAGTTTTATCATTTGTTGGAGCGGGTCTTATGGGACTTGGAGCAGGAATTGGTGCAATATTTGGAGCAAATATAGGGACTACTGCAACTGCTTGGATTGTGGCACTTGTTGGATTTAAAATTAAAATTGGTGCATATGCTATTGCTATTACAGGTTTAGGTGGACTTTTAGCTGTTTTTGGTGGGAAGAGAAAAAATATACTTTTTATAGCGCAAATGATGATAGGCTTTGGTCTTATATTTTTTGGTTTGTCTGAAATAAAAAACTCAATGGCAACGATTGCAGATGGTGTTGATTTGAATTTTGAAAGTAATTATAAAGGTATTATCTTTTTATTTATGGGTATGGGTTTAACGGCAGTCATTCAATCTTCTTCTGCTGCAACTGCAATCATATTTTCTGCTTTTTATGCGGGGATTGCTACTTTTGAGCTTTCTTGTGCATTTATAATAGGGGCAAATCTTGGTACTACTGCAACAGCTCTTTTAGGTTCAATCGGTGGTACGATGGATAAAAAGAGAATTGCTATAGCGCATGTTCTTTTTAATGTAGTTGGTTCTGTATTTGTGTATATTTTTATATCTCAATATGCTTATTTTATACTTGAAATTTTAAATTTTAAAGACGATCCTATTCTTGGTTTATCTATTTTTCATACTTTGTTTAATTTGACAGGTGTTGTTCTCTTTTATCCTTTTATTGATTTATTGACACAAAGATTAAATACGTTTTTCATTAAAAAACGAGTTTTTATAGCTCAAAGTATACACAACACTGGTTTTGAAATTCCAGAAGCATCAATTGAAGCAATAAAAAAAGATATAAATCTTTTACTTGATAAGGCTATGAAACTCTCTTTAGCAATTTTAAATATAAATGAAGTAAAAGTTGTTACACAAAAACAAAAGGTTAAAGAAGTTGTTAATTTAGATGATAAACTTATGGAAATTGATTTTGTTAGAAGATATAAAGATTTAAAAAAATTGGAAATAGAAATATTAGAATATACTAACCAAGTTTCAACTATGAAACTTGAAGTTGAAGAGATTAAAGCTATTAATAATCTTACTTCGGCAATAAGAAGAATAGTTTATGCTGCTAAGTTGGTTAAAGATATTCGCCATAATATTGAAGAGTTAATTGAAAATGAATCAGATTTTATACGGGGTATATTTTTAGAGCAAAGGCGTAATACTGCTAGGTTTTTCAAAAATTATGCTTACATAATGGAAGGTATTAAAAATAAAGGAGAACGTGCTCAAAAGCAGTATTATAAAATGAAAGATAGCAATAAAGAATTCATGGAAAATATTGCTACTTTAGTACGTGGAGATTATGTTACTGAACATGATGCAACGACAATTATTAATGTTAATAGCTCTTTATATCACTCAGCAAAAGCATTTTTAGATTCAGCAGATTATATGTATAAAATGCAAAAAAGTGAAGAAATAAAAGAAAAAGAATTAGAAAAGTGAGATAAATTTTTTATGCTTTACATGTAACAATATAATTGAATTACCAGCTAAATGTACTTACATGAAATAAACGCTTTATTATCTTTATTGAGATATAATTTCTAAAAAAATACAGAATGGATAAAGTATGTCATCTAAAGAAACTAAATATATATTTGTCACAGGTGGAGTTCTTAGCTCACTTGGTAAAGGTATTGTAGCAGCTAGTTTAGCTACATTGTTAAAAGAGTCAGGGCTAAAAGTGAGTATGCTTAAAGCTGATCCATATATAAATGTTGATCCAGGGACGATGAGTCCATTAGAGCATGGAGAAGTTTTTGTAACATCAGATGGAGCAGAAACAGACCTTGATTTAGGACATTATGAAAGATTTTTAAATGAAGATTTATCTCAAAATAATAACTTTACAACAGGAAAAGTTTACTCTTCTGTAATTGAAAAAGAGCGTAGAGGTGACTATCTTGGAAAAACTATTCAAGTTATACCACATATCGTAAATGAAATATCAGATAGAATTAAAAAAGCTGGTGAAGGAAAAGATGTTCTTATTGTTGAGATTGGTGGAACAGTTGGAGATATTGAGGGTTTACCATTTTTAGAAGCAATACGGTCTTTACGAAGTGAAGTTGGTAAAAAACGTGCTATGTATATCCATTTAACACTTATTCCTTATATAAAAGTTGCGGGTGAGCTTAAAACAAAACCTACACAACATTCTGTTCAAGAGTTAAGAAGAATTGGTATTAGTCCAGATATTTTAGTTTGTCGTTCTGAGTTACCACTACCAAAAGAGCTTAAAAATAAACTTGCTAGTTCATGTGGAGTTGAAAGAAACTGTGTTATTGAATCAGTGGATGCTTTGACTATATATAAAGTTCCTTTAAATCTTCAAAAAGAAAATATTTTAGCTCCAATATCAGAAATACTAGAACTTGGTGAATTAAATCCTAATATGGAAACATGGGATACATTGGTAAAAAGAGTTATTGATCCTACAAATGAATTAACTATTGGTTTTGTTGGAAAATATCTTGATTTAAAAGAAGCATATAAATCTTTAACAGAATCTTTTATACATTCAGGAGCTCACTTAAATGCAAAAGTAAAGCTTAAATGGGTAGACGCTGAAATGGTTGAAGAAAAAGGTGCCAAAGAATTACTAGGAGACGTAGATGGTATCTTGGTTGCTGGTGGTTTTGGAGAGCGTGGGGTTGAAGGGAAAATACAATCAATTGAGTATGCAAGAGTTAATAATATACCATTTTTAGGAATTTGTTTAGGAATGCAACTTGCCATGATAGAGTATGCAAGAAATGTATTAAAAATTGACAATGCAACATCTGTAGAGTTTGATGAGCAAACAACAGCACCTATTATTTATTTAATTGACAATTTCTTAGACACAGCAGGAAATAAACAAGTAAGAACATACAAAAGTCCTCTTGGTGGTACAATGAGACTAGGTGGTTATAAGTGTGATACTAAAGCTGGTTCTCTTTTAAGAGAAGTGTATGAAGGTAAAAAAACTATAGAAGAGCGTCATCGTCATAGATACGAAGCAAATCCACAATATAGAAAAGAGTTTGAAAAATCAGGAATGATAGTAAGTGGAGAGTCAGAAGGCCTTATAGAAGTCGTTGAGATAAAAGGTCATCCTTGGTTCTTAGGAGTTCAATTTCATCCTGAGTTTACATCTCGTTTAACTGCACCAAATAGAGCTCTTTTATCATTTTGTGAAGCAGCATTAAAATCTCATCAAGATGGGTGAGTTATTAAGTAAAGAAGATGTAAGGAAAATTTTATCGAATAGATTTAAAGATGATACATGTAAATGCCTAGGAGAGATGCCTAATCCTTCTTCTTTTAAAGATATTGATAAAGCATCTTCAAGGATTGTGAAGGCTATACAAAACAGAGAAAAAATTGCTATTGTAGGTGATTATGATGTTGATGGTGTTGTTTCTTCTGTAATTTTAAGTGAGTTTTTTGATGATTTAAATGTTGAATATTCGCTAATAATTCCTAATAGATTTAATGATGGTTATGGGTTAAATCCAAATATTGTAAAAAGATTAGATACTGATGTTATTATTACTGTAGATAATGGAATTTCAGCATTAGAAGCTGCGCAGTATTGTAAAGAAAAAGGTATCGATTTAATAATTACTGATCACCATACAGTGCCAACTAATATTCCTGATGCTTACGCTATTGTTAATCCAAAACAAAAAGATTGTGATTTTCCAAACTGTGAAATATGTGGTGCACAAGTGGCTTGGTATCTCGTAGCTGCTCTTAAAGATAAACTAGATTTAAAATATGATCTTTCAAAATTTTTAGACCTTCTTAGTATTGCTATTATGGCAGATATGATGGAACTTAGAGATATGAACAGAGTAATGGTAAAAAAAGGGATACTTGCTTTAAACTCTTCAAAAAGGGTTGCATTTGAAGCTATATGTGAATATTTTTCTAAAAATGTATTAGAAGGAGATGATATATCTTTTCTTATAGCTCCGCTTATCAATAGTTCTGGACGTATGGAAGATGCTAAATACTCTTATGAATTTTTAAAATCAAAAAATTTAGAAGATGCTATATTGAAATTAGAGTATATAGTTCATTTAAATAACACAAGAAAAGATGAAGAAAAAAATCTTTTTGATGCTTCATTAGAGCAAATTAAAGAGGGTGAAAATGTTATTGTTGTTTGGGGACAAGATTGGCATGAAGGTGTTGTTGGTATTGTAGCATCAAGACTCTCAAAAAGATTTAAAAAACCAGCTATAGTTTTTTCGATAAAAGATGGATATGCTAAAGGAAGTGCTAGAAGTATTGGGGAAGTTGATATTTTATCACTTATTCAAATGCAAGAAGAGATACTTTTAGGATTTGGTGGTCATAAAGGTGCTGCTGGAGTTTCTATAAAAAAAGAAAATTTGATTGAGTTTAAATCACGTATTGTAAAAGCAAGTGAAAAGCTAACAGCAAAAGAGTTAGAAGCTGAAAAAGACGTTTTAGGTGAACTTGATATTTGCAATGTTGACTTCGAATTATTGGAAATATTAGAAGAGTTTGAGCCATATGGACAAAAAAATCCAAAACCTAGTTTTTTACTCAAAAATGCACTTATAAAAGTAGATAGAGTAATTGGACGAGATAGGCGACATTTAAAATTGATTTTATTAAAAGATAATCATTCTATAGAATCTTTGTTTTTTAATTATGATGTTGAAGTACAAAGAGGTGATACAATTGATATATTATTTAGTGTTTCTCGTAACGAATATAGAGGATTAGTAACACCACAGTTACTAATAAAGCAAATTTTAAGTTATAAGTAAAGATTAATATGCTAACCTAATAATATACGTTATATTTATAAGGGGAAGCTATGATAAATGAGAATGTTGATCTGCTGTGTGAGCAGTTAGATAAGGAGTTGTGTAAAAGAGGGCTATCAAGAAGAGATGCTTTAAAATTAGCCGGTGTTGGTACAGCCTCTTTTTTATTAAACCCATCGGAGGCAAGTGCAGCTACAAAAGCTGTAGCATCTGATGTGAAAGGAAAAATTGTTATTGTTGGTGGTGGAGCAGCGGGGTGTTCAATAGCTTCACTATTAGTAAAAAAACTAAGTAATCCAAATATAACTATAATTGAGCCAAATGCAACTAGTGTGAGTTATCAACCAGGCCAAACTTTAATAGGTGCTGGTGTTTGGCAAAAAGAAGATATTCTTGGGCAAAGCCAAGATTTTTTTCCTAGTGAAGCAAAATGGATGCAAGATTCCGTGATAGAATTTGATCCAGATAAAAATAGAGTTATAACTGCTCAAAATGGTGAAGTAAAGTATGACTTTTTAGTAGTTGCTACAGGATTACAATTAAATTATGACAAGATTGATGGACTAAGCCGTGACATAATAGGAAGTAATGGGATAGGTTCTGTTTATTTTGCCGATGGTGCAGCAAAAACTTGGCCACTTATGCAAAAGTTTGTTTCAGAAGCAAAAAGTGGTAAAAAAGTTGAAGGTGTCTTTACTCATCCAAATACTCCAATTAAGTGTGGTGGTGCTCCTAAAAAAATCATGTATTTAACAAATGCTCGATTAGTAGAAGCAAAAGCAAGAGACAATGCAACATTGACTTTTTATCCTAATGGTGGGAAAATGTTTGGTGTTCCAGAGTATCATGAAGCTATTGTAAAACAGTTTGAAGCTCGTGATATGAAATGGCACTATAAGCATAATTTAGTAGCAGTTGATCCAGGTAAGAAAATAGCTACATTTGATCACAGTTATCTTGTAAAAGGTGAATGGGATCCAGACTTAGAAGAGTTTGACATGATTCCTCAAGTAAAACAAGTAAAAGTTCCATTTGATTTTATGCATGTAACACCTCCTATGAGTGCCCCTGATGCTGTTAAAAAATCTCCTTTAGCATGGCAAAGAGGAAGTGCAAGTAAAGGTGGTTGGGTTGAACTTAAAAAAGAGACTCTTCAACATACAAGATATGCAAATGTTTTTGGTTTAGGAGATGTTGCTGGTATTCCTATGGGAAAAACTGGTGGGTCAGTAAGAAAACAATATACAGTTGCTGCACAAAATCTTGTAGATGTCATGTCTGGAAAGGCTCCAACACAAAAATATGGAGGCTATACTGTTTGCCCTTTGATTACAGATATTGGTACGGTTATGCTTGCTGAGTTTGATTGGAGTAAGAAACCTACACCATCATTTCCTCTTGATCCTACAAAAGAGCGTTGGATTTGGTGGATATTGAAAGTTTATATGCTGAAGCCTATGTATTTTTATGGTATGCTAAAAGGTAGAGCATAGTCGATAATGAACTTAAAAGGAGTTATAAAATGATAAGAAAATTAGTTTATTTAATCATATCTTTAAGCGCCATTATCTCTCTAGCTCAGGCTAAGCAATATAGTGTAGCAGAAATTTATGATAAAATGTGTTCAAAGTGTCATGGTTTAAAAGCAGAAGGAATTCCTGAAAAAAAGGCTCCAGCATTAAATAACATGACCCAAAATGAGTTAGCTTATGAGCTTTTTGATTTAGTAGCAAATGGTTCACAATCTTCGGGAAGTAACAGTGAAGTTATGGCACATAATCAAAAGCAAATTATGAAAAAAGGGATGACATATCACCCTGATGATATGGCTTTATACATTTCTTCTACGTATGGTATAAAAAGTTCAAAGCCAGATGTTTCTTCTGTTAACCATAATGGTATAAAAACATATAGTGTTTCTGAAATATATAAAAGAATGTGTTCAAAATGTCATGGAATGAATGCTGAAGGTAATCCAGAAAAACATGCTCCAGCAATTAATGATATGAGTAAAAGTGAACTAGAAATGGAGTTGTATAGTCTACAATCTGATGGATTTCAGTCTTCAGGTAGTAGCAATGAAATAATGACTCATAATCAAAAGAAAATAGAAGATAAAGGAATGCTCTATCATCCTGAAGATATGGCAACTTACATTTATTTTCATTTTAATAAAAAAGCTAAAAAATAGCTTATTATTAACAAGGGGAAGAGAGTTTCTTCCCCTTTTATTTGGTATAATGTTAAATACAAAGTAGGATATGGAATGACAAAAATAGGTAAAGAAATAGTGGTGTTTGTAGGATTGTTTCTATTTTTAGCTCTTGGTATGCATATGAAACAATGGATTTCTCATCCTATTGAACACATCGAACATCTTAGCCAAAGTCAATTTGGACTTTTTCATCCTCTATATTTTACGTTTGGATTATATATAATCCTTTATATAATTAGGAAAATATTGAGTTTTCTAAGAGGATTATTTGCATTAAAAAGCTAATATCCTTTTCCATCTTTTACAGGAACAAAAAGACAATCGTCTAATTCTTCACTTTTTATAGTTCCATTTTCTTTAGTAAATCGAGTAATTATCTGTTTATGACCTTTTTCAATTGGTGCAACTAAGATACCACCATCAGCAAGTTGTTCAAAGATATTCTCAGGTATTTTTGGGATTGATGCAGAAAAAAGAATTCTATCATATGGTGCATACTCTTTCCAACCATTTTGTCCATCATCAAATCTAGTATGGATATTGTGAATATTTAAGTTTTTAAAACGTTCTCTTGCTTCCATTAAGAGTCGCTCAACCCTTTCAATAGTAAAAACTCTTCTAATGAGTTTACTCAAAACAAGTGCTTGATATCCACTACCACAGCCAATTTCAAGGACACTATCAGCACCTTTACATGTAAGAGCTTCACTCATTTTTGCAACTGTTAAAGGCGAACTTATCCATTGGTCTGCAAGCATAGGAAGAGCATCAAGTTTATAAGCGTGTCTACTAAAACCTTTTGGAACAAAATGTTCTCTTTCACTTAGACAAAGTGCTTTATATGTATCATCACTTAATGTGCATACCTTAGAAATTTCATCAGCCATATATTTACATTTTTGAAGTCTTATTTTACTGCTAAAATCACTCATTATAACCCTATATTAATATATTTTCTCATTTTTTTTATTTCGTTTAAATCTACTTCACGTTTGATAATATAGGATGAGTTATCTCTGTAAACATCTCCAAAAGGAGATATAATACCACTACTACTGGCCATAGAATCATCACTGCTATTTGCAACTATAACATAGGCTTGATTTATAATTGCTAGAGCATTACTAAGTGTTTTTAAATGCTCTTTTCTAAGTTTTCCCCAAAAAGAAGGGACCAGAATAATATCTGCACCAAGAATATGTTGCCAAAGTTCAGTAAATCGTAATTCAAAACATACAAGTGTAGCAATTTTTATTCCATTTATTTCTATGATGCGTATATCTTCATCTGTTCCTGAATAAAAGTATTTTTCTTCATCACCAAGAGGGAAAAGTCTTGCTTTAGGACGTGAATCTATAATTTTACCATTTGAAAAAAGCATAAAAACATTAAGATATTTATCTTCTTTTTGACGGATTAGAGTGAGACCAAAAGTTTTTTTATAGGAAAGCTGGCATAGAGTATCTATTATGGATTCACTAAACATGCTAGAACGCTCTAAATGAGCATAATCATATCCACTTAGGCATAACTCTGGAGCGAGGATGATTGAGCCCTCAGGGCAGTTTTTTAGAAGTCTTGTAAGAGTCTTGAAATTTTCTTCAAGACTCTTGTTCTCATAATCAAATTGAAGTGCAACTAAAGTTTTTTTAGAAGTCATCAAAAGATAAGCTACCTTTACTATAGTTTGCTACATTTCCTTCAAAGAAATTTGTTTTTTGTTCATTAAATTTTGAAAAATCTTCAACCCATTTAATAGGGTGGTTTGCATTGTACATTTTTTCATATCCAACAGCACTCAATCTTTCATCAATTAAGAAGTGAATATACTCTTCAATAATATCATCTGTAAAACCCATAATTTGATTTTGTGTGATGTATTGTCCCCACTCAATTTCAAGCTTACCCGCTTCTTCAAACATTTTAAAAACTTTTGCTTTGAGTTCATCTGTAAACAGATCAGGTCTCTCTTTTCTTGTAGAATTTATCATGTTTTGAAAAAGAAGTAGATGTGTGATTTCATCTCTTTGGATAAATCTTATCATTTGTGCGCTTCCAAGCATTCTTCCTGCACGTGCAAGTGCATAGATTGCTGTAAAGCCTGAGTAAAAATAGATACCTTCTAAGATTTGGTTTGCAAACATAGCTAAAAGAAGTTTTTCATCTGTCACATCACCTGCTAATTCTTCATATACACTAGAAATGTAATCATTTTTACGTCTTAACACTTCATCATGTTTTTCCATCTCATAAATAAGGTCTGTATTATCACAAATAGCTTCTGCCATAACTGCATATGATTTTGAATGATTAGCTTCTTCATAAGCTTGACGTGCAAGAAGAGCATTGATTTCAGGAGCAGTGATATAGGGGTTTATATTATCAGCTAAGTTATTTGTTTGAAAACTATCCATACTAATAAGTTGGGACCAAACTAAATCATACATACGTTTTTCTGGGTCAGTTAAACTTTTGTTGTAATCAATTACATCTTTTGTAGTATCAACTTCTTTTGGGAACCAAGTGTTTGCTTCCATCATATCCCATAAATTAAGAGCCCAAGTGTATTTTGCTTTTGTAAAGTTTAAAATACCGTGAGGATTTCCATTAAAAACTCTTCTGTCATTGAGGTTTTCATCTGAGCTTGGGTTGTATATTTTTTTTCTTTCCATAATTGTGTCCTAATTATACTTTTTATAGAATATTTTAGCTAAAGCAGACTTAAAAAGTTTTATTTATGTTTTTATTTATAAAACATATTCTTTTAAATCATTTAAAATTGCAAGTAGAATTGGTACTATTATAAGTGTAATTAAAGTTGCAAATATTTCACCAAATACAAGAGAAACTGCTGCAGGAATAAGATATTGTGCTTGTTCTGAAGTTTCCATTATTAAAGGAGTAAGACCAGCTACTGTGGTTATAGTTGTTAAAAAAATTGCTTTAAATCGTTTTAGAGAGGCATCTTGTAAGGCATCTAGTGTTGTATGTATTTTTTCTTTACTTTGGTTATATGTAGTCACTAACACTAAAGAATCATTAACAGTAATACCTGTAAGAGCTAATATTCCAAAAAGTGATAAAATACTTAAAGGTAGATTTATAATTAAATGTCCAAATGCTGCTCCAATAAATCCAAACGGTACAACAGAAAGAATAACAAAAGGTTGCCAGTATGATTTAAGAGGAACTGCTATTAATACATAAATAACTATAATTGCTATTAATAGTGCTTTAACAAATTCTTTTTTGACTTCACCCATTTCTTCTAGTTCGCCTCCTTTAGCAATACGTACATTAGGATATTTTTTAGCAAGTTTTGGTGCTAATTCTGTAAAGATGCTTTGTGATACTATTGAAGGTGAGATAAAGCTTTTATCTACAAATGCTTTAATTGTATTGATACGCTTGGAATTTCTACGGTCAATTATTTCAGAAGTATATCCTGATTTTATTTTTGCAATTCTTAGCAGGGAATACCATTCTCCAGTGTCACTTTTTACTCTGGTATGTAAAAGATCATTAATATTTTTTCTAGATTGCTCTTTACTTTTTACAATAACTCTTATTTCTTGGTTGTCACGTTGTATTTTTTGTGCTTCTGCACCACCAAAAAGATGTCCAATTTGTTGTGCCAAAGTTTCTGTAGTGAATCCTAAATGTTTTGCTTCAGGTTTTAGTTGAAGTTGTAATTGAGGCTTCCCTCCATACATATAACTTCGGATATTACTGACACCTTTTATATTACTTAGAAACTTTTTTACATCTTCACCAGAGGATTTTAAATCTTGAGTATTTTCACTATATAAGCGTATTTCGAATCCCCCAGCCATCTCTTCACTCCCTGAAAATTTGATACTTTGAGATCCTTCTAAATACCCTATTTTATGCTTCCATGCTTCAAGTACTTTTAATGTTTCTATATTTTTACGAAGATTTTCTGGAAGAAGTTCTGCGTAAACTTCAGCTGATTGTGCATCATTTATTACAATAAGGCAGTTTTCAATTAATTTTCTATCAGTATCTAACTTTGAAGCATAGTTCTGATTTAACTCTTCAATTGCATTTTCTATTTTTTTTACATGAGTATTTAATAGATTTTTTGGTGCACGTTTGTCCATCTCTAAATTAATCGTAATGATTTGTCCAGGGATTTCAGGATAAAAAACTGACCTTATTTTACCATTTGCTATAAGTCCACCACATAAAATTAGTATAGAGATAAATATTCCTAAAACAGCATATCGATGTGTTAATGAGAATGATAGTAAAGGTACATAAAGTATATGTTTTATCCACTCAAGTGTATTTTGAGCTTTTTGTTGTAAAATGTTCCAAAAATGACTGATAAAGTTAGTATTTTTTTTTGTATTTAAAGAAATTTGAGCTAGATGTGAAGGTAAGATAAATTTACTTTCAAATAAAGAAAAAAGTAATGTTAAAATAACGATACCTGAAAAACTAGCTAAAAGTTTACCCATAGCATTGTCAATAGTTAGCATTGGGGCAAAAGCAGTTATAGTTGTTAAGGTTCCAAAAATAGTGGCTATTGCTACTTTTTGTACACCTTTTAATGTTCCTTTTTGGGGATTATGACAAGTTTTGCGTTCTTCAAAGATACTCTCCCCTATCACAACAGCATCATCGACTAAAATTCCAAGAGCGATAATCATACCAAAAGTCGTAATATCATTTAATGAATAATCTACCCATGATGTAGCCATAAGTGTTATTGTCCCTCCTATAGAGATAGGAATACCCATAGCAACCCAAAAAGCAAGCTTCACATGTAGAAAAAGTGATAGTATCAAAATTACTAAAAAGAGACCAACAATAGCATTGTTACGTAAGAGATTTAAACGATTTTTTATATAATTACTTGCATCCCCCCAAATACTTGTTTGTATGCCATTTGGTAATTGGGCATTAAAATTATTAACAACTTTTTTTACAACATCAGATATAACTAAAAGATTTTCAGTTCTTCCTATAAGAATTTCCATGCCTACTGTATTTTTGGTGTTGAATCTTACTGCTATACCTTCATTCTCATAAAAATTGCTTACATGAGCTATTTCACCTAAAGTTATGGTTCTTCCATCTTTAAATTCTAAAATAGGTATAGCCATATAATCTGCTATATAATAAGCTTGAGCATCGGCTTTTAGTATAATATTTTTCTTATCACTTTTTAATTCTCCTGTTTCAAAAAATAGAGAAGAACTTTGTATTATTTTAGAAACATCATCGATAGTTAAATTATATCTTTCTAGATTGCTTGGAATAAATTCTATACGAATTTGATGTTTTTGTTTGCCCCAAGTTTTTATATGTGATATCTCTGGTTGAGATAACAACTCTTTTCTTAAGCGTTCTGAGAGTAATTGGATGGTATCTTGTGATTCTCCATACATTTGAATATAAAGGGCTGGAAAATCAAAGTCATCTACTTTTATAATAGAGTGGTCTGCTTTGTGAGGAAGTGATGCGACACTATCAATACGGATGCGAATGTTATCAAGAAGTTTTTGAATATCGTAATTTGCTCTTTTTTGTACGGTTATACTAGATAATTCTTTAGTAGAAATTGACCATATATCTTTAACTCCATCTAGCCCTTCTAGTGCTCTTTCAAGTTTTTGTGTAATTTGCTCATCTATTTGTTGAACAGAAGCTCCAGAAAAACTTGTTTCAATGGTTATAGTGTCAGCAGGAATTTTTGGTAAGCCTTCAATACGAAGAGTTGAAAGTGTAAAATACCCTCCGATAAGAATTAGTAGCATCAATAAATTTGCAGCTACTGGATTATAAATAAAATAACGTGTCATTGTATGCATTAATGCTTAACCTCTTTAACAACTGTACCTATTAAAAAAGAGCTTAAAGGATTTATTGCTATTTTTATAGTGTCTTCTTTTAGCTCTTTAGGAGGATAAACATAGGCCCATTCCCCTTTATAAAAAAGAGCTTGCGTAGCATATTTTTGTAATTGATTTTTTTTATCAATATACCATACATTACCTTCTTGAGTGAGTGCACTTTGAGGAATCTGTAGCACATTGTCCAATATTTTACCTGGTATTTGCACATGGACAAATTGCCCGCTTAACGAATGATTTACTTGGTTTTGTATTACTTCTAAAAAAAGAGTGTATTGGTGTGTTTTAGAATCAAGATATCCTCCTCCTCGTACAATATTTGCTTGAGCCAAAAGTTCATCATTTTCATTTACAATATTTGCTGCTTGTTTTTTCCAAATTGATTTATCTAATAAATTCCATTGTTGTTCTCCTAAGCTCACATGAATATCAAGATGATTATTATCAATAATTTCAAATAGTTCTTCTCCTTCTAATATTTTTTGACCAGGACTGATTTGTCTTATAGTAATATAACCTGAAAAAGGAGCTTGTATTGTTGTATGTTTGAGCATGTTTTCTTGATATAACATTTTACTTTTTGCATAAGCGACTTTATCTTCTATAGCTTTTAGTTGAGGGATATTCATGGAAATATCTGATGGACTCTCTTTTATTCCTGATCTACTCCAGTCTGCTTGAATTTGTTTAGTTTTTTCTTGTTCTAATTTTAATTCAAGTTGCATTTGTGAAAGAAGTTGTTTAGCCTCATCTAGTTCAGCTTGATAACGCTTTGGATCAATTTGTGCTAATGCATCATCTTTTGATACCCAGTTACCTTCCAATGCATTTGGTGAAACTTCTATTATCTCTCCATCTACTTGAGACTTGATTTTTGCTGACCACCTTGGTTGAATTATTGCAAATGATTGGACATAACTTTGATGTGATGTAGGTGTAATATTGGCAATTGTAACTTGTTTGGTATATGTATGTTTTTCTTTTTTTGTTATATCTGTAGTATTCTCCATAGAGATAACTGTTACAATCACAAATGATAAAATACTTCCAGATATGATTAACCAGAACTTTTTATTTTTGAACATTGTTTATTTCCTCTTTAGCTAATATTCCACCTAGTAGAGCTAATTTTATTTTTAATTTTATATATTGTGCATTTGTTTTTTCTAAATTTTGCTTGATTTGTAACCATGTGAGTTTTTCTTCCAAATATTCACTTAAATTAATTTGCATTGATTTATATTTTCTCTCTTGAGAGTGTAAACTTTTTATTGTATTATTGAGTTCTGACTGATATATTTTATTCTGTTTTTTAAGTAAGTTGATTTGGGCAAGTGTTTCATCAATCTCTTTTATTGCATTTAAAACTTTTTCTTGATATTTAAAATAACTACTTTGTACTTCTTTTGATTTTGATTTTGCCAAAGAGTTTAACTCCTCAGCATTAAAAATAGGTTGCGTAATACCTCCAATAAATTGCCATATAAAATTGCCATTAAAAAGTTCATTAAGTTTTTGTCCTGTTGTAGCATATTGTCCAGATAGTGTAATTTGGGGTAAAAGTGCTTTATAGGTAGCACTCTCTTTGTTTTGTAGTATTTTGACTGTTAAAAAGCTACTTTGTAAATCTGCACGTTGATTTAAATCTGTTGCATTTATTGTAAATTCTTCATTAAGAGTTATTTTACTAAGAGGATATTGTTTAAGAGAAAGCTTTTTTTTAGGATCACTTCCTCGTAAAATATTAAGGGCATAGAGTACTTGCATGTATTCTACATGTAAAGCTTCTGTTTGATGATTGATTTTTTCAAAAGCAGTTTTTGCTTCCATATATTCTCTAAATGCAGTTAAACCTTTGATATAAGCTTCTTTTTGAGATGAATAAAGTATTTTTAGTATATCTTTTTGTTCTAAATTATTTTTAAGTGCATTGTCATAGTAAATTAAATCAGTATGTAATCCTAATGCTTCAGCAAATAATTCTCTTTTCGTATGTATATAGTGAAGTTTAGCTTGTTTATATTCTAATTGAGTAGCTTTGATTTCGTCAGCTATTTTTCCAAAAATATCGAGTGTCCAGTTTAGGGATAATCCAAGACTAAGATTTTTTGTTTTTTGTTTATAAGTATTTTTTTCTAAAGATGTGGTGTTGGAAATTTCAGCAGAAATTTTTGGTTTATTTCTAGATTGTTCTGTTTTAGTGAGCGCAAGATAGCTTTGAATTGATTGTTCTAGAGATTTTAACGTGAAGTTATGTATATTTATTTCATGTATTAAATTTTTAGCTTCATAAGAAAGATTTAGTTTTTTCATCTTAGATTTTTGCATAAATCTTTTTTGCTCTATTGTATTTGGTATGATTTTTTTATGCTGCTCAAATGTTGTACATCCTGTACAAAATAGTAAAAAAAAGATTGTAATGTACTTCACTTTTTATGACCTTAAAGGAAATTATTGTATAATAATATCACAAACTGGACCAAAAGTCCACAAAGGTATTTTAATGAGTGAACTTACAAAACGTGATGCAAAAAAAGAAGAATTAATAGAAAAAACACTTTTATTTGTAGAAAAATTTGGTATTAAAAATTTTTCTACAGCAGCTTTTATAAAGTACTTTAAAATTGGAAAAAGTTCTTTATATCATTATTTTAAATCTAAGGATGAGCTTTTATATGAAGTATATTATTATATAGCAATAGAAGATTTAAAAGAGATAGAAAAAGATTTATATTCTTTAAAAACATTTGAAGAAAAATTAGAGAGAATTTTTGCTTTTTATTTAAAGGAGGATGAAGAAACTTTAAAATTTCAAGAGATATTTAAAGAATTTTTATATCTTTATTCTGACTATAAGAATGAAAAAATGCAAAATTTTGAAAACGAAATAAGCAAAAAGATGCACAACGTTTTACAAAGTGTTTTTAAAGAAGCTATTGAAAACAAACAAATACGATTTGAGGCTCTTGCGTTAACCAGTCCTTTAATTATCACAGCTGAGGGTATGTTATTGCATTCTTTTGCTTTAAAAGAGTTTCATTTGGCAAAAGAATTAAAAGAGTATATTAGAGTATTATTAATATTGATTAAAAAATAAATTTTTTGGTTAATTTCTAAATTCTATAGGTAAAGTATCTGATAGTAAGCTTTTATTTATAGAAGGTGAATTTTGTGAAAGTTTTTCAATAGTATCATCTACATGTAAATAGTTTTGTAAATAGTAAGTTCCAGTGTATTTTCTTTTGTTTAAATCAAATATGATTTCATTTATATTTTCTTCATTAAGAAGTTCGTGATGTACTGTAGTTCGTACTTCAAAAGGAAATTTTTTGTCTATTAACATATCAAGTGTTTGATAAAAATTTTCAATTTGATTGTTTTTTGTAATTTGTTCAAATTTTGAAGAAGGAGCTTTATAATCTAATGCTATAAAATCTACTAAAGAGAGATTAATCAACTCTTTTAAAACATTTGGTTTAAGCCCATTAGTGTCTATTTTTATTTCGTAACCTAAGTCTTTAATTTCATCACATAAATCAACAATATCAGGATTAAGCGTACATTCTCCACCACTTAAAACAACACCATCAAGTTTACCTATACGTGATTTTAAAAACTCAAGTACTTCTTCGTTGGATAAGGTGCCCTCACCATCTACAATTTTACTATTGTAGCAGTACGAGCATCTCATATTACATTTTGCAAACCAAATTATGCACGCTAAATGGTCTTTGAAATCTAGCGTGGTAAATTTAGTTATATCGTAAACAGATTTCTTAGCAAGAAATGTTTTCGACAAATTTCACTCTTTCTTTATGTTCTCCAGTTTTGCCAACATTAAAGCTTTCAACTGGTCTATGATAACCCATAACTCTAGTATAAACAATACATTTTGTTCTTTTTGCTTCTAATTTTTTTAACATCGCTTCTCTACTCATCTTCCATCTCCTTTTCATAATTTAAAATTAATTCTTCATCACATTTTGGACAAAATTCATGCTCGCCACTTATATAACCATGTTTTTCACATACTGAAAAAACTGGTGTTATAGTTAGGTAAGGCATTCTATAATTTGTTATTACATTTTTTATCATTTTTCTACAAGCTTCACTTGAACTGATTCTCTCTTTCATATAAAGATGTAAAACGGTTCCTCCAGTATATGCACACTGTAAATCATCTTGTAAATCTAATGCCTCAAAAGGATCAGATGTGTAATCAGCTGGTAGTTGAGAAGAGTTGGTATAGTATATATTATCACCTTCTCCAGCTTGTAAAATTTCAGGATATCTCTTTTTATCTTCTTTTGCAAAACGATAAGTAGTTCCTTCTGCAGGAGTAGCTTCTAAGTTATATAAGTTACCAGTTTCTTCTTGGTATTGGACCATTTTCATTCTCATAAACTCTATTACTTCATCAGCAAATTTCATTCCAAATTCATCTGCAATATTGTGTTTATCTTCAGTGAAGTTTCTTATCATCTCATTTACACCATTGATACCAATAGTAGAAAAATGATTAGCAAATCCTGGTAAATATCTTTGAGTATAAGGGTAGAGTCCTCTATCATACATCTCTTGAACAAAAACACGTTTTTTCTCTAGTGTAGATTTTGCTAAATCCATAAGGCGTTCAATTTGTTTAAATAGTAACTCTTTTTCACCTCTAAAATTATATCCAAGACGGGCCATATTTACAGTAACAACACCAATACTACCTGTCATTTCTGCACTACCAAATAATCCACCACCACGTTTTAGAAGTTCTCTAAGGTCAAGTTGTAGACGACAACACATACTTCTTACATGACCTGGTTTATATGCTTTTGGATCTTCTACAAGTTTTCCATTTTCATCTCTCATGTATTGGCTACCAATAAAGTTTTGAAAATATGATGAACCTATTTTTGCAGTATTTTCAAAAAGTAAATCTGTATTTTCTCCATACCAGTCAAAATCTTCTGTAAGGTTTACTGTTGGTATAGGGAAAGTAAACGGCTGACCTGTTTTATCACCTTCAGTCATTACTTCATAATAAGCTTTATTTATAAGATTCATCTCTTTTTGAAAGTTCTTATAAGTCATATTTTCAAGTGTGTCAACACCTCTTTTTTTAGCTTCTTCTAAAAGAATTTTACTCTCTAAGTTCTTAAACAGATGAATATCACTTGATGTAGGAGTTTGATCTGCTAAATCGCTAGGAACCGTCCAGTCAATTGTAATATTTGTAAATGGGCTTTGTCCCCAACGAGCTGGTACATTTAGATTATATATAAAACTTCTAATAGCTTTTTTTACTTCTTTGTATGGTAAGTTATCTTTAAATACAAATGGTGCTAGATACGTATCAAATGAACTAAAAGCTTGTGCTCCAGCCCATTCACTTTGAAGTATTCCTAAAAAGTTAGCCATTTGTCCTAGTGCTTCTCTAAAGTGTTGTGGTGGGCGAGATTCTACTCTTCCTCTTACTCCATTAAAACCCTCATTGAGTAAAGCTCTTAGGCTCCATCCAGCACAATATGCTGTTAAACAGTCTAAGTCATGGATATGGTAATCACCATTCCTATGCGCAAATCCTTCTTCTTTTGAGTAGATTTTATCTAACCAGTAGTTTGCTATTACTTTTCCTGCTGTATTATTAACAAGTCCAGCATTTGAGTAACCAGTATTTGAGTTTGCTTTGATTCTCCAGTCACTTTTTCCAATATACTCTTCGATTGTTTGTGTAGAGTTTACAAAAGTTGTATCTTCATTGAGTCCAGCAATGTGTTCTCTTTGCATTTTGTGAGTATGACGGTAAATCATAAAAGAACGCATTACATCAAAATATCTAGCTTTATATAACTCTTGTTCTATTAAATCTTGGATATCTTCAACTGCTGCAATTCTTTTTGCATTCAGTGTTTCAGTCAAATTTTTAAATACACTTTCATCATATGTTACTCTTACACTTTTAAATGCTTTTTTGATAGCATCTTCAATTTTGTAAGCATGAAAGTCTTCTGTTGTCCCATCTCTTTTGAGTAGTTTTGTTAGCATAATATTCCTGTCAATGTAAACTCTTATTCAATCAGGATTATACTCTATGAAATGTAAACTGAAACTTAATGATAAAAGTATTATTCTTTTGTCACATATAAAAAAAGAGTAAAATTTCTTTTTTATCTTAAGGACTTAAAGTATTGTATTATAGTATTTTTAAAGAAATATATGTTTATTATATTAAATATAAAAATTAAATAAATTTTATAAGTAATAAATTAATATTATTTTTAATTATTTTTGAAGTGCGAGTTGAAGTGCTTTGTTTACATGTAAAGAAGTTGTATCAAAGATTTTAAAATTTATGTCACTTTTTTTGATTAGTAGACCGATTTCGGTACATCCTAATATTACAGAGTCTATTTTGTTGTCATCAGAATATAATTTTTCAATAATATTGATGTATTTTTCTTTAGATTCTTGTAAAATTTTACCCATAACTAATTCTTCAAATATAATTCTGTCTATCTCTTTCATATCTTCTTGATTAGGAGTGATTACTTTAATATTGTTATGTTCAATAATCTCTTTGTAAAAATTTTCAGCCATGGTAAATCTAGTTCCTAAAAGGATTGTTTTTTTACAATTTTCTTCATTTAATTTTTCAGATGCTGCTTTAGCAATATGTATGATGGGTATGTTTACATGTAAAGATATTTGATCTACTATTTTATGCATGGTATTTGTACAAATCAAGATAAAATCTGCACCACCAAGTTCGAGTGCTTTGGCATGTTTATTTAAAATTTTGCCTGCTTCATCCCATCTGTTTTGACTTTGAAGTTCTTCAATCTGCGCAAAATCAACAGAGTGCATAATGATTTTAGCGCTGTGAACTCCACCAAGAGCATCTCGTACGCCTTCATTTAAAAGTTTGTAGTAACTTAGCGTTGACTCCCAACTCATGCCACCTAGTAATCCTATGGTTTTCATGTTATCAATTTACCTGGGCTCATGCCAAATATTTTGTTAAAAACTCTTGTAAAATGTGATTGATCACTAAATCCACATGAAAAAGCAATATCGGTAAGGGTTCTTTTGTCACGTAACATATTTTTTGCATTTTGTATACGAATTTGCAATAGATAGGCATGAGGAGTCATGTTGTACTGCTCTTTAAATTTTCTCAAAAAGTGGTATTTACTCAGTCCTGTGAGTTTTGCTAACTCTTCCAAAGTTAAATTTTCATTGTAGTGGTTTTGCATATACTCTATTGACTCAGCTAATCTTTTTTTAGAGTAACTTATTTGATTGTTTTTAATTTCATTGTTTGAGTATGATGAAATAAGATTTACAATAAGTTCTTCAAGAATATTTTCAGCCATTAGATTATCTTGCCACTCTTTTTTAGCACTATTTAAATCAATAAAAAGTTTCGTAAGTTTTTTGTTATGAATAACAGGATTGGTGAAAGAGATATTGTGTAACTCTTTTTGGCAAGATTGGCTAAATGTTTCTACAAAGTTTGCATCAGGAGTAAATGTAATATAACCCCAAGTTTTACTCTTGCAAACATGTATGTCACCAGGATTAATGAGCCTAATATCTCCTGAAGAAGCATGAAATTCAGTTTTGTTACATGTAAAGTTGTGATTACCTGATGTGATAAGGGCAATAGAGTATTCGTCGTGAAAATGTGGAGCAAATGTTTTATTTTCAAATGATGCTTCTAATAAGCTTGGCATAGCAATATCCACATCTACTCCTTTTTCAATATTATAGCAAAAAGATAAATAATAAAATAGAAAAAAATTGCTAATTTATTGTTATAATAGCTCTTCCTGAACTTTGTCCAGTAAGCATTTTATCAATGAGAGAAGGGAGTTCTTCTAAACTGTGTTCATGCATTATATCACTTAAGTCTATTTTCCATTCATTTGCTAATAATTGCCAAAGTTGATTTCTTTTTTCTTGTTGGAGTTCAGCAGAATTTATTCCTAAAAGATTTATACCTCTAAGAATGAAAGGAAAAACAGTCGTGTTAAGTTGAGCCGAGCTTACAAGTCCACATATAGCTACACTTCCCTCCGGTTTGATTTGTTTGAGTAAGTTTTCTAGTAACTCCCCTCCTACAACATCTATTGCCCCATCAAATTTTGGTTTTAATAAAGGTTTTTTCTCATGTGTTTCAAAATCTTCTTTTAAAAGGATATTTTTTGCTCCAATAGAAGTTAAAAACTCTTGTTTATCAGCTTTGCTACTTAAAGCAGTAACTTCAAAACCAAGAGATGACAATAGTTTTACACTAAAACTACCAACTGCTCCAGTTGCACCACTTACTAATATTTTATTGCCTTTTATTTGTCCATTTGCTAAAAGTTTATAAGTACCAATCGCAGCAGTCAAACCAGCTGTTCCTATAGCAACAGCTTCTTTTAAACTAAGAGTTTTTGGAAGAGGAATGACCCACTCTTTTGGTACAGATATATACTGACTAAAAGCACCATTGGTATTCATCCCTAAATCAAAACTAGTGACTATGACTTCATCACCTACTTTAAACTCTTTAGTATTACTACGCTCAACTATTCCAGCTCCATCAATTCCAGGAGTGTGGGGATACTCTCTTGTAATTCCTTTATTTCCAATAGCACTGAGAGCATCTTTAAAATTTAAAGCACTATATTTTACTCGAATAAGAATATCGTTTTTATCTAGTTTTACAAGATCTAGTTCTTGTATCTCTTTAGTAAATCGGCCATCTTTTTCTTCTACATGTAAAGCTTTATATTTCATTTAAATGTCCTTTTTTTATTATTCTATCAGAAAATATTTAATAAGATGTATTATGCATAGAGAGTGACTAATAATTATTACTTTTGTATAGTTTAGAAGCAAAATGACTTTTTATATATCATTAGAAGAGCTATTAGATTAATATTAATTTATTGCTAACCAGATAGCTGTTATTAAGAGTAGTGAACCAAAAATTATACCTTGCTTTTTTTGCATATTTTTTTGTGATACAAAAAGAGCTAGACTTTTTCCTCCTATTATCCAAATTATATTGCTTGTCATAGTTAAGACTGCTAGAAGTATGCTTAATAGTATTATTTGAGAATAACCATCTGTTGGTTGGTAAAATTGTGAAAACATTATAGTAGGTATTATTAAGTATTTAACATTTAAAAACTCTACAACCAAACCATCCGTAAACGTTAAAGGTTTTATATCGTCTTTTGAAGATATAGAGAGGTTATAAAATTTAAAAGCTAAGTATAATAAAAAAGCAACACCAATATAATGAATAATTTCTATAGTATGGGGATAATTTTTAAGAATAAAATCAAGTCCAAATCCAATTGATAATGTCTGTAGTATACAAACACTATTTGTACTTAACCAAAAAGGTAGGGAGTTTTTAATTCCAAAAGAACTACCAGATGCAGCAAATAAAATATTTGCTGGACCTGGGCTTATTGTAATAGGAAGCAAAGTTATGACACAAGATAAAATCGTTTCCATATTCATTATTTATTTTTCCTATGTTAGGTGCTTACTGACAACTATCACACTCTATACTTCTATCTGCGACATCAATTTTGTTTTCTGGTGATTGACTTCTTAGATAATATGTTGATTTAATTCCTAATTTCCAACCAAGCATATAGATATCATTTAGAACTTTACCACTTGCTTTATCTAAAGTCATAAATATATTAAGGCTTTGACCTTGATCTATCCATTTTTGTCTAATTGCTCCAGCTTTTATTAGTAATCTTTGATCTAAATCATACGCAGGAGTATAAAAACTCCAAGTATCAGGGCTTAGATTTGGTACTACAACAGGTATCATGCCAGAAAGATTTTCTTCAAACCATTTTCTTTTATAAACTGGCTCAATAGCTTGAGTTGTTCCTACTAAAATAGAGATTGAACTTGTAGGTGCAATTGCCATAAGATAACCATTTCTCATACCATTTTTCTTTACATATTCACGTAATTCTTCCCAATTGTAAGTGTAGCCAAAAAGTCCACCACGGTCTACGAGTTTTTTTGCTTCCTCATTAGCTGTATCTATTGGAAAAATTCCTTTACTCCATTTAGACCCATCAAATTCAGGATATTGTCCTTTTTCTATAGCGAGTTTAGATGATGCATGAATAGCGTTGTAACTTATAGCCTCCATAATTTCATCTATTTTACTAAAGTGTTCATAGCTACCCCATTCTAGCTTGTTTTCTGCTAGCATTTGAGCTTCTCCCATAACACCTAGTCCAATGGAGCGTGATTTGAGGTTCGTGTGTTTTACTTTAGCATGTGGGTAAAAGTTTAAATCAATAACATTATCGAGCATTCTTATTGCTATTGGTACTACTCTTTCAATATCTTCTTGAGTATTGATTTTAGAAAGGTTTACACTTGCTAAATTACAAACAGCCGTTTTACCTTCACTCATATCTTTTTCAACAATGAAGATTTTTTTACCATTAATAGTATCAAGAGCAGTAACTTTTTTAGATTCTTTTGTAATGCCATTGTCTGTTTTTACTAATGTATCTTCTTCTAAGATATCTTCAGTCCCATCTTCATAAATAATTTTTGTTCTATAATGATTTGGCGCTGTGTTTTGAAATATTTCTGTACAAAGGTTTGAGCTTCTAATAGTTCCTGTATGATCATTAGGATTAGTTCTATTGGCACTGTCTTTAAAGCAAAGGAATGGATTTCCTGTTTCAAAAAGTTCTGTAAGCATTTTTTTCCATAACTCTTTTGCGTGAATTCTTTCTTTAGCAATACTCGGATCATTCTCATACTCTTTGTATCTTTTTTCAAAGGCTTCACCATGAAGTGAAGATAAATCACTTACTTCATAAGGATCAAAAAGTGTCCATATTTCATCTTTGCTAGCTCTTTCCATAAAGAGGTCATTCAGCCACATTGCAGGAAAAAGGTCATGAGTTCTACGTCTCTCTTCTCCAGAGTTCTTTTTTAAATCTAAAAAGTCTTGGATATCCATATGCCATGGTTCAATATAAACAGCAATCGCACCTTTTCTTGTTCCGAGTTGATCAACTGCAATGGCTATATCATTCGTTATTTTTAAAAACGGAATAATTCCTCCCGCTGCATTTTTATGTCCATCGATACTTCCACCCATAGAACGAACTAGATTCCAATCCCAACCAATTCCACCACCAAATTTACTTAGAAGTGACATCTCTTTGTATGAGTCAAAAATACCTTCTATATTATCAGGGGTACTTCCGATATAACAAGAACTGAGTTGATGTCTATGTGTTCTTGCATTTGAAAGAGTAGGAGTTGCAAGCATCACTTCAAATTTAGAGATTAAATCATAAAACTTTTTAGCCCAATCCTGAGAGTTTAACTCGTTTTGGGCCAAGAACATTGCTATAGCCATAAACATGTGCTGTGGAAGCTCTATGGGGTTCCCTTTTCTATCTTTAATAAGATATCTATCATAAAGAGTTTTAACACCTAGATAGTTAAACTGTAAATCACGTTCAGGTTTGATATACGCATCTAAATCTTCTAAGTCATACTTCTCTTTAAGACCAAGAACTAAACGTCCTTCTTTTTCACCTTTTTCAAAGTATTCACTAAGTTTTCCATAACCACTAAATTGATTTACTCTATGATATAAATCATACATAAAAAGACGGGCTGCTACAAATGTCCAGTTTGGTCTATCTATATCTATTTTATCAACAGCCGTTTTTATAAGAGTTGTTTGAATCTCTTTAGTGGTTATCATATCACGAAACTGAATCTTCGCATCTACTTCCAATTCACTCTGACTTACATTAGCTAAGCCTTCGACAGCTCTGCTTGTATGTTTTTGTATTTTAGAAATATCTAGTGTTTCAGTTCTACCATTACGTTTTTGTACAGTTATCATTCAGTTTTTCCTAGTTTGGTTATATAAATACTCTTGCAAAAATGTTATCTACATTTTTTGTATAATAGTCATAATTAAAGCATTCTCTTATTTTATCTTCGCTTAGTTTTTCTCTTAACTCTGAATCATTAAGCAAATGATTCAGATAGAGACTTTCACCTTTTTCATTGATCGTTGGTTTTCCTTGTTGAATCTCTTCCCATACTTTCATCGCATTTCTTTGTACAATTCTATAAGCATCTTCTCTACTTACTCCTTGAAGAGGAAGTTCTAAAAGAACTCTTTGAGAAAATACTAATCCACCTGTTAGGTTTAGATTTTTCATCATATTTTCTGGCATTACTGTAAGGTTTGCTATAACATTGTTCATTCTATGTAACATAAAGTTTGTTGTGATAAATGCATCTGGTAACCAAAATCTTTCAGTTGAGCTGTGGCTTATATCTCTTTCATGCCAAAGTGCAACATTTTCCATTGCAGGCATTGCATAAGCTCTTACCATTCTTGCAAGTCCCGTTATGTTTTCTGTTAAGATAGGATTTCTTTTATGAGGCATAGCGGAACTTCCTTTTTGCCCTTTAGCAAAAAACTCTTCACACTCATAAACTTCTGTACGTTGAAGGTGTCTTACTTGAACTGCAAACTTTTCTATACTAGAAGCAAGAAGAGCAAGAGTAGTTGCAAGTCTAGCGTATCTATCTCTTTGGATAACTTGATTTGAAGCTGGTGCCGGTTTTAGCCCTAACTCTTCCATTGCATACTCTTCAAGTTCAAGTGGTGCATGAGCAAAGTTACCCATAGCTCCACTTATCTGTCCTACACAAATAACATCCATAGTCTCTTCTAAGTTTTTAAGATGTCTAGCCATCTCATCATACCAAACAGCTAAAGTTAAACCAAAAGTTATAGGCTCACCATGGATACCATGACTTCTTCCGACCATAAGTGTAAGTTTATGTTCTATCGCTCTTTTTTTGATAGATTCCATTAGCATTTTAGTATCAGCTATAATTATCTCTAAAGAGTGTTTCATTTGAAGTGCTACACCAGTATCAACTGCATCTGAACTTGTCATACCATAATGAAACCATCTTGATTCTTCACCAAGTGTTTCTGATACACTAGTATTAAATGCAATCAAGTCATGTTTTGTTACTGCTTCAATCTCTTCGATTCTCGCAACTGAAAAACCAGCATTTTCTACAATCTTTTTACAATCTTCATCAGGAATTAGTCCGATTCTATTCCAAGCTTTCACAGCAGCTTTTTCTACATCTAGCCATGCTTGATATCTTGCTTCTTGTGTCCAATGTTGAGTCATCTCTTCTCTTGCGTAACGCTCTACCATTATGTAACTACCTTATTATTGATTTATGCTAAAATATGAAGTATTTAAGTATATTTATTTTATCTAATTGATGGTTATAAAAAGGTTAATTTTGGCGTATGTCACGAAAAAGTTTTTTCAAAAAGAACTAAAAAAAACATTTAAAGTTTTAATGGATGAGTTAGGTATTAGTATTCATGAAGCACAGCGAACTGTGGATAGAAAAAGAGTATTAGTTAATGGTAATGTGTTAGAAGAAAAAAGTGGAGAGATACAAGGAGAGATTGAAGTTGTAGTTTTTCAACCAAATCCTTTAGGATTACAACCAGTTTTTGAAACAGAAGATTTTGCTGTTTTTGATAAACCAAGCGGCATACTTATTCATCCTAGAAAAAGAGAAGAGATACAAACTCTTAATGATGATATAAAATATCTTTTTGGTAAAGATGCAAATGCTGCACATAGAATCGACAAAGGAACAAGTGGTTTAGTCCTTGTGAGTAAAGATAAAAAAAGTGAAGCAGAACTCAAACAACTTTTTGAAGATAAAGAAGTATATAAAGAGTATATTGCTTTAGTAAATGGTGAAGTCAAAGAGAGTCTTGAAATCAAAGAGAAACTACTTACTGATTTACCTGAATCTAAAATCAGGATTAAAGTGCATGTCCATGAGAGTGGGAAAGACTCTTTTACAAAAATAGAACCAATAGAGTATGATAAAAAAAACAATGTTACTTTAGTAAAAGCAATTCCTCAAACGGGAAGACAACATCAAATAAGAGCACATTTGTTTCACGTGGAACATTTTATTATTGGTGATACTTTGTATGGTTTAGATGAAGAGTTAGCTGGGGACTATTTAGATGGAAAAATAGATGAAGAAGTACTTAATCTTACTAAGTCAAAAAGGTTATTACTTCATGCTAATAGAATAGCATTTGAATATAAAGATATAAAGTATGATATAGTTTCAAAAGTTGATATAAAAAAGGAGTTTTATGATAACTGTAAATTTTAATTCTAAAAAAATAACACCAAGTAAAATAGTTTGTATAGGACGAAACTATGTTGAACATATAAAAGAGTTAGACAATGAGATACCCTCTTCTATGGTGATTTTTATGAAACCAAACTCATCGATAAGTTTTGAACTCTCTACATGTAAAGAAGAACCAATCCATTATGAAGGTGAAATATCTTTTTTAATGGAATCAAATAAAATAGCAGGAGTTGGTTTTGGGTTAGACTTAACTAAAAGAGGGATACAGAGTAAACTCAAAGAAAAAGGTCTTCCTTGGGAAAGAGCAAAAGCATTTGATGGTGCTACTGTTTTTAGTGATTTTGTTAAGTTTGATGATGATGTAAACTCTTTACATGTAAAGCTTTTTATCAATGATAAACTTATTCAAGATGGCTCAGTTACACATATGCTTTATAAACCAAAGGAGATGATACAAGAGATAATAAGTTTTTCTACTTTAGAAGATGGAGATATAGTTATGAGTGGAACTCCCAAAGGAGTTGGCATTGTCAATAGTGGCGATAAGTTTCTAGGTCAGATTTTCTTTGAAAATACATTACTTGTAGAAAAAAAGTGGATTGCAAAATAGTCTTTACATGTAAAGACTATTTATCCTTGTCCATAAAAAGAACTTTATACATTCCTCCAATTCCAACTATAACAACAATAGCCAAGAATATAACTTGGCTCCAATCAAGAATTGTCATTTTGTAATTCCTTATCTGTTTTTTCTTTTAATTGTCCACAAGCAGCACTTATATCTAATCCTTTGGACTGTCTAATCGTACAAAGAACACCATGGTCTACAAGGTATTGTTGAAAAGCAACGACACTATTACGTGAAGGTCTTTGAAACTCACTTCCAATGTGTGGATTAAAATAGATCAAATTTACTTTTGATTTTATTCCATGTAAAAGTTTGACTAATTTTTTAGCACTTTTGATATCATCATTTACATTTTGCATCACAAGATATTCAAACATAACTCTTTTTCTTGTATCGATTGGAAAAGCTTTTACTGCATTAATAATAGATTCTATATTATAAGCTTTGTTAATTGGCATAAGTTTTTGACGCAGTTCATCATCAACAGCATGTAAAGAAATGGCTAAAAGAATGCCTAAGTCCATTTTTCCTAACTTTGCTATTTGATTACTGAGGCCACTTGTAGAAATAGTTTGACGTCTAGGTGATATACATAAACCATCAAGATCAGCAAATATTTTGACTGCTTTTGCAACATTATCAAGATTATCAAGTGGTTCACCCATCCCCATATAAACAATATTAACTCTACGCTCTTGTGCAATGTTGTTGTCTTTTTTGATTTCTAGTACTTGTGCTGTAATTTCACCAGGCGTAAGATTCCTTTTAAACCCCTCTTTTGCTGTTAGACAAAAACTACAACCTATTTTACATCCCACTTGTGAAGAAATACAAATAGTATATTTTGTATGATGAACTAGTTTCCCCTTTTCATCAATTTCTTCTTTTTTCATTGGTAGAAGTACTGCTTCAACTGTGTAACCATCATGTAAAGCAAAAAGATATTTTTTACTTTCATCACTACTAACTTCAACTTTTACAAATTTTAGAGGATTTAAAATATAGTTTTTTTCTAGATTTTCTCTCATGTCTTTGGGTAGATTTTTCATCTCTTCAAAAGAGTTTATGTACTTATGATATATCCATTGATAAATCTGTTTTGCTCTAAAAGAGGGTTTTATTTTTTTTGCTAATTCCTCTTTTGAAAAATCTAAAATATTAACTTTTTCCATTATATTCTTTCATGTATTTTGTTAGTAACTCTTTTGCTTTTGAGTGGTTTTTTATAAAATCTTTATGTGCATTTTCATCACAGTAGTTAGTAACTATAAATATACCAGCTACTGGTATATCGTACTCTTTTGCAACATTTAATAATGCAAAAAACTCCATATTTTCTAACTCAAGTCCTAGTTTTAGAAACTTTTTAGAGCTAACATTATCGGTTGTAATGTAGTTACTTGAGTTAACTATATTTAATGTTTCACGTGGAACATTTTGATTTTCTTCTGATGAAATTACATTTTTTAAAGGAGTATAACACTTATTGTCTAAAAAACCAAGTTCTATATTTGCAGCAGTTTTAGAGTGTATAATATCAAATATTTTGTGCTTACCATAGCTTCCAGCACTACCAATAAAAAGTAAAAAATCAGGTTTATCAAAGAGTGCAAGTCTTGTTAAGTTCATAGTACTTTCTATAAGCCCTACTCCAATAGGATGAGCAAAATCAAAAACTTCATTTCTACCCGCACAAACTATCATTATAACCTCACAGGAATATTTTCACTTTTGAGATAACGTTTTAAATCCATAATATCTATCTCTTTAAAGTGAAAAATTGAAGCAGCAAGGGCAGCGTCAGCATCGTTTTGAAATGCTTCTTTGATATGTTCCATGGTTCCAGCTCCACCACTTGCAATAACAGGGATATCTAGCATGCGACTCATTTTAGAAGTAAGTTCTATGTCATAACCATTTTTTACACCATCACAATCCATGGATGTTAAAAGTATTTCACCTGCACCTCTTGTCTGAACCTCTTTGGCCCATTGGAGTGCATCAAGTCCAGTATCTATACGTCCACCATTTACATAAACATTCCAGCTGTCACCTGTTTTTTTAGCATCAATTGCTACAACAATACACTGTGAACCAAAACGTTGTGAGGATTCATTGATAAAATCAGGATTTTTTATAGCGTAAGAGTTAATACTTATTTTGTCACAGCCTACATTTAAAAGTTTGTAAATATCTTCTAAAGTTTTTATTCCTCCACCAACAGTTAAGGGTATAAAAACTTCTTTTGCAACTTCTCTTACCATATCAACCATAGTATCTCTATCTTCATGAGTTGCAGTGATATCCAAGAAAGTAATTTCATCTGCACCCTCTTCGTTATAGCGTTTTGCTACTTCTACAGGGTTTCCAGCATCTTTTAGTCCAACAAAGTTTACACCCTTAACAACACGTCCATCTTTAACATCCAAACAAGGAATAATACGTTTAGCAAAATAGTCCATTAAAGTCTCTTTTATAGTTTTCTAGATTATACAAAATAGCCCCAAAATATATGCTGAAAATACGCTATAATCAATATATAAGTATTCTTTAGCTATAATCGGGCTAAATTTAGAGAGGTAGTCATGATAGCAGCAAAAAAAAAATTTGGACAAAATTTTTTAAAAGACACTTCTATATTAAGTAAAATCATCCAATCGATGCCCAAAAATAAGAGAAAACTTATAGAAATTGGACCTGGTTTAGGTGATTTGACGCAAAGACTACTAGAGGTTAAACCTTTAGTAGCATATGAGGTAGATAGCGAACTGTGTATCTATCTAAAAGATAAATTTTCTAAAGAAGAAGATGAGGGTAGATTTGCTCTAGTAGAAGGTGACGTACTAGAGAGATTTAAAGAAGGTAGTTTATCGGATGAACCTTATGATATGGTAGCAAATTTACCATATTATATTGCCACAACTATTATACTTGAAGCCCTAAGGGACCCACTGTGCAAGAGTTTGGTTGTTATGATTCAAAAAGAGGTAGCTGAAAAGTTTGCAGCACCTCATAAGACAAAAGAATTTACATCATTGGCTATTTTAGCCCAGAGTATTGGGAAATCCAAAATACTTTTTGATGTACTTCCTGAATCATTTGAGCCTCGCCCTAAAGTAACCTCATCGATTTTAATGATTGAAAAAGAACAAGAGTTCATAAAAGGCGATTTTCCAGGAATTTTTGAGAAAAATGAAGATTTGAAAATGTTTGAAAAGTATTTAAGATTCTCATTTACAGCTCCTAGAAAAACGTGGTTAAAAAATATTTCAGCATGGGTTGAAAAAAAATATGCAAACCAACTTTTAGAAAAATATGAATATCCAGTTACAATTCGACCTCATGAAATAAGCGTCTCGTCTCATCATCTACTATTCAAAGAATTAACAGAAGGTAAAAAAGATGGAAGAGAACAAGAAACAGAACGAAACAGGTAATCAAGCAAACAAACAAGAAACTGGTAAACCAGAAGTAGCAAAAAAGCCTCAACAAAGAAGAAAAAAACCAGCTCCACATGCAAATAAGGTTAATGAAAATCCAAATGCAAATAAACCAGCAAATAAACCAAATCCAAATGCAAAAAAACCAAATACTGGAAAAAATAACAGAAAATTTCAAAGTGCTAAAAATAAGCCAAGTACTCTAGAAGGTACTGAAAAGTGGCAAAATGATATGCGTCGTACAATCGAAGCAAATCAAAAAATGCACAAAGATAGACTACAAAGATTTAATCAATTAGATTTAGGAACAGATGCAAAAATTCGCATAACTCCACTTGGTGGTTTAGGTGAAATTGGTGGAAATATCTGTGTATTTGAAACTGATACAAGTGCTATTATCCTTGACGTTGGTATGAGCTTTCCTAGTGAAGACATGCATGGTGTAGATATTTTAGTTCCTGATTTTTCTTATTTAAGAACAATCAAAAGTAAAATTAAAGGGATTATTATTTCACATGCTCATGAAGATCATATTGGGGCATTACCATATCTTTTTAAAGAGATGCAATTCCCTATATATGCTACGCCTCTTCCTTTAGGAATGATAGCAAACAAATTTGATGAGCATGGATTAAAAGCACAAAAGAAACTATTCCGTCCAGTTGAAAAACGTAAAGTTATAAAAATTGGTGATTTTAAAGTAGAGTGGTTACATATTACTCACTCTATTATTGATGCTTCATCCCTAGCAATTACAACAGATGCTGGAACTATCATCCATACTGGTGATTTTAAGATAGATCATACTCCAATAGATGGATACGTAACTGATTTAAACCGTTTTGCATACTATGGTGAAAAAGGTGTATTAGCACTTTTAAGTGATAGTACCAACTCTTATAAAGAGGGGATTACTAGAAGTGAAAGTACAGTAGGTAAAACATTTGATGCTATTTTTTCTAAAGCAAGAGGTAGAGTTATTATGTCTACTTTCTCATCAAATATTCATAGAGTCTATCAAGCAATTGAGCATGGTGTAAAATATGGTAGAAAAGTTTGTGTAATAGGACGTTCAATGGAGAGAAACCTTTTTACAGCACTTGACTTAGGTTATATAGACTTTGATAAAAGTATATTCATTGATCCACATGAAGTAAATAAGTATAGTGATAAAGATGTATTAATAGTGACAACAGGAAGTCAAGGTGAAACGATGAGTGCACTTTATAGAATGGCAACCGATGAGCATAGACATATCAAAATAAAAACAAGTGACCAAATTATAATTTCAGCAAAAGCAATTCCTGGAAACGAATCAAGTGTTTCTAAAGTATTAAACTTTTTACTAAAAAGTGGAGCAAATGTAGCGTATCAAGATTTTAGTGAGATTCATGTTAGTGGACATGCTGCGCAAGAGGAACAAAAATTAATCCTTAGACTTACTAAACCTAAGTTTTTCTTACCTGTTCATGGTGAATATAACCATATCGTTAAACATAAAGAAACAGCAATTAGTTGTGGAATCCCAGCGAGAAATATCTTACTTATGAGCGATGGTGATCAGGTGGAGCTTTGTCCTAAGTATGTAAAAAAAGTAAAAAGTGTAAAAGTTGGTAAAGTTTATATAGATAACCAAATTAATCAACAAATATCAAGTGATGTTGTTATAGATAGACAGAAAATGGCTGATGCTGGTCTAGTTATGATAGTAGCACAGATTGATAAAAGTGAACAAAAGCTCATAGGAAAGCCAAAAGTTGTTAGTTATGGTTTAGTACCAGATTCTAAAGATCATGTGTTTAGTAAAGAGATGGAAGGCATTATTGATCAATTTATTATTAATGCAAAAAAAGAGTTACTTCAAAATACTAGAGCACTCGAAAATGAATTGAGACAAGTAGTAAGAAAACATATCTTTAGAAAGATGAAAAAATATCCAACTATCGTTCCTACGATATTTGCGATGTAGGAAAATTTATGGATTTTATACAAATAGCAAAAGAAGTTTTAGAAATTGAAGCTAAAGAGTTGTTAAGAAGTGCAGAAAATTTGGGTCGAGAGATAGAAAAAGCTGTTAATATTGTTATGCAAACAAAAGGAAAACTAATAGTAACAGGTGTTGGAAAAAGTGGATTAGTTGGAGCAAAGATAGCTGCAACGTTAGCAAGTACAGGAACAAGTAGTTTCTTTTTGCATCCAACTGAAGCAATGCATGGTGATTTGGGTATGATTGGATCAGATGATGCTGTTCTTGCTATTAGTTATAGTGGAGAGAGTGAAGAGCTTATAAAAATTCTTCCTCATATTAAAAGATTTAATATTCCTCTAATAGGAATGGCAAGAGATAGTAATAGTTCTCTTGGGCGTTATAGTGATGTATTTTTATCTATATACATAGAAAAAGAAGCTTGCCCTTTAGATATAGCACCAACCTCTTCTACTACGTTGACTTTAGGCATAGGTGATGCGTTAGCTGTTTGTTTAATGAAAAAGAGAGATTTTCAAAAATCTGATTTTGCATCATTTCATCCAGGGGGAAGTTTAGGCAAACAACTTTTTATTAAAGTTAGTGATTTAATGAGAAGTAAAGACTTGCCAATTGTTAGTGAAAATACATCTTTAAAAGATGCTATAGTGACTATGAGTGAAGGAAGATTAGGGAATATTCTTATAACAAACTCTCAAAATAAGTTAGTTGGACTTTTAAGTGATGGGGATTTACGGCGTGCTCTTTTAGATAACAATTTTTCTATGGAAAATTCTGTTTTAGAGTATGCATGTAAAAATCCAAAAGTATTAGACAATGCAAATATGTTAGCAAGTGATGCCTTAAAAGTCGTAGAAGAATATAAGATTCAACTTTTAGTTATTACTAATAAAAATGGAAATGTAGATGGTGTTTTACATATTCATGACCTTGTAGAAGCAGGAATTAAATAATGGAAAAAATGCGTTTAAATAAGATTATTTCTCACAATACAAGATATTCTAGAAGAGAAGCAGATGAGCTTATTAAAAAGGGTTTAGTTAAAATTGATGGGAAAGTTGTTACGGATCTTGCAACAAAAGCAAGCTTTGAAGATAAAGTATCAGTTGATGGAAAAACACTTTATGAAAAAAGTGGATATACAGTGCTGGTTTATAACAAACCAAAAGGTGAGTTAGTAAGTAAAAAAGATGATAGAGGTAGAAGAACAATTTATGATTCTTTACCACAAAAGTATTCACACTATCTTAGTGTTGGTAGACTTGATTATGCAAGTGAGGGTTTACTTTTACTTTGTGATTCTCCTTCAGTTGTAAGTGCATTAATGCATGGAGATTTAGAAAGGGTCTATTATGTAAAAATCAATGGAGAAATTACACCTGCTATGGAAGAAGCTATGCGTTTAGGCCTTCATGCTGAAGATGCAAGAAGAGGTGGACATAGCGATAGCAGTATCCATGCAATGGATTTTGCTCCATTTGTTGATTATCGTATTATAAAAAGTAGACCAAATTTTTCTACAGTAAAAGTGACCATTAGAGAAGGTAAAAATAGAGAATTAAGACGTTTCTTTGGCTATTTTGATACTGAAGTAGTAGATTTAAAACGTGTTAGTTATGGTATCGTTGATTTAGGTATGTTAAAACCTGGGAAAACAAGGTTTTTAGAAACCAACGAATACAAAGCACTAAGAGATTATATTTCATATACAGAAGAGATAAGTGATTGATAATCTAGCACTTAAATTACGTCCTACTTGTTTAGAAGAACTCTCAGGGCAAAAACATTTAAGCAGTGAAAACAGCCCTTTTTTTAAACTTTTAAAATCAGGGACTATTCCTCACTGTATCTTCTTTGGACCAGCAGGTGTTGGTAAAACAACGCTTGCTAGAATTGTCTCTAAAGAATTAGAACTCCCTTTTTATGAACTTGACGCAACTAGCGTTAAAGTAGATGCTTTTAGAACAATTTTTGCAAATCACAAACACTCTTTAGCTAAACCACTTATTTTTATTGATGAAGTTCATCGCCTTTCAAAAACGCAACAAGAAGTATTGCTTTTACCTATGGAAAATAAAGAAGCAATTATTATTGGGGCAAGTACTGAGAACCCCTACTTTACCCTCTCAAGTGGTATTCGCTCACGTTCTATGTTATTTGAATTCTTTTCTTTACATGTAAATGATTTAGAAGAAGTGATAGAGCGTGCAAAAGCTATTGTAGAATTTAGTATTGATACAGATGCAAAAAGGTATCTTCTTGATTCAAGTGCTGGAGATAGCCGTTCACTTTTAAATCTTTTAGAGTTTGCAATTAAAGTTGATACTCACGTTACTCTTGAGATTTTAAAATCACTTCGACCAAATGCACTTAAAGATGGTGTTAGCTCAGATGATACTCACTATAACCTTATAAGTGCAATGATAAAAAGCGTAAGAGGTAGTGATGTCGATGCTGCATTGTATTATCTTGCTCGTCTTATTGATGGTGGTGAGAGTGCAGATTTTATTGCAAGAAGGTTAGTCATCTTAGCAAGTGAAGATGTAGGAAATGCAAATCCAAATGCATTAAACCTTGCGTCAAGTTGTTTGAATGCTGTGAGTAAAATTGGATTTCCAGAGTCAAGAATCATTTTAGCACAGACACTTGTGTATCTTACATGTTGTCCAAAATCAAATAGTTGTTATAAAGGGATAAATGAAGCGTTAGCGTATGTAAAAAATGAAAAAGCACTACAAATTCCATCTCACTTAAAAAGTCCAAGTCCAAAAGGATATAAATATCCTCACGATTTTGGTGGTTGGGTTGAACAAAACTATCTTGAAAAAAATCTTCATTTTTATGAAAACTCTACTATGGGTTTTGAAAAAACTTTAGAAGAGTGGCTGAAAAAAATAAAAAGTTAACGTATGAGTAAAATTGTAGTTTCTGACATATTTGGTAAAACTCCTGCTCTTGTGCAATTGGCTAAAGAGATTAATGCAAAAAAAATAATTGATCCTTATGATGGTAAAAATATGAGTTTTACAGATGAAAATGAGGCTTACTCCTATTTTGTGAACAATGTAGGAATTGATACTTATTTAGAAAAGCTACAAAAAGCACTTCAATTAGAGAACTCTACTAATTCACTAGTAGGATTTAGTATAGGAGCTTCTATAATTTGGAGATTATCTGAAACTTCATCAAGTCAGTATGTTAAAAATGCGGTTTGTTTTTATGGCTCACAAATAAGAAACTTTACTAATATAAATCCAAATTTTGATACAAAGCTAATCTTTCCTAAGTATGAAAAACATTTTGATGTAGAAAAACTACAAAATGAACTTGTTCAAAAGAAAAATGTAGAAATTACTACAGTAAATCATTTTCATGGATTTATGAACTATTATTCTACCAACTACAATGAAAAAGAATATATCAAACAAATTGATTTATTACGTTTAAATTAATATAAGTTATTTCTTTTTTAAAATAATCATTCTATAATGAACAGATATAAATTATAGACTCATAAACCTAGTATAATTGCGTTATGCTTAATTATTTTATAATATATAGGGTTTTTACTGTATTTGCAGTAATTTTAGGATACAAAGGCTTATTTTAAAAAATTGTAATGTTATAGTTAAAGGATAAATATGAAAAGCATAAAAATAAAGATGTTAGAAAATGGACCTATACGATTGAGTGTAGATAGTGATGAAGAAATTATCAATAATGTTTTATTTGATATACGAGGTAACTCTATAAAAATCAAAAAAAATTCCATACTTTGTAGATGTGGAAAATCAAACCAACAACCTTTTTGTGATGGTGTTCATCGTATGATAGGATTTAGCTGTTCTGCAGGAGAAGAGGATACTTTTGAAGGGGTAAAAGTGAGTGTTATGAAAAGAAGCTCATTAGACATTGAAAAAGCAGACAATACCAAATACAGGTTATGCAGATGTGGTGCATCACAAAAACAGCCTTATTGTGATGATACACATAAAACAATTACATCAAAAAAGTATACATTTTAAGTTTAATCTATGAAATACAAAGAGTTTGAAAAGGCAGTAGAATGTATGCAACTTTGTACAAAAGTGAGTTATAGTGATTTAAAAATGAGATATAGAGAGCTTTCAAAAATTTACCATCCTGATATGGCTGATGGGGATGCAAAAAAATTTGATGAGATAACTAAAGCGTATAAGCTTTTAAAGAAGTATATGGAAGAATATAGATTTACTTTTAGTGAAACAGAGTTTCAAGACCAGTATCCATCTGTTTTAAATATGGAAGATTGGATAACTAGACGTTCATAACATAAAAAAGGAGTTTAGATGTATATACAAGGTATAGATACAAGTATGATTATCCCAATTGCTATTATTTTGGCATTAGTGATTATAATTTATAAAGGTGTAAAAATAGTTTCTCAAGCAGATGCTTGGATAATAGAAAGACTAGGTAAATACCACAAAACTTTAGAAGGTGGGTTTCATCTGATTATCCCTATCTTGGATTCAGTTAGAGCAGTATTAACCAAACAAGAGCAAATTATAAATATTCCAGGACAAAGTGTTATTACTAAAGACAATGTAAATATATCTGTAGATGGTATAGTGTTTATTCAAGTAGAAACAGCTAAAGAAGCGGTATATGGGGTAGTTGATTATAAGCAGGCGATTGCCAATTTAGCTACAACTTCTCTAAGAGCAGAAATTGGGCAATTGGCCTTAGATGAAACGCTTTCTTCACGAGATACACTTAACAAAAGAATTCTTTTAGCACTTGATGAAGCAACTCAAAAATGGGGTGTGAAAACTATGCGGGTTGAACTACGTGATATCTCAGTTCCACAAGAGATAGAAGAAGCGATGAACATGCAAATGAAAGCTGAAAGAGAAAAAAGAGCGATCGAGCTTACGGCGATTGCAAATAAAGAAGCTGTTATAAGAAATGCAGAAGGTTTAAAACAACAAACTGTACTTGAAGCAGAAGCAATTGAGAGAATGGCAGAAGCTAAAAAGTATGAGCAAATTGCATTGGCAGAAGGTCAAAAAGAAGCTATGGATATGATTAATGAGGCAATTACTAAAAATAGTTCAAGTGCAGAGTATCTTTTAACGAAAGATAGAATAGCAGCATTTAATGAATTGGCAAAAAGTGATTCAAAAGATAAAGTTATAGTTCCATATGAAGCAACAGAGTTGATAGGCTCTTTATCTATGGTTTCAGAATTTTTTGGAAATAAAACAAAATAATGGAAGCGTTATCTTATGAATGGCTCTTAGCAATAGGTATAGTTTTAGTAGGATTAGAAGTTTTAGTATTTTCATTTTTTCTATTTCCTATAGGATTGGGTTTTGTTATAGTCTCTATTTTAGAACTTTATATTATAAAATTTGAGAGTTTATATTCTCAACTTGCGACAGCCCTTTGTATTGGGTTAATACTTATTTTAGTTTTTAGGAAAAAATTTATTCAATTAATGCAAAAAAGCAGTAGTAATAAAGAGCAACATATTCATGTTGGAGGGATAGGTGTTATCGATGGTAAACAGATAAAGTTTGAAGGTACTTTCTGGAATACCAATGATGATATTAGCTCTTATAAAAATGGAGATAAAGTCAATATTGAAATTATTAAAAATAAAGCAGTAATAAAAAAGTAAATATATCCTCCTTGGAGGATATATTTTAACTGAGTAAAGAAGATAAAGGACTTTTAGTATTATTTTCTAATTGAGTTTGAGCTGCCATTCTTTCTTGTAGCTCTTTTGCATAATCACTCATCATTGTATCAAGTGTTGCTAGTGCAGAATCTCTAGCATCTCCTTCTAAAGGTGGCTGTGTAGCCTCATCTAAACCAAGAGTTGCTTTTAATGTTTCACGTTTTTCTTCTAAAAGCTTCTCTATTTTTTCAAGATTAAAGTTTTGTATATACTTCAAAGCTCCTTGAGAAGTAAGTTGCTCTTTAAAGGTTTCTACAGCTTCATCTTTCTCAGGTTCTTCAGGTTTTTGCGTTTTAATGGCATTGATTAACTGTTTTTCAAACTCATTATTTGTTTGGGTGATATTAGCTTGAGTATTTTGTTGAAAAATACTTAGCTCACTAGTTAAGGTTGTATTGTTTACTTGCATAAGAACTCCTTTTTAAAAAAAGAACAAGCAAAAATTATTCCTTACTAAACAAATTTCTTAAATGTAAACTTAATAATCCTGCATATTCATGAAGTGCTGTGTAGCTATTATTAAGAGCACCTAAGCTGGGCATAAATGACCAGATAGTTAATTTATTTTCTTTAGTACGTAGACGAAAATCTGTAGCAGCTGGGACTACTTTAAATCCAAAGTATTCATAAAGTGCAATTGAGCGTTTCATATGAAATGCTGATGTTACAAGATATATATTTGGTTTATCTATACCAATTTGTTTAAATTTTTCTTTTGAAAATTTTGCATTTTGGTAGGTGTCTAAGCTTTTATCTTCTACATGTAAAGCAAAATTATTTAGTTCAAAGGTAGAAGAAGAGATAGGTATATCTACACCTAAGTTTTTACTAATCTCTTTCATGCTTTCTAAAAAAGCATCAGCTTCAGTATATTTATCAATTCCAGCACCAGAAAAAAGTAAAGGTAAATTGTGAGATTTTGCTATCATTAAACCCCATAAAGCTCTTTTATAAGCAGCACTTCCTAATGGTATATTGGCACTTCCTTCTATTTTACCTCCTCCTAAAACAACAACAGCATTTACATAGTTATTTTTTTTGAGTGTTTGGTTAAAAGGTTTTTCTAAAGGACGTAAAAGAAGTTCTGAAACATAGGAATTGCTTAAAGCAAAAAAAGATAAAGCGACAAGTATAAAAATAGCACGAAATTTTTTTGTATAAAAAGAGGCTAGTAAAAAGAAAATTATAAAGATACCTGGTGGTAAAACCAGGTATGTAAAAAGTTTTGAGATAACATAAATAGTACTCATTAAAGCATTATTGCCTTTTTCTCACCCTCTTTTAATTCACCTATAACATATCCATCAGAATCAGCTAAAACCGCATCTACATTTTCAGGACTAACAACAAGAACCATACCAACACCCATGTTAAAAGTTCTGTACATTTCATCTTCTTCCACATGTTTAGACATGAAATCAAATACACGAAGAGTTTTGATTTTGTCTTTGTAAACTGTGGCTTGCATACCTTCAGGTAAAACACGTGGTAAATTTTCAACAATACCACCACCTGTGATATGTGCAAGAGCATTGATTTTATTCTTTAGTTTTTTAAATGTTTTTACATAGAGTTTTGTAGGAGTTAAAAGTGTATCGATTAATGGTTTACCATCAAACTCTGTATCAAATTTATAGTCTAATTTTTCAAAGAAAAGTTTTCTTACAAGGGAAAAACCATTTGAGTGAACACCACTACTTGGAAGTGCTACTAAAACATCACCGGCTTTTACATGAACAAGTCTATTCATCTCATCTTTTTCTGCAATTCCAACCGAAAAACCAGCTAAATCAAAATCTTTACCACTGTACATGCCAGGCATTTCTGCTGTTTCACCACCTATTAGTGAACATTCAGATTCGATACAACCTTGGGCAATCCCTTTTACAACAGCAGTAGAGTCTGCAATTTCGAGTTTTGCAGTAGCATAGTAGTCAAGGAAAAATAGAGGAGTTCCAAAATTACAAATAAGATCATTTACGCACATTGCTACTAAATCAATACCTACTGTATCATATTTTCCAGAGTCAATAGCAAGTTTTAGTTTCGTTCCAACACCATCAGTTGCTCCAAGCATAACAGGTTTTTTATAACCAGTTGGCAATTCATATGCACCAGCAAATGAACCAATTCCCCCTACTACATTTGAATCAAAAGTTGATTTTACGATAGGTTTAATGTTTTCTACAAACTGATTTCCAGCGTCTATATCAACGCCAGCATCTTTATAACTAACTGTGCTCATCTATTGCCCTTAAATATTTTTTATCTATTTTAACAAATTTATGTTAAAATCGTGCTAAATTTGAAAATGAGAAAAATATGAAACATGAAATAATTAATGCAGAAATGCTAACACACGTTGCACTTTGTACTCATAGAGACCCTAAAGATATTTTAGTATTAGGACTTCATGAGTATATAGATAGTGAGATTGGAAGATATGATGGTTTACATGTAGAACTTTGTGATAAAGTTTCTTGTATAGAGAGTGTAAAAGATGATTCTATGGATGTTATTGTCGTTAACTCTGATAGATTTAATGATGCATCGTTTGCTGCTCAAATAAATAGAGTCTTAAGAAAAGATGGTTTATTTGTTATTAAAACAAATGAAAATTTAAAAGAGAATATGGAAGGACTAGGATCTTTATTTGGAATTGTTATGACCTATAATTATGAGGGGAAACGAGCAATTTTAGCCTCTAAAAAATATCATCCAACAGCCGATATTGTTTTACAACGTGCTGATTTAATTGATGATTTGAGTTATTATAATGTTGAAATGCATATGGCATCGTTTGCTTTAGCAACTTATATGAAAAAAGAGTTATTAGGGATTCAAAAGAACTAATGGCTTATGAACATGCGTATGTGTTGACTGGTGGTATTGCTACTGGAAAGAGTACAGTTTGTTCTCTTTTAAAAATGCATGGTTTTAGTATTATTGATGCTGATGTGATAGCAAAAGAGCAGTTAGATGCTAGTAAATTAGAGTTAAAAGAAATCTTTGGTGAGGAAATTTTTGAAAATGGACAAATTAATAGAAAAAAATTAGCAGATATTATTTTTGCATCAACTGAACAAAGAATAAAATTAAATAATTTACTACATCCTCGTATTCGTCAAGAGATAAAGAAGTTAGCTATAGAAAAAGACAAGTATGAACTTCCTTATATCATGGATATTCCACTTTATTTTGAAAGTGGCGATTATGAATGTAAATTGAGTATAGTTGTTTATACCCCTAAAGATGTTCAGTTAGAAAGATTGGTTAATAGAGAAGGTTTAGATAAGCAAGAAGCTCAAAAAAGAGTAAATGCTCAAATAGATATAGATGAAAAAAAGAAGAGGGCAGGTTGGGTGATAGATAATTCATCTGATTTGAAACATTTACAACAAGAAACAGAAAAATTTGTTGATTATATAAGAGAAGAATATGCAGGTATCAAAATATAACGCGAGTGGAAATGATTTTGTTATTTTCCATACATTTCAAGAACAAGATTTTGCACATTTAGCAAAACAGTTATGCCATAGACAACAAGGTGTTGGTGCAGATGGACTTATTGTTCTTGTTCCTAACGCTGGGTGTGATTTTAAATGGTTGTTTTATAACAATGATGGAAGTCATGCTGCGATGTGTGGCAATGGAACACGTGCTTGTGCTCATTATGCATATACAAATGGGTTAGCTAACAAAAATATGAAATTTTTGACAGATGCAGGTATGATCCATTCTATTGTTGAAGGGAATATGGTTGAATCTGAACTAACAGAAGTAAAAAAAATATCAGAAAAATTTGAAGAAGATGGTAAAGAGTGGTTTTTTTATGACACAGGCGTTCCACATCTTGTTACTGTAGTGAAAAACTTAGATGAATACAGTAAAGAATTGGCTTCAAAAATGAGATACAAATATAATGCAAATGTAAATTTTGTTTTATTTGATGGAAAATCTTTACATGTAAGAACGTATGAGCGTGGAGTAGAAGATGAAACAGGTGCCTGTGGTACTGGTATGGCAGCATGTTTTTATGCACTAAATTATGAAAATATTATAAAAGATAGCATTAAAGTATATCCTTCGAGTAAAGAAGAATTGAGTCTAAGAATAGACAATGGAAAACTATTTTTTAAAGGTGAGGTAAAAAAAGTTTTTGAAACAATTATTTAAATTAGTAATTTCGGTATCGTTATTTACAACAGCAACTTTTTCGATAGGTTTTCCTGAAAGTTATTATGAAATTAAGAATATTAAAGAACAAAAGCGAGAGTTTATTAATATACTCAAACCTTTAGTTGACAAAAGTAACCAAAAAGTCAAACAAGAGAGAGTATTTTTAAAAAACTTTTTTGCACAAGCGATGCAAAATGCTTTTCGTTCATTAAATCCAAAAGATTTAAAAGAGCTTTTAAGACTTTCAAAAAAGTATAGAGTAAAAAAACTTTTTGATAAAAATAAATATCTTCAAAGAGTTGATATTGTCCCTGTTCCTTTGGCTCTTGCACAAGGAGCAATAGAAAGTGGGTGGGGTAAAAGTAGATTTGTAAGACTTGCAAATAATATTTTTGGCCATTGGACATGGGGAGAAGTAGGTATTATCCCTGAAGGACGAGAAGAGGGTAAAAGTCATAAAATAAGAATTTTTAAAACTTTACAAGATTCTGTGAATGCTTATATATTAAATCTTAATAGACATTATGCATATGCGGAGTTTAGAAAAGTAAGACGACTGAAAAGTTTAGAAGGAAAATCAATTACAGGAAATGAAGCTGCTCAAACAATGATTAATTACTCTGAGTTAAGAGAAAAATATGTACAAATGCTTCAAAAAATGATGAAAGATCATAGGCTTTTATATTATGAAGCAGGAAAACTATAACCCTGCTTCACTCATTGCTACTGATTGGTAGTGTGCTATGATTGGATCAATGACTTCATCTAGTAAGCCACCTTCCATGATAGCATCTAATCTATATAGTGTTAAATTTATTCTATGGTCACTCATACGGTTTTGTGGATAATTATAAGTTCTAATTCTTCCACTTCTATCACCTGAACCTACTTGAGATTTTCTTTCTTCACTTTGTTTAGCATCATGTTCACGTTGTTGTAAATCAAAAAGACGTGCTTTTAATATTTTCATTGCAGCATCTTTATTTTTATGTTGGCTTTTCCCATCTTGGTTAGTTACAACTAAACCACTAGGGATATGGGTAATTCTAACAGCACTATCTGTAGTATTTACCGATTGTCCACCATTACCTGAAGCTCTCATAACGTCTATTTTTAAATCATTTGGATTAATATTTACTTCAACGTCATCAACTTCGGGCATAACTGCAACTGTAATTGCTGAAGTATGAACTCTTCCTTGTGATTCAGTTTTAGGGACTCTTTGAACACGGTGTGTACCGCCTTCGTATTTAAGTTTTGAAAATGCACCTTGACCTTTGATGATAGCGATCATCTCTTTATAGCCATCAAGAACACCTTCACTAGAACTTACTATTTCAACTTTCCAATTCATATTTTCTGCATATCTTACATATGCCTTAAAAAGGTCAGCAACAAAAAGAGCAGCTTCATCACCACCAGTTCCTGCACGAAGTTCTAAAAATATATTTTTATCATCATTCGGATCTTTTGGTAAAAGTAAAACTTTGATATCTTCTTCAAGTTGAATTTTTAGAGGTTCTAATTCTTTTAATTCTTCTTTTGCAAGTTCTCCCAGTTCATCATCTTCTAAAAGCATTTTATTTTCTTCAATACCTTCAATAGTTTGAATATACTCTTCAGCTTTTTCTTTCACAGGTTCTATACTAGATTGTTCTTTTGAAAGTGCTGTCATTTTAGCAATATCAGAAGCTATATCAGGTTGGCTAAGCAATTTGCTTAGTTCGTCATATCTTTCTAAGAATGGACGTAATTTATCTTGTAACATATATGTTTATTTTAAAAGAGGGGAGAGCCGCGTAAATTACGCAGCTATAGAGTTAACTAATTTAGCTAATCTACTAATACGACGAGCAGCAGTATTCTTTTTTAAGATACCCTTTGTTGCATATGAGTGAAAACTTTTGTTAACATTTTTAAGAGCAACTACTGCTGCATCTTTATCGCCTGATTCTACGGCAACTTTAACAGATTTAGTTAGATTTTTAATTCTTGTTTTATAAAATCTATTTCTTTCTGTTCTTACTATCGTTTGTTTTGCGCGTTTTTCCGCTGATTTATGGTTAGCCATCGCTAAGCCTTTCATTTAAAATTTAGGCATTGATTATACAGAACTAATTATTAAATAGACCTTATTTTAAGCATAATTTTATAAAATTCTTCACTAGTATAGCCTAAATTGTGCTATAATCCCTAAAAACATTTACATGTAGAGGATATTTAATGAAATTATTTGGGACAGATGGTGTTCGTGGAAAAGCTGGAAAAAAATTAAACTCTATGACAGCAATGCGTTTAGCAATGGCTGCAGGGATATATTTTCGTAAAAATTCAATAAATAATAAAATAATAGTAGGTAAAGATACAAGAAGAAGTGGTTATATGATAGAAAATGCTATTGTTTCAGGTCTTACTGCAGTTGGATATGATGTAAGACAAATAGGACCAATGCCAACTCCTGCAATTGCTTTTCTAACAGAAGATATGCGTTGTGATGCTGGAATCATGATTAGTGCTTCTCATAATCCTTATTTTGATAATGGAGTGAAATTTTTTGATGCCCAAGGTCATAAGTTAGATGAAAAAGCTGAAAAAGAGATAGAAGAGATATTTTATAATGATGCACTTATAGAAGAAAATCAAAAAGAAGAGTTTGGAATAGGTCGTTCAAAAAGAGTAGATGATGTAATTGGACGTTATATTGTTCATATTAAAAACTCTTTTCCAAAAAATTTAACTCTTCATGGTATTCGAGTTGTTTTAGATGTTGCAAATGGTGCAGCATATAAAGTGGCACCTGCAGTATTTTCTGAACTGGGAGCAGATGTTATTTTACTGAATGATCAACCAAATGGAAGTAACATAAATCTAAATTGTGGAGCTTTGCATCCTGAAAACTTAGGTGAGCAAGTAAGAAAATTAAGAGCTGATATTGGTTTTGCATTTGATGGAGATGCCGATAGATTAGTAGTTGTAGATGAAAATGGTGATGTTATTCATGGAGACAAACTTTTAGGAGCTCTTAGCGTTTATCTGAAAAGCAATGGTAAATTACAAAAAAATGGTTCAGTTGCAACGGTTATGAGTAACCAAGCACTAGAAGATTATTTGAATGAGAATGATATAGAGCTTTATAGATGTAACGTTGGTGATAAATATGTTTTAGAAACATTTGCAAAAGAAGGTTTAAATTTTGGTGGTGAGCAAAGTGGCCATGTTATTCTTGCTGATTTTGCAAAAACAGGAGATGCTTTAGTTGCAGCTCTTGCTGTTATGGCTAATGTGCTAACAAAAAATGAATCAGTTAGTAAACTTTTAAATCCATTTGAGCTTTATCCACAACTTCAAAAAAACCTTAGTGTAGGTAAAAAAGTACCTCTTGAAGATATTGATGGTTACAGTGAATTATTCAAAACAATAGAAAAAGAAAATATAAGAGTTCTAATACGTTATTCAGGAACAGAAAATTTGCTTCGTATTCTTTTAGAAGGAAAAGATGAAAGTAAGTTAGATAACATGATGGAAAAAGTAGTGACACTTTTACAAAGCAGGCTAAATGCTTAAATCGTTTATTGTTTTTGTTTTAGCTTTCGTGGGAGTTTTTATAATCGATCAAAATATTAAAACCATCTTTTTAGATGGTTTTAGATGGTATGGAGATTATTTTTCGTTAATCCTCACATATAACAAAGGTGTAGCTTTCTCAATGTTAGCTTTTTTAGAAGGTAATTTAAAATATCTTCAATTGCTATTAATATCTAGTGTAGTGATATATCTTGGCTTTAATCGAAATATTTTTAAGCCTTATTGCCTTCCTTCTGGACTACTTCTTGGAGCAGGGTCAAGTAATCTTTATGACAGATTTATTCATGGGGGTGTTGTAGATTACGTTTATTGGCATAAATGGTTTGAATTTGCGGTATTTAATTTTGCTGATGTTATGGTAAATTTTTCGGTAATTTTGATATTAATCATATCTTTAAAAAAGAATAAAAAGATTTAAAAATATATAGTATATTTAAGTAAATATTATGTGATTTTTGAGTATTATCTCTTTCTTAATATATGTGCTCGCTTAACTCAGTTGGTAGAGTGTTACCTCGACAAGGTAAAAGTCACTGGTTCGAATCCAGTAGTGAGCACCATATTTCGTTCTCTCACAGTTTGGGAGTTCTATTAGTAAAGGATTGAAATGCAAAATGAAGTTATAGCCTACAGAGATGGCTTAACTCTAACTGACACACAAAGCGTTGCTTCACTTGATTGTTCTAATTTCCAAGAAGTTTTATTTGATAACTCTGATGATGCCTTAGAGGTTATTCGTCACTCTACTGCCCATATGATGGCACAAGCGATAAAAGAGTTATATCCAGATGCAAAGTTTTTTGTTGGACCAGTTATAGAAGATGGTTTTTACTATGATTTTCGTGTAAGTGAAAAGATTAGTGATGAAGATTTAAAAACGATTGAAAAGAAAATGCAAGAGATTGCAAAGAAAAAACTTCCAATTGAAAAAACGTGTAGCACAAAAGCTCAAATTTCAAAACAATTTGCTGATGATGATTTGAAACAAGAAGTTCTTCTTCGTATCCCTGAAGGGGAAGTTTCTACATATAAGCAAGGTGATTTTGAAGATTTGTGTCGTGGACCTCATGTTCCTAACACAAGATATCTAAGATTTTTTAAACTAACTCGTGTTGCTGGAGCATATCTAGGTGGCGATGAGAAAAGAGAAATGTTAACTCGTATTTATGGTACTGCATTTGCAGATAAAGCAAGTTTAGCAGAGTATTCTAAAATGATTGAAGAAGCTAAAAAGCGTGATCATAGAAAATTAGGAAATGAACTTAAATTATTTACTTTTGATGAAGAAGTAGGCGCTGGTCTTCCTATATGGCTAACAAACGGAAGTCGCTTAAGAAGTAAATTAGAACAACGTCTTTTTAAAGCACACAGATTAAGAGGTTATCAGCCAGTTCGTGGTCCAGAAATTTTAAAAGCAGATGCTTGGAAGATAAGTGGACATTACGATAACTATGGTGAAAATATGTACTTTACAGAAATAGATGGTTCTGAGTACGGAATGAAACCTATGAACTGTGTTGGACATATAAAAGTTTATCAAAATGATGTAAGAAGTTATAGAGACTTACCACTGAAGTTTTTTGAATACGGTGTAGTTCACCGTCATGAGATGAGTGGTGTTATGCATGGTCTTTTTAGGGTTCGCGAATTTACTCAAGATGATGCACATGTTTTTTGTACACCAGATCAGATAAAAGATAGCGTTATGGAAATGCTAGGTTTTGTTGAAGATATTATGAAAAGTTTTGGTTTTGAGTATGAGATTGAAATTTCAACTAAACCAGAAAAAGCAATTGGTGATGATGCTTTTTGGGAAGCTGCAACTCAAGGGCTAAAAGATGCACTTGATGAAAACAATATTGCATATGGCATAGATGAAGGTGGAGGAGCATTTTATGGTCCAAAAATCGATATCAAAATATTAGATGCATTAAAAAGAAAATGGCAGTGTAGTACAATACAAGTAGATTATAATTTACCTGAAAGATTTGATTTGAGCTATGTGGATGCAAATAATGAGCATGCACGTCCAGTTATGTTACACCGTGCAATACTTGGTTCATTTGAAAGATTTATTGGAATTCTTATTGAGCATACTGCTGGAGAATTTCCATTTTTTATTGCTCCAACTCAAGTTGTAATTGTTCCAATTAGTGAATCGCATCAAGCTTACGCTAAAGAATTGGCACATGAATTGCTTATAAATGACATAGATGCTGAGATTTCTATGAAAAATGAGAGTTTAAACAAACGCATCAGAAACGCTGAAAAGATGCGTGTTCCGATGATTTTGGTAATAGGTGACGAAGAAGTTGAACAAAAAACTGTTGCTTTAAGAGACAGAAGAGATAGAAAACAGTATAATTTAACAAAAGACGAATTTATGTCTATAACAAAGGAAAAACTTAGTGAGGTACATTTTTGAGTAAAAAGAACGAGGTAATGCTCAACCACGAAATTCGAGCAAATGAGGTAAGGTGTTTAGGTGACGATGGTACTCAATACGGGATTATTTCTCGTAATGACGCATTAAATCTATCAGAAGAGCAAGGATTAGACTTAGTTTTAATCGCTCCTGACGCAAAACCACCAGTTTGTAAGATAATGGACTATGGAAAGTTCAAATACCAAGAAGAAAAAAAGAAAAAAGAAGCTAAGAAAAAGCAAAAAGTTATTGAAGTGAAAGAAATTAAACTTTCAGTAAAAATTGCAGATAATGATATTAATTATAAAATCAAACATGCAAGAGAGTTCCTTGAAGCTGGAAAGCATGTAAAATTTAGAGTATTCTTGCGTGGTCGTGAAATGGCAAATCCTGATGCTGGTATAGCTGTACTTGAAAGAGTTTGGCCTATGGTAGAAGATATTGCAGTTCGTGAAAAACCTCCAAAGCTTGAAGGTAGGTATGTAAATATGCCTACAACACCAAAGCAAAAATAAATAAAATGGGGTACCATCTTGGTACTCCATAACTTCCCTTTAAGAAAATTTCAGATATAATCGCAAGCTTCTAATACTAAATTATTAGATATTAGCAAAAAATGTAAAGGAGTTACTATGCCAAAAATGAAAACGGTACGTGGTGCAGCAAAGCGTTTCAAAGCTAGTAAAAATAAGATCAAAAGAGGCGCAGCCTACAGAAGTCATATTCTTACTAAAAAGACTACGAAAAAAATGCGTGGACTAAAAGAAGCAAAAACTGTTGACAGCAGAGATGTATCAAGAGTTAAGTTAATGCTAGGAAAAGCGTAAGCAAAAAAAGTTTTTGATGTTTCACATCAATCAAAGAGTTCCCCTATTTTTAGGGCAAGTTCACACAATAGTGTGACACCAATAAGGTCAAGGAGACACAATGAGAGTAAAAACAGGCGTAGTTAGAAGAAGACGTCATAAAAAGATTTTAAAATTAGCAAAAGGTTTCTATAGTGGTAGAAGAAAGCACTTTAGAAAAGCGAAAGAGCAAATTGAAAGAAGTCTAGTATATGCATACAGAGATAGAAGAAACAAAAAAAGAGATTTCAGAAGACTTTGGATCACTAGAATCAATGCTGCTTGTAGATTAAACGATATTAGTTATTCTCGCTTTATAAATGCTTTAAACAAAGCTAGCATCGAACTAGATAGAAAAATTCTAGCAGATATGGCTATGAATGACCCAGAAGCTTTTGCATCAGTTGTAAAACAAGCTAAAGCTGCACTTTAATAATAACTCCATCCAACACTACTAAGTAGTGTTGGATACCTTTAAAAACACTTTTTCTTATTCTTCATAAAATATTATTTAATACAATTTTATTTTAAATAAATTAAAATTATTATTAAAATAACCGATGTACTTATTAATTATTATTCTACCAAAAGGATTATTATGAGTATTAATGTAGATTTATCAATGCTTAAACATCAAGAAAATACTGAACACGTACCAACAAAAGTACATTCGGATAGGGAATTAGAAAGTATTAGAAATGAAGAAACAAAGGTTATAGTTGAAGGGGATCTTTTTACTTATAGAGGAGTTAACTTTAAGCCTATGTCAGAAAAAGAATTACTTAGTGAAAAAATAGATACAAAACTATTAAACTTGACTCAACTAACAAGTTCTAATAATAGTACAGACGATAGAGTAATAGTAGCTTTTAGAGATCCTAATGATCCTGAAAATGTAATTGCATATAAATTAGATAAAGAAGTTGTAGATGAATTAAAAGGGTCATTTTCTAGTACAGATTTTTTTCAAAGAGAAGATGGAATCTTACGTTTAAATGCTAATGCAGAAAAATACATAGCAGGATGGGTCCTTGAGATAAAAGAAGATAGAGGTTATGAAAAAGCAGATGTAAATGCTGATGGAATAGTTGATGAGAATGAAGATGATAATCTTAATGTAGGTTTTGAACATTATACGGATTACGAGTATTTAGGAGAAAAAATTGTTACTGCTCATTCTTTTGTTGGTGAGAGAACGTATCAAAAATTTTCTGATACCGCTGATAACAATAATCTAACAAGTATATTAAACAATCAAGCACTAGAGTTTGAAAATACTATTGAAAAAGAGCTTGCTCATACTATTGAACTCGATAAAGATAAAGATGGGACTATTACACTCAAAGAGGGTATGGTTGATTTTACACCAAAAGATAAAGATGTAGAAAAACATTTAGCAGATAAAGTAAAACAAGATCATGATAAGTGGGTTTCAAATGAGAATATAGTTTTAGATCCGAACAAGATAATGATGAGAGATATCGTAACTAGGAAATTTATGACAGAAGAGGAGTGGAAAGCGCAATTAGAGATGGTTGCGATGAAAATGAAAGAAACTAGTATAAACATAATTGAGAGAGAAGGAGATTTTGCTATGGAAGAAATAAAGAAATTAAATGAAAAACATGAAGCCAGTGACATAGAGAAAGAAGGTGCTCTGTATAAAGCAAAAAATTTAAGTTAGTTATATGACATTTTTGCCTGGTGCCTACAATAATGCTGTTAAGTGCATTGCTATCTTTAAATTGCTTAGATTAAATATCTCATTTTTTTTATAAGTCACATCTTATATTTTTTTTGTTAATATCGTCAAATAGTATTGCATTGCTCAAGGTTTGAGCCGACATATATATTGCATAATTCTTACATGTAAATATCCTATCGTTCTAGTCAAATGCAATAACAAAAATAAGGACAAATTTAATGAAAAGAAGAAATTTTTTAAAAACCTCGGTTGTTGGCTTAAGTGCCTTATCTATGATGCCTAGCAATATTTTAGCGAGTACAAATGATAGTAGAAAATTTAAAGTGATTTATGATTTTGATATAAAATCAGATGCTAAAAGTTTTCCTGCAAAGTTGTGGAATCCACTGCCTTTTGATGCAGAATATCAAAAAGTAAAATTTTTTAAATTTTCTGGTAATTATGATAATTATAACGTCAATACAGATAATGATTATGATGCAAAAACTTTTTTTGCAAGTTGGAACAAAAGTGAAAATAAAAAAAGCTTACATATTGAGATGGAGATAGAAACAACACCAAGAAATGTAAATTTAGAGTTTATTAAAAAAGCTAGTAAAGAGAACTTACCAATTCCTAGTTCGGTTAAAAAGTTTTTAGAACCAACTGAACATATCCCAACAGATGGAAAAGTTAAGAAAAAAGCAGAAGAAATTACAAAAGGTATAAGTGATAGATTTGCTAAGGTAGAAGCTATTTATGACTGGGTATGTGAAAATACTTTTAGAGACCCTAAAGTAGTTGGGTGCGGTGTTGGAAATGCTGGTAAAATGATGGATACCGGTTATTTTGGTGGAAAATGTACTGATATCAGTTCTTTATTTGTTGCATTTTTAAGAGCGGCTGGGATTCCTTCTCGTGAAGTTTTTGGTGTAAGACTTGGTAAATCAACTTATTCAAAAGCATTAGGTAAATCAGATAAAAACAAGTTTGCAAATATTTCTACTTGGCAACATTGTCGTGCTGAATATTATATTCCAGGTGCTGGTTGGATACCTAGTGATCCTGCTGATATAACTAAACTTATTTTAGTTGAGGGATTAAAGTATGAAGATGCAAAAGTACAAGAGTTAAAAAGAAGATATTTACATTCTTGGGAAATGAACTGGGTTGGTTTTAATTGGGGAAGAGATTTTGTTTTAAGTCCAAAACCAGAACAATTTCCTTTAAATATGTTAGGTTACCCTTATGGTGAAGTTGATGATGAAGTATTAAACTACTACTCACCAAAGGTATTTGGATTTAGCATAACTTCTCAAGAGATCTAGTGAAAGAAGATAATTCTTTTTTTACATTAATAGGCAGCGCTATAATGGCTGCCTTTTTAGCAAGTAGCTGTTGCTTAGCTCCTTTATTGTTTTTAGTATTTGGGATAAGTGTCAGCTCTTTATCTTTTTTACAAGTTTTAGCACCTTACAAATGGGTTTTTTCTTTAGTTTCTATTGCGGTAATTGTTTATTTGTGGTATCAATTTTTAAAAAAAGACAACTTCACATGTAATAGTAAAACATGTAATAATTATAAATTATATCTTATAATAGGAACTCTTTTTGTTAGTATTTTTATATCGTATCCTTATTGGTTTAATTATATAGTGGAGTATTTATGAAAAAAGTAGTTTTATTTCTAGTTCTGAGTGTTTTTGTTTTTGCAAAAGAGCATGTTGCTGTTATAAGTGTTGAAGGGATGACTTGTCCTTTATGTACTACCGCTGTTAAAAAAAGTTTAAAAAGTATTGATGGTGTTGTTAGCGCAAAAGTAAAATTAAATACAAAAAAAGCTATCGTTCATTTTGATGAAAAAGTGAGAAAAAAACAGCTTTTAGAAGCTATCAAAAAAGTGGGATATAAAGGTATTATCGATTCAGTTACGAAAGAATAAAACCTTTATATTTTCAATCTTGAACCATCTCCCATAAAGACTCAGACAATGTTGGATGAGCAAAAACCATTTTTGCTAAATCATCTTTTGTAAGTTTTGTATTTATTGCTATTAGTATTTGATGGATATGTTCTGTTGTATCATTTCCTATCATGGCACCACCTAGGATAGTACCAGTCTCTTTTTCGCAAAGAAGTTTTATAAAACCACCATCATCACCTTTGATTTTTGCTTTTGCACTTGATTTGTAAAAGTGTTTAATCACTTCATACTCTATGCCGAACTCTTTAAGAGTTTTTTCATTTTTTCCAACACTAGCAACTTGAGGTTGGCAAAAAGTTACAAAAGGGATGGTTTTTGAAGGTTTACATGTAGTGTTCTTTGTTATGTTATTAGTTACAACATTTGCTTCATTATATGCACTATGAGCAAGGGCAGGAGTAGCAATTACATCTCCTATTGCATATACGTTAGGATTACTTGTTAGTAAGTTTTCATTTACAGTTATAAAACCTTTTTCACTTTGTATAGAGGCATTTTTAAGGTCTAATTCACTTGTATTTGGTGAACGTCCAATAGAAACAAGTACTAACTCATACTCAGCATCAATTTCTCCTTTTGGAGTATCCATTTTTATACTAACACTTTTTTCATTTTTTACATAAGAAGTTACATTTGTGTTAATAGATATTTTTATGCCTTTTTTTTCTAACTCTCTTTTAAGCCCTTTTGCTACATCTACATCTTCTGCTGGAACAATATTTGGTGTAAATTCTGCTATATGAACATCTACTCCAATAGAGTTAAAAAATGTAGCAAATTCACAGCCAATAGCCCCACCACCAACAATAAGAATTGAAGAAGGAATTTTTTCAAGCTCAAAAACTTCTTTACTAGAGATAATCTGTTTTCCATCAACTTCTAAAAGAGGGTGAGGTCTGTGTATAGATCCTGAAGCTATGACAAATTTATCGGCACTTATGATTTCATCATTTACTCTAATAGAGTTTTCATTTTCAAAACTAGCACTACCAAAGATAGTAGTAACTTTTGATTTTTTGAGTTTAGTGTTTATGCCAGTTCTTAGTTGCTCGATAAGTTCAGATTTTTTATTTTTGAGAATGTTCATATCTAATGAAATATTCTCTACATGTACACCACAACTCTCAAAGTAAGATTTTTTAGCAACATAGTTTGCACTTTCTAAATAGTGCTTAGCAGGGACACAGCCTTCATTGAGGCAGGTTCCACCTATTTGGTTTTTTTCTATAAGAGCTACGTTTTTACCTTTTTTGGCTAAAAGTGAAGCACACTCATATCCACCAGGTCCTGCTCCAATAACTATTACATCATAATGCATCATTTCTCCTCAAAATATTCATGTGCCATATACGAACTTCTTGTATATGGTGAGCTCTTTACAAATTCAAATCCCATATCACTAGCAATTTGACCTAACTCTTCAAATTTTTTAGGTTTTATATATTCTATTACTGGAGTATGAGTCTTGCTAGGAGCCAAATATTGACCCATAGTGAGTAAAGTACACTCCATGTTAAGTAAGTCTTGTAACACTACTTTTAACTCATCCTCGCGCTCTCCAAGACCAAGCATAAGAGCGCTTTTTGTTTTTACTTTTGGATTTGCTATTTTGAGTGCTTTTAAAACTTCTAAAGATTTTGTATAGTTTGCACCTTTTCGTACCTCATAAAGTCTAGGTACAGTTTCTATGTTGTGACCTATGACTTCTGCTCCACAGTTTGCAATTTTTTTGATAGCATCTGTATTGTGTTTTAAATCAGGGATGAGAAGTTCTACGGTTATATTTTTATTCATCTCTTTTATAGCTTTTACGCATTGCACAAATTGCTCAGCACCACCATCACTTAAATCATCTCTTGTTACACTTGTAATAACCACATGCTTTAAACCCAAAGACGCAACCGCACGAGCAACTTTTTGTGGCTCTTTTTCATCTATGCCATTTGGCATGCCAGTATCTACACTACAAAAGGAACAAGCTCGTGTACATGTAGAGCCTAAAATCATAAAAGTAGCTAGTTTTTTAGAGAAACACTCACTCATATTTGGACACATCGCTTCTTGGCAAACGGTGTGAATACCGATATCTTTTAAAGCAATCTCAACATCTTTTTTTTGTGAAAAAAATACTTTTTTTAATAACCAAGATGGTTTTCGCTGTTTTTTTATCATATTTCTTCTTCATTTAATATTGCGTTAAAAGTTTCTATAAAACTTTCTTTTAACAACTTTTTTGCTTTTTTTTCATTTAAATTTACATCAAATTCTTCTAAAGAAGTTCCTGTAAATTTTCTTTGATCATTTCTTAGAGGAATGGAGCCGTGTTGCAAGATGAGGTTTTTACCTCTTTTTTGGGCATTTCCACCTAGTTTTTTACCATTACATATCATGTCATAGGCTTCAAATCCTTCTTGACAAAAAAAGCTTTTTTCAAGGTTTACATGTAAATCTTTTGCATACTGTACATGTAGACCTAGTTTTTGGTAAAAATTGAGTAAAAATGAGCAGAGATACTCATAACTCTCTTTTACACTTTTTTTATTTAGAAGTTTTGTTGGGATAATGATTGTGTAAGACAGATCAAAACCATGTAAAAGAAGACCGCCACCAGTCACTCTTTTTGCCCAGTTGTCTCCAAAATTTTCACTATTTTTTATCTCTTCAAGTTTTTGAAAACGGCCAATAGTAAAAGAGTTTGGTTTCCAAGTATAGAGCCTAAAAATAGGCTCTTCTTGAAAGTTTTCATATAAAGATTTATCCAACTCCATATTTTCCTGAGCACTAAGTCCCGTAGAGTCTAAAAATCTCCAAGGTATTATTGCCATCTTATATTTAAACTTCTTGCTGCTTTTGTTTCATCTGGTCTGCTAATTGGAAGAGTTTTTGGAAACTCTTTAAAAGCTTCAGGATTTGACTTTGCAAGCTCAATTGCATCTATCATTTTTTGACAAAAATAATCAATTGTATCGATATTTTCCGTTTCTGTTGGCTCGATCATGATAGACTCTTTTACAATAAGCGGAAAATAAACAGTTGGAGCATGAAGTCCAAAATCTAAAAGGTATTTTGCAATATCCATGGCTCTTACGCCATGTTCTTTAGCTAAATCTTCAGCACTAAAAACACACTCATGCATACAAAGAGAATCAAAAGGTGCTTTTATATGGTCTTTTAATTTTGCCAAAATATAGTTTGCATTTAAAACAGCTTTTTGACTCACATTAATCATGCCTTCACGACCTAAGGTTTGCATATAAACTAAAGCTCTTATAAGAACTAAATAGTTTCCAAAAAATGGAGAAATCTTTCCTATTGTATTTTCATGAGGCTTATTAAAAAAGTAACCATCTTTTTTGTTAAAACTAACTTGCAAATCTGGTAAAAACTCTTGTAGCTTTTTAACCACGCCAACTGGCCCTGCACCAGGACCTCCACCACCATGAGGTGTTGCAAATGTTTTGTGAAGATTAAGATGAATGACATCAAAACCAATATCCCCGGGTCTTAAAACTCCTAAGATGGCATTCATGTTGGCACCATCATAATACATCAAAGCATCATAAGAGTGAGCGATATCACAAATCTCTTTTATTTGAGGGTTGAAAAGTCCTAACGTGTTAGGAACGGTCATCATGACAGCAGCTACCTCATCACTCATCGCTTCTTTAAAAGCTTCTAAGTCCATATCTCCATTTGGACCTGATTTAACAGTGATTACATCATAATCCACCATGGCAGCAGTTGCAGGATTTGTTCCATGTGAAGAGTCAGGAACAATAACATAACGTTTGTTATTTCCTTTTTTCTTATGGTACGCTCCTATCATCATTACTCCAAGCATCTCTCCGTGAGCACCAGCTTGTGGAGTGAGAGTAAAAGCATCCATACCTGTAATCTCGCATAAATTGTTTTCTAGAGTTTTAAGTGTAGATAAGGCTCCTTGAACAAGATGTATTTGGTTGTTTGTTATATGATGAGGGTGAAGATTTGCAAATCCTGCAAGAGCACCAACTCTCTCTTGTATTTTAGGATTGTATTTCATCGTACAAGAACCAAGAGGATAAAAATTTGCATCAATAGAAAAGTTTTTATTTGAGAGTCTTGTAAAGTGTCTCACTACATCAAATTCACTTAACTCTGGAAGTTCTGCTTTCTCACTTCTTAAAAGATTTTCATCAAGATTTGGAGCATCAGGAACACTCTGTTTTGGTATGTTTATACCATCTCTTCCCTTATGAGATTTTTCAAATAGCGTGGAACTCATAGAATCTCCTTTACACTTGAGATGAACTTATCTATTTGTATTTTTGTTCTTTTTTCAGTGACACTTACTAAGACTCTGTTTGCAAAGTTTTCATATAGTGTATCGAGTTTTAAACCAGCAAAAAAGCCTTTTTCTTCCATCTTTTGGATAAATTTAGAAGAACTTATAGGTAGTTCTATAACAAATTCATTAAAAGTAGGATTTTGGTTGTATATATTCACTCCATTTATTTGGCTGAGTCCATTTTTAAGATAAGTTGCGTTATTGTAGTTTTGATTTGAGAGTTTTACAAAACCCTCTTTTCCAAGTAGTGCCATAAAAATAGTTGCACGAAGTGCCATTAAATTTTGGTTTGAACAGATATTTGATGTTGCTTTATCTCGGCGAATATGTTGTTCTCTTGCTTGAAGTGTTAAAACATAAGAGCGTTTTCCCTCTTTATCTTCAGTCATACCAACAATTCTTCCTGGAAGGTTTCTTATATATTTCTCTTTTGTTGCGAGTATCCCAAATGATGGTCCACCAAATCCAAGATAATTTCCAAGGCTTTGCCCATCAGCACAAAAGATATCAGCATCAACATCTTTAGCACTCTTTAAAATACCAAGTGCAATAGGATAAGAACTCATGATAGCTAAAGCCTTAACATCATGGAGTTTTTTTATGATTTGGCTGTAATCTTCGATAGAGCCAAAAAAGTTTGGATTTTGGAAGATATACCCTGCGACACTCTCATCTATCATACCTAAAAGTTTAGTTTTATCGGAGCCATCACCCTTTACATGTAAAACAGTAACTTCAATCTCATGATAAGCCAAATAAGTTTTTAAAATCTTTATGTAGATTGGATTGACTCCACTATCAACAATGATTTTTTTTCTTTTTTTACAGATACGAATAGCCATCAAAGCAGCTTCTGCTAAAGCAGTTCCTCCATCGTACATAGACGCATTTGTTGCTTCCATCCCTGTGAGTTCACAAATCATACTTTGGTATTCATAAAGGACTTGAAGTGTTCCTTGTGAAGCTTCTGCTTGGTATGGAGTGTAAGCTGTGTAAAATTCTGAGCGAGTTGATAAGGCATCCACCGCACTAGGGATTATATGGTCATAATAACCACCCCCTAAAAAATTTACTTTTGAAGTATCATTTTGATTTGCTAAAGTATGGAAGTTTTCTAAAACTTCAAATTCACTCAAGCCTTCAGATAAATTAAAACTTTTAGCTCTTAATTCACTAGGAATTGCATCAAAGAGGTTTGATTCTTCTTTGATTCCTATTTGTGCAAGCATACGTTGCACATCTTGTGGGGTATGAGGAGTATATGGCATTATAGTGTTTCTATGTATGCTTTATAAGATGCCTCATCCATCAAAGAATCAAATTCACTTGCATCACTTACTTTTATTTTCATTATCCAAGTACTCTCAGCTGCTTCATTTAAAAGCTCCGGAGCATCTTCTAGTTCTTCATTTACTTCAATAACTTCACCACCAATAGGTATATAAATATCTGAAGCTGCTTTAACAGACTCTATAAACGCAATACTATCATCTTTTTCAGCACTTGCACCAATTTCAGGAAGTTCTACAAAAGTAATATCACCAAGTTGTTCAACGGCGTAAGCTGAAAGTCCTACACTAGCAGTATCTGCATCTAAAATAGCCCATTCATGTTCGTTACTGTATCGTTTTATCATTATATCTCCTTTTAACTAAGCTAAGCTTAGTGACAATTCCCCACACTTAAGTACAAAGTAAATTTTTGTATGTTAGTGTGAGCACCTTTTATTTTTTATAAAATGGAAGCGTTGTTTTAAAAATAGGGATGTTTCCTCTTTCATTTCTTAACTCTATTGGAGCATCTTTTTTGTAAAGTTTTGTTTGCACTGAACCTAAGCCAATACCTGAATTGATTGAGGGTGAAAAAGTTCCACTTGTTACAACTCCAATTTTTTGGTCATTCTGATAGATGTCCATACCGTGTCTAGGAGCTCTTTTTGAATTAGTTGTAAAAGCTATAGCTTGTTTAGGAGCACCTTCTTCTTTTTGTTTAAGAAGAGCTTCTTTACCAGTAAAATGTTTTTCATAACCAACAAAAAATCCTATACCAGCTTCTATAGGAGTAGTAGTTTCATCCAATTCTTGACCATACAGACTATAACCCATTTCAAGGCGAAGGACATCTCTTGCTCCAAGTCCTGCTGGAATTGCACCACGTTTGATGAGTTTGTCCCAAACTAAAGGAGCTGTTGTATTATCAAGATAAAGCTCATATCCAACTTCGCCTGTATAACCTGTTCTACTCACTAGTGCAAAACTATCCATAATGTCAGTTTCTGCAAAACTAAAAAAGCTCAGTTCATCTAAGTCAAATGTCACTAAGTCTTGAAGTATCTCTTTTGCTTTTGGTCCTTGAATATCTAGTTTAGAAGTTTGCTCGCTGGCATTTGTAAATACACCATTATGAAGTTGAGAGTTAATAGTCTCATAATCAATCTCTATTCTAGAAGCATTTACTACAAACATAAGTCTATCAGGGCCTGCTTTATAGACAATTAGATCATCTATAACACCGCCATCTTTGTTGAGTAAAAAACCATATTTACATTTTCCAATAGGGAGTTTTAAAACATCAACAGTTGTAGTGTCATTAATACCACTAAAAAGAAGATTCCCTTCAAAGAAAAATTCACCCATATGAGAAGTGTCAAAAAGAGCAGCGTTGTTTCTACAAGCTTCATGCTCTTTTAAAATTCCTGCATATTGAACAGGCATTTCCCAGCCACAAAAACCAATATTTTTTGCGTTGAGTTCTTGATGCTTTTCAAAAAGTGCAGTTCTTTTTAATTTGTCCATATTACTCTCTTTGTGTTAAATTTATTTAGAGTATCAAATATTTCATTTAATTTTGCTAAAAAAATAGGCATAAAATTGTTTACATGTAAGGCTTTTTACAAAAAAGGGTAAAGGCGTATTTTTACGCCTTTACAGAAGTTTATTTATTTAAATATTTTTTTACTGAACTAGGACTTGGGTAGATAAAAGTTGTATTCCTAAAAACAATGATTTTTTCTTTATCGTCGAGCGCATAAGCAGTAATCTTGATATTTAGAAGAGTATCATCTTTTGCATGAGTTGATAAATTTTTATTGGTTTTTAAAATAACTACTTTTTTCATTTTACTACCAGATTTTAATTTAAAAGGTGCAGATGGTTTTACTATAGTTATGTCTTTATTATCTACTTCAAAATAGTATTTATGGTCTTTATGATCAGTGTTTTGAAAAAGAAAAGTATATGCATTTTGAATCTCTTCTCCTTTATCTTTGATTTTATATAATTGAGTAGTTTTATTGATATTTAAAAGCATATGTTCTTTTGTTGAACCCATTAAAAATAGAGCGACTAAAGCAATACTAAGTGCAATTCCGTAAGCAATAGTTCTAAACCTCATAAATTGTGTTTTCCCTTTACTCTCAATAGCATTTGGACTAGTCCATGTTATGAGAGATTCTTTGCCAAGTTTTTCCATGACTGTAGTACATGCATCTGCACACTCAAGGCAGTTAATACACTCTAATTGCATGCCTTTTCTAATATCTATGTGTGTTGGACAAATTTTTACACAAGCTTCACAGCCTGTACATTCATCATTTTCTCCTGTTGGTTTAGTATTTATAAGTTGATTATGTTCATCATAAATTAAACCACCACGTTCTTCATTATAGATAGTTTGAATCGTATCGTTATCAAACATAACAGATTGAACTCTAGCATAAGGACAAACATACACACAAAATTCTTCTTTGAGTAAAATTACATCGTAAATTAAAAAACCAGTTATGATCGCTAAAATACCGATAAGAACAGTATGATCGAGTGGATTTTGTATGTAGTTAAAAAAATCTTCAGGAGGAATAAAATACCAAGTAAAGTTTGATGCAGCTAAAAAAGCAAGTATAGACCATATACAGACAGCTATAACTTTTTTAATGCCATTTTGTGAATCAGTTTGTTTATTTTTTATATTTTTTCTAATTCCTAGAAGTTTTGTTTCTATTAAGTCTCTATAAATAACTCGAAAGATTGTTTGTGGACAGACCCAACCACACCAAATTCTGCCTCCAAGTGTTGTCATAAAGAAAATGCCTAAAAATAAAAGTATAAGTAAAAAAGGCATGAGATATAACTCTTGCATATCAAATGTTGTAAATAGAAGATGAAGTTGTTTTTTATCAAAACTAAATAAAAAGAGATGATTTCCTCCTATCCTTAGAAAAGGGAGCACAAATGCGATTAGAGTTATAATTCCAAAAGCAGTATATCTTGATTTTGAGTACGGTTTATTGCACTTGCTAGTATTACATGTAGCCATTATTTTTATCCTTTAATTAGAGCACATTCTTCATTAGTGAGAATTGTTTTTTTAGTTTGAACTTTTTTTACAACAGGTAAAAGTACCTTCTTTGCTTCTACCAAATCTTTTAATCCACGAGAATTGATATAGTCTTTAAGGGAAGTTCTACTCACCCCAAGAGTTCTCGCAATTTTACTTACAGAATCATTTTTTTCTAAATACTCTACAATCTGAGTTCTGTATACATCAAATTTTGATTTTGACATTCTTCCTTTTGGTCTACCTTGAAAAATTTCTTTATTTGTAGAGAGGTTTTTTTCTCTATATTTAGCAAGAACTGTTAAGACTTCTAATGAAGAGGTTTGCTCGTTAATGCTAACACTTGAATGACAAATATGCACAGTAATTGATCTTTTTAATAAACACTCTAGTATTTTGGTTAATTCGCCTATATCATCACTAAAAACCCATAAATCGTAAATTAAAACACTATCAGATTCATTTAAAGAACGCAAAAATCCTTTAAATTCTTTTCTTTCTTCTAACACTTGTGAGTGGTCAGAATTTTCTATTTCAGTAGTGTCTAAACTAATACCATGGGTTCGAGCATATTTTATAACGCAGTTTTGTTGAGTGGTTATATTTACTTTATCAGTTTTACTTTTTAGAAGAGCTATCCGCATAAATGTCACCTTTTTATCACTTCTTGAAAGTATAGCAATATAGACGAAATAAGTCAAGAACAAATTTTGTTTTATCGTCTATATGGTCTAATTATATATCTTAAGCTTAAAAAAGTCTTTTTTAGATAGAATAAGGACCAAATTTTAACAGAAAGGTGGTGAGGTCGGATGCCAGGTATTAAGGTTCATCCTAATGATTCGTTTGACGAAGCATATAGAAAGTTCAAAAAGCAAATTGATAGAAACCTAATCGTTACTGAAACTCGTGCTAGAAGATTCTTTGAAACAGGAACTGAAAAGCGTAAGAAACAAAAGATTAGTGCTCGTAAAAAAATGCTTAAAAGACTTTATATGCTTAGACGCTACGAGTCTAGACTATAATCACAAGAGGAGAGTTTCTCTCCTCACTCTTTTTTCTTCTATATATTTCCTCAAAAATCAACTTTTATTCTTAAAAATATCAAATTGTTATAATTTTTTTGTATAATAACACATTTGTTAGCAAAAGGGAGATTTTATGGAAGATAAACTAACAGTTATGGAAATGTCAACTTATCTTGGAGTAAGTAAAGAAGCTATTTATAATCGCCTAAGACGTGGAACTTTAGAGAGTATTACAGAAAATGGTAAAAAGTATGTTTTACTAACAAAAAGTTTAAAAAGAGAAGGAAGGCTTCCTAAAAGAACAGCTATAACAAAAGCACATGATAGTGAGTATATTGAGCTTTTAAAAACTCAAATAGAAGAATTAAAAGTAAAAAATCAAAAACTTGAAAATGACAAAGAACAACTTCAATATGAGAAAGAAAAAATGCTCATAGAATCGAAAGATAAAATAGAACAAATTTATAAAGATAGAGATGAGCAGTTAAAAACTATTTTGACTTTAGCTAATGTTCCTTCTTTAGGAAGTAGTTTAAATTCTATGGAAGAGACTATAGATGTAGTTGAAGAACTTGATATTGAAGAAGATATTGTTGAAAAAATATGTGAGTCTTTTGAAGATTGGGAAAATCTAAAAGAATATGCAAGACGAAGAAATTTTTCAAAGGATGAGAGAAAATTGGTACAAAAGCGGATAAAAAGATTAGTTGGTATAAATGATAATGTAAAAGAGAGTGATGGTGAACTCTATATAAAAAAAGATGTAAAATTAAAAAAAATTATAGGAAATTATAAATGAATAAAAAATATATCCGTAAAATATCAGATTATATGATAGCTGGTGGAATTGGAGCTATGGTTATAGCTGGTATGCAAGGATGTGAACAAAAGAGTGATGATAATGCATTTACAGAAGCATCTAAAGTCAAAGGAGCTTTTGTAGTTATAGAACAGTTAGAAAATGGTGGATATACGATTGTAGAAGAGTACCCAAGTAATGTAACAAGAGTAATAGTACGTTATAAAGATGGTACAGAAAAAATGCTTACCAAAGAAGAGATGGATAAACTTGTAAAAGAGGAGTCTCTAAAAATCGATAATGGAACTTCATCTCTAACAGATCCATCTTTGAGTAATGGTGCTCCTGGACTTGGGCATATACTTCTTTCAAGTGTAGCAGGAGCGATGCTTGGAAGTTACATAGGAAATAGACTTTTTAATAACCAAAATTATCAAGCGCAAAGAAGAACAAGCTATAAATCTCCTCAAGCATATAGTAGAAGTACAAGTAGCTTCAATAAAGCAAGAACAAGCGGAACAACATCAACAAAGAAAAAAAGTAGTGGATTTTTTGGTAGCAAAAGCTCAAGCAGATCTAAATCATTATTTGGGTTTGGTGGGTAATGGTTAGTCTAGAAAAAGTAACCCCACTAACAAGTGATTTTTTAGAATCTATTGGATTTTATTGGCATACAGATGAAGATAAAAGCCCATATGTAGCAGATGAGCTTGTACAAGTAAAACAGAGTGAAGCTGATGCTTATTATGAAGCTACTAACGAATTGTATGATATGTTTGTTGAAGCAGGTGAATATGTTATAAAAAACAATCTTTTTCATGAACTAGGAATTCCTTTTAATATTACTGAGATGATAAAAAAATCTTGGGAAAGTGATGTTCATTGGCATCTGTATGGAAGATTTGATTTAGCGGGTGGGATTGATGGAAAGCCTATCAAACTTATAGAGTTTAATGCAGATACTCCAACAGCACTTTTTGAAACAGCCATAGTTCAATGGGCACTTTTAAAAGTTAACAATATGGACGATAGATTGCAGTTTAACAATCTATATGAAGCAATCAAAGAGAATTTTAAACGTTTAGTTGTTATGAATGGGGATACCGAAGATTTTGCAAAGCATTATGAAAATTGGAAAATACTCTTTTCAAGCATCAAAGGAAGTATCGAGGATGAAAATACTACAAAATTACTTCAAGCAGCAGCTGAAGAAGCTGGTTTTGTAACTGATTTTGCCTTTGTTGATGAGGTAGAGTTTGATGGACAAGAGGGTGTTTTTAAAAAAGAAGTCAATTTTGAGTACTGGTTTAAATTAATCCCTTGGGAAAATATTGGTATTGATGAGGGTGATTTGGCTTTGATGTTACGTGATATTATGGAAAATCAATCAGCAATTATACTAAATCCTGCCTATACTTTGATGTTTCAAAGTAAAGCTTTTATGAAAATATTATGGGATTTATATCCAAATCATCCTTTACTACTAGAGACTTCTTATGAACCATTAGTTGGCAAAAAACAAGTAGAAAAAAGAGTTTTTGGAAGAGAAGGGGCTAATACGGTTATCTTAGATGAAAACAATCATGTAATGGAACAAGAAGATGGTATATACGATGAGTTTGCTCCAATCTATCAAGAATACGTAGAACTTCCAAAAGATGTTAATGGTGAGAGTTATCAAGCAGGTGTATTTTTTGCCTATGAAGCTTGTGGACTTGGGTATAGAAGAGGTGGTTTGATTTTAAATAACTACTCTAAGTTTGTTGGACATGTTATAGACTTATGAAAAAAATTATAGGTTTTTCAATAATCGCGTTGGGAATATTTTTAGAAGTACTGTGGCTTGGTGTCTGCTTTGGTACAGTTATAGTAGGTATTGCACTTCTTATTTTTGCACCAAGGATACTGTTTTTCCCATTTAACTTCTTTTTTGTTATAGGAATAGCTATGATAGCTGGAGGATCTTTTCAAAATGGAGCAAATTTTAGGTACCAAAGTAATTTTGGAGGAAATCAACAATCTCCAAATTTTGCACAACCTCAAAGTAGTCTAAGCAAGTATTATGAGGTTTTAGAGTCAAAACCAACTGATAGTATGGATGAGATAAAGAAAAATTATAGAAGACTTGTTAGAGAGTATCATTATGATTCTATAGCAAGTAAAGACTTACCCGAAGATATGCTAAAATTTGCAGAACAAAAAACTAAAGATTTAAATGAAGCATACAGTGCTATTAAAGAGGCTAGAGGGTAATGTTTTTTAAGTACTACAATCTTTGAATAAATTGTGTAGTTAAGGAAAAGTTTTAAGAGCGTATGGTTATTTACGCTCTTGTTTTATTTTAAAAAGTTAAATTGTTAAATTCACTGTTTAGTAAGTTTGCTGCAACCATAGGTGGTTTTGCAATCGTTATTCCTTTTAGGAGTACAGATTTATCTTTACTTGCATTAGGTAAATAAAGAGGACAAATTTGAACAGTTGCACCAGCTTTAATCAGTCCTTTTAAAGCCATTTTTGGTGTTGGAGATTTGCCATCAGGTTTTTTCACTGGGGTACTTTTCAAGCCTTTAACAGCTAAATCACCTGCCGCTCCACATAAAGTGATGTTTACAATTTTTTTATGCTTTTTAACCGCCATAGTTGAAAGAACCATTGCCATCATTTGAGTTTGTGGTTCAGCAGAATTAATAATGACATTTAAGCCTTTAAGCTGACCTGCACTTAATATAGTTGGTATTGTAAAAGCAACAACTAATAGACCTTTTGTAAATAAATTTTTCATACACACTCCTTAATAAATTATAATTAAAATTATAACAAAAATATTATTTTAATCAATTGAAAAGAATAAATAACTTTAAAAATATTTTTTATCTATGAATATCAGTTGGAGTTTTATAAATTTTTTTCTTTAAAATAATAAAGATTTATATTTTATTAAAAATATAGTATTATATTTGAATTTGTTAAATTTTATTGTATAAAGGTGTAAAAATGAAGATAGTATTTTTAGATGCGAAAACTATAGGTGATGACGTTAGTTTAGATGCTTTTACTGAGTTTGGTGAGTTTGTTACTTATCCAACAACCTCAAAAAAGCAGACTCTAGAGCATATAGGTGATGCACAGATTGTACTAACAAATAAAGTTGTTATAGATAAAGATGTGATGGATGAATGTCCAAACCTAAAGCTTATTTGTATAGTGGCAACGGGTATGAATAATGTTGATTTAGATTATGCTGCGAGTAAAGGTATAGAAGTAAAAAATGCTGCTGGTTACTCTACTGCTTCAGTGACACAGCTTACATTTACGCTAGCACTTTATCTTATAGCTCAAAGCAGATTCTATGATGATTTTGTAAAATCTAGTGGCTGGGCAAATAGTGGACTTTTTACCAATGTAGAGAGACCATTTTGGGAACTTAAAGATAAAAAATGGGGAATCATAGGTTTTGGAACTATTGGTAAAAATGTAGCAAAAGTAGCTGATGCATTTGGTGCCAATGTAAGTTACTACTCTACAAGTGGAGCAAACAACGATAGTTCACATACTAGAATGGAACTTGATGAAATGCTAAAAACTTGCGATGTTATCTCTATCCACGCGCCTTTAAATGAAAAAACAAATGGATTAATAAAAAAACCACAACTAGACCTTATGAAAAAAGGAGCTGTTTTACTGAACCTTGGACGTGGTGGTATTGTTGATGAGAGTGATTTGGCTGATGCGATTGACAACAATGGCTTATTAGCAGGAATCGATGTAGTTGCAACAGAGCCTATTAATATAGACAATAAACTCTTACATGTAAAAAATAAAGACAATCTAGCTATGACTCCTCATATTGCTTGGGCTAGTGTTGAAGCGAGAGTTGAGCTGATGAAAATAGTGGCGCAGAATATAAAAAGTTTTTTAGAGAGTAAATAGTTGTTTGATATCCTTATAGTTGGTAGCGGAGGAGCAGGACTTAGCGCTGCTTTGGAAGCAAAAAAGCAAGGGGCAAAAGTGGCAGTTATCTGCCAATCTGCTCCAACTAACGCTGCAACTTGTATGGCTCAGGGTGGATTTAATGGGGTCATTTATGATGATGAGGGGGATAGTCCATCTTTACATGTAAAAGATACTATGACTTCATCTTCATCACTTGCAATTGAAAAAAATGTAAAAGATATGTGTGAAGGGGCAAAAGAAGATATTTTCTGGCTTGAAGATATTGGTATGCCTTTTTCGAGAAAAAAAGATAGGATTGCTCAAAGAAAATTTGGAGCAGCTAGTAAGGATAGAACAGCTTACTCTCAAGACTATACAGGATTAAAACTTCTTCATACACTTTATGATAACTGTTTAAAAGAAGGCATTGCATTTTTAGATAACTCTTTTGTTTTAGAGTTGATAGTAGAAGAGGGTACATGTAAAGGAGTTGTCTTACTAGATATCCAAAGTGGAGAGATAAAAGCATTTGAGAGTAAATCTGTAGTTTTAGCGACTGGCGGTTATGCTGGGATATATCATGGGTTTAGCACCAATGGGATTGAATCTACAGGTGATGGTCTTGCTTTAGCATTGAAAAGTAGTGCAATATTGAGTGATATGGAGTTTGTCCAGTTTCATCCTACTTCTTTAAAATCGAGTTCAGTTCTTGTGAGTGAAAGTGCTAGAGGAGCTGGAGGATTTTTACTCAATCAAAAAGGTGAGAGATTTGTCGAGGAGCTTATGACTCGTGATGAGGTATCTCGCGCAGTTTTTTCACAAATGAAAAAAAATAATAGTGTATTTTTAGATATTCGTCATTTAGGAAGTGAGTTTATCAATAAAAATTTACCTCAAGAGAAAAAACTTATAAATATCCATGAACATATTGATCCAAGTGAACAACTCATTCCAATAAGCCCTGCGGCTCATTATAGTATGGGTGGAGTTGATGTAGATGAGGATTTACAAACAAACGTACAAGGATTGTTTGCTGTTGGAGAGTGTTCTAACGTCAAAGTGCATGGGGCAAATAGACTTGGCGGAAATTCACTTTTAGAGATAGTCCATTTTGGAAGAAAAGTAGCTAAGACTTCTTACATGTACGCACAAAAAACTTCTTTACATGTAGAGTTAAAATCTTATGAAAAAAAAGTAAAAAAAGAGATAGATAAACTCTTACAAAATGAAAAATCAGATACATTTTTTGCTCTAAGAGAAGAGCTTGGTAAAGAGCTTTTTGAAAAAGCAGGAATTTATAGAGATGAAGAGGGTTTAAAGAGTTTAATACACAATATAGAAAATATAGAAGCGAGATATAACAAACTAACTATAAGTGATACTAACATGAGCTATAACACTTGGTTGGTTTCTCATTTAAAGTTTGGTAACTCATTGAGTGTGGCTAAAGCTTTGAGTCTGTGTGCCATCCAAAGAGAGGAGAGTCGGGGTGCTCACTACAGAGATGATTTTCAAAAACCTGCCAATGAAGCATTGCACTCTTATGTGCAGATGCAAAATAGTGCTTTACATGTAAGGTTTTTAAAATGAAAATAGATATTCAAGGAACACTATACGAAATCCCTCACATAGAAATAACACTTTTAAATGCGTTAGTGTATATACGAGAAAACATTAATCCGAGTTTGAAGTTTGGTTACAACTGTAAGAGCGGGGTTTGTGGAAGTTGTGCGGTGAGGGTAAATTTTCAAGAAACTTTGTCATGTCAGTATAAAGTTCAAGATGGAGATAAGATTGAACCACTTTTAAGGCACGAAAATGTAGCAGGACTTTTAGTTGATTATAAAAAAGCTAAACAAAATCTGCAAAAAATACAAACTTGGTTACATGTACGAAGTGAAAAAGTGATGGGAGAAGCGTGTGAAGAACTTATAGAGAAGCAAAGCGATTGTATACTTTGTAGTTCTTGTTTTTCTGCTTGTCCAGTTTTAGATGTAAAGCAGAGTTTTTTAGGACCTTTTGCTTTAACGAGAGCTTGGAGATATGTAGCTGATGTGAGAGAAGAAGAGAAAAAAAGTTTCATAGAAAAAATGCAAAATGATGGTATTTGGGATTGTACTTTATGTGGGGAATGTACAGTTGCTTGTCCTATGGGAATTGATCCTAAGAGTGATATTTTGCACTTAAGAACAAAAAGTATGCAAGCAGGTTTTTTTGACCCAACTCCACAACCTAGTTTTGAGGATGATTTTGGATTTAATCCAAATTTTTGATAACATACATAAAAATATGAAGGAAAATAGATGGCAAAAGAACATAGTTTTGATATAACAGCAGAGATAGACAAACAAATACTAAAAGATGCGTATGAGCAAGCAAAAAAAATTATAACAAATCGTTGGGACTTTAAAGGAATTACTGCTGATTTTGATTATAATGAAAAAGGGAAAACTATTACTTTAGTAAGTGCAACAGACTCAAAAGCAGAAGCTATGTTTGATGCAATTGTAAGTGAAGCTATAAAAAGAGGGATTTCTGCAAAAGGTATTAAAGAAGCTAGTCGTGATACCGTTGGTGGAGGTAATACAAAGATAATAGTAAGCATAAATGATACTCTGAGTAAAGAAGATTCAAAAACGATAGTGAAAAAAATCAAAGATTTAAAATTGAAAGTTCAAGCAAGTATCCGAGGAGAAGAGGTAAGAGTTGTTGGAAAGTCAATAGATGATTTGCAAACAGCTATCCAAGCTTTGCGTGAAGCAGAACTAGAGATACCACTTAATTTTATAAATATGAAATAATGTTAGAAGAAGAAAAACCTTTTCAAATAGAAGTTATGCCCAAAGTTAAAGGTCTTTGGTGTAACTTCCTTGTTTATATTCTCTATTTAGGCTTAACTCTGACTCCTTTTGGTGTAGGAGTATTTTTTTGGTGGTATTTACATAGTATTTGGATAGGATTTCTTTTTTTCTTATTTGCTTTAATAATTTCTATTGTTATCATTTCTAAGATGCGAATTAATTCCATCCCTTTTTCTCAACGAGAGATGAATTATTCGACAATGGCTGTTGTCAAATGGTATGTAGGAAAAAATATCTGTATTTAAAGGAAAATATTAAATGAGTAGTGAATTTTCTATCATAGGAACAGCAATACTTTTTATGTTCATTTTAGATCCATTTGGTAATGTCCCTTTATTACTTGCTATTTTAAAAGGGGTAGATAAAAAAAGAAAAAAATATATAATTATGAGAGAGTCTTTTTTTGGATTGGCTATTCTTCTTCTATTTTTCTTTTTTGGGGAAACTTTTTTAAATATTTTTCATCTTGAAACCCCCTCTGTTACAATAGCTGGAGGGGTTATCTTTTTTGTTATTGCTATGAGGATGATTTTTCCTGGAGAAAAAGGAAATACAGCTCTTTTTGGTTCAGAAGAACCTTTCATGGTTCCTATTGCTATACCTTTAATTGCAGGACCATCTGCTCTTGCAACTCTTATGATTATGACACGCTCTTATAGTAGTCATTTTTGGGCACTTTTTGTATCTGTCATACTAGCTTGGGCATTTTCTACTTTTATTTTGTATATGTCACCCTTTTTGTATAAAGTTTTAAAAGAAAAAGGATTAAATGCCTTAGAAAAGCTTATGGGTATGTTACTTTTAATGCTTTCAGTTCAAATGTTTGTTGATGGAATTAGAGCTCTTTTTCACTAATATTCATTGCATATAAATACAAATTACTTACATATTAATAGTCTTTTTTATAAAAACTATTTTAAATTGTGTAGATTTATCTTTAATTTAATTATTAAAAAATAAATTTATGTTTAGTTTAAAAATATCACATTGAATACCACGATCTTTCGATACAATTTTCATACGGATGAAGGTTAAGGCGTAGAGTTTCTAATACATTAAAAAGGAGAAATATAATGAGTAAAGAGGCAATTTCAAGAAGAGAAGCACTAAAGATTGGTGCTTTAGGAACAGCAGGTTTAGCAATGTTAGGTGCTACTAACGCAACAGCAGCAACAATACTTGAAAAAGATGTTAAATTTGATGAAACATATGATGTAATCGTAATTGGTACAGGTTTTGCAGGTCTTGCAGCAGCCGCTAAAGCATCTGAAAGAGGTTATAAAGTACTTGTTATTGATAAAATGGGTAGAATTGGTGGTAACTCAGTAATTAATGGTGGTGCATTTGCAGTTCCAAATAATGCTGATCAAAAGAAATTTGGTATCAAAGATTCAAAAGAAAGATTCATTAAAGATTGTTTAAAAGCTGGACTTGGAATTAACCATGTTGAACTTTTAGAAACAATTGCAGATAGAGCGAATGATACTTTAGAATTTGCACAAAAATGTGGAGCAAAATTCAAAACTGGTAAAAAACCTTCATGGTTTGGTGGACACTCAGTTCCAAGAACAATGATTACAGAAAACATGAGTGGATCAGGAATTATTAAACCAATGACTAAGTTTGTTGAAGGTCTTCCTGGTTGTAAAATCATGAGAAGAACTAAGTTTGATGATTTTGTAATGGATGACAAAGATGGTGTTGTTGGTGTTACCGTTAGAACTGGTTATAGATTCAATAAAAAACTTTTAAGTGATGATGCAGAAAACACAACTGGTGAGAAAAAAGTATTTAGAGCTAAAAAAGGTGTTATTTTAGCAGCTGGTGGTTTTAGTGCAGATAAAGTTTATAGAAAACTTCAAGATCCTCGTATACCAGAAGATTCAGATACTACAAATCACTCTGGTGCAACTGCTGGAGCAATGTTAAAGGCATTCCAAATTGGTGCAATGCCAATTCATATTGGATGGATTCAACAAGGTCCATGGGCAAGTCCTGATGAAAGAGGTTTTGGTGTAGCTCCATTACTAACTCAACAAGGTCTATTTAAATTCGGTATGGCTGTAGATATCAGAAATGGTAAGCGTTTCATGAACGAACTAGCTGATAGAAAAACTCGTGCTGATGCTGAGTGGAAGATTTTAAGAGTAGATCCTAAGGCAAATCCAATTGCTATTGGTACTTACAATACATTTGATCCTCAAATTTTACCTTTAGTTGAAAAAGGTTTAAAAACAGGCGTTATGAAGCAGTATAAAACTGTAGAAGAAGCAGCAGCAGCGTATAAAATCCCAGTAGATGCATTAAAAGCAAGTATCAAAAAATACAATGCAGGCGTTAAAGCAGGTAAAGATGAATTCGGTAAACCAGTTAAAGCATTTAAAGGTCAAGGTATTGAAGCAAAAGGTCCTTATTATTGTGTTCGTTTACAACCAAAACCACACCACACAATGGGTGGAGTTAAGATTAACACAAAAGCACAAGTAATTTCAGGAAACACAATGAAACCAATTGCAGGATTATATGCAGCTGGAGAAGTAACAGGTGGTACTCATGGAGCGAGCCGTTTAGGAAGTGTAGCTGTAACTGATTGTTTAACATTCGGTATGATTGCGGGAGAAAATATTTAATTATGAAGAATAAAAAAACTCTTTTTTCTCTAGGGTTTTTTTTCATTTTTAGTGTAGCATTTTTGTTCGGAAGTAGCAGCGAAAAAGCTGCTGCTCCTGAGCAAGCTAAACCTGCTGTTGAGCAGGTTAAATCTACACCTGAACTTCGAAAAGAATTT
>NZ_JFBL01000006.1 GCF_000597725.1 Sulfurospirillum arcachonense DSM 9755
ACTGATTTTCCTGCTGATCCTACTGCTGATTCTAATACTCCAACTACATTTTGAATAACAATTTGTAGTTCTGCTGATATATTTGTTAACTCTTCTACTTTTTTTGCATTAGTATTTATCTCATCTGTACTTTCCATAACACTTTGAACAACTAAATTTGTTGTAGCATCAATCTCACCTAAAGATTTTTGTGTACGCTCAGCCAAAGCTCTAACTTCATCAGCAACAACTGCAAATCCTCGTCCATGTTCACCTGCACGAGCAGCTTCAATAGCAGCATTGAGTGCAAGTAAATTTGTTTGGTCTGCTATATCTCTAATGACATCTAAGACATTTTTAACTTCATTTGCATTATCAGAAGCTTGAGATAATTTTGTTTGTAAAGATAATTCACTCTGCATAGTCTCTGTCATAGCATTTTGTAAGGTATCAACTTTACTTGTCATTTCTGACATTTGCTCATTTGTTCCTAATAACTCTTTTTGTGATTGTTTTGCTTCTTCTACGGAATCTTTTAATTGTTCACTCAATTCTTTACCATTTTGTGCAGTTTTACTTACATATTGACTCTGTTTTTCAGAATTATTTCCTACATGTACAGCAGTAGAAGAAAGTTCACTTGCTATGGCTGAGTTTTCACTTGAAACTTCTTTTGCATTATTGATAATGACTTGAAGCTTTTCTATAAACTTATTTGCATTATCAACGATAAGTGCAAACTCTTTTTCTAAACCATTTTTTTCTAAACGCATCGACAAATCTGCCTCAGCACTTGCTAGGTTTTCAAATGTATCATTTAAGATACCTGTTGATTTTGTAACAGAACGTCCTAGTAGGAGTGAAAATACAAAAGCTAACAATACACTAATAGAAGCAGAAATTAAAAACTTCTGTTCAGATGATATTATTAAATCATTTACATCTGTATTTTCCACTTCCATTACTTTATAAGTAAGCTCAGTAAATTCATCTAACTTATCTCTCATTGACTCAAAATTTTTAGCGTATGAGCTATAATAGAGATTTGAAGCATCATTTAATGCGTCTTTTTTTACTAATGCTACGAGTGTATCTGTATCTTTTTTAGTAGCATCATGCATTTTTTTAAAATTTTCAAACCTTTGTTTTTCATTTGGCAAAAAACTAGCAATATTTTTTTGAAATTTGCCAAACCTATCTTTAGTTTGTTGCAAATTATCATATGCACTCTTAATCAGCTTAGCTCTATTTTTTTCTTGTCCTTCATTAGTAGATGCTAATAGAGCAACATTTGATTGATACGCATCCCTATCTGCCTCAAGTAAAAGTGTAATACCATTAAATATTTTACTATTTAACTCAGAGACATGACTTTCAATTTTAGTTAAATTTGAGTATAAAAATACGTTAGTAACAACTAAAACAAACACAATAACAACATACGAGCCGATAATCTTAGTTTTGAAATTCATCACACATCCTTTCATTACTTATCAAATATATCTTATTCCTATATAACTTAAACCCTATACACCTAAAATTTCTACTTTATATACATAAAACTTACTTTATAAATATTTTGGATAAAATAACTCAAAAAAAGGATAACTATGCTTTTAGGTGTAAATATAGACCATATTGCTGTTTTAAGAGAAGCAAGAAAAATCAATGATCCTGATCCTCTTGATGCAGTATCATTAGTAAAAAGAGCTGGAGCAGACCAAATAACTATACACTTAAGAGAAGATAGACGCCATATCAACGATATGGATGCTGTTCGTATTATAGAAAACTCACAACTTCCGATAAACATGGAGTGTGCAATTGCAGCTGATATTATTGATACTGTTATAGAAATGAATCCTCATAGAGTTACACTTGTTCCTGAAAAAAGAGAAGAAGTTACTACTGAAGGTGGTCTTGATGTTATTAAAAACTTTCAAGCTATTAAAGATATTTCTACTAGGTTAGAAAAAGCTAATATAGAGTTATCTGTTTTTATTGACCCAGATATACTTCAAATCAAAATGGCAAAAAGCATCAATGCGCAGTGGATAGAACTCCATACTGGTCACTATGCAAATGTATATGCAATGCTTTATTCAAACCTTAAAAATACACATCACTCAATCAAAGATTTAGAGTTATCAAGAGAGCAGTTACGTCAAAAACTTGATGATGCAACAAAAGAGATACAAAATGCAGCACAACAAGCAAATGATCTTGGTTTAAAAGTAGCTGCTGGACATGGACTGAATTATCAAAATGTAAAACCTATTGCTGATATAAAAGAGATTATAGAACTTAATATCGGACAAAGTATCATCGCTCGTAGTGTTTTTACTGGATTTGAGTGTGCAGTAAAAGAGATGATAGATAAAATCAATTAAAGAAGAGAGATGAAAAAATTAGCGATTAGCATTGGTGATATTAACGGTATAGGACTTGAAATAGCCCTACGTTCACATGAGCTTATAAAAGAATTTTGTATTCCAATCTATTGCATAAACAAAAATATGCTTACATGGGGTGCAGCTTGGCTCGGCTTAGATGTTCCTTATGACTTTACATGTAAAGAGTGTGGAGATGTATTTGATATAAAACCTGGAATAAGTAATAAAGAAGCAGGACAACTCTCTTATGATTCATTTACTACAGCCATTACGCTTGCACAAAAAAAAGAAGTTGAAGGGATTGTTACACTTCCTATAAACAAAGAATCATGGTCTAAAGCTGGTATAAAGTACAAAGGACATACTGATGCTTTAAGTGATTTACTTGACTCAAATGCCATAATGATGCTTGGCTGTGAAGAAATGTTTACGATACTCTATACGCACCACATTCCACTAAAAAGTGTAAGTGAAACTCTTGATACTCATAAATTAAAAAAGTTTCTTATAAAAATCTACGAATCTTTACATGTAGATAAAATTGCTGTATTAGGGTTTAATCCCCATGCTGGAGATGGTGGAGTTATAGGCGATGAAGACTTTGTCATCAAAAAAGCAATAAAAAAAGCAAATAAAAAATTAGATAAAAAAGTTTTTATAGGACCTCTTGTTCCTGATACTGCTTTTACCAAGGCAAATCGTGAAAAATACAAATATTTTGCCTGTATGTACCATGATCAAGGTCTGATTCCCTTAAAAGCTTTATACTTTGATGAAAGTATAAATGTAAGCTTAGATGCTGGTATTATAAGAACTTCTGTTGATCATGGTACTGCTTTTGATATAGCTTATGAAGATGCTCATCCATCTTGCAAAAGTTATATAAATGCCATACAAGAAGCAGTTAAACTTTCTCTAAGAAAATAAGTGACATAATATGATTTCAAATAAAATATTACTAAATAAGGTTAATCTCATGAAATTAATACTACCACTTCTTGTCTTTCTTACTACAGTCTTAAATGCACATTTTCAAATATTAATACCAAAAAATGATGTAGTCACTACTAGTAAAAAACAAACTATTGATTTAGCATTTATGCATCCTTTTGAACAAACTTATATGCAAATGGAAAAACCAAACTTTTTTGGTTATTTTTTAGATGGTAAAAAAATAGATTTAACAAACAAATTAAAAGCTTCTAAGGTTAAAGATTTTAAGACATGGTCTTATACACAAAAATTTAAAGAGATGGGGGATTATCAATTTTTTGTTGATCCTAAGCCATATTTTGAACCAAGTGAAGGTAAATTTATCCGCCACTTAACAAAAACTATCATTGATGTACACAATGCAGGTGAAGGTTGGGACCAACCAATAGGGGTAAAAGCTGAAATTGTTCCACTAACTCGTCCTTATAGTTTATATACAAGTAACATCTTTTCAGCAACAGTTTTATATAAAGGAAAACCTGTTCCTTATGCATATATAGAAGTTGAATATTTAAATACAAACAAGAAAGAAGCACCAACAGATGGTCATATAACACAGGTTATTAAAGCTGATGCTAATGGAGTATTTCATTTTGCTATGCCAAAAACAGGATGGTGGGGATTTGCTGCTTTGATTGATGATGATGTGACTATTAATAAAGATGGTAAAGAATATCCTGTTGAGCTTGGGGCCTTAATCTGGGTAAAAACCTACGAGATGAAATAATGCACATTAGTGAAGGTGTATTAAAGCCAGAGATACTGATAGCAGGAGCTATCGTATCTCTAGTTGTTAGTATATATGCTCTTAAAAAACTAAAAAACGAAGAAATTCCTTTAGTAGCGGTCTTTTCTGCTCTTTTCTTTTTAGCTTCATTTATACATGTTCCCATTGGTCCAACTTCTGTTCATCTTATACTTAACGGTATCATTGGTGCTATATTAGGTACGAGAGCCTTTATTGCTATACTTATAGCCCTTCTTTTGCAAGGTTTGCTTTTTGGCTATGGTGGAGTAAGCACCCTTGGCATCAATACTTTAAACCTTGCTTTACCTTCGCTACTTGGTTTTGCTATAATATCTTTACATGTTGATAATGCAATTTTGAAAAAGATACAATATTTTTTAATAGGATTTTTACCTATATCTTTATCGGCTCTATTTTTATCTACTACTTTAGCTTTAAATGGAGAATCCTTTATGGTAGCAGCAGAGATAGCATTTATGGCACATGTTCCTATTATGTTTTTAGAAGGTTTTATTACTATGTTTGCCCTACTTTTTTTAGAAAAAGTTTATCCTAAAATTTTAAAGCAGATAAAATGAAAATACTATTTTTAAGTATTCTATTACTTTCATCTGTTTTTGGGCATAGGCTTTATATACTTGCAGATGATGATGGAAAACTCTTGCATGTTAAAAGTTATTTTAATAAAAGTGATACATGTCAAAATTGTGAAGTCAAAGTTATGAATGCAAACAATGTAGTGATTAATAGCGGAAAAACGGATTCCAATGGAACCATCAGTTTTCCATTTACTTCAAAAAAAGTTAATATTGAAGTTACCGCTTCAATGGGACATAAAAATAAAATTTCTTATGAAAGTGATAATGAAATCACTGAAGAGAAAAATGTAACTTTTATGAAAATGTTCCTAGCGTTAGGAATCATTCTTTTAATGTTTTTATTTTTAAAAGTAATCAAAAAGTGATATCAGCCTCATTTGGACTTATAACAACTACAATATATAGTTTTGGATTATCTTTTTTTGATACGATTTATATAAGTATGTTTTTGCCATCTTTGTTATTAATGTTACTTCAACGAAAAGCTATTTTTGAAACATTAAAAAGATTATTATTATTAAATGTTTTCATTGTTATGGTAAGTGCTAGTGCCCTATTAAATCAAGACTATGAATTAGCTCTTTTAGTTTTTCTTCGCTCAAATGCCCTTCTACTTTTTACATTACTTATTTTTTGGAATAAAAGTATATTTGATATCGCTATATCATTACAAACACTAAGAGTCCCCAATAAACTCTCTAGCCTTTTCTTTTTTGTTGCTAAATTTATAACTATAATAAAAGAAGAATTTGAAATAACTAAAAAAGTAATGAAAATAAGAAATTTTCAAGCAAAAAGTAATGTATTTAGTTATAAAATATATGCAAATGTAATTGGGATGATGATTGTAAAATGTTTTGATAAAGCAGATAAATTGAAAAATACTATGTTGCTAAGAAATTTTCAAGGTAAAGTTTATCAGAGTAAAGTTGATAAGTTTACAAGAATTGATTTTATTATATTTATTTTTGTTATCATATCATTATCTTTACATGTAGGAGAAATTAAACTATGAGTTGTTCCGTAACACTAAAAAAACTTTCATATGAAAATGGAGGAAATAATCTTTGTAAAGATATAAATTTAAATGTGTCTCATAAAGAAAAAATTGCTATTATTGGTCCTAATGGCTGTGGTAAAACAACTCTTCTTGATATTATTGCAGGTCTTAAACAAAAAGACTCTGGTTTACTTGAGCTCTTTCATAACAAAATAGAAAATGAAAAAGATTTTAAACCTATGAGAGATTTAATAGGCTACCTTTTTCAAAACTCAGATAACCAATTTTTAGCACCAATCGTTATAGATGATGTTGCCTTTTCTTTACTGAGTGCTGGTATTAAAAAAGAAAAAGCTCTTTTAAAAGCCAATATGATGTTAGATGATTTAGGAATTATTCACTTAAAAGAAAAGATAGTTTATAATCTCTCTGGTGGTGAAAAAAAACTTGTTGCACTTGCAGGTGTTCTTGTCACTGAACCTCGTCTTATGCTACTAGATGAGCCTACAAATGGACTAGATTATAAAATGCAACTAAAACTTGTTGAAATTTTAAAAAAAATAGATAAAAGTATCATTATTGTATCTCATAATAGAGAATTTATAGACTCAATTGTTGATAAAATTTATGAAATTACCCCAAATGGTTTAGTTCTAATTGAATCTCTTTCAGACAGGATAAAGCCTCACTCTCATTAGTATTGTCCACTATATACTTTATATTCTTTGGTTTTCTATAAACTTGATCATAATAATCAACTAATAAGATTTCAGCAACTTTTGCTAGATCTCTATTTTCATAACTTTTAATAGCCTCTTTTTTTGAACTTTTTCTTATATAGGGAGTTATAATATTCATTGAGTTAAAAAAGTATTCATCATCAATATTTATATAATCTTTAAGTATTCTTTGCACTCTTTGTTCTAATGGAGCAGTTACCTCAATGCGTATACTTTCTTGAAATCTTTTATAGAGTAAATCAGGCTGAATAATTGAGCCTATTCTTTTACTTTCCCCTTCTATAAAAATCCAAGAATTTTCATCTATATTTCCTAGTTTATAAACTAGTTCATTTTCAAAAGCTTTTTGACTTGGCTGTGCACCATTCATCAATCCAAAAGTTGAGCCAAAATGATTTGCTAAATTTTCTAAATCAATAGAAGGAGTTAACTTCTGAATAAGTTCACTTTTACCACAACCCGTATTGCCTCCAAGAACTAAAAAATTTTTATGCCTAAAATTTTCTAAATATTTTAAAACATATGATCTATAATCTTTATAACCCCGCTCAATTTTATATACACGATACCCTGTAAAAGAAAGAATTGTAGCTAATGAAGTTGAACGTAAACCACCTTTTGCACAATATATGCCTATTTTACTTCCAATTTGACATTTTTGATATATTGTTTTTAAGTGCTCTGCTGCATTATGACAGATATAACTAGCTCCTAATACTTTTGCATCAGGTTTAGACTTTTGTACATACATCTCACCTATTTCATGATGCTCTTTATCACTAAGCGCGTAAAAATTGATTGCTGTTGGTAAATGAGATTCTTTAAACTCTTTAGGACTTCTTGCATCAATAATTAATTCATAAGTATTGATATCATTACAAAATTCATCAATATTTTGTTCTATTAACATAAAGATTTATGCCTATTACTCATGAATTAAAACTTTTCGTTTATAATATCTTTAAGCTTTTTATAAATTTTGTTAGAATCAGTAGAAAAGACTCTCGTTTCACCAATAGTAGTTATAAAGTTTGTGTCTCTTGGCCAACGAGGTACTAAATGATAATGTACATGATCAGGGATTCCTGCACCTCCACATTCACCTAAATTCATGCCAATATTTATGCCATGTGCCCCCAAGTCTTCTTTTAATATTTTTACAGATTTTTGCACAAGATTACTCATCTCTAACCAAATATCACCATCAAGAAGTTCAATTGACTCTACATGTATATTAGGGATAACCATAAAATGTCCAGATGTATATGGATATTTATTCATAACTAAAAAACAATTTTCTGAGCGATATAGGACTTGACACTCTTCATCTTTTTCAGGATTATCAACGATATAACAAAAAGGACACCCTTTTTGTTCTTTTTTAATATACTCATCTCTCCAAGGGGCATAAAGATAATCCATGCTATTTTTTCCTTTAAACTTTTTTTATTTCTTTTAATGACTCGCTAATATTCTCTTCTCTCATAAAATGTTCACCAATCAAAAAGGCATCTGCTCCAACTTTACTTAAATGCTCAATGACTGCCTTATTATTAAGTCCACTCTCTGCTACTATAATCTTTCCATTTGGAATTAAAGGCATAAGTTTTTCAGTCAAATCCATATCCATTTCAAAAGTATCAAGATTTCTGTGATTCACACCTATTATATTTGCTCCTGCAAAAATAGCTTTAGTTAAATCTTCTTTATCATGGATTTCCACTAACGCTTCCATACCAAGCCTCCAAGTATACTCCAATAAAGCCTTTAATTCTTTTTTACTCAAAGCTTTTGCAATAAGTAAAACAAAATCTGCTCCATAAACAACTGCTTCAAGAATCTGATACTCATCAACTATAAAATCTTTTCTTAACAGTGGAGTTGCTACATACCTTCTTATTTGTGTCAAATACTCAATATTACCTTTAAAATAATGAGGTTCAGTTAAAACAGAAATTGCACTTGCACCACCATTTTCATACTCTTTTGCAATTAGAAGGGGATCAAAATCTTCTTTTATAATACCCTTACTAGGACTTGCTTTTTTGACTTCTGCAATAATTCTATAAGGATCTTCTTTTGTAGCCGTTAAATATGGTTTAATATCTCTTGGGGCATAAGGATTAAAAGCTAAACTACGACCTAACCAGTCCATAGTAAACTCTTTTTTTCTTTTTTCTAAGTCATCTTTTGTTTTTAAAATTATCTCATCTAATATCATTTACTTTTACCCTTAACACATTTATCTATTTTTATCGAATGTTCTATCAACTCTTTTTCTGTACTATTTTTTATAAGCTTATCCATAATCACTTTTGCTTTTTTGCAACGTCCTAATTTATAATAACCCCAAGCCAATGAATCTAAATAAAATGGCGAATTAGGTTCTTTTAAAAGTGCTTCTTGTACAAGCCCTATTCCTTTTTTTATATTTATATCATGTTCAATTAAAAGATAACCATAATAATTGAGATACAAAGGATCATGTAGTTTTGAAACAACTTTTTCAAATTTCTTTGAGACTGATTTTAAAACTTTTTTACTTATTTTATTTTTATTTAATTCATACTCATATATTGCCATTTTGCCTAAATAATTAATATTTTTAGTTTTTTTATAAAGTCTTTCAGCGATTTTAAAAGCTCCTTTAAAATCATGAGAAGAGACATAAATATTTAGTAGCATCTCTTGACTATAACCACTTTCATCTAAAAATTTTATAGCACCTTTTTTATTTTTAGTGTACACAAGTAACTCTATCACTTTTTTAGCATACTCTTCACTTTTAAATCTTGAATATAATTTTTTATAAGTAGAAATAATTCCATTAATATTTTTTTCTTTACCATAAATCTCTATAAGTTTAAAGCACGTATTAATCTCACAAGACTGCATTCTAATATGTGTTTCTAATAAAGCTATTGCTTCATCTTTTTTATCCACATAGTTATACTCAATATCAATTACATTTAAAAGTGAATTTTCATCATTGTCTTCTTTATAAGCACTTTCAAAATATTTTAAAGCCAAATCATAAGATTTTTTTTGAAAATATATTGAACCTGCTATTTTGAGGTTTTTTACACTTTTATCTACTTTTAAAAGTTCTAATATCTTATTTTCTGCATCTTTATATTTTTCTTCTTTTACTAAATAAACTATTTCTAAACGTTTTAATATTTTATTATTTGGAGCTTCTTTAAGTCCTTCTTCAAGAAGATTTTTCATTTCATTACTATTTTTTAAAGAATAAGATATTTTTGTTGCTTCTATGAGGTAATTTAATTTTTTACTTTTTTCATATAGTATCTTGTACATTTCCATAGCACTTTGTTTATTTCCTACTCTTTGCTGTTCTAATGCAACAAGAATCATATAGTCTTCATTGTCAAAAGATTTTTTCCCTACTTCATTTGGTCCTTGGAGTGAACATCCGGCCAATAAAAAAACTATAAAAATTACTATAACTTGCAAATACCTGGACACTCTTTTTCTACCTCTCTTATATTGTTTTTAAAATAATCCCAAAAAGGAAATGTGCGACATTGCGCTGGTCTCGCTTCATAAACACTACACATTTGCTTTTTAGTATCAAAAAATATACATTTAAAACCATCATTAAAAACTAATTCTTTAATACTATAACGATACCCTATTTTTAATAAATACTTATTGATAAACTCATCTCTATTTATATTTAATTTTTCTGCCAATCTTGTTATCTCTTTTGGGTTCAGCCAAATATAACCACTCTCACCAATGCAACAGCGACCTTTACACTCAGAACAAGCACTAGAGTCAAAAGAGTAAGGGAAACCCTCTTGCGTTATTAATTCTCCCATAAAATACTCTTCGTTTTTGATTTATCATAAATACTTTTCACTTCTTTACTACCCATATAAAGTGGTGGTAAAATTTTACATAAAGATTTTGAACTTTTTTTAGCATGTATCAATACCAATGAAGCATCATTAGTCTCTTTTGTATGTACAAAGCGTAAATCATTTACTTTAAATTTTGATTGAAATAAGATAGCCATTAAAGTATCAATCTGTTTTGCGTCATAACAAAATACAAATGCCCCTCTAGGTTTCAAATTTGACGATACTGCTTTTACCAGTTCTTCAAAAGGAAGCGCATCACTGTGTCTACTTATCTTTAGAGATTCATTTTCACTCTTTTGGGTGCCCGTATGATAAAATGGTGGATTAGAAATTATCATATCAAACTTTTTATCAAAAGCATGAGTTCTAATGTCTCCTAAAAAAACCTCTGTATCTAAGCTATTGTGCTGAGCACTTTTAGAAGTAAGACTAACATGAGTATCTTGAACATCTATTTGAGATAATTCAATATGAGGAAAATCACGTTTAATTAATAACCCTAAAATTCCACTCCCACTTCCAACATCTAAAACTGAGCCATTTGGTTTTAGCTTTATTATAAAATCATATAACAACAAAGAATCACTATTGTACCTATATCCTTCTTTATACTGAAAAAGATATAAAGTATTATCTATAGACACGTATTACAAAACCTCGCTTATTCTTAGCTTCTATATTATAAACTGTATAACTGATTTTTGCATTATCACCAAATTTTTCACGAATTAACCAACCGCCCTCTTTTGCACGGTGTTTTCCTAACCCTAAATTTGCTAATTTTGTTAATCTTTCAATTTCTTTATCTTCAATACCTAATTTACTTTTTCTTTTAATAAGATTTAAAGATGCAAAACCACCCGTTCCAACTATTGGAATAACTTCAAAGTAATTTGAAGTATCATAATTACTTAAAAACTTACTTACCTTAGCTTTACATGTAGAAGATATTTTAAAGTTACCAGAATTCATATCATCACACTCAACTTTTCCTATTCTCTCTAGTTTCCTCTTTTTATCCGAGATAGGAACAGTTGTTTTGCCTTTTTCACTTAATGTTTTAATAGTATTTTTTAGTGAAGTAATTTCTCTTACATACTCATCTAATTTATTTTTATCTTTTGATATAACTTCATTATCTTTAGCAACAACTTTTTCTTTTAACTCTTGAATAAGGATTTCATATTCTTTTTCTCTTTTAAGAACACTTGTTTGCAATTCATCAAAAGATTTCCTTATTTTTAATAGTTTTTCATGTTCATTTAATTCAAGTTCATTTTTTTTCTTTGTTATACTCGCTATAGTATTTTGCAAATCACTTATATTTTCACTTTTTTTATTGTTTTCACTAATCAAATCATTTAGCTGCGTATGTAAATCTGTTTTTTCGTTAGTCAGTTTTTTAAGAAGACTATTATTTTCTTTTTGTTTAAATTTTATATCTTTTTCTAAATTAGCAATTCTTTGATTTAAGATTTTATAATTTTTATTATGTTTTTCTTCATTTATTTTTACAAGTTCATTAACTTCAGTATCTACATTTTTTTCTTTGTTTTCTAAAACATTTATCTTGTCTTGTAATTGTAAAATCGTATCATTACTCTTATAAGTTGCAACTTTTTGAGTTTCTAATGTAGATAATAAATTTTTATTTTCACTTAAAAGTTGATTTACTTGATTGGATAAATTACTATTATCATTTTTAATTTTTTCTAATTTTGTTCCATATGTTTGAATTATTTTTTTTGATTCTTCATTGAATTTTTTACCTTGAAGCAATATTTCTTTTTCTGCATTTTCAAGTATCATTGATGTATTTTCTTTTTGCTTTTCAAGTTTTTGCTCAATTGTAGCTATTGCAACTTTTTGATCTTCTATTATTTTTTTATATTTTAATTCTAATTTTTTTATAGTTTTTTTGTACTCTTCTTTAATAGCCTCTTTTTGAGCACCACTATTTTTAATGATATCATCAAATTCTTCAAGTTTTTTACTATTGGCCTTTTCCAATTCTAAAATAGCTTGACTCTTTTTTGTTAAAATTACATTTTTTTCTACCATAAGTTCATTAATTTTATTTTGCAATAATGTAATTTGCTGATCTTTTTTTCCAATATCTACAATTCTACTGCTTCTTTGCTCTTTTAAAGTATTGTTAATTTCTTTTAATTTTACATGTAAGAGTTTATTTTCATTACTAATAGCAGAAAATTTTAATTTATTCGCTTCAATAACTTCTAATTCATGCTTTTTTGCTAATTTTTTTTCATCTTCAATTTTTGTTTTTAATTTATCAATTTCTAATTTTGAAAGATCATTCTTTCCATTAATTTGTTGCGATAATCTAATATTTTCTCGTTGTAAATCATTAATCTTTTGAGTTAATTCACTAATATTTTTATAATGCTGTTGTTCCGCTTCATTTATTTTTTCTAAGTTATTTGTTAATAAAGTCTTTTGATCAGTATTGTTTTTTGCTTTTTCATGTTGAACAATTTTTAAAAGTTCTTCTTTATCATTAGAAAGAAATATATTCTCTTTTTCTAAAAAAACTACTCTATCTTGTAAAGATTTAACAATTTCCCTAAAATCATCTATATCTTCAGCTTCTATAACTAAAGGATTGCCCTCATTATCAAAAGCTTTTGTAATACTAGCATTTGAAACACTTCTATTTTCTATTTTATTTCTACTTATATATTTTGTTTGAATATTTTTTGGTAAATCAGCAAAACTTAATTCACTTTTTAACCGATAATTAGCATTAAGATCTTTTAAACTAATACCATCAAAATTCCCAAAAAAGTAGGTAAATACCAGGCTACCTAAAAAAAGTAAACCCAACACTATATTTAAAAAAATAGAAAAAGAATTGTTTGTATTATTCATTTATATATTTACTTCTTTGTACTTAGAATATGTTCAATTATATGATGTGCATGATTAAGTGCTAATGCGATTGAACCACCACTTCTAACAGCGATATCCCCTGCTAAATAAAGACCTTTAGTTTTAGTTTCATAGTTTTCATCAAACTCTGCTTTATTATTTTCATCAAAAGTTATTCCACAATTTCTTAAAAAATCAATAGGAGTAGTACCACCTATTGCATAAATAACCCGATCATAAACAGTGTGATAACCATCTGTATAATTCACTTTAACTAATCCATTCTCATTTTCTAAAGATTCTATATCTACACCCATTCTTAAACGTAATTTTTCTTCACCATTAAATTCTAAAATCATTTTTTCATTAATATCATTCAATCTTGTAAATTTATCTCTTCTATAATTAAGAGTAACTGTATTTGTTTTTGAAAGCTCTATAGCATATTCTGCAGCAGAATTTCCACCACCGACAAGTAAAAGTTTTTCACCCTCAGAACATTTATCTAGGTTGAAATTTACTCTGCTTTTTAATGAAAGAGGTATTTTATAGCTAGGTTTATTAGGTTTTCCCATAGTCCCTATAGCAACAATAACATTTTTAGATGCATAACCAGCTGTTGTAGTGATGATTTGAAATATATCACCATCTTTTTTTATTTTTTCAACTTCAGAATTAAATACAGCATCAAGCTCATCATTATCTAAAAGTGAGTCAAAATAATTTAATGTACTCTCTTTTGTTCCATCTTTAAAATCAACATGACCTGCAAGTTCAATTACTTGTCCTTTATAATCTTTATCAACTCGTTTATTATCTTTATAAAATCTTCTAATGGTTTGAGAATGGTTATCCCCTTTTTCAATCATCAAAATTTTATCCAAACCTAAAATTTTAGATTCTACAGCTGCACCAATACCGCCAGGTCCTCCACCAATGATAACCATGTCATAAATTTCTTGCATTGTTTTTCCATTATTTTAATATTTATAAGCATTATACCTTGTTGTCATAAATTATCTTTTAAATAAAGCCTATTTTATATACAAATTATAATACTTTTAGAAAAATCACTCTTTTTATATCTACTTTTTTATTATTAATTTAAAATTTACAAAAATATATTATACTGCATACTTTAAGACTAAATATTCAAGGTAAAAATAAATGAAAATTAATAGAAGAAAATTCACTTACTTAGCAGGACTAGCCACAATTCTAACGGCTCTACCTTCATGGGCAACAAATACAAAAGAAAAAAATCGAGCTCCTGCATTATTTATAGGACATGGAACACCAATGAATGCATTTACTACAAATGAATTTACTAAAGAGTGGGATATCTTAGCAAAAAATATTCATAAACCAAAAGCAATTTTAGTTGTTTCTGCACATTGGGAAACTATATTTCCAACAGTATCAACAAGTATCCAACCGCCTATGATTTATGATTTTTATGGTTTTCCAGATTATATGTATGAAAAAAAATATCCAGCTCCAGGTGCTCCTATAATTGCACAAAATTTAAGTCATAACTTAAATGACAAAATATTGATGGATAATAATCAAGGATTAGACCATGGAGCATGGAGTGTTTTATCAAGACTATTTCCAAAAGCAGATGTTCCTGTTTTCCAATTTAGTTTAGCACGTTCTCTTACACCGATGGATCATTATTTATTGGCTCAAGAAATACGTCATTTAAGAGATGAAGGAGTTATGATTATTGGTTCAGGAAATATCACACATAATATTCCAAGTGCAAGACAAGATAGCCAACTAGGTACGAGAAATATTGTTCATGAATGGGCTCAAAATTTTGATGATAGTGTTGTTTCTAAAATAAATAGTGGTGACTTTAAAGCTTTAGCAAACTATGAAAAAATGGGTAAAGATGCTAAGATGTCAGTACCAACACCAGAGCATTTTTTACCTCTTTTATATGTATTAGGCAGTGTAAAAGAGGAAGAAAAAGCTAACTACTATGCTCAAGGTTTTCAATCTGGTTCATTTTCTATGCGTTCTGTTCTTTTTTCCTAAAATATAGTATATTAAGAGAAAAAAATGTACACTAATATAATTAAAAAATGGAGCTAATGAGTGGAACAATTTCTAAAAAACTTAAAAAATTCAACAAAAACAATTGCTTTATTAGAACCAAGTGTTAAAACTGATATTCTTAACCAAATGGCAAAAGCACTAAGAAAAAATTTCCAAATAATAATCAATGAAAATAAAAAAGATTTAATTGAAGGGAAAAGCAGTAATTTAAGTTCCGCTTTACTAGATAGACTTCTTTTAGATAAATCTAGAGTAGAAGCTATGGCAACGGCTATAAATGAAATAGCTATATTAAAAGAACCAGTAGGAAGGATACTTGATGGTTGGGTAGTTCCAAGTGGACTTCGTATAGAAAAAGTCTCTATTCCAATTGGCGTTATTGCTATTATTTATGAAAGTCGTCCAAATGTTACAAGTGATACTGCAGCACTGTGTTTTAAAAGTGGTAATGTCTGTGTTCTAAAAGGTGGAAAAGAAGCAGCTCATAGTAATAAAATTATTGCTGAAATTTTACAAGAAGTTTTAACTAAAAACAATTTACCAAAAGAGATAATTTCACTTATTCCAGATAATTCAAGAGAAGCAGTAGCTAAACTTATAAAAATGGATAAATATATAGATTTAGTTATCCCTCGTGGGGGTGAAGGACTTATAAAATATATAAGTGCAAATTCTAGTGTACCTGTTATTAAACATGATAAAGGATTGTGTCACACATATATAGATAAAGATGCAAATATAAAAGATGCTATAAAAATAGCTGTAAATGCAAAGTGTCAAAGAACAGGAGTATGTAATGCAATGGAAACATTGCTTGTACATGTAGATATAGCAGATGAAGTTTTAAAACGTTTAAAAGAGGTCTATGATTCTCATGGGACGGAGCTTAGAGGATGTCAAAACACTATAGAAGTTATAGATATTAAATTAGCAAATGAAGAAGATTTTAATACTGAATATCTTGATAATATACTTTCTATAAAAATAGTTAAAGATGTTAATGAAGCAATTGAGCATATAAATGATTATGGTTCAGGTCATTCTGAAGCGATAATTACTGAAAACTATACAACAGGTGAGCATTTTTTAAATAGTGTTGATTCTGCGTGTGTATACATAAATGCTAGTACAAGATTTACTGATGGCGCGGAGTTTGGATTTGGTGCTGAAGTTGGCATAAGTACTAATAAACTTCATTCTCGTGGACCTATGGGTATCAATGACTTGACTACATATAAATTTAAAATTTATGGGAAAGGTAATGCAAGAGCATAACAATAGAGTTTTACATATAGAAAATCTTTCCTTTGGATACAAAAACTCTAAAACTTTATATGAAAATTTATCTTTACATGTAGATATTGGTGAAGTTCTATGTATCCTTGGAGCAAGTGGATCAGGAAAAAGTACTTTATTTGAACTCATTACTAAAAACTTGGCTCCAACTAAAGGCTCCATTCAAAGTAGTAAAATCTCACAAATTTTTCAAGATCCTTATACATCATTTCATCCTACATATAGCATTAAAAATCAAATAGAAGATATAACTACATTGGAGGGATATAAAGAAATTTGTAAAGATTTAGAACTTGACGTTAAACTACTTGAGAAAAAACCTCATGAACTTAGTGGAGGTCAACTGCAACGTTGTTCTATTTTAAGAGCACTTCTCATGAAGCCTAAACTACTTTTAGCAGACGAGCCTACAAGTGCTCTTGATAATGTTACCCAACTTGAAGTCATGAAACTCTTAGTAAAGTTTTTAGATAGAGTTGGAATCCTTCTTATCACTCATGATGAACACCTTGCAAACTGGTGTAGCGATAGGATTATATATTTAGATGCACTAGACTCTACCTACATGTAAAGATAAATTTCTTTACATGTAGATATTTAGAAATTATGTGCGGAAAGTTGCAAGTTTTATGTTTAACTCATTTGTTAAAGTATTTAAATGCTCAGCAGCTCCTGCAATCTCTTCTACACTTCTTGCATTAGTAGATGAAATTTCATTTATTTCTTCTACTTTGCCTACAATATTTTCTACATTTTCTCCCGTATTTTCAAAGTCTTTTACAGTTCTATCATTTGCATGTACTGCTTTATCTACTATTTTTACAGTAGAATTAATTCTATCTTCTACCCCTTGTGCAATATCTACTAGTTTTTGAATTTCAGCAGAATTGCTACTCATTTGTGTTGAAGCATTATTAATAGACTGAACAACAACATTAATAGTCGCATTTATCTCTGTTAATGTCTTTTGTGTTCTCTCTGCTAATTTTCTAACTTCATCTGCAACAACAGCAAACCCTCTACCATGCTCTCCCGCACGTGCTGCTTCAATTGCTGCATTTAAAGCTAAAAGATTGGTCTGATCAGCAATATCTCCAATGATTACTAAAACGTTTTTAACTTCATTGGTATCTTTTGAAACTAACTCCATATTTTGAGCAAGTTCAGATTCTGTTGCAGCTGTTTCATGAACTTTGGAACTTAAAGAAATAATCTCTTCTCGTGCAATTCCTAAGTTTTCATTTGCGCTACGAATATTTTCTTTTGATTCTAGTGAAGCTGAAATTGAAGTAGAAATTTCATCTTTAATTGAATTTGCTTGTTTAGTTGTTTCTGCTACCATAGTTACAGAATTTTCAACATTTTTACCAACAGACAATGCCGTTGTTGAAAGCTCATGCGATATAGATGCATTTTCATTACTTGTTTGTTTTACTGAATTGAGGGTAGCTTGAATTTCTTGTAAAAATAAGTTTATATAATTTGAGACTGTAGCAATCTCATCCTTACCTTCTACTACCAACCTTTTTGTTAAATCTCCTTCTCCATTAGTTAAACTTTTAGCAATACCTTCTAAAAAATTTGTGGGTTTCATAAGAGCTAAAATATTTTTTATCATAAAAACACTTACAAAAATTATAAGTAACAGTATAGCAATACCAACTATAATTGAAAGTTTTTTGATTGATGCATTTTGACTAGCAACCATAGGTCCAATAGTATCTTGGTCTTTTTTAATAGAGAGTTTTACCTCTTCAGCAAGTTTAGCTATTTCTGGACCAAGTACATTTAATTTGTTATTTATAAGAGCATTTCTTTTTTTAATGATAGAGCCAATTTGTTTGACTCCATCTTCATATGTTTTAATCAAACTTATTGCATTTTCTAAGTTTTCTATTCGTGTTTTATTTTCTAAACTATTCTTCGTTTTAATTAACTCTTCACTTAAGTAAATAAACTCTTTATGAACTCTATCAAAATCATTTTGTGAATTTGAAATAAGAAATTTAGCTGTATAAAGCCTTGCAAGGAGTAGTATTCTTATGCTTTTGGCCGTATCTAATGCTGATTTAGCATCTCCATCTAAATCTGCACTTTTCATTACAGATGTTAATAATTGCTCTATTTTTTTACCATTAATGTCTAAAGGACCGCTAACTAAAGAATTTCTTTGTTTAATGTATTGTACAACTTGAAAAAAATATTTTTTGTACTCCTCTAAATCTTTATCCATCTTTTTAACTTTTGGTACTCTTGATGGTTTTTTTATTTCAATTAATGCTTCATCTATATACTTCATTGTAATATCATAATAGTGTTTGAATTCATCAATATCTTTTTTTGAATTCGTTTTTAAATAATCTTTTACATTCATCCTAACCATAAGCATATTTGCTTGTACCCGACTAGCTAAAACTGTATCTTTTGCCATTGCTCTATACTTTGTAAAGCCATCATCAGATTTACCCATACTACTGATTACAAAAACAACTAAACCTCCAACAAGAACCCCAATACTTACAAATGCAAGTATGAACTTTACTTTTATACTCATCATATCCTCCTTGTAAGATTATACTATCACAAAAATGTCATTTTACTATTGAATATAGTAACTTATCTACTTATAGTTATTTTATAAAGTTACGAATAGTAATCTTTATATTTTATTAATACAACAAACTAATTAGTATATTTTATTGTTTAATTATAATTATTAAAATGTTTGATAATAATTATTAAGATATTTAATTATTAAGGAATAAAAATTATAGAAGTATATTTAGAAAATTTGTAGTATATAAATTAATCTACATGTAAAGAGATTTTCTTTACATGTAGACTGAAGAAAGGGCTTATCTATCTTCTCTATGATTATTTCTAGCTTCTTTTAAAGACTCTGCAATTAAAAATGCAAGTTCAAGTGCTTGATCAGCATTAAGTCTTGGATCACAATGAGTATGATAACGAGCCTCTAAATCTTTTTCTGTTATATCTCCAGAGCCACCTATACACTCTGTTACGTCTTGTCCTGTCATTTCTAAGTGAACACCACCAGGAAAAGTTCCCTCTTCTTTATGTACTTTAAAAAAGCCTTTTACTTCTCTTAATACTTCTTCAAAGTCTCTTGTTTTATAATTATTAGATGTTTTAATAGTATTGCCATGCATTGGATCTATACTCCAAATAACATTTTTACCAGCTGCTTTTACTGCTCGAAGAAGTTTTGGAAACTCTTCTTCTATTTTTTGAGCACCCATTCTTACTATAATATTTAATCTTCCTTCTTCATTCTCAGGATTCACTTTTTCAATAAGTTCAAGAAGATTTTCAGGAGTCATTGTCGGTCCCGCTTTTATACCAATAGGGTTTTTAACACCTCTTAAAAACTCAACATGAGCATCATTTACATCTCTAGTTCTATCGCCAATCCAAAGCATATGAGCGGAACAATCATACCAACCACCCGTTAAACTATCTTCTCTTGTAAGTGCCTCTTCATAATTCATTAATAATGCTTCATGCGAAGTATATAGTGTCGTTTCATTAATAGTAGGAGTGTTTACTGATGTAATACCACACGCTTCCATAAAATCTAATGTTTCAGTAATCTTGTCTGCAAGGTTTTGATATTTTTCACCAAGTGAGCCATCTTTTATAAAATCTAAATTCCATTTGTGTACCTTATGAAGATCTGCCAAACCACCACGAGCAAACGCACGCAGTAAATTCATTGTTGCACTTGATTGATTATATGCTTTTACCATTCTATCTGGATCTGGTATTCGTGAGCTTTCAGTAAAATCATTATCATTTATAATATCACCCCTATAACTTGGAAGTGATACGCCATTGAACTCTTCAAAATCAGAAGAACGAGGTTTTGCAAATTGTCCAGCCAAACGTCCAACTTTTACAATAGGACAACCACCAGCAAATGTCAATACAACTGCCATTTGCATCATGACTTTAAACATATCTCTTATATTATCAGCATTAAATTCACTAAAACTTTCTGCACAATCACCACCTTGAAGTAAGAATGCTTCTCCACGGTTTACTTTAGATAACTCTTCTTTTAGCTTTCTAACTTCACCTGCAAAAACAAGTGGTGGAAAATTATTTAACTCTTTTTCAACTTCATTCAGTTTGTTGATGTCGTTATAAGTTGGTTGTTGCTTTATATTAAAATTTCTCCAAGAAGTTCTTGTCCACTTACTCATTTTTATACCTTTTTTAAAAAATTTTATCATTATACCAAAAATACTCTATATATTGCATATTTTTTAAGATACAATGCTACTCTTATATAACTAAATCAAGGAATATCGTTTGAAAAACTTCTCACAAGAGATACAAGGTACAATATACGCAATTATGGCATTCTCATTTTGGGGTCTTGTTCCTATCTATTTTAAGATGGTAAGTCATGTTAATCCTTCTGAAGTTTTAGTTCATAGAATTTTATGGTCAGTAATATTTTTGATTGTTTTACTTTTCATAACAAAATCTTTTAAAAACTTAATTATTATTTTAAAAGATACTAAAAAATTAAAAATACTTTTTATTTCAGCACTACTTGTTTCACTCAATTGGCTTACATTTATATGGGCAATTTCAAATAATAAAATTGTAGAAGCTAGTTTAGGTTACTATATCAACCCTTTATTAAGTGTACTTTTGGGATATATTTTTTTTAAAGAAAGAATGACTAAACTACAAACTTGTGCTATTTTCATTGCTTTTATGGCAATTGTTTACCAAGTATACGCTTTAGGGCAGTTACCAATAATCTCTTTAATGCTTGCTTTTAGTTTTGCTTTATATGGATTAGCAAGAAAAAAAGTACATGTAGAATCAATTTCTGGTTTACTTGTTGAAACTTTTTTAGTATCACCTTTTGCACTTTTTTATCTTATCTATTTGTTTACAATTAATCAAAATGCTTTTGTTATTCCTTTAGATATAACTTCTTACCTTTTAATTGCCGCAGGACTCATTACAATTATCCCACTTATCTGGTTTAATTCTGCTGCAACAAAAATATCTATGATGAAACTTGGGTTTTTACAATACATTGGCCCTAGTATCTCTTTTTTACTTGCTATTTTTGTATATAATGAACCACTAAATACAGATAAACTTATAACGTTCATTATGATATGGTTTGCACTATTTCTATTTTCAATTAAAAGAAAAAGTTATAAATAGTTAAAGAATGTTACTTGATGAAACAGATTTAATATTTTTAATCTCTGCCTATTTTTTATACATACATTTTAACTTATACGAGTCATTTTCTAGTACAATGACATTTTAGCGATTAATAAATTTTTATAAATCGTAGATATCAAACTTTAAAAGGATTCACATGACTAAATTAGCTAAGTTATCATTAGCTGCGATTGCTCTTATAGGTATAAGTGCGACTGCTGGTACATTGGAAGATGTAAAAAAACAAGGATTTGTAAAATGTGGTATTGACGGTGGTCTACCAGGTTTTTCAGAAGTTTTAAGTGGTGGTGTATATAAAGGTATGGATGTTGATGGTTGTCGTGCAATCGCTGCTGCAACTTTAGGTGATGCTACAAAAGTTAAGTATATTTCTTTAAATGCTAAAGAAAGATTAGCTGCTCTTCAATCAGGTGAAATTGATGTTTTAGTAAGAAATACAACTTGGACAGAAAGTAGAGATACATCTTTAGGTCTTAACTTTGCTGGTGTAAACTACTATGATGGTCAAGGCTTTATGGTAAGAAAAAGCTTAGGTGTTAAAAGTGCTAAAGAATTAGATGGTGCTTCTGTTTGTATCCAAACTGGTACTACAACAGAATTAAATGTTGCGGATTACTTCAGAGCAAATGGTATGAAATATAAAACTGTAGCATATGATACAAATGATCAAGTTGTTGCTAGTTATGAAAATGGTAGATGTGATATTCTTACATCTGATGCTTCTCAACTTTATGGCCTAAGAACAAAACTAAAAGATAAATCTAACCATATAGTTCTTCCTGAAATAATTTCTAAAGAGCCTTTAGGACCTGTTGTAAGACAAGGTGATGATGCTTGGTTTAACATTGTAAAATGGTCTTTTAATGCTATGGTAGCAGCTGAAGAATCAGGAATCACTAGCAAAAATGCTGACAAAATGAAAACTTCAACTAATCCTACTGTAAAAAGAATCCTAGGAACAGAAGGTAAAATGGGTGCAAATCTTGGCTTAAGTGCTGATTGGGCATATCAAATTGTTAAACAAGTTGGTAATTATGGTGAAGTATTTGAGAGAAATGTTGGTGTTAATACTCCTTTAAATATTAAAAGAGGTATTAATGCTTTATGGACAAAAGGTGGATTACAATACTCTCCTCCATTTAGATAATAATCACTCAACACAATAAAAATAAAAAACAATCTCGAGGTAAGATTTTAAAATCTTACCTCTAAAAAAAGGATTCAGATGTTAGCACTTTTCGGAGAAGCTAAGCTATGATGCATGCTTTAAGAAATCAAAAGGTTAGAGGAATACTATTTCAGTTATTAACTGTTATAGGTTTAGTTGCTTTTTTGTGGTATATTGGCTCAAATACTATGTCCAATATAGAACAAAGAGGCATTAAAACTGGTTTTGAATTTTTAAATAGTACAGCTGGTTTTGGAATTGATGAAGCTCCAATTTCATATCAAGAAACAGATACTCATGGTAGAGTCTTTTTTGTTGGTCTTTCAAATACACTTATTATTGGATTTGTTGGTATCATTTTTTCTACAATATTAGGTCTTATTATTGGTGTTTTAAGACTTTCAAATAACTGGCTTATTAGAAAAATGTCTGCGGCTTATATAGACATATTTAGAAATATTCCTATACTTCTTCAAATTTTATTTTGGTATAACGTGGTTCTCAAATCATTACCAGCACCAAGAAAAAGCTTGGAATTTGCTGGTGATATATTTATGAATAACCGTGGTTTATATATACCCCAACCAGATATAAATTCAACAACCTTAACTATTTTAGCTAGTTTTGTTGTTGCTATTGTAAGTATATTTTTTCTAAATATATGGGGAAATAAAAAACAAGAAGAGACAGGAAAAGATTTTCCTATTATTATAATTGGCTTTGCTCTTTTTATTATTCTACCAATTATTGCTTACTTCATTGGCGGAGCAAATTTCAATTTTGATTATCCTTCTTTACAAGGTTTTAACTTTAGAGGTGGTAAATCTATATCACCAGAATTCTTAGCACTTACTTTTGCTTTAGTAATCTATACTGCTACATTTATAGCAGAAGCTGTGAGAAGTGGTATAGAAGCTGTGAGTAAAGGTCAAAAAGAAGCTGCTGCTTCGATTGGCTTAAGTCAATATCAAGCTTTAAAACTTGTAGTGTTACCTCAAGCAATTAGAATAGCAATTCCTCCAACAATAAATCAGTACTTAAATCTTATAAAAAACTCTTCACTGGCAACTGCTATTGGTTACCCAGAAATTGTAACTGTTTTTTCAGGAACATCCCTTAATCAAGTAGGTCAAGCTATAGAAATTATTGCTATGACTATGCTTGTTTATTTAACAATTAGTTTAGTTGTCTCAGCAATACTAAACTGGTTTAATCACAAAATGAAAATTAAGGAAAGATAAGATGGCAGTATACGAACAAAAATCCGTAAGAGAAGCTCCTAGTTCTTCTAAAGGGGTTATTCACTGGTTGAAAGATAATCTATTTTCAACGCCATCTAATGTAATTATGACACTTTTGGGTTTATATCTTCTTTATATAATTATACCTCCATTTGTGCAATGGGCATACACTGATGCAAACTTTGTAGGTGATTCAAGAGCACAATGTACTGGTGATGGTGCATGTTGGGTCTTTGTAAAGATGAAAATGGATATGTTTATGTATGGATTTTATCCAGAAGATCAAGTATGGAGATTAAATACGGGATTGGGTTTATTTATAGTTCTTATAGCAGCTTTTAAATTTTTAAAAAGCTCAAAATTAAAAATTATAGCTTTTTTCATCTATTTACTTGCAGCTTTTATCTTAGTAAATGGTGGCTTACTTGGTTTAGATATAATACCTACAGATAAGTGGGGTGGATTGATGCTTACTATCGTTGTTGCGGCAGCTGGTATTATTTTTTCATTTCCTATTGGTATAGTAATTGCATTTGGTAGAGCCTCAAATTTACCAATTATTAGAAGTATTTGTATTACATATGTAGAATTTATTAGAGGTGTTCCTCTCATTACAATTCTTTTTATGTCATCTGTTATTTTACCTCTATTTTTCCCTGAAGGAATGACTTTTGATAAACTACTACGTGCGCTTATAGGTATAACACTTTTCCAAGCAGCATATGTAGCAGAGATTATTAGAGGTGGTCTTCAATCAATCCCTACAGGACAATATGAAGCCGCTGATGCAGTTGGATTGTCATATTGGCAAAAAATGCTACTTGTAATATTGCCACAAGCACTTAAAGTTGCTATTCCAAATCTTGTTGGTGCATTTATCTCACTTTTCCAAGATACAACACTCGTTCTTATTATTGGATTATTTGACTTACTTGCTATGGTACGTATCACAGCAGCTGATTCAACTTGGCTTGGGATGGAAACAGAAGGTTATGTTTTTGTAACTTTTGTATTTTGGGCATTTTGTTATGGAATGAGTAGATATTCTCAAAGCTTAGAAGAACAATATAATACAAACTTGAAATAGGAAAAAAGATGGAAAATGAAAATATAATAGAAATTAAAAATTTAAATAAATGGTATGGTGATTTTCACGTTTTAAAAGACATCAATTTAAATGTCAAAAAAGGTGAAATCATTGTTGTATGTGGGCCTTCTGGAAGTGGAAAATCTACAATGATACGGTGTATAAACTACCTTGAACAGTTTCAAGAAGGCTCAATTACAGTAGATGGTATTCAAGTAATTGATGATATTAAACAAATTAGAGCACTTCGTGAAGATGTTGCTATGGTATTCCAACATTTTAATCTTTTTCCACATCTTTCAATTAAAGATAATCTCACATTAGCTCCTATTTGGGTAAAAAAGCAACCTAAAAAAATAGCTGCAGCTACAGCTATGAAATTTCTTGATAGAGTTGGCATTGCAGATCAGGCAGATAAATATCCAAATCAGTTAAGTGGTGGTCAGCAACAACGTGTTGCAATTGCAAGAAGCCTTTGTAAAGACCCTAATGTTATGCTTTTTGATGAACCTACAAGTGCACTTGATCCTGAAATGGTTTCAGAAGTTCTCGATGTTATGGTTGAACTTGCAAAAGAAGGTCGTACGATGATTTGTGTTACTCATGAAATGGGTTTTGCAAAAAAAGTAGCTGATAGAGTTATTTTTATGGATGCTGGTCAAATTGTTGAAGAAAACACTCCTGATAAATTTTTTGAAAATCCAGAATCAGATAGATTAAAACTATTTTTAGATCAAATACTTTCTCACTAAAATCTTTACATGTAAAGGGTTATTATTAATTAGCCCTTTACTTTATCTCGCTATAATTTGACAAAAACTAAAAGGCTTTGCAATGGATCAACTATTTCCTGTACTTTTTGTATCAGTATTGATAGCATTTATACTTATGAAACAAATTAAACATATAACAGGTAACTTAGATGAACGAGGTGATGTTAGTGAGTTTGAACAATATTCAACATTTTCAATTGCTATTCAAAATCATATAAGAGCTATAAAATTAGATATTGATAGCACAAAAAAAATTGAAAATCCAAGATACATATTATTAAATAAAGAAAAAGAAGAAGATTTAATAGAACTATTATCTGACTTTTTACGAAAACTAGTCTTTTTTGAAACACTTTTGGCAAAAAGCAAAACTTCATCTGAGATAGAAAGTGAACTTTTTGGAATCTTGAGTCAACTCGATACATTTATAAAAGAAAATTGTGAAAATGGGGAACTTTTAGCTGATGAGTTAAGAGATAACCTTTTAGAAGAATATGAAAATTATTAAGGATAATTATGGAAAATTCACTATTTGATGAATTAAAAGATTTAAAAAAAGACTTAGCTCAAACGCAAAAAGAAGCAAATCAAAAACAAGAGAAAACATTAAAAGAAGAGAAAGAAAAAAAATTACAAAATGACTTTATTTCTTTTATGGAAAAATCAGGAATTACAAAGATAAAATAATTGGAACCATTTAGAGTAATAGAGTTTTCAACACTTCCAGCAAAATGTGCATACCTTGATAATAAACTTATGCGTATGGAATATAAATTTATTGAAAAATGTCCTGAGAGTTTAAATCAAAAGCTTGTAGAAAGAGGCTGGAGACGTTTTGGGGAGTATTATTCTAGACCTAATTGTGTTGATTGTAAAGACTGTTTATCTCTTCGTATTGATACTATGAATTATACATTTTCAAAAAGTGCAAAAAAAACTATAAGAAAAAATCAAAATACACAATTCATTATTCAAAAACCAACTTTATCAATTGACCATTTAAACCTTTATGAAAAGTATCATAAATATATGGAAGAAAAAAAAGGTTGGAAGCACTACTCCCTAAATCCTAATAGCTACTATGAACTTTATGCTAGTGGTTCTATGAATTTTGGTAAAGAAATACTTTATTTCGTAGATGATAAACTTGTAGGTGTTGATTTAGTAGATATCTTAAGTGATGGATTATCATCTATATACTTCTTTTATGATCCTAACTTTGCACACCTTTCACTTGGTAGGTTTTCTATGTATCAACAAATCATCATAGCTCAAACCTATAATTTACCATGGGTTTATCTTGGTTATTATGTAGAAAAATGCCCTTCATTAAACTATAAAGCTGATTATAAACCTCACGAAATTATGCAAGGAGAACCTTCTCTAACAGATTTGCCTATATGGCTTAATCCAGAAGAGCAATAATTTCTTCTTCATTTAAAAGCTTTCCTGTAGATTTCACTATACCATTTACAACTAGACCTGGTGTATTCATAACTCCATATTCCATAATTTTCGTTATATCTTCCACTTTTTCAACTTGAGCAAAAATACCTTTTTTTGCTACTGCCTTTTTTACTAACTCTTCAAGTGCTTTACACTTTGCACACCCTGTTCCTAGTACTTCTATTTTCATTTTTTTACTCCTTTATATTCTTCTAAAAATTCTTTTGCATTATCACCTCTTAAAAAATCAGCCGTTTTTAAAAGCCCATCATTTAAGTATCTTGCATTGTAACCATTTAGCACTAAAAACATTCTAGCTATATTTGCCCTATCATTATGAGGGCAAGCAGTGATTATAAGTTTATCTTTGGGAAGTTCATGTAATCTATTTGCTAACTCATTTAAAGGGATATTTTTTGAAAATCCCATATGCCAAGCTTCATACTCTTCTGCAAATCGAATATCTATTAAAACTGCTTCACCCTCTTCAACCATAGTAAGCATTTCAACAGTATTGATTTTCATATCTGTTCTAGCTTTATAATCAAAACTCTTCAGATAATTTTCAAAAGTTTGTGCATTTAAGAAACAAACTAAAACTAAAATAACCAACAAATATCTTTTCATCTTTTACCCTTTACAAGATAGCATTAAATACATATCCAACAACAACTATACCAAGTCCCACTATACCAAAAAACATCCCGATAAGCCTTACATGTAAAATCTTTTTGAGTATCATAGCTTCAGGGAGGCTAAGAGCTGTAACTGCCATCATAAAGCTTAAAGCTGTGCCTAATAGCATCCCTTTTGAAGTTAACACTTCTACTAAAGGCATCATCGCTGCTGCACTAGCATACATAGGAACACCCATTAAAACTGCAATTAAAACAGAAAAAGGATTTCCTTCTCCTGTATATTTAGCTACAAAATCTGCTGGTATATATCCATGAAATAGAGCTCCAACACCAACGCCTAAAAGTACATAGAGATAAATCTTTTTATAAATATCCCAAGTGTTATTCCATGCTTCTATACTCTTTACATGTAAGGAGTCTTTTACAAGCTCAGTATTCCCACAACAATTACTTGGTACAACTAGTATGAGTATATCTTCATCTCTTCCAATTTCACCAATAGCATACCCTCCAATGATAGCTGTAAGCAAACCAAAAGTTATATATAAAAGTGCTATTTTCCAACCAAACAAACTAAAAAGAAGAGCTATGGCTATCTCATTGTTCATTGGACTACTTATCAAAAATGAAAATGTCACTCCTTTGGGAATTCTAGCTTGCATAAAACCTAAAAACAAAGGTATAGCAGAACAACTACAAAAAGGAGTTATAACTCCAAATAAGGCGGCTAAAACATTACCAGTTAATTTTGACTTTCCTTGTAAATAGTCCCTTACATACTCCGTATTAAAATAAGTTCTTAAAAAAGAGACTACATAAATAATAAGCAAAAGTAAAAACCAAATTTTAATCGTGTCATAAATAAAAAAGTGTAATGCATCTGCAAAACGTCCACTCATCCCAAATAAATCATAAATGAGATAATCTACACTATTTTTCCACATTTTAAAGTCCTATAAGTGCTATAAAAAGCACTGGAATTGTTACTACTACACCAACTTTCATATACTCGCCCCAACCTATTTTTACACCTTTTTTAGCTAGTACATGTAACCAAAGAAGTGTTGCAAGTGAGCCTATCGGAGTCATTTTTGGTCCAAGATTACTTCCTAAAATATTTGCATAAGCTAAGAAAACATCTCCCGTTTTATCTATAGCTATATCCATTATCATAATTGTTGGCATATTGTTCATAACAGAACTCAAAATAGCACTTATAAATCCTGTTGCAATGATATAAGTTTGCTCACCCATAGGTTTGATTGAGAGTAAAAGCTCAGCAATAGAATCTGTCAAACCTCCATTTTTAAGTCCATATACAATTACATAAAGCCCTATACTAAACCATACAACTTGCCATGGAGCAGTTTTTATAACATGCATAGGTTTTACAGCCTTAAAGTAAGTAGCAATCGCTAAAAATACCAAAGCTCCACCAAGTGCAAACACTGAAATTGGCAAATCATAATAATCCCCTACAAAATAACCAATCATTAAAAATACTAAGAAAAACCAAGAGAGTTTAAACATACCTTCATTTTTGATTACACTCTTTGCTTCAGGTAATTCATCTACGTTTACATGTAAGGGAATTGATTTTCTAAAATAAATAAATAAAACTACTATAGAAGCGATGATAGAAAGCAGATTTGGTAAAAACATATTTTTTGCATACTCTAAAAATCCAATATCAAAATAATTCGCCGTAACTATATTCGTAAGATTTGAGATAACTAAAGGATTTGAAGCACTATCACCTATAAAACCTCCTGCCATCAAAAATGCAAAGATAGCTAACTTATCCATCTTTAAATGTTTCATCTTTGCTAAAAGTATAGGCGTAAGTATCAATGCTGCTCCATCATTTGCAAACAAAGCTGCAACAAAAGCACCTAAAAGCATAACATAAACAAACATTAGCCTTCCATTTCCACCACTTAATTTTGCCATTTTTATAGCTGCCCATTCAAAAAATCCTACTTCATCCAAAATCATAGAAAGAATTATAATCCCGATAAAAGCCAAAGTTGCATCCCAAACAATATTTGTAACAATCAAAACATCAGAAAAACTAACAACACCAACAACAAGTGCCATAACAGCACCTATAAGAGCTGTTGTTCCTATCTGTAAACCTTTTGGCTGCCAAATAACAAAAACTAATGTTATAAGAAATATGACTGAAGGAAGTATCATGACAATGTCTTTTTAACTTTTGATAATAAAACTTCTTTTATCTCTTTATATGTTTTCTCAAAAGCTTCATACGGTTGTCCATCAGGATCTTCAAAACCTACATGTAAAATTTTTGTTTTTTTAGGAAACATAGGACAAGTTTCATTTGCATGATCACATACAGTCACAACCAAATCAAACTCTACATGTAAAATCTCATCTAAGTGTTTTGAGTGATATTCTTCACTCCAAGCATCATTTTGCATCAAAATATTTTTTGCACTTTCATGGACTTTACCACTTGGTTTAACACCACAACTATATGCTGTTACTTCATCTACATACTTATTTATCAACGCTTCACCTATGATACTTCGACAACTATTACCTGTACACATAACCAATACTTTTTTATTCATTTTTACAACCTTTATCCAATATTGGTAATTTGATATCTAAATATGATATTTCTTCTAAAATATTTTGCCTAAATTTATCTAAAGGAGAACGAATAGAGTAATATGCCCAACGCCCTCGCCTCTCTACTCGTAAAAAACCAGCATCTTTTAAGATTTTAAGGTGTCTTGAAATTCGAGATTGGATCATCTCAAAACTCTTTTCAATATCACATACACAGACTTCACCGTTTTTATCTATAAACCTAAGAATCTTGACTCTTGTCTCATCATTTATTGCACTAATTGTTGCTAAAAATATTTCCATTTTTTTCCTTTTATGAATTGTATCATAATATATATTATATATCAAGATATATTGATATATAAGTTGGAACTTTTCTTGCTTATGTATTATAAATTTTAGTTTTAGGAGTTTCTATGCAAATCTCATTTTCTCATGATATGCTTGCTATTACTATCGAAGACGATGCAAAAACGTTTTATCATATACAAAATATTATAGAAAAAAATTTCTCAAAACGTATTGGTAGAAAAAATAAAACTATTGTATTTAAACAAGAGAATGAAAATGTACAAAGAAGATATTTTTTAAAACTTATTAGTAAAATATACAAAAGGAAAAATGAAATTCCAGATAAAAATATCGCAAAACAAATTAAAACATCAATTGACAAATCTATAAAAATCACACACTTAAAATCAAATCAACTACAACAACAACTTAAAATTATAATGAAAATTGAAGACAACTATGCTATTAATTTTAATTTAGGCTCAAAAAATTCTATTTTAGTGAGTTATCTTAGAAACTATTTTAAAGACCATCTTGTAAAATATAAACTAAAAACTGATACTGTTGTTATTTATCCAGTATCTGAAATAACTTCAAAACTATTAGAAAAGCTTCTTACTAGAAAAGAAATTATTGGGTGTTATGTTGATTTTGTTTATGACATCGATGAATTTTTAACATATCAAAATATTTTAACTAAAAAAATGGAAAGAAAAAGAAAGTATAATGCTCTTTTTTCCCTACTTGAAGAGTATTATGAAGTTCTTGAGTGTAAGGCTGAAGATAGCTTTGATACAATTAGAAAAAATTATCTTAAACTAGTAAAACAGTATCATCCAGATACTATTTCATATACTGACCCTTCACTTGCCTCTCATTATAGTAATAAATTCCAAACCATACAAAATGCTTATGAGATGATAAAAATACATTATGAACATGAAAAAACTGCTTAGTAGGAACACATGAGGGCATAAAGCTTTTTTCTTTCACTTGAACCAGCTATATTAAACTCTTTCCTATATTTTGTAATAGTTCTACGTACCATTTTTACAGCAAATTTTTGCTCAATTAAATTTAAAATCTTCACATCACTAAGTGGTTTTTTATGCTCTTCATTTTTAATAAGCTCACACATATACTCTTTTATTGCACTATTTGAAATATTTTCTTCTACAGCAGTTGCAAAAAACTGTTTTAGCGGAATTATACCCCGACTGCAAGAGAGATATTTACCTGAAATAGCCCGAGAAATTGTTGAAGGATTTCTTTGTAAATCATCGGCTAAATCTTTTAATTTCATAGGTTTAATTGCATGTCCAAAGAAAAAATCATATTGATACTCTACTATCATTAAACCTATTTTATAAAGTGTTGCTTTTCTCATTTCTAACGCGTCAACTAAATCTTTTGCATCCTTAATTTTTTCTGCAACAAAAGAGTGTCCTTCATCTAAGTTATCAGTCTCTATAATAATTTCTGGATAGTATGCATCGTTTAAGGCAACTTCAATTGTTCCTTTTGAATCATATACAAAAATATCAGGTATGACTTGTATTTCATCTTCTAAAAAGTCAATTGCAGGGGGATTTCTAAACTTTTTTATAACTTTTAGTGCTTCGTTAAATTGTTCTTCTTTATTATAATTCTCTATCAATTCGAAATTTAGAATCAATTTTCTTACATACTTACATAAGTCTTCTTCTACTTCAGTATTATCAAGTTGAAATAAAAATGCTTCTTTAAAATCAATAGCTCCAATACCAACTGGCTCAAGATATGAAAATCTTTGCCTGATCTTTTCTACTTGCTCAGATTCAATATGCATTTTTTTCACTATTTCTAAAATAGAATTTTTATCAAAATAACCTTCGTGATTTATATTTTCTATAATTTCATAAGCTATATCTTGAGATTTTTTTGTGGGAAACAGTGGAGGATTTATCTGCTCATATAAAGTTTGATATAAAGATTTTTTATTTATTGTTAAAGCTTCAATAGTGCTTGAGACACTATTTTTGCTAAGTTCAGAAAAAAAACCTTTTTTTGCAAATCTTTTATCTACTTTTTCATTTCCAGCACGAACCTGTATAAATGGATTTGCTTGAACAAAAGGTTCAATAGCTTCAGGCAACGAGTCCAAATCAGATTGTAAAATTGGTAACCAACCACGAAGGGTTGATGAAAGTTTCTGCTTTTGACTCTGAGAAGCTCTTAATTTCATTATCTTAAAGCTTGAAATCTTCACCAAGATAATAAGTTCTTACTGATTTATCTTGAGCTACTTGTGCACTTGTACCACTTGCAAGAAGTGAACCATTTTTAATAACATATGCTCTATCACATATATCTAATGTCTCTCTTACATTATGATCTGTTATTAAAACTCCAATATTAAGTTTTATTAAATCTCTTACTATATTTTGTATATCAGCAACAGCAATAGGATCAACACCAGCAAAAGGCTCATCTAGTAATAAAAATTTTGGCTGGATTGCAAGTGAACGTGCTATTTCACATCTACGTCTTTCTCCACCACTTAAACTTAAACCTTTTCTTTGACGAATTGGCTCAATATTTAGAAGGTTTAAAAGCTCTTCAACCCTTCTTTCTCTATCTTCTTGTTTATCATAAATTATCTCAGCAGCTAGCATTAAATTTTCTTCAACACTTAGCTCTTTAAAGATACTTGATTCTTGAGGAAGATAACCAATACCAAGTTTTGAGCGTTTATGTAAAGGCATACTTGTTATTTTTTGGTTATCAAGATACACTTCACCTTTTGTAGGTTGAATAAGACCACATATCATATAAAAAGTAGTCGTTTTACCAGCACCATTAGGGCCAAGTAATCCTATTATTTCTCCACTCTTTACATGTAAAGATATATCTGTAATAATTGTCGTTTTTTTTATCGTTTTTACCAGTTTTTCTACTTTGAGTGTGTGCATATATACCCTCTTTTATCATTCACTGTTTTTATTTCAATCTTCATATAATCATATCCCATTTTTTGTAAAATTTTTTCTAATTTTTCATCAGCCCACTCTATCAAATGGTACTTTGGTTCATCTAACTTTTCAAATAAACCACTTTGTAAAAAACCATCTATTCCATTTTGATATATATCATAATGGCAAACACTATCTTCATATTCATTCATTATTGAAAATGTAGGAGAAGAGACTTTAACTTGTATTCCTAATACTTTCACAAACTCTTTTACAAAGGTAGTTTTACCCGCTGCTAAATCTCCTTTTAAAAGAATAATACCATGACTGCCAACTTCTTTTAAAATCTCTTTTATTAAATCCTTTATCTCTTCAACTTTACAAATTTTCATAAACTATTGGATACCTTTATAATATCTTTTAGTTTCTCTTTTGCTTTATTGCTATTTATAGTATCCCTTGCAATCTCTAAACCATCTTGGAAATCTCTTGCTATACCATCTACTACTAGTGCAGCAGCTGTATTTATTAGAACAATATCTCTTTGAGCATCACTTGCCGTGTTAGAAAATATGTTATGAACTAAAGATGCATTAAATTCAGCATCTCCACCAATTACCGATTCAAGGGGTGCTTTTTTTATACCAAATACTTCAGGATCAATTACAAACTCTTCAATATGATTATGTAAAACTCTCGCAGCATATGTAACATCACTAATACTTATTTCATCCATATTTTCCTCTGAACTTACTACAAGTGCAGATTTTGTGTTATTAATAACTAAAGCTTCCGCAATTTTAGGCACAAAAGCTTTATGAAAAACACCTAACATAGTTTTACTTACGTGTGCTGGATTAGTTAAAGGACCTAAAATATTAAAAATTGTTTTTGTGCTAATTGACTTTCTAACAGGCATAATAAACTTCATAGCAGGATGATGATTTCTTGCAAACATAAAAGTAAATCCAGTCTCTTCTAAAAGTTTAGCTGAATTTTCTATACTTAAATCTAATCTCACACCAAGTTTTTCAAACATATCAGCACTACCTGATTTACTAGTAACTGAACGACTTCCATGTTTTGCCACAAAACACCCTGCTGCTGCACATAGAAGAGAAACTGTTGAAGATATATTAAAACTCCCTATTTTATCCCCACCTGTTCCTACAATATCTAATAGTTTTGGTCTTAATTCATCACTTACAGGTAACAAAATTGCATGAGAGCGCATAACACTTGCTGCAGCTGCAATAGATTCTACAGATGTTGTTTCATCTAAAGGTAATGCCATCAAAAAATCTCTAATTTGCTCATCACTCATTTCATGTTGAAATAACGATTCAAATATCTCTTGTGTTTCTTTAAAATTCATGATACTTCCTTGACGTATTCATCTTGTTTTGTTTTTGGAATTGTTTTTGTCTCAGGAATCTGCAGTACTTCATAACTAACAGTTTTTTGAAGATAATTTATTTCTATTTTATCACCAACTTTTACATCCTTAGCTGGTTTTACAACTTTTCCATTAATCGTAACAACACCATTTTTACACATATCTTCAGATATTGCTCGACGTTTTGTAATATTTACAGAATTTAAAAATTTATCTATTCTCAAAATAATCCTTTTAACTTTGTAAGTATTCTAACAAAATCTTTTTTAAATATACTTTTTATGGAACACTTTTTGCGGTTAAAAAAACTTTTTCCTAAAATAAGCAAATATTTTAGTTACTTTTGTTAGAATAATCAAATTTAATAAACTAAACTAATGATTTCTCTTTACATGTAAAGATTACAGAAGTTAAGCTTCGTACTTTAGTAAGAGAAATTTTTACTGTGCTTTGACTCAGTAAAAAGGAGCAATAAATATGAAACAAAACGTAAAAAAAGTAGTGCTAGCATACTCTGGTGGACTAGATACAAGTATAATTTTAAAATGGTTACAAGATGAGTTTAATTGTGAAGTTGTTACTTTTACAGCCGATATTGGACAAGGTGAAGAGCTAGAACCTGCAAGAAAAAAAGCAATTGAACTTGGTATAAAACCTGAAAATATTTTCATCGAAGATTTAAGAGAAGAATTCGTTAGAGATTATGTTTTCCCAATGTTTCGAGCAAATGCTATTTACGAAGGTGAATATTTATTAGGAACTTCAATCGCACGTCCACTTATAGCAAAACGTCAAGCTGAAATTGCTGCACTTACAGGAGCAGATGCTGTTAGTCATGGAGCTACAGGAAAAGGAAATGACCAAGTAAGATTTGAACTTGGGTACTTAGGAATAAACTCTGATTTAACAATTATTGCTCCATGGAGAGAATGGGATTTAAACTCTAGAGAAAAACTACTTGCTTATGCAGAAAAACATGGAATAAGCATCGAAAAGAAAGTTGGAAAATCTCCATACTCTATGGATGCAAATTTACTTCATATCTCTTACGAGGGATTAGTATTGGAAGATCCAAATGCTGAACCAGAAAATGATATGTGGAGATGGTCAGTAAGTCCAGAAGATGCACCTGATGAGGCTGAAAAAATTGAATTAGAATATAAAAATGGAGACCCTATTGCGTTAAATGGCGAAAAATTGAGCCCAGCTAAAATGCTAGAAACACTTAATGCTCTTGGTAATAAACATGGTATTGGTCGTATTGATATTGTTGAAAATCGTTTTGTTGGTATGAAAAGTCGTGGATGTTATGAAACTCCAGGTGGTACAATTATGCTCAAAGCGCACCGTGCAATTGAGAGTATAACACTTGACCGTGAAGCTGCTCATTTTAAAGATGAATTAATGCCAAAATATGCAAAAGCTATTTATAACGGTTTTTGGTTTGCACCAGAGAGAGAAATGATGCAAGCAGCAATTGATAAATCACAAGAAAGCGTTAATGGGACAGTTAAACTAAAACTTTACAAAGGTAATGTTATGGTTGTTGGACGTAATTCTGAAAAAAACAATCTTTTTAGTGAAGAGTATTGTACATTTGAAGAAGATGAAGTTTATAACCAAAAAGATGCTGAAGGTTTTATCAAACTCAATGCTTTAAGATTTATTATTAGTGGAAAAAATAAAAAGTTTTATGGAAATAAATAAATGGACAAAAGCTTTACATGTAAAGAGTTTTTAGAACAAAACATAAAGCGTATAGCTAAAACTGGTCAAACCAGTGATGCTGAGCTTAAAAGTTTACTTACATGTAGAGCAAATGGTGAGTTTGATTTTATACTCATTGATATAAGAGAGATGTTTGAATATAGTGATGCTAGTATAAAAGGATGTGATATGTTACTTCCTACTAGCAGTATTCATATGAATATGGATAAATTGGACAATATAAAAGACAAGTTTATAGTTCTTTACTGCCGAACTGGTAATCGGACTGATCAAATGCTTTTTATATTAAGAAGAATGGGATTTAAAAAGATATCACATTTAACTGAAGGAATTGTTCAATATAGTGGGGAAAAATTAAAAAATGCCCCTATTCCCGAAAACAAAAACAGTAAAAGTTCTTTGTGAAGCAAAAGCTTCAGTGAGAGGAATTTTTGCTGGACTTTGTTCAGTAAAAAGGAGAAATAAAAATGAAAGTATTATTAACAAAAGATGTAAAAGGTTTAGGAAAAGCTGGTGAAGTAAAAGAAGTAAAAGATGGTTATGGTAAAAACTTTTTAATTGGAAAAGGTTTAGCACTGCATGCCACGAATGAAGTAATGAGAAAATATGAAGCAAATCAAAAGAAAAAAGCTGAAGATGAAGCTGCTGAGATGGAAAGACTAAAAGAAGTTGAAAAACAACTTGGAAAAATTGAATTAAAAGTTAAAAGAAAACTTGGTGCAAATGGTAGTCTTTTTGGAGCAGTAACTAAAGATGAAATTGCGCATGAATTACTAGAGCAACATAAAATAGAGATTGATAAAAAAACAATAGAAATAAAAAATGCTATTAAAGCAACTGGTGTTTTTGATATAACTATCAAGCTAGGACATGGTATTCATGCTCCATTAAAGCTAGAAATTATTGGAGAATAGATGTTTGATGCAACAACCATACTTGGATATAAAGGTGATGGTAAAGCTATCATTGGTGGAGATGGACAAGTTACGTTTGGAAATGCCATATTAAAAGGGAATGCTACAAAAATAAGAAAACTTTACCATGGTAAAATTCTTGCTGGATTTGCTGGAAGTACCGCTGATGCATTTAATCTTTTTGATATGTTTGAAGGAATTTTAGAGCAAAAAAAAGGTGATCTTTTTAAATCAGTTATAGAATTTTCAAAAGAGTGGCGCAAAGATAAGATGCTTAGACGTTTAGAAGCTATGATGATTGTACTTGATTGTGAACACATCTATATTCTTAGTGGAACTGGTGATGTTGTTGAGCCTGAAGATGGAAAGTTAGCTGCAATTGGAAGTGGTGGAAACTTTGCTATTTCTGCAGCTAGGGCACTAGACAAACATGCAAATCTTGACCCAGAAGATTTAGTAAAAGAGAGTCTTCAAATAGCAGGTGAACTTTGCATATATACAAATACTAATATAAAAACTTTTGTTTTAGAAGAGGAAAAATAAAGAATGAATATGACACCAAAAGAGATTGTATCTTATTTAGATGAATATATCATAGGTCAATTTAACGCTAAAAAAGCAATCGCAATCGCACTTCGTAATCGTTATAGAAGATTGAAATTAAATGATGAAATGCAAGATGAAGTAATGCCTAAAAATATTTTAATGATTGGTAGTACTGGTGTTGGAAAAACTGAAATAGCAAGAAGATTAGCTAAGATGATGAATCTACCTTTTGTAAAAGTTGAAGCTAGTAAATATACCGAAGTTGGTTTTGTTGGTCGTGATGTTGAATCGATGGTAAGAGATTTAGTTATGGCATCAATCAACTTAGTTAGAAATGAACATAGAGAAAAAAACATAGATTCTATTGATGCTCATGTTGAAAAAACTATTATAGAAAAACTTTTACCACCTTTACCAAAAGGTGCAAGTGACGAGAAAAAAGAAGACTATAAAAAAAGCTATCATCGCATGGAAGAAAAACTAAAAAATGGAGAGTTAAACGAACTTAGTATTGAAGTTGAAATAACTGGGGGAGGAACTGATATGTCAGATTCTTCACTACCACCTGAAATGATAAAAGTACAAGAATCATTTATAAAAATACTTGGTACTGGAAAAGATAGCATAAAAAAAGAGTTAAAAGTTAAAGATGCAAAAGAGGCATTAAAACATGATGCTAGTGAAAAACTTCTTGATTTTGAAGCTATTAAAGTAGAAGCATTAGATAGAGCTCAAAATGGTGGTATTATCTTTTTAGATGAGATAGATAAAGTTGCGGTGAGTGCAAGTGCAAGTCATAGAAGTGACCCTAGTAAAGAAGGAGTTCAGAGAGATTTACTTCCTATTGTAGAAGGAAGCGATGTAAATACAAAACATGGTATGGTTAAAACTGATCATATTCTTTTTATTGCAGCTGGTGCATTTCATCTTAGTAAACCAAGCGATTTGATACCTGAGCTTCAAGGAAGATTTCCTTTAAGAGTTGAGCTTGACTCACTAACAGAAGATGTTTTATACCAAATATTGACTCAAGCTAAAAATTCACTATTACGTCAGTATGAAGCATTGTTAAAAACAGAAAAAGTAGAATTAGTATTTGAAGATGATGCAATCAAAGCAATAGCAAAAATTTCACAAATGTCAAATGAAAAGATGGAAGATATTGGAGCGAGAAGACTTCATACCGTTATTGAAAAAGTAATAGAAGAGATAAGTTATAGTGCAGATGAACATGCAAATGAGAAAATAATTGTAACTAAAGAGTTAGTCCATGAGAGACTTGATGAAATAGCTGAAGATGAAGATGTCAGCAGATATATATTATAAAGGTACATATTGGATAAAATAGATACAAAAGCTGGCTTTGTTTCAGTAATAGGAAGACCAAATGCAGGTAAAAGTTCCCTACTTAATTGGTTAATAGGTGAAAAAATAGCTATGGTTTCTCACAAAGCAAATGCAACAAGAAAACGGTCAAACATTATAGCTATGCATAAAAATGCACAAATTATATTTGTAGATACCCCAGGTATTCATGAAAAAGAGAGACTTTTAAATAAATTCATGATGGATGAAGCTCTTAAAGCTATGGGTGATTGTGACTTAATTCTATTTTTGGCTCCAGCTTCTGATAATTTAAAAGATTATGAAAAGTTTTTAGAAAGAAACAGCAAAAATATTCCTCATATCCTTTTATTAACAAAAGTAGACAATATTAATAAACAAACTCTTTTTAAAAAAATAGAAGAATACTCGCAATACCAAGATAAATTTACAGCACTAATCCCAGTTTCAATAAAAAAAGGGATATCTCAATCCTATCTTTTAGATGAAATTTCAAAAGAACTTCCAATTCACCCTTTTCTCTACGATACAGAAATATTAACAACAGATCCAGTTAAAGATTTATACAAAGAGTACATAAGAGAAGCAATTTTTAATAATACAAGTGAAGAAATTCCTTACTTTGCCGATGTATTGGTAGAAAAAGTGGAAGAAAATGATGAAATTGACAATATTTATGCTACTATAATAGTAGATAAAAAAAGTCAAAAAGGTATTGTAATAGGTAAAGAGGGTAGAACTTTACAAAGAATTGGCTTTGAAGCTAGAAAATCTATAGAAAAGTTAATGGGCAAAAAGATTTTCTTAAAATTATTTGTCGTGGTGAAGCAAGGGTGGAGTCAAGACAAAGATTTGTTAAAAAAAATAGGTTACATTGTGGAATAAGTGTTTAACGAAATAAATATACAATAAGTTTTAATACAAATTTAGGTGGAGATATGGCTGATAAAAATGTAAAAAATAGTTTTTCTGAGATTATTTCAATTGACCCGGTATCTTTAGAATCTTATAAATATGCGAAAAATGAAATTCAACCATTTAAGCTGGAAAAGAGTAAAAAGAACTCTTTTTTTATATCTTATATAAGAAGTAAAGATGTAATTAGTGCTACAGTAGATATTAGTAGAAATATTCCTGAAAGTGATTTACAAGATGCAATAGAAATAAAAGCATATGATGATTTAGGGCTTGATTCTGCTGTTGAATACACTATCACATATTTAGAAACAGATACTCAAGATACAAAAAATAGAGTTTTTAATGTTTTTGTTATTGATACCTCAATAGTGGGGTCTCAACTCTCAGAAATAAGAAAAAAAACAAGCTACATAGATTATGTAACTACTGCTCCATTTTTAATTGCATCCTTATACAAAAAAGCTTTATTAGAATCTGATGGAACAGATTGTTTTGTTTATTTTCAAAAAAATGATGCTTTTTTAGCAATATATAAAGGTGGTGAATATCTTTATTCAAAATCTCTTCATTACTCCCTCACAGAATTAACAGAAAAATTTTGTGAATTAATTGGTGAAAGAATAGATGAAAAAGACTTTTACAAGTTATTAACAACTGAAGGTTTAAAAAGTACTAATATTTCATATCAATCTTTTCTCATGCAACTGTTTGGTGAACTATTTTTATATATTAACGATGTCATTGTTTTTGCAAAACGTTCATATGAAATAGAAAATATTGACAAAATATATATAGGTTCTGAAGTTGGTATGCTTGTAGGTGTTGATGAATATGCAAAGAGTTATCTGGGACTTGACTCATTTGAGTTTAACTTTAGCATTGCGATTAATTCACAAGAGTGGTATGTTGATCAAATTCATATATTAATGGCCTTAACTTCACAAGTATATTTTGAAAACCAAGATGATGCATTAAACTTTTCTATGTTTAAAAGACCTCCGGCCTTTACTAAAAGACCTGTAGGTAAACTTTTTGGTATAATGGCTGCAAGTTTAATACTAACTGCTGCATATCCTGCTTACCAGTATGGATATACACAATTCTTACGAGTAAAAACTAGTATAGCTACAAGTGATTATAAAAAACTTAATATTGAAGCGAATAAAATAAGAAGCAAAATAGCTAAATTAAAAAAAGACAAAGAGAAAATTGATTCTTTATTAAAAAAAGAATCTCAAAAACTACAATTTAGAAAAAAACTTTTAACTCAAATAAATAAGAAAAAAACTGCATATTCCATGAAAGCTTCTATTTTAGTTGAGTTAATTGAAATTTCTAATAAATATAAATCCAAAATTGACATTATCAATTATAATAAAAATGACATGAAATTGTCTATTCAAAATAGAAGTGAAAAAAAGATTACTGAGTTTATTAAAGAGTTGACAATGCTCAAAAAATATAAAATAACTACTGATAAGATTGAAAGAGTAGAAAAAGACAATCTTTATCTTAGTCAAATAACAGTAGGACTTTAATATGGGTGAAACTAATAGATTAGATAGAATAGATAATTATCTCAAAGAGAAAAAAAGTAGTGAGTTGTCACTTATCTTTTTAATGGTTTTTGTTACTATTGGGTTTGTAGTGTATTCATTACTTTTTCCTGTTACAGAAAAAATGTTAAAAACAGCTCAAAAGTCACATAAAAATATGAAAACAAAACTCAACCAAGAAAAGTCGTATCTTAATTCAGTAACAAGAGCTGGGGATAAAAATTTTGTAATTAAAATGATGACAAAAAAAATAAAACAGCAAAAAATCATCCTAGCTGATACAAAATATACTAATGCTTATGTTGATACAAAACTAAAAGAATTGTCAAATATTCTTTTTAATGATAAAAACTGGGCAAACTTTCTTGATTCAATTGCATTTGTTGCACAAGAATATGGTGTGGAACTTTCTCTTATAAGTAATGAATTTTTTGAGCCAAATTTGCAAGAGATAAAACAAGTTTTAACTGTTCAAATAAACTTTAATGGTGAATTTAAAAATATTATTAAATTCATAAATAAACTTGAAGAAAGTGAACTTGTAGTAGATGTTCATAATCTAGAATTACAAAGTACTGATACAATAAATGGTACTCTTGATATTGCTGTATGGGGGATGAGATATTGAAAAATAAATTAACACTAATACTACTTCTATCTTTTTCAGCTAATTTATTTGCTGTTCAAAATGACAAAATTAAAGAGTATGATAAACTATTTACTCAAATTAGTCAAAAAAGAGTGGGTGTTTCAAGCGAAAAAATCAATATGCTTAGTAGCCCTTTTATTATGGAAAAGAAAAACGATATTATTTTAACAGATGCTAATATAACAAATACACAAAAACATACTTTGTTTTTAAATGCTATTTTAGGTAATAAAGTTAAAATAAATAACAAATGGTATCAGTTAGATAGTGAAATTGGTGATTTTAAATTAGTAAAAATTAAAAACAATAGTGTTATTATAAAAAATGAACACTCTCAAAAAGAACTTTTTATAAGGAAGAGCGATGTTAGCAAAATTAAATTTTCTTCAAAGTAAATATTACATAGTACTTATAGCACTTATTACTATTTTAGTACAACCTCTAAGTGCAGCCAAAACAAAGAGTTGTAATTATAGAGTTTTTAACATAAAAACTGTAGAAAAAGTGGCTAGTATTGAACTTTTAACACAAATAGCAGATAGTTGTGATTTTAGTATTGTAGTTAAAGATAATGTTGCTGCAACATTGTTGCAAAAAGAACTATATGGTATTAATATTAAAAACTTATCATTAAATGAAATTTTTGAAGTTCTAATTGCTGATAATGATTTATATTATGAATACACTAAAAACTTTTTAAAGATATCTGCTTTAAAAACAAAAACTTTTAAAGTGGACTATATAACTTCAATTAGACAAGGAACAGCTAATCTTTCAGCTTCAGTTGATATAAAAATTACAGAAGGTGATACAGGGGGAACCACAACTGCAAATGGTGATAACTCTATTAATTCAAATGATACGTTTGATTTTTGGTCAACTATGTTAGCAGAAGTTACTGCTATTTTGAATACAGGAGAAGAAGATTATGTTGCAAAAGCACCTATTATCAATGCTAATGCAGGACTTATAACTGTTACAGGAACAAAAAAACAACTTGATCGAGTTGAAAAATACTTAAAAGAATTAGAGGAAAAACTACATAAACAAGTTCTTATTGATGTAAGTATCATATCTGTTGATTTAGAAAAAAATAAAAACACAGGGATTGATTGGTCTAAATTACAATTAGAGTTAAGAAGTACAGCAAAATTTAATAATAGTAGTAGAAATTCTAGTGGTTCACATAATACTTATACCAATCCTATAGATAGTGGATTGTCATTTGCTAATAATAAATTAGCCGTTGTTAATGACGCTGTGTTTACAATGACTGGTTTAATTGATTTTTTAAATACAAATGGAGATACTAAAGTCATATCAAATCCAAAAGTTTTAAGTATGAATAATCAGCAAGCATTAATTACTATTGGTGATAATATAAATTATAGAATTCCAGAAGACACTAGTGATGGTGATACAGGTGATACTTCTACAACATATAAGAACTATTCGATTTTTATTGGCGTTCTTTTAAATATAACTCCACAGATAACAGAAAACAGTGAAATTATATTAAGAATTAATCCATCTGTTAGTAATTTCAAATATACAGAAGATGATGGAAAACAAACTAATGCAAGAGAAATCGCTCCTGATACATCAGAAAAAAAACTTTCTACTGTAGTTAAAGTCAAAAATGGAAATACTATCATTTTAGGTGGATTAATTACTAATTCAGAAAATTCTGATAATTCAAGTGTACCTATTTTAAGTAGTATTCCACTTTTAGGTGAAGCCTTTAAACATGAAGGTATCTCAAAAACAACGAAAGAATTGATTTTTGTAATTACACCAAGAATAATTGGGCCTAAAGATCATACTAAAGCAACTTTAAAAGACTTAGGTTTTTCTAAGAGAATATATGAACAGTAATTATACCGAACTTAAAAATATTTTTGTTGATGGAGAAGTTTTTGATTATATCAATTTAGATAAATCAACATTAGCTTATGAAAGGCTTGTACAAACACTTGACAAGCCTCTAAAACTAATTCTTTTTTATGGCAAACCAGGAACTGGTAAAACTTTTCTTTTACAAAAAATTTATAATGATTTTAAAAATAAAAAAAATATAGTATTTTTTCCAAGACCACATTTTGAAGAAAAAGGCTTTCTTAAAGCTCTTTATGAAGAAGTATTTGAAGAGAAGTCACCAGAATTTACAAATTATGATATTTTTTTAACAACTGCTATTCAAAAGCTAGGAGATGAGCGTTCTATTACAGTGTTAATAGATGAAGCACAACTCTATCCACAAGAATTAATAGAAAAAATTCGTCTTATGGCAGACTCAAGAAAATTTAAATTTCTTTTTACTGTACATAAAACTGAGAAAGAAGATTTATTAGCCAAAGACTATTTTCAAACTAGAATTTGGGAAACTATTGAATTACATAATTCTTCATTAAATGAAATTAAAACCTATATAGAGAAAAAAATGCTTTTTCATAATAAGTTTGAACATTTAGTACTTTTTAAAGATTCGCACTATAAACTTCTTATGAAAATTACTGATGGAAATTTAAGAACTATAAATAAGCTTTTATATAAATTATTTGAAATACTAGAATATTATGATCTTAATAAACCCTCTGTTATACAAAGAAAATCACTAAAATCCAAATTTTTAGAAATGGCTGCAATAAATTTAGGAATGATTAATGTTTAGCACAGATGATATAATAGAATTAGAAAATAAATGGTTAAAATATAAAATAAAACAAAAAAGTAAGTTTTATATTCTTTTAATTTTATTACTTTTTATATTAAGTGTTATTGTATATAACTTTATAAAACCCAAACCAATTAAAGCTCCGGCACAAATAGTTAAACCAAAATTAGAAAAAATAGTAAAACAGCCTATTATAGAAGAAAATAACGCTACACTAAAATCTTCTAAAGAAAACAATACTACACTAACTCTAGTTTCAACAAAAAATGAAAAAAACAATACACAAAAAGAGAAAAATATTACTATAAAAAAAGAAAAAACAAAGCCATATCACTTTCAACTAGAACCAAGAGATCAAGTAAATGAACTTTTTTCTTCAAATGGATTTTTAGTTTATAATTCACCTTTTAAAGAAGATAATATAGAACAAGAAAACAATACATACAAAGTTATTGAGCCAATAAGAAATATAGAAAAAGAAAAAATTTCTACTCTAGAAAAAACTCAAAAGCATAATATATCAATTGATATGAAAGAAATGGATACTATTGCTTATCTCAAAGAAAAATATTACTCTACTTCAAGTATAGTGTTTGCATTAATGCTTTCTGAAGAGTACTATTATGCAGCAAATTATGAAGATTCTTTAAAGTGGGCGTTAACGGCAAATGATATTGACTCACAAAATACTAAGACTTGGTATTGGTTTGCAAAGTCAAAAGTAAAACTTAACCAAAAAGAGGATGCAATTAAAGCATTAAAAGCTTACTTGGCAAATAATGAATCAAAAAGGCTTAAAACACTATTACAAAAAATTGAACTTGGAGATACTGATGATTAAAAAAATATTTATATTTTCTATATTTTTTATAACAATACTCAATGCAGCTACTAAAGAAGATATTATAGAATTATATAAAAATAAAAATTATAGAAAAGCTTGTTTAAAAGCTGGTGATTTATATCAAAAATATAAAAGTGATGAAGAATTTTTAAATATATACGCTCATTCTTGTTTAGAAGAAGATATGATTAATAGGACAATATTGCCTATTGTTAAACTTTATAAAACGAAAGAAGCACGAGAAAATGCAGCATATTTTGCTACTATTCTTTATCAAAAAAAATTATTATACTATGCACTGATTGATGATGTGGATATTTCGTATATTAATTTACCTAAAACAAAATATATACTTTCTATTATTTTTAATAAATTTGTAAGTGGTGATTATAACTATAAAAATGGTGCATATTGGTTCAATGATGATAATAACAATGATATAACATATAAATTATCGGCAGAAGAACATCAACAAGCAAAAAAAATATTTTTAAGAACCTATGAAAATGGTGAAATAATTAAAGTTCGTACATATTGGTGATAATAAAATGAGTGATGTAACAAATAATCTTTTAAAGTATCTTATACACAATAGAATTGTTGATGAAAATAGTGCAAGCCAAATTTCTCAACAACTAGAAAATTCTAATGATATATTAGGTGATATTCTTATAAAAAACAACTTCTTTGCTAAAGAAGATATGCTAATTTTAGTAATTGAATTTTACAAAAAAGGCTATTTAACTTTAGAAGAAGTCAATAGTAATTTTGCAATAGATATTGAATTTTTTCTTCAATCACTTGCAAAAAATCTTAAACTTGAATATATAGATTTAGATTCTATAGATATAGATTATAGAATGTCTACAAAACTACCTTTTGCTCAACTCAAAAAATTTAATGCTCTGCCTATTAAAGAAGATGAAATTAACGTTTTTATTGCCCTAAGAGATCCAATGGATATGAATGCTCAAGAAGGTGTTCAACGTATATTTCCAAGAAAACTTGTAAAATATGTTATTTCAGAGCCTACTCAAATTGAAAAATATATCAATAAAGTTGAAATGAGTGAGAGTATTAAAGGGCTTATTTTAGAAATAAGAAAAGAAATTACTTCAAGTGCGGCAGAAAATCCACAAGAATCTTCAGGTATCTTGAAACTTATTGAAATGATTTTAAAATCAACTATTCTTTCAGGTGCTAGTGATATTCACATTGAACCTACTGAAAACAACTGTATCGTTAGAGGTAGAATTGATGGTATGTTAAACGAAACATTTATCTTTGATAAAGATATATACCCTCCTCTCGCTTCAAGAATGAAACTATTATCTAATATGGATATTGCGGAAAAAAGAAAACCTCAAGATGGTCGTTTTTCTGCAACGATTTTAGGTAAAGAATTTGATTTTAGAATATCAACACTTCCTATTTTAAATGGGGAATCTATTGTTATTCGTATACTCGATAAATCTAAAGTAATGATTAAAATAGAAGAATTAGGAATGCGTCCAGATAACTATAGTAAATTTAGTAAAGCTATGCGTGCTCCTTATGGTATTATATTTGTAACAGGCCCAACAGGAAGTGGTAAAACAACAACACTTTATGCTGCGTTAAATGCAATTAAAAGTATACAAACAAAAATTATTACAGTAGAAGATCCTGTGGAGTATCAATTAAACTTAACGCAACAAGTCCAAGTAAATCAAAAAGCTGGTTTAACTTTTGCAAGTGCTCTAAAATCTATCCTTAGACAAGATCCAGATATTATTATGATTGGTGAGGTTAGGGATCAAGAAACACTTAGAATCGCTGTACAAGCAGCACTTACTGGGCACTTAGTATTTTCAACTTTACATACCAATGATTCAGTAAGTGCAATTACAAGAGTAATGGATATGGGGATTGAACCTTATTTACTAAGTGGCTCACTTGTTGCTATTGAAGCCCAGAGACTAGTAAGAAAACTTTGTCCACATTGTAAAACAAAAACTACACTTCCTAGAAGTACCTTTGATGATATCAAAAAATATGTTCCTGAAAATTATCAATTCTATAAACATAATGGCTGTGAAAAATGTTCACAAACTGGATACAAAGGTAGAGAAATGCTATCAGAAATTCTTCCCGTTAGTGAAAAAATTTCAAGTATGATTGCTCAAGGACAAGGTAAAAAAGAGATACATGACCAAGCTATAAGTGAAGGCTTTACCGATATGTTCCAAGATGGTGTTATACGAGCAGCAAAAGGTATAACAACCTTAGATGAAATTATAAGGGTTGCAAAATCATGAAATATTATGAAATACATTCTCTCTTTAAAGGGAAAAAAGTTATCAAAGTTATTAAAGCCCCAAATAAAAATGATGCTATTAGTATGGCAAAATCTAAGGCCTCTGGTATTATTATTAATATTAAAGAAACTTCTGCCCCTGTTGAGGATCAATTACAAGACTTAAAGGAAAATATATTAGCAGCTATTACAAAAAAAACTATTAAAATGAAAGATCTTATCGCAGCTATAAGACAATTAAGTGTTATGACTGATGCTGGTATATCTATTCATGATAGTATTAAAGAAGTATCAAGTGCGACAGTTGATAAAACTTTAAAAAATATATTTCAAAAAATTGATGATGATTTAAACTCTGGACTTAGTCTAACTGAAGCAATGATGACTTTTAGATATGAATTAGGCGATGTTACTATTGCTATGGTAGAACTTGGGGAAAGTACTGGTAATATGGCTGAATCTCTTGAAAAATTATCAGAAATATTAGAAGAAATAGAAGAAAACCGTCAAAAATTTAAAAAAGCACTTCGTTATCCTATTACAGTAATTATTGCTATTGGTATTGCTTTTACTATTTTAATGGTTTACGTTGTACCTAAATTTAAAGATATTTTTGCAAAATTAAAAGCCGATCTTCCTCTTCCTACAAAAATCTTACTTGTTATGGAACATGCTGTAAATAATTATGGTCATCTTTTACTATTAGCTCTTATTGTTACTATTGTTACTTTTAAGTACCTTTTAAAAAATAATGAAGAATTTAAAGACAAATACGACCAATATATACTAAAAGTTTATCTTATTGGCAATATTACATTTTATGCAACATTAAGTAGGTTTACCCTAGTTTTTACTGAACTGATTCGTGCTGGTATTCCTATATCAGATGCACTAGACACTGCACTTTTAACACTTGAAAATACTTATTTAAAAAAACAATTAGCAGCTGTTAAAACGTCTGTTAGTCGAGGTATATCTTTAACTGAAGCATTTCGAGATACTAACCTTTTTGAAGGTATGCTTATCCAAATGATTCATGCTGGTGAGCAAAGTGGTACACTAGATAAAATGCTTGAAAAAGTAACAGATTATTTTAAATCTAAATTTAATGATATTATTGACAACATTGCTAGTTATATTGAACCTATTTTACTTGCATTTATTGCTGGAATGGTTCTTTTAATGGCTCTTGGTATCTTTATGCCAATGTGGGATATGGCACAAGCTGTTAAAAACTAATAAGTGTCGGTTATTACCGACACTTTAAAATGGCCATAACGATTCTACCAATTTAGAACCCCATGGTTTTTGTGTTGCCCTATCTATTTCACCTTCTGTTTTATAAAGTATTTTTGCATCTGCAATATATTTTGAATCTATTGTATTTTTTTGATCAATATCATAAGGTCTTATTACACCACTTATTTGAACTATTTGTTTTTCACCATTGACAAGAAGTTCACGACTTCCCTCTATAAAGTAATTACCATTTCCCAATATTTTTATAATTCTTGCTGATATAGTTGTTGTGAAAGATTCATTTCTAGTATTGCTTCCTGTTCCAGTATATGTATTTGTTGAACCTGCTTCAAAACCTATATTCCCATACTTGTTAAAAGTATCTGTAATTTTATTAAGAGTTCCACTGCCACCATTATTTGTCATTAATCCAGCACCTAAACTATCTTTATTTTCTTCTGAAATACTTTTCGAACCATCTGAGCTTTGCACTATCGATTCGCTTATAACAACAGTTACAATGTCATTTGGATGCATTGCTTTTAAATCAGAAAAAAGAGGATTATCTCCTTGTCCAAAAATACTTCCTGGATTGATGGCAATTTGTTGTTTTGTTTTAGGTGGAATTTGCTGTACGTATACAGGTGGTTTCATCTCAATTGTAGGATCAGTAGGATGTGTTGAACATCCTACAAATAAAATACTTACTAGAACGACAGAAAAAGGTAATCTCATCTACTCTCCATTATAATTTATATTAACTATTCTTAAGCAAATAAGGTTCCTAAAAATTAGGTAAATATTTTTTATCTATTTCAATAGTTTTTTAGTTTGAATCGCAATTTCTAATTCTTCATTTGTAGGAATAACAAGAATTTTTACATTGCTATCTTTCTTTCCTATATTTAATATTTCAGTTGCTTTATAGTTGTTTTTTTGAAAATCTAAATTAATACCTAAATTTTCCAAATCAGCACAACATCTTAGTCTTGTATCAATATCATTTTCACCAATACCTCCAGTAAAAATAATACAATCAAGTTTACCAATAATAGCGCTATAAGAACCTATATATTTTTTTATCCGATATGCAAACATATCAAGTGCTAGCTGTGCTTTTTCATCACCTTCTTCAGCCATTTTTTCAACTTCACGCATATCATTGGATCCACATATGCCTTTTAATCCACTTTTTTTATTGAGCATAATATCTAAGTCTTCAATACTCAAATTATTTTTTCTTGCCAAATAAAATAAAATTGCAGGATCTAGATCCCCACTTCTTGTACCCATAACCAAGCCTTCAAGTGGAGTTAATCCCATAGAAGTATCAATACATTTACCATTTTTAATTGCAGCCATACTAGCACCATTTCCCAAATGTAAAGTAATAGCATTAAAAGTGTTAATATCTTGCCCTAAATACTTTGCAGCCTCTTTTGATACAAATTGATGCGAAGTTCCATGAAAACCATACTTTCTTACACCATCTTTTTCATAAGCTTCATAAGGGAGTGCATACATGTAAGCATATTCAGGCATTGTAGAATGAAATGCTGTATCAAATACTGCCACTTGTTTTACATTTGGACATAATTTTTTTATCACTCTTATACCATCTAAATGTGCTTTATTATGAAGAGGTGCTAAAGGTATAATTCTTTCAATTTCGTGTTCTACATTTTCGTCTATTATTTCAGGTTTTGAGAAAGTTCCACCATGAACAACTCTATGTCCTATACCATCTAATTCATTTAAATCTGTAATTGTTTTAGACTCGATTAAAAGAGAATTCATAATTTCGAGTGCTTCTAAATGATTCTTTATTTCAGATTTTCTTTTAAGCTCTGATACTTCACCATTTAGATCAATAAATTTTATTTTAATAGAAGAGTCTAATTCTCCAATTTGTTCTATTACACCACTAGCAATAGATTTATTTTCTTCCATTTTAAAAAGTTGAAATTTTATAGAAGAACTTCCAGAATTTAATACTAAAATCTTCATTTTTATCCCTTATTATTTTCTTGTGCTTGAATAACAGTAATTGCAACTGTATTTATAATATCAGCTACAAGACAACCTCGACTTAAATCATTTACTGGTTTATTTAATCCTTGCAATACTGGTCCTATTGCAACTGCATTTGAACTTCTTTGCACTGCTTTATATGTATTATTACCTGTATTTAAATCAGGAAAAATAAAAATATTTGCTTTACCAGCTATTTCAGAATTAGGCAATTTCTTTTTTCCAACTTTTTCATCAATTGCCGCATCATATTGAATTGGTCCTTCAATAAGAATATCTGGACGTTTTTCAATTACTACTTTTGTAGCTTCTCTTACTTTTTCTACATCTTCTCCATGTCCAGAACTTCCTGTTGAATAAGAGAGCATTGCAACTTTTGGATCAATTCCAAACATTTTTGCTGTATCTGCAGAAGATATAGCAATTTGTGCTAATTCATTTGCATTAGGATCTTGGTTTACTGCACAATCTCCATAAACAAGTACTTTTGTATCTAAACACATAAAAAACAGACTTGAAACAGTAGATATACCAGGTTTTGTTTTTATTATTTGAAGTGCTGGTCTAATTGTGTCGCCTGTTGTATGAATAGCACCTGAAACCATACCATCAGCATAACCCATATGAACCATCATCGTTCCAAAATAAGATACATGCGTCATTGCATCTTTTGCTGCTTCTAGTGTCAATCCTTTTTTACGTCTTAACTCATAAAATTCGTTAATAAATATATTTGTCAATTCTGATTTTTGTGGATTAATTATTTCTACGTTACTAAGATCTAAACCTAAAGATGCCACTTTATGTTCAATTTCATCTTTATCACCAAGTAAAACTATGTCTACTACATTTCTTCTTAAAAGTATTTCCGTTGCTCTTAAAATCCTTTCATCATTACTTTCTGGTAAAACAATCTTTTTTCTGTTTGAGCGAGCTCTCTCAAACAGTCCATATTCGAACATCATTGGAGTTATTGTAGAAGACGATACAGAAGTAATTTTTTCTTCTATATTTTTTACATCAACATTTTTTGAAAAAAGCCCCATAGCAAGTGCTATTTTTCTTTCACTATTTACATTAATTGTCGCAGGAACATCACTTACTCTAACAGCTGTTTGATAAGTGTCTTCATTGACACTTAAAATAGGCATTGGAAATTCATTATATCCAGTAAATAAATCTTTTATCACCTTACTTGGAGTCATTCCTCCTGTTAAAAGAAGACATGCAATATTAGGATGATTTCTTGATTGAACTGTAGCAATAGCACCTACAACAATATCTGCACGATCACCAGGAACTATTATCAAATCTCCATCTTCAATATGCTCTAAAAAATTTTCTAATTTCATCGCTGCAATTTTACTATGTTTTACAACTCTTTTTAAATCTTTTTGTTCTCCAAGTACTAACATACAATTTAATTTATTCATTATTTCATTAACAGTTGGAGTGTCAAGTTCTGGTACTTCTGGTAAATAATAAGTAGGAATTATCTGTTTAATTTTTGAGAGTTCATTCAGTACTTTTTCATCTACTCTATTTACAAAATTTGCAAAATGACTACAACCTGCATTTTTAATAACATCTGTTTCTATTGCAATTTCATCAACTACCTCTTTTAAACTTTTGTCTTTACCTTTAAGAACAACAGCTAAAGGACTTCCAATATTTTTTGCAATAATAAGATTTATATCAAAATCAAGACTTTGCGTAAAAGAAGCCTGATTTAAACCTTCAATTAAAACAAAATCATAGTTTTTTTCTAATGCCTTAAATTGTACAATTAAACTTTCTATGAGTTCATTTAGCCTATTGTCTGCTATCATGGTTTCTACTTCATGAACGGTATAGCCATATGATTGAGAATACCTCATATCTAAATCATACTTTTCTAGTACAAAATCAATATCATGGTCTTTCTCTTCTGAATCTGCAATAATCGGTCTGAAAAATGCTACATTTCCAAGTTTTCTTTTTAAAAGCTCCATCAAGCCCATAGTAACTATGAGACTGCCTGCCGATGGTTCTAACGATGAAATATATAAACTTTTTGTTTCCACTATACTTTTCTCCCTTTTCTAAATGCCCTAGATATTTTCTATATATAAATATTATAATACAAGTGTATAAAAAATATATAACAAAATTTAAATCTTTATACTTTTGAGTCAAAATAAGCTTACATAAAGCTTGGTGTATCATTTGAAAAAAGTATCAAATCTCCCTTACATGTAAACTCTTTTAAAACATCCTCTATGGTAGTTTTATCTTCAACTATTACTTTTTCTGCTTTAGTTATATTTTTTGAAAGTATTTCAAGGTTACTTTTTCCAGTTAAAATAACTACATCAAAAACTTCATCTATCTTTTTTGCTAATTCTTCGTTTGCAGATTCAGTACTCTCAACGATACCAGGAGTAATGATAACTTTTCTACCCTCATAGGTTGAAGCTAAATCATAAGAAGCCACCATGCCTTCAAGGTTGCCATTAAAACTATCATCTAAAATAAGTTTACCACCCACTTCAAGTTTTTGTAGCCTATGATCAACTCCTTTTAAATTTGCAATTGCATTTTTTATCTCCTCTAAACTCATATGTGATTTTGCAGCATAAATACAAGCCAGTAAGTTCATAGCATTAAATTCACCAAGCAAAGGTGTATAAAAACTCTCAATCTTTCCATCTAGCTTTACATCAAAATACAATCCATCTAAAGTCGATTTTACATTACTAAGCTCATTTCCAAACTCTACTGTTTTTTCATCTGCTTTGATATTTGCACTCACATGAACATAAGCTTGCTTAAGTCTATTAGAGTTTAGCAGTTCCATTTTAGTATTCCTAATATTTTCTAAAGTTTTAAAATATTCAATATGTTGTTCACCGATTTTTCCAACTATTGCATAATGTGGGTTTATTAACTCCACTATCTCATTTATATCACCCTTTAATCTTGCTCCTGCTTCAACTATATAGATTTGAGCATCACTAGGTAAATCATCATTTATATCTTTCATAATACCACCAAGAGTATTTACACTTCGTGGTGTCATATAACAATTATATTTTTGAGTGAGTATCTGGTAAAGGTAGTTTTTGATACTTGTTTTTCCAAAACTTGCAGTAATAGCAATAATAGTTAAATCTTTTCTGTCTTCAAGATTTTTCTTTGCACTTTTTTTAAAACCTATAAAAAGAAGTTTCTCAAATAGCATACTTAAAAATAGAGTTGCAAAAATAGGTAAAATAACACCAAATATCATACATACTGATGAGGCTAAACAGAGTAAATTTTGAAAAATTGTTGCTAAAAAAAGAAAAAGAAAAAATCTTTTTACTCTACCTGTAAAAACAAGTTTTTTATCTAACTTTCTATACCAAAGATACAGAGTAGGCACCAAAATTAAATATAAATAAATCCAAAAAAAGTTTTGTGCAAGATAATAAACAAAAATAGGAATAATAAAGAAAAAGAGATGCCAATCATATCTTTTATAGTGAAAAACTACTCTCTCTAACTTATAACTATACCACTGTAATGCACTAATAACATAATATCCAACTACTAAAACAAAAAACAGATGCGATATAAATTCAAATATCTCCATTAAACTCTCTTTTCAAAATTTTCAAAATCTACAAAATCAATTTTTTGACACTCTATATCAGTTACTTTTGAAAATGTACTTCCTTCATATAACTTACTTATAAAAGATTCCAATTCACTTTGTAAATCTAAATTAACAACTACTTCAACACTTCCATCTTTTAAGTTTTTAACATATCCTACATAGCCAAGTGCTTTAGCAATTTGCATAACATATTTTCTATACCAAACACCCTGAACTTTACCAAAAATGATAAATTTATAACTGTTCATTTATACTCTTTGAAATAAATTTTGCATTTTTTATAAAAAAGAAATGATCACCCTCTAGTGGATAAAACTTACTTCCTTTTATAATTTGAGAAATCTGAACACCACTACTCAGAGGTGTAGCACTATCTTCTTTTCCCCAAAAAATAAATGTATTAGATGTAACTTGTGCAAAAACTGATCTATAATCTTCGTCAACAACACTTTTAAATATTTCATACATTGTTTGGCTCATTCCCTTTACATCATCAGAAGCAAACAACTTATACATACATTTTGGAACAATATTTTTAAACATTTTAAATATTTTTATTTTCATTTTTATTTTAAATGCTTTTGGAACAACAATTCCAGCACTACTTAAAAGTATTAGATTTTTTGGATTTAAAAGTGCTGCAACTTTGCCACCATAGGAGTGTCCAGCTATTATTAAAGGCTTTACATGTAAAGAATCTAAAAAAACACCTATTATATCTGCATAATCTTGCGTTGTAATAGGAGTATTTATAGACGAACTGCCAAAACCAGGTAAATCTATGTAAATATGCTTATAATTCTCAAATTCATTTCCAAAAGCTTGTTTCATTATTTCTTTATTACTTCCCCAACCATGTAAAAAAACTATACTTTCTGACATATCTTGATTTGAGATTTCATAACTAATAGAATAATTTTGGTTGTTATATAAAACATTTCTAATTGCCATCAGGTTTTATCTTTGTTTTTTCATATATTTTTTCTAAAATTTTTACAGCTTCACTCATTTTTTCATACTTTTCCAAGGGAATCATAACTGCTTCAAAACGATTATTTTTTACAATCACAAGTTTTTCTTTTTCTCCACTCGTTAGGCTCTTTAACTCTTGACTAAAATTACGTACTACCTCTGTAGCGGAAACTATTTCATCTTGAGTAAATGTAGTCATTTATTTACCTTTTGCAGCTTGAATAGAATTTATATACTTATACTCTTTATTTACATTAACACTTGTAGGTAAAAATTTTGATAAATCTAATATACATGTATTAAAATCATCAAAAAGATAGTTTGCCATACTTCCTGGTACTGGATTAATTTCATTTATATATATTTCATTATTTAAAATAAAAAAATCACATCTTATCAGAGCACCAGCAAAAAGTGGCTCATAAAGTTTTATAAAAGCTTCTTGTAATTTTTTTACAACTTCGTTACTTAGTTCTGCCTCATTAACTCTTTTGGTTCTTGAAAAGTCTAAATATTTTTTATCAAAATCTAAAAATTCTTCTTTTTGTGGCTCTTCTACTATAGAAAAATTATATTTATCTGTTTTACAACCTGCTAAATTGTACTCTTTGATACCATCTATAAAAGGTTCAATAATCACTTGTGTATCAAACTCAAAAGCAACATCAAGTGCATAATCTAACTCTTTTTGACTTTTAACAATACTGATTCCAATAGAACTTCCAAGTCTTGTTGGTTTTATAATCACTGGATACTCTAACTCAATATCACGAGATGAACTTTTTTCAAGAGTTTTATAATCTAAAGTATTGACTCCAAACTCTTTCGCATACATCTTAGTAAAAAGCTTGTTGTAACTAATAGCACTAGCTTCTACTCTTGGCCCAATATACGGTACTCCAAAAAAATCAAGCAAAGAAGCTATTTTTCCATCTTCACCATCTTTTCCATGAATAACATTTAAAGTCACATCAAAATCTAATTTTTTTTCACTCATAAGTGTTTTTTGAAAAAAACCACCATTTTTAAGTTCTAATTTTTTATCTTTTTTATACTCACCACTACTAAATCTTTTTGAATTTATTTTATCAGTTGGTATATGATAAAAATTTCTATCATAATCACAAAATATATAAACTATTTCTGCTGTTAAGACTTTTTTTAACGCTATTGCACTTACAACACTTATTTCATGTTCAAAACTACTTGCCCCAAATAATATACCAATTTTCATAAACATTTATCCTAATTTTTTTAATGCTTCTTTAATAAGAGAACTTGTATCACTACCTATACATGTAGAAAGTACTTTTTTAATTCTATCCTTTTTGAATCCTAAACTTTCTAATGCCATTATAGTTTCATTAACTGCACCATTCGTACTACCCAAATCATCACTTTCGAGTGAGAAGTCACTAAGTTCTACTAAAATTCTTTTAGCACTCTTTGGTCCAATACCTGGTACTTTTTTAAAAGCTTCAATACTATTTGATGTTAAAGCATTTGCAAACTCACTAGGAGATAAAGTAGAACAAACTGCAAGTGCTGTTGATGGCCCTACTCCATTTACTTTAACTAAAGTATCAAAAACTTTTTTCTCACTACTATGTTTAAAACCATACAGATTATTTGCATCTTCTCTGATAATTTGTGTTACATATAAAGATATGTCACCTAACTCTACTTCACTTGAACAAAATAGAGATACATGGACTTTATAAGTAAACCCTGAATTTGTTTTTACATGTAAAAAAGTGGGTTCTTTTTTTACTATTTTACCTTCTATTGCTATTATCATTTAACTACTATACTCACTTGATCTATTAATTTCATACGTACCTTCACTTGTCTCTTTTAAAGATATTTCTCTTATAATTTCATGTTCTTTCGTATTATAAACTTTTTCAATATCAGGGGAAATGAGTTTAAATTTTATTTCATTATATTCTTTCCATGGAGAGTGATTTATAATTTTTGCTGAAAAAACTTTCATTTGTACTTGATCTAAATCTTCTTTCAAGTTTTTCAATTTCAATTTATCATCTTTATACTTTTTCAAAAACTCATTATAATCAACAACACTTTTTTGAAACTCTTTTACTTTTGCTAAAAGTGTTGAGGGAGCTTCTTTGCCCTCATTTTTAAGTTCTATAATTTTTTCTTTTACTAAATTAACTGTTGGCTTATTTTTTCTAACAACTCTTTGTCTCTCTTCTAGTTGTTTTGGTATTATTTTTAACTTTAAAGTTAAATCTTTTATTTCTCCATTTATCTTAGAAATGTTTTCATTAAACTCTTTTGTCATAGTAGGATCAATCAAAAATTTATTATTGCTTCCTTTTAAATTTTTTATTTCAATAGTATCAGAAGCCGTAATACTTACATTTGAAGACAACTCTTCAATAATAACATTTTTTCCTATCACTTCACCACCACTAGCTTGTTTTATATTAACAGTATTTCCTATTATTGTTCCCCCTTCAAGTCTTCCAATTTCTACTTCATCAGCAGTAATAGTTCCTCTATGGGTAGCAATAGTAGCCTTTTTAGATTCCATAATTGACGTTTGATGCGTTTGTCCACCTACTATCAATATTTCTGTTTTTAACTTTGCTCCACTTGCCACGTTCCCTTGAATATTAAGCTCATATGTCTCAACACTCATACCAGGACCAATAGCGTCTTTTAAAGCATCGTCTTCTTTTATATTTATTTTTACATTTGCACTCATCTCTGTTTCAATAGATCCAGTAGTTTTAAAACTTACTTCATCTACGTCCATATCTTCTTTTATATCATATGAACCTGGAGTATCTTCTGTAACATATCCATTTTTATTTGCAACATATTTTATTCTTTCATCATCTTCTTTTTTAATTATACTTTCTGTATGATTAATAAGCATTTCATGATCTGATTCAGGCTCTTCTACTGCTAAGTATTTACCTTTACAGTTTCTTCCGGCAACTCCAAATTGAGGTTTAGTATACTCAATAATACAATCACCCTTAGATACCGCTAAAATATAACCTCGTTTTGAGTAATCAACCCTACCATGTTCATCTTCTTTACTTAAATTCTTTTTGTAGTGAAATTCAAATTTATCATTAATTGGAGGTACGATATCTATACCTTGACAAGCAACAAAAACACTGTCTTTATCTAATATACCATTTACTCTTATCTCTGAAACTACTTTTTTAACTTCTTTATACATTTTTTCATCATGTAAACTAATAAGGATACCTGCTCTTATTTTCTTTTTATTTATCTCTTCTATGATTCTATTTTCTATTTTTGAAAAATATTTAACTTCTAAATCTTTTTTTATAGTCACTATTATTTTAGTAAGTGATTTATTACCACTTAATACTATTTCAGGAAGTACAGGAGTATGTTCATCTTTTTGTATCTTAAAAATATCAACCTTATAAATTTGTTTGATTTTTAGGTTACTATCAAGTAAAAAATCTTTATCTTTAAATTGATCAAGTTTTGCTTTGTCAGCTTCAATCCAACCTTCTTCTTTTCCTAAAATATAAGATGTTTTAATTTTGATAATTTTAAAATCTAGTTCACGAAGTGGAAGGTTATGTGCGATGGCTATACCTTTAATTTCTCTAGGTATATTTTCACTCTCTACTATCATAGATTTAAATTCTTCTTGATTATCCTTACTTTTTTCTTCATCAGAATTATTACCCATTATTTTGTCAAATAAACCCATCACTTTAACCTTTAGATATATAAGAATTAATTGTATTATACAAAAAAAATATTAATCTAGACAAAAACAGCCCTATTTAACAGTTATTTTGCTAAAATTTTGACATGATTTTTAAAAACTTTTTTACTAACAGCATAGGCATACTCATTTCTCGTATCTTCGGTCTTATTCGAGATTTACTCACAGCATCTGTACTGGGAGCAAATATATATAGTGATATTTTTTTTGTTGCCTTTAAACTACCAAATCTTTTTAGACGTATTTTTGCAGAAGGAGCTTTTACGCAAAGTTTTATTCCCTCTTTTATCAAATCGTCAAATAAATCAATATTTACATATAAAACGTTTATAAAATTTCTCTTTTTTCTTCTCTTTTTGTCATTTATAGTGACAATATTTAGCGGTTTTTTTGCAAAACTTATTGCTCTTGGATTTGATGATGAAACTTTAAAACTTGCATCTCCTCTGGTTGCAATAAATTTCTACTATTTACCACTTATTTTTTCTGTAACATTCTTAGGTTCACTTTTACAGTACAAAAATCATTTTGCTACAACTGCATTTTCGACTGCACTATTAAATATTGCTTTAATTAGCTCTTTACTACTTACAAATGGAATGGACAAAAAAACTATTGTATATGCGATGAGTTATGCCGTTATCATTGGAGGTTGTTTGCAACTTTTTACTCATATCATTGCAATTAAAAATAGAAATTTATTGAAACTTTTTCAATATGGTTATACAAGTCGTTCCAAAAAACAAGACAAAATAAAAGATGAAGAAAAACTGTTTTTTAAATCATTTTCTCATGCTATTCTAGGAAATTCAACTCCACAAATATCTGCTTTTTTGGATACGTGGATAGCGAGTTTTTTACTTACTGGGAGTATAAGTTATCTCTATTATGCAAATAGGGTATTTCAACTTCCCTTAGCACTTTTTGCAATAGCACTGAGTGTAGGAATTTTTCCAAAAATCGCTCGATTAATCAAAAACAATGATATTGATGATGCTCAAATACTTTTTAAAAATGGTTTTTGGTTCTTATTTTTTTTACTCTCTTTATCTGCTATTGGTGGATTTATACTTAGTGAAGAGATTATCAAAATTTTATTTCAAAGAGGTGCATTTAGTTTAGAAGATACAAAAAATAGTGCAGAAGTTTTACAGATGTATCTTATTGGATTAGTGCCTTATGGCCTTTCAAAACTCTTTTCACTTTGGTTATATGCTTCTCATAAACAAAAAGAAGCTGCCAAAATATCCCTATTTGCATTAAGTGCAAATGTCATTTTATATGCAGTGTTTGTGCAACCACTCGGAGTAAAAGGTTTGGCACTTGCAAGCTCGTGTGCAGGCTTTGTTTTACTCATTTTTACTATACGTTCATTTAGTATAAAAAAGTTTTTAGATATAATAATAGACAAAAAATTAGCTATATTTGTTGGATTGATCTTATTTTACATACCAACACTTCTATATTTCAAGGAAATAATTAATGAATATTTATGATTCGGTACAAAGGGAAAAAGTACCGTTTATCCCAATTAAAGAGAATCAAGTAAAAATATATGTTTGTGGACCAACTGTTTATGATGATGCCCATTTAGGACATGCAAGAAGTGCTTTAGCATTTGATTTGCTTAGACGTACTTTTATTGGCTTAAATTATGATGTAACTTTTGTAAAAAACTTCACTGATATTGATGATAAAATCATTAAAAAGATGAATGAAAGTGGAAAAAGTCTTGAAGAAATAACTTCTTTTTATATTCAAAGATACAAAGATGAGATGCGTACACTTGGGGTAAGTGATGCTGATATCGAGCCTAAAGCAACTGAGAGTATTGAAGAAATTGTTAGTTTTATTGAAGCTCTTTTAAAAGAAGATAAAGCATATATTACAAGTGATAGTATCTATTTTGATACAACAAAAGATAGTAAATATCTTGGTCTTTCTCATATGAAAATGGATGATACAAGAGCAAGAGTTGAAGCAAATAGTGAAAAAAGAGATCAAAAAGATTTTGCATTATGGAAGTTTTCAAAACAGGGTGAACCTACCTATCCTGCTCCATTTGGAGATGGTCGTCCTGGTTGGCATATAGAGTGTTCTTGTATGATTGAAAAGCATATGAGTTATGATGGAGATTTTCAAATAGATATTCATGCAGGTGGAGCAGATTTACTCTTTCCTCACCATGAAAATGAAGCAAGTCAAACAAGATGCAAAAGTGGACAAGAGTTGTCAAAATACTGGATGCACAATGGTTTTGTAACTATCAATGGCGAAAAAATGAGTAAGTCTTTGGGAAATAGTTTTTTCCTCAAAGATGCATTAAAAGTTTATGATGGAGAAATCCTTCGTTTTTATCTTCTCTCAAGCCACTATAGAGCAAATTTTAACTTTTCTGAAGAAGATTTACTTGTGAGTAAAAAGCGTTTAGATAAACTCTATCGTCTTAAAAAAAGAGTTTATGAAGGTAAAAAATCTGCTGTAAATAAAGAGTTTAAAAAAGCTGTTTTAGATTCATTGAGTGAAGATTTAAATATCTCAAAAACTCTTTCACTAGTTGATGAAATGGTTGCAAATGCAAATGAAAAACTTGATTTAAATCCTAAGGACAAACCTACAAAATTTGAAACAAATTCTAATTTAGTATGGATTGAAGGGATACTTGGCATAGGATATAAAGACCCTTATGAGTATTTTCAAATAGGCATTAGTGAAAATGAAAAAGAAGAGATAAATGACTTAATAAATCAAAGAGCTGAAGCTAAAAAAACAAAAGATTTTGCCAAAGCAGATGAACTACGAGATATCCTTACATGTAAAGGAATTCAACTCATGGACACAGTAAGTGGAACTCAATGGGAAAAGGTTCAATAGTATGGAAGGTCTTAAATTAGTACTTAAACGATTTTCTCCTTATTTTAAAGATTATATTTCATACTTTATCCTGGCAATTATAGGTATGATTTTAGCTTCAAGTGGAACTGCTGCTTCTGCATATCTCGTCAAACCTCTTTTAGACGATATTTTTGTTGCTAAAGATATGGATATGTTAAATCTCCTTCCTTATGCGATTATAGCTGTTTATGTTGCAAAGGAATCTGGTAGATACATGCAATCTTATTGTACTAGCTATATTGGGCATGATATTATTAGAAGATTTAGAAATAAAATTTTAAATAATTTACTTATTCAAGATATATCTTTTTTCCACAAATATAGAACAGGTGAGCTTATAAGTAGAAATACAAATGATGTAGAAAGAGTAAGAACTGTTGTTTCAAATATAATTCCTGAGTTTTTTCGAGATACATTTACCATTGTAGGCCTTGTCTCTGTAGTAATTTATCAAAACTCTACCTTAGCTTTTTATGCACTTGTCGTTTTGCCATTGGCTATTCTTCCTCTTGGTAAACTAGCAAAAAAAATGAAAAATATTTCAAAAAAATCGCAAGAAAAAATTTCTGATATAACAGCAAAATTAAGTGAAATATTTAATAATATAGAAGTTATTCAAGCAAACTCAGCTATGAAATATGAAACTGATATTTTTGCAAATGAAAATAAAAATTATTTTAATTTAACTATGAAATCAGTGAAAGTTTCTCAACTAGTGAGCCCTATGATGGAAATTTTTGGTTCTATTGGTGTTGCTACTGTTATTATAATTGGTGGAAGACAAGTTATCAATGATACTATGACGATGGGAGCTTTTTTCTCATTTTTAACGGCTCTTTTTATGCTTTATACTCCAATTAAAAAACTCTCAACACTCTATAATAAACTCCAAGAAGCAATTGCAGCTAGTGAAAGAATTTTCTTTTTACTTGATTATAAACCTACTATAACTGGTGGTGAAAAAGAAATTCCTCAATATATAAAAAATCTAGAATTTACAAATGTTAAACTTCAATATGGTGAGAAGAAAGCACTTAACGGGATAAGTTTCAAAGCAAACCATGGTGAATTTATGGCTTTAGTAGGAGATAGTGGTGGTGGAAAAAGTTCTTTAGTAAATATGATAATAAGATTTTTTGATCCAAATGAAGGAACTATTAGTATAAATGGTACTAATATAAATGAATTTTCACTTAAAAGTCTTCGAGATTCTATTGCTATTGTTACCCAAAGAGTCTATATTTTTAATGAAAGTGTAGCTGCGAATGTTGCTTATGGAAAAGAAATTGATGAAGAAAAAGTAATCGATGCACTAAAAAGAGCCAATGCTTATGAGTTTATAAAAGAATTACCAGAAGGTATTTATACTAAACTTGATGAGTCTGGAACAAATCTCTCAGGGGGACAAAGACAACGTATTGCAATAGCAAGAGCTATATATATAAATCCTAAAATTCTCATAATGGATGAAGCAACAAGTGCTTTAGATAGTAAAAGTGAGAAAAAAATTACAGAAGCTATGGAAAACTTAATTAAAGACAAAATCACTTTTGTGATAGCTCATCGTTTAAGTACTGTAAAAAAAGCAGATAAAATTATAGTATTAAAACACGGAAAAGTTTCAGCTATTGGAACAGATGAAGAACTTAAAATTAGTAGTGAAGAGTATCTCAAACTAAAAGGTTTACAAGCCTAAAAAGATTTACATGTAAAGATATTTTCTTTACATGTAACTTTTATCCAAATGCTAACCAAATACCAACTCCTATCATAAGAGTTCCAGCTACTTTATTCATTAATTTAACATTATCTTTTTTTTGCAAAAACTTTCGTAGAGTACTACCACCACTTGCATAAATAACCAAACAAATAAATTCTAAAAATAAAATTATAAAAAGTAAAACAGATATTTGAGGAATAAGAGGTTGTGATTGATTTATAAATGGTGGTAACAATGCTATAAAAAATGCCCATCCCTTTGGATTTGCAATTGCCGTTATAAACCCTTGAAAAGCTAAAGAAAAATTTGAAACATTAAAAGCATTTGTATCACTTGAAGTAGAGACTGCCATTTTTCCACGACTTAACCACATTTGTACCCCAAGATAACCCAAATATGCTCCTCCTATATATTTAAATATAGCAAATATTTCTGGATGCTTTAGCATAATTGTAGCTACACCAACTACTGAAGCACATGCAACAAGACCAACACCAATAAGTTCTCCAGCCATCATATTAAAAGTTCTTTTCAAACCAATACTCATACCTAAACTCATAGCAAGAGTCATACACATACCTGGAGTCAAAGATACAAAAAAGAAAGTAGGAACGAAAACTACTAAAACTGATATATTTAAAACTATTTCCAAAAAATCTCCTTGATTAACTCGATTATACAAATATTTATCAAACTTTTAGTATAATCGCGAATACAAAATATAAAAGGACATTATACACCATGTTGAAATATGATCATATTAAAAAAATATTTTTTCTATTAAGCCCTGAAAATGCGCATAAAGTATCTGAATTTTCATTTAAATATGGAGCAAAGTTTTTTCCTTTTATTGCATCTGAACTTGCTAAGAGATATTTTGTAACCGATAAAAGATTAGAACAAAATCTCTTTGGTGCAAAATTTTTAAACCCTGTTGGACTTGCTGCTGGTTTTGATAAAAATGCAACTATGATTGAAACGCTTACTGCACTTGGATTTGGTCATATAGAATTTGGAACAATTACTCCAAAAGCACAACCAGGAAATCCTAAACCAAGACTTTTTCGTTATCCTGAATTTGAAAGTATTCAAAACGCTATGGGGTTTAACAATGACGGTATGGAAAAAGTTCAAAAAAGAGTTAGTAGACTTTATCCATTTGCTACACCTCTTGGGGCAAATATTGGCAAAAATAAAACAACAAGTGTTGAAGATGCACTGAGTGACTATGAAAAACTTATTGATACTTTTAAAGATATTAGTGATTATCTTGTTATAAACATTTCTTCTCCAAATACTCCAGGACTAAGAGATTTACAAAATGAAGAGTTTATAAAAGAACTTTTTACTATGGCTAAAAGTAAAACAAATAAAGCTGTTATTTTAAAAATTGCACCTGATTTAGAAGTCAAAGATGCTATCAACATTTGTAATGTTGCTTTAGAAAATGGTGCTGATGGTATCATGGCTACTAATACAACTATAGATTATTCTCTTCTTCCTAACCCTCAAAATTTTGGTGGTATAAGTGGCAAAGTATTAGAACCAAAAAGTTCAGCACTTTTCGAAGAGCTTGCACGTGAATTTTATGGAAAAACTATACTTATAAGTGAAGGTGGAATTGATAGTGCTGAGATAGCCTACAAAAGAATTCGTGCAGGTGCTAGTTTAATTCAGATTTATAGTGCTTTTATATTTAAAGGACCAGGATTAAACGCAGATATATCAAAAGGTATATTGAAATTAATGGATGCTGATGGTTTTCACCATATCAGTGAAGCAATCGGTGCGGATAGAAAATAATATGAAATGTTTAATAATTATATGTATATTTTTAGGAGGCCTTATGGCAAACTCACTACCTGAGTATAAAACAAAAACGCTAGAAAATGGACTACAAATTGTTGTTATCCCTATGGATAATAAAAGCAATGTTATATCTACAGATATCTACTATAAAGTAGGTAGTGGTAATGAAGTTATGGGTAAAAGTGGAATAGCTCATATGTTAGAGCACCTTAACTTTAAATCAACTAAAAACCTAAAAAGTGGGGAATTTGATGAAATAGTAAAAGGGTTTGGTGGCGTAAATAATGCTTCTACTGGATTTGATTTCACTCATTATTTTATAAAAAGTTCATCTAAAAATTTATCAAAATCATTAGAACTTTTTGCAGAACTTATGCAAAATCTAAAACTCACTGATAAAGAATTTCAACCTGAACGTAATGTAGTTCTTGAAGAGAGACGCTGGAGAACAGACAACTCTCCTATTGGTTATCTCTATTTTAGATTATTTAACAATGCCTTTACATATCATCCTTATCACTGGACACCAATTGGTTTTATAGATGATATAAAAAACTGGTCAATAAAAGATATAAAAAGGTTTCATGCAAACTATTATCAACCATCTAATGCTATAGTGGTAGTTGCTGGTGACATAAGCGCTGATGAAGTTTTCCAAAAAACAGAAAAATATTTTGGAAAAATTAAAGGTAAAAAAGTAAAATACCCAAGTGCACATCAGGTTGAACCAATTCAAGATGGAGCAAAAAGAATTTATATTAAAAAAGAAAGTGAAGTAGAAATGGTTGCAATAGCTTATAAAATACCTAATTTTTTGCATATTGACCAAACTGCACTTTCTGGACTTAGTGAACTATTAAGTAGTGGAAAAAGTTCTAAACTGCAAAAAGTACTTGTAGATGATAAAAAAATGGTAAACCAGATTTATGGCTACAATATGGAAAACCGTGACCCTTCTATTTTTATGTTTTTAGCAGTTGGAAATCCTGGTATAAAAGCAGAAGCAATAGAAAAAGAACTTCTTAAAATCATTAAAAGTATTCAAAATGGTGATGTAAGTGACGAAGATGTTGAAAAAATAAAAACCAATACAAAAACTGATTTTATTTTTTCCTTAGAGAGTGCATCAAGCTTAACTAATCTTTTTGGAAGTTATTATGCAAAAGGTGATATCACTCCTTTATTACATTATGAAGACAATATTAATAAATTAAAAAAAGAAGATATAATAAGCGTTGCAAAAAAATATTTGGTTGCAGAACATTCAACTACAGTTATACTAAGAAAGGACTACAAATGAGTGCAGATTTAAAAGGAGCAATGACCGCTCTTATAACACCATTTAAAAATGGAAAATTAGATGAAGAAACTTTTTCAAAACTAGTAAAAAGACAAATAGATAATAAAATAGATGTTGTAGTACCTGTTGGTACAACTGGAGAGAGTGCAACGCTGAGTCATGAAGAACATAGACGTTGTATAGAAATAGCTGTTGATGTTTGTAAAGGTACTAATGCAAAAGTTATGGCTGGAGCAGGAAGTAATGCAACATGGGAAGCTGTGGGTATTGCAGAATTTGCTCAATCACATGGAGCTGATGGTATTCTCTCAGTAACTCCGTATTACAACAAACCAATGCAAGAAGGATTATATCAACACTATAAAGCAATAGCTAATGCTGTTGAAATTCCTGTTCTTTTATATAACGTACCAGGTCGTACAGCATGTGATTTGCTTCCTGAAACAATTTATAGATTATTCAATGATTGTTCAAATATATTTGGTGTAAAAGAAGCAACTGGTTCTATAGAGAGATGCGTTGATTTACTAGCACATGAACCAAAACTTAGCGTAATTAGTGGAGAAGATGCTATAAATTACCCTATTCTTTCTAATGGAGGAAGTGGTGTAATTTCAGTTACTTCGAATATATTACCAAATAAAACAGCAGATTTAACACATGCTGCACTTAATGGTGATTACCATGAAGCAAAAAGAATTAATGATGAACTTTATACTATAAATAAAATTCTCTTTTGTGAGAGTAATCCAATACCAATAAAAGCTGCTATGTATATAGCTGGCCTACTTGAAACGCTAGAGTACAGACTTCCTCTAACTGAACCAAGTAAAGAAAATATGAAAAAAATTGAAAACGTTATTAATCAATACAACATAAAGGGATTTTAAGAATGGGCTATAGTGAAATGAAAGGTAAAACACTTGTTATAAGTGGAGGAACTAGAGGAATTGGAAAAGCAATTGTTTATGATTTTGCAAAACAAGGTGTTAATATTGCTTTTACATATAATTCAAATGAAGAGATGGCAAAAGAACAGGTTAAAGATTTAGAAAAAAATTATAACATTAAAGCAAAAGCATATCCACTCAACATTCTAGAACCAGAAACATATAAAGATTTATTCAAATTAATTGATGAAGATTTTGATAGAATCGATTATTTTATTTCAAATGCAATCATTTCAGGTCGTCCTGTTGTTGGTGGCTATACAAAATTTATGAAATTAAAACCAAGAGGAATCAACAATATTTTTACAGCAACTGTAAATGCATTTGTTGTAGGAGCTCAAGAAGCTGCAAAACGTATGGAAAAAGTTGGTGGTGGGAGTATCGTTTCTTTATCATCAACTGGTAACTTAAAATATATAGAACATTATTCAGGACATGGTACTGCAAAAGCTGCTGTTGAAGCGATGGCTAGATATGCTGCAACTGAACTTGGTGAAAAAGGTATTAGAGTAAATGTTGTAAGTGGTGGTCCAATTGAAACTGATGCATTAAGAGCTTTTACAAACTATGAAGAAGTCAGAGATACAACAGCGCAACTTTCTCCACTCAATCGTATGGGTCAACCAACGGATATTGCTGGAGCATGTTTATTTGTTTGTTCAGCAAAGGCAAGTTGGATGACAGGACATACTCTTCTAATTGATGGCGGAACTACTTTTAGATGATACTAAATGTACCAAATCTTTTGGCGCTTTTAAGGATACTACTAGCTCCTTTAATGTTATGGTTACTTGTAGATAGAAGTAATTCCTTATTTGAAGGTATACATGTAAGCTGGCTAGACTATAGTGCTGCTTTAGTATTTGTTATTGCTAGTCTTACTGATGGATTTGATGGTTTCATAGCTCGTGCTTGGAAACAACAAACAACTCTTGGAGCGATACTAGACCCCTTAGCTGATAAAATGTTAATGCTAAGTGCTTTTTTAGGTCTTATGATGTTAGACCGTGCTAATGTTTGGGCAATTTATTTAATTTTAACAAGAGAATTTTTTATAACAGGGCTTAGAGTTGCTGCTATGAGTAAAGGCAAAGATATAGCTGCTTCTATTTGGGGAAAGATAAAAACTTTTCTTCAAATGATAGCAATTGGTTTTTTAACTATGGATTGGCCTTATGCCACTCTTCTTTTATGGTTAGCTGTAGGTATGACACTTTACTCAGGATTTGAATATATTATTGGTTATACAAAAAAGGAAGATAAATAATGGGGATTGTAACATCACTACTAGTTCTTTCATTTTTAATTTTTTTCCATGAACTTGGACATTTTTTAGCTGCACGTTTTTTTGGTGTACATGTAGAAGTATTTAGTATTGGATTTGGTAAAAAAGTATTTAGCAAAATTATTGGAAAAACAGAATATTGTTTTAGTATGATTCCACTTGGTGGTTATGTGCAAATGAAGGGTCAAGACGATAGTGATCCTACAAAAATAAGTTATGATGAAGATAGCTATACTACAAAAAATCCTTGGCAAAGAGTTATTATACTTTTTGCAGGTCCTTTTGCTAACTTTCTTTTAGCATTTATACTCTATTTTTTCATTGCTAATATAGGTGTAACAAAACTTTCTCCTATTATAGGTAATGTCAGTGAAAACTCTCCTGCTCAAAAAATAGGTCTTATGAAAAAAGACAAAGTTATTCAAATAAATGAAACCGCTGTACAAACATGGAACGATTTAAGTATTCTTATAAAAAAAAGTGAAGGCCCTCTTCTTTTACGTATACAAAGAGATAGAAGTATAAAAAAATTTAGAGTTACTCCCGATATAAAAGAATTAAAAAATATGTTTGGTGAGCCTACTAAAAAAAGAATTTTAGGTATCTCTCCTCTTGGAGAAACCATGGTTGTTCATTATACACCTTTGGATTCTTTGGTATTTGCCTACGAAGAAACACTACAAGCAACTACACTTATACTAACCAGTCTAAAAAAATTAGTCCAAGGTGTAATTCCTGCAAAAGATTTAGGTGGCGTAGTTTCTATAGTACAAGTAACAGCGCAAGCAAGTGAAGCTGGTATTATTGCTCTTTTTGCACTTACTGCTCTTATTTCAGTGAATTTAGGTGTTTTAAACTTACTCCCTATTCCTGCACTTGATGGTGGTCATATTATGTTTAATATATATGAAATAATAACGAAAAAAAGACCTAGTGAAAAAGTGCTCTATCGTTTAACTTTAGCTGGATGGGTATTGTTACTTTCACTAATGGCTTTTACCATTTTTAATGATTTATATAGAATTGCTGGAGGATACTAATGAGTATATCTTTATACGAATGTAAATTTGATGAAGTTTTAACAAATATAGAAAAAGTTAGATTAAGAGTAAACCAACATCAGATTATTAAAATAATTGCTGTGAGTAAAAGTGTTGGCTCTAGTGAAATATCCAATATGTATGATATTGGGCAGCGAGCTTTTGGTGAAAATAGAATCCAAGATTTAAAATCAAAAGTAGAAACACTCAATAAACTTCCAATTGAATGGCACTTTATAGGAAGACTTCAAACAAATAAAATCAATGCTCTTATAGATTTAAACCCTAGCCTTATGCACAGTTGTAGTTCTTTAAAAATGGCTCAAGAGATAGATAAACGTTTGGAAGTAAAAGGCAAAACTATGAGTGTTCTTTTACAAATAAATAGTGCATATGAAGATCAAAAAGCTGGTGTACTTCCTGAAGATGCCATTAAAGTTTATGATGAAATACTATCTACATGTAAAAATATTAAACTAAAAGGTGTCATGAGTATTGGCGCTCACTCAGATGATAAAGCACTTATAAGAAAAAGTTTTAAAATAACTCATAATATATTTACTCAACTACAAACTCAAGGGGCAAAATATTGTTCCATGGGAATGAGTAGTGATTATGAGCTTGCAGTTGAATGTGGCTCAAATATGCTCCGTATTGGTAGTACTTTTTTTAAATAAGTACTGCTTTTCTTTTTTATTTTTTAAGAATTTTTCTTTGATTAGTTCTCTTCTTATTTTAAGATTTAATAGTATATATTTAAATACTATTAAACAATAATTTACTACAATTTTATCGGCTTAATATATCGACACTTGTGATTAAAAAATATACAGTAACTTTAAAAATATGAACTAAGTTAAGGGTATAATATTTTAAATTTTTACAGGATTGTGTATTTCTGCTAAAAACATAGACTATAATGCAATGATTAATAAGTCTAACTAGTTAATTATTAGGTAGTTTATACAAAATAATGTGAGGTGAAAGAATGAAAAATAAAGATTTGCAAGACCGTAAGGACAAAGTATTTGCTAGAGGTCAAGGCAATGTTTACCCTGCTTTCGTAAAAGAAGCAAAAAATTCTGAAGTATGGGATGTTGAAGGCAACAGGTATATAGATTTTGGTATGGGAATTGCCGTATGTAATACAGGACATAGTCATCCTAAAATTGTTGAAACTGTAAAAGCACAAGTAGAAAAATTTAGCCATACATGTGTAATGGTTAACCCATATGAAGTTGCTGTTGAATTAGCTGAAAAATTAACCAAATTAGCTCCAGGTGATAGTGATAAAAAAGCTATTTTTGTATCTACTGGTGCAGAAGCTGTAGAAAATTGTGTAAAGATTGCTAGAGCTTATACTGGTAAACGTGGTGTAATTGCATTTAATGGTGGTTTTCATGGACGTACTAACTTAACAATGGGACTTACAGGAAAAATTGCTCCGTATAAGGTTGCATTTGGACCATTCCCAGGTGAAATATATCATGTTCCTTTTCCTGGTGTTTCTTACGGATACACAGTTGAAGATTCATTAAAAGCAATAAATAATTTATTCAAATATGATATTGCACCGGAAGATGTTGCCGCAATTATCATTGAACCTGTTCAAGGTGAAGGTGGATTTTATTCTGCTCCAGTAGAATTATTAAAAGAATTACGTAGACTTTGTGATAAACATAAAATTGTATTGATTGTAGATGAAATTCAAACAGGATTTGGTAGAACTGGGAAAATGTTCAATATCGAATATTCAGGAATTGAGCCAGATTTAATGACTATGGCAAAAGGTATTGCTGGAGGATATCCACTTTCTGGAGTTGTAGGTAAGCAAGAAATTATGGATGCTCCTGTCCCTGGAGGCTTAGGTGGAACTTATGGAGGTTCACCGGTTGCTTGTGCTGCTGCTTTAACAGTCTTAGATATTATTGAAGACGAAGATTTACTTAATCGTGCCAATAAAATTGGTGAAATATTTAATACAAGACTTACTAAACTCCAATCACAATTTCCAACTTTAATTAGTGATGTTAGAAACAAGGGAGCTATGATTGCAATTGAGTTAATGTGTGATGGTGATTCAGAAAAACCAAATCCAGTATTAACTAAAAGTATTATTGCAAATGCAGCTCAATATGGATTAATACTATTATCTTGTGGGTTTAACAGTAATGTTATTAGATTTTTACCAGCTTTAACAATCAGTGATGAATTAGCTAATGAAGGTCTAGATAAATTTAGTAAACTATTTGAAAGTGTAGTAAAAAATTAAATTATTAAAGGAGATACTTGTTAATAAGATTAGGTCTAAAGTAATTAATTTTTGATATAAATTATTTTACTTTTTAAGTAATTTATTTGATCAAAATTTTAATTAGAATGAAACAAAAATCAAAAATAAACAAAGGAAAAAAATGTTTAATATGAAGAAAAATATGATAGCAACAGCTATAATTGCATTGCTAGGCGTTATGACAATGGTAGAAACTGCTTCGGCAGCTGATTACAATTTGAGATTTGCAAATCTTTATGGAAGAGGAACTGCATTTGGAGCAGTATATGAGAATCTTGCAAAAGGTATAGAAAAAAGAAGTAATGGTAAAATAAAAGTTCAAGTACTATTCTCTGGTGAAGGTGTTGGATCAGGAGGTTTATTTGGAGCTGCAAAATCAGGATTAATTGACATGATAGCACCTTTTCAAGCAATGAATGCTGGTGAAATGCCTGCTGGAATTGTTGAAATTGGACTACCTGGTGGAACTAATGACCCAGTTAAATTAGAAAAACTTTTTCATGAACAAGGTTGGGGTGATATTCTTAAAAAAGCTTATGCAGCACAAGGTTTAACATGGTTAGAGCCATATATTCAACCAGCTGTTTATATTATCACTAAAAAACCAATTAAATCTATTAAAGATTTTCAAGGACTTAAAATTAGAGCTCCTGGTGCTTATGGTAAATTCTTAAGAAACTTAGGTGCATCTCCAGTATCTTTAGCTTGGAGTGAAATTTATACAAGTTTAGCGACAGGTGTTATTGATGGCTCAATTGGTAGTAACATGATTGATCATAGAGATGGTAATCATGTTGAAGTTGCAAAATATATGTATAAATTACCACTAGCTGGTGCACAAGTATTACCAATTCTTTTTAATACTAACTCATGGAATAAATTACCAGATGATCTAAAAAAAGCAGTTTATGCAGCTACTGTAGATCATGCAAAAGAGCAACTAGAAAAATCTAGAAAATGGGAACAAGAAGCTATTGATGAAATGGTAAAAAAAGGTTTAAAATGGAGTCCAGAACCATCAGAAGCTGATAAAAAAGCTTGGAAAAAAGCAGGTGCAGGACTATGGGATGAATACTCATCAAAAGATAAATACTCTAAACAACTAATTGATATTCTTAGAAAAACAGCTGAGTAAGGAATGTTGTAAATTAAGGATTAATCATGTTTAAAAAAGTTTTACAATTATATTGTATATTTATAGATAAGATTGTTATCTGGTTAGGAAAAGGGGCATCTGTATTGGTGCCTCTTCTTGCAGCAGTAGTTTTTTTTGGAACTGTAGCTAGATATATATTTAATGCCCCTCCTATTTGGACTTATGATACTTCCTTGTTTTTATTTGGTTATATCGCAGCACTAGGAGGCGCATACGCCCAAAAAAGAAGAGCTCATATAAGTGTTGATATCTTTTATATAAGAGTATCACCTAAAGTTAAAATTATTTTTGATCTTATTTCTTACGCATTAGGTATTTTCTTTCTTATTCTTGTTGTTTATTTAAGCGTTACTAAATTTCGTGAAGCTTTAAATTTAAATTATCGTCGTCAAAGTGAATGGGCTCCACCTATGTGGCATTTTTGGCTTATGTTTAGCATCTCGGGTGTATTTTTTACGCTTCAATTAATTAGAGATGAGATTATGGAACTTTATACTTTGATTACAGGCCATGATCTAATTGAAAGTGAGAATGAAAATGGGAATTGAAGTACTCTCTATTGTTTTATTAATTTGTCTTTTATCGTTTTTTATCATCGGCTCTCCTGTTGGATTAGCCCTCGGTGGAATTGCCATGTTAGTTGGCTATTTTAGCTGGGGCACTGGAATCTACAATGTTATTCCAACTACTATTGAAGGAACATTTTTTAATTATATTTTACTTGCTATTCCTTTATACATATATATGGGGCAGCTTCTCTCTCACACTGGTATTGGTGATGCTATGTTTAAAGCTAGCCAACTGATGATTGGGAGAGTTCGTGGTTCGTTAGCAATTAGTGTTGTTTTTATTTGTTCTATGATTGGTGCTATGGTTGGAATTATTGGCGCTGGTATTATGAGCTCTGGAAGTATTGCTTTAAAACCAATGTTAGAAGCAGGATATGATCGTAAACTAGCTTTAGGGACTATTATGGCTGGTGGTGCCTTAGGTATTTTAATTCCTCCAAGTATTCCTATGGTAATGTTTGCAGCTTCAACACATAATTCTGTTGGTCGTATGTTTATAGGTGCTCTCATGCCAGCTTTATTAACTATATCTCTTATTATTTTATATGTAATAATAAGTACTAAGTTAAATCCTAAACGAGCTCCTTTATTAAGTGAAACTATAGGGTTACCAGTTCTTACAAAAAAGGAAAAATTTAAAATAGGTAGAGATGGTTTTTTATCTATAGGTTTAATTTTTGTTGTTTTAGGAAGTATTATCGCAGGTATTGCTACTCCAACTGAATCTGGTGCTTTAGGTGTTGCTGGTGCTATGCTCCTTGCTATGCTCTTTAAACGCTTTAAATTTGAAATATTTAAACTAGCAGGTTTTCAAGCAGCTTCATTAATCAGTGTTGCTATGTGGATTATTTTAGGTGCTTCATTATTTAGTAATTTTCAGTTACTTATGGGAATCCAAAGTATGATTGCGGGTTTTATACACAATTTAGATTTACCTCCACTTGCAATTATTTTAATGTTTCAATTTATTATGTTGTTATTAGGTTTTATACTTGATGATTATGTAATTGTATTGATGTGTGCACCACTGTTTACTCCAATAGCAGTTACATTAGGTTATGATCCAATTTGGTTTGGAGTATTGATGATTATTAATATTTTGATTGCTGTGCAAACACCTCCCTATGGTTTTGCCCTATTTTATCTAAAAGGTATTACTCCTCCGGATGTAGGAATGGGAGAAATTTATAAATCAGTTACACCTTTTATATTGATCAACTTAGTAGTTCTCATTACTTGTATGGTTTTTCCTAACATTGTGCTTTGGCTACCAAACTTACTAATGGGATAAAAGGGATATATAATGTTTAAAAATATTTTAGTACCTATTCACTTAGAATACAAAAAAAATCATGAGAAACTCTTTGAAGGTGCATTAAAAGTATTAGAAAAAGAAAATGGAAAAATTTCTTTGTTCAATGTAGATGAAAATAGTGCTCATCCAGGAATATATCCTACAATAGATGAGAATAATCAACATGAATATAAACATGGTGCATTAGAAAAGTTAAAAGAAATTTCTGATAAATATTTAGTGCCAATGGACAAAGTATCATTTATAATAAAATATGGTGCTGTTCATCAAGAAATTCTAAAACAAGCAGAAAAAATGAAAGCTGATGCAATTGTTATGATGGCAACAAAACCTGGCATGGGTAGCTATTTTATTAGTAGCACTGCTGAGAGAGTAATTCGTCATGCTGAATGTTCAGTATTTGTTATACGTTTGGATGAAGATTAATTTTTATATATAAATAGAGACACAAGGAAAAAAATGAGTACAATAGAAGTCACATCACCGTTTGATGGAAAAGTAGTTGGTAAAGTTCCATTTAGCTCAACAGAGCAAGTTCAAAAAGCAATTGACTTAGCACAAGCTACTTTTTTAGATCACGCAAATGCACTTCCAAAATACAAGCGTATTGAAATTTTAGAAAAAGTTATGGAAATTATGAGTTCACAAGTAGAAGAATTAACTCTTCTTTGTGCAAGTGAAGGTGGAAAACCATATATTGATTCAAAAGTAGAAGTTAATAGAGCTATCAATGGTGTTAAATTAGCAATTGAGCATTTAGGTGCTTTTGAAGGTAAAGAGATTGCTATGGGGCACACTACAACAAGTGCAAATAGAATGGCATATACTTTTAAAGAACCTATTGGTGTTGTTGCTGCGATTTCTGCATTTAACCATCCATTTAATCTTGCAATTCATCAGGTTATTCCTGCAATTGCTGTTGGCTGTCCTGTTATAATTAAACCAGCTACTCAAACTCCAATGTCAGCTATTAAATTAGTTGAGATTTTAGCTGAGGCTGGTCTTCCTCATGGTTGGGCACAAGCAGTTGTATGTGATAGAAAAGGTGGTGAATTACTTGCTACATCTCCAAAAATCAACTTCTTAACTTTTATTGGTTCGGGTGCTGTAGGTTGGTACTTAAACTCTAAAGTAGCAGATGGAACTAGGGTTGCATTAGAACATGGTGGTGTTGCTCCAGTGATTGTAGAAGCTGACGCAGATATTGATACAATGATCCCCGACTTAGGAAAAGGTGGATTTTACCATGCTGGTCAAGTTTGTGTATCGGTTCAAAGAGTTTATGTTCATGAGTCAATTTGTGATGAAGTAGCATCAAAGCTTTCTAAATATGCATCAAAATTGGTAGTTGGTGATCAAATGGATCCAAAAACTGAAGTTGGTCCACTTATTAACAATGCTGAAGTAGATAGAGTTGAAGAGTGGGTAAATGAAGCTGTAACCAAAGGTGGAAAAATTTTAACTGGTGGTAAAAGAATCTCAAATTCTTGTTATGAACCAACAGTTATTTTAAACCCTTCTGATGATGCTTTAGTATCTACTAAAGAGGTTTTTGGACCAGTAGTAATCATTTATTCATATAGTGATATTGAAGAAGCATTTGATAGAGCTAATGCTTTAGAAGTCTCTTTTCAAGCAGCTGTATTTACAAAAAATCTAAATACAGCGTTAAGAGCAGTGAAGAGACTTAACGGTACTGCTGTTATGGTAAACGATCATACTGCATTTAGAGTTGATTGGATGCCATTTGGTGGAGCGAATGCTTCAGGTCTTGGCATGGGTGGAATTCATAATGGCATGGAAGAGATGTCAAAAGAAAAAATGATGGTTATTAAATCAAGCGTTTTATAATATCTTTACATGTAAGGATTTTTCCTTACATGTAAAAGAACTCCTCCTCTAAAATATACTCTCCATTTACGATAATTTCTAACTTATGTTTTCCCCTATAATACTTTCTTGTACTAATAGGTCTAAAAGAGTATTTTTTACTAACTTGTTTTCTCTTACTATTGCAATTACCTTCTGAAATCTTAAAAACTTTTTTTGATAACTTATTGTTTTGCCTTACAAAAGTTATAGCATATTCTATTCTAAGTTTTCCTAGATTCTCTTGTGCACAAATACAAAAAGAAAATTCTAACGATCTGTCTTTTTCTACGTTTTCAGTTATTTTAAAATTATCAATTGTAATATTTTTGACTCTGCTAAAACCAAACAGTTCTAAAACCTTGCTATCACTCTTTTTAAGTAAAGTTCTACACCCATGCTTCAAAAGTTTATCTCTTTTTTCATTTTGGCCTAGCCATTCTTTTGTTATCTCTTTTACAAGTTCAGGGTTATCTTTTGAAATGTCATTGAGATTATTTGCAACACTTTTTCGTACATACTCACTTTCATCATCTTTTAATGTGTCTAATATTTCTAAAACTTTTTGAGGATTCTTTTTAAACTGAGGTATAGCCACTGCCCAAGGTAAACGAGGTCTACACCCCTCACTTGCTAATCTTCTTACATGTAAATCATTAGAGGTTGCCCAAAGCTGCATCTGTTCCATACTTTTTTGTGGATACTTTATGATAAATCTACGTACGGCAAACTCTGAACTAGAACTTTTTGTAAAATACTCTAAAGCTTCCATGGATTTTTCAAAATACTCAAGTCCATGTACTTCTACAAAATCTTGAAATATCATATTTTCCAATCCCATACTTGAAGGCATTTTTGAAAAAACACTTTTTAGTATATCTATAGCTTTTTCATACTCTTTGGGTAAGAATTCCCCTAAAATAGTAGAAATATGTCTCATCCTCGATTTGAGTTCTAATTGACTCCAAGACTCATTAAAAACTTTACATGTAAACTCTTTTTCATTTACATATAAAGATAATTCTTTACAGAGTAACTCTATGTAAGTTTTATTGTATAAATCCTTGAATAATTCAGCCAATTCAATACTCCAAAAATATTTTATATAATTAAATTGTAACTAAACCTAATTTTTGAAAAATCAAAATTGAGGTATAATACATTAACTAGCCTAATAAAAAGGTGTATTTAATGAAAAAAATAAATTTACTCATCAAAATAGTTTTCTTTCTATTTATAACTTTTAATATATCATATACTAAAGAGGTACAAATTACAACTCTTGATACACAAACTATAATCCTAGAAAAAACAGAAAAAATTATGAGTGAAGCCTATAAACAACTTGAATTAACTATGAAAATAAAAAAATTTCCAGCAAGAAGATCTTTAAAAATTGCAAATAGTGGTCAAGTTGATGGAGAATTATATAGAGTAAAAGATATTGACAAGTCTTATCCAAATCTTATCATTGTTCCTGTAAGTATCATATCATTGGAGTTTGTGGCTTTTAGTAAAAATGAAAAAATTGATATCAAAGGCTGGGAAAGCCTTTTACCTTATCATGTTGTATATATGCGTGGTGTTAAAGCTATTGAAGACCGTATGCCTGATAATATATTTTCTGATGCAGTAAAAACAACAAAACAAGCATTTTTAATGCTTAATTTAGGACGTAGTGATATATTAATAGCTCCTCGACAAAGAGCTTTAGTAACGCTTAAAGAATTAGGTCTCAAAGACATTAAACTTCTTGAGCCCCCACTTATGACTCTTCCATTATTTCATTATCTTCACAAAAAAAATAGACACTTAGTAGAACCCCTTACGCAAATATTGCTAAAGATGAAAGATAATGGGACAATAGAATCAATTATTAAACAAATAGATCAAAAATGGTTTGGAAAAAGCAAACTCTAAATATTTTATAGATTTATAGGACAAATAAGAGTAAAATAGTCTCTAATTATAAATTTAATAAAATAGGAACATTATGAGTAAATATACGGATGAAGAAATAATAGAAAAGTTTAAAACATTTGATTTAGATAAATATAGTATGATTGTAGGAACTACAAACCAGCAAAATGATCCCCTTACAAATTACTCTCCTTTTGTAAAACTTGAAGAAGATTATTATATATGTGTTAGCTCTAACATGCCTCATTTTCATAATATAATGGAGACAAAAAAAGCTCACGTCATGATAATAGAAGATGAAAGCAAAGCCTCTCATATCTATGCTAGACAAAGATTATATTTTAGTGCAAGTTGTGAACTCCAAAATGATGAAGAGAAAATTTTTAAACTTTATGATAAAAGATATGGCGATGCACTTTCGTTTTTAAGAACCATGAAAGATTTTAAAATTATCAAACTAATACCAGGTGAAAAAAGTCTTGTTTTAGGTTTTGGAGCTGCTTACAAAATAGATAGCAAAGGAAACCTTGGACATAAGAAAATAAACCACAAATAAATATTTAAAAACAAATTTGTTACAATAATAGAAATTTCAATATAAGGGAATCATTATAGAATTTAAAATTTTAGTAGATAATAACACTATTATTGATCGTTATTACATAGGTGAGCCTGCTGTTTCATATCTAATTTGTGATGAAGATACTAAGGTTTTATTTGATGTTGGATATTCAGATGTATTTATAAAAAATGCATTAAAAATGAATGAATCACTTATGGATATTAATTACATTGTTATATCACACGGACACAATGATCATACTGGAGGGTTCATTCCTCTTACGAAATTTTATACTGAAGCAAAAACAGAAAATATAAATTATATTCGTCCAACTATTATTGCCCATCCTGATGCTTTTTCCTATAAAGAGTATAATGGTGATGAAATTGGATCTACTTTAGATTCTAAAAAAATCAATCGGTATTTTAATACTAAATTAACTGATACTCCATTATGGTTAACAAAAAATTTAGTCTTTTTAGGTGAGATAGAAAGAATCAATGATTTTGAAAATATTGACCCTGTTGGTCAATGTGAAAAATCAGAGAAAATGATAGATGATTATCTTAAAGATGACTCTGCTCTCGTATATAAGTCTTCAAAAGGTTTAGTTATAATCACTGGATGTTCTCATGCGGGAATTTGTAATATTATAGAGTATGCAAAAAAAGTTTGTAAGGATGATAGGATCTTAGATGTCATTGGTGGTTTTCATCTTATCAATCCAAGTGAGCTCCAATCTAAAGGTACTCTTCATTATTTTACTCAAAACCCTATAAAAAACATTCATCCATGTCATTGTACAAGTTTAGAATATAAAATCAAATTATCAAAATTTTCAAATATCATAGATATAGGTGTTGGTTTATCACTTAGTTATTAATATAAAATCATCTAGTATAAAGTTGTACAGTTTTAAATTAAAGGTACTAGCTATGGATAAATTTTTAAAAGTCCTGCTAAATATCCACTTGAAAATGACCATTGGAGATTGTAACCTCCACAAGGTCCATCAAGGTCAACTACTTCACCACAAAAATAGAGTCCTTTTACCAACTTACTTTGCATAGTTTTGGGGTTTATCTCTTTAAGATTTACTCCACCTCTTGTTATCATTGCCATTTTAAAACCATCATGTCCGATTACAGTTAAAGGTGTTTTCACCATCATTTTAATCAGCGCATCGCGTTTAATTCCATCTATCTCTTTGTATTTACATGTGGGCTCTATTTTACACTCATTTAAAAAAGAAGTAACAATCGATTCAGGGAGTAAAATAGCCATAATTTCTAAGATATTTTTATCATTATTATTTTTTACATGTAAACGAATATCTTCTTCATTTTTACCATTTATGAGATTTACATATAAAGGTACTTCACCATACTTTTTTAAAAGTGGTGTAAGTTCTCTAGCAAAATCTAAAACCACTGGTCCTCTAATACCATTTTTGGTAAATATCAAATCTCCACTAGCTTTTAGTTTTTTATGTTTTGGTATATTAACTGTTATTTGAGCTTTAGGGATTGTATCGGCCCTACAATTTGCTACCCAACTCTCCTTTACATGTAAAGGCATCATAGCAGGACTTAACTCTTTTATACTATGCCCTACTGAGCTTGCAAACTTATAGCCATCCCCTGTAGCCCCAAGTGTTGGATAACCTAATCCTCCTGTTGCAATGATGATGTTAGGTGCAATATATCTATTTTCTTTGGTACTTATACTTTTTATACTCTCTTTAGTGCAATCAATCTCTTCTACATTTTCTGAACATCTTACATCTACACCTAAACTATGCATTTTTTCTTCAAGTGCTGTTATGATTGTAGTGGATTGATGAGAGATTGGAAAAACTCTATATCCATCAGGAGCATGAGTTTTTACTCCAATATCTTCAAAAAATTGCATTAGATTTTTATAATCAAAAAGATGTAAAGCATCTCTCATAAAACGTCCATCTCTGCCAAAACGTTCCACAAAATCTTCATTGGACAAGGTATTAGTAAGGTTACAACGCCCTCCACCAGTCGCTTTGAGCTTTGAACCTACTTTTGAGAGTTTTTCTAAAAGAAGAACTTTGTTACCATTCATTGAAGCAGTTATAGCACTCATCATACCAGCAGCGCCTGAGCCTATAACTATAACATCATAATTCATTAAAACCTTTACATGTAAAGATATCTAGCATACACTGAAAGATAAACACTCATAATCTCTTTTAACTTATCTGCTAATAATGCTTTTTCTTCTTTATTAAAAATCATTTCAATAAGTTCTGCATGGATTTTATTTGAAAACTCTATATATACTTCAGGTTCTTTTACATCATTTTTTGTGTACATGTAAAAGATCTCTAATGCTCTTGTAAGTCCTGCTATATAAGCAATAAGCGTTTTATAAATACTTGTCTCTACTTTATCGAAGTGCTCTTTTTTCTTTTTGAAGTTTGAGCTAACAATAGTATCTAAAAGCTGTTTTTTTGCCTCTATTATTTCATTATTCGTATTTGATTCAAGAAGTTTATCTAACTTAGTGAGTGCATCTTCAAAACTTTCAGGAAATATAATTCCACCTTTAATCGCTAGAACTTTGAGTGTTTTAATTTCATATTTTGAACTACTATAAATCAAGTGATCTTGAAAAAAACTTAAGATTGATTTATAAAAATCTGAATTCTCATGTTCATTGGATTTTGCTAAATATTCTATTAGGTAATTAATCTCTTTATTCATATAGCTATTGTACAAAAAAAGTGATATAATTTCGCTTTTTAAGGAGTGTTCATGTCATTTTTTCTTGCAGTTTTTATAAAATTCTTTTTTATAATGACCCCATTTTTTGTACTATCAATGTTTTTATCAATGACAAAAGATCTAGATGATAAAGAAACAAAAAATATAGCAATCAAAGTTACAGTAGCTATTATAGTTTCATGTATGATTATTTTACACTTTGGTAAATACATATTTGATTTATTTGGTATCACTTTAGATGCTTTTAGAATAGGTGCTGGAGCACTTCTGTTCTTAACAGCAGTTGATTTAATAAAAAAAGATGTTAATGAAAAAATTAGTTGTCCTGTTGATATATCAAAAAATGCAGTAGTTCCTCTTGCTATTCCAATAACAGTAGGACCAGGAACTATAGGAACACTCATGGTCATGGGTGCAGACATGAAAAGCTTTTCTTCACTGGCTATAGGTTCTTTTGCACTTATATGCTCAATTTTATGTGTAGGGATTTTACTCTACATGTCTGGACATATGAAAAAACTTGTTGGAGGGACTGGACTTATTGTCCTTATGAAGATAACAGGGCTAATCGTAGCAGCTCTTTCAGCACAAATAATGTTTACAGGAATTAAAAACTTTTTAGGATTATAGAGAGGAGTTACCCTCTCTATAGATTTTTAAGCTAACGCTTCTTTGGCATATTTTGCACCAAGTTCATATGCAAGTTTATTTGCACTATGTACCTTTGGTGGCACTTTTGAAAGCATCACTTCTTCTACTAAATCAGCAGCAAGAACTTTCGTCATCTCTACTGTAATTGATAAAGCAACAACAGATTGAGTAATTACATTTCCTACTTCTTCTTTAGCAATAGTAATAATAGGAATTTCAATAATTCTCCATTTTTTTCTATCTTCATCACTAGCAGTAACAAGATTTGGTTCAACTACTATAATTGCACCTGGTTTTACACCATCTTTAAACTGGTCAAAACTAATTTGAGCCGTTGCAATCATAAATTCTATTTCACCTTCATTTGCATAAGGATATAAAATTTCATTCTCATCAAGTAAAATATCAACTTTCGTTGCTCCACCTCTTACTTGGGATGTATATGTTGAAGCTTTAACTCCATAACCACCTTCTTTTATCTTTGCAGCTGCTAGAATTTCACCTGCTAAGATAACACCCTGACCGCCAACTCCAACAAATCTTAATTGATTTCTCACCGGCCACTCCTTACATTTTTACTGTTGTATTATTTTGTGCAGCTTCGATAACTTTATCGTAACTTTCACAATACTCAGGGTTCTCATACTGTTTCAAAATTCCTGTTGGTAAAAGTGCATGTTTTTCTTCATCAGGAAGAGCATCATACTTTTTCAATGGCATTGTTATATCTTCAATCCATTTTAGATTTTGAACAGCTTCACCCATTTTATTTTTTCTACCAAGGTTAATATGACAATTTGAGAGTGTTTCCATAAAAGAGTAACCTTTATGTTTAAACCCTGCCACAAATACTTTTTCCATTTTTTGTGGATCAAGTACACTTTCACGAGAAACAAATGTAGCACCAGCACCAAATGCAAGTTTAGCTGCATTAAATGTCGGATCAATATTTCCAAACTGAGCTGTAACAGTCCACATACCTTGAGGTGTTGTAGGACTTGTTTGAGAATTAGTCAAACCATAAATAAAGTTATTAATTAAAATATGATTTAAATCAATATTTCTTCTACAACCGTGAATTGTGTGATTTCCACCAATAGCAAGACCATCACCATCACCAGTTACAACAATGACATGTTTATCAGGATTTGCTAGTTTAATACCAGTAGCATATGCAACTGCACGTCCATGCGTAGTATGAACAGTATTACAATTAATGTATGAACTAAAACGTCCACTACAACCAATACCAGAAACAACACAAACATCTTTCATATCCCATCCCATTTTATCAATAGCACGGATAACTGCTTTTAGTATAACACCATCTCCACATCCCCAACACCATAGTGTTGGCATCTTATCAACTCTAAGATATTTATCGTAATCAAAAGCCATTTTATAACATCTCCTTAACTTTTGCTACCATTTCTAGTGGTGCGATTGGTCTACCGTTCGCTTTATGAAGTGTAGCAAAATCATCTCTCTTCATAACTCTTTGAATCTCTTCAAGGTATTGACCCATATTTAATTCTGTAACAAAAATTTTATCGAATTTTTTACCTATTTCTTTCAGTTTAGCTTCTGGGCTTGGCCACAATGTAATAGGTCTAAATAATCCTGCTTTAATACCTTCACTTCTTAGTTTTGAAACAGCTTCTTTAGCTCCACGAGATATACTACCATAAGCTATAAGGCAAACTTCAGCATCATCTAACATAAACTCTTCATAATCAACCATATCTTCTTTATTGTTATTGATTTTACCCATCAATCTTTCTATATTAAATTGACACAGATCTTCATCTTCTGTAGGATGACCTTTTGGTCCATGATGTAAACCAGTAACATGATAATTATATCCTTCAAAGAAAGGATTTAATACTGCTGGTTCATCCATAGCAACACCATAAGGTTCATAATCTTTTGCATCACCCTCAAATTTTTTACGATTAACAATAATTTTTTGAATTTCTTCTAAATCAGGTAAAATTGCCTTACCGTGCATATGACCTAAAGTTTCATCTAAAAGTAAAAATACTGGTGTCATATATTTTTCAGCAAGATTAAATGCTCTAATAGTTTCAGTATAAGCCTCTTCTAACGACCCCGGACATAAAGTAATAGATGCAAAATCTCCATGTGTTGGATACTTTGCTTGTCCAATATCAGCTTGAGATACACGAGTAGGAAGACCAGTTGATGGACCACCACGCATAACATTTACTATAACCAATGGAACTTCAGCAATAAAACTCAGTCCAATTTGCTCTGATTTAAGTGATATCCCAGGACCACTTGTTGCAGTCATAGCTTTTTTACCACTCATAGATGCACCTAAAGCGACACAGATACCTGCTATTTCATCTTCCATCTGAATAAATTTTCCACCAACTTTTGGTAGACTTACACTTAAATCATGTGCTATTTCAGATGATGGAGTAATAGGATATCCACCAAAAAATTCACAGCCACAATCTATAGCTGCTTTTGCTGCAAGTGCATTACCACTTGAAATTACTTCTCTTGACATTCATAGCTCCCTATGCACTTAATTTTCTAAATTTATTATTTTTAACTGCTTCAGCACGTTCTTTTGCCTGATCAGTAAGCTTTGAAAATTTATACTCTTTTCTGTCTGCTACGTATATAGCAAAATCTGGACAGTGTAATTCACAGTCTCTACATCCAATACATGCGTCTGGTTCAACTACTTCAATCATTGATCCAAGTGTTGAACTTGGAGCTGCTACCATAGCTAATACGCCAGCAGGACACATACTCACACAAACATCACAAGCTTTACATCTGCTTATATTCACCCAAACAGGAGTATCTTGCGGGGCTTTAACTAAACTCATATGGTTCTCCTTTATCTAATTTAATTACAATATAATATTTATTTCTTTAAAACTTCTGATACTTTTTTACCAATATCAGCTGGTGATTTTACTACTGAAACACCTGCTGCTTCTAGTGCAGCCATTTTTTCCGCTGCTGTTCCAGCACTTCCACTAATAATAGCACCTGCATGTCCCATTCTTTTACCAGCTGGAGCTGTTTGACCAGCAATAAAAGCAACAACAGGTTTCGTAATATTTTCTTTAATATATGCTGCAGCTTGGATTTCCAAATCACCACCAATTTCACCTATCATAACTATAGCTTCCGTTTCAGGATCAGCTTCAAATAGAGGAAGAAGTTGTTTATAACTTAAACCAATAATAGGATCACCACCAATGCCAACAGCTGTTGTTATACCAAATCCCTCATTACAAACTTGATTTGCTCCTTCATAAGTTAATGTTCCTGATTTTGAAATAAGGCCAATATTACCTTTTTTAAACACTGATCCAGGCATAATTCCTATCTTACACTCTTCCGCTGTTATAATACCTGGACAATTTGGTCCAATAGTTAACATATTTTTCTTAATGGCATAAGCTTTTGCTTCTTGCATATCACGGACAGGAGCACCTTCTGTAATAATTACAGCAAGTTCAATTCCAGCATCAGCTGCTTCTAAAACAGCATCACTTACAAATGCAGGTGGAACAAAAATCATACTTACAGTTGCACCTGTACTAAGTACTGCTTCTTTTACTGTATTAAAAACTGGTTGTCCTAAATGAGTTGTACCACCTTTATTTGGTGTAACACCACCAACAATTTTAGTACCATAATCTAAACATTGCTCAGCATGGAAAGTTCCTTCCTTACCAGTAAAACCTTGTACTATTACTTTTGTATCTTTATTTACTAATATACTCATTATAACTCTCCTTTCGCAGCAGCAACTGCTTTTTTAGCGCCGTCACCTAAGTCAGTTGCTGCTATAACATTTGCAATTCCTGCATTTTTTAATATTTGGGCTGCTTCTGGTGCATTTGTTCCATCAAGTCTTACCACAACTGGAACATGTACATCTACAAGTTTTGTAGCTTCTAAAATACCATTGGCAATTCTATCACATCTTACAATACCACCAAAGATATTTACAAAAATAGCTTTTACATTTTTATTCTTTAAGATTATTTCAAAACCTTTTGCTACGGTTTCTGCATTTGCTTTTCCACCAACATCAAGAAAGTTTGCAGGAGTTCCACCCATATAATTAATCGTATCCATAGTGCCCATAGCAAGTCCAGCACCATTTACCATACAACCAATTTCACCGTCAAGTGCAATATAGCTTAATCCATATTCACCAGCTTCTCTCTCATCTGCATCTTCTTCACTCAAATCTCTCATTGCTTCTATATCAGGATGACGGCCTAATGCACTATCATCAAATCCCATTTTTCCATCAAGTGCAACAAAATCGCCTGCACCTGTTTTTACAAGTGGATTTATCTCTATCATTTCTGCATCATTTTCCATATATACTTGATATAAAGCTGAAGCAAATTTAACAAATTTACCAATTTGCTCTTTTGGAAGACCTAAACCAAAAGCAAGTTCACGTCCATGATAACCTTTAAAACCTATAGCAGGATCAACAGCAACTTTTATAATTTTTTCTGGAGTAGCAGCAGCAACATCTTCAATCGCCATACCACCTTCAGTAGAAGCCATGATAACAGGCATCTCTTGAGCACGATCTAGAACAACGCCTAAATATAACTCATCAGCTATATCTGCACCCTCTTCTATATAAACTTTTTGTACTAATTTACCTTCAGGTCCTGTTTGATGAGTAACCAATGTCATACCAAGAATTTCATTGGCTAACTCTTTGACTTCATCTAAACTTTTTGCAAGTTTTACACCACCACCTAATCCACGTCCACCTGCGTGAATTTGAGCTTTTACCACCCAAATCTTTCCACCTAGCTTCTTTGCATTTTCAACTGCTTCTTCAACCGTTGTCGCTACATAACCGCGAGGAACCGGCACACCATACTTAGCAAAAATTTCTTTTGCTTGATACTCATGAACGTTCATAGATTCTCCTACTTTTTTAATTCTAAAATAAATTTAATAAAAACTCTATAGTATTATTTCTATCAAATTGATAAAATTGCCAACTATATATATTTCTTACTTATAATTTAAGTTTCATATAAATCAAAAACTAATATGTGTTACTTTATTACGTAACTTCTCTAAATTTCCTTCATTTTTATTTATTATTTAAAAAAATTATTTTCTCTTAACGTACCTAAAAGCCTATTGACAGACTCAACACTTTTGGCGAATAATTGTTGTTCTGCTAAATTTAGTGGCAATTCCACTATCTTTTCTACTCCATTTGCACCTAAAATTACAGGGACACCATTAACAGTATCTTCATAACCATATTCACCATTTAAAAGTGTAGCGCACGGAAAAATTGCTTGTTTATCTCCTAGAATTGCTTCTATCATTTTTACTGTACCATTAGCAGGTGCATAATAAGCAGAAGTATTCATATAACTTACTATTTCAGCACCACCATGTCGTGTTTTTTCTATAATATCTTCTATTTCTAAATCCGTTAAAAGATCATGCAAAGCAACTCCATTTACAGAAGAATATCTAGGTAGTGGTACCATATCATCACCATGACCTCCCATAACACTTGCCGTTACTTGTCCATAACCAAAACCAAGTTTCCCTGATATTAAAGTTTCCATTCTAGAACTATCTAATATTCCAGCCATACCAACTACTTGATTGCTTGGATAACCTCCAGCTTTTAATGCTGTATAAGTGGTTGCATCTAAAGGATTAGTAACTGTAATAATAATAGCATCTGGAGCATTTTTTTTCACTTCTTCTACTATTTGTACAATTATTTTTGCATTTATTAAAAGTAAGTCATCTCTACTCATACCAGGTTTACGTGGAATCCCAGCAGTGATTACAACTACATCACTCTTTTTAATAGCTTCATAATTACTTGAAGCAGATATTTGTGTATGACTTCCTTCTGGACTAGTAGCTTGAGAAATATCTAAAGCTTTACCTTTAGCTAATCCTTCCACTAAATCTATCATCACTATTTCCCGACAACTTTTTCTCATTGCTAACCAATAACAAACAGTAGCCCCAACATTTCCAGCTCCAATTATTGAAACTTTTTTTGCTTGTAACAAAAAGGCCTCCTTATTATAGGGAGAAAATCTCCCTATTTTATTTTATATGTTATCGATAATACTATTTAAAGTATTACTTGGTCTCATAGCTTTTGCTGTCAGAGCTTCATTTGCTAAATAATACCCTTGAGTTTCAACTTTTTGTCCTTGGGCACCATTTAACTCTTGCAGTATTTTATCTTCGTTTTCTGTCATATCCCTTGCAACAGCTTTAAATTCTTCTTTTAAACTAATATCATCATTTTGTTTAGCTAATTCTTGGGCCCAGTACATAGCTAGATAAAAATGACTTCCTCTATTATCTATCTGTCCAATTTTTCTTGCAGGTGACTTATCATTTAAAAGAAAAGTCTCTGTTGCAGCATCTAAAGTCTTAGCGAGTACAGCTGCTTTAGGATTATTTTGTGTATTTGAAAGATGATCAAAAGATGCAGCAAGTGCCATAAATTCACCTAAGGAATCCCATCTTAAATATCCTTCTTCATGAAATTGTTGAACATGTTTTGGTGCAGATCCACCAGCACCAGTTTCAAATAATCCTCCACCTTTCATAAGTGGTACAATTGAAAGCATTTTAGCACTCGTTCCTACTTCTAAAATAGGAAATAAATCTGTATTATAATCTCTAAGTACATTTCCGGTCACAGAAATAGTATCTTTTCCTTCTCTCATTCTTTGTAAAGAAATTTTTGTAGCTTCAAGTGGAGTCATTATAGAAATATCAAGTCCATTTGTATCATGGTCTTTTAAATACTTATTTACTTTCTTAATAATTTGGGCATCATGTGCTCTTTTATCATCTAACCAAAAAATTGCTGGCGTATTTGAAAGTCTTGATCTATTGACTGCAAGTTTCACCCAATCTTGAATAGGAGCATCTTTAGTTTGACACATTCTAAAAATATCGCCTTTTTCAACATGAAAACTAAACACAATATTTCCATCTTTATCTATTACTTTTATCTCTCCATCTTCTTTAGCTTGAAAAGTTTTATCATGAGAACCATACTCTTCAGCTTTTTTGGCCATAAGTCCAACATTTGGAACTGTCCCCATTGTTTTTGGATCTAATGCTCCATTTGCTTTACAATCATCAATCACTGCTTGGTATGTTGTAGCATAACAACGATCAGGAATCATAGCAAGAGTATCTTCTTCTTTATTTTGTGCATTCCACATCTTACCACCACCTTTAATCATAGCAGGCAATGATGCATCAATGATGACATCTGAAGGTACATGAAGATTTGTAATGCCCTTATCTGAATTAACCATAGCAAGCTTAGGTTGTGATGCATAAATATCAGCAATATCTTTTTGTATTTCTGCTTTTTTAGAAGAATCTATATTTTCTATTTTAGAATATAAATCACCTAATCCATTATTAAAATTAACTCCTAATTCATCAAAAAGTTTTGCATGTTTAGCAATTAAATCTTTAAAATATACTTTTACTGCAAATCCAAACATAATTGGATCAGAGATTTTCATCATAGTTGCTTTTAAATGCAGAGATAAAAGAACATCTCTTTTTTTAGCTTCATCAATTGATTCTTGATAAAAATTTTGAAGAGCTTTTGCACTCATGCAAGTTGCATCTATAATTTCACCAGCTTCTAAAGGAGTAGAAGCTTTTAAAATACTTTCTTTCCCATTTTTATCAAAAAAAGAAATTTTTACATCATTTGTACTTTGCATGGTTGTAGAGACTTCAGAACCGTAAAAATCATTTGCCTGCATAGAAGCTATGTCTGTTTTTGAGTTTTTATCCCATGCCCCCATCTTATGAGGATTGTTTTTTGCATAATTTTTAACAGCTTTTGGAGCCCTTCTATCTGAATTCCCTTCTCTTAAAACAGGATTTACTGCTGAGCCTAAGATTTTTGAATATCTTGCAGTTATCTCATCACTTTGATCATAATTAGGAATATTATATCCTTTACTTTGTAGTTCTGAAATTGCTGCTTTTAGTTGAGGAATTGAAGCTGAAACATTGGGTAGTTTTATAATATTTACACTTGGATCTTGTGTAAGTTTACCAAGCTCTGCTAAATCATCAGAGATTTTTTGTGCATCAGTTAAATTATCTGGAAAATTAGCAATAATTCTACCAGCCAATGATATATCTTTAGTTATCATTTCGATACCACTACTTTTTGTAAATGCTTTGATTATAGGTAAAAATGAATATGTTGCAAGAGCTGGTGCTTCATCTACCTTCGTATATATTATCTTTGATACTGACGCTGCCATTCAATCTCCTTAAAATTTATATTTTTTTTGATACTATCAAGTTTTTAATTAAATAATTTCAAATGTGCAAAATTATACTTATTTGTTAAGAATATTTACCTTAATCTTTTTATATTTTTTATATGTTCTTTATATGTCCTCGAAAAGGTATGTCCTCCATGAGGGGATTTAACAAAGTATAAATACTCTGTTTTTTTAGGAAAAATTGCTGCAAATATTGCTTCATTAGATACACTACTTACAGGATAAGGTGGTAAACCTACATACTTATAAGTATTATACTTACTATTATCCTCTTTTATTCTTTTAGGAGTAACTCTTATATGAGAATATTTGCCATAATTTAAAGTACCATCCATTTGAAGTTTCATACGCTTTTTAAGTCTATTATATATAACTGAAGAAATTGTAGGCATTTCATCTGCATTGGCTGCTTCTTTTTGAATAATAGAAGCAATATTAAGATATCTGTACCAACTATTTTTATTAAATTCACCAAAAATCTTCATTGAAATTTTTTTATGTTCTTTCCAAGCATAATTTATAAGATATAGTATAAGATGTCTTTCTCCAATTCCCATAGGAATATTATATGTTTCAGGTATTATTAAACCATCTCGTATTGGTGTTGTTTTAAGATAATATTTCATTAATTTATTATATGAAAGAGAGTATTTTTTTGATATTTTATATAAAAATACATCTATTGTTTCCCCAGGAACTAAAATAATAGAATTCATAGCAGCTTTAGAATGTGATAGTTTATATAAAAAATCTCCTCTAGTTAAATGCGTTTCTCCTATATCTATCCAACCAGATTGAGGAAGACCTATAAAATAAAGTAAATATTTATCTATAACAGGAGATAAAGAGAAGTTTTTTTGTTCTAAATATGTTATAATTTGGGAAATTGAACCTTGTGGAACATAAGTTACTTTTGTTGAACTCATAGGCTTTGATAAGTGAAAAATAAGTGAATACATGATAATCAACGCAACATCACATGCTATGAAAAACATTTGGAAATTTTTTTTAGTCATATTTCTTTTTATTACTCTTTTATTTGTTGTTTTAAAAAATGGCATTAGAATAGATAGTCTAGAACTACCAAAGATTAAAATTTCTCAATTGTACATAAAATTAGATAAAAAACTTATTGTATATGCACACACGCTAAATATAGAAAAAGAGAGTAAAAAAACTACTTCACTTGCAGAAGTACAAGACATATTCAATAAACTGCCTTTCTTCTACGCTTTTTTTGACACTATCTCTATACAAAACCTAATTTTGGATAACAAAACTATACACTTTTTATTTAAAAATGAGATTTTTTATATTGATAGTGATTTTCTCACGCTTGACACTAAGATTAGGACATGGGGTGAAAGTATAGAATTCCAAATCAATCAAATGGAATTAAAAGATTATAAAATCAAGTTAAAAGGTAACTTGCAAGCAAATTTAGGAAAAAATTTATTTAATTTTAGAGGAACTTTTCATACTTTTAATATCAATGGTGGAGCTGAGTTTAAAGTAGAAAAAAATAAATTATATTATAGACTTAACACTAAAAAATTAAATTCACTCAAACCTTTTATGGATTTTTTCTCTGCTAAAATTGATTTAGACCCAATTATAAGCGGTTGGATATATAAAAGAATTGTCGCAAATGAATATCAAATTCATACGTTAGAAGGCTTATTTGATTTAAAAACATATGAATTTTATCCTAAACTTATGAAAGGCTCAGCAAGTGCAAAAAATGTAACTGTAAAATTTCATAAAAATGCTCCACAAGTTTTGGTCAAAGATTTAGATGTTATACTCAAAGATAATAAATTAATATTTAATATAAAACAAGCAAATTATGAAGGTAAAGATGTAAGTGACTCTGAAGTTTATATCTACAATCTCATGACTAAAGGTCCGGGAATTATATTAGATATAAAAACTCATGCTTTACTTGATGAATCTATCCATAAAACTCTTAAAGTTTTTCATATACATGTACCCATAGTACAAACATCTGGTAAAACAAAAGCAAATGTTCTTTTAGATATTGAATTTGACCCCTTAGATGTTGCAAGCTACACAGGTCTTTTTGAAGTTGAAGATGCTAATTTGTCAGTATCTGGTCTTCCTATGTTCTCAAAAAAAGCAACGGTAAAACTAGACAATGATATAGTACATATATATAATTCAAACTTGCAATATAAAAAAATATTTGATATTAATACCAGTGGGACATTTGATATAAAAAAAGGTATTTATGAAAGTACTAATATCTTAGAATCTGTACATGTAACCTTTGGAAATGCCGACCTTTTACATGTAAAGGATATAAATAGTTCTGCCACTTTAAATATCAACGATAATAATACGACAATCAATATAAATAAACTCAACGCAATTTTAACTTTTACAGAGAAAAACAACATTATAGAAATTAAAAAATTATCTAATATATATGATGATTCAAAATTAATGCAACAATTAAAATTAAAAGATGGTCAAATCAAAATAAATACTGAAAATTTTAAGCAATATTCGGTTAATGCTGCCATTAAAGATATTGATTTACCATTAAGAAAAAATAACCAACCAATAAAATCACTCAATGTAAATGTTATGGTTGATGACAATGCATTTGAAGTCGTAAGTGTAGATAACAATATAAAAGCTCACTATAAAAATGGGCTAGATATAAAGATAAATAATATAGATATAGAATTTGATTCATCAAAACTTGATGAGAAAATTGCTATTGAAGATATCAAAGTAGAAGGAATACACTCCAATTTAATTGACAAAAATTCTACTCTTAAAATCCCGAGTGATTACTTTTCATATGAACTTCATGGAAATAATATGTTAATGCATACAAATTTAGACACTCAGCATATATATATAAAACAAACAAAGAAAACTTTTCAACTCTTAACTCAAAACTTACAAAACACCTATATAAATAATATAATAGGCAAAGAGTTATTTAAAAATGGCTCATTTATAGTTTATCTTGACGGTCATGATAGTAAAAATTATAAAGGTTATTTTTCAGCAGAAAAAACTACTCTTAAAGGTATGGCATTTTATAACAATTTGATGGCATTTATAAATACTATTCCTTCATTAATGACACTTAAAAACCCTGGTTTTAATGATGATGGATATGAAATAAACCAAGCCTATATAGATTTTTCTAGAAATGGTAATATATTAAAAATTGAGAAACTTACTATCGATGGAAAAAGTGCTGATATAATAGGTCAAGGAAGTATTAATTTAGAAACAAAAAAAATAGATATGACCTTACAAATTGCTATGTTAAAAAGTCTCAGTAATGCAGTTAATCAAATCCCTTTAGTAAATTTTATCTTCTTAGGAAAAGATGGAAAAATATATACGAAAGTGAAAGTAGAAGGAACACTAGATAAACCTGATATATCAACTCAAGTTATCACAGATACCGTTCTATCTCCAATTAATATTATAAAAAGAACTATACAAGCTCCATTTAAATTATTTGAATAGAACAAGATCCAAAGAACTCGAAGATATCCTTTAATTAATTCTAAAGCCTTTCGAATTCTTTTTTGATTTAAAATATTAGTTAGTTTATCTAATACTCTTTATTTTTTTAATACAACTTGAACTTGCTGTTTTTTATTTATCAAGTTCATAGCAATAAGAACAATTCCAATCCCAATAAATACATTTAACTCTATATCCTTATTTAAAATAAAATACGCTATTACAGCTGAAGCAACAGGCAAAAGATAAAATAAAGAAGATACTTTTGATACTTCCCCATGTCTAATCATGTAGTATAACAAAGACATTACTCCTATACTAGCAACCACAGACATATAAGATAAAGCAACTATAAATTCACTATTAAAAGAAACCCTCACATCTTCAAAATATAATAAAGGCAATACAACAATTGCAGAAGCAAAAATCTGAATAACTCCTCCTGTAATCAAATTCATGTTTGAGCAATATTTCTTTTGATATAAATTTCCAAAACTCATACTAAACAACCCCAACATTGCAAATAAAAAGCCTATTAACTCATTGTTATTGATTTCACCATTAAGTCCTAATACAAGCCCTACTCCAACTAAGCCAAGTATTAAACCAAACCATGCTTTCAAACTTACAGATTCATCTAAAAACTTCATAGCAAAAAATGAAATAATAATAGGTTGCAAAGAAACAATCAACGAACAAAGTGCAGGTGATAAGCCATACTCTATTGCATTAAAACAACCTATAGAAAAAAGTCCTACAGATAAAATTCCAGCAACACTTATATGAAATATCTCATTTAAACTTTTTGGAAACTTTACTCTAAATATTAATGCAACTAATAGTAAAACTACAAACGCAAGTACATATCTCAACTCTAAAAAAGCCATACTGCTAGAATAAGCTAACCCCATTTTTATAAATACAAAACCAGCACCAGAAAGCACAATAAAAACAAATGGCACAGCATAAGATTTTAATTTTAACATCATTTATTCTCCTTGACTAATCAGTCAAGTAAAAGTATAACAAACCATTGACCAAATAGTCAATAGTTTTAAATAATATTTATTTAATGAGTATTTTGAAGATTTATATTTTTTTGATACTAAAAACTAATAAAATCCAAGCTACTATAAAAGATACTCCACCTATAGGTGTAATAGCTCCAAGTATTTTTATACCACTTAATGTTATAGCATATAAACTTCCTGAAAATATAACTATACCTGCTATCATAAAATAACCAGCTCTTTTTACCAATGTACTTTCTTGAAAACTAGCTATAAATGAGACAGCAAAAAGTCCAAGGGCATGATAAAACTGATACTCAACTCCGGTATGATAAATAACCAACATTTCTTTACTCACAATAGCTTTTAAACCATGAGCACCAAATGCTCCTAAACTAACAGCCAAAGCCATAAATACTGCCCCATATATTGCAAATTGTTTACTTGTATTATTCATATTATTCCTACTTAATTTGTTTTTTGACCATCTCTTGGATGAGAGAGTTTCTCTTGTAGAGAAACACTAATATTGTTTTTAAAAAGTTCTCCATAAAAAGTCTTTCTATTTAACTCTTCATAAGCACCACTTAGTCCTAATTCTAGTTCAACACAATTTTTTAAAATTTTTAATATATATGTTGCATCATTTGGATTTACATGTGTTGGAGCTTCACTTCCAAAAGTGAAGTGTCTATGAATACGTTCAATAAGTTTTTTATTTCGTACTTCTATAAAAACTGATTCTAAAGGAGCTTTAAAAAACATAACTCCATTTTTTATATTAATAGACGTATACGCAGTATCAAGACCATAAATTTTTCTTGAAAATGAATCAAAAAAATAGAGTCTTTTGTTATAATTTTCATGAAAATTATCATATATAAGATCTAATATTTGAATTTTTTGTACTTTGGTATAAAAATTTCCAATAGGAGAAAAACAAAAATTCAATAATGATTTTATACTATACCATTCAGTTGTTTCAAAAGAGTATGATAACATCTTAGATATTCTTTGTTTTTTAAAACCTTCTATTTCTAAACTACTTTTTGTTCTGTATACTCTAGGAACTGTTGTGTCTCTGTACATTGGTCCAGGAAATTGAGGATGAATGACAAATCTTTCTTTATCTTCATGTTCTAATATATATTTTAAACCACCTAAATATCCTTCATCAATAATTTTAATTTCTTCTTTTGGAATTTGAGTCAATAATGCCATAAAGTCATCATTTTGACAATCATCTTCCCATATAGAATCTGGATACCTAAAAAATGTTGAAATTTTTTTCAAAACTTCTTCACTTGGGTTTTTTATTACCGTTTTATCTATCCAAGAAGTCACTGTTCTTCTATCTTTTCCAATAATACTAGCAAACTTAGAAATACTAAGTTCTGAACGTTTATAGATTTCTATAATTTTTTCGATACTACTTTTATACATATTAAACTCTCACAAAAAGGTTATCATTATTGTACAGTTATTGTACAAAAAATACAAATTATGACATTTTTTATACTCTTGTACATAAATTGTTTTTAAAAACTAACTTTAGTACAACCACATTTTTTGTCCATAAAGTATAATTAAGTAATTAACTAAAGGAGAATTCAATGGGAGCAATCTATGATAAAGTTTATGCCGAATCTATAAAAGATCCTGAAAAATTTTGGGCAGAAGCTGCTACAAAAGTTCACTGGTATCATCAATGGGATAAAGTTTTAGATGTCGTTGATGGTCATTATAGATGGTTTGTCGGTGGATGTATGAATACTTGTTACAACGCACTAGATTTACATGTAGACCATGGTCGAGGAAGTCAAGCTGCACTCATATATGATTCCCCTGTAACAGATACTAAAAAAACTTACTCATATGTAGAATTACGTGATCGTGTTGCAAAAACAGCTGGAATGCTCGTAAATAAGGGTGTTGTAAAAGGTGACCGTGTTGTTATTTATATGCCTATGATTCCTGAAGCTGTAATTGCAATGCTTGCATGTGCTAGGATTGGTGCAGTTCACTCTGTCGTTTTTGGAGGTTTTGCAGCACATGAACTTGCTACTAGGATAGAAGATGCTAAACCAAGAGTTATTATGAGTGCAAGTTGTGGTATTGAAGTAAACCGTGTTATACACTATAAGCCTCTTTTAGATGAAGCTATTAAAAAATCATCTCATAAACCAACTACTTGTTTTATTTACCAACGAGCACAAAAAAGAGCTGATATGCTTCCTTGGAGAGATGTTGATTGGGCTTTAGAAGAAGAAAAAACAAATGGTGTTGATTGTGTTCCTGTAGATGCAATTGACCCTCTTTATATACTTTATACTTCTGGAACTACAGGGAAACCAAAAGGTGTTATTAGAAGTAATGGTGGACATTCTGTAGCTATGAAATGGTCTATGGATAATGTTTACAATGCAAAACCAGGCAGTGTATTTTGGGCAGCTAGTGATGTTGGTTGGGTTGTTGGACACTCTTATATAGTATACGCTCCACTCATGAATGGTTGTACTACTGTTGTATATGAAGGAAAACCTGTTCGCACACCAAATCCTGGTGCTTTTTGGAGAGTTTGTGAAGAATATAAAGTAAATATACTTTTTTCAGCTCCAACTGCATTTAGAGCAATTAGAAAAGAAGATCCTGATGGGAAATGGGCTAAAAAATATGATTTGAGTAATCTAAAAAATATTTTTATGGCAGGTGAACGTTGTGATTCTCCTACTTTAGAATGGACACAAAAAGTAACAGGTAAAGATGTAATTGATCACTGGTGGCAAACAGAAACTGGTTGGGCAATTGCTTCAAATCCAATGGGTCTTGATCCTATGAAAGTAAAACCTGGAAGTCCTACTAAACCGATGCCAGGATTTAATCTTCAAGTTCTTGATGAAAATGGTAAACAGTGTAAAGCTGATAAACTTGGAAACTTAGTTATCAAACTCCCTCTTCCCCCTAGTTGTTTGATGGGAATTTGGGAGGATGATGCAAGATATAAACGCTCTTATTTAAACTTTTACGATGGATACTACTTAACTGGAGATTCTGGATATATTGATAAAGATGGTTATGTTTGGGTGATGGGACGTATGGATGGTGTTATAAATGTTGCAGGTCATAGACTATCAACTGGAGAGATGGAAGAAGTAGTAGCAAAACATCCTGATGTTGCTGAGTGTGCAGTAATTGGTGTTGATGATGAACTTAAAGGTGAAGTTCCAATGGGGTTTGTTGTTTTAAAAGAAGGTATAGAAAGAGATCCACGCTCTCTTGCTGAGGGAGTTATTCAACTTGTTCGAGATGAAATTGGGCCAGTGGCAAGTTTTAGAATTGCTACAGTGGTTCAAAGACTCCCTAAAACAAGAAGTGGAAAAATCTTACGTGGAACTATGAGAAGTATGGCAGATGGAAAAGAATGGAATATGCCTTCAACAATAGAAGATGCTACTGTTCTTCCAGAAATACAAGAGTCAATTAAAGCTCTTGGTTACCCAAAAACAAAATAATAAAGGATAATATATGAGCGCAGGAAAAAAATTTAGAGAAGCATTACAAAAGCAAAGTCCTTTACAAATATTGGGTGTTATTAATGCATATAGTGCTATTCAAGCTAAACGTGCTGGAGCAAAAGCACTTTACCTATCAGGTGCAGGTGTTGCAAATGCAAGTTATGGATTACCAGACCTTGGTATGACAATGTTAGAAGATGTTTGTATTGATATAAGAAGAATTACTGGACGTTGTGACTTGCCTCTTTTAGTTGATGCAGATACTGGTTGGGGAGGAGCTTTTAATATCGCTCGTACTGTTAGAGAAATGACGAAAGCTGGAGCAGCAGGATGTCATATAGAAGACCAAGTAGCTCAAAAAAGATGTGGGCATAGACCTAATAAAGAATTAGTCAGTATTGAAGAAATGTGTGATCGAATAAAGGCAGCAGTAGATGCCAAAACTGATCTTGATTTTGTAATTATGGCTAGAACTGATGCTCACGCAAGTGAAGGACAAGCAGCTGCACTTAAACGTGCCCAGGCTTATGTTGACGCAGGAGCTGATATGATATTTGCTGAAGCTATTCATACACTAAAAGAATACGAAGACTTCACAAATGTCATCAAAGTACCTGTATTAGCAAATATTACCGAATTTGGCGCAACTCCCATGTTTACAGTAGAAGAGTTAGCAAGTGTAGGAATAAGCATGGTGCTTTATCCTTTATCAGGTTTTCGTGCTATGAACAAAGCTGCGCTAAGTGTTTTTGATGCAATCATAAACAAAGGAACACAAAGTAGTACATTGGACATAATGCAAACAAGAATGGAACTATATGACATGTTAGATTATCATTCGTATGAAGATAAACTAGATGCACTTTTTTCTAAAAACAAATAAAAGGAGTAGATTATGAGTACTGAAAAAACAGGATTTAAACCTAAAAAATCTGTTGCCCTATCAGGTACAGCTGCAGGAAATACAGCTATTTGTACAGTAGGTCTTACTGGAAATGATTTACACTATAGAGGATATGATATATTAGAATTTGCTACAGAAGCAGAATTTGAAGAAATCGCGTATTTAATTGTCCATGAAAAGCTACCAAATAAAACAGAACTTACAGCCTATAAAACAAAACTAAAGTCATATCGTAATCTTCCAGATACAGTTAAAATTGTATTAGAACAATTACCAAAATCTACACATCCTATGGATGTCATGAGAACTGGTTGTTCAGCACTAGGATGTATTGAGCCTGAAGACTTAAAACATCAAAAAGACAAAGCACAAGATATTGTTGATAGACTTATGGCATCATTTGGTTCAATGCTATTATATTGGTACCACTATACTCATAACAACAAAAAAATTGATTTACAAACAGATGATGATACTATTGCCGCTCATTTTTTACATTTACTTCATGGAGAAAAACCTAAAGAATCATGGGTAAGAGCTATGCATATATCTCTTATTCTTTATGCTGAACACGAATTTAATGCTTCTACATTTACCTCACGTGTGATTGCTGGAACTAATTCAGATATGTACTCAGCTATCACTGGTGGAATTGGTGCTTTAAGAGGACCAAAACATGGTGGGGCTAATGAAGAAGCTTTCAAAATTCAACAAAGATACTCTTCACCAGATGAAGCCCAAATTGATATAAAAGAGAGAATGGCAAAAAAAGAGATTATTATTGGTTTTGGTCATCCTGTTTATACGCTAAGTGATCCTAGAAATGTTGTCATTAAAAAAGTGGCAAAACAATTATCGCAAGAAAATAACAATATGCTTATGTACGATGTAGCTTCACGTATAGAATCTATTATGTGGGATACTAAAAAAATGTTTCCTAATCTAGATTGGTTTTCAGCCGTTTCTTACAATCAAATGGGAGTTCCTACAGATATGTTTACTCCATTATTTGTAATTGCTCGTACATCAGGCTGGGGAGCTCATGTCATTGAACAACGTGAAGATGGTAAGATTATTCGCCCTTCTGCACAATATATTGGTCCTAATAACTTAGAATTTATTCCTTTAGATAAAAGAGAATAATATGAAAAAAGATAAATATCTCAAAAAGTTAGAAGGTTTTAATACAAGCTATTATGATGTAAAAATGGCTGTTGAGGAAATTCAAAAAAATTCTTTTGAAAAACTTAACTATACTTCTCGTGTACTAGCTGAAAACTTAATCAGAAAATGTCCAGAGGAAGATTTAAAAAACTCACTTATTCAGCTTATTGAACAAAGAGATGACAGAGATTTTCCTTGGTTTCCTAGTCGAGTTGTTACTCATGATATACTTGGGCTTACTGCTTTAGTTGATCTTGCAGGTCTTAGAGAAGCAATTGCAGCACAAGGTGGTGACCCTGAAAAAGTCAATCCTGTAGTGCCAACACAACTCATAGTAGATCACTCTTTAGCTGTTGAATGTGGAGGATTTGATCCTGATGCATTTTCTAAAAATAGAGCTATAGAAGACAGAAGAAACGCTGATAGATTTCATTTTATTAACTGGACAAAAGAAGCATTTGATAATGTAGATGTTATTCCTCCAGGCAATGGAATTATGCATCAAATAAACTTAGAAAAAATGTCTCCTGTTATCCATAATGTTGATGGTGTAGCATTTCCTGATACACTAGTTGGAACAGATAGTCATACTCCTCATGTTGATTCACTTGGTATTATTGCTATTGGTGTAGGTGGGTTAGAAGCTGAAAATGTAATGCTTGGGAATCCTTCTTATATGAGAGTTCCTGAGATTATTGGTGTCAATATAATTGGAAAAAGAAAAGAAGGTATTACAGCTACTGATATTGCCTTATCTTTAACCAGTTTTTTAAGACAAAACAATGTTATTTCTTCTTTTTTAGAATTTTATGGAGAAGGATTATCCTATTTGACTTTAGGTGATCGTGCTACTATTTCAAATATGACACCTGAATATGGGGCAAGTGCTGCTATGTTTGGAATTGATGAGCAAACATTGGAATACCTAACATTAACAGGAAGAGAATCAAAACAAGTAAATCTTGTTGAAACGTATGCAAAAGCAAATGGTTTGTGGGCTAACTCTTTAGCAAATGCAAGCTATGCAAGAAAGTTAACATTTGATTTATCAACAGTAAGCAGAAGTTTAGCAGGCCCTTCAAAACCACATAAATTAGTTCCAACTTCAACTCTAAAAGATGAAGGCATTACAAAAGAGTATATGATAGATGGAGATAAAATGCCAGATGGTGCTGTTTTAATAGCAGCGATTACCTCGTGTACCAATACCTCAAATCCTAGAAATGTCGTAGCTGCTGGTTTATTGGCAAAAAAAGCCAATGAATTGGGTTTAAAAAGAAAACCATGGGTAAAATCTTCACTCGCACCTGGATCAAAAGTAGTTGAAGCATATCTAAAAGACTCAAACTTACTTCATGAGCTTGAAAAACTTGGATTTGGGATTGTTGGATTTGCATGTACTACATGTAATGGTATGAGTGGTGCACTAGATCCTGCAATACAAACAGAAGCTGTTGATAATGATATCTATACAACTGCCGTATTATCAGGTAATCGAAACTTTGATGGAAGAATACATCCTTATGTAAAAGAGGCATTTTTAGCTTCACCTCCATTAGTAGTGGCTTATGCACTGGCTGGATCTATTAGGTTTGATATTGAAAAAGATATATTAGGCACTGACAACAATGGAAATCCTATTACCTTAAAAGATTTATGGCCAAGTGATAATGAAATTGATGCTGTAGTAGCTCAATCTGTAAAACCTGAAATGTTTGGTGAAATTTATGACCCTATGTTTGCTAAAAATGCTCTAAGTGGTATTAAAATATCTCCATTTTATAATTGGAACCCAAAAAGTACCTATATTCAAAAACCACCTTATTGGGAAGATGAATATATGGGAAAACCTGCCCTTAAAGGGATGAGAGCATTAGGGGTATTTCCTGATAATATAACGACTGATCACCTCTCTCCTTCAAATGCTATTTTGCCAACAAGTGCATCAGGAGAGTATTGTCTGAAAATGAGTCTTCCCGTTGAGGATTTAAACTCGTATGCAACACATCGTGGTGATCATAATACTGCAGTTCGTGCCACACTAGCAAATCCAAAACTTTTTAATGAAATGGTTATCAATGAAAATGGATCTGTAAAACAAGGTTCACTTGCACGTATTGAGCCTGAAGGTAGAGTTACAAGAATGTGGGAAGCGATTGAAGCTTATCAAAAAAGAAAACAGCCTCTTATTATTATTGCTGGTACAAATTATGGGCAAGGAAGTTCACGTGACTGGGCTGCAAAAGGTGTAAGGCTTGCTGGTGTTGAAGTACTTGTAGCTGAAAGTATTGAGAGAATTCACAGAACTAATTTAGTGGGTATGGGTGTTTTACCACTACAATTCAAAGATGGTGAAACTAGGCATACTTATAAAATTGATGGAAGTGAAACTTATGATATACAAGGGCAAATTAGTCCAAGGACTACACTCAATGTTATTATGACTAGAAAAAATAGCGAAATTGTGAATATACCTGTTACATGTAGACTAGATACAACTGCAGAAGTTGAAGTATATAATGCTGGTGGAATTTTACAAAAGTTTGCTAAAGACTTTGTAGCTGGAGCATAAGATGAGTTATAAAACACAAATGAAAGTACCTGCTACATATATGCGTGGGGGGACTAGTAAGGGAACTTTTTTTAGAATTGAAGATTTGCCTAAAGAAGCGCAAATTCCTGGAGATGCTAGAGATAAATTACTTTTAAGAGTGGTTGGAAGTCCTGATCCTTATGGAAAGCAAATTGATGGTATGGGTGGTGCAACTTCAAGCACAAGTAAAACTGTTTTAATTGAAAAAAGTTCACAACCAAATCATGATGTAGATTACTATTTTGGTCAAGTTGCAATTGACAAAGCCTTTATGGATTGGAGTGGAAATTGTGGTAACTTATCTTCCGCAGTTGGTCCATTTGCAATAAAAAGTGGTTATGTTGACAATCTTGTCACAGACGGTATCCAATGCGTAAAAATCTGGCAAGCAAATATCCAAAAAACTATACTATGTTATGTTCCTATGAAAAATGGATGTATTCAAGAAATAGGCGATTATGAGATAGATGGTATAGCTTTTCCTGCTGCAGAGTTAAAATTAGAATTTGTTGCTCCAGTAGACCCAAGTGAAGCTCTGTTTCCAACTGGAAATTTAGTAGATGACTTAGAAGTTCCAGGAATTGGTACATTTAAAACAACCATGATTATGGCTGGAATTCCTACTATATTTTTAAATGCTGATGCGCTTGGATATAAAGGTACAGAGTTACAATCAGATATTAATTCTGATACTGAAGCTCTTAAAAAATTTGAAGCTATTCGTGCTTATGGAGCTATTAAAATGGGTCTCATTACAGATATTAATGAGGCTAAAACAAGGGCACATACTCCTAAAATTGCTTTTATTTCAAAAGCACAGAACTACACCACTTCAAGTGGTAAAAAAATCACGACAAATGACATAGATTTAAATGTAAGAGCTCTTTCTATGGGACAACTTCATCATGCTATGATGGGAACTGCTTCAGTCGCTATTGGTTGTGCTGCTTGTATCCCTGGAACTCTAGTAAATATTGCTAGCGGTGGTGGTGAAAAAGACACTGTTACTTTTGGTCATCCATCTGGAACTTTAAAAGTTGGTGCTGTTATTGGTAAAAACAATATAGTTGAAAAAGCTAGCATGAGTAGAAGTGCTAGAATCATTATGGATGGCGTAGTTCATGTTCCAAGCGAAACTATGAAATAATAGCACTCTTTACATGTAAAGAATATGCAAAAATTAGGCAATGACATTTGACTTATTATTACATGTAAGCCCAAAGGCTTACATGTAAAGAGATTTAAATAATTAAATCAGTATCAACTTGTAGTGTTACTGCATAATCAGTTCCATTTGAATTATACATAGAAGAGTATACTGTTACATCTCCATCAACTGTACCCGTTCCCCATTCAATATCTACAGTAACCTCTCCTTCTCCTGTTATTACTAATTCATTGTCTTCATCTGTTGCAGAAAATACATCTGAGATTTTAATATCATCTGATAAAGTAGCCCCCTTAAGCTCAACAATCTCAAGATTTTCAATATTTTCAAGATTAAGCATTGTAGCTCCAGAATCTAATATCAGTGTGTCTTCGCCAAATCCAAAGTCTACATGTGCACCTGATTCAATACGACCATTTGTATCACTTGAGTCATCTTCTCCGGTAAACTCAACAATATCATTTCCTGCTCCCATATCAACAGTTGCATGACCTTGAATATCATCACCTACTATCAATTGATCATTCCCTGCACCCATATCAACACTTGCATGACCTTCGATATCATCGCCAACTATCAATTGATCGTTACCTAAACCCATAACTACCTCAGTATCACCATCAAGATCATTGTTAACAACTGTTGTAATAGCACTATCATCTGCTACATCATTTGGTGTACCAATATTATATTGTTCTGTTGAAGTAACACTAGTAACAATACTACTTAAATCAATATCACTTTCACTACGTACTTCTATAGTATCATTTTGGCTTACTGTATAAACACCATCTACTGCCGTAGCTTCAACTCCATTTACATATAAAATAGCACTATCAGGCATATTTTCAATGCTAATATCTGAAAGTAGTTCATTACTATCTGTTAGTTGAGCACTTAAAGCTAAAGCATAAGTATAATAACCAGCCTCTGCAACACCATTTTCAACAGTTACATTTTTAATGTTGAATCCATATTTTCCACTACCACTTTTACAAGTAGCATAAATTGTAATATATTGAAATTCAACATCACCTATAGGATCAATTGTATATTCAAAAATTGAATCATTACTAGAGTATTTAGGTGTCACACCTGAAGCAACTAATTTATTATCAGAATTATATGCTTTCCAACCGATTACATCATCTAATGCATGTTTAAAACTAACCTCAGCAGAAGTTGTAGAAACACTCAAGTCAATCAATACGCCTTCACCTTCGTCAATTACCTTAGCTCCCTGATTTGTACTTTCATAAGATGGTCCAAAAAACCAGTATTTACTTGTAACTCCAATACCATTTCCACCATTTTCATATATCACTGCTTTGTTATCATTTAAAGCATCATTTTCTAAATATATGCCTTTATCTGGGCCATGTGCAATTCTATAATCTGCATCATCTATATCTTTATATGCATATATATTAAAATCAGATAAACCCAATTCATTCATAACTGCTTCAGTATAAACTCCCTCGCTTATACTTATACTTAATTCTGGAGCATCTGCTACTGGATCAACATTTATATTTGCTACAGCTGGTGTTGTATCTGTACTACCAGTATTATCAGTTGCAGTATAGTTAAATGATGTATCACCACTCCAATTTTCATTTGGAACAAATATCACTGTAGCATTATCAGCAGAAGCATCAACTGTATCTCCTGTATAAAGTTGCGTTGTGCCTAACCATAGAGTTCCATTAGCTGGTTCTGAACTAATAGTAAAAAAATCAATATATCCATCAACATCACTTCCACTTAACACAACTTCAATTCCAGTACTATCTTCAAGTCCAGTAGCGGATGTTCCAACAACTTCTGGAGCATCATTAGTTCCCTCAATCGTAATTGCAACATCTTGAGTGTCAGTTCCACCATGTCCATCGTCTACTTCTATAGTATATGTTTGTGTTAAAGTCTGACCTTCTGCCAAGTAATCAACATCAGCATCATTTACTTCAAAACTCCACTGTATTTCACCTACTGCAGAACCAGTTGCTGCTTCAGATATAATAGGAATAAATGTTCCCAAATATCCTGAAACATCAGAAGAAACTCTTATAGTATGGCTGTCAGACAAATCAACATCATCGAAAGTTAACGAACCTGTAGTTTTTAATATTGCTACATTTTCATATTCATCCCCATCTGGCAATTCTTTTACATATCCTTCTGTACTATCTCCAACAAGTTTAACAACCAAATCAACTCTATCGTTATCACCTAAGTCAAGATCTTCCATACTAATTGTAAAAGTTCCATCACCATTGTCAGTTACATCAAAGTGATCATTTCCACCAACATTAAATTCATTTATATCATAGTAAACATTTGCAGTTGAAGTAGATCCATTTACTTGTAGTACTGGGTAAGCTCCACTGTTATCAAATGCTAAACTCGTTATAGTTTCATAAACATTATGACCTTGTGCTATGATTGCAAAATGTACATCATCTATAGATGCATCAAGTTCAGCCATCAAGTCACCATTACTATGTCCACCTTTTGAGGATGCCACAACTACAACTGGATTTTCTGGTTCTCCATTTGAATTTAAAGTATAAGCTATAAGCGTATTATCAAAACCTGCACTTTCACTTGTAAAAAACACATCTGTTCCACTATCTGTTGTAATGACTGGTGCATCATTTGTTCCTGTAATAGTTAATGTAACTGTTTCTGGTTCAGAGATATTTGGTTCACCATTTAGCTGAGTTGTACTACTATCTACTGCATAATACTCAAATGTAACAACAGCCTCTTCTCCAAATGCTAAATTATTAAAATCTCCAACTACAGAATATGTTCCATCAGTATTTACAACTATATTTGTAATGCTCACCGGTACAGGTGAATCAACTTCATAATCAATACCAGAATTATCTCCTTCAACACCGAAGTACTCATGTGTATCATTTACATCATTATCTACTGCATCTGGAAGTGTGTTTTCAAAAGTATTTAAACCATTATGTTCTTCATAAACTATAGATTCCCCATTAGCGTTCACAGCAGTCACAACTGGCTGGTCATTAGTTCCTTCAATATGAACTGTTACTACTTTTGTTTCACTCTCTATTGATTCACCATTTGTACTATTTGATTCATCTGTGATTTTTACATAGAATGTAACATCTAATGACTCTCCTTCTCCAAGATCATTAAACTTATCACTTATTAGCGTAAAGTTCCCGTCTTCATCAAGATCAATATTGATATCAGATGCATTTATATTAAGATTTGACCCATTATAGATTTCATTTACTACTTGTAGATTTACACTTGCATTTAACTCATCATTATCTGCTGCATTAAATACACCATCATCTATACTTACATAATGTAAATTTGGTATGTCATTAGTATCATCATCTAAAAAATCTTGAGTTAAACTACCTGTTATTTCTCGTGCATCTTCACTATCACTTGGAACACCCATCGCTTCATAGTAATTATCTTGTGTTGTTGCAACACTTTGTATTACTGGTTGATCATTTGTCCCCATGATAGTAACAGTTATACTTTGAGGCTCACTATGCGTTAATTCATGTGGATTTTCTGAAGTATCATGTGCTTCACCTACATCATTATCTGACATATCATCTATATAATAATCAAACGTTACTGTTACACTTTCCCCATATGCTAAATTATCAAAAGTAGGGTTTTCAATACTAAAAGTTCCATTTTCATTTACATGTACTGTTGTTTGTATTGTATCGACTACATGGTCATATCTTCCTTCAGCAGGTTGTACGGTAAGAACCTCCGCTTCTCCTTGAAAATATTTCATTGTAGCAATGTCTAGTAAATCTTCATCCATCTCTCCAAACAATCTTCCCATTAGAGGATAAAAATCATGTGGACCTTCTTGTCCTCCAGCTAAAGTTCCTTCAAATCTAACGTCTTCATTATCCCCTATATCGATTAATGAACTTTCATTTAAAGTTGTTGTAAATGGCTGTGCCACTGGTTGATCATTTGTACCATCAATTGTTAGTGTGAGCGTTGCCCATTCACTTACTGAGTCTTCATTATATCCATCTGTTCCATTTTGACCTCTTGTATCATCAGCTCTGTAATCAAAAGAGATAGAAATACTATCATTTGCTCCTAGCAAATTAAATAGTAGACTTGAAACACTAAATTGTCCATCTTCTTGTACATCTATGTTTAAAAATCCACTCTCTAAAAGATAACCAATAAGCTCTGGTGATAAATCAACTGTACTCAAAGTTGCTGATTCCATAACCCCATCTGTAGGATTATTATCTTCATAACTGAAATCTATAAAACCTTCTGTCATATTTTCTATAAATTCCTCAACATTTTCTGGGCTAACATCATGTTCTGCTATCAAGTTTAAAATTATTGCATTTGATGTACTTAAAGAGAGGCTAAATGATTCTGGATTCCATTCAAATGTATGTAGTCCCATATCATTTACATCATCATCACTTACTAGAAGCTGTCCTGTATAACTATAATCTTCCATGCTAATCATATCTTGGTCAGTAAAATTATCATATTCTCCTTCAGATGGTGGCATAATATCGTCAAGAGATGCTTCTGTAACATTAATTTGCACATCTGAAACTACTGGTTGATCATTTGTTCCTAAAACAGTCATTGTTACAGTCATTGGTTCACTTATAGAAGGCTCATTTGGTAACTCTCCTTCACCAAATCCATGCATATCATCTGCAACAAATTGAAAAGTTATAGTGGCACTTTCTCCAACACCAAGAGCTCCAAAATCACCTTTTATTTCAAAATCACTAACCCTATCTTCTTGATCATTTGTAAATAGTGTTATGCTTTGTATATCAAGTGCTTCCGTATCAATATCAGTAGAGCTAACTTCCATTTGAATTTGACTATTTTCATTTGTCTCATCATTACCACTATCATAAGCAACTAATACTGTATTTTCTGCATCCATATCAATCAATCTAAAAATATGAGTATCACTTGCATCTAAATCATTTGCTAAAAGACTTCCTGAAAGTACATTTATATCTTCATCATTAGCTACTATATTATCTTCGCTTGTATCCACTTCATCTAAATCACTAGTTTCATAAATATCACCTGTTGTTTCTACAACACCTATAGAATCTTCACCAACAATTGTACCTCCAGATGTATGAACAACTTGTAAAGCTGGACTTACCGCTGTATCATCTTCATTCATAACACCAAAAACAATTTCATGATTTCCTGCATCTGCAAAAGTATGACTAAATACTCCATTGTTAATAGCTCCTGCATCAAAAGCACTTGCTAAAAGTTGTATCTCTTGACCATCAATTACTACAAAAGAAAAATCACTGTACTCATTTTGTCCTTCTTCTTCTGCATCATAAAATGTCCAATTAAAGTTTACTGTTTCTCCAGCTTCCACTAAAACTGTTAATTTTAATGCGGAACCATTTGTCGGATCTTCTGAAGGGTCTATTGCATCTTGTGCACCTACACTTCCTCCAATAAAATTATTTATTTCACTTAAATCTACACTATTTTCTACAGCTAATACTGAAAGTGTTGATGGTCCATCATTATCACCAGAACCTTCTTCATCTCCACCAACTACACTTAGTAACCATCCAGTATCTAAAAGTGTATCTGCTTCTGGTTGGTCATTAGTTCCATTAAGAGTTATTTCTAATGTTGCTGTATCTGTCAACTGTCCATCAGTTACAACGTATTCAAAAGTTTCTATAACGTTTTCACCATATGCTAAAGGATCATAGTTGCTTATATACTCATAATCACCAGTATCTACATTTACACTAAGCTCACCAAATTCTGTTGTTATAACTATAAATCCATCTCCATTAGTGTCACCTATACCATTTACAGAAAATACATCTAATCCACCTGGAGGATTTGGTAATCCATCATCAAAATCATTATCTAGTAAATTACCTGTATATAAAACATTTTCAAATGCTTCTGCAAAATCATCTGTTGCTTCAGGTGGTTGATTAGCACCAATATCATCACTTTGTATTGGTGGAGTGACTGGTCCATCTGTACCTAAATTATATGTACTTACATCCCCTCTTGCATCGCTTCTATCAGCTGTATATGCTTCTGTAAAACCACCTTCTCCTTGTGCACCACCATCTCCAGCTGCTGTTGCCTCATCTGGTAACTCTCCTCCAGCTAAAATGGCTTGTTGTGCAGCTTGAATATCTGGATCTGAAACTGTTTCGCTCGAAATGACTGATTGGTCTAAAAGAGCTCTTTCATCCCCACTAAGAATTAATTCTTTACCATTGTCAAAACTCAACTTAACGCTACTTGTACTACCAACAGTTGATACAACATCACCTTCATTAATAGAATCACCTACAACTAAAACTCTAGTAGTACCATCTGTTGATACTGCTTTAGCTACCCCTGATAACTCTTTTATTGTTCCGACCTTTGCCATAAGATATCCTTTATTTTTAATCATTACTGCCATAATATCAAGAGAATATCTTTATTTATATACAACTTTAGGAGTAGAAATAATAGTAAAAATTTAGATAAATCACGTTTTAGTCACGTATGAAATTTATGCGTTAATTAAAAGCTATATATGCGTTATTTGGAGGATTACTTCTTTAGTATAGTATAAAATAAAATTTCATACTATATTAATCTATTAATTAAAGATGAGAGCTAAAGATAATCTATCTGTTAAATTTAACTTTCTAAAAATTGAGCGTAAATGTACTTTAATAGTAGCCTCAGTAACATTACATTTTATTGCAATAATTTTATTACTATATCCTTTAGCTACAAGTTTTGAAATCTCTTTTTCTTTTGAAGTCAAAATTGCTAACTCTTTTTTCTCTTTAGATTCTTTTGCAAAGGAAACATCTTTAATAAGTTGTTGAATAAACTCTGGATATAACCATACACTATTATCATTTATGACATCTATTGCTTGAGTAAGATGTATCGACGAGAGTCTACTATTGGCATAACCTTTTATACCAAAAGGAAGTAACTCTTTACCTACTTTAAAAGAAGGACAATCATCCATATAAAGGATTTTTACACTAGAATAAGAGTCTAAAATAGAACGTATATAATCTTTGCTATTTATAAAAAAATTACTATCTAACAAAAGTGTAACATCAACGTTATTATCTAAACATTTAAGAAGCCCTTTTTCAGAATCAATTTGTATAAAATTTGCATATGTATTGATTAATGATTCTCTCCAATGTTCTAAAAGAGTTTTTGATTTTGTACAAAAGAGTATTGTTCTCATTATCTCTCCCTCAAAGCTCTATTTTTAGCTTTTAATATTGGTTTTAAAATATAATCCAAAACTGTCTTTTTTCCAGTAATAATATCTACACTAGTTACCATACCAACTTTGACATAAAGTTTTTCATCTTGATAATTTAAGTAATCTTTATTAGCCTTTACATGTACAAGATAAAAAGTATTATCTTCTTCATCTGTAATAGTATCTGCACTTATATGATTTACTTCTCCATCTAATCCACCATAAATTGAAAAATCATATGCTGTAAATTTTATAATAGCTTTTTGTCCTACATGTAAAAAAGCAATATCTGAAGGTTTAATCTTTGCTTCTATTATGAGATTATCTTTCATTGGAATTATCTCTACAATATCCATCCCTGGTTTAATAACCCCTCCTCTCGTATTTATAAACAATTGCTGTATTGTTCCAGCTACTGGAGAGCGAACAACTGTTCTATATACTCTATCACTTAAAGCTGTTATAGATTCTTTTATCCTAGAATATTCTGCTTTTACATCATTAAATTCTTTTTTTGCTTTATTTTGAAAAATTTGTTTTACTTCCGTATATTTTTTTCTTGCTTCATTAATTGTTGATTTTATTCTAGGTATTGAGAGAGTTACTGCTTCAAGATTACCTTCAATATCATTTTTTTCTCTTTTAAGTGTAATAAAGTCTATTTCAGGGACAACACCTCTTTTAACAAGAGGTTTTTTCATAGTGATTTCTTCTTCAATAAGATTTAAACTTCTTTGTAATTGAGCTTTTTTAGCATTGGCTTCAAGTAATTCGCTTTTTCTTTGATTTAACTGAGATGAAATGACATCTAAAGAGCTTTCTAACTGTTTCATGTCAGAGTAATATAAACTCTCTTCATCTTTTAAAAGAGCCATAAATCTTTTATCAGATTTTTCTGGAAGAATAAAATTTTTATTTTGTGCTTCAGCACTTAGTCTAACCATTTTGGCTTGTAATTCATTTATTTTTATTTGATTTTCTTCAAAAGAGCTTGAAAAACGAATATCTTGTAATTTAAGTAAAGGCTGATCAACTTTTACAATATCACCTTCTTTCACAAAAACTTTTGAAACTATACCACCCTCAAGATTTTGAACAACTTGTGTTTTATGTGTTGGTATAACTTTACCATTACCTCTTGCTAATTCATCTATTTGTGCATTATTAGCCCAAAGCAATAACCAAGCAATTGAAAGTATAATGACCCAGAGTATTAACCTTGAGCCAATTGTAGATTTTTCTAAAACTGCAGAACTTAGAGATTTCATATACTCTAAATCAGTCTGTTTATAATATTTTACTTTTTGTATATCTTTTAAAGGCACTGCTTTAAACTTTTTATTACTTTTCAACATTTTCTTCTCTTGGCATTTTTTTAGGTGCATTTAACTTTTGTAACACTTCATCTCTTTTACCATCAACAATAAGTTTTCCATTATCTAAAATAATCAATCTATCAACAAGTTCTAAAATTGAATTTTTATGAGTAATAAGTATTGTCGTTTTGCCAACAATATTTTTTGCTAAATTGACTCGTATTTTAGATTCCATTACGTTATCAACTGAATTTGTGGGCTCATCTAAAAGCATTATAGGAGCATCAAGTAAAAATGCTCTTGCTATCGCTATACCCTGCTTTTGACCACCACTAAGACCATCTCCACGCTCACCTACGGGCATGTCATAACCTTTTGGGTGCAATTTTACAAAATCATCAACTCCCGCTAACTTTGAAGCAACTAACATCTGTTTATCATTTATATATGGAGCTTTATAGATAATATTGTTTTTTACACTTCCTCTAAAAAGATTTACTTCTTGAGGAACATATCCAATATTTTTTCTTAAATCTGCTGGGTCAATTTGATTTATGTCTATTCCATCTATTAGTATTGTTCCACTCTCTGGTTTATACAAACCAAGGATAAGCTTTTCAAGGGTTGTTTTTCCAGAACCAATTTTTCCAGCAATACCAACTCGTTCTCCTGCAAAAACTTTAAAAGAAACATTATCAAGTGCTTTTTTATCTTCATCTGGATATGAAAAAGAAACATTTTGAAACTCAATAAATCCATTAAATTTCACTCTATGTACAAACTCTTTTCCTTCAGGCCTATCCACAGGCATTTTCATAATATCACTCAAATTTTTATATGCTGTTTTTGTATGTTCATAATTTGCAACCAAAGATGCGACTTGACCAAGTGGTGAGATTGCACGAGATGAGAGTATAACTGTAGCGATAAGTCCACCCATAGTAAGCTCCATCTCTTGAATAAGATATACACCATATACTATTACTGCAACTGTATTTAATTGAATAAAAAGAGCAGTCATCGTTGAAACAGAATTCGATAAAATTCTAGTAGTCAAACCTTTATTTGCTATTTCTCCTGAAGCTTCTTCCCATTGATACTGAGCATTTCCACTAGCACCCATAGTTTTTATTGTTTCTATATTATTTAAAGACTCTATAAGTACAGAATTTTTATGAGCTGCTGCTTCATAAGAGCTTTCAATACTTTTATGAAGTGGTCCTTTTATAAAAAGTGTATAAATCAAAATTGCCAACATAATAGAAATAGGTGCCCAAACAATAGAACCGGCTATAAGATGAATTACAAATAAAAATATTAATACAAAAGGAAGGTCAATAAGAGTTGCAACAGTAGTAGAAGTAAAAAATCCTCTAATACTTTCAAATTCTTTCAGATTATTTGCAAAAGAACCAACTGATTTTGGACGTACTGCCATATTTAAACCCATTACTTTTTCAAAGATAATAGAGGACATAATTATATCACTCTTTTTACCCGCAACTTCTAAAAAATAAGCCCTAATAAATTTTAAAACTGTATCAAGACCATAAACAACAACAACACCAATAGCCAGTACCCAAAGTGTTTCTATCGCATTATTTGGAACAACTCTATCATATACATTCATTACAAAAAGAGGACTTGCTAAAACAAAAATATTGATAACTAATGAAGCGAAAACAACATCTGTGTATATCTTTTTTGATTTCCATAAAGTTCCCCAAAACCAATGTGTTTTATTGTTATTTAAAACAAAATCTTCTTTTTCGTCGTTTCTATACTCTTTTTTTATATAAAAAGCATATCCTAAATACTCTTCATTCAGTTCATCTATATTAACCCATATTTCAGCTTCTTCATAATCAGGTAAAATTATCTTTGCATATTTTTTCTCCATATCAAACTCATCAAGAATACATGCTTTATTATCTTTTAGTATTAAAATACAAGGAAGAACTAAAGAAGAAATTTCTTTTAAATCTCTTTGAACTAATTTTGAAGAAAATCCAGCTCTTTTTGCAGCTCTTGAAAAACCTGATTTAGGTTTATCTAATGAAAACAACTCTGGAGAAGCTTCTCCTTTTGCAGTAGGGAGTCCATCTATAAGGGACTCCGCTGTAAAAGGTTGATTATTTAACCTTGTAATTATTACAAGACATTGCAATAATGGATCAACATAAAAATTATCTTTCATTTTTATAATTGTTCTTCTTCTGTTTGGGGTAACTCATCTACTACATCTGATTGTGAATTACTTTCTTCTCCTAAACCAACTTGATTTGCGAAGCTTTTATCGATATATGATGTAAGAGTGCCTATGCTCTCTATAATTCTATATTGAGCAAGAATATAATCATATTTTGCTACAACTAATTCTCTATCTGCAGAATACAATTCTTCTTCTGTATCTAAAATATCCAATAAAGTTCTTCTACCTAAATCAAACTCTTCGACATATGAGGTGAGTGTTTTTTGACTTAAATCTTTATGCGTTATAAGATAACTCATTTGCTTTTCTAATGAAGTATAAGCTACCCAAGATAATCTTATACTCTCTTCTACCCTTCTTTTTAAATCATCAAAAACTTTCATTTCTTGATGAAGTTCACTAATACTTTTTTGTTTACTTGAAGTATCTGCATTTCCGTTAAATAAGTTGTATCTAAACCTTAACATAATTGAAGAAGAATCATCATCTCCCTCAACACCACCAACATCTCTATTCCAATCTTGTCTAGCTTCTAAATCTAATTGTGGATAAAAAGCTTTTTTAGTAATATTAAAATTACTTCTAGCAACTTTTATATTTGCTCTTTGAACCTTTAAAGATGGATTGAGTTTATTTGCTTCTGCAATAGCTTGATCTTTTGAAGTAGGAAGTGTTTTAACAGCCATAGGTTCATCTAAATCATCAGGATGAACGAAAGATCCATATACTTTTATAAAATTACTTACTGCATCTTCATAATTATTCATTTGCACAATGTAATTTGACTCAGCTAATGCCATACGACTTGAACTTTGTTCTAACTCAGAATTTGCTCCAACACCTGAATCTATTCTCTCTTTAATTTTAGAATTTATTTTTTTATGTGTTTCAACATTTGCTTCAGCAAAACTCAATAACTCTTTTTGCTTAAATAATTCAGTATAAGCCTCAACCATAGATAATGATAGTTGATTTGCTTTCTCAATTGTACTGTAAGCAGCAGAATTGACCCTATAATTTTGCTTTTCTACATTTTTTTGTGTACCAAAACCTTCAAAAATATTTTGAGTTAATACAATAGCAGCTTCTTGCCTATCCAACGTTTTATTTTCATAACCTGTATTATTGTTTTTTGTTCTTTCCTTACCTATTCCAGCTACTAAATCTAACTTTGGATAATAACCAGATTCTGCAATACTAACATCTTGTTTAACTGAACGAAAATAATTAATTCTCTCTTGTACTAATGGATTAGTATTTAATACATTCTTAACAGTCTCATCAAGAGTTACCGCAACGCCAACTAAAGGTAATGCAACAATAGATGCTACCAACATAAGTTTTGTTTTCATAATAAACCCCTTAAAAGTTATATGATTGCTTGCTTCAAATATTCACAAGATCATGATTTATTATACAAATACAAAACCACGTTTTGCTCACGTAATATTAAAATGTTATAATTTAATTATTATAAATTATTCTGAAAGTAAAATTTTGAAATCATTTAATACTGATTATAACCAAGAAATTAGAAGTGTTATAAAAACAAGAAGAAAAAAAGTTCTTTTAGCAATGTATATATTATGTATGATACTTTTTTTTACTTTAATTTTAAAAGATATGTATATAGGAAATTACATGTATACTTTTCCTAAAGTAATTGGCATCTTTTTTATTTTTATCTCATTTTTTACTTTATACAAAAAAATGAGATATAACTATGCTTCTTATGCTATCTTATTCATTGTAGGTATTACTACCATTTTAACTATTTTTATCAATCAATTTCATGATTTTACACCAGTTTTTATAATTCCATTTTCAATAAGTACATTTTTTTTATTTAGTTGGAAAAAGGGTATATTTATTAACTTAGTATTTTTTATAACATTTTCTTTTATTATCATATTTAACGAAAATCACTTTAACTATACCGATTTAATGAGATATGAAGCTTCTTTAGTAAATTTCATCATTATTATTTTGGTTATTTTTATATTTACATATATTTATGAAATAACAAGAGTTGAATCCTATAAAATGCTTTTATCTTCTAATACTAAAAAAGATTTACTTTATAATGAAATCCATCACCGTGTAAAAAATAATTTAAATATTGTATCTTCTATGCTAGCAATGCAAGCGCAACAAGAAAATAAACAAGTACAAAAAATCCTTTCTACTAGTAAAGCTAGAATTGACTCGATGGCTCTAGTTCATTCTATGTTGTATGTAAGCCATGATTTAGAAAAAGTTAATGCAAAAGAATTTATTGAAAAATTAACCCTAAATTTAATTAACTCTTCAACAACTAATATTCAAATTGAACATAAAATAAAAAATATAGCATTACCTTTAAATGAAATTATGCCTATTGGTCTTATTATAAATGAATTACTAACAAATAGTATTAAATATGCTTTTATAAATCAACCTGATCCGAAAATTTTGATAGTTTTAAAAATCGTCGGGAAAAAAGTTCTGTTAATTTATCATGATAATGGATTAGGGATTAATAATGAAAAAGAAAACCTAGGTCTAAAATTGGTCAAATTAAATGTAAAACAATTAAAAGGTTCATTAGAAACTAAACAAAATGGTGGACTTATGTATAAAATCAAATTTACAAAAACTATAAAAACAAAGGAACTATATGTACAAAATTTTGATAGTTGAAGATGAATTAATACCAGCAGAATATCTTAAAAGTATTTTAGAAACTAGAGGTTGGGAAGTAGTTGCTATAGTAGATAACTGTAAAGATACAATAAAAAGTGTAAAAAAATATAAACCAAATTTGATTTTGATGGATATAATGATAAATGGTTCCAAAAGTGGATGTGAGACAGCAATAGAAATTAGAAAGACTAGTAATTGTGCCATTATATTTACCACCTCTTATGCGAATGAGGAGATGATTAGTTATGCTATGGAAATACAGGCTGAAGGCTATATGATTAAGCCCTATAACGAAAAAGAAATTATAGCTACAATATCCCTACTAAGTGCTAAACAAAATGGAAATAACAATCATTTTAAAATTACAAGATTAATTGGAGGGTTTTCTTATATACATGAGTCCAATTTATTATATAAAGATGCACAAATAGTAAAACTCGGTCCAAAAGCTATTAAGCTTATCCAAATTTTATGCTCCCATAGAGATAAATTTGTCTCTTATAAAAAACTCTACGAATATATATGGGAAGGAGAAATCAACTTAAAAAAACTTCAAATGGTTGTATATCGTATTAGAGAAGTTTGTGAAGTTGACTTTTTAGAAAATATCAATGGAGTAGGTTATCAGATTAAGATAGACCACTCCTTTCATGATTAAATAATTTCTCTTTGACCTTTAGAGTTTTGAGCAGATAATATACCCATGGTTTCTAACTGTTCTACTATACGTGAAGCCCTATTATAACCTATTTGCAACCTTCTTTGAATGTAACTAATGGAACATTTTTTCTCATTTTGAACAATAGCTTTTGCTTCTTCAAAAAGCTCATCTATATCTCCACTCATAGTACTATCACTTGAAGTTGATACATCAGAATCACTCTGTTTTAAAAAACTTTCATCATAAGAGACTGGTCTTTGTTTTTTAAGATATTCTACTATCTCTTCTATTTCATCTTCACTTGCAAAAGGAGCATGAAGTCTAATAAGCCCTGAACTTGAAGGTGGAGTAAAAAGCATATCACCTCGTCCTAAAAGAGAATCTGCTCCCGTCGCATCAAGAATAACTTTACTATCTATTTTAGAACCAACTTTATAACTTATGCGACTTGGAAGATTGGCTTTAATAAGCCCTGTTACAACATCTACTGAAGGACGTTGCGTAGCAACTATAAGATGTATACCACTCGCTCTTGCCATCTGAGCAAGACGTGCAATGTAAAATTCAACTTCTTTTCCACTATTCATCATCAAATCAGCTAACTCGTCTATAATAACAACAATATAAGGAAAAGGATCAAGCCCAAGTTTTTTTGCTTTTTCATTATAATTTTCAATATTTTTTGTTTTTGATTGACTCATAATTTGATAACGTCTTTCCATCTCTGAAACCATATTTGCTAAAGCAATTATCGCTTGTTTTGGTTTTGTAATCACTGGAGTTAATAGATGAGGAATATCATTGTATATAGAAAACTCTAGCATCTTAGGATCAATCATAAGAAGTTTCAAAGTATCTGGAGAGTTTCTATAAAGTAGTGAAAGTAACATAGAGTTAATACCTACACTTTTTCCACTTCCTGTAGTTCCCGCAATTAAAAGATGTGGCAATTTTTTTAAATCTGTTATAAATGGATTTCCTACAATATCTTTACCAAGTGCAATAGTAAGAGGAGATGATGCTTTGATAAAAATATCACTCTCTAAAACTTCTTTTAAATATATAGTTTCAATTTTAGCATTTGGAACTTCGATTCCAACAACATCCTTCCCCGGAACTGGAGCTTGAATACGAATTGTTTTTGCTTTTAAAGCCATCGCTAAATCATCTTGTAAGGTCAATATTTTAGAAACTTTTACATGTGGTGCTGGTTTAAACTCAAATGTTGTAACAACAGGACCAGAGTATGTTCTTACAACATCACCATCAATTTTAAATCTTTTTAATTTTTCTAATAAATCAGATATTTTTCTATCTATTTCACTTTCATTTATATTCTTACTTTTTTTAGGAGGTGATGTCAGCATTTTTAGTGGTGGCAATCTATAATCTTTTGGTGCAGCGTGTTCACCCTTTTCAATCTCATCTAAAAGTTTTTTATTCTCTTCAACTTCACTAATTATTTCAACGTGATGATGTTCTTCTTTATTTTCTATTTTTACTTCTACATCTTCACTTATAACATTTTCTTTTTTTACTAATTTAACACTATCAGCATAATCTTCTGGATTGATATCATCTTGTGTTATCTCTTTCTCAACTATCTCTTTTTCTTCTTCATAACTATTTACATACTTGTTGTCATCTTCAGTTTCTTCTTTAACTTCATCTTCAAAATCACTTTTATTCCCTTTTTTAGGTAATTTATGATTTACAAATGAAAGCATATCATCTGCTGTTGTATTTAAAATAATACTAAAAGAAAGACTCGCAATAGCTATAATAAAAAGCCATACACCTAATATTCCTATGAAAGATTGCAATATTTCAACTATTGAAAAACCTAAATAGCCTTGTAATGGAGACTTTACAACAACAGCTTGAAACATTAAAAAAGAAAACATCAAAAGAGTCATTGATAAAATAATCTCTATTTTTCTTGCATTAAAATTACTATCTCTATAAAAAAACAGTGCAGGAAGTATCAATAAAAAAGGATAAATATAAGAAATATAACCAAACCAAGTTTGATTCCAATGACCTAAAATAGAACCAAAGCTTCCTACAAAACTAGCTTCAGGAAGAAGTGTCGCTACTCCAAAAAAAAGTAAAAAAGCAATAGATATAATAAATAATGTCTCTTTTAAAATAGTAAATCCTTTACATGTAATGGCGCGATTATATCAAATGTTTACATGTAGTTCAATAAAGACATAGAATTTATTTTTGTAACAGTCGATAACATAGCTTGATATGAATTAGCTAGTTGTTGAAATTTCATATAAGCTTCCCCAACATCTGTATCAATTACTTCTGAACGAATAGTTTGAACATTGACACTCAATAGTGTTGAGCGTTCATTAGCATATGTCAGTGCATTTGAATAGGAACCTATTTTCGTATGTTCATTAGTAACGTGTTCCATTAAATGATCTATTTTTAATAAAGAATTTTGCATACCAATATTTCTAGGATCACCACTCTCACTATCCATTCTAAAAGTTCCACTTCTTACTGCTTCAATCATTTCATCTAAATCTTTAAAAAAATCAATTGTTGGCTCTTCTATGCTAATCATATCATTTGCCATAAAACTAAGAGAAGATGAAGTTGTAGCATTATCTGAATTGTCATCATACATACTAAATTCTATAGGAGATTCAGAATTAAATTTATCATATATTTCTAATCTACCCTTATAATCCAAATTAACTTCAACTGCACCTGAAGCAGAGCTTATTGCACTCTCATAATCAGCTGGTGTATTAGTTGCAGCTGGTATGTTATTAGACGTTATCAGAGATACTACATCTGTTAATTGTTTGTATGTTACATCATCTGCCATTGTTCTGTTACCATCTGCATCATACACATTATAATAAGTAGCCCCACCATCTAACGTAAATCTAGCTCCAGTTAATGGATCATTGGTTAATTCTATCTCTGCACTAAAAGCATTTCCTTGGTTATCAACTCCATTTAACTCAAATGTAGTCTCATCACCAGCCACAGAGATATCATCAAAAGTTTTTATTCCCGCAACGTCTATAAGTTTAGTATTTGAAGTGGCATATTCATTTGTACTTTTTACTACTTGAGAAATATTACTTGTAAGTTTATTACCATCTTTTGTAAATCCACGTCTTTCGTAATTCATAGTATCTGGAACAGAAAACCCTCCCACTGCTGCAGGATTAGAAGCTGCATCTCTTGCAATTAAAGTTGCAGTTAAGTTGCCTGTTGCATCATCTACAATAATTTGCCCATTTTCTAATCTAGCTGAACCCGCTACTAGTGGTGGAACTTGTGTAGCTTCAATAGTACTTAATAAATCTTGAACTGTACCAGTTACTAGAATTATTGTACCATTTACATTAACATCAACTACCCCAGCAGGCATAAAACTATTTAAAGTGTCAGTGGCAACTACATCACTTCCATCAGTATTTTTAAGAGGATACCCTACACGAAATAACCCAGGATTATAAGTATCTTCTCTTTGCACAATTGTATTTGCAGAATTTGTAGTTGTAAAATTACTTTTTGAAAACTCTATAATATCAACATTAGGATCAGCAAGTAAATCATCAATATCTCCAGCAGCACCTACATCTGCATTACCTGCAGTACCAGCTGCAGCATCCCTATCAACTGCACCAAATATATTCATTTCTAAAAGTGAATTTCCATCTTTTAAATCTTTTATTTCTATTTGCCCATGAGCATTTAATGAAACATCAACAACAGTATTAGTAGTTGTGTTACCATACTCTTGTCCTATTTTTTCTAATAAATCACTTACTTTAGAAGTAGAAGATACTTCTATTTGTGATGAAAATGTTGTTCCATCAGATTTTCTTCCGGAAACATAAAACACACTATTGGGATCATTCGTACTATCTGTATCAGTATCTCCCACCATATCTCTTATAGTGTCATTTTCAGTTAAATATTCTTCTAATGAAACATCACCGTTTCCAAGCATCTCATTTGGATGAAGTTTTGATTGATTTAACATTTTAACATTAGTAGAAAGAGTTTTATTATAATCACCATCAGCACCAAGAAAAAGATCTTGACCACTTATATTATATGGTAGTGTCACTCCTGAACTAATCAAAGCTTCTACAGATCCATCATTTCCATTATAATTTCCATTGATATCTATTGGTTTAGTATCAACTGCTGATCCTGAAAATAAATACTGACCATTAATAGATGTATTTGATAAATTCATTAAATCACCTTTTAATGCTTGTAGTTCATTAGCAATAGCATTTAAACTAGAAGTTGACTGACCTCCATTAGAAGCTTGTATTAATTTATTTTTAAATTGTGTTAATGATTCTGTAAATTCATTTAAAGTTTGATCAGTGTTTTTTGCATAAGATTGAGCTTTTGAACTACTTTCTTTCGTTTGTTCTAAAGTAGCTACTTCATAGTTTAAACGCATAGTATCAACATACACACTACTATCTTCAAAACTATTTTGAATCTTTTTTCCACTCATCTGTTGATTAACTTTATATAACTCTTGCTGATTTTTTTGATAGTCATTAATAGAATTTGTATAAAAAAGTGAATTAGATATTCTCATAGTGTACCTCATTGTTAATTTCTGTAGTTTCTTAGCTATTAAATAGCAAGCAAATACGGTTCCATATGACAAAAAATCGACTTTTTGACAAATTTCTTTAATTTATACATAAATAATATTGTTTTTTATAAAAAAAAAGTGTACAATGACCGCAACACAATACTTTTAAAGGATTTCGTAATGAAAAAAGCAGACTTCATCCAAGCGGTAGCTGAAAAGGCAGGTCTTTCAAAGAAAGATTCTCAAAAAGCCGTAGATGCAGCATTAGAGACAATTAATGATGCTCTAGTAGCGGGCAAAAGCGTAAGTTTTATAGGTTTTGGTACATTTTCAACAGCTCCAAGAGCAGCAAGAAAAGCTAGAGTACCTGGTACTGATAGAGTAGTTGATGTTCCTGCTACTACAGCAGTTAAATTTAAAGTGGGCAAAAAATTAAAAGAAGCTGTAGCTAAATCTTAATTTCCAAATATAATTTATAAAGCTTAAAGGTAAGGTAACTTATCTTTAAGCTTTTTTTTTGTACTATTCCTTCTCAATTTTATTGTGCCCAAGTGGTGAAACTGGTAAACACGTTGGATTCAAAATCCAATGACTTCACGGTCTTGTCGGTTCGAGTCCGACCTTGGGTACCACCAAAACTTCCGTTTATAAATGCTTTAAAACATTTATTTTATAGTGTCATCAAAATATCAAAAAACTAAACAATCTCTTGAAACTTTTTCTGTAAAAATTAATATAATACAACATGTAAAGGTTATTAAAAAATATCTTCTATAGGTGAAAAATGTTGTCCTATATGATTTTGATCAAAAAATCTCACTATGCCTCTGTGTTCATTAAGATTTCCATGAAGTAAAACAATATCACCTTTTTGTATGGTTTTATTGGTTATATTTAACCAATTGTTTGTACTTAGCGGTAAAAGATTGAATTTATTTAAAAGTTTATCTATCAGTTCTTTACTACTTACAAGTCCTGGAAATCTAAAAAATGGTGTTGGAATTTGTTTATTAACAAGTAAAAGCTTTTCTGTTTTTATAACTTCATTTTCAAAATTTTCAGGATTTCTTCTCATAAAATTTGTCGCCAAATCTTTTGAATTTTTATCATAAAAATGAGAAAAAGAGTGATTTATCCAACGGATATCTAAACCACTTGTTTTTAACTCATCAAAATCTTTTTGATGCTCTAGCATCCATTTGCCTGTAATTGCGATATTAGCTGTCGATTTTGCATTTTTAATAAATTCAAACAACACTTTTTCATAACCACTTTTTTCTGATGGACACATATCAATTGTAAGAAAAATTTTATCATTCTTTGGCTCTTTTATTCCAAAATAATGTAATGCATGAGGCAATGTTAATAATTGTGATTTGAGTATGGAAAAGTTTGTAACTATATTTTCTTCATGCTTAGGCAAGGTTTTAACAATATGCGTAGTAAATTTATCTTTATTTAAAATGAGAAAATAATTATCTCCCCCTTGTTTCCAAGAACGTATTGCTTTAAATGGGACCTGAGCAATTATAAAATCTTTATCTATTATTGTATAATTTTTTAATTTAGTAGTGTCTGTTTCAAAACTCCAAAGAGTTATTGATATAAATAAAAAAAGAAATATAAACCTCACATACATTCCTTAAACGAAAAGTCAAATTAAATTATATCTTAAAATAAATAATATACCTCATCATGTTACCTCTGAAAACTTATTATTTTTATAATTAAGAATATTAAGCGTACTATTATATGACAGTATATATAATAAAACAAGAGTATATTACTCCTTTTAGGTTTTCTTTTGTAAAGGAGACATTATGAAGAAGACAGATTTTACAACACTCAATGAACTTTTTTTGCATATTTGCACTAATTACTCCAATGCAAATTTTTTAAACTACTTATATCAAGGAAATTGGAGGTCTTTTTCAACTCAAGAGTTTTACCAAAACACTCTAGATTTAGCGTATGGTTTTAAAGAATTAGGAATTACAAAAGATACAAAAATAGCTATTATGGCAGAATCAAGCCCTTGGTGGGTAATGGTAAACTTTGCAGCTAATCTAGTCGGAGCTATAAGCGTTCCTATCTTTTTTAATATTTCCAATGAACATTTAGAGTTTGAGTTAAAAGACTCTGAAGTAGAGTTTATGTTTTTAGGTACGTTTGATAAACTAGACATTATTGAAAAACATCCAATAAAACAAATTATTACTCTAAACTGTGCACTCAATAATAAAAATAAGATATGCATAGAGTCTATACTCGATTTAGGTAAAAAAGCTGTAAAAGAACCTTTACATGTAAGCTTACCAGATGAGCTTTGTAGTATTATATATACAAGTGGCAATACAGGAACTCCAAAAGGTGTTATGCTCAGTCATACTAACATTGTAGCCCAGATAAAAGACACAAGTACTTTATATGATTTGGATGAAAAAGAAGATGTTGCTCTTAGTTTTTTACCTTTAGCTCATATCTTTGAGAGAATGGTTATGACTTTTTATCTCTCACAAGGTATTAGTGTCTATTTTGCAGACGATGTTAAAAATGTAAGTAACCTCTTAAAAGAGATTCATCCAACAGTAATGACAGTAGTACCAAGGTTATTGGAAAAAGTTTATACTAAAATACATCAAAAAGTTGAAGATACTAAAGGCCTTTCAGGTCTTATAGCTAGATTTGCATATGAGCATGCAAGAGGAAAACCCCCTGAGTTTGGAAAGATGTGGTTTGAGCCTCTTCTACACTCCCTTGTTTATAAAAAGTTTCTTGATGCCTTTGGTGGAGAGTTACGTATGCTTATAAGTGGTGGTTCTTCTTTAGATAAAGAGATATACAAGTTTTTTATCAATATAGGATTAAATGTATATGAAGGATATGGTCTTACCGAATTTTCTCCTGTTATTACAGCAAACTCTCCTAAAAAAAGCAAATGGGGAACGTGTGGTCCTACCTTTCCAAGTGTAGAGGTAAAACTAACACCTGATGGAGAACTTCTCGCACGAGGACCTAGTGTTATGAAAGGTTATCTTCACCGCGATGAATTAACTAAACAAACCATAGATAATGAAGGTTGGTTACATACTGGCGACTTAGCAACTATAGATGATGAAGGCTTTATCTCTATTAGCGGTAGAAAAAAAGAGTTATATAAAACTTCAACAGGAAACTATGTCTCTCCAATACCAATAGAGCAGGAACTTTCAAAATACAAACTTATTGATTTTGCAGTAGCCATTGCAGAAGATAAGCCCTATACTGTTGCCCTTTTCTTTCCAGATTTTGAAATGGTTGCAGTATATAAAAAAAATTATAACCTCAATTCAGATTTAACTATAGATATGTTTTTTAAACTTCCAAGAGTGAAAAAAGAGTTAGATAGGCTTATAAAAAGAACCAATAAAAAACTAGATAAATGGCAAAGAGTTGTAGATTATAGAGTAATAGACACTACACTTAGTATAGAAGGTGGGGAATTAACTCCATCTATGAAAATAAGAAGAAATCAAATAAACAGTAATTTCAAGAAAGAAATAGACTCCATGTATAACAAGGATATATTATGAGAAAAGAGAGAATTGCAATCATAGATGGATTAAGAAGTCCTATAGCAAAAGCCAATGAAAAGTTTAAAAATATGCAAGTTGATACATTGGCTTCTATTGTTATACGTGAGTTGGTTTTAAAAAGTGGACTTTCTCATGATGAATTTGATGAAGTAATAGTAGGTAATGTAGCCCAACCCCCTCATGCTTCAAATGTAGCAAAAGTTATAGCTGCAAGAAGTGGTTTTAGTAAATCAACTCCAGCAATGACAGTCAATAGAAACTGTGCTTCAGGTATGGAGGCTATCACATCATCTGCTTTGAGACTATGGCAAGATGAAGGTGAGATTTATCTAGCTTGTGGGGCTGAGTCTATGAGTAATATCCCATTTTTTTATAACCAAGGATACAAAGAGTTTTTATTTGGTCTTATGAGTAGTAAAACACTTATACAAAAAATCTCTATACTCAAAGAGTTTAAACCCTCTTTTTTAAAACCTGTGATTGGTTTGGTATCTGGTCTTACTGATCCTATTAGTGGGATGATTATGGGAAAAACTGCTGAGATTTTGGCAAAAGACTTTCATATATCAAGAGAAGAACAAGATGCCTTTTCACTACTGAGTCATCAAAAGGCAAAAAAAGCAAGGGAAAATGGAATTTTTACAGATGAAATACTCCCAATCATTTATGATGATAAAAAAGGATTGATGCTTGATTATGATGATGGAGTAAGAGATACACTCACTATCGAATCACTTAAAAAACTCAAACCATTTTTTGATAGAAGAAGTGGGACTATTACTGTGGGGAATTCCTCTCAAGTCAGTGATGGTGCAAGTGCTTGTATTCTTATGAAAGAGTCAACTGCTAAGAAGAGAGAATTAAAACCAATCGGTTATCTCAAAGATTTTTCTTATGTTGGACTTGAAGCACAAAGGATGGGATTGGGTCCTATCTTTGCTACTCAAAAACTTTTGAAAAAGAGAAGAATGAAACTCAGTGATTTTGATTTAATCGAGATAAATGAAGCATTTGCAGCACAAGTGATAGCAAATATTAAAGCTTTTGCTTCTAAAGAGTTTTGTGCAAAACATTTTAATATGCGAAATGCAATGGGTGAAATCGATATGGATAAACTCAATGTCAATGGTGGTGCAGTTGCTATGGGACATCCTGTAGGTATGAGTGGAAACCGTCTTGTTGTACATATACTAAAAGAGTTAAAAAGAAGAAATCTACAAAAAGGATTGGCCACATTGTGTATAGGTGGTGGTCAAGGTGCTGCACTCATTTTGGAGGTAGAGTAATGAAAAATTTTACATTAAACCTAATAGAAAACAAAACAGCTGAACTTATCTTTGATATGCAAAAAGAAAAAGTCAATAAACTCTCTACTCAAGCTCTTAGTGAACTTGATACTTTTTTAGATGAAATCATAGAGAGTGACTTAGAAACTATCATCATAAAAAGTGCAAAACAAGGTATTTTTATAGCTGGTGCTGATATAAAAGAGATTGAATCTATGAGTGATGAACTCTCTGTAAAAAATATGCTAAATCATGGGAATGAGATTTTTAATAAGCTCTCAACCCTCAAACAAACAACCATAGCATTAATAGAGGGTGCTTGTATGGGTGGTGGGCTAGAACTTGCTCTGAGTTGTGATTTTAGGGTAGCTATTGATGGTTCTAAAACAAAACTTGCCCTTCCTGAGGTAAAACTTGGAGTCATGCCAGGACTTGGAGGGACACAAAGGCTACCTAAACTCGTAGGCTTGCAAAATGCACTTGGTATGATACTCGCTGGAAGTGTAATTGACACTAGAAAAGCAGATAGAATAGGACTTGTAGATAAAGTTATCCCTAAAGGTTATGAAGAGTTTCAAATTCCCGAATTTTTACAAAGCATATCTACTCCAAGTGGAAAACAAAAAATAGTTGAAAAAAGAAAAAGTAAAAATTTTTTAGAACAAATCCCTTTTGTAAGAGATTACATGTATAAAAAAGCACATGAATCTTTGATACAAAAAACGAAAGGTTTCTACCCTGCCCCACTAAGGGCTTTAGAAACCATAAAGAAAACGTGGGATTTAAGCATATATGACGGTCTTAAAATAGAGACAGAAGAGTTTTCTAAACTCGCCCTTAGTGAAGTTTCGAAAAACATGATAAACCTCTTTTTTATTAGTGAAGCAACCAAATCAAAAAAATTTGATGCTGTTGCAAAAGAGATCCAAAGCACTGCTGTAATAGGTGGTGGAGTGATGGGAAAAGGTATTATTTGGCTTTTTAGTAATGCTGGAAAATCAGTAAGAGTAAAACTAAGAAAAATAGAACAGATGGGAGATATAATCAAATCTGTAAAAAGCATATACACATTTTTAATCAAAAGAAAAAAGACAACTTCACATGATGTTGATTTTAAAATAAGCTCTATCACTTATACTGACAAATATGACGGATTGCAAAATGTTGATTTAGCACTTGAAGCAGTCCTAGAAGATGAGGCTGTCAAAAATGAAGTCTATGCAAACTTAGAAAAAAATATGAAAAAAGATGCCATTATAGCTACTAATACTTCTTCTATTAGTATAAATCAACTCAATAATTCTCTTACATGTAAAGAAAATTTTGTAGGTCTTCACTTCTTTAATCCAGTGGATAGAATGCCTTTGGTTGAGATTATACCTTCTAAACACACGTCACAAGAAACACTCGCTACTGTATATAAGTTTATGCTAAGCAGTGGTAAAACACCTGTTATTGTAGATGACTGTGCTGGTTTTTTGGTAAATCGTATTTTAATTCCTTATGTCAATGAAGCCCTTTTTATAGCTGGTGAAGGTGTAAACATAGAAACAATAGATAAAGCCTTAAGCAATTTTGGTATGCCAATGGGACCTATTGAGCTTGTAGATACAGTAGGGATTGATGTAGGATACAAAGTCTTGCAAATCCTTCAAAATGCATATGGGCAGAGAATGACCCCTGCTCCTTTAATTGAGCCAGTGTATACAAAACTCCAACTTTTAGGTAAAAAAAGTGGTAGTGGTTTTTACATGTACAAAGGAAAAGAAAAAACAATCAATACTCAAGTAAATACTTATATACAAAACCAAACTTTATTGAGCGAAGATGAAATCGTGAAAAGATGTATTTACATGATGATCAATGAAGCGGCACGTTGTTTGGAAGAAGAGATAGTTAAAAGCTCTGAAGAGCTTGATTTGGCAATGATAATGGGAACAGGTTTCCCTCCTTTTAGAGGTGGTCTTCTAAAATATGCTGATTCGATTGGTACAAAAAAGATTTATGAAGAGTTAGAAAATTTACAAAACAGTTATGGCTCACGTTTTGAGCCTGCACCGCTTATAAAAAAACTAGCGGTAAGTAATAAAAAATTTTATTAAAGGATAGAGCATGTACTTACTAATTTTATTTTTACTTATACTCGCTTTTGGTGTTTTTGAAGCACCCATATATTTTTACTCAATAGTTATATTTAGCTACTTACTTATATCAAACTCTTGGGTATTACTCAGTCTATTTGTGCTTTTACATGTAGTCCTTATAAACTCAGATATAAGAAAAAAGTTTTTGACACGTCCTTTGATGAACCTCATAGAAAATCTCAAACTTTTGCCAAAAATATCTGACACAGAAAAAACAGCTCTTTTAGCTGGTACTACTTGGATTGAAGCAGATTTTTTCAAAGGAAAAATAGATTTTAAAGAGATATACTCTCATATTTTTAGAAATTTAAGTGAAGAAGAAAAATCCTTTATTGACAATGAAGTAGAAGAACTTTGTAACATTACAAATGACTGGGAGATTTTTCAAAACAAAGACTTAAGTCCTAAAATATGGAAATTCTTAAAAGAGAAAAAATTCTTAGGTATGATAATCCCCAAAGAGCATGGTGGACTTGGATTTAGTGCTCTTGGTCATAGTATGGTTATAGAGAAATTAGTTTCTCGCTCACAAGTCTTAGCTATTACTACTATGGTACCAAACTCACTTGGACCGGCTGAGCTTATCATGCATTATGGTACAGATTTGCAAAAAGAGCACTATCTTCCTCGTTTAGCAAATGGTACTGATGTGCCTTGTTTTGCTCTAACTGAGCCAGAAGCGGGAAGTGATGCTACTTCTATTCAGGCAAATGGTATACTTTTTAAAAATGAACATGGTGAAGTAAAAATCCGTCTTAATTTTCAAAAACGCTACATTACTTTAGCACATATCGCAACTCTTATTGGTATTGCTTTTCACTTAAAAGACCCTGAGCATATCTTAGGAGAAGATACAGAGTTAGGCATAACTTTTGCAGTTATTGATGCTAAAACAAAGGGAATAGATCAAAGTCAAAGACATGACCCTCTTGGTGTTCCTTTTGTGAATTCTCCTTTATGGGGAAAAGATGTCATTATAGATATTGACAATATTATTGGCTCATATGATGGTATTGGAGAAGGCTGGAAAATGCTCACTGCTTCACTCGCAGTAGGACGTGGAATCTCACTACCATCAACAAGTAGTGGTGCTTCAAAACTTGCACTAAAAACCGTTGTAAACTATGCAAATGTAAGAGAACAGTTTGGACTAGGGATTGGAAAGTTTGAAGGGATAAAAGAGCCTATTGCCTCAATGGCGGCTTTAACATACTTACAAATTGCTTCAAAAAAATATGTGCTTGACGCTTTAGATACAGGAGTTAAACCAGCTGTTATAAACTCTATCATGAAGTATCACTCTACTGAAAATGCCCGTATAGTTTTAAATCATGCTATGGATGTTGTAGGAGGTGCTGGCATAATTAAAGGACCTAAAAATCTTTTAGCAAATCTTTATATTGGTATACCAGTATCTATCACAGTGGAGGGAGCAAACATCCTAACAAGAAACCTGATGCAGTTTGGACAAGGGCTTATAAGATGTCATCCTTATCTCTATAAAGAGTTTGATGCCTTAGAAAACAGAGATATAGAAGCTTTTGATGAGTCATTTTTCTCTCATTTAAAACTTATCTTTACAAACTCAATCAAAGCAATGGGTCTATTTTTTACAAGAGCTTACATAGCTCCAAAATGCAATTCTGGGATTATAGGAAGATATGAGCAAAAACTCGCTTGGTCTAGCTCTGTTTTTGCACTTTTAAGTGAAGTTGTACTTGGTCTTTTTGGAGGTGACATAAAAAGAAAAGAAAACTTGAGTGCTTTATTTGCTGACTCTCTTTCTTGGTTGTATCTAGGAACTGCCTCACTAAGAGAGTATTATCACAATCCAAGTGAGCAAAATTTGAAGTTTAGTTCTTTTACATGTAAACTAGCTTTATCCAAAATCCAATACTCATTTGAGCAAATACTTTTGAACCTTTTAGAAAACAAAGCATTGAAAATATTTACTTTTCCATTTTTCTTAGCACTAAGACTCAATCCTATTAGCGTAGCCCCAAGTCATAAAGAGGCAAGAGAGTTAGTTGATTTACTTTCAAATGATACTGACTACTTAGATAAAATGTGTGATTCTATCTATACTCCAAAAGATGAGAATGACCAGTTAAATATCATCACAAAAGCTGCACAACTCATGAAAGAGACAAAAGAGTTAAGAGAAAAAATAAAAGTAGCCCTTAAAAATGGTAAGTTAGAACAAAAAGAGTATTCATTACTCCTTGATGATGCAATAAATATCAGCATTATAAAAGAAGAAGACAAAGAGTTACTCCTTACATGTAACCAAGTAAGAGTTGAAGCTATAAGTGTTGATTCTTTTAATGCAAAGAGTTATAAAGAAGCAAGGTAAGGTTATGAATACTGGTGCTTATAACTTAATGAAATATGTATTGGATATCGTTGAGAAGATAACTGATGCAAATATCACTATCAAAGGATTAGAAAAGATTCCAACAAAACATCCTATTTTGTTTGTGGCAAACCACTTTACAAGGATGGAAACTTTTATCATTCCTTATATTTTATATAAAAAAATGGATATTGCAGTAAGAGCAGTTGCTGATGATAGCCTTTTTATTAGCTATTTTGGCGCCTTTTTAGACAAAATGGGTATAGTTCCTGTAGGTCATAAAGATAGAAATAGCATTATCATCTCTGATTTACTTAGTGGTAAAAACAATTGGCTCATATTTCCTGAGGGCAATATGGTGAAAAATAAACGTATCATAAAAAGGCATGGTCACTACTTTAGTAAAAACTCTAAAGATATAATCACAAGAGTTCATTCTGGGGCTGCATTTTTTGCACTTCAAGCCCAAACTATAAGAGATGAATTCCAAAATGCACCTGAGAGTGAAAAAGAAAAAATCAAAGAAAAATATAATATAGAAGATGATATTCTCTTGCGTGATGTCGTTATTGTTCCACTCAATATTAGCTATATTCCTTTGCACCCTAAAGAAAATTTTATAGCAAAAACAGCAAGACAATTTGTAGCAGATATGTCCCCTAGAATCATGGAAGAGTTAAAAGTCGAAGGTGAATTATTACTTGATTCACAAATGATTATCAATGTAGGTAAACCAGAGTTTATGGAGCCTCATGTTCTTGGCAATGGTGGAGAAATTCAAAAATGTACTCGAGTAGACATTACAGATAAAATCATGCATCAAGTATATAAAAACATCACTTTTCAGTTTGACCACTTTTTTGCACTTATACTTGAAACATTCCCTCATGAAACTATAAGAAGGACTCATTTGACGCGTCTTTTATACTCTCTTATAGATAAGTTAAAACACCTAGATTATCATTTTGATGAAAACTTACTCTGTGGTTATCTAAACCTTATCGCAGATGAGATTTATCAACCTTTTGAAGATGCAGTTGAGTTGGCTTTAAATCAAAAAGTTATATCAGAAATAAAAACAAAAAATTTTGATGGATATAAAATCAATAAAAATGAGCTCAATAATTTGGGTGACTTTCACATGATACGCCTTGATAATACATTTAAAGTTCTTATCAATGAACTCCAACTTTACGACACTTTTAGAAAAGAAGCACAACCCTATATAGAAAAGGATGAATCAACACTTTCAAATGAACTTTTTATGCATATGATTAAAGATGAAGAGATTCGATTTGAAATGGATTATGAAAAATTTAAAAACAGCGAAGGAGTAAAAGATAAAGATGTAGGTAAACCTTACTTTTTAGATGCCTGTAAAAGTGGTTTTTGTGGCAATAGAATAGGAGTTGTGTTTTCTCATGGGTACTCTTCTTCGCCAGCCGAAGTAAGAGAAGCTTCTGAGTTTTTACAAAACTATGGTATTGATGTGTATGCTCTTAGACTCAATGGTCATGGAACAGCTCCTGAGAATATGAAAGAGTGTGACTGGGAAGACTGGTATGGAGCATTTAGTAAAGCCTATGCAATTTTATCTTTAAGATGTGAACATATCTTTTTGACTGGATTTTCTACAGGAGGTCTTTTAGCCCTTTTAGCTGCTTCAAGAAAAAAATCTAAAATAGATGGTGTAATTTGCATCAATGCAGCTTTAAAACTTAATGATATAAGAATGAATTATATACTTCCAGCAGTTACATTTTGGAATGATTTAGTAAGTGGTGTTTTACAAAAAGAGTTTGTCGAAAACAAACCTGCATATCCAAAATTTAACTATGAAAAGTACTATTTAAAATCGATTAAAGAGTTAAATAAACTTATGGATATAACAAATGATGATTTGCCAAAAATAAAGCTTCCAGCACTCATTATTCAAGCTACTCATGATCCAGTTGTAAACCCAGATGCTGCACAAACCATACTTTCAGATATAAATTCTAGCTATAAATCTCTAATATATTTAGATTTAGATAAACATGTTATAGTACAAGGAGAAGGAAAGGAACTTCTTTTTAATGAAATTCTATCTTTTATCAAAAAAAATCGTGACATAGTTGATTGGAATAATAGTATAAAACAATCAAAATAAACTTTTTTATACAATCATCTTGGAATAACAATGCTAAAACACGCTCCTTCTTTCATATTGTAAACTGATAATTTTCCTTTCATATGTTTTTCTATGACTATTTTACTCATATAAAGGCCTAATCCTGCTCCATCTAATTCATTTTTGGTCGTAAAATATGGGTTAAAAATATCATTTAAAATAGCTTCTTTTATACCACCTGCATTATCACAGACTTCTATGAGTATATTGTTTGTATCTTCTTTAGTTGATAGAACGATTATTTTTTTCTCTTTTTGATTTGCTATTAAAGCTTCTTTTGCATTATTTATCAAATTAAGTAAAACTTGCATTAACTGTTGTTTATGAGTAGCAATAGAAAGATCACATTGATGATCAGTGATTAACTTTATATCATTACTTTTAAGGTTTAAATTTATAATATCTTTTGTGTCTTCTACAAGAGTTTTAATCAAAATTTCTTCTTTTTCTTTTGTAGAACTAAAATAATTTTTAAAATTATTTATTATTTGAGAAAGACTTGAAGATTCGTTTTTAATAGAATTGAGATTTTCAGTAAAACTTTCATCTTCTAAACAATCTAATTCTTTATCTAGTAAAATATTATCTGCACTCATAGAAATTACACTCAAAGGTTGTCTCCATTGATGTGCAATCATATTTAACATCTCACCCATAGCAACATTACGTGATTGAGCAACCATAATTTCATCTTTTCGTTGCAATTCTTCTGTTGAAACATGTACAAGGTGTGATAATGCTTGGATTGTTGTGCTTACATTTTTTAGAGTCTTAAAAGTAATCTCTTTAGTATTGCAAACATCTAATTCACTCAAAACTAAAATAGTCGTACTTTGATTTAGTAACTCCTTATATCCTTTCGTGCTAAAAAACTCACCATTAGTATAAAAACCACTTGTAGGTGCTATTTGATTATAAATAATCGTTTCATTTTCGATTTGTTCAGGCATAAATCTTCTTCTTGCCATACAAGAATAGATAAATATACTCTCAACTGGCTGATTATAAAGTTTATCAATATGAGATTGTGTTTTCCCAAGTATTTCATTGGCATTTCCATAACCAAATCTCACTTCATCCATATCCTGAAGATTTCCTGCAAAAAGCAAAGAACCATCATCATTTTTACCAATTACTGCTCTGGCAATTTGTATACCATTTTTTTCTAAAATCAAAGGAAATTCAATACCAATATTTGGTAACTGTTCACTTATATCATCTCCTAGATAGTAACCATAAGTTTCTACTGCTGTTTTGTTATCTATCGTATAAACTCTGTTTTTATCTGCCTTTGTAATTTTGAGTTTTTGCCCAATGGGAAGCCAGTTAAAACTATAATCTGTCATTACTTTTAAATCAGAATTGCTTAAAGATACTCCTACAACTCCATTGGTGTAGATTGTATCTTTTGTAAAAACATATGTTTTTGTAAATGTTGCATTATCTCCGGCAAGTCCACCAGCTACAATAATTTCATTATTGATTGAGCTTATACCGTTGAGATACTCTTCACCATTGCCTAAAAGACCATCGATAAAAGATATGATTACCTTACTATCTTCTTCAATAATATTTGTTGCTAAATCCTGTCCAGCTTGAAAATAGTTTTCAAACTCATTAGAGATATATGTTTTTAAGGATGTATTTTCAAATGTAGTAAAACTTATAACTGTAGTATCTATAGATACTTGACCATCTTTGATTTCGCCATCTGTCGTTGCACCTACTAAAGAAGCTAAGGGGAAATTTTCTAAAAAAAAGGTTGTTAAATCCTTGATAAAATCAAAATCATTTTTACCTGAAAAAACTTGAATTAAAAGCTTTGAAGAATCACTAATACTTTCTTCTTCTAGAAAACTACTAAGACTCTCAGGGGAAGTATAATAAGCATTTATTGTTTTCATGAATACTCCTTGTATAGATGATACTTAATACATTATTAATTAAAGTTAAAATTTTTTATTAATAAATAATTAAAAAATAATTATGTCCAAAATCTAAACAAAATATATAATTAAGAACTAATCTTCCCCCTAGGATTTATAATATCAAAGTTCAATAATAGTTAGTTTATTACCTAACATTTGTGGTAAATACAGCTTATTGGATTTCTCATCAATCCAAAAATCAGCAGATCCCATAAATGGAGTAAGCTTTAGAACAGACTCTTCTTTTGTTTTTAAATCATATAGCCTAACAATCCCTGATTTTTTAAAGCTCACCCAGTCACTCACATAAATTTTATTTTTCACCTTTTGAACTCCATCTAATATACCCTCAAAAGTCGAAAGTTCAGTTATTTGGTTATGATTTTTTATATCTATTTTGTATAAACGTCCTTTCCCATCTAACATACTTTCTTTTTTACTTCCAAGTTTTACAGCATATAATATACCATGGTCATAATTAAGCCCATTGGCTACAGAAAAATCAACTACTTTTTTATAGCTTTTATTTTCGATGTCAACTTCATATATTGCCCCAACATCTGTCGCACTGACAAAAAAACTATGGTTATCTTTTATGGATATGTCATTTAAAAAACCAACATTATCAAATTTTAAAGAGAAGACCTCTTTTTTTGTTTTTCTATCAAACCCTTTTACACTATCTATATCTGTCACAAAGAGTGTGTTTTTAATGATTCCCATACCTTTTGGAGCATCTAGTCCATCGATAAAATGTAACTCTTTTATCTTACCATTTAAATCTAGTTTTGAAATGAATCCATCACCATCTTTTGCTGTTGCATTTAACTCTTTACCTACATTGCTCACATATACATCTTGATTTTTTACAATCACACTCTCTGGTGAACTAAAGCCATCAATAGTAACACTATTTGCAAAACCAATTGTTGCTACTGCAAATACACATAAAATAGATTTTTTCATATACTTTCCTTATTGTTTTTAAAAGTATATCAATTACTATTAGGATTTGTTTATCTGTAAGGATTTATTATTTATCTATAAAGCTAGGATTGTTTCCAAACTCTTTGGTATAAAGTCTGGTAAAATGAGCATGAGTTTTAAACCCAACAGTATGAGCGGCTAGTCCAACTTCATAACCCAATTCTTGAATAAGAAACTTGCCCTTCTCTAATCTTTTTTTCAAAATCCATTTCATAGGAGTTTCTTTATATATAGCCTTAAATTCATTTTTAAAAGCACTAAGACTTCTACCACTTAGTTTAGCATACTCTGCTATTGTCAAATCTTTTTCATAATTATTTTCCATAAAACTTTTCAAATCACTTTTGTCTAAAATAGAAGTTTGAAAAAACCTTATGATATTTTGTCTGGCTTTACTACCTAAAAGCAACAACATCAGCTCTTTTAGTTTTAAAGTAAGAAGTTCATCTGTGAAAGTAGGTTTATTATCTAAATAGAGTTTTAAAGAGTCTACACTATTTTGTAAAAATGAATCCACTTTGAATTTTAATAGATTTTGTGTGTTATGTATCTTATTAGAGTTAAATTTAAAAGGAAGTTCTGAAATAAGTTGTTTAGTAAGCTGTTGTTCAAAAAAAATCAACAAACACATATACTCTTCATCCCCAACTACTTCACTCATAACATATTCACCTTTAGTTATCAAAAATGCTTCCCCTGCTTTTATCTCAACATCTCCATCTTTTGTATGTAATACCTTTGTACCTTTATAAACGATATTTAGAAGATTACAAGGGATAATAGAAGTGTTTTTATAAGTAGTTTCTAAGGTGCAAAACTTTGCTAAGGTAATACCTTTGCTGATTATAGTATCGTTTGCATGATGATTTTTTAAATACTCTATAGCGTTCATATTTACCTCATATAAAAAAGTGTCAAGTATAAACTCTCAACTTTTTGACTTCTTTTACCACGTAATTCTAACAAAATATTCTTTACATGTAGACAGAATTTGATTAATAAAGTACCCTACTCTTTTTTTGTTACCAAAGAAAGATTATTTAAATCATATTTTTGAAGAGTATCCAAAACTTTTACTACTCTTTCATAAACAACACCTTTATCAATTCTTACGATGATATTGTGTTTCTTCTCATGAATCTCATTTAGTTTTGCATCCAATTGCTCAAAAGTGACTTCTTTTCCATAAATAGCTACTTTTTCTTTATTGATTTCAATAGATATTTCTTTGGGTTGTATTTCTAATTCTTGAGCTGATGATGTAGGTAAGTCAAGAACTAATGCTAACTCCTCTTTTTTAAAAACAGAAGATACTATAAAAAATATCAACAATATAAAAACAACATCAATTAAAGGTGTTATATCAGGGGTAATTATCTCTCTTCTAACTCTCATAATTTAGCTATAACTCTCTCTTCTATTGTATGCTCCAATCTATCTATGAAACCTATGAGATAGTTATAACCTACATAGTGAGGTATTGCTACAATAAGTCCAGCCACAGTAGTGATAAGAGCAATTGAAATGCCTGTTGAAAATATAGTAGGATCCCCTAATCCAGCTTTTGAAATAGAATCAAAAGAGTTTAAAACACCCACAACAGTCCCTAGCAATCCTATTAGTGGGGCAGTAGATGCTATTATCTTTACTGTATTTAATCCACTTTCTAGCTTATGGACATATTTATCTAAAGCATTTTGAAAAGTTTTATTTTCATACTTATCATTATAACTCTTAACCATCTTTATAATATTTTGTGCGACTGACTCTTTATTGAACTTCGCGACTGTTATGATGACTAACTTCCAAAGCATTATTGAATAACCTATAACATTTAAAGCAATTAAAATATAGACTATTATGCCACCTCTATTTATATACTCTAGTAACTCAACCATTATCATATAATCTCCTCTATATATTCACTATTGAATATTTTATTGGTATTTCAATAGCCCATCTATTTTTTTCCAACTCATTTGGTATTGAATCAAACTTATTAATTTTTTTAAGTAACTTCACCGCAGCCATATTTAATCTTTTAAAAGAGCTACGATTTTTGATATTGACCCTCTTGATAGACCCGTCTTTTAAAATCTCAAAAGATACTACTACCTCTCCTTGTTGCTTTAATCGCTTAGCTCTTTTAGGATATATCTTATTTTTTTCGATGAGATGTCTTAACCGCAAAAGATATTCATTTTCTATCATATTTTTTGTTGCATTACTGACTACTAATCTCTTTTTAACAATAGGAGTAATTTTTCTTGTAACTGTTGGTGTTAGTTTAGGAGTAATTTTTTTAATTACTTTTTGTACCTTCTCAACTCTCTTTATAGGTATTTTCTTTGTTTTTTTTACTATTTTTTTAGGTACTTTTCTTTTTGCTTTTTTTACAATCTTTTTGACTTTTTTAGTTTTAACAACTTTTTTAACTTCTTTTTTTATCTCTTTTTTGGGTTCTATTTTTTTATGCACTTTTTTTTGTAAGCTTACTTTTCTTACAGATATAGATGTAGCTGTATTTTTTTGTGCTACTACTGTTTTTTTATCTTCAAATTTAAAAAGAGTAAACAATGCAAAATGACCAAACAATATAAAAATAAATGATAATAATAGTATGATTTTAGTAAACATAATCGAATTCTACTTTAATAATGATAATAATTATCTTAATTAACTTTTACTTTATAACCTAATTCATAAATATTTTCTATTAGGTTGGTTTTTAATTTGGTTTTTATCCTATATACTAAAGTACGCAGTTTTCCTACATCATAATAGTTTTCTCTCCAAATAAAATTACTTATCTGCTCAAAACTAATAGGCTCTCCAGGAGTTTGCGTCAATATATCAAAGAGTTTTGTTTCATTGCCTGTAAGCTTTATTGGTATATTGTCTTTATATAAAATTTTTTTCGCTCGATTAAAACTAAACCCATCTATAAACATTAGCTGTTTTTCAACAAAAGTTTTTTCAATTACATCTGTATTTTTAAAAAAATAATTATGTTTATACAAAGCTATATCAATAGTAACTTTTAATTCGTCATTTTTAATAGGTTTTATGAGATAACCATAAGGTTCACTAAGCATTGCACTTTTTATAGTTTTACTATCACTACATGATGTAACAAAAACAATAGGAATCTTATAATAATTCCATATTTTTTTTGCTGCATCAACTCCTGTTTTTCTACCTTCTAGTTTTATATCCATCAAAATAATATCTGGTCTATTTTGGCTTGCATGTTCGACTGCTGCATCTGCACTTGTTTCTATACCTGTTACTTTATATCCATACTCTATTAAAGTATCTTTCATCTTATTTGCAATAGATATCTGATCTTCAACAATCAGTATCAAAGTGTTATTTCTACATAAATTTGAAATTTTTCTCAAAAAATAGCCTTTTGTGATTTATCTGTTATTTTACTTGGTTATGATACTCACTATCAAATTAAAACATGTTGAAATGAGTAAATAAATTTGTTTTATTTACTTTAAATCGTCATATACATAAAAGGAAATTTATGAATAAAAGTAATTTTTTATTAAGTTCAGTTGCAGCATTTACACTTCTTAATACTCAAGCTATTACTGCTGAAACAACATCTTTAGATGAAATCGATATCACTACAACAGAAGTTGAAGTTGTAAGCTCATCTATCAATCTAGGGCAAACTTCTATGGAAACAAAACAAGCAGATCATTTAAGTGATTTGTTTAGAGATATTCCTGGTGTTGATGTAGGAGGAAGTCATTCTATGAATAATAAAATAATTATTCGTGGAATTAAAGATGAAGACTTGTATATTACCATCGATGGGGCAAAACAGTCTAATACCGATATGTTTCACCACCAAGGTAGCTTAAAAATCAATCCAGATATCTTAAAAAAAGCATCAATTGAAGTTGGGGCAAATTCAGTGGTACACGGTGGATTAGGAGGTGCTATTGAATTTGAGACAAAAGAAGGAAAAGATTTTTTACAAAAAGATCAAAAAATTGGAGGAATGGTTTCTTCTACGTATAATAGCAACAAAAGTTTAGGTGGTTCATTAGCTGGATTTGGAAAAATCACTGATTATTCTGACTTTTTTGTTTATTATAATTATCTAGAAAATAAAAACTGGAAAACAGGTGATGGAACTACTGAAAAAGGTAGAGAAGGTACTTTGGATGATATACTTATAAAATATGGTATTGATATCAATGATGAACAAAGAATCTCCTTTTCTTATGACAAGATGGTTGATGAAGGAGATTATTTACCACGTCCAAACTTTAGTACAGCTACTAATGTATCATTAAATAGAGGAGATATTCACCCAACAAAATATGAAAGAGATACATATACGATAAAACATGAAATCAATAAAGGTGATGCTTTACAATTAAAAACATCTCTTTATTATAATAAAATGGATTTAACAAGAAAAGAGAGCAATACAAATCTAAGAGGTGATGTCTTAGAAGCTTTAGTAATTAATAAAGGGATTAATTCCAAAGCTCAATCAAATATTGAATCAGGAAATATTCTCAACACTTTAACTTATGGACTTTTATATGATATACAGACAAGTGAAGTAGATATTGATGGATCGGATTATGGTGATGATGAAAAAGCAACAACTATGGCAATTTTTCTTGAAGATGCAATTGACTTTGACAATGGATTCATTCTAACACCTGGCGTTAGATTTAATAACTATAATTTAGATGGAATTGCTGGAGATATTAAAGATAACAAATTAACTTACTCACTAGCTGCTGAGTATGAGCTTACTAACAATTTAACTTTATTAGCAAGTCATACAACACTCTTTAAAGGGGTTCCAATGCAAGAAGTATTTGCTTCTTATAGAACTTTTGTTGGAGAAAACTCAAATATAAAATCAGAAACTGGTGAAAATAATGAAATAGGCTTTAAGTATATTCAAGACGATATTCTAGGAGCAAATAACATTGGTTTTTCAGCAAAATACTTCAGAACTACAATTGACAATGATATAGGTTTTGATGATTCAAACAACTTAATAAACCAAGGTAAAACAGTAACAAAAGGTGTTGAAGCTAGTTTTGCATATAACTTAGAAAAACTCAACGCTTTATTGACCTTTTCTCATGCAGAATCTTTGGTTGAAGACACAGGCAACCCTATTGATGATGAAGTTGGGGATAATTTTTCTCTCAATCTAAAATATAGAGTATCTTCAGAACTAGAAGCATCATGGAAATCTATCTTAGTTCTTGAAGAAAATGATATTCCAGATGTAACTAAAAAAGGATATGACACTCATGATATTGCTTTAAAATACACACCAAAATCAGTAAAAGGACTAAAAGTTATTGCAGGAATTGACAACTTATTTGATAAGCATTATGCTTCTCACTCTTCGGTAAATAGAATAGTTAGAGGATCTGATGGTACAGATTATGAGCCTGGTAGAAACTTTAAACTCACACTATCATACAAGTACTAATGGTATAACATAACATGTTTAACACTATCAAAAATTCTCTTTATAAATCCCAGCCAAAAATTGGCTGGGTTCATGGTTTAATCATCTGTTTTGGTGCACTAGTATGTGCATATCTCACTATGATGTTAGTTTCTTTGTTGGTCCAAGGAGATTATGTTTATAAAATACTTCCTTCAATGATTTTAACACCCATAATAATTTCCTGTTATGGATTGTGGCTACTTTTTAGCCCAAGGATTATTGACTTATTAAAAAAAATAGTTTTTTGTTCAGTATTTATTTCGCTACTTCTTATCTTACTTATAAAGGTTGTTTAAATGCTCAATAAACTCAACTTACAATACCTCATAAAAGCACATACACAACTAGGTTTGTTTGCCGTTTTTTTCTTTTTTATATCTGCATTTTTTGGGACAATTATCCTTTTTCTTCCTCAAATACAAACATGGGAAAATCCTTCACGATATTTTGAATACAAAAAAGAGTATAATTATAAACTAGATGAAATAGTAAAAAGAACGATACAAGAAGAGAGTTATAATACTAAGTATATTGAGATAAAACTCCCCTCGTATAAAGACAATGTCATCTCAATCAATGACCAAACATCTAGAACAAAACATATAAATCCCTATACATCAAAGATGCTAGATACGACATTTGATAGCTCGTTTTTAAGCAAATTTTTTAACAATCTACACTCTGGAAGAAATATACCAAAGATAGGACAACAACTCATGGGTATTGCCTCTATACTCATCATATTTTTAACCATCAGTGGTGTGATTTTATATTTTAACAAACATAAAAAAAATCTCCAAAACTTTCATTTCAGGTGGCATAAAAATATCTCTTTGATTTTACTTCCTTATATACTTGTATTTTCTTTAACAGGTGCATTTTTAGGTTTTATGCTTCCTTTTTCAGCTCCTATTACATACAGTGCAAGTAAAGCAACATCATCGAGTACAGGAGCTTTAGTAAGACCTATTCTTTTTCCAAAAGATAAAATTCCTAAAAAAAGTAGCTCTTTTGAAGAGTTTCAAAGTATAGATACTTTAATGCAAAAAGCAAAAGAAGCATTGCCTCATCTTAAAGTAAGCAGTATAAAACTTTTACAATGGAATGATAAAAATGCACAAATCAAGTTTATTGGTCATTTAGATAACAATAAAATATTGACAGACAAATCTAATAAACTCCATGTACTATTAAACCCTATTGATGGGACAGTATTAGAAAAAAAAGATTTAAGTGACTCTCATATAGGCAATAAAATCTTATCCTCATTTTACTATTTTCACTTTATTAGAAATGAAACATTATTGGTCAGGGTATTGTACTTCTTTGCTTCAATGGGCTTTATTTTGTCTCTTGCTTTTGGATTTTTAATCTGGAGTGACAAAAAAGCAAAAAAACATGTTCAAAATGATGCGTATTACAATTTTACAGGTCGTTTTGCAATGGCTATCATGTTTGGAGTTATCCCCACATCAGCACTGATGCTCCTATCTTACTGGGCACTTCCTAGTGGACTTTTTGAAAAAGTTATTTGGATGAAAGGAGTTTTTTACTCATTTTGGGCATTTACTCTTTTACTGAGTGTTTATTATGAAGATATATTGGACTTGTTAAAATCTTTTGCATTATTGACCTCTATATTCCTGTTTTCAGCAATCATTGCACATATAATGGCAACAAAAACATATCTTATTGCTCTATTGAAAACCAATAGTATGCATCCTGTGATATGTTTTGATTTAGTTCTGCTAACTTTAAGTGTACTGTTTTTCTTATTTTATAAATACTCCTATAAAATAAAATTTCTAAGCAAATATTCAAGGAGCCATTATGCTTAAAATAAGAGTTATATTTTTATTGTTAATCTCAATGTTTTCTATTTTAGAAGCTCATAAAGTACCTGGCATGGTAGTTACAGCCGAAAAATTAGACAATAATAAGATGCATATAAAAGCTTTTTATAAAAAATCAAAAAGACCACTTATAGCAAATGAAGTCCGTCTCATCTCAATGCTCGATAACAGAGTCCTAAAAAAAGGAAATATTACTAGAAAAGGTATCATTATGGATATACCTAAAGAGTCATACTGGATATATGTAATAGTAAGAGATAATGACATCGTCACAGATGGAATCGCCCCAGATGGAGGCTTTGATAAAATAGTAAAAAAAGAGAAACTAGCCTTTTTATATACTAGTTTAGCAGCTATACTCTTTTTACTAATAAGTTTTTTTATAGGGTACCGCAGAAGTAAAGCATTTAAACAAACAGCTATTTAAATCTCATCTAAAATCTCAAGAACAAGGAACTTTATTGTTGTCCTTGTTCTTGGGATTCTTTATAATCAAATAGTCTTTACATGTAGATAAAATTTAATTGGTATTCTGTCCCCGGAATTTTAAATTTTATTAGTTTTTTAATTGTGCTAATTCTTCTAGTTGTACTAAATCTAGCTTGTCTTTAGCTCTATTTGAGGCTTTTTTATTTTTTATAATATCATTAATTTCCAGACTAAAAGCTTTTAGTTCATCAAACTCTACTAGTTGTCTATTTTTCCAAGCCTCAGTAAATTCCAAGCCATCTATATCTGTCAAAATATCTATACGATTTGGCTCAATTCCTATTTGTAAAACACTATTTTCCTCTAAAAAGTTGCTAGGCTCTATAGCAAAAGGAATACCAAATTCATCTAGTGCTTTAAAAATATTGTTTGCATTTTGCTCACTCTTTTCTATCCATAAGTCTATATAATAAGTACTTCTAGAGTAACCTACTTTTGACATAGCATATGCACCAGCAATCAAAAATTTTACATCGTATTTGTTAAATAGTTCTATAATATCTTTGTAGTCTTGGGTTAAATACATCTACTATTCTCTATCATAAAGTTTCATAAATCTACATATAGATTTATCTACATGTAAAGGTGCTACTTGTCCTGTTTGTTCTATCCAAGATTCTTGTGAAAGTTTTGCTAAAAGTTCCCATGATTGCTTAGCATCTAAAAAAGTATGAAAGCTATTGTGTTCACTAGAATGTAAACCAACTTTATTAACAGTTATTTTAGTTTTTCTCATAGCTGCTCTTTGCTCCATATTTTGCAAAACAATCTCCTAAGGTTTAAGTCTATATATACCACATTATAACATATATAGACAATAAAATTATTGATAACAAAAAGCTAAGATTTAAATTCTAAGGACTATAATCTTTTGTGTATCTAAGATATAAATTTACATTTTTTTAGTAGTAATTCTTTTTATTCTTGCCATTTTTATCTTCTATTATTAAGATAAAAAATCTTACAAAAATAAAAACTATTTTGATAAATATATTGCAACTTGAAATTTAATTGGTATTCTGTCCCCGGAATTCTGGTAATCAATAATTAAGTAAACTGTCCCTGGAACTCGAACTTTCGGAATTTTAATCCCTATTTACTAAATTAATCAAACGTAATATATAAACAATATAAGTAATTGTTAAAATTACATATGTTATTAACAGTAATAAAGAACCATTTATTTCATAAAGCATTTTAGTATAACCGAAACAACGCAACTCTATTATTATTAAAAGGAATAAGAGAATCCATGCAAATATTCTTTTTAAATTTATAATAAAATTTATATTTATATATAAAAAATAATACATTAATATACAAAAAACCATTAATATAGTTAACAACATTTTATTCCTTTAAATTTATTCTTTTAAATAACTTATTGTTTCATAAAAAGAATAATGAAAAGGGGACAGTTTCCACCTTTGAATCCCCTTAATTTCTAGTATTCTTACTATCTCAAGCCAATGCAAGATTATTCCATTTTTCATATCGATTATGGTCATACATTTCATTCTTTTTATAAAGAGAGAAAGTGATGGTAACTATCTTTCTCATAACAGCAATTTGAGCAGAAGTCGAATGTTTACCTCTTTCTTTAAGACGCTCATAAAAAAGCTTCATTTGTGGATTATGTTCTATTGAAGTAAGTGTTCCCATAAATAAAGTATTTCTAATAAGTCGTGAACCTTGTTTTGAAATCCTTGAACGTTTATGTACAGAGCTACCTGAGCTGACTTCGATAGGGTCAAGTCC